>CAWEMO010000014.1:0-22299 GCA_963810195.1 uncultured Acidimicrobiales bacterium | reverse complement strand
AGAGCGGGCGAAGGGAATCGAACCCTCGTTCTCAGCTTGGGAAGCTGATGTTCTGCCGCTGAACTACGCCCGCAAGAGGGCATCACACTATCGTGCTGCCCCGTGGTCCTTTCCGATCGGTCCATCCGCGAGGAGCTCGACGCCAAGCGGATCGTCATCGACCCCCTGGGCGCCCAGTGCATCCAGCCCTCGTCCGTTGACCTGCACGTAGACCGCTACTTTCGGCTCTTCCGCAACCACTCCATGCGCGTGATCGACGTCCGGGAAGACCTCGAGGACCTCACCGAGCTAGTCGAGATCCCCGACGGCCAAGCCCTCATCCTCCATCCCGGCGAGTTCATCCTGGGATCCACCCTCGAGCGGGTCGGGCTCCCCGACGACCTGGTCGCCCGCCTCGAGGGCAAGTCCTCCCTGGGGCGCCTCGGGCTCCTCATCCACTCCACGGCCGGGTTCGTGGACGCCGGCTGGGACGGGCACCTCACCCTGGAGCTCTCCAACGTGGCCAATCTCCCCATCACCGTCTACCCCGGCATGAAGATCGGGCAGATCAGCTTTCTCCGCATGACCACACCCGCCGACCAGCCCTACGGCACGGCGGGTCTGGGCTCGAAGTACCAGGGCCAGCACGGCCCCACCCCCAGTCGGTACTTCGAGAACTTCCGCCCCTGACCTCCTAGGAGAGACGTTGCCCATCAGGATCGCCCTCGGCTTGGGCGCGACCGCGATCGCCTTGGCCATCGCCGGCCACCGCTTCACCTACCTCTTCCGCCTCGTCGGCAAGGGCCGCCCCGACCCCAAGCGCTTCACCGAGGTCCGTTCCCGCGTCTGGGCCGAGCTCTCCGAGGTCGGCGGCCAGCGCAAGTTGCTGCGGTGGACGGTCCCGGGCATGGCCCATGCCTTCACGTTCTGGGGCTTCACCATCCTGCTGTTCACCATCCTCGAGGCCTACGGGGACCTGTTCGACCGGGACTTCTTCGTCCCCCTCATCGGCCGGGGCCGGGCGCTGGGATTCATCGAGGACTTCTTTGCCGTGGCCGTCCTCGTGTCGCTGTGCGTGTTCACCGCCATCCGCTACGCCAACTCGCCCAAGCGCAAGGACCGCCGGTCGCGCTTCTTCGGTTCCCACACCGGAGCGGCCTGGCTGGTCCTGGTCATGATCGCCCTGGTCATGCTCACCCTGATCGGCTACCGCGCCGCCCAGGTCAACACCGGCAATTTCCCTTACGGCAACTCCTGGTGGCCCTTTGCCTCCCGCGCCGTATCCCGCCTTTTCGTCCACTTCGGGGCGGGGATCAACTCCGACCTGGAGACGGTGCTTCTCATCCTCAACATCACCGTGATCGTGGGCTTCGGGGTCTTCCTCGCCTACTCCAAGCACCTCCACATCGCGCTTGCCCCTATCAACGTGGCCACCTCACGCCGCCCCCGTGCCCTGGGCCCGCTCTACAACACCCCCGACATGGACATGGAGAACGTCTCCGAGGACACCGTGTTCGGGGCGGGCCACATCGAAGACCTGTCCTGGAAGCAGCTGCTCGACACCTTGACGTGCACCGAGTGCGGTCGTTGCCAGTCGGTGTGCCCCGCCTGGAACACGGGCAAGCCCCTGTCCCCGAAGCTGCTCATCATGGCGCTGCGCGACAACCTCTTCGAGTCCTCGCCCCGCCTGGTGGGGGCCCCCGCCAGCATGGAACTGGGCACGCACCCCGACCCCCAGACGGCCGCCGCCGTGGCCAAGGCGGACGCCCCCACGCTCGTGCCCGGCGACGATCGACCCCGACGTACTGTGGTCGTGCCTGACGTGCGGGGCGTGTGTGGAGGAGTGCCCGGTCGACATCGAGCACGTCGACACCATCGTCGAGATGCGCCGCTACGAGGTCCTCATGGAGTCGCGCTTCCCGACCGAGGCCGGGCTCATGCTGCGCAACATCGAGAACCAGGGCGACCCGTGGGGTCTCGGGGGCGCCAAGCGCACCGAGTGGACCCAGGCCCTCGACTTCGAGATCCCCGTCATCACCGGCACCATCCCCGACGACATCGAGTACCTCTACTGGGTGGGGTGCGCGGGAGCCCTCGACGAGCGGGCCCGCAAGGCCACCCAGTCCACGGCGCGCCTGCTGCACCGGGCCGGCGTGCGCTTCGCCATCCTCGGGCCCCGCGAGACCTGCACCGGCGACCCGGCCCGGCGCCTCGGCAACGAGTACCTCTACCAGGAGATGGGCAAGGCCAACATCGCCACCCTGGAGGAGGTGGGCGCCAAGAAGGTCATCGCCTCGTGCCCGCACTGCTTCAACTCGCTGTCGCGCGAGTACCCCGACCTGGGTGGCAACTTCCAGGTGATCCACCACTCGCAGCTGCTCAGCCATCTGGTGGAGGCGGGCAAGCTCACCCCGGGCACCATGGAGGCCAAGGTCACCTACCACGACCCCTGCTACCTGGGCCGGCACAACCGGGTCTTCGACGAGCCCCGCAACGTCCTCGACGCCATCGGCGGGGTGGAGCAGATCGAGATGAAGCGGTGCCGGGAGCGCAGCTTCTGCTGCGGCGCGGGCGGGGCGCGCATGTGGATGGAGGAGAGCCTCGGCAAGCGCGTCAACCTGGAGCGCACCGACGAGGCGCTCGGGACCGGCGCCGACGTCGTGTCGACGGCGTGTCCCTACTGCCTCATCATGCTCGACGACGCCGTGCGGGCCCGGGCCCGCGAGGACGACGTCAAGGTGCTCGACCTGTCACAGGTGGTCGAGGCCTCGCTGCAGGTCGCCGCCGACCCGGAGTAGCCCGGATCCGATCGACGGGCCCGACCCCGCCCAGACCGGTCGGCCGTTCAGTTGAGGGCTTTGGTGTCCGCGTCGCGCAAGCGCTGGGACATGGCCACGAGCAGCTTGCGGCCCAGCGCCGGCATCTCGTCGAGCAGGCCGTTGAAGCGCCGCTGCTCGAGGACGAGCAGGGTCATGGGCGTCTCCGACACCACCGTGGCCGACCGGGGCTGACGGTCGAGCAGCGACAATTCCCCGAACCACTTGCCGGGCCCGAGGGTCGTCACCCGGCGCCCGTTGCGCCGTACCGAGGCGGTGCCGTCGACGACGAAGAAGAACTCCCGGCCGATGGTCCCCTCCTCGCACAGCACGCGCCCGGCGGGCACCACCACCTCCTCCACGGCCCTTCGCACGGTGCGCAATTGGCTCGCCGAGCAGGCCGAAAACATCCAGATCTTGCTGAGGTCGAGTTCGTGCTTTCGCGGCATGGCGGAAGGCTACCGGTGGGCGCCCGCCGACGCAGAGATCGCGGGGCGACAGTCCCGGGGGTCCCGGCGGGGGATGTCGCTACGATCTCCCGATCACTGGAGGACCGCAACCGGACACCGGGGAGACGGGCGCGCCGGGCGACGGCTCGCCGGGCGACGGCCCGCCGGGCGATCTGGCGGACGAGGCACTGTCGACGCTGCGGGGCGCCGGCGTGGACGTGGACGTCCGCCGCCTCGGCCGTGTGGTCGGCGTCGGCGCTCTGGTGGCCCTGGCCGTCGTGGCCGTCGTGCTCATCGTGGCCGGGGTACACAAGAACGCGCAGATCACCGATCTGCGCCGGCACGGGGTGGCTGTCCGGGTCACGGTGTCGTCGTGTCTCGGCCTGCTAGGGGGCAGCGGGAGCAATGGTGCCGGCTATGCGTGCAAGGGGACGTTCATGTTCGACGGCAATCGCTACACCGAGGCCATCCCCGGGACGTCGCTCTACCCGCCGGGGGCGAGGATCGCGGCCGTGGCCGCTCCCGGGAGCCCGCCGCTGCTCTCGTTACCCCGCACCGTCGAGCATGAACACGCGTCGTGGAGGGTGTTCATCCTTCCGGCCGTGCTGCTCGTCGTCCTCGTGCTCGTCGTCGGTGTCCTGGTCCTGCGGCACCGGCGCCGGCGCCCGAACGGGGACGGCGCGCCGGCCTCTTCGCTGGCAGGCAAACGGGCGCGCTAGCCTTTTCCGATGCTCGGAGGTCGCGACGGCGACGACTCGGAGGGTGGTGCCCCGCCCCGGATGGGCCTCGGGCACCGCCTGCTCCTCATCCTGCCGCGCGTCAAGCACGACCCGGACAAGGCCCCGCTGCGCGATCGGCTCAGCAGCGCGTTCCTGAAGCCGGTCGAGCCCGACGCCCCCGCCAAGTCCAAGGCCGAGAAGCCGATGACGCTCGAGGAGCTCGAGGTCGCGGCCAAGTACGGCAACGACAAGGAACGGCTGATGGGGCTGCTGCTGGCGCCCATCTCCGCCATCATCGGGATTCTCGTCACCAACGATCTGATCGCAAACGATCCCGCCGTGGGGAACAAGCAGCACGTGAACGTGTCGGTGTACCACGAGCTCACCCTGGTGCTCCTGGGCCTGTCGGTGCTCATGCTCGTGACGGCCTGGTTCCGCAAGCGCATGTACCTCGGCATCGTGATGGCCCTCTACGGGCTGGCCATCTTCAACCTCCACTACTGGGGCTTCGGCATCCCCTACATCCTGATCGCCGCCTGGCTGCTCGTGCGGGCCTACCGGCTCCAGAAGGAGCTCAAGGAGGCCACGGGGGACACGCCGCGCCGCTCCGGCGGGGGCGGCACCCCGGGGGCGCCGCGCGCCCAGGCCAACAAGCGCTACACGCCGCGCAGCTCGACCGCCAGGCGCCCGGCCCGGCCCAAGCCCGAGGACGAGAAGCGGGCAGGCTGAAGGCGCCGGTCCCCGCCTGGGCGCGGGGCCTGCAACCAGGGGTCGAAGCGCGCCGGCACCACCACGGCACCACGTCGACCCGCTTGCGGTGACCGCTCCGGCGCCGCGTTCCCCCCTCTGACCAGGGCGTACACGCCTTGGTCGCTGCCCGGTTCCAGTTCACGCGTTGGTAACACTGGCGTGACCGTGCCGAAACTCAGGGGTTGCATTCTTTCGGCGGCAGGGCGACCCGCCTGTCGTGGCCTTGGCGCACCCGGCGCTGCGTGACGCCTTGGCTATGGCTCGGGGAGCCGGAACGTATTGACCGCACGAGAGGAGCACCGGAGCCGTGCTAGGCGCAGCAGTACCCGTTCCGTATCCCAGTTGGCTGAATACGGGCGACAATACGTGGCAGATCGTGGCCGCCACGTTCGTCGGCCTGATGAGCCTCCCCGGCCTGGCGGTCCTCTACGCGTCGATCGTCCAGAAGAAGTGGGCGGTGAACGTGCTGGCCATGATGTTCGCCGGCTTCTCGCTCGTCCTGGTGGCCTGGGTGCTGTGGTCCTACAAGATGGGCTTCGGCGCCACCTCGATCGGAGGGGGGGTGAGGAACGGGGTCCAGACCCAGCTCACCGGGGTGGGGTGGGTCAAACACTTCTTCGAGAACTTCGTCGGGAAACCGGGGGACATCACCAACAGCTTCGGTGAACAGGGCCAGGCGGTGTCAGCGGCGAACACCGTCATCCCCTTCCACTTCCCCACGACGACGCTGGCTTACTTCCAGTTCGTCTTCGCCGCCATCACGCCCCTGCTGTTCCTGGGGAGCGTGCTGGGCCGGATCAAGTTCAGCGCCTGGTGCCTGCTGGTGCCGCTGTGGTCGACCTTCGTCTACGGCGTCAACGGCTTCCTGCTCTGGGGCGGTGGCTACTTCGCCCAGGAGGGCTCGCTCGACTTCTCGGGTGGGTTCGTCATCCACATGTCGGCCGGTGTGTCGGGATTCGTGGCGGCCTGGGTCTTAGGCCCCCGCCTGGCACGAGATCGGAAGAACGCCATCCCCAACAACCTGGTGATGGCGGCCGTGGGAGCCGGCATCCTGTGGCTCGGCTGGAACGGGTTCAACGGTGGTGACCCGTACTACGCCGGGACCGACGCGGCCGCGGCGGTGGTCAACACCAACCTGTGCACCGCGGTGGGCGTGCTCACCTGGATGGGCCTCGACGCCTGGTTCTCCAAGCAGAAGAAGCCCACCTTCCTGGGTGGCGTGAACGGCATGATCTGCGGCCTGGTCGGGATCACCCCCTGTGCGGGCTGGGTGAACGGCCGGGGCGCGATCTACGTCGGGTTGATCGACACCGTCATCGTCTGGATCGCCTGGAACTACCTGTCCAAGGTGCGGCCCTTCTCGAAGGTGGACGATGCGCTCGGGGTCATCTACACGCACGGCATCGCCGGCTTGTTCGGTGGCCTGTTGCTCGGCATCTTCGGCGACCCGAACATGATCGAGTACGGCTGCGGCCATCTGAACTCGGCCGGGCAGGTGGTGAACACCTCGACGGCGGACTACGCCGCGTCCTCGGCCCATTGTGTGCCGTTCTCGGTGAGCGGGTTGATGTACACGGGTTCGGCCCACCAGCTGTGGGAACAGTTCAGAGCCGCCATCTGGGTCATCTTCTGGTCGGCGCTCGTGACCTTCATCTTGATGAAGATCATCGGTCTGGTCCTGCGGGGTGCCCGCTACAAGGACGAGATCCTCGAGATCGGCGACCTGGCCATCCACGACGAGGAGGCCTTCCCCGACGAGACGCTCGCCGAGCGGGTGTCCAGCAGCAGCGCCTTCGAGATGGCCGGGCTGACCGGCGGCTCCAAGGCACCGCCAGTAGCGTCGGAACCCCCTCCGGCAGGCGAACAGTGACCCGGCCGAGCTCGACGAAAGGGAGCGCACAATGAAGCTGGTCGTGGCAGTCCTCAAGCCCTTCAAGCTCGATGAGGTCAAAGAGTCCCTGAAGACGCTCGGCGTCCAGGGCATGACCCTCACCGAGGCCCAGGGTTTCGGCCGCCAACGGGGCCACACCGAGGTGTACCGAGGTGCGGAATACGAGGTGGACTTCGTCCCCAAGATCCGCGTCGAGGTGCTCGTCGACGACACGCAGGCCGACGAGGTGGTCGACGCCATCGTCAACACCGCGGCCACCGGCAAGATCGGGGACGGCAAGGTGTGGGTCATCCCCGTCGAGGCGGTGGTGCGCGTACGCACCGGGGAGAGGGGCCGCGACGCCCTCTGACCCCTCCACGGTCTGGCCCTCTGGCCGGCACGGCCCGCCTCCCCCCAGGCGGCCGGCCGGCCGGGGGGGTCAGCCCGCCTGACGGGCGACGGCTTCGGCCGCCGCCCTGATGGCCTCGGGGTCACCCAGCTGCCGGTCGGAGACGAGCTCGAGGTCGTCGTCGAAGCCGAACCACCAGGGCACGCCAGTGGGCACGTCCAGGCCGACGATCTCGTCGTCGGAGATGTCCTTCAGGTACTTCACCAGCGCCCGGATGGAGTTGCCGTGCGCCACCACGAGCACGCCCGAGAAGGCGCGCAGATCGGCGGCGATGGCGTCCTCCCAGTAGGGCACCATGCGCAGCACCACGTCGGCCAGGCACTCGGTGTCGGGGAGGACCGCCGGCGGCAGGTCCCGGTAGCGGTCGTCGTGGACGGGGTGGTTCTCCGCCTCCCGTGACAGCGGCGGCGGCGGGATGTCGTAGCTGCGCCGCCACTGCTTCACCTGCTCGTCGCCGAACTCGGCGGCGGTCTCCTTTTTGTTCAGGCCCTGCAGGGCTCCGTAGTGGCGTTCGTTCAAGCGCCAGTGACGGCGCACAGGGAGCCAGCTCCGGCCCATCTCGTCCAGGGTGAGGTTGGCGGTGCGCACGGCCCGGGTCAGCACCGAGGTGTGCAGCACCCGAAGGTCGAGGCCCCCCCGTTGCTCGGCGGCGAGCAGCACACCCGCCTGACGGGCCTCGGCCTCGCCCTTGGCGGTGAGGTCCACGTCGGTCCATCCCGTGAACAGGTTCTCGGCGTTCCAGGTGGACTCGCCGTGGCGGAGCAGGACCAGGTCGGGCACGCCTCCGAGCGTAGTCAGGCGCTGTGTCCCGACGGAACGCTGCGGGACGGCACGATCACGGAGCGTCCCGGACGCGCCGGGTTCACGCAGATTTCACGTCGACCCGGTGGGGATCAGGCCGGTTTCGGGCTAGACGTGCAGAGATGAGCGCGGATGCGGCGGCCATCGTCGCCGCCGCAGAGCGGTTCCTGCGGGCCTGGTCGGCAACCGCCCAGGGCGACGACACGTTGTCGCCCACCGACCCCGGCGTGATCGAGATGCACGAGGCCGCCCTGGAGCTCATGCGGGCCACCGGCACCAACAACCTGCAATCGGCCTACGACGTGCTCGACGCGCTGGTCGTGATCACCAAACTGGCTCCAGCGACCAACTGAGCCGGCGCTCGAGCGCGGGGACCGCCCATGGGGTCCCTGCGCCCGGTGCCGCTGCGTCCGCTTCCTGCACACCTTCCCGACCCGGGTGAGCCATGTCCCGCCCGAGCAGGGAGCGCTCCGACTCGTTGGAGTTGGGTTCGCGCATGTCTCCAAGCAAAGCGCAATCGGCGCCGCTCGGGCAGGGTCCTATGGCCCCCGTCGCCGGGCCCAAAGCTCCCAAAGCGCAACGGCAACGTGGTCTGCTGGGCCCTCGGGTTTGGTCTTCGAACTCTCTGGGTATCCGCCAAGTCGCTCTTTGTGACATCCAGCCCACCGGCCGGGGCCGAACGACCCTGGGGACCGCTCCGGCTGAGCCGGGACAATGAACCCATGACCAGAGCCCGAGTCCTGACCTTCCACATCGACACGGACGAGCTCCCGGGACTGACCGAGGCGCTCGACGGTGTCGCCGAGCAGTACGCCACATGCCCGGACTTCCGGGGGGCCTGGTGTGCCTCGAGCACGACGGCCCGCGCCACGAGATCGTGGTCCTCACGCTGTGGGAAGGGGACGGCCTCCAGGCCACCCAGGACGTGTCCGAACGGGGCCGGAGGCAGATCGCTGACACCACCGACCTGGGCGTGAGCTCCAAGTGTTACGACGTCCTGCGCCTGGTCCCGGGCCCGGTGGCGGTGGAGCGCACCCTGGCGGAGGCCCTGGCCTCCTGACCGGTTGGGGACCAAGGGCCCTGGGAGGCCCCGGTCCCCGGGCGTAGCGTTCTTGTGGGGCCTCCCGGACGGTACCTACCCCTCCGGTCCAGGCGGCCCGGAAGGACACGGCAGGGCGTGGGGACGACCCGCGCCGCGGTCGGTTCCGCGCCCCGCCGGCCTTCCACGGACGACGCAGCGGCCCGGCTCCTCACCCGCCCATCCGCCCTGCACCCGGGAATTCCCGCGGGTCCTGCCCATTCTGCTGGATCCTGCCTGCCAAAGTTGATACAATGGCACTCAGGTTCGCTATACTCATCACAGTCAAGAAAGTACATACAGAAAAGCCCTGGTGAGAGTCGCCGGGGCCGCACCACAGAATACGGAGGCACCCCCATGCCCAAGGCCGTCGGAATCGACCTCGGCACCACCAACTCGGTCGTGAGCGTCCTGGAGGCCGGAGAACCGGTCGTGATCCCCAATGCCGAGGGGGGCAGGACGACGCCGTCCGTGGTCGGGTTCTCGAAGTCGGGGGAGGTCCTGGTAGGCGAGGTCGCCAAGCGCCAGGCCATCACCAATCCCGACCGCACCATCCGCTCGGTCAAGCGCCACATGGGCACGTCGTGGTCCATCGACATCGACGGCAAGAAGTACAACGCCCAGGAGATCTCGGCCCGCATCCTCCAGAAGCTCAAGAGGGACGCGGAGTCCTACCTCGGCGACACCGTCAACCAGGCCGTCATCACCGTCCCCGCTTACTTCGACGACGCCCAGCGCACCGCCACCAAGGAGGCGGGCCAGATCGCGGGTCTCGAAGTGCTGCGCATCATCAACGAGCCCACCGCCGCCGCGCTCGCCTACGGGCTGGACAAGGAGAACAAGGAGCAGACCGTTCTCGTGTTCGACCTGGGCGGGGGGACCTTCGACGTGTCGATCCTCGAGATCGGCGAGGGCGTCTTCGAGGTGAAGTCCACCTCCGGCAACACCCACCTCGGTGGTGACGACTGGGACCAGCGCATCATCGACTGGCTGGTCACCGAGTTCAAGAACACCGAGGGCGTGGACCTGTCCGCCGACAAGATGGCCCTGCAGCGCCTGAAGGAAGCCGCCGAGAAGGCCAAGATCGAGCTGTCCTCCGTGCAGGAGACCCAGATCAACCTGCCCTTCATCACCGCCACCTCCGAGGGCCCCAAGCACCTCGACCTCAAGCTCACGCGGGCCAAGTTCAACGAGATCACCGCCGATCTGGTCGACGCGTGCAAGGGACCGTTCGAGCAGGCCATCACCGACGCGGGGATCGCCAAGTCCGACATCCACCACGTGGTCCTCGTGGGCGGATCGACGCGCATGCCCGCCATCCAGGACCTGGTGCAGGGATTGACGGGCAAGGAGCCCCACAAGGGCGTGAACCCGGACGAGGTCGTGGCCATCGGCGCGGCGGTCCAGGCCGGAGTCCTGAAGGGCGAGGTGAAGGACGTCCTGTTGCTCGACGTCACCCCGCTGTCGCTCGGCATCGAGACCAAGGGCGGCGTCATGCACCGGCTCATCGAGCGCAACACCACCATCCCCACCAAGCGCTCCGAGGTGTTCACCACGGCCGAGGACAACCAGCCGTCGGTGGAGATCCACGTGCTCCAGGGCGAGCGCGAGATGGCGATGTACAACAAGACCCTGGGCAAGTTCCAGCTCGTGGACCTGCCCCCCGCCCCGCGCGGCATCCCGCAGATCGAGGTGACCTTCGACATCGACGCCAACGGCATCGTGCACGTCTCCGCACGCGACACGGCCACGGGCAAGGAGCAGTCGATGACCATCACGGGCGAGTCCTCGCTGGCCAAGGAGGAGATCGACCGCATGGTGCGAGACGCCGAGGCGCATGCCGAGGACGACCGTCGCCGGCGCGAGGAGGCGGAGGTCCGCAACAACGCCGACACCCTCGTGTACCAGACCGAGAAGCTCCTGCGCGAGCAGGGCGAGAAGTTCGAGGGCGACGAGAAGGACAAGGTCGAGGGCGCGCTCAAGACCCTGAAGGACGCCCTGGCCGGGTCCGACGTCGAGAAGATCAAGGATGGCACCGACGCCCTCGTCCACGCCAGCCAAGGGTTCACCCAGCGTCTGTACGAGCAGGCGTCGCAGTCGGGCGGGGCGGCATCGGCCCCGGGCGGCGACGGCCCAGCTCCGTCGGATGACGAGGTGGTCGACGCCGAGATCGTCGACGAGCCCGGGGCATGACCCCGCACGCCGGGCCCCCCGGCGGGCATGAGCACGAGGACGCAGACGCGGACGTGGTGGAAGCCGAGCTCGTCGACGCCGTCGTCGACGAGGCGGCCGCCGTCGTCGGCGAGACCGACGAGCTGGTGACTGCCCGGCGCCGAGCGCGACGAGTACCTCGGCGCGCTCCAGCGCCTGCAGGCCGACTTCGAGAATTACAAGAAGCGCATGCTGCGCCAGCAGACCGAGCACTTGGAGCGCGCCGCGGAGGACCTCGTCACCAAGATCCTCCCCGTGCTCGACGCCTTCGACCTGGCGCGCGCCCATCTGGGCGACGGCACCGGCACCGGCACCGGGCTCTCGGACGAGGGCAAGGCGCTCGTGGCCGGGTCGACGCTGCTGGCCGACACCCTGGCGCGCGAGGGCCTCGAGCGGATCGACAACCCCGGCGAGGCCTTCGACCCCACGACGCACGAGGCGGTGGAGCACACCGCCGCCGACGACGCCGGGGAGGACGGCGCGCCCGCGGGCCCCGTCGTCGACAAGGTGCTGCGCGCCGGGTACCGGTGGAAGGGACGGGTCATCCGCCCCGCCATGGTGCGGGTGCGGGGGTAGGGGCGCGCGCCATGGCCGCCCAGCGTGAGTGGCTCGACAAGGACTACTACCAGATCCTGGGCGTCTCCTCGACGGCCACGGACAAGGAGATCACGCGCGCGTATCGGAAGCTGGCCAAGCAGTTCCACCCTGACGCCAACCCCGGATCCGAAGACCGCTTCAAGGAGATCTCCGCCGCCTACGACGTGCTCGGCGACGCGGCCAAGCGCAAGGAGTACGACGAGGTCCGGCGCCTGGGCGCGTCGGGGTTCGCCAACTTCGGCGGCTTCGGCGGTCCCGGCGGCGCGGGCGGTCCCGGTGGCGCCACCTTCCGGGTCGAGGACATCGACCTCGGGGACCTGCTCGGCGGGCTGGGCGGCAACTTCGGCGGCGGTCGGCGCCAGCGCAACGCCGGGCCGCGACGCGGCGCCGACGTGGAAGCGGAGCTGCACCTGTCGTTCGAGGACGCCGTCCGCGGCGTGACCACGTCGGTGAACGTCGCGGGCGAGGCGCGCTGTGAGACGTGCCACGGAACGGGCGCGGCCCCGGGCACGTCCCCGGTGACGTGCCCCACCTGTCACGGCCGGGGCGCGCTCGACGACAACCAGGGCCTGTTCTCGCTCAGCCGCGTGTGCCCGCAGTGCTCGGGCCGCGGCACCATCATCGAAAAACCGTGCAAGACCTGTCGCGGCTCGGGGATCGTGCGGCGCACCCGCGAGGTGAAGGTCCGCATTCCCGCCGGGGTCGACGACGGCCAGCGCATCCGCGTCAAGGGCCGGGGCGCGCCCGGCCGTGCCAATGGCCCCGCCGGCGACCTCTACGTCGTCGTGCACGTGGGCAGGCATCCCCTCTTCGGCCGCCGCGCCCGCAACCTCACCCTGACCGTGCCGGTGACCTTCGCCGAGGCGGCCCTGGGGTCGACGGTGAAGGTGCCCACCCTCGACGAGCCCGTCACCCTGCGCATCCCGCCCGGCACGTCGTCGGGCCAGACCTTCCGCGTAAAGGGCCGGGGCGTGCCCGGACACGGCCGCACCGGGAGCGGGGACCTGCTCGTCACCGTCGAGGTGTCGGTTCCCAAGAAGCTGACCGACGAGCAACGCGCCGCGGTCGAGGAATTCGCCCGCGTCTCGAACGAGCATCCGCGGGCCCATCTGGAGGTGGAGACCGATGACGCCGCCAAGGCCTGAGCCCGAACACCCCGAGACGCGCCGCGCCGCGCTGTTCGGGGGCGAGAGCGCCAACCGCGCCGTGTACGTGATCTCGGTGGCGGCCGAGCTCGCCGGCGTGCACCCCCAGACCCTGCGCGTCTACGAGCGCAAGGGCCTCGTGGACCCGTCGCGCACCGGCGGTGGCAGCCGCCGCTACTCGCAGCGCGACATCGAACGCCTGCGCCGCATCGGCATGCTGACGGGCCTCGGCCTCAACCTCGAGGGCGTGCGCCGGGTGCTCGAGCTCGAGGCCGAGGTCGACGCGTTGCGCGCCGAGCTGGAGCGGGTGCGGGCCGAGGCCCGCGACGAGGTCGAGCAGACCCATCGGCACTACCGTCGCGACCTGGTGCCGCTGCGCCAGGCCCTGGTGTGGCGCGCCGCGGGGAGCACCGACGCGGCGCGCCGGGGAAGGAGGTAAGACCATGGCCCTCGATCCCAACCGCTGGACGCTCAAGACCCAGGAGGCGCTGCAGTCCGCCACCGAGCGCGCCCGGGCCCAGAACAACCCCGAGGTGACGCCCGACCACCTGCTGGCGGCCATGCTGGGCCAGGCCGACGGCCTCGCCCTGCCCCTGCTGGCCAGGGCGGGGGTGGAGCCCACCGCACTCACCAACCGTGTGGCGGAGAGGCTCTCCTCCCTCCCCAAGGCCTACGGGGGCGCCGACGTCTCGCTGTCGCGCGAGGCGCGGGACCTGCTCGAGACGGCCGACGGGGTGCGCGCCGACATGGGCGACGAGTACCTGTCGGTCGAGCACCTGCTGCTGGCGCTGTCCGACGCCATCGGGGTCAAGCGCGACGACCTGCTCAACGCGCTGCGCCAGGTGCGCGGCAGCCACCGCGTCACCTCCCAGGACCCCGAGGCGCAGTACCAGGCGCTGGAGCGCTACGGCCGCGACCTCACCGAGGCGGCGCGCCACGGAAAGCTCGACCCCGTCATCGGTCGCGACGAGGAGATCCGCCGCATCATCCAGGTGCTCTCCCGCCGCACCAAGAACAACCCCGTGCTCATCGGCGAGCCCGGCGTGGGCAAGACTGCCATCGTGGAGGGCCTCGCCAACCGCATCGTCGAGGGCGACGTGCCCGAGGGCCTGCGCGACAAGCGCGTCATAGCCCTCGACCTGTCGGCCATGGTGGCCGGGGCCAAGTACCGCGGCGAGTTCGAGGAGCGCCTGAAGGCGGTGCTCAAGGAGATCACCGACGCCGAGGGCGAGATCATCACCTTCATCGACGAGCTGCACACCATCGTGGGCGCGGGCGGGGCCGAGGGCGCCATGGACGCCGGCAACATGATCAAGCCCATGCTGGCGCGCGGCGAGCTGCGCCTCATCGGGGCCACCACCCTCGACGAGTACCGCAAGCACATCGAGAAGGACGCCGCGCTCGAACGGCGTTTCCAGCCCGTGTACGTGGGCCAGCCCACCGTCGAGGACACGGTGGCCATCCTCCGCGGCCTGAAGGAGCGCTACGAGGTCCACCACGGCGTGCGCATCCAGGACGCCGCGCTGGTGGCCGCGGCGGTTTTGTCGGACCGCTACGTGACGGGCCGCTTCCTCCCCGACAAGGCCATCGACCTCGTCGACGAGGCCGCCAGCCGGCTGCGCATCGAGATCGACTCCATGCCCACCGAGATCGACGTCGTCACCCGCCGCATGCGCCAGCTCGAGATCGAGCGAATGGCGCTGGCCAAGGAGACCGACGACGCGTCCAAGGAGCGCCTGGCCCGCCTCGACGAGGAGCTCGCCAACCTGAAGGAACAGGCCGACGCCATGACGGCGCGCTGGCAGGCCGAGAAGGACGCCATCTCCGCCATCCGGGGGCTCAAGGAGGAGCTCGAGACGCGCAAGGGCGAGGCTGAGCGCTACGCGCGCGACGGCGACCTCACCCGCGCCTCGGAGATCCGATACGGCGTGGTCCCCGACATCGAGCGCCGCATCGAGGACGCCACCAAGGCCCTGGCCGAGTTGCAGAGCTCGGGGGCGATGCTCAAGGAGGAGGTCGACGCCGAGGACGTGGCCGAGGTGGTGAGCCGCTGGACCGGGATCCCCGTCAGCCGGCTCATGGAGGCCGAGCTGGCCAAATTGGTGCGCATGGAGGAGGCCCTCCACGCCCGCGTGGTGGGCCAGGACGAGGCCGTCGTGGCGGTGGCCAACGCCATCCGTCGCAGCCGGGCCGGATTGTCAGACCCCAACCGGCCCATCGGCTCGTTCCTGTTCCTGGGCCCCACCGGGGTGGGCAAGACCGAGCTGGCCCGGGCGCTGGCCGAGTTCCTGTTCGACGACGACCGCGCCATGATCCGCATCGACATGGGCGAATACCAGGAGAAGCACACCGTGAGCCGCCTGGTGGGCGCGCCCCCGGGATATGTCGGCTACGAGGAGGGCGGCCAGCTCTCCGAGGCGGTGCGGCGCCGTCCCTACTCGGTGGTGCTCCTCGACGAGATCGAGAAGGCGCACCCCGACGTGTTCAACGTCCTGCTCCAGGTGCTCGAGGACGGCCGGCTCACCGACGGCCAGGGCCGCACCGTCGATTTCACCAACACCGTCCTCATCATGACGTCGAACCTGCCCGGCGACCCCCAGGACTTCTTCAAGCCCGAGTTCTTCAACCGCATCGATGAGGTGGTGCGTTTCCGGCGCCTGTCCGAGGCCGACATCCGCCGCATCGTGGACATCCAGGTCGCCAAGCTGGCCACCCGGGTGGCCCAGCGCCGGTTGACGCTGGTGGTCACGGACAAGGCCAAGGACTGGCTGGCCCGCGCCGGATATGACCCCGACCTGGGCGCCCGCCCGCTGCGCCGGGTGCTCCAGCACACGGTGGAGGACCCCTTGGCCCTGGCACTGCTCGAAGGGCGCTACTCCGACGGCGACACCGTCAGCGTCGATGTCGACCACGGGGCGCACGGCGAGGGGATCGTGCTCCGCTGAGTGGGGCCCCTGTCACCTGAGGTGGCCCTTCGGGGCGTCGTCCCAGGTCCGGATACAATGCGGCGTAATCCGGAGCCGTTTCGCGGAGGAGCGTCGTGCCCGCAACCGTGGTCGTCGGGACGCAATGGGGCGACGAGGGGAAGGGCAAGCTCACCGACCTCCTGGCCCGGGACATGGACATGGTGGTGCGCTACCAGGGCGGCCACAACGCCGGGCACACCGTGGTCGTCGACGGGGTGTCCTTCGCCCTGCAGCTCGTGCCGAGCGGCGTGCTCTACCCCCACATCACCCCGGTCATCGGCAACGGCGTGGTGGTGGACCCCGGAGTCCTGCTGAGCGAGCTCGACACCCTCGAGTCCAAAGGGATCGACACCAGCCGCATGGTGGTGAGCGGCAACGCGCACCTGATCATGCCGTACCACACCGAGCTCGACCGGGTCACCGAGCGCTACCTCGGCAAGAACGCCCTGGGCACGACGCGCCGGGGCATCGGCCCCGCCTACGCGGACAAGGCGGCTCGGGTCGGGCTGCGGGTCCAGGACCTCCTCGACGGCAAGATCTTCCGCCAGAAGCTCGAGGTGGCGTTGAAGGAGAAGAACGCGGTGCTGGCCAAGGTCTACAACCGCCTCCCCCTCGACGCCTCGGCCATCTGCGAGGAGTACCTCGACCGGTACGCGCCCCGCATGGGGCCCATGGTGGGCGACACGGTCGGCCTCGTCCACGACGCGCTCGACGCCGGTTCCCACGTGCTGCTCGAGGGCGCGCAGGCCACCTTTCTCGATCTCGACCACGGCACCTATCCCTTCGTGACGTCCTCCAACCCGGTGGCGGGTGGGGCGTGCACCGGCACCGGGGTGGGGCCGCGCATGATCGGCGAGGTCATCGGCATCGCCAAGGCGTACGTGACGCGCGTGGGGGCGGGCCCGTTCCCCACCGAGTGCCTCGACGAGGTGGGCGACGTGCTCGTCGAGCGCGGCCACGAGTTCGGGACCAACACGGGGCGGCGCCGGCGCTGCGGGTGGTTCGACGCCGTCATGGCGCGCCAGGCCGTGCGGCTCAACTCGCTGTCGGAGGTCGCCCTCACCAAGATGGACGTGCTCGATACCTTCGACACCGTCAAGGTGTGCGTGGCCTACGCGGCCGGTGGCGAGCGCTTCGCCTACCCCCCGTACCACCAGTCCGTGCTGCACCAGGTGGAACCGGTCTACGAGGAGCTTCCCGGGTGGCGCGCCGATCTGTCGGGCGCGACCGAGCTCGACGACCTGCCCCCTGCGGCGCGCCACTACGTGGCCTTCCTGGCCGAGCAGATCGGGGTGCCCATCAAGCTGGTAGGCGTGGGACCGGGGCGCGAGCAGTTCGTCCGGTTCGCGGCGTGAGGGTCTGCGGCTCCGTGTCATGAAGGTCTGCGTCGTTGGTTCGGGCGGCCGCGAGCACGCCCTGGCACTGTCGCTGGCCCGTACCGCCGAGGTGGTGGTGGCCCCGGGCAACCCGGGCATGGCGCCGACGACCGCGTCGGCCGCCGACTCCGCCCACTTCGCGCTGGGCGCCTCGGGGATCACCGTCACCGACGACGCCCCCGAGGACGTCGACGCCGAGCTGTTCGTGATCGGCCCCGAGCAGCCCCTCGTGGACGGGCTCGCCGACCGGCTGCGCGCCGATCGTCGCCTGGTGTTCGGCCCCGGTGCCGACGGCGCCCGGCTCGAGGGGTCCAAGGCCTTCATGAAGGCGGTGCTGGACGAAGCCCGGGTGCCCACGGCGCGCTACGGCGCCTTCGACGACATCCGCGCCGCCCAGGCCTTCCTGCGGGAGCTGCCCGGGCCGTGGGTGGTGAAGACCGACGGGCTCGCCGCGGGCAAGGGCGTGCTCGTCACCGATTCGCTCACCGAGGCCGAGGCGGACATCGCCGCCAAGCTCTCGGGGGAGAGCTTCGGCGACGCGGGCCGGCGCGTGGTGGTCGAAGAAGGACTCCTGGGGCCCGAGTGTTCGCTGCTCGTGCTCTGTGATGGGACTCGCATCGCTGCACTGGCGCCGGCGCAGGACTTCAAGCGCATCGGTGACGGCGACGAGGGGCCCAACACCGGGGGCATGGGGGCGTACTCCCCCGTGCCGCTGGTCGACGACCGGCTCGTCGACGGCGTGCTCGACCAGGCGGTGGAGCCGCTCGTGGGCGCGCTGCGCCGGCGCGGCATCGACTACCGCGGCGTGCTGTACGCGGGGCTCATCCTCACCGCCGAGGGCCCGCGCGTCCTCGAGTACAACGTCCGTTTCGGTGACCCCGAGACCCAGGTCGTGATCCCCCGGCTCACCGAGGACCTCACCGCGCTCCTGGCCGAGGCGGCCGGGGGCCGGCTGCGCACCGAGCCGCGCTTTGCCCCCGACGCCTCGGTGTGCGTGGTCCTGGCCTCGGAGGGATACCCCGGCGCGCCGCGCACCGGCGACCGCATCGACGGGCTCGACGAGGCCGCCGCCCTGGAGGGCGTGACCGTGCTCCACGCCGGGACCGCCCTCGACGCCGAGGGTGCCTTCGTCACCGCCGGGGGCCGCGTGCTCGGGGTGAGCGCCTCGGGCCCGTCCATCGCCGAGGCCCGCCGGCGCGCCTACGCCGCGGTGCGCTGCATCGGCTGGGAGGGGATGCAGTTCCGCACCGACATCGCCGCCGCGGCCGCTGCCGCCGCCGGGTCGGAGGTGCCGCCGCGCTCGGAGGTGCCGCCGCGCTCGGAGGTGCCGGCGTGATCCCCCGCTACTCGCTGCCCGAGATGGCGGCGCTGTTCACCGACGAGGCGCGCCTGGAGATGTGGCTCGAAGTGGAGCTCCTGGCCGTGGAGGGCTGGGCCGAGGTGGGCACCATCCCCCGCCAGGCCGCCGCCGCGGTGCGGGCCCGGGCCCCGAAGGTCACCCCCGAGCTCGTCGCCGCGGTCAACGACCGCGAGCGCGTCACCGACCACGACGTGGCCGCCTTCGTCGACGTGGTCCAGGACGCCATCGGCGCCCCCGAGGGCTCGTGGGTCCACTACGGGCTCACCTCGTCCGACGTCGTCGACACCGCGCTGTGCGCCACCCTGACGCGCGCCGCGGACCTGCTGCTCGACGCCTCGGGCGCGCTGGTGTCGGTGCTCAAGGCCCGGGCCCTCGAGTTCATGGACACGCCCATGGCGGGCCGGACCCACGGCATGCACGCCGAGCCCACGACCTTCGGAGCCAAGCTGGCGCTGTGGTGCCTGCAGGCCGAGCGCGACCGGGGCCGCCTGCGCGCCGCGCGCAACCAGGTGGCGGTGGGGAAGCTGTCGGGCGCGGTCGGCACCTACTCCAACATCGACCCCCGCGTCGAGGACCATGTGTGCGGCGCGCTCGGGCTCACGCCGGTGCCCGCCACCCAGGTCATCGCGCGCGACCGCCACGCCGAGCTGCTGTGGGCGTGCGCGTCGGTGGGCGCGACCCTCGAGATGATCGGCACCGAGATCCGGCACCTGGCCCGGACCGAGGTGGGCGAGGTCGAAGAGGCGTTCGGGGCGGGCCAGAAGGGCAGCTCGGCCATGCCCCACAAGCGCAACCCCATCCTCTCCGAGCGCCTGAGCGGCCTGGCCCGCGTGCTGCGCGGCTATCTGGGCGTGGGGCTCGAGGACGTGGCGCTGTGGCACGAGCGCGACATCTCCCACAGCTCGGTGGAACGCGTCATCCTCCCCGACGCCTGCCTCCTCGCCTACTACGTGCTGCGCCGGGGGGCGGGGCTGGTGCAGAACCTGGTGGTCCACGCCGATCGGATGCGCGCCAACGTGGTGGAGGGGTCCTTCGGGCTGGTGTTCAGCCAACCGGTGCTGCTGGCCCTGGTGGAGTCGGGGATGACGCGCGACGGCGTGTACCGCATCGTCCAGCGCGACACCCGCCTGGCCTGGGAGGAGCGCCGACCGCTGCGGGGCGTGCTCGAGGCCGACCCCGAGGTCACCTTGGACGGGCCCGCGCTCGACCGGGCCTTCAGTCTGGAGCGCGCCCTGCTCCATGTGTCACGGTTCACGGACGCGATCGGGGAGGTGGAAGGGTGAGTCTGACATTGGTGCACAGCGGCAAGGTCCGCGAGCTCTACGACGCCGGCGACGACCGGCTGCTCATGGTGGCGTCGGACCGGCTCTCGGCGTTCGACGTGGTGCTGGCCGAGCCCATCCCCGACAAGGGGCGGGTGCTCACGGCCATGACCGTGCACTTCCTCCACGAGCTGACCGACCTTGCCCCCAGCCACCTCGTCACCGCCGATCCCGCCGAGCTCCCCGCCGAGGCCGCCGAGCTGGGTGGCGAGGCCGGGCTGGCCGGAGTGGCGGGGCGCGCCCTGCTCGTGCGCCGGGCCGAGATGCTGCCCATCGAGTGCATCGTGCGCGGCTATCTGGCCGGGTCGGGGTGGAAGGAGTACTCGGCGTCGGGGACGCTGCACGGCACGCCGCTGCCGCCGGGCCTCGAGCAGGCCAGCCGGCTCCCCGAGCCCATGTTCACGCCCTCGACCAAGGCCACCGAGGGACACGACCTCAACATCTCCTTCGACGAAGCCGCGGACCTCGTGGGCAAGGAGATGGCCGAAAAAGCGCGCGACCTGTGCGTCGAGGCCTACCGCCGGGGCGCGGCCGCGGCCGAGCGCAACGGCATCATCGTGGCCGACACCAAGTTCGAGCTGGGGATCATCGACGGGGAGCTCGCCCTGTGCGACGAGGTGTTGACGCCGGACTCGTCGCGGTTCTGGCCCGCGGACCAGTGGCGTCCGGGCACCAACCCGCCCGCCTTCGACAAGCAGCCGGTGCGGGACCTGCTCGAGGGGAGCGGATGGGACAAGTTGCCTCCGCCTCCGCCGCTGTCGCCCGAGGTCGTAAAGGAGACGAGCGAGCGCTACATCGCCGCCTACGAAAAGATCAGCGGGCGGCGCCTGGCCGACTGGTACGGTGCCAAGAGGTGAGGCGCGCGTGAAGTACGAGGTGCTCGTGGAAGTGCGGTTGCGCCCCGGGATCGCCGATCCGCAGGGGGCCACCATCGAACGGGCGTTGCCCGCGCTGGGCTTCGAAGGCGTCGAGGGCGTGAGTGTGGGCAAGGCCTTCCGGATGACGGTCGAGGCGCCCGACGAGCCCGCGGCGCGGCCGGCGTGCCACCGAGATGGCCGACCGGCTGCTGGCCAACCCCGTCATCGAGGACTCCACCGTCACCGTGCTCGGTACCCCGGCAGGGAACGGAGCGCGCGGATGACGCCGCGCCCGGGGGCGCGTCGATGACGTCGCGCCCGGGGCGCGCTCGATGACGGCCCGGATCGGCGTCGTCGTCTTCCCGGGCAGCAACTGCGAGCACGACGTGGTCAAGGCGCTCGGGTTGTTCGGCCCGGCGCGCGTGGAGGCCGACCTCGTGTGGCACGGGGAGCGCTCCCTGGCCGGCTACGACGCCGTCGTCCTCCCCGGTGGTTTCGCCCACGGCGACTACCTGCGCCCGGGCGCGCTGGCGCGCTTCTCACCCGTGATGGACGCCCTGGCCAAGTACGCGGCCGACGGCGGGCCCGTGGTGGGGATCTGCAACGGATTCCAGGTGCTGACCGAGGCGGGGCTCCTGCCCGGGGCGCTGCAGAAGAACCGGGGGCTGCGCTTCCTGTGCACGACGGTAGGGGTGCGGGTGTGCACGGCGCGCACCGTGCTCACCGGCGAGACGGCCCCGGGGACCGAGCTCGAGCTCCCCATCAACCACTTCGAGGGCAACTTCACGTGCGACGCCGCCACCCTCGAGCGCCTGCGGGCCGAGGACCGCGTCGTGCTGCGCTACACCGCCAACCCCAACGGCTCCATCGACGACATCGCCGGGGTGTGCAACGAGGAGGGCAACGTGGTGGGCCTCATGCCGCATCCCGAACGGGCCAGTGACGCCCTGACGGGGAGCACCGACGGCATGGGCCTGCTCGAGTCCCTGGTGGCCGCGGCCACCCGCCAGGCCCGCCTGTCGGTCTGATCAGCCTGCCGGTTTGATCAGCCGCCTGCCGGTCTGATCAGCCCTTCCTGCTCTTGTCGGCCTTCGCCGTGGACGTGCCGTTGACGGTGCCGTCGCCGTTGGTGCGGGTGATGCCGGCGCGCTGCAGGACCGACGCGCTCACCCCGGCGGCGCGCCAGGCGTTGTACTCGATCCCCTTGCGCTGCCCGTAGCCCTTGGCCACCTTGACGAACGCCTTCTCCAGGGTGCCCAGGTCGCTGCTCGACGGCGCCCGGGCCAGCTCGGCCTGGAGGTCGGTCTTCTCCTGCAGCAGGTGCAGGCGTGCCAGCGGATCGGCGGACTCGAGGAGCTCGTCCACGGTGACGAGGCGCTTCTTCACCGACTCGGGGGTGCGCTTGCGGCCTCGCCGGGGCCGGCTGCGCTCGATGGCCTCGAGGTAGCGGCGCACGGCCCGCCCCTCGTCCCGGCCCTGGGCGAGAGCGTCCTTGTGCGCCTTCGTCATGGGCTGACGGTTGGGGCCCGTCCTGGTGTCCGGCATGGTCCGGATTATGGGTATGGAGCGGGACCGAATGCAACCTGTTTGAGCT
>CAWEMO010000013.1:0-25047 GCA_963810195.1 uncultured Acidimicrobiales bacterium | reverse complement strand
TGGTGGGCGAGGGGGGACTTGAACCCCCACATCCTTTCGGACACAGGAACCTGAATCCTGCACGTCTGCCAATTCCGCCACTCGCCCGAGCAACGGGGTCACGATACCCGACTGATCCCCGAGGTCATCCTGGGTCCAAGGCCGCCGGACGGACCGTTGCCACCCTCGGCGCGTTCGACCTCCCGTTCCGTTTGCCCACGGGCCGTACCGATTCGTCACGCTTGGTTGCGGGGATTTTCACGTGGTTTCACCTCGCCTGAGGCCCGGCCGGGCAACCCCGTGGGCGCAGATTGCGCCGGTAAGCTGGGCAACCACGATGGGACTCCAAAGGTTCGAGCAACGTCTCGAGCGTCTGGTCGAAGGTGCGTTCTCCAAGGCCCTCCGGGGTGGGATCCAGCCCGTGGAGATCGGCCGCCGCCTGACGCGGGAGATGGACCTCCTGCGTCGTGTAGGGGTCCGGGGCCTGATCGCGCCCAACGTCTTCGTGGTGACCCTGTCGCTCCAGGATGCGGACAGGTTCCAGAGCTTCGCCGACGTCCTCGCCCGGGAGCTCGGAGACGCCGCCCGGGAGCACGCCCGGCGCGAGGGCTACGGATTCGTGGGGCCGGTGGAGGTGGAGATCCGGAGCGATCCTTCGACCAGGCCGGGACGCTATCGGGTGACGGCGGAGGTCCGTGAGGGCATCGACGGGCTTTCCGCGGCGTCGCTGATCCTGTCGGACGGGTCGCGGATCGTGCTCGGTAGTGAGACCGTCGAGATTGGCCGCCTGCCGGAGTGCTCGATCGCTCTGAGTGACCCCAATGTGAGCCGCCGTCACGCGGAGATCCGACGCCGCGGGAGCGAAGTCGTGGTGGTCGACCTGCAGTCCACCAACGGCACCCGGGTGAACGGCGTCCCGGTCCGAGAACGCGTCCTCGAGGACGGAGACGAGATCACGGTGGGGACGACGGCCATCCGGTTCGAGTCCTCGTGAGTGGTTGGTGGCCGTGCTGTTCCTGACCTCGTTGGACAACCAGAACCTCCTGCGGGCCCTGGAGGTCCTGGTCGTGGCCCTCATCTGGCTCTTTTCTTCCGGGTCATCAGGGCCGTCTGGGTGCAGGTGCGCCCACCGGCCGCCCGTGGTGCCGCCGCCCAGGTCGCCGGGGCCGGTGCCGGGCCACGTCAATCCGCCGAGCGCCGTACCCGCGCCGGCAAGCTCCACCTCAAGGTGATCGAGCCTCAGGAGGGCTACGGACAGACGTTCGAGGTGGGCGAGGAGGTCACGCTGGGCCGCGCCGCGGGATGCGGGGTCCGCGTCGACGACTCCTACACGTCGAGCCTGCATGCCCGTCTCTTCCGGCGCAACGGCTCGCTCTGGGTGGAGGACCTCGGCTCGACCAACGGCACCTGGGTCAACGCCGAGCGGATCGGCTCCGCCGCCAAGCTGGGCAAGGGCGACCTGCTCCAGGTGGGGGGCACCGTCTTCGAGGTGTCGCGGTGAACGCGCGACCCGGGCGCATCCCGAGCGAGCACCGGCTGACGAGCATGCGGGAGGCCCCTTGACCGTCCTCCGGTCGGGCTCGGCCACCGACGTGGGTCGGGTGCGCACGGTCAACGAGGACCTCGCGCTCGAGAGCCTCACCCTGTTCGCCGTGGCGGACGGGATGGGCGGCCACGTGGGAGGAGAGATCGCCGCTCGCACGGCCATCGACACCCTGCAGGCCGAGTTCGCCCGGAAGCCCTCCGCGGAAGGTCTGGCGGGTGCGATCCACGAGGCGAACCGTGCGGTTTGGGAGCGCAGTCGCGCCGACGTCGACCTGCGGGGCATGGGGACGACGATGATCGCGGCGGCGCTGGTGGCCACCGGCGACGGCGACCGGTTGGTGCTGGCCAACGTGGGCGACTCCCGGGCGTATCGCCTGCATGGCGACGAGCTGGTCCAGCTCACCACGGACCATTCGGTCGCGGAGGAGCTCGTGGCACGTGGAGAGCTGTCGGAGGCGGAGGCAGCGGTACACCCCCACCGTCACATTCTGACCCGGGCGCTCGGCATCCAGTCCGACGTCGCCGTCGACGTATGGGAGGTCGTCCCCGAAGAAGGGGACCGGTTCCTGCTCTGTTCGGACGGGCTCACCAACGAGGTGCCCTCCGAGCAGATCACGGATGTGCTGAGCAGGACGCGCGATCCGAACGAGGCCGCCCAGATCCTGGTGGACATGGCCAACCAGGCAGGTGGCAACGACAACGTGACCGTGGTCGTGCTTGATGTCATGGTCGGGGAGCACGCGTCCACGGAGGCCGAGGACGCCCAGGGCGCCGCAGCCGCAGCCGCAGCGGTCGCCGGCTCGGGGCTGTGGTCCCCGGACGCTCCCGCTGCCGCCCCTCCGGCCGGGTCGGCTGCCTCGGCTCCCTCGGGTTCCACCATGGTGGTGAGCGCGCCCGAGGCGCCGTCGGTTGTGCCCACGGAGCCTGCGCCCGCGGAGCCCGCCAGCGCCAACGGCTTCGGGCCGGCCGTGGTCAGTCGCTCGGCCCCCGACACGGACCTGGCCCGCCCGTCCGGACCCCGCCACGAGCGGCATCCCGGTGTCCGGGGCCCGCGCCGGATCACCTTCCGCGTGCTGTTGTTCCTCGTGGTGCTGGGGGGGCTGGCCTACGCGGGGTACGCGACCGTGCGGTGGTACGTGAACAGCTCCTATTTCGTCGGGCTCGACCACAACCAGGTCGTCATCTACCAGGGCCGGCCCGGGGGGTTCGTCGGGATCAAGCCCAAGATCGTCAAGCGCACGCAGATGACCTCCGGACAGGTCCCCTCCTACAGGATCCCGGATCTGCGGAGCGGGGTGCAGGAGCCCTCCTACGCGGCCGCCAAGCTGTACGTCACCGATCTCCAGCAGTCGGTGTGCAGCCTGCAACAACCGCCCGCGTACTGCTCGACGTTGACGACTCCGACGACGCCCGCGACCTCGTTGCCGACGTCCACGCCCGCGACCTTCGGTTTTCCGGCGCCGAGCCGGACTCCGGCCATGACCGGAGCGGAGGCGACCTGAGGTGGCGGGGCGCGTCCGGTGGCTCGGTGTCGGCATGATGCTGTGCTTCGTCCTCCTCTTCCTTCAGCTCAACAACATCCAGGTCAAGAACGCGCACACATACGCCACCTCGCAGTACAACCCCGCCGTGATCCAGGCCAAGTACGACCAGCCCCGCGGGATCATCCAGAGCGCGGACGGCGTGGTGCTCGCCCAGTCGCAGCGGACGCAGAAGGGCGCCTACAAGTACATCCGCCAGTACCCGACGGGCTCGCTGTTCGCCCAGATCACGGGCTACCTGCCCATCGGTGGCCTGCCCACCGGCGTCGAGGCGACCTACGGCCAGTACCTCGCCCAGCACAACCGCCCGGTCAAGACCATCGGTGACCTGCTCACCACTCCCGTCGAGACCGACACCGTCACCTTGACCTTGTCGAGCAAGCTGCAGGAGACCGCCCGACAGGCGCTCAACGGCCGTGACGGCGCCATCGTCGTGCTCGACCCCACCACCGGCGCGGTGCTCGCCATGTACTCCAATCCCACCTTCGACCCCAACCCGTTGGCGCAGAACAACGCCACCACGGTGGCCAACGCCTACGCGGCCATCACCGCCAAGAACCCCACCACGGGCTTCGCCCCGGCGGTGTCGCTCGCGTACCAGGACATCTTCCAGCCCGGGTCGACCTTCAAGGTCGTGACAGCGACGGCGACCTATCAATACGCGCCCAAGCTGGTCGACACCCCGATGCCGTACTTCAGTTGCATCCCCTACAACTACTTCGGAGGGGCGAGCGCCCAGTTGTGCAACGACGGGGGGAGTGCATGCGGGGGGACCATCGCCCAGATGCTTCCCCCCTCGTGTGACCCGGGGTTCGCCCTGCTCGGTACGAAGGTGGGCGCCGAGTCGATGCAGGCCGAGGCCCAGTCCTTCGGCTTCAACCAGCAACCCCCCATCGACCTGCCCCCCAGTCCCTTCGAGGTGTCGGATTTCCTGCACGCCGACTGTTGGAAGGGCGCCCCGATCTACCTGGCCTATTCGTCGATCGGTCAGGACTGCACGCTCGCTTCGCCGCTGCAGATGGCAATGGTGGCGGCCGGCATCGCCAACGGGGGAGTGGTGATGACCCCGCACGTCATGTACCAGATCCGCGACTCGCAGAACAACCTGGTCGAGCAGTACCAGCCCGCGGCGTGGCATCGGGCCGCATCCGGGGCCACGGCCAGCGCCTTGAACCAGCTCATGCAGAACGTGGTCAAGGAGGGGACCGCATCGGGTGACGGGTTCCCCCCGGCGTGGGACGTGGCGGCCAAGACCGGTACCGCCCAGACCGGGCAAGGCAACACCCTCACGACCGACTGGATGATCGCCTTCGCCCCCGCCAGCAACCCCACCGTGGCCATCGCCGTGGCCATGCCCCATCAGCCGAAGGACCTCACCGGCGCGCTCGTCGCCGGTCCCATCGTGAAGACCATGATCCAAGCAGTCCTGGCGGGCCAGTGACAGAGATGTCCCACCCACCGCGATCGAGGAGGAGACCAACCGTGCCTGGCCCGAGCGGCGAATCGGCGAGACGTAGGCTCTGACCCGCATGGAGCCGACCAAGACACCCCGGGTGCTCTCGGGGCGATACGAGCTCTCGCATCTGGTGGCGCGTGGCGGCATGGCCGAGGTGTACCGCGCCCGGGACCAGCTCCTGGACCGCCCGGTCGCGCTCAAGGTGCTCTTCCCCGAGCTCTCGGTGGACCGGTCCTTCGTGGAGCGCTTCCGCCGGGAGGCCCAGGCGGCGGCCAACCTCTCGCACCCCAACATCGTCCCCGTCTTCGACTGGGGCGAGGACAACGGCACCTATTTCATCGTGATGGAGTTCGTCGACGGCCGGGCCCTGTCGTCGATCCTGCGCACGGCCGGGCCTCTGCACCCCGACAGGGCGGCCGAGATCGCCGCGGATGTCGCCGGGGCGTTGGCCTACGCGCATCGCCACGGGGTGGTCCACCGCGACGTCAAGCCGGGCAACGTGCTCATCACCGAAGAGGGAACCATCAAGGTCACGGACTTCGGGATCGCCCGGGCCGTCAACACCGAGGAGAGCCTGACCCAGACCGGAGCGGTCATGGGCACCGCCACCTACTTCTCGCCGGAACAGGCCGAGGGCATGGGCGTCGACTCCCGCAGCGACATCTACTCCCTCGGCGTCGTCCTCTACGAAATGGTGACGGGACGCCCCCCGTTCCTCGGCGACACGCCGGTGGCGGTGGCCTCCAAGCACGTGCGCGAGCATCCGCCTGCGCCGCGCGAGGTCAACCCGGGCGTGCCGCCCGACCTCGAGGCGATCATCTTGAAGTGCCTGGCAAAGTCGCCCGACCACCGCTACGCGACGGGCGACGACCTTCGGATCGACCTGCTGCGTTTCCGGGAGGGCCGCGCCGTGGGGGCGGCGTCCCCCCCGACCGGGCAGCACCCGTCGGTGGCGACGCAGTCGATCCGGACGGTGGGGGGTACCCAGGCGCTGCCGGCGCTCGGGATCGGCGAGGAAGAGGGCGAGCACGAGCCCAGCCGCACCCGGCTCTATGCGGCCATTCTCGCCCTGCTCCTGGTGGCGTTGGCGGTGGTCATCATCTTCCTCGGCAACTCCGTGGGCTGGTGGCACATCGGTGGGAAGCCGGCGGCCTTCGCCATGCCCGACGTGACCAACCAGAACGTGGTCAGCGCCGAGAAGCTCCTCACGCGCGAGGGCCTCAAGACCAAGGTGGAGCCCGACACGTCCGCCAAATCGACACCCAACACCCAGGTGCTGCGGACCGACCCCCCCAAGGGGACGGCGGTGAACCGGGGGGACAAGGTCACCCTGATCACCGGGGACCAGGGCCCCCCGGTGCGCGTGCCCCCCCTCGTGAACCAATCGGTGCTGGCGGCCAAGGCCCAGCTGCAGCAATTGGGCCTGCAGGCCAACGTCCAATTCAGCAGCACCTGCACGCAACAGAACATCGTCTGCAACCAGAGCCCGAAGTCGGGTGCCACCATCCCGCCCGGGGGCACCGTGAACATCTACACGCAGTCGACGACGACGGCGGTGCCCGACGTGATCGGGCTCGACCAGACCACGGCGTGCAACCGCCTGGGGCAGGCCGGCTTCCAATGCGGGACCATCTCCGCCCAGCCCTCACAGTCGATAGTGAAGGGGAACGTGATCAGCACGAACCCCGCCGCAGGGGCACAGGAGCCGGCCAACGCCTCGGTGAACCTGGTGGTGTCGAGCGGTCCGTCGTCGGTGCTGGTGCCCTACGTCATCGGCGACACCCAGGCGCAGGCCGTCTCGACGCTGCAGGGCGCCAACCTCAACCCCGTCGTGATCTGCCAGCCGACCTCCGACCAGACCCAGGACGGGCTCGTCCAGGCCCAGAGCCCCAACGGCGGACAGTCCGAGAGCCCGGGGACCACGGTGAACATCACCGTGGCGAGCTTCTCCGGTTGCTCGAGCTCCCCGACGTCGTCCACGCCGACGTCGACGAGCACCACGGGCTAAGGCCGGCCGGCTCCCAGCGCGGCGAGGAAATTGGAAAGCAGGTCCGGACCGGCCCTCGTGAGGACGGACTCGGGGTGGAACTGCACCCCCTCGACGGCCAGCTCCCGGTGCCGCAGCCCCATCACGGTGCCGTCGACCGTCTCGGCGGTCACCTCGAGGACGTCGGGGATCGAGTCGCGGTCCACGATCAGGGAGTGGTAGCGCGTCGCCTCGAAGGGGTTGGGCATGTCGGTGAAGACACCCACCCCGGTGTGGAAGATGGCCGAGGTCTTGCCGTGCATCAGCTCGGGCGCGGGGACGATCCGGGCGCCGTAGACCTGGCCGATGCACTGGTGGCCCAGGCATACCCCGAGGATGGGGAGCTCCCCGGCCAGCTCGGCCACGACGGCCATGCTCACGCCGCCGTCCTCGGGCCGGCCCGGCCCCGGCGAGATCACGATGCCGTCGGCGGCGGCGTCCCGTATGCCGTCCACGTCGACGGCGTCGTTGCGGAACACGACGGGGTCGGCTCCGAGCTCACCCAGCTCCTGCACCAGGTTGTAGGTGAAGGAGTCGTAGTTGTCGACGAGCAGGACCCGGGCGCCCACGTCCCGACTGTAGCGGTCCGGGCCGGAGCCGCCGTCGTGGCTATCCTCGGGGGATGGCGAACAAGCAGGGTCCGGGGAACGCGGCGCGCAAAGGCCGTTCGGCCGGACGCGTGACGTCGGGGAGGGCGGTCAGCAAACCCCCCACCGCCAGCGGCCGCTACACCCCGCCGATCCCGCGCCGGGTCAGGGTGAGCCCCAAGTGGATGGGCCCGCTGATCCTGGCGTTGCTCATCGGCGGAGCACTCATGATCGTCCTGAACTACTTCGACGTCATGCCTGCGGGACCGAGCAACTGGTACCTGGTGGGGGGCATCATCCTCATCGCCGGCGGCTTCGTCGTCGCCACGCAATACCACTGACGAAGGATCACGGCCACGACGGGGCGTCCGCGCCCCCCGACATGGACGCTCCGGTGCCGCCCGGTGGAATGGGAATCAGCCCAGGCGTTCGATGATGGTGGCGTTGGCCATGCCGCCGCCCTCGCACATGGTCTCGAGCCCCCAGCGTCCGCCGGTGCGCTCGAGCTCGTTGAGCAGCGTGCACATGAGCTTGGCGCCCGAGCACCCGAGCGGGTGGCCGATGGCGATGGCCCCACCGTTGACGTTCACGCGGTCCATGTCGGCATGCAGTTCCTTCTCCCACGCCAGCACCACCGACGCAAAGGCTTCGTTGATCTCGACGAGGTCGATGTCGCCGATGGTCATCTTGGCCTTCTCGAGAACGCTGCGCGTGGCGGGGATCGGACCGGTGAGCATGGTGACGGGGTCCACCCCGGCGAGGGCGAAGGCGTGGAACCGGGCCCTCGGGGTGAGACCAAGGGCGCTGGCCTTCTCCTCGCTCATGATGAGGACCGCCGCGGCACCGTCGGTGATCTGGGACGAGTTGCCCGCCGTCACCTTGCCGTCGGGCTTGAAGGCCGGCTTGAGATTGGCGAGGACCTCCGCCGTGGTGTCGGGGCGCACCCCTTCGTCGGTGGAGATGAGCTCGCTGGTGGCCGCGCCCTCGTCGTCCTTGACGGCGAGCGGAAGGATCTCGCGCTCGAAGCGGCCCTCGGCGGTGGCCTGGGCGGCGAGCTGCTGGCTGCGGGCGCCGAAGGCGTCGAGGTCCTGGCGCGAGAGGTCCCACTGGTCGGCGATCATCTCGGCCGAGATCCCCTGCGACACGAGACCGCCGCGCTCGGCGTAGCGCTCCATCATCTTGGGTCCGAAGGGGAACCCGAGGTCGCGCACCACCGACGATCCCATGGGCGTGTGCGTCATGTGCTCCACCCCGGCGGCAATCACCACGTCGTAGGCGCCCGCCATGACCCCCTGGGCGGCGAAGTGCAGCGCCTGCTGGGAGGACCCGCACTGGCGGTCGATGGTGGTGGAGGGGACCGACTCGGGATATCCCGCGGCCAGGACGGCGTTGCGGCCGATGTTGAGGGCCTGCTCGCCCACCTGCATGACGCATCCCATGATGACGTCGTCGACGAGGGCGGGATCGAGGTCGTTGCGCTCGGCGAGCGCCTTCAGCGGCTCGGCGGCCAGGTCCACGGCGTGCCAACCCCGGAGCTTGCCGTTGCGGCGGCCTCCTGGGGTGCGGACGGCGTCGACGATCACGGCGGTGGTCATGGGGTGACTCCTTCCCGGTCCGGTGGCCCCGTCACGGTGGCGGGTGCCTGCCGGCCTGTCAGAACCTCGCTTGGCGGGGTTCGAGACCAAAACTGACTGATCGGTCAAGATTTTGCCCCGTGCCGAGCATCGCGGTCAACCGGATACGCCGTGCGCCCGCGACCAGGAGGTTCTTCCTCCCGTGCCGGCCGGGAAGACAGCCCGCCGCTACGGTGGCGCCGGTGAACGGGCGACCCAAGGACATGGAGCCGTGAACGGGCGACCCAAGGACGTGGAGCCGTGACCCGGCGACCGAAGGACATGGACCGCTGGTTGGGAGACGGCGGCATGGAGGTGATCGGGCTCGTGGGCGCCTCCTTCACCTCGTACGGCGTCGACGGGGAGGACCTGGGCTGGGTCGTCGGGTCCTGGACCCCGACCTCCCTGGCGTGCAACCCCCACGGCACGGTCCAGGCCGGCATCCACTCGCTGGTCCTCGACGCATCGATGAACTTCGCCATCAACGCCGCCCTGGCGGGTCGTGACCGGACCCGGGGCACCCTGGAGATGAAGACCGAGACGATGCGGCCGGCCAAGCTCGGCGAACCGGTCACCTTGCGCGGCGAGGTGGTGCGCATGGCCCGGCAGGTCGCCTACGGCGAGGCCACCACGCGCGACGACCAGGGCCGGCTCGTGAGCCGGTCGACGGGCACCTTCCTCCTTTATCGCGACGACAGCGCGGGGTAACCGGCGCTCCCGGTCTCGTGCCGGGACGTCCCCGGCGGCCGTCGCCCACGAGATGTGCGAGCAGTGGGAGGTCCGACGCCGTGTCACGGCCGGTTGGGGCAAGCGGTCTGGGCCTCCCCGTCCCGCGGGCGGGACCGGGTGTGTGTGCGACGTGCCACGGTCCGGCGCGCGACGGACGGAGGGAGTGCTGGTGCTGTCGTGCCGTGTCGGCGGCCCTCGGCCGCGGGGACGGTTCGAGCCCGCTCGTCGTCCCCGTGGCGCTGTGCCGTACCGGTGACCGCCTGCACACTGTGCTCCGCGGCTACAAAGACGCGCCTGTCGTCGCTGCCCGCCGTCATTTCGCATACCGCATCGGTGTCCATCTCTCGGGATTCCTGGGCGCGCACGCCGGGTGCATCGCCGCTGCGGCCGGTTCGAGGTGGGACAGCGTCGCCGTCGTCCCCTCCTCGAGCCGTCCTCAGGGTGCTCGCCGTCGTCCGCCTCCTCCCGCGCGCCATCCGCTGTCGGAGGTGGTCGGGGCGATCCCGTACCTGTCGGGACTGGCCCGCGTGGAGATCGGCCGGGGCCCGGGGTCGGCGCAGCACCTCGCTCCGGACCCTGACGCATTCGCGGTGGGTGGCGAAGCACGGGGCCGGCGCGTCCTGCTCGTCGACGACACGTGGGTGACCGGGGCGCGGATGCAGAGCGCGGCGGCTTCGCTCGTCGACGCCGGCGCCGAGGTGGTCGCCATGGTGGTGGCCGGCCGCACCGTCGGCGCGGTCGGCGCCGCCGCGGTGCCGGCGCTCGAGCGGTGGTGGGTTTGGGCCGAAGCGCGCGGGCGACATGCGGGAACAGTGGCGCGAGGACCGTGCTGCTTGGCCGACTGTGTCGGGGGACTAGCCGGGTAACGTGCGGGCCGTGCGCTTCGGGATCGCCCTCGGCCGGATGCATCCGAGCATGTTCGTCGAGGCGGTCAAGGCTGCCGACGAGCTCGGGTTCGAGTCGGTGTGGTTCCCCGAACATCTGGTCCTACCCGTGGAGATGGCGGGGTCACCGTTCGCGGGGGCCGAGCACCCTCCGGTGCCACCGTCGACCCCGGTGTTCGACGTCTTCGCCTACCTGGCGTTCCTGGCCGGCCGCACACGACGTGTCCGGCTCGGGACGCACGTCTACAACCTGGGCCTGCGCCATCCCTTCGTCGCCGCCCGAGCGGTGCAGACTGCAGACGTGGTGTCGGGGGGTCGCATCGAGCTCGGCGTGGGGGCCGGGTGGCTGCGCGGCGAATGGGACGTCGCCGGTCTCGACTTCGACACCCGCGGCGCGCGGCTCGACGAGGCGCTCGAGGTGTGCCGGCGGCTCTGGACCGAAGAGCAGGTGGCGCACCACGGTCGCTTCTTCGATTTCGACGCGGTGATGTTCGAGCCCAAGCCGTACCAGCGGCCCCATCCCCCGGTCCTGATCGGCGGGGAGTCACCCGCCGCGCTGCGACGCGCCGCGTGCCACGACGGCTGGATCGGCCTGAACCACACCCCCGACACGGCGCGCGCCCTGGTGGTGACGCTCCGGGAGCTGCGGGCGGCCTTCGGTTCGGAGGGACCGTTCACCGTCACCGTCGGTGCCACCGTGGCCGACGACGGCCAGGTGGCGGAGTTCTCGGGCGTCGGCGTCGACCGCCTCATCGTGAGCCCCTGGGCCCGCACCCGGGACGTGCCCGTCGCCCTGGCCGAGTTCGCGAGCCGCTTCCTCCGGTAGCGGAACCCGACTCCCGGAAAAGCGACTCCGGCCGCCCGTCGTCCCCGGTCACCGGCTCGTACAATGCGGCCGTGCGCGGGCAGCTCGGCGGTCCGGGAAAGGCCGCCCTCCGGGGCCCGTCTGCGGTAGCCGCCGTGGTCGCGCTGTCAGTCGCACTGGTGGCTGGCATCGGGCCCTCGTCGCCGAGCGGTGCCGCCACCCCGACCTCGACCACGACCCCGACCTCGACCTCGACCACGACGCCGACCTCTCCCACCTCCTCGACCTCGACCCCGGGATCGGCCGCGAACCCCGGCTCGGCTGTCGGCCTGACACCGAGCCAGCTCGTCGACACGTTCGTGGGTACCGGTGTCGGAGGTCAGAGTGTGGGCAGCATCGACACGTTCCCGGGGGCCGACATGCCCTTCGGGATGGTGCAGTGGAGCCCCGACACCACACCCGACCGGACATCGGGCGGCGGCTACTCCTACCGCGACTCGGCCATCAGCGGGTTCAGCCTCACGCACCTGAGCGGACCGGGCTGCGCCCTCTACGGGGACATCCCGATCCTGCCCACCGTGGGCGCCATCGGGAGCAACCCCGGTGCCTCGAGCGCGAAGTTCTCGCACTCGAGCGAAGTGGCGAGCCCCGGGAGCTATGCCGTGACCGTGGGACGACCCCCCGTGCGCGTCGAGCTGGCGGTGACGACCAGAACCGGTCTCGGTCGCTTCGGCTTCCCGGGGACGGGCACGGCCAACATGCTGTTCAAGGTGGCCGACAGCGCAGCCGGAGCGGTGCGTTCCGCGGTCACGGTCGTGGGCGATCGCGAGGTGGACGGCTCGGTCGTGAGCGGTGACTTCTGTGGCACCTCGGACGACTACCACCTCTACTTCGCAGCCCGATTCCAGAATCCCTTCCGGAGCTTCGGGACCTGGCACGGCAAATCGGTCACGCCCGGGTCGCGCGCCACCACCAGGGCGCAGTCGGGCGCGTACGTGAGCTTCGGCTCCAAGACCCGTGTCGTGCAGATGCAGGTGGGCGTGTCGTTCGTGAGCGTGGCCGATGCCCGTCTCAACATCGACGCCGAGCACCCGGGCTGGGACATCGACGCCCTGCGTCGGCGCGGCACGGCCGCCTGGAACCAGCTGCTGGGCCGCATCCAGGTGAGCGGGGGGAGCCTTTCCGACGAGCGCACCTTCTACTCCCTGCTGTACCACTCGCTGTTGCACCCCAACGTCTTCGACGACGCCAACGGGAAGTACATGGGCTTCGACGGCAAGGTCCACGTGGCCAAGGGTTACACCCAGTACGCCAACTTCTCGCTGTGGGACATCTACCGGGACGAAGTGCAGCTGCTCGCCCTCCTCGTACCCAAGCAGACGGGGGACATGGTCACCTCGCTGCTGGCCGACGCCGCCCAGGGTGGCGGGCTGCCCAAGCTGCCCGTGGCCAACGTGGAAAGCGCGCAGATGAACGGCGACTCCGCGGACCCCTTCATCGCGTCCGCCTACGCCTTCGGGGCCCGGGACTTCGACGTCGGGTCGGCCTTGGCCGACATGGTCAAGGGAGCGACGGACCCCAAGGTCACCAACGGCGGCCATCCCGAGCGCCAGGACCTCACCGAGTACCTCACCAAGGGCTATGTCCAGGCCGACACCCTCGACCTGACGTCGCTCACCTACACGGTGGGCGCGTCGGAGACCCTCGAGTACGCCATCGACGATTTCGCCATCTCGCAGTTGGCCCAAGCGGCCGGCGCCGCCTCCACGTCCCAGACGTTCCTGCCGCGTTCCCAGAATTGGCAGAACCTGTTCGACCCGGCCACCGGCTATCTCGCCGCACGCCGCAGCGACGGGACGTTCCCGCCCGGCCCCGCCTTCCAACGCTCGCCTCTGCCGGGCATCGGTCAGGTCGGGTTCGAAGAAGGCAACGCCATCCAGTACACCTGGAGCGTCCCCCAGAACCTGGGGGGCCTCTTCGCCGCGCTGGGCGGCAACGCCGCGGCGGTGTCCAAACTGAACACGTTCTTCACCCAGCTCAACTCGGGGCGGAAGCAGCCCTATGACTGGGCCGGCGACGAACCCTCGCTCGGCGTCCCCTGGGAGTACGACTACGCGGGCGCCCCGTGGCAGACCCAGGACGTGGTCCGGCGCATCGTCTCCACGCTGTACGGCCCCACCCCCGACGGAGAGCCCGGCAACGACGACCTGGGCGCGATGTCCTCGTGGTACGTGTGGGCGGCCATGGGCCTCTACCCCGAGACCCCCGGACAAGGTGATCTCGTGCTCGGGAGCCCCCTCTTCCCCCACGTCACCATGACCCTCGGCAACGGCCGGAGCATCGTCATCGATGCACCGGCGGCAGCGCCGGGCACCCCATACGTCCAGGCGCTCGACGTGCAGGGTGTCGCGCCGAACGGTGACGGGTGCAGCGCGGCGTCGGCGACGGGCCCGGTGCCGTACAACTGCCCCTGGCTGCCTGCGAGCGTGGTTTCGACCGGGGCCCGACTCGACTTCACCTTGGGACCGTCGCCCGACACCGCCTGGGGGGCGGGGCCTTCCGACGCGCCGCCCTCATTCCCCGCCGGTTGAGAGGCGCTCGAGCGCCGACCAGTCACCCGCGACACGCCGGCGCTCGCGCTCGGCCCGGCCCCCGCCGTTGAGCCCGAACAGGCGTTTGGCCCACAGCAGGTACACGGCGATGGCGAGGTTGATCACGAACGTGAGGACCTTCAGGACGCTGACGCCGGACGACAACTCGTAGACCTCCAAGGGGAGAAGGACCGCGGTCGCCACGAAGGTCAGGTACTCCGCCCATCTCCGGGCGAACCACAGTCCCACCATCTCCACCGCCTCGAGCACGGCGAAGGCCACCACGCCGGCGCCGGCCTCGTCGAGGCTCGTCGGAGCGATGCTGAAGTAGTGCCGGAAGCGGCCGAGGAAAGGATGGGCCCGTGACGGCCCGCCGAAGGCCTCGATGATCTGTGAATAGTCCCGCTGGAGGGCGGCGTGGTTGCCCACGAAGAAGAAGATGACGAAGGCGAGGGCGGCGAGCAGGGTGACGTGCACGGCGCGGTCGAGCGCGATGAGCCGGAGCACGTAGCGATCGCGCAACAACGGGCCGCGCAGCGGGAGCTCGATGTCGTCCCGGGGAGGCACGTGCTCCCGGGTCGGCTCGGCCGGCGGGCGTCTCGGGAGCCAGGAGTCGCAGCGCAGGCAGCGGTGCCAGCGCAGGCCGTCGAATTCGCGTACGAGGGCCGCGTCCGCGTCGGTGACCGTCGCCGCGTCGAGGCCCACCAGGACGTGGCCACTCCATGCGCAGGTCAGCAGCTCGTAGCGGTTCGGGGGTCGAGCCCTCACGGCCGGCTCCAGGACCGGATGGGTCGGGGGGGACCTCGCCGGAGCAAGAAGTTCCCATGACTCTGCAAAGTGGTCGGAGGATGGCAGCTTTGACCGGTCAGACTGCCCTCATGACGAACAAGAGCAATGACGACCTCGAACGTGCCGACCTGCTGGACACCCTGGGGACGCACCGCGCCTTCCTGCGCCAGACCGTCGAGGGTCTCACCGACGAGCAGGCCCGGAAGCGGACCACCGTCAGCGAACTGTGCCTGGGCGGGGTGATCAAGCACGTGACGCTGGTCGAGGAGGGCTGGGTCGACTTCATCGTGCACGGGCCCGATGCCATGGGGCCGGCGGACGAAAGCGCCGTAGACGCCCATGTCGCCGGATTTCGCATGTCCGACGGGGACACCCTCGCCGGCCTGCTGGCCCGCTACGAGGAGGTGGCCGGTCGCACCGACGCCCTGGTGTCGTCGCTGGCGTCGTTGGACGCCGCCCACCCCTTGCCCCCCGCCCCCTGGTTCGAGCCCGAGGCGCGGTGGACGGCCCGAAGGGTGTTGCTGCACATCATCGCCGAGTCGTCGCAACATGCCGGCCACGCCGACATCATCCGGGAGTCGCTCGACGGCGCCAAGACGATGGGATAGCCGGCCGGGCCCACCCCAGGAGAAACGATCTCCCCGTGGCGGTGATCTCGGCGTGCCATCCGAGCGCATCGAGTGCGTGCGCGAGCCCGTCGGGCTCGTAGAAGACCTTGATGATCCGATACCTGCGTCCGTCGCCGGCGTCGGTGCGGTCCTGCTCGGACGTCGTCGGCCGAGGTCCCACGGGTCGCGTCTCGTCTCCCCACAGATTGTCGACGAAGATGGCCCGTCCCTCGGTGGTCAAGCAGCGTCGGACCAGGTCCCAAAACGAGGCGAAGCGAGCCGGCGGGACGTGGGAGAGCCAGAACGAGAAGAACACGACGTCGTACCGCTCCCGGGGCTCCCACGAGAAGATGTCCGCGAGCACGTACTCGACGTGCGGGCTGTCGGATCGAGCGCGGTTGCGCTCGATCACCTCCGGCGAGCTGTCGAGCGCCACAAGACGTCGGGCGTGCTTCGAGAGGCGCCTCGTCCACAGGCCTGTTCCACACGCCAGCTCGAGGACCGTGCCTTGCGGGCGCAGATCGTCCACGGCAGATTCGAGACGGGCCACCTCGGCGTCCCACTCGGCCTTGCGTCCCGGGTCGAGTGCATAGCCGCCACTGCGCAGCCACCAGTCGTCGTACCGGGGGGCCCTGGCGTGGTAGTACGCGACCTGTTCGTCCAGTCGCTCCCGGTCCGTCGTCGGCCCTTCGATCACCACGGCCCGATTGTCTCAGGTCGGTCACCGGCTCGCCGGACCCGTGGACGACGTCTGAGACCCGGTCGTAGAATCGGTGCCCGAGGTGCGGCTCTTGGGCCCTGGCTGGGGGACTTTGTTGAAGGCGCCAGGCCGTCGGCTGCCGGTCGTCGGCTTGCTGGCGGTCGGCTGGGGCGCGTTCACCGCATACCGCATCTGGCAGGGGGTGACCAATCCCCCCGCGGTCTGGCAGGACAGCCTGGCCTACCGCGCCGTGTCGACCCATGGGCTGTTCAGTGCCGCGCTGTGGGTCGGCCCCCGTTCCCCACTCGTCCCCGTGCTCATGAAGGCCACGGGCGGGTTCGAGCACTACGCCCGGGCCCAGGCGATTCTGGGTTCCTTGGCGTGGGGAGTGCTGGCCCTCACGGTCTCGCGCCTCGTCCCGCGGGGGTGGAGAGAAGTGGTCATGGCGTGGGCGGTCCTGGGCTTTGCCACCGCGCCCCTCGTCGTGCAGTGGGACTGGTCGGCGCTCTCGGAGAGCCCGTCGCTGTCGACCCTTGCGCTGCTGTGCGCGTGCGGCATCTGGCTCGTCCAGCGGATCACGTGGATCAGGCTCGGCGCCCTCGGGCTGGCGACGCTCGCCTATGTCGGGCTCCGTGACGCGGACATCTGGACCATGGCCGGGTTGGGGGCGATCGTGCTCGGGGTGGGTGTCTACCAGACGGCGCGCGGGGCGGCCATGGGCCCGGGCTCGTTGGCCGAGATGTTTCGCGCCGGGTGGCATCGCACGCGCCGGTGGGTGCTCGTCGGTGCCGTGCTCCTGGCCGCGTCGTCCTTGGCGGGTGCAGGCGCCTACGCCTCACACCGCAACGTCCTCAACATCGAGGAGGCGCTCTACGTCCGGGTCTTCCCCTTCCCTGACCGCGTCGCCTGGTTCTCGGCTCACGGCATGCCCGAAGCACAGGAGATCGACGCCCAGGCCCGGGCGACGCCCCCGGCGACCGTCACGAACGCTCAGGTGGTGGGCATCGACTTCTCCGACCCGAAGTGGGCCGCCCTCAAGGACTGGTTCTCGAACGACGCCATGACGACGTACGCGGTGTTCCTCCTCACGCATCCCGCCTATGTCGTGTCGGCGCCCTTCGACTCGCCACCGTTGACGTACAACAACGCGTCGGGGCAGCTGTCGTTCTATCTGCCGATCGGGCACCACCCGTTGTCGGTGTTCGAGACGGTCTTCGCCCCCAACCGCTTCGTCGTCCTCACCCTCGCCCTGCTCGGGTTGGCCATCGGCACCGGTCGCAGGATCCTGCGCCGGTCCGAGTGGAGGTTCCTCATCGTCTTCGTCGTGGTGGGCCTGTTCTCCATGCTCCTGGCCTGGCACGGCGAGGGCATGGAAGTGACGCGCCACATGGTCGAAGGAGACGTCGAGGTGAGGCTCGGCGTGTTCCTCGTCCTGCTCCTCGCCATGCTCGGCAAGGCGCCACCGTTGACCGAGCCGTCTCGAGGGGCGGTCGCGTCGGTGGTGCCGGAGCCCGTCGTCGTGCCGAAAGGCGAAGCGGACGAGCTCTTCGTGCCGGCACCGGCGAACGGTGCTCGGCAGTCCACCTTCGTCTCGGCGCCGCTCCCTGGCACCGAGACGCGACGTGCACGCACCCCGCCTCAGCCGTGAGGAGCCGCCGCACCCACCGGGCCCACCGGGCCGGCGGTGGAGGTGATGGGGATCGAACCCACGACTTCCTGCTTGCAAAGCTGCCGCGTGCTTGTCATGAGCGTCCGGGGACATCCGAGGAAAAGCTCTGACCAGGACTTCTCTGTCATGGGCGTCACCGGCGTCTCCGGGAGGTACGCGATAATCGGCGCGATAATAGCGTACTGCAATGGTCTCTCAAGGCCGGGAAACGGCACGACGATGCTCTCACGGTGGACCACCAGCCGGCGCCCTATTTCGTGTCGATCGATGAGGCCGCCAGGCGCCTCGGAATCGCCCGCAGCACCATATACGCCCGCCACCTTGGCCGAGAGCTGCACCTGGTGAAACAAGGCCGGCGCTCGCTCGTGGCCACGGTCGAGGTCGACGCTCTCGCCCGACGCCTCGCCACTGAGGCAGGGGGAACGCTCGATCCGGTGACCGAGCACGCCGAGACTGCCTAGTGGGGGATTGCCGGCGCTGGTGAGGGGCGTTGACGGTCGGTGCCCCAAATCTGACGCCCCCGTCAGAGGCCTTGGAGCGCATCGTCCCAGGTCACGCGATGTCGGCCTCCTGGGCAGGCTGGGCTGCTGTCATTTACGGTAACCGTGGACGGGCCCACGTTCGCCGTGCTCCAACGGGGACCCGAGCCCCGGATGACGAGTTCAGACTGGGGCGCGCTGCGCTTCGAGTCTGGAGTCATCGGGTAAGCCGTCTGAAGAAAGCACTCTGGCCTGGGTCGGGGTCGTCTCACGGATCCCCCACGTGGGACGCTTGAGGCTGTGAGTTGGCTCCGTAGGCTGGGTCGAGGCCAGCGAGTCGTGCTCGTCGTCGCCCTAGGAATCGCTCTGGGATTCCTCGGCTCGTACGTCACGGCCCTGGGTTCTCACCCCTATGGGTGGACTGGCTACGCCCCCCTAACTCAGGTTCCGTACCCCTTCGAGTCCGGGCTGCATCCCTGGGTACGTCTCCTGATCTGGCTCGCTTTCACGGCCGTATGGGCATCGTGCTCTATCGCCCTACTTCGAACCTCCTCGTCCTCCGAGTAGGTCAAACCCGGCGCTCTAGAGACATTCCCGCACGCTGGCGTGAGCCGGCGGCCTGTCCCCGGGGACTTAAGAACTATTCGACACGCTGACGTGTCCCAAGCACCGTGTGACTGTGAACCTCGCGCCGTCCAGATATCGATTTGGTAAACTGACTTCGGCCCGGATGAGGCGCACGACCACGCTTCCAAGCTTGTCAACACAGCCGCGGCCGACCGTGTTGCTGCCGGGCTGAAGGCGACGGGAACGGTTCGGGCCTCACCATCGGGTCTCGTGGCGACCGAGATCCTCGAGGGGGCGGAGGAATCTCGCGCCTCTGTGATCGTCATGGGTTGCCGGGGAAGAGGTGATCTCAAGGGCTTCTTGATGGGAAGCACGACTCATAAGGTGCTCCAGCGGGGGCGATTGCCGGTCGTGGTCATTCGCTAGGACGTCCCGAGTCCGGTGTCGTGACCGGTCCCCCGGTTCGGCCCGGGTGGTCGAACCGCGAAGTGCCTCGGGAACCCCGCACCGGGGAAGTATCCGACACCAGCCTCCCGGGCCGAGCAATACAACTCCGACTCAATGTCATCGTTGTCCTCTTGGCCCGATGCACCAGAGCCCATGATCCCTGGACGCGTCATCCTCGAAGAGCACGGGTGAAAGACCTCCCACCGCTCGAAACACGCTGTCGTCCCCAACTGACACCCCGGACAGGTCTGAGGATCGACCACGCTCGCCTGACCGCGCTCGAGGTGCCAGCACAAGATGCAGTCCCGGCAGAAGAAGTTCGTCTTCTCTCCGGCGCTCACCGGGATGAGCCTTGCGCCACCGCACTCCGGACACTGCTCCAGCAGTCCTACTACCGTGTCGCTCATCGCCATCGCCCCTTTCTGAGGTCAGGTCCGGCCAACTTCAGCGGATCCCGCATCCCATTGCCTTGGCGGCCCGTGGAGAACCCTGGCCGCTAGCCGTCCCTCCAGAATTCGTCGAACTGGTAGCTGTCGGCCTGGTAGACGGTGACCTCGGTGATCTTCCCGTGATGGATCTCGAAGTCGACCGCCGCGATCACGTCCAAGACCTTCCCGGGCCTCGTGGCGGTCTCTCGCTGAAAGACCACCGCCCGTTCCGGTTCACTGAGCACGTCCACGATCTCGATTTTGAACGTACCGTCGCTGCGTGCCTTTAGCTGCCCCAGGAACTCCAGCACCGGCTTCGGGGCCCTTGTAGTCACCGGCGAGGCCGCTGCGCCCTGGCTCATGCCAGACCACATCCTGCCCCATCACCACCGCCAAGAGGTCTAGGTCACCCGATTCGAAGTCCTCGTAGGCCCGTCGAACCAACGGCTCGTAGGCATCGTCTGCCATCTCGTTCGCTCCTTCCCCCTGGCCCCATCTTCGACGCTCCGCTCCTTGCTGGCGACTCGCAAGAGGCCAAAGTCCTTATCGGAGCATCGCCACACCTGGCGTACCGGCCAATTGACGCGATACCCGTGCAGCCCGACCTGGTCACTGCCCGCTCGGCCCTCGCGCGTGCTGCCTGCGAACAGTCGGAAGTGCTAGTTCCTGCGCGCGCCCTGCCAAGGCCTCCTGGCACGACCGAGCCCCCCGAACGCGCTGCGCCCGACAGCGAGGGGCGGGTCCCGACTCGGGTCGCTAGGAGGCTAGGAGCCGCAGGTCACCAACACACCCGGGCTGTGGCGCAGCTTGTTTAGCGTGCTTGACGGGGTTTCACCGTCGCCGTGTCGGTGGGTGACGATACATGCCCGAGCGTGCCGATTTGAGCAGGACTGTTGCCGAGATGGTGGCGGCGGATGTCCTATCCATGACAGTGTGTGTCGGCCCGTGGTTTGCAAACAGTTCCGAAACTGGGAGCGCATCGACCAAAGGGGCGGGGACTGTGACGAAGCTGCGCAGGGACCACCTAGAAAGGGTGAAGAGAAATGCCCAACGAAGACGACCTTGAGGGCATCCGACGGATCTTGGGATCCCGCCAACCGACAACAGAGTGGAAGCAGACGGTTCTGAAGGCGTTCCATGACACCACACCCGAGCTTGCCAGGGCTGGCCTCGACGGGTTCGTCGATGAAATGGCCGATGGGCACGTCATTCTGGCGGTCATTGCCCCCAGTGGTGCTCGGCCGTGCCTGCTGATTGGTCCTAGCTCCGACGAGACAACAGCTCGGTTCGCCTATGGAACCACGATCGACCTGCCGGAAAGCGAAGCGGGATTTGAGCTCAGCGGTTCGACCATCCAAGGTTCGGTCAGACTCAACGCTCTGACCCGACATCAGGTCATCCAGATTATCGAGCACTTCCTGGCCTCTCCTGTGCCCGCCTGAGCCTCGATCCAAGGCGACCTCGCCAGCCTGTCCAGGGTGGACTTCCTCAACCGTCTAGCTGGACTCAACCGTTCGCGAGTGATACAGGCCGTTCAACTCATAGCGCAGCCTCGGGGCGAGCCAGATCAGGCCTGCCTCACGAGCCCACGCACCCGAAAACGCCGATGGAGTGCCCTCGAATCGTACTTTGGCAACCCACCGCTATTGCCGGAGTAGTGGTTGGGGATGCGTCAAGCACTTTCATGCCTCGTCGGGCGGGAAGGTGTCCTCCAACAGGGCTCGGATTTCGCCGATCTCGTCAAGGGTAGGCATAGCCACGTTAGCCCCGTCGGACCATTCCGGCTCTAATCTGGGTGTACTCCATCGCCGCCCTCGTCAAGTCGAGATTCGCGAAGGAAGCGCACCCGACAGAAGCCTCCCGCGCCAAGCAGAGCAACTCCCACTCGACATTGTCAAACTCCGTGTCATCGTTCTGGTCTGGTTTATCAGGGCCAATGGTTGTTTGCTGCATCGTGGCCCCCTTCCATGTTGGAACCCTGCTCTTTGTAGTACTCCGCCTGCGCGGAGCTGGATAGAGCCAAAAGCCTCTAGCGTCTCAATGGCCACTCGAGGGCAACACCGCTGGTGTCTGGGACTCGTCCGAAGGCGATGGAAAGGGCGATGGGCTCTGCAATAGCTCGCAGACGGCGCGACGATGACACGGTGGTTGGAGACAGATTTCCATCGCACTACTCGTGCCGCGATCCCGGACGTGCGGACCAAGTATGTATTTTCGCGCCACGATGAGAGGAACTTGGCACTCACCGGACGCCGCGGAACACCGTCTTACATCGGCATGGCGCGTCCCGCCATGACATGTCGGTACAGCGGTGGCGCGAGGATACGGAGCAGCGGACTCAAGGCCGCAGCTCTGGCGGCATTGATCTCGATGCCACGTCTGCCCACGCCGTTGAGCGCGATGGCAGAGACTTGCTCGGTCGTGCGGAGAATCGCCTTTGGAGGGCGTGCCATGCCTCGTTCGAGTGACCGGATGGCCAGCGGAGTTTTGACAAAGCCGGGGTAGAGGATGTGAACGTTTACACCGAACGACCGGACTTCGAGCGCGACGCTCTCGGTGAACGCGGAGAGAGCGCCCTTCGAGGCAACGTAAGCCGACTCATGCGCGATCGGCGTGCGCACGCTGTCGCTGGAACAGTTGAGGACGCTTCCAAACCGGCGCCTTGCCATTCCCGGCAAGACGGAAAGCGTCCCTACGACAGCGGCGAAGAAGTTCACCTCGAGGACCCTGCGGTAGAACGCCGCATCCGCGTCGATTGCCGCGACCGGTTCGTCGATGCCGGCCACATTGGCGAGGAAGTCCACGCGTCCGCATTCGCGTTCGATGCCGGCAAGCAGGTTGTCGTACGCGTTGACGTCGGCAAGGTCGCAGTGGAGCGCCGTGATTCCCGAGGCCCCTTGCAAGGGTTGCGCCTGGACATCTACACCAAATACCTGAGCTCCCCGATCCACGAGATCCCGGGCGAGTTGGTTTCCGATGCCGGAAGCAGCTCCGGTGACGACGGCAACTTGGCCGTCGAAGCGCCTTACCCGTCGGCTCATTGGCTGATCTCTGCTTGTCCAAGCAGACGCCGCTCGTAAGGGGGCAGACACGCGAGGGGAAGCTTCCGGAGGCCAGCTATTACGCGCCTGAGCGAAGTCCTGGAAGCACCGGAATGCAGGCCCCGTCGAGATCGAAGCTGGCGTCCATCTGTCGTGCAGGTTCCATAAGCCCGACGACGATGCTGAAATATCTGCGCAGCGCCCCGGCCACTCGCGTGCCCCAGTCTGGTGCGGTAACCGCTGGGTTCCACTCCCTCCGTTGACCATCCCACCGACACATCATGCCCGTCGTATCGATGTCGGGCGTGCACAGCGGCCTGGCACCTCGCCGACAACGAAACCCTCACGCGCCCCCGACCGCTCATGCTGGGAGCAATGCACTTCAAGGGTCGCACCTTCCCACCTCGATCTGTCCGGCATCGCTTCGCAGCTTCAACGCCGAAATGCCGGTCCGGTCGTTCGGTCGTCGACTGCCACCAGAGGGCAAGACGTGGTCGCCGTGCAGCCGGGTCAGACGATCGTGTGGTGCTCGGTAAACCAGATCCGGCTCTGCGCGTGGTCGATAAAGCGACGCTCATCCGCCGACCAACTGCTCAGCTGCGGCTAGGGCCGCCGGCTCCGCTCCCTTTGCCGCCATGTCGTCGAGGCTCTCGAAGCTGATAACGGCGACGCCGTCGTAAGCATCGGCGGGGCACCCCCGGTCGCCCTGCACGATCGGCTCGAGTCCCGTGACCACCGTGTGGTGCTGGATGTAGGACCGAATGCCGAGCGTCTCGGCATGGCTGGCCACGAGCGGAGCGTGCTCGTCACGCCAGTAGCGATGGAACTCCTCTGGGCTCAACTCATCACGGCGTCGAATGCAAAGAACCACGTCGATCATGACCTACCTCCTCGTCGGTACAGACGGATACCATGGATGCGGGACATCCACAGTACCGACGCATCCTGTTCTGGGTAGCGTGGCACAGGTGGAACTCGCCGCGCGTCGCGAGCGCTTCTATCGAGCTTTCGGCAAATGGCATGCGCCTGCTCGTGCGAACCAACGGGCGGCCGGAACATCTCACCCCGCGCTTGCGGTGCCTCGTGCTCGAAACGGTGGGGCAAAAGTCGGGGCAACCCCACCGGGTCGCGTTGGGGTACATGCCCGACGGTGACGCCTTCGTTGTCCTCGCCTCCAACTTCGGCCAGGATCGGCCGCCGGCGTGGTGGCGGAATCTCCAGGCCCGGCCGGACGCCGCCGTGCACGTTGCGGGCCGACTTTTCCACCTGCGCGCCCGGGAGCTTAACGGTCCCGAGCGCGATGCCATGATCGCGCAGGCGATGACCCACAACAAACAATGGCGTGCATACGCCACGACCATGCGTCGCGCATTGCCGGTGATCCGCCTCGAGCGACAGACGCCAGCCTCGAATCCTGGCGTACGGCCGCAATAGATTGGGTGGACATGACTGATGAATTGATGCACCTCGGCGACGCACGGGGTGAGTGGTACTACTGCTTCAAGCACAACGAGGTCGAAACGCGCGACGAGTGCCCCAGATGGATCGAATGGGCCCGTACCCCTCCCGGGAGGACGCTGAGAACTGGCGGGAGCGCGTCGTAGCACGGAACGACGCGTGGGAAGACGAGGAGGCGTAGTGAATGAGCGGGCGGCCAGTGATCAGCCACCGGCACCAGAAGGGCTTGAGCCCGCTTTCGGGAAACTGGCTGGCTGAGCAACCTGGCCGCGACAGGCACTACTGACGAGATCTCTGTGTTCGCTCAATATGTTCGGTCACGATCATCTATCCCAAACACATCGTCTGACGCGAGTCCGCCCGCCCCACCGTTCCCGGTAAGACGGGCAAGCCATCATTCAATTGTAACCAGCGACCCTATGTAAGCGCCGAACCGACGGACGGACACTCAGCGAAGCCTTAAGCGCTCCGACCTTGTGTGGACCGAGACACCGTGCCCCGGACAATCGCACCTGTCACCGCTGAGGAACATCCCGATGCGCTACCACCGGACGCCTGCCTGGGGCTGCTGACACGGCGGCGCTGGAGATCAAACAAGTCATAGGCAAGACCTCCTGTCACTTCGGTCCCCAGTCTCCTGGGTCCTCCGCCCGATTGGTACACCACCAGAATGACTCCCCGCGGGCCGTGTGCCAAGGGTCGAAAGTCCATCCGAGCGGTGGTGAGCAGGTAATCCAGTGTCGACTGCTCTCCTCCAGCCCAGAAAGAACAAGAGCACCGAGCGCAAATGATGCTCCTTCTCGGAGCAGGACCAAGTGCCGCCAGCCCGAAGTGCTCGGGATCAATCAAGGGGTCGACATTTGCGGTCGGGCCACCCTTAGACTTGGCCGCTCGGTCGTAGCACTTCCAGCGCGGGCAACAACCCCTACGAGTCGACCATCGCTTGCTCGCGTTAGCGTCTGATCAGCCACCAAGTGACCTTCGGCGTTGGCTCCTCTGTGACCGCTGTCGCACAGTTCAATCATCCCGCGACAGCGAATGGCGGCTGAGGCCATGAGACGAAGAATCGCGGTCCTCGGTGTGCTCGCGGCCGGTGCCCTGGTTG
>CAWEMO010000012.1:0-20418 GCA_963810195.1 uncultured Acidimicrobiales bacterium | reverse complement strand
ACCGTTGGCATGGACAGGGAGGACGTCGAGGAGCCCTCCCTTGGCGCTGGCGGTCGCACTGGTGGCGATGAGCTGAGGCTTGGACCCGGCGGCCTTGTGGGCCAGGGTCACCTGCAGGCCGCTGTGCGCACCCACCGCGGTGGCCAGGACCTTGCCGGTGTCGACGACGGTGGCGACCCAACCCTCGAGCGCGTCGCGCCGTCCTGTGAGGGTCGAGGGCGCAGACCCTTCGTAGACGGGTGCGACCACGACGACGGTGGAGCCGAAGGCCTGGTCGATCGACGCGACGAGGTGGCCGACCGCGTTCCCCGAGGTGAGATCGGTCCGCGCGTTGAGCCCGAGCACCTTGACCTCGTCGGACCCGAGCAGCGGTGTGACCTCGACCTGGCCTGTGTCACGCGAGGCACTGAGCGCGCCGTTCACCGAGGTCTCGCACCAGTCGAGGCCGGGGGGCAGCGCCACGCCGGCGGCATGTTGCAGCGAGCTGCGCAGTGCCAAAAGGCGGGTGAAGCAGTACGGGGCTTGCGCGGAGCTCGGAGTGACCGTGAACGGCTCGCCCGACGACAAGGTGCTCGTGGGATCGGCGACCATCGCCACCCGGAAGTAGTAGAACTCGGAAGCCGACACGTTCTCGATGTAGGTGACTCCGCTCGTGGCCTCCTGGCGGGAGCCCGCCACCGCGGAGAACCACCCCGCCAGCTCGACGTTGGTCAGGTCCGGGTTCTGCCCGATCAGCGCTCGGGTGCTCGTGGTGAGATCGGAGGCTCCCTGCAACGCAATCGTGACCCTGGACGCGACACCCGCCGCCCGCTGGTCGAATGACTGGCGGGCGCCGCGGTTCACCGTGGTGGTCCACTTCCAGCCGACGCCGGCTGCCGCCGCCAACCCCACCACCAAGAACAGCGACAACAGGACCGGGACGAGGCCTCGGCGCCGGCGCGGCGTGGGGCGCCGCGACGGATCCGGCGTCAGGCTCGGCTGCTCACCCGGCTGCTCACTCCGCTCCTCGTCAGGTTGGGAGCCCTCCGTTTCCGGAGCGCTGGCACGACGTCTCCCCATGGCATCACCATCGGCATAGGCCGTTGTCCCCATTAGCCGCGCCGGCCAGGTCACGCTCAGTGTTCGAAGGGGCATGGAGGCGGGGCACCCCGAGCTCCGGGAATCGGGGCGTCACATCCCCTGTTGTTATCGGCACGTCGGGGGCCCGACTTGAGCGCGAACGGCGACCGGGCACGGGGCCTCGGGGCCGGGGGGGCTCGCTCCGGGTACGCCGTAGACTCCCGCGCATGGAAGACGGAGAGCTCTCCAGGCGCCTGACCGCTCTCGAGCTGGCGGTCGCGCACCTGACCGAGGCCGTCGAGGAGATGGCCAAGACCCTCGGCGGCGACGCCGCCCCCTCTCTCACCCGCATCAGGTCCCACCTGCGCGACGTGCGCGAGAACTTCAACCAGGCTGCTCCGCGTCCCGGAAGGGACTGAGCCGGCACCGCACGCCGGCCACGCGCCATGGGGTGCCTCATCGTCGTTTTCCTTTTGCTGGCGGTGGTGTTCGCCGGCGTCGGGTTCGCCGCCCACCTGCTGTGGATCGTGGCGGCCGTGTTCTTCGTGTTCTGGTTGGCCGGGTTCGCCTTCTCACGCGGGATGCGTCGAGGCGGGCGGCGGCGCTGACACGCTGCGTCGGCCGGATGCGGACAGACGGCGCCTGGCGCTACGGGGCGTAGATGTCGAGTGGGGCTTGGGGCCCGAGCGCCGAGGGATCGGCCCGACCCGTGGCGACCAGCACGAACTCGAGGGCGTCGCCCGTGTGTCTGGCACCACCGGCGCCCACCGCCACCTCTTCGATCCCGTCGAAGCAGAGTGTGGCCGGGCCCCAACCCTGCTTGTCGAGCTCGTGCGCGACGTGGTGGACGCTGGCGCGCAGGCCCGGTCCGCGCACCGCCGGCCGTCCGAGCGCGGCGCGCACGTCGTCGGCGTGGAGATAGGTGTCGTACCACAGCGCCTCGACTCCCTGGCCGAGCGTGCCGTCGTAGCCGCCGGGAGCCGGCATCTCCCACGACGCATCGTCGAACGCGGCGCCGAGGTCGGCGGCCAGCTTCGTCACCGCCGCCAGCTCCTGCACCGATTCGGCGGGGCTCCGGCCCTTGCGCTCGGCGACCTCGCGCGCCGTGGCCTCGGGCGAGCCCAGGCCTTCGAGCCGTCCCGACACCACGTCGGCGATCGAGCCGATCACATGGGCGGACACGTCGGCCACCGACCATCCCTCACAGCGCGTGGGGCGCGCCCAGTCCGAGGCGTCCAGCGGGGCGATGAGCTCCCCGAAAGACTCGAGCTCGGCCTCCAGGCCCGGTACGACCTCGGTGCGGGACAGCGTCATCACGTCCTCCTCGGGTTCACTTACATGCGGGTTGCATGCCTTTATACTGAGTACCGGAATGGATGTCAACGGGGATTCCTTGATGCAACCGGCCCGTCGCAGCCAGGCCGAGCGCAGGGCCGCCACACGCCGCGCCCTGCTCGACGCCGGTCGGGAGCTGTTCGCCGAGCACGGGTTCGCCGGCGCGGGCCAGGAGGAGATCGTCGAACGCGCCGGCGTGACGCGGGGGGCGCTGGCGCACCACTTCGCCACGAAGCAGGGGCTCTTCCGTGCCGTGGTGGAATCGGTCGAGACCGAGCTCGCCGGCTACATCGGCGCCGCCGCCATGCTCGGTGACGGCCCCATGGAGCACCTCCGGCTCGGGTGCCTCGCGTTCCTCGACGCGGCGTTGGACCCCGCCGTTCGGCGCATCGTGCTGCTCGACGCGCCCGCGGTGCTCGGTTGGCAGGCGTGGCGCGATCTGGACACCACCTACGGACTGGGGTTGGTGACCGAGGCGCTCGAGCACTGCATGGAGGCAGGCGTCATGGCGCGCCGCCCGGTTCAACCCCTCGCCCACATCGTGCTGGCCGCACTCAACGAGGCGGCCATGCTCGTGGCCAATGCCGAGGACCCGGGGACCACCCGCGCCGCGGTCGGGCACGAGGTCGAGCATCTCTTGGCGAGTCTCTGAAGCGTCTCTGACGCGTCCGCCACGGGGCGGATGCGACTGGGCGCACGCCGACTGGGCGAATGCGGACTGGGCGCACGCGGATTCGTCCCCGACCACGCGACACGAGAGGAGTCGGCGGGCACCTAAGCACAGCAATCACATTCACCACTTAGACCACACTGGGGCGTTCACTTGTCACTGTATGTGAGAGGGCGAACGCCTCTTGTTCGGACACCCGCGTGATTCGTACGCTTTGTTCCGTGAGACTCTCCGGTTTGATGTTCGCAGACACGATGCCCGACCTGGCGCCCATGATCTGCCGGCAGCGTCTGGTGATCGAGGGGACGTGCGACACGCCCATCACCGACACCGCCATCCGGGACTACCTGATCGGCCTGTCACACGTGTGTGACATGAAGATCTTGCTGGATCCCGTGACACACCGGTCCGACCGCTTCGGGTGGGCGGGATGGGTCCACTGGGAGGGCTCCGGTGCGCATCTGTACGCGTGGGACACTCCCATTTTGTTCTTCAGTGTCGACGTGTATACGTGCAAGGTGTTCGACATGGAAGAGGCGGTCGAGTACACGCGCACGTTCTTCGGCGCGACGCAGGTCGTCGCCAAGGCGTTCTGAGCGTGAGCACGGTCACCGCCCCGGACGACGCCGAGCTGCGTCGACTGGCGCAGCACGTGACCGCGCCGGGTGCCACCGCACCGTTGGGCGTCTACCTGTTCCGCTCCTCGGACCCTGCATCGGAGCTGGCGCGCCACGTCGAGCGGATCGTGTTCCTCGAGACCTTCGGGAACACGCCCGAGCTCCTCGACAAGGAGTACGCCCCTTACGAGGAGGCGAGCATCTTCCTCTGCGTCGTCGACCATCTCCGGCATCTGCCGGCCGGCACCATGCGGGTGTTGCTGCCGTCCGAGCTCGGGTTCAAGACGCTCGACGACACCCTGCCGGTGTGGGGCGAGACCATCGGGGCGATGGCGGCCCGCACGGGGATCGACATCGACCTCGCACGGACGTGGGACATCGCCACCTTGGCGGTGGCCCCCGAATACCGGGGGAAGGCCACGATGGGCCTCGTCAGCATGGGCCTCTATCAAGCCCTCGCCCTGGCGACGCCGCGCTGTGGGATCGAATGGCTCCTCGCCATTCTGGATGTCCCTGTCTTCCGCATGATCCGTTGGAAGCTGCGCATGCCCATGGCCGGGTTCAAGGGCGTCACGGTCCGGCCCTATCTGGGGTCGCCGGCCAGCATGCCGGTGTGGTGCAGCGTCAGCGACACGGAGCGCCGCATCGCGGCTTCAGACCCGGAACTGCACGACCTCTACTTCAATGGTGTCGGGATGGAACCCGCCGTTCGGCCCCTCGACGTCGAGAGCGCCGTCAGCCTCGTCGCCTGACCACGGGCCACGGGCCACAGGCCACAGGCCGCGGGCCGCGGGCCACGGGCCACACGGCCCGAGAGGCTCAGCGGACCGAGCCCTCCAGGACGTCCTCGGCCTGCTTCCACAGCGAGTTGACCACGTAGGGGAGCCCTTCGGGCCGCACCGGCCGCGAGTAGAGGAACCCCTGCAGGGCGTCGCATCCGAGGTCCATCAACCGGTGCGCCTGGCTGGTGGTCTCCACGCCTTCGGCGATGGTGGTGATGCCCAGCGCGTGCGCCATGGCCACGACGGCCGCGATCAGCGTGGCGTCGGAGCTGTCCTCGTCCTCGAGGGTGTCCACGAAGGAGCGGTCGATCTTGAGGCTCGTGACCGGGAAGCGCTTCAGGTACGCGAGTGACGAGTACTCGGTCCCGAAATCGTCGATCGCCAGCCGCACGTCGAGGCTGCGCAGCGCGGAGAGCACGGCGGCGGCTTCGAGGGGCTTGTCCATCACCACCGATTCGGTGAGCTCCAGGCACAACGCATTGCCCTCGATCCCGTGGTGGGCCAGCGCCTGCCCGACCCGTTCCACCAGGCGCTCGTCGTGGAGCTGTGCCCCCGAGAGGTTGACGGCCACATACAGGTCCTCGAACCCGGTCGTCTGGTGGCGCCAGGCCGCCAACTGGCGGAGGGCCTCCTCGAGCACCCATTCCCCGATCCCCATGATCAAGCCGCTCTCCTCGGCAAGCGGGATGAACTTGATGGGCGGGATGATGCCGAGGGTCGGATGCGCCCAACGGACCAGGGCCTCGACCCCCTCGATGGGGCCGTGGGGGATGCGAACGATCGGCTGGTAGACGAGATGGAGCTGACGCAGCTCGACGGCCCGGCGCAGGTCGTGCTCGAGCTCGACCCGCTCCGACACCTTCGTCCGCATCGACTCGTCGAACACCGCCACCGCATCGCGCCCCGCGTCCTTGGCCTGGTACATGGCGGTGTCGGCGTCACGGACGAGGACCTCGGCGTTGGCGCTGGGATCGTCGCCCGACGCGAACGCCAGGCCGATGCTGGCCGACACGTAAAACTCCATCTCGTTGACGATGAACGGCGCCCGGAGGCTGTAGCGCAGGCGGTTGGCCAGGTCGAGGGCCTGCGACACGCTCACCACCTGGCCGAGGACGATCATGAACTCGTCGCCCCCGATCCGGGTCACGAGATCCGAGGGCCGCACGTGCTCGTTCAGCCGTTTCGCCACGGCCACCAGGAGCTCGTCACCGTGGGTGTGGCCCAGCGTGTCGTTCACGAGCTTGAACCGGTCGAGGTCGAGGAACAACAGGGCGACGTGGGTTTCGTCGACGGTGGCCTGCTCGAGCACGCTGGTCAGGTGCTGCTGCATCATCCGGCGATTGGGCAGCCCCGTCAGGCTGTCGTGCATCGCCTGGTACGCCAGGTCCGCCTCGGAGCGCTCGGCGATGCGCAGTGCCTGGATGATCCGGACCACGGCGGTGACGGTGAGGAGGATGATGATGGTGAACAGCGCCACGCGATCCTGCAGCGAGCTCGAAGGATGTTGCAGGGTGATGAAGGCCGGCACCAGCAGGGCGATCGCCACGAGCACGACGCGACCGGGGGAAGAGGCCTGGGGTCGATTCCCGGCCGGTACGGTGAAGGCGCGCATCGTCGGGTGCAATGCCATCGTCCCCGTCGCCATGAATGCCAACGCGTAGGGGAGGTCGAGGAGCCGCCCCGGGACGTTGATCAGATCGGTGTCGGCGAACATGTAGAGCGTGTCACCCGCGAACATGCACGTCATCGCCAGGAGCAGGAACCAGTACGCCGGGACGCGGTCCTGTTCGGGGCTGAAGGCGATCCGCACGGTCACCACCACCAGGAAGATCGACATCGCCGGGTAGCACGTGAGCACGAGCCGGATGGTCAGTGGGGTGTGGTAGTGGAATAGCACCGGGTCGATGACGTAGACCCAGGCCACCGCGAGGATGGCCAGGGCGGCGATCATGGCGTCGAGGATGACCCCGAGGTGCCTTTGCCGCCCGTGGTGGCGTGCACGCGAGAACCCGAGCAGTCCCGCCGCCCCCAGCGCGTAGCCGGGCAGGGAGAGGAGGTCGGGGACCAGGGACCGGCTGGGGGTGATGTTGCCCAGTGTGTGGAGGTCCACCCGCAGAGCGCCGCCGGCGAGGAAGAGTGCCATCGACGCCGAGATGGCCCACCACGGCCAGGTGAGGGCGGGTCGGTTGAGGCGGATCGAGGCGACCAGAGCCACCAGGGTGGCGATCCCCAGCACGAACACGGCCGTGGGTTCGAAGCTGCCGAGCAGTCCCGACATCGCCACCGCGATGAGCGCGAGCCCCACCGCCAGAAACCAGGCCCAGGGCGGCATAAGGCCAGGCCAGGTCGGTCTCGACCCGTTCCTCGCTCCATGACCCGGGGGGGATGCCCCTTGCGATTTCACTCTGAGTGCCGATACATATGGCATCAGTGAGAATACTGGACCATTCTGGGACAACAACACAAGGGTCGGCGGCCTCTTTCACCGCTTGTAGCGACGACATGACCATGGAAAGTAGTTAAATAGAGGAAATCCACTCCCTGGACACCGCTCGGGCGCGACCCAACGTGGCCCGGGCCCGCCCGGCGAGGCCCACGCTGGGCCGGCGCATCAGGACGTAGAGGGCCGGAAGGACGCGGGGTGGACGCGGCAGGCGCCGATACTGCGAGCTGAGGAAGGCGTCGAGCTTGCGGCCGAGGTCGACGTCGGCGGGTTCCGGACGGATCCCGAGCCGGTCGACGACGCGGGCGTCGAGCGTGGCCAGGGCGAGCACCCGCTCCACCCGGACGAGCGGCGAGGGGACGGCCCGGTGCTCGAACCACAGGACCTGGCGGGCCAGGGACCGGGTCGCCGGGCTCGCGCCGAGGAGCGGACTGTCCAGCATGCCGTCGAGGTAGCGGCTGAATGCCTGTCGGTCGGAGGGGAGCAGCTCGTCGGGAATGCCGAAGAAGCGCCCGAAGGCCCGCATCTCGTCGTAGAAGGCCCGGGCCTCTGCGGGGTCGAACGGGCGCACCCAGCGGGTGAAGGCCGTCTCGGCCGTATCCACCAGCGTCGCCCACACCCACGTCAGGAGGGTGGCGTCGTGCGCCGTGTAGGAGACGGGCCCACCGACGCCCTCGTCCGGTCCGGTCCCCGTCGGGTCCCCGACACGCCCGTCGATGTGCCCGTTGATGTGCTCGTGGACGGCGTAGATCTGCCGGGCCGCAGCGCGCGCCGTCTGGTCGTCGCCGAAGACGAGACAGAGGGCGGCGTCGGCGGTCGCCCATGCCCGCAACAGGGGACGTCTCTGGAAGTTGCTGTGGTCGGCCACGGCGCCTGCCACCTGGGGATGGGCGACGTCCATGACGAGCGCCCGCTGGACGAGCAGCGCGGTGACCGGCTCGGCCACCACCGCCCGGACGACGCTGTCAGGCCCGAACGGCGGTGGCACCTCCGGGTCGAGCGTGCCGAGCACGGGCGGTGACGGGCGTGACACTGAACCGATGGTACGGGAGGCGAGCGCCCTGGACTCCGACCCCCGGCGCGCAAGGCCCCGGCGCGCAAGGCCCCGGACGCGAGAACCCCCACCGGGCGGTGGGGGTTCTCGACATTGGGGATGCTGGAGTGTGGGGTTGGAACTGAAGGTGTCCGTGGAGAATGATCGGCAGTGCCGGGGGGAACTTGAGCGCGTCCACGACCAACAGCCGCACAACAGCGCAATTGCGTGCCCGAGGTGCACGCCAGAGCCCCGGGAGGAAGGTGACGTGGAGCTCGACGAGCTGAAGGTCACGCGCTACGAGGTCACCGAGGCCGTCGCGACCATCACCCTGAACCGGCCCGAGAGGCTCAACGCCTGGACGGGGCGGATGAACACCGAGTACCGGTCCTTGCTCGGGAGGGCGGCGGCCGACCGCTCGGTACGCGTCATCGTCGTGACCGGCGCCGGACGTGGCTTCTGCGCCGGAGCCGACACCCGGGCGCTCGAGGGGCACGTCGAGCGCGGGGCGTACGACCCCGGGACGGGCCCGGGCCTCGAGAGCCCCGGATTCGGGGTCCGCCCCGAGTTCGACGCCGAGTTCGCGTACCACTTCGGTATCCCCAAACCCGTCATCGCCGCCGTGAACGGGGCGGCGGCCGGCGTCGGGTTCGCACTGGCGTGCTACTGCGACCTGCGCTTTGCCGCCGCCGGCGCCAAGTTGACCACGGCGCACGGACGGCTCGGCCTGCCCGCCGAGTTCGGGTTGTCGTGGCTGGTGCCCCGGCTGGTGGGCCTCACCCGGGCCGCCGACATCCTGCTGTCGAGCCGGGTGCTCCTGGCCGAGGAGGCGGCCGAGATCGGCCTCGTGAACCAGGTGACGCCGGCGGAAGAGCTCTTGGACACCGTCCACCGGTACGCCCGGGTCCTGGCCACCGAGGTCTCCCCCGCGTCGCTCGCCGCCACCAAGCTCCAGCTGTACACCGACCTCCACCGGGACGCCGCCACCGCCGCGCGCGACGCCGAGGAGCGACTCCGGGTCATGATGACCGGCCCGGACTTCGAGGAGGGCGTGGCGGCGCTCACGGCGCGCCGGCCGCCCCATTTTGCCGAGCCGGGGGTTCCTCCCGAGCCCCCGGCGACAGCTGGGTAGGGTGACGGCCGTGTCGGAGCGGGGGCGACCGGGGGTGGCGCTGGCGGCCCGGCTGCTCGACCCCGAGCTGTACACGACCGACCCTCACCCGCTCTACGCCCGTCTGCGTGCCGAGGCGCCGGTGGCGTGGAACGAGGAACGAGGCTTCTGGGCCGTCGCCAAGCACGCGGATGTGTCGGCGATCGAGAGTGACCACGACACCTTCTGCGCCGGCCGGGGGATCCTGGTCGAGGAGATCGGGACGACCTACGAGTCGCCGCCGACGATGATGCACTCGGACCCGCCCGTGCACACCCGCTACCGGCGCCTGGTACAGCCCGCGTTCAAGCCGTCGGTGGTGCGCGCGCTCGAGCCCGTGGTCCGCGCCCGCACCGCAGCCCTGGTGGAGCGCGTCGCGGACGGTGCGGCCACCGACGTCGTCGCCGCCCTCAGCGTGCCGCTCCCGCTCCAGGTCATCGGGGAGATCCTGGGCGTGCCCGACGACGAGTGGGAGCGCTGCTACGAGTGGTCCGAGGCCGTCATCCCCGGAGCCACGGACTGGCCCGCCGATCGGCGGGCCCGGCTGATGGGCGAAATGGTCGAGTACCTCGTCGGCTCGGCCAAGGACCGCCGCGCCCGCCCCGCGACGACGTGCTCACCCGGCTGGCGCAGGTCGAGGTCGACGGGGAGCGCCTGAGCGACGACGAGCTCGGCATGTTCCTGGTGCAGCTGCTCGTGGCCGGGAACGAGACCACGCGCGACCTCATCAGCTCCGGGCTGCTCGCCTTCGCCGACCATCCCGGGCAGTGGAGCCGGCTCCGCGCCGATCGCCGCCTCGTCCCGGGGGCCGTGGAGGAGATGCTCCGGTGGTCCTCGCCCGTGGTGTCGTTCATGCGGACCGCCACCCGCGACACCGAGGTGGGCGGGGTGGCCGTCGCCGAGGGTGAGCCCCTGCTCATGCTGTTCGCATCGGCGAACCGCGACGAGGACGCGTTCGGCCCCGGTGCCTCGACCTTCGACGTGGGGCGCGACCCCAACCCCCATCTCGCCTTCGGGCAGGGGAACCACTTCTGCCTGGGGTCCGCCCTTGCCCGGCTCGAGGGCCGGGTGGTGCTCGACGAACTGCTCGACCGGTTCGTCGGCGTGGCCCGGGTGGGCCCCGTGGAGCGCAGCCCCTCGTCCGTGGTCACCGGGGTCCGGCGGGCCGAGCTGCGCTTCGAGGCGGCCTGACCGGGCCAGACCGGTCGCGCCCGGCGGGGATGCCACCCCCACCCGCCGACACCAGCCCCCACCCTGGGCGCCGGGCGCCACGGTCGGTACTGTTCGGGGAGCGAGCGAGCGGGGAGGCGCCATGCGCATCGAGTCCTCTGTCACGTCCATCTCCTGGATCCCGTCCGAGGCTGTGGGCGGTATGACCAAGATGCCCTTCGAGACGGGCGTCGCGCACTACGACCAGCCGCCGCCCGACGTGATCGAGGATCTCGACGCGCTCCAGCGCGACGGGCGCTTCCGGTTCGCCAACCGGCTCAGCGCCTGGGTCGACGTGGACGGCGGCCGCATCGTCGGCCACGGCCAGGACGGTGGCGGGCTGATCTGCTCGACCTTGCTGCAGCTGGGCAAGAAGCAGGTCGCCTTCGAAGCCATCTCCCTTCCCGACCTGCAACCCGATCCCGTCGTGAGCGCGACCGAGGTGACCTTCTTCCAGACCGCCGGTGGCCGCACCGGTGTGCCCGCACCTCGCCGGGTGCGCCGGGCCCCGTACGTGCAATTCGCGGCTCCGCTGGCCTGGACCACGCTCGCGCTCACGGTGCGCGCCGACGGGTCCTCGTCGTTCGCGCTCTCCGGAGCCAGCAGCTTCCCCCGCCACTGGGTCTACGACCACGACGGCAAGCTCTCGCTCAAGACGGGGATGATCGACTTCTCGAACTGGTACCGCCGCGCCTTCGGCAAGCACAGCCCATGGGGCGACCGCGACTCCGAGGCGCTCACCACGGAGGTGGAGTCGGCCCTCGAACGCCAGCTCTCGCTGACCCTCATGCAGAGCGGCGCCAAGCCCAAGGTCCGGACCTTCAAGGCCGGGTCCGTCATCACCGAGCAGGGAGCGGAGGAGAACGACCTCTTCCTCGTGCTCGACGGCGTCGTGCGCATCGAGGTCGACGGGGAGCGGTTGGCGGAGTACGGGCCGGGGTCCATGCACGGCGAGCGGGCCGTGCTCGAAGGGGGACGCCGCACCTCGACGATCCGGGCCGTCACGGCCTGCAAGCTCGCGGTGGCGTCGGCCGAAACCATCGACCGCGACGCCCTGGCCGAGTTGAGCAGCGGGCACCGGCGCGAGGAACAACGCTGACCCTGGTCCCCGCACCTCCACACGGGCGCGCCTAGGCGGCCGGCGGTGGACGACGTCGACGCAGTGGTGATCGGGTCGGGGCCCAACGGGCTCGTGGCCGGCGCCCTGCTGGCGCGCGCCGGCTGGCGCGTGACGATCCTGGAGCGCTCCGCGGTGGCGGGTGGCGCCGTGCACAGTGCCGAGCACACGGTTCCCGGCTACGTCCACGACACCTACTCCGCCTTCTACGGGTTGCTGCACTCCTCTCCGGTGCTGACCGAGCTCGGGCTCGACCGTTCCGTGAAGTGGGCGCAGTTCCCGGCCCCCGTCGCCGCCGCGGTGTCCCCCGAGCTCGCCGCGGTGTGCCACGCCGACCCGCAGCGCACCGCGGACGGGCTGTCCCGGCGCGCCGGCGCGGACGGGGCCGCCTGGCTCGAGCTCTACCGGTGGTGGTGCGACGTCGGCACCTACTTCCTGCGTCAGATGCTCGGGCCGGTGGGCGCGCCGCGGGCCGGGCTCGCCTTCGCCCGCCGGGCCCGACGTGAGGGCCTGCTCGCCACCACCCAGATGCTCCTGGGCCCGATGGACGCCCTGAGTGCGGAGCGCCTCGCCGATCCCGCGGCACGGGCACTGCTGGCCGCCGGTGTGTCGCACGCGGACGTCCCCGTCGACGCCCCGGGCAGCGTCCCTCCCGCCCTCATCCTCGCCTTGGCGGCCCAGCACCACGGGATGCCGGTGCCCGTCGGGGGGCGCGCCGGTTGGCCGGTGCCCTCGTCGACGCGGTGACCGGGGCCGGCGGGAGGGTCGAGACCTCCTCCGAGGTCACGCGGGTCGTCGTCGAGCGCAACCGGGTGACGGGGGTCGAGACCGCCGGCGGGGAAGTCCTGCGCGCCCGGCGGGCCGTCCTGGCCGACACCGGGCCCCGGGCGCTGTTCGGCGGGCTGGTGGACACGCAGCTGCTGCCCCCCCGCTATCTGGCGGGGCTGCGACGCTTCCGGTACGGGACGGGGGTGTTCAAGGTCGACCTGGCCCTCGACGGACCCGCGCCGTGGGCGGCGCCCGGACTGGCGGAAACCGGTGTCGTGCACCTCACCGGCGACCTCGACGCCATGGCCGAGGCGGGGCACGAGGCGCGGCGGGGAGTCCTCCCCACCCGGCCCATGCTCATCGTGGGCCAGCAGAGCGTGGCCGACCCCAGCCGGGCCCCGGCCGGCGGCCACACGCTGTGGATCGAGACCCACGTGCCCCCCGTGCCCCGCCGGACCGGCTCCTGGGCGAAGTCCAAGGACGCCTTCCTCGAGGTCGTCTTGGACCGACTCGAGGACCACGCCCCCGGGCTGCGCGCCCGGGTGGTCGGCACCGCGGTGCGCACCCCCCAGGACCTCGAGCACGAGAACCCCAACCTGGTCGGGGGCGATCTCGGGGCAGGGTCGAGCGCCCTCGACCAGCAACTGGTCTTCCGGCCGGTGCCGGGATGGTTCGGGTACGCCACACCGGTGAAGGGCCTCTACCTCTGCTCCGCTTCCACGCACCCGGGCGGAGGCGTGCACGGCATGGCCGGGCACAACTGCGCCCGGCGCGTGCTCTTCGACCGGCGCCGGCACCGGATCTGAGGGCACGACACACCGGCTGGCACCCCCTCACCGGCGGGGGCGCGCACCCTTGACCGTGCCACCCCGACCAGGCCAAATAGGGGCATGCCCGGGAGCGCCATCACCGTGTTCCTCGCCGACGACAACCTCATCGTGCGCGAAGGCGTGCGGGCCCTGCTGGCGCTCGAGCCCGACTTCGAGGTTCTCGGCACGGCGGCGGACTACGACGAGCTCGTCAACGGGGCGGGCAAGCTCGCCCCCCAGGTGGTCGTCACCGACATCCGGATGCCCCCGAATTTCCAGAAGGAAGGCATCGAGGCGGCGCGCGAGATCCGCAAGCGGCACCCGGGGACCGGCGTCGTGATCCTGTCGCAGTTCGACGACCCCGAGTACGCCATCTCGCTGCTCGACGAGGGCGCGGCGGGATGCGCGTACCTGTTGAAGGACCATGTCGCCGAGGGCGACCAGCTGGCCCGGGCGGTGCGGGCCGTCGCCACCGGAGGGTCGGTGCTCGACCCGACCATCGTGGAGTCGATGGTGCACCCCGTGACCGACACCGGCGAGTTGAGCGAGGCGGAGGAGGAGCTGCTTCGCCTGGTGGCCGAGGGCAGGCCCATCAAGGCCATCGCCGTCGCCCAGGGCACGACCGCCACCGCCGCCTCCGACGGTGTCGAGAAGCTCTTCCTCCGCATCGCCCAGCAGGCCAGCGCGGGAGGGCAGAACTCGTTGCGGCGCCTGCGCATGCTGCACGAGGCCATCGTCAACCGCGAGGAGCAGGGTGAGACGCTCAGCCGTCTGCTGCCGGGGGGCGTCGCCGACCTCCTCGTCCGCCAGGGCCGGCGCGTGGGCGAGACCGAGGCGGTCGACGTGAGCGTGCTCATGTCCGACATCCGTGGCTACTCGAGCATCGCCGAGCGCGCCGACCCGAGCGCCCTGGCCGGGCAGCTCAATGTGCACCGCGCCGAGATGAACCGGGCCATCCTCGACGCCGACGGCACCGTCATGCAGTTCGTGGGCGACGCCGTCATGGCGGTGTTCGGCGCGCCGGTACCCCTCCCCGACCACGCCGCGCGCGCCGTGGAAGCCGCGCTCGAGATGCACGCCGCTCAGGCCGAGGTGAACCGGCGCTGGTCCGACACGGGCCTGGCGCCGTTCGAGCTCGGCATCGGGGTGACCACCGGGCCCGCCGCGGCGGCACTGCTCGGGTCCGAGGAGCGGCTCGAGTACACACTGGTGGGCGACACCGTCAATCTCGCCCAGCGCCTCCAGCAGTGGGCCGATCCCGGCGAGACCGTGCTCAGCCAGTCGACCTACGAGGCGCTCGACCGACCCCCGCCGGCGACCGCTCTCCCCCCGGCGCTGGTCAAGGGCCGGGAGGCGCCGGTCGCGGCGTGGAAGGTGGCGGCGGGGACCAGGACCGACAACCGAGTCAGGGAGTAGGGCATGCACGTCATGGAGGCACGCGGCGTCCGGAAGACCTACGAGGCCGACGGTGCACCCGTCCGGGCGCTCCGGGGCATCGACATGACCATGGACGACACCGAGTTCGTGGCCGTGATGGGACCCTCGGGATGTGGGAAGTCCACCCTCCTCAACCTGGTGGCCGGGCTCGACACGCCGACGGAGGGCGAGATCGTCGTCGCCGGGGAGTCGCTCACCGACAAGGACGAGAACGCACTGGCCCGCATGCGACGGGCGCACATCGGCATCGTCTTCCAGTTCTTCAACCTCCTCGAGGGGATGAGCGTGCTCGAGAACGTGACGCTGCCGGCGGTGATCGCCGGGGGGCGCCGCCGCCAGGCCGAGAGCCGCGCCCGCGATCTGCTCGACATGCTGGGCCTCGCCGACAAGCAGAGCGCCGCCCCCGGCGTGTTGTCGGGAGGCGAGCGCCAGCGCCTGGCCATCGCCCGGGCCCTGGCCAACAAGCCGACGCTCCTGCTCGCCGACGAGCCCACCGGCGCGCTCGACTCCGACGGGGGTCTCGAGGTGCTCGAGCTCTTCCGCCGCCTCCACACCGGGGGCCAGGCCATCCTCATGGTCACCCACGACGACACGGTGGCGGGAGCGGCCACCCGCATCGTGCGCATGCGCGACGGGCGCATCGAGGACGACGGCCTGGGCGCGACGGGCGGGTCGGCCGTCGCCACGGCCTCGGTGTCGTCGCCGACGACGACGGGATGAGCGTCGAGGTCGCCGCCGACCGGGTACGGGTCGTCCACGAGCCCGTAGCCCCGCAGCGCCCGGTGGCGACCCTGGTCGCCACGGCGCTGGCGCTGTTCGCCCTGGGGTCCGCCGCCTACGCGCCCGTCCTCGGGCGCCAGGGCAACCTGGCCACCGAGGCCGTCCGGGCCGTGCTCGTGGCCGCCTTCGCCCTGGCGGGGGCGTTCGCCGTCATCCGCCGACCGTTCGAGCGCCAGGGTGCGCTGGTCCTCGCCGGCACCGCGCTCGGTGCCCTCGCCGCGCTGTTCGCCGCCGTGGTCCAGGCCCACGCGCACGGCACAGCCGTCGGCCCGACGCTGGTGTCGGTGGCGCGCGTGGTGGTGCCGCTGTGCGTCGCCCTGCTGCCCGTGGCCGCCATGCACCTGCTGCTCGGCCTGCCCGACGGCAGCTGCCGGCTCAGCCGGGCCGCCATCGCCGGCGGCTACGTCGTGGGCGCCGCGGTGGGCGTGGCCATCTGGACGCGGCGTCCCTCCTTGCCGCTGTGGCCCGTGGCCGTCGAGGCCGCCGTGTTCGGGTCGATCGGCGTCATCGGCTCCCAGCGGCGCTACGCCCGTTCGCGAGGTGTCGAGCGTCAGCGCATGCAGTGGTTCGGGTGGGCCATCGCGGTCGGTGCGGAGATACTCGTGGTGGCGCTCGCCCTCCGGGTGCTGTGGGGCTGGCCCACCCGGCCATGGCTCGTGGTCATGGTCTCGAGCGTTCCCCTGGCGGTGGCGCTCGCCATGGGCAGCTCCCGCCGTCTGGCCGGGCGCATCGATCGCATCCTCGCCCACACCGTGTCGTTGGCGGGGCTCACCGGCATCGTCGTGGTCGTGTACCTGGTGATCGTGGTGGGACTGGGGCACACCCCCACCCACGATCAGCGCACGCTGCTGGCGTTGTCGATGGCGGCCGCCGCGGTGGCCGCGTTGGTCTACGGCCCCGCCCGCCAGCGCCTCACCCAGTACGCCAACCGCATCGTCTACGGCGAGCGCGAGGCGCCCGACACCGTGTTGCGCACCTTCGGGAGTCGCCTGTCGCGCGCCATTCCGATGGACGAGTTGCTCCTCCAGGTGGCCGAGTCGCTGCGCAAGACGCTCGGGCTGTCGGCCGCCGAGGTGTGGACCGGCTCAGGTGGCCATCTCGAGCGGACGGTGTCGGTGCCCGACGTCCCGGTGGAGCGCCTGACGCTCAACGACGAGGAGTCCACCGTCGTGGCCAGAGCCGGTGTGACGGGCACGGCGTGGGTCGAGATCTGGTTGCCCAGCCTGCTGCGCAACCGGGAGGACTCCGTGGTCCGGGTGGCGCCCACCACGCACTCGGGCCAGGTCCTCGGGCTCATCGTGGCGGTGCGGCCACCGAACAGCGAGCCGTTCACGACCGACGACGACACGATGCTCACCGAGCTGGCGCGTCAGGTCGGCCTGGCGCTGCACAACGTCGAGCTCGACTCCGCGCTCCAGGAGTCCCTCGACGAGGTCCGCCGCCAGGCCGACGAGCTCCGGGCCTCCCGGGCGCGTATCGTGGCCGCCGCCGACGCGGCCCGGCGCCAGATCGAACGCAACCTCCATGACGGCGCCCAGCAGCACCTGGTGGCGCTGGCGGTGAACGTGCGCCTGGCCCGCCAGCTCGCCGAGCGCGATCCCGAAGCCTCGGCGAAGATCCTCGACCAGCTCGGTGAGGCGGTCCAGGACGCCGTCCAGGAGCTGCGCGCCCTGGCGCACGGGATCTACCCCCCGCTGTTGATCGACCGGGGCGTCGCCGAGGCGCTGCGCTCGGCTGCGGCACGCGCCGCTCTGCCCACCGAGGTCGACGCCGAGGGGCTGGACCGTCTCTCGCCCGAGAGGGAGGCGGCGGTCTACTTCTGTTGCATGGAGGCGCTGCAGAACGCGGGGAAGCATGCCGGCGACGGTGCCGCCGCTTTCGTCCGCGTATGGCAGGAGGGCGCCAACCTGATGTTCGAGGTGCGCGACACGGGCGCGGGATTCGACGCCCACGGCACCCTCGCCGGAGGCGCCGGATTCGTGAACATGAGTGACCGCGTCGGAGCGATCGGCGGTACGGTCAGCGTGACGTCCGCGCCCGGCGCGGGGACCACGGTGGCGGGGTGCATCCCGATGGGCGTTTGATCTGACGTCCCAGCCGCCCTAGGACTGTTCCTCGAACATCCGTGCCCGCTCGTCAGGCGTCGCGTTCGCGGCCAAGGCCTCGAACCTTGCCAGGGCGGGGAACAATGCCGTCAGGAACCTGTTCTGCAGGTCAGCTACGGAGTCCTTGTCGGGGCTCTGATCAAGGCCCTTCATGAGATTGAGGCGGGAGGATTCCACCCACGCCAGCACGTCAGGAGCCTCTCGCCACTCCAGCTCGGTCTTCATCCCGGTCAACACATGCCGAATCCAATCGAAGGGCGTGTCGAACCACGAGTTCGGTGGGCAGAGCCGGTTCTTCTCGGTCGTCGACCGTCCCGATGCTTCGACAAAACCAATGAGTCCTGCCGACAGGCTGAGGCTGACACGAGTGATCGGCTGCAGGAGGAGTGAGTCCTCTGTGAAGATCGGCTTGGATGGGTTGTCGCTCAGTCCGGCCGAGGCGCAGTGCACGTGCAGATGGTCGGGACTGGTCGGGACAGAACCCCCCTCCAGGGTGATTCTGTCCGAATCGATTCGCGTGACATGTCCCAATCGGATCACCCCTTTGATGCATCGCAACAGATCGAGCTCGCCGAGACTCACCGTGGCGCCTTTGCTCATTGAGGGCTGGATCGAGGGATCGAGACGCACTATCACCTGGTGCTCCTCGAGTCGATCGAAGACCTGCTCGATCGACTCGCACTCGGCCACCGCCTCCAAGTCCAGGACTACCCCTGAGAACGTCCCCAGGAGACCCTCGCCGGGCTGGAAGAAGGCACGATTGAGCATCCATGGCTCTCGGGGCCGGATCCAGCGGATGTCGTCGGGTGGAGTCCCATTGTCGAGCAGCCAGCACACACCGTCCATGGCGGTCTTGCCGGCGCCGATGATCACGTAACCATCGGGGGGCGTCATGACACTCGTGAGTGCACCGATCGAGATGCACGTCGCTGCATCGGCTACCTGGAACGGCGGGGAATCGGTCGCAGGGACGCGAGAGGCCATGTAGGTGGCGTCCACGACGCTCGTTCGCACCGTTACTTCCGTCTCGGCGCCCGTCAGGCGGGAACGGAATCGCCGGTCCCCGAGGTACTCGCACATCGGGAAGAACCGCACCCGACGTGACGCCAAGAATCGGTGACGCATGATCTCGGCGTAATAGGCGCAGATCTCTGGTCCGCTCGCTCGCTCATAGAATCCTGCGTCTCGCCCACCGCGCTCGACCCGATCCTGACCCAGCGGGGTGGAGTTCACCCCGTAGTTCATCGATGGCTGGTGCAGCTGCACGAAGGGGTACGAGTCCAGCCAGTGGCCACCAGGGCCGTGGCGCCGATCGATGATGATGACCTCGGCGTCGGAGTGCTCGATCAGGGTGTCGACGAACCCCATCCCGAGTGCGCCCGCACCGATCACGAGGTAGTCGGTCTCCATTGCCCACCCCCGCGTGTCGCAGGGAGACTCTACGCCCTGGGTCGCCTGGGCTCAGCTCTCGGTAAGGCCGGGCCCGCCCCCCTCCCACATGCGGACGAGGACGTCGGGACCGAATTGCTCCTTGTGGACGTATCCGAGGGCCCCGCACGTGCGGGCGTCGGCCGGCAGGTCGTCGGCGTCGTAGGTCGACAGGAGGATGACGCGGACCTCGGGGTGGGCGCCGGTGATGCGGCGGGTGGCTTCGATCCCCGACATGCCGTCCATGTTGATGTCCATGAGGACAAGCTGGGGCGCCAGGGCCGTCACCTGCTCGACGGCCGCCTCCCCCGACTTGGCCTCGCCCACGACTTCGAACCCGGGCGTCACGCTCACCACCGACCGTGCCGCCATGCGGAACGGCGTCTGATCGTCGACGATCAACACCGTGGTCCCCTGGCCAGCCACGTCCCTATCCTGGCAGCCCCCGGGTCGGGGGCACAGGCTGACAGCACCATCGGCCCGGGGGTGCCAGCACCACCGGGCGACCCGCCCGCGCCGCCCGCGCCGGCTGCTGCGGCGGCGGCGGCGGCGGCGCTCAGGCCTCCCGCACCGACAGGAAGAGGAGCACCGCCTTCACGCGCCGGTGGACGTCGGGCTCCTGCGACAGCGCCAGCTTCGAGAAGATCGAGTTGATGTGCTTCTCCACGGCCCGCTCCGACAGCACCAGGGACGCGGCCACTGCCGCGTTGTTCTTGCCCTGGGCCATCTCCGACAGGATCTCGGACTCGCGCGCCGTGAGGCGGTGCAGGGGGGAGTCGGCGGGCTTGGCCCTCGCCGACACCAGCGCGTCAACCACCTCGGGATCGATCACCGAGCCTCCGCCGGCAACCTCGCGGATGGCCCCCGCCAGCTGGCCGATGTCCGAGACGCGCTCTTTGAGGAGATAGGCGTGGCCCTTGGACCCCCCGTCGAGGAAGGCCAGCGTGTAGGCCGGCTCCGAGTACTGGCTGAGCACGACCACGCCCATGTCGGGGTGGCGCTCCCGGAGTACCTCGGCGGCTCGGATCCCCTCGTCGGTCCCGGTGGGCGGCATCCGGATGTCGGTCACCACCACGTCGGGCTCCTCGGTCTCGACCGCGGCGAGGAGCGAGTCGTAGTCCTCGCACACCCCGACCACCTCGAGGTCGGGCTCGGTCTCGACGAGGGAGCGCACGCCCTCGCGGACGAGGTAATTGTCCTCCGCCAGCACGACCCGCACCGCCATGGCCCCGAACTGTAGGCCAGCCCGGCTCGGGACCGACCCCGGGGCTTCAGGATGCCGCGGAGATCGGGAGGTCGATGACCATGCCCTCCGCCGCCGCGTCCACCTCGACGGGCGCCCCCGTGTAGGAGGCCACCACCGCGTCGATCTCGTCGTCGGTGCGCGGGGGGTCGTGGTGGTACAGCAGGACGCGCCGGGCCCCGGCGCGCTCACCCAGGCGCACGGCGTAGCCGCACGCGGCGTGCCCGAAGCTCGCCCGCCTCTCGAGCTCGTCGTCGAGGTACTGGGCGTCGTGGAAGAGGAGGTCGCAGTCACGGGCCAGGCCGACGGCCGCCTCGTGGTATTCCCCCAGCCCGTCGGGCCCGGGGCCGAAGGCGGTGGGGCAGTGATCCGACAGATAGGCGATCGTGGCCGTGGCGTCCGAGACGCGGAAACCGAAGGTGCGGCCCCCCTT
>CAWEMO010000011.1:0-17628 GCA_963810195.1 uncultured Acidimicrobiales bacterium | reverse complement strand
GGCCTCTATCCCCTGACTCCCGGAACCGCGAACCTCGTCATGGCCAGCCCGATGTTCCCGAGCGCCACCATCGACCTGGCGGGGGGCAAGGTGCTCACGCTGTGGCCCAGGGAGCACCCGCCACCTATGTGTCGTCCGTGGAGGTCTCGACAGGGTCGGCCGCACCCGTGGCCTGGGACCAACCTTGGCTGCCGGCCGCCATCTTGCACACGGGCGGATCAGTCGGTTTCACGCTCTCGACTGCGGCCGACCCCACGTGGGGGACCGGCGGGGACGCGGCGCCACCCTCCTACACCCAGTTCGCGGCGCCGGCCGTCGGCTACACCGTGCCCAGTGGCACCGTGCCGACCCACGCCGGTGTGGCGACGCCGGTGACCCTGGGCCTCCAGTCGGACGAGCGCGGGGCCACGACGGTGCAGTGGCAGGCGACATCCCACGGTGTCACGGCCGTGCCGTCGTCGGGGACGCTCGTTCTCCCTGCGTCGTCGTCGACGGCGCCCTATCCCGGGCTTCGACCACGCTGCAGCTGACCACGTCCTCCTCGGGCACCGGCGACGTCCGCGTCGGGTTCTCCGTCGTCGGGGGCGCCGCGCCCGTGCCGTCGGTCACCTTCGAAGTCGACAGCGGGAGCTGACCGGGGACCGATCGTCCTAGCGCGGGACGGCGTCGATGTCGTAGGTGGCGCCACCCGGCACCGTGATCGCCACGTAGGTGGCGCCGGGCGCGGCCGTGACGACCCGGTGCAAGGGCGGGGTGCGAGCCGATCCGCCGGAGCGGACGGTGATGACGGTGCCGGGCCGGAGCACGGGGACCGAGATGGTGCCCCTTGTGCCGCCCGGGGCGCTGACCTGCAAGGCGAAGCGGCCCGAGGTTCGGTCCTGCGCCCAGCGCACGTCGATCGAGCCGTGCGGGGTCGGAGCGTCGCCCTCCACCCACGACAGTGAGCCCGGGTGGGGCTTCACCGACCAGGTCCGGAAGCCGGCCGTGGACGGTTGGACCCCGAGGACGTAGGAGGAGAGGTCCACGGTGGCGCCACTCGACCAACCGTGGGCCAGGCTCGTGGCGTCCCCGAAGCCCGGGGACCCCTGGGTGCCGACGAGCTCCCAGTCGGCCCCGGTGTAGTCGGGCCCGGGAGCGTCCATGTACCCCCACAGCTTCTGCACCAGCGAGATGGCGGCCGCGGTGTCGCCGGTGGCGAAGAGAGCGCTCACCTCCTCGTTGGTGACGAAGGGGCTGACCGCGGCCCGGAACCCGGCATTGGCCGTGTACGACTCCGGCCCGTAGCACGTCGAGGGAAGAGCCTTCGACAGTGCGCTCAGGATGGCGGCGTCGTTGTCCTGCGGGGCGACACCGAAGAGCACGGCGAGCGAGTTGCCGTCCTGGGGCACGGCCGCGGGCTGGAGATTGGACAGGCTGTAGAGACCCGTCGACGGATCGACGAGGTAGGTATTGATGGCCGTCTTGAGCGCCGCGGCCTGCTGCCTGTACACGTATGCCTCGACAGGGAGTCCGAGAGCGTCCGCCAAGGACGCGGCGCTCGTGAGCGTCTGGTAGTAGATGTCGTTGTAGGCGGTGACCTCGCCGGTCTTGCTCCCGTCGTAGTAGTCCCAATCCATGCCGTCGTCGCCGTTGGTGGCGAGCAGTCCACGGGTGTCGACCATCGACGCGTTGTAGGCGAGCTCACGGGTGATCATCGGCCACTCGGATCTCACGAAGGAGAGGTCACCGGTGTAGAGGTAGTAGGTGGCGATGTTGTCCACCTCGTCCATCGAGTACGAGGCCGAGTAGGTGGCGCCATTTTGCAGGGAGGTGCCCAGCGGGACAGTGGGATTGATGTTCGTGCCCGACTCCCCGTCGGTGGTCTGGTAGCTGCCCAGCAGTTGGAGCGACCCCCGCACCAAGCTGGCGGCCGCGGTCGTCGAGAAGACGTTGGGCACTTCCACACCCAGGTCTCCGCTCCACACCACCCGGTCGCGCCGGGCTCCGTCCATGATGACGGGCAGGGGATCGGGCGCGGTGACCTGGGACCCGGGGAAGTCGGCCAGCGCCGAGGACTGCGACAGGTCGTTGGTGTAGAGGTGCACACTTCCGACACCGGTCACGTCCAGGTCCCGGAACAACGCCGTCGATCCCAGGGTCTCGAACCCCACCGTGCCCGACCCGTAGACCGAAGCCCCTGACGGGAGCGAGCTCGTGTCGAAGGTGGCCACCTGCCGGCCGTCGATCGAGGTGGTGATGTCGGTGCCCGACGTCACGGTGGTCACATGGTGCCAACGCCCGGCGACGATGGTCTCGGGGAGGGCGACGTCGTCGATGATGTCGAACTCGCCGGGACCGATGGCGGCCTCCTGCAGGGTGTCGGGAGATCGGGTGTCGCCGGCCGCCTCGTTGAGGATGAACAGGTAGCCCGAGGTCGGCGACGAGGCGCGCACCAGCCAGCCGGTGGAGCTGTCCAGGACACGCGTGTCGAACGACATCGAATAGTCGGTCCAGCCCACACCTCGGCTCAGGATGCCGGCGCTGCGCCCCACCGCCTCGAGCGCGCCACCGGTGATGCGCCAGGACGCGGGCACGCTGCCGGCGGGCAGCTCGTTGAGCTGGGTGGTGTAGGCCCCGTCGAACCAGATCCGGTCGAGCTCCGAGGAGCTCGAGTCGAACCACCCTCGGAAGTCGTTTGCGGTGGCTCGCACCGCGGTGAAGTCGATGCCGATCGACGACAGGGTCACGGTGCCGGGGGTGGTGAGGGTGATCCGTTCGTAGCGCTCGCCGCCCTGGATGAGGCTCGTGGTGAGTCGCCCGGGAGACCCCACCGTCAGGTTGTCCACGCGGGAAGGGTCGCCCGCCGGGCTTGCGCTCGGTGACTGGTCGCTCAGTGACCCCAGGTACTGGGACCCCTCGCTGTAGATGGAGCGGAGCACCGGTGTCCCCGACACCGAGCGCACGACGAAGTACGGGACACCACCCACGTCCTTGCCGTAGTCGACCACGATGGCGGGGGAGGGTCCCTTCGACGTCATGGTGAGGGTGGCCCCGCCCTTGCCTCCGGGATCGGTGAGGGTCTTCGAGCCGGTGACAGCGCCGGATGTCCTGACGACGCGCACGGGAGTGACCTCAGGGCTCTCCGGGGCCATGACATAGCGCTCCCACCCCGGCTGGACGGGCCATTGCGGGTCCTGGGAAGCCCCGGCCGCCGCCGCGGCCGTCCACCCCGAGACCAGGACGATCGTCGCCAGGCCGACGACCCTGATGGCGTGCGCGGGCCGTCGGGTCCGAACACGCGCTCGGCGCATGGGCTCCCCCCTCCGTTACCGGCGACGATCAGCGGACCAGATGATCGGGATGACGACAAGAGCTGCATCGATGGCCGGCCGGACGATGGGCACGAACAGACCACGAGCGGCGTCGTCGATGAAAGCCAAGCCTAGCTTGAGAACGGGGCGCCCACGGTGCCGACGGGGCACCTCGACTCTGCAAATTCGGGAGGCCGGGGGGCAGACTTGGCAGTTGTGGTCTTCGCCGGCCGGGCGATGCATTCGGGCTCGGCTGGCGACTCAGCGTGTCATGACGAAGATCACCGGCAAAGCCAACGCTTGTTCGCTTGTTTAGGTCGGCCCGGTGCCCCCGTGCCCGCCGGCCGGCTCGCGCTCTTCGTCGTCTTCATCCAGTGGTACTTCGATCGATTGCTCGATCCAGTCGGCGTCGGAGGCTTCCGCGCGCCTTGGCGCAGGGTTGAGGATTTGGTCCTCGTCGACTGGAATGGCCTGCTCGAGCGTATCGGCCTCAGGCCGCTCGCCCAGGTCCTCGAGTGCCTCGAAGGGATCCTCGACCGAAACGTCGGTCACAGGCTCCTGCTGCTCCGAGACATCGGCTTCGGGCTCATCGCGGTCAGCTGCCATTGTCGGTTCCTCCCGTCCGTGTATTTACGACTTGCTCGTGGTCTCGGGGCACGACCCGTGATCCAGATCATCTTTACGGCGCTTCTCGTGTCCGGAACGGCACGTCCGATCCGACCCATGCTCTACAGGATCGTCGACAATGACACTTGCCGAACAGGGCCGAGTGGCCCCATTGCCCGGATCGATAGCCGATGGCGTGTCCGCCGGGGAAGCGTGCCGGTAGCCCGCTGCCCGGTTCGGTAGCAGCGCGAGCACCACCACACTCGCCGCGCCGACCATCGCCGAACCCACCACGAGCCCGAGGTCCATACCGCTCACGAATGACTGCCGGGCCACGCCGGCCAGCTCCGTCCCGAGGGACCCTCCGACGTGCTGGGCAACGGCCAGGGCCCCGCCCAACGATCCGAGGATGAGGCGGCGGACGTCACCGGGGACGGGCTGATGCGCGAGGAGCGGGGTCATGCGCCCCTGATAGCGGATGTTGAGGGCGCTGCCCAGCACGGCGACCCCGAGAGCGCCTCCGAGCTGCAGGGCGGTGTCGCTGGTGGCCGAGCCCACCCCGGCCTCCTCGCGGGGAATGGACCCCAGCACGGACTCGATCGATGGCGCCAATGCGAGGCCGGTGCCGCACCCGATGAGGACGAATAAGGGGAGGGCGTCGCGGTAAGTGCCGTCGACGGTCGTCCGCGACAACAGCCCGAGTCCGACAGCAATGAGGGCCATGCCGGCGAAGACGACGGGCTTGGTGCCGACGATCCGGGCTAGCACGCTCGACAAAGGCGCAGCCACCAGCAGCACGAGTGCAATCGGGCCGACCCGCACGCCCGTCTGCAATGGGCTGTAGCCGAGAGAGAACTGCAGCCACTGGGTCAGCAGGAAGAACATTCCCAACAGACCGAACAGCACGAGCCCCATTGCGCCGATGGCGGCGCTGAATCGCCGGGAGCGGAAGAAGTCGAGCGGCAGCATGGGATGATCGGAACGCAGCTCCCAGAGGACGAAGGCGGTGAGTACGACGACGGCTGCCCCGAGGGCTCCGAGCACCAGCGGGGATGTCCATGTGCGGTTGGGCGCCTCGATGATGCCCCACAGCAGGATTCCCATCCCGGCTACCGAGAGGAGCGCGCCGACCGGATCGGGCCGCTTGGCCGCCATGTTCCGCGAGTTGGGGACGAGGAACACGGCGGCCACCACGCCCGCGACAGCGATCGGGACGTTGATCAAAAAGACCGAACCCCACCAGAAGTGGGCGAGCAACCATCCACCGACGATGGGTCCCGCGGCTACCCCCAAACCGGTCGTCCCCGACCAGATCCCGATGGCACGCGCCCTGTCGCGATCCTTGGTGAAGACGTTGGAAAGGATGGACAGCGTCGAGGGCATGATCCCGGCCGCCCCGACACCCATGCAGGCTCGAGCGATCACGAGGCGATCGGGAGTCCCCGAGAACGCCGATGCCGCAGACCCGGCCGCGAACACGGCGAGTCCCGAGAGGAAGATCCACTTTCTGCCCACCCTGTCGCCGAGGCTTCCGAGCACGAGGAGGAGGCCTGCGAACACTACGGCGTACGCGTCGACGGTCCATTGCAGTTGGCTGGAGGTGGCCCGCAAGCGTCGCACGATCGTCGGCATCGCCACGTTGAGGACGGTGGTGTCCAGGCTGATCACCAAGAGGCTGACACACAGCACCGCGAGGACGATCCAGCGTCTTACCCCGGCCACGGCCTCCGTTGCCGTACCGGGAGGGCTGGTCGCGGCTCGCCGCTCGTGCCCCTGCTCGAGACGGGTCATGGGCCAAGTCTCCGACAGTGGCCCTCCTCACCTGTAGGGCCATTGGACCTTCTCGGTCCTGCGGGTCCTCTGATCCGTTGCCCCAGTTCGGCGTGAGCGGGAGCCGCGGTGATCGGACGGTGGTCGACCCTGTGCGCCGGCGATTGGGACCTTCAGCACTGCCGCGCCGACAGGGGAACGTGGCACCCTGGAGGCGTACTCCACCAGACGCACTTGGATGGAGTGAGGAGGCGCCAGGGATGCTGACAGAGCTCCGGTCCGGGTTCGCCCCGAACGAGCCACCCTCGTCGGGGACGACGCCATGACCGAGGCCACCAACCTGCCAGGCACCCCGATAGATCGCGTTGCATCGGATCACCTTCCGGCCGCGGGGCACCGATCGGTGCCGCATACGGCGGACTGCATGATCGAGGCATGGGGTCCTGACCGTGCCTCGTGTCTCAGCGAGGCCCTCTGTGGGCTGGTGGAGGAATTCGCCGAGGTGCCCGACGAAGCGGCCTCTTCCTTGCTGCCCCTGTGCACCGAGTTGCGCGGAGCGGAGGATGCGCTCGTGTCACTGTTCGAGGACGTCATCTACACCCTCGACGTCTTCTCGGTCGTGCCGGTGCGGTTCCACCTCACGGAAACCGAGAGTGGCGGTATCGCCGGGGACATGGAGGTCGTCCCGGTCGACCAGATCGGGCTGGTGGGGCCCGTCCCCAAGGCGGTCTCGTATCACGGATTGTCGATGGTCTCCGACAAAGGGGGGTGGCGGTGCCGCGTCCTGGTCGACGTGTGAGTACGACTGCAACGTCCACGGGTTCGCCCTCGTCGGTGGTCCTGCAGCCGATCTCGGGAACGACGGATCGGTGGCAGATCGCGCCGTTCGGTGCCATGCGGGTCCCGGGGGTCGTCTTCGCCTCTCGATCGTTGCTGCCCCAAGTGATGGACGACGAGGCCCTACGCCAAGTGGTGAACGTAGCCGCGCTGCCGGGCATCGTGGAGGCGTCTTACGCCATGCCCGATGTCCACTGGGGGTACGGGTTTCCCATTGGCGGAGTCGCCGCCACCGATGTCGCGCGCGGCGGCGTGGTATCGCCCGGTGGAGTGGGCTTCGACATCTCCTGCGGTGTTCGCCTGCTGGCTTCGCCGCTGTCGGCCGACGAGTTGGCACCGAAGCTCGAAGACGTCATGGACGCTCTCGATGTCGCAATCCCGAGGGGCCTCGGACGTGGAGGGGTGTGGCATCTCGAGGACCACCGTCATCTCGACGCGGTGCTGCGCGAAGGCGTTCGTGCCGCGCTCGCGGCCGGCTTCGGCACGGAGCAAGACCTCGCCCGGTGCGAGGACGGCGGGTGCCTGCGTGGATCCGACACGTCCCAGGTGAGCGACCGAGCCCACGCGCGTGGGCTCGGCCAGATGGGGAGCCTGGGATCGGGCAACCACTTCCTCGAAGTCCAGGTGGTCGACACGATCTACGACGCCGCGACGGCTCAGGCGTTCGGGTTGTCCTTATCGCAGGTCTGCGTCATGATCCACTGTGGGTCGCGTGGGCTCGGCCACCAGATCTGCTCGGACCACGTACGCGTCATGCTCGGCGCGATGCCCCACTACGGTATCACCGTTCCCGACCCGCAATTGGCGTGTGCACCTGTGTCCTCGCCCGAAGGTCAGGCGTACCTCGGTGCCATGGGGGCGGCAGCCAACTACGGCCGGGCAAACCGTCAAGCTCTATCGGTCGCCGTCCGGAGAGTCTTCGAGGATGTCATCGGGACCGGTGACCTCGCCCTCGTCTACGACGTCTCACACAACCTCGCCAAGCTCGAGTACCACCGAATCGACGGCGAGCATCGCCTTCTGTGCGTTCATCGCAAGGGTGCCACGCTCGCCTTGCCCCCAGGGCATTCCGACCTTCCTGAAGACCTACGCGCCGAGGGGCAACCCGTCCTCGTACCTGGTTCGATGGGCACCGCCTCGCACGTACTCGTTGGCGTCGACCCCGGCGGAGCGTTCTCGTCGGCCTGCCACGGGGCTGGGCGGACGATGAGTCGCCACGCGGCAGCTCGGCAGATCGACGGTGGCGAGCTGCGACGGCAACTCGAATCCACCGGCATCGCCGTGCGGGCGCGCTCAACCCGGGGACTGAGCGAGGAGGCTCCTGCAGCGTACAAAGACGTCGACGAGGTCGTGGCCACCTGCGAGCACGCCGGGCTTGCTCGGCGGGTTGCCCGCTTGCGGCCGCTCGGGGTCGTCAAAGGATAGGATGTCGGGGCGATACCCCTCTTCTGACTCAGCGCACCACGACGACCGGGCACGGAGCGTGCGCAACGCAGTGCAGGGTCACCGACCCAAGAAGGATTTCGACGAACTCGCTCAGGCCTCGGCTCCCGACGACGAGAAGGTCGGCTCCTTTGGCGGTCTCGACGAGGACGCGAGCGGCAGGACCCTCGATGGCCGAGGTTTCGACCGTGACCGCTGGGTGGTCGCCGAGGACCCCCTTCACGATTCGCTCGAGCGCTCTACGGATGAGCTCGAGAGGTTGGGTGCCGGACGGGTCGTGGGGGATCCACATGTCGGGATAGGGGTTGTGCCAGGTCATTACCACCTGCAACTCGGCACCGGTCTGTTCCGCCTCCGTAGCCGCCCATCGCAGAGCCTGGCGCGACGAGTTGGATCCGTCCACACCGACGACGATTCGCCCCATGGAGCTCAGCGTCGCGTCTCGGCCGCCGAGGTGACAGGGTCGAAGGTCCCACTTTCGACAGGGCTGACCACGCTGAAGCAGGCGTCCGACCACGACACCTCCCGGGCAGGTGACGTTCGGCTCTGGAGCGGCCCCCCGGTTCCGGCGTAGCGTCGGACCAGGTAGATGCCCATCATGGGAGGTGACGGTGGCAGCGGTCGGGGACATCCTCCGTCGTTTTCGGTTCCACGGAGTGCCGGGAGCTCCGGCCCCCGCCGGAGTGCCCGTGGACCGGACGGCGGAGATCGAGGCAGAGCTGGCACCCGTCTTCTCGTTGCTCGAGGCCGCGCAACATCGTGCGACCGAGTTGGTCGAAGGGGCCACTGCGGAAGCGGCCCGGCGTCGGGGAGAGGCCGCCGAGCACGCGCGACACATTCTCGCTCAGGCGCGTACTGAGGCTGACGTGGCACGCATGGAGTCGGCGACCGTACGACTGGCGCAAGCCCAGAGGGAGGCGCGGACGCTCGCCGAGCGAGCACGACTCGAGGCGGAGCGGATCGCACGCGTCTCCGCTGAGCGCACACCGGGGCTGGTCGAAGAGGTGGTACGACGCGTGTTCGCCCTGGGGGAGCCGACCGCCGGTGCCGCTCCGGGCCCCGCGACGACCCTGAGCCCATGAGCGCCGGCTGGGTGGCAGCAGGGGTGCGGGCACGGGGCCTCGCGCTGGCGGCAGCTGGGGCACGATGAGGCGCGCCAGCTCGGCGCTTCCGATTCGCTTGCCACCGCGCTCGGTGCTCTCGCGGACACACCATACGGGCGCGAGGTGGGGACGGAAATGGACCTGGCCTCGGCCGAGCATGCGGTGTTCGCCACCTTGCTGTGGCACACGAGGATCCTGGCCGGCTGGGGTCCGCCGCTTGGCTCGGGACCGCTTCGTCTGCTCGCAGCGGGATTCGAGGTTGCCAACGTCACGGGTCACCTGGCGCGCATGGGCGGTCAGACGGTTCCGTCCCCTTATGTCCTTGGCTCCATGGCGACCGCATGGCCGGCCGTCTCCGGAGCGCGGACGCCAACGGAGGTTCGCGCCGTGCTTGCCGCATCCTCGTGGGGCGATCCCGGAGGAGAGGAGCTGGCCACGGTCCGCTTGGCGCTTCTGTTCGGTTGGGCGCGCCGAGTGCTCGATGGAGTCCCCGGTGCCGCCGACTGGGCGATCACAGGTTCGGCCCTCGTCCTGTGCAGGGTGCTCGCCGCCGGTGCATCCTCGGCATTGGGCCTCTCTGCCCGCCGCGACGCCCGACATCTCCTGGGTTCAGGCTGGGAAGCAGCGTCCTCACCGGGTGAGCTCGCCCGGCACGTACCTCGGGCGGCTGCCAAGGTCATCGAGGACGTCGCGGGTCCCGACGATTTGTGGCGCGCCGAGGCTCTCTGGTGGACGAGCCTCGAGGCGTCGGGCGCTGCGCTGGCGGGGCGCTCGACGCTGGACGTGTCCTCGAGCGTCGGAGTGGTGGGCCTCCTGGCCGTTGATGCCTGGCGCACACGCGCCGCGCTGCAGATCGCGGCAAGAGGCGGCGGAGACATTGACGACATGCTGGAGCGGTCCGATGCGGTGGCCTGAGGCCCTCGAGCCCGCGAGGATGGAGCGGGTGGCAGTTGTCGCACCCGCCGATCGGCTGCGCAGAGTGCTCGTCGTCGTCGCCGATGCCGGCGTCGTCCAGATCGAGCAGGTGGTCGACAAGGTGCGTGGCCCAGCCGGTGAGGCGTTGGAGCGAGCGCGCCGAACACGGGGCGACGAGCTAGGTTCTACCGCCGTGCTCGACCCGGAGCCTCCCGACCTCGAAGCCCTCGAGCGGGAGGGCCCGCGCGGGATGCTCGCCGGGGAGGCCGAGCTCGAGGGGATCAGTGCCAGCGCTCTGAGGCACGGATCGGTTGCCGCACTCGCGGGATGGAGCCCGACGTCTGCCGTGGGCGCATTGAGGAGTCTTCTGGCTCCGCTCGGCGGATCGGTGGTGACCCTTGCACAGCCGCGTGGTGCCGAGCCGCCGACGTTGGTCCTGAGCAAGGGTGCGACGGGGGCGTTCCAGCCGCTGGTCGACACCTACGCCACGATCAACTACCGGGACGTGAACCCCTCGGCGCTCGCCGGCCTCGCCTACGTCGCGATGTTCGGCATGATGTTCGGCGACGTCGGCCACGGTCTGCTCCTCTTCGCCGGTGGCCTGCTGCTGCGATCGGGCCGGCCGGCAATGCTTGCGCGTGTGCGCCACTTGGCGCCGTTTGTGATCGGTGCCGGATTGGCGAGTGCCGCCTTCGGCCTCGCATATGGTGAGGCCTTCGGGCCAACTGGAATCGTGCCGACCCTTTGGCTGAGACCTCTCGACCACCCCACCACATTGCTCGCCGTGGCGATCGCGGCGGGGGCTGGTCTGCTCGCCGTCTCCTACGGACTGGGAACCGTCAACCGATGGCGTGAAGGTGGTGCCACCCGTGCGCTCGTCGCCACATCGGGGCTGGCGGGGGTCGGGCTTTATCTGGGCCTCGCAGTGGTGGGGCTCGGATGGTACCGGCACGTGCTCGCATGGGAGGTCGTCGGCGGGGTGCTCGCCGCGGCCGGCCTGGGGCTCGGATTCCTGGGACTCTTGGCAGAGGCCGGCGGGCGCGCCGAGGGTGTGGTGCAGGCCGGTGTGGAGCTCTTCGACGTCGTGGTGCGCGTAGGGACCAATACCATGTCCTTCGCTCGGCTTGCCGCTTTCGGCCTCACCCATGCCGCGTTGTGCATGATCGTGTGGAGCGCGACCACTGCCTTGTGGCACAGGGGCATCGCTTTCTCACCCGTCGGCGCCGTGGTGTTCCTGGTGGGCAACGCCGTGACGTTCGCCCTGGAAGGACTGGTGGCGGGCGTACAGGCCATGCGCCTCGAGTACTACGAGCTCTTCAGCCGGATCTTCACTGCCGAGGGCAGGCGGTTCCGTCCTTGGCACGTCCCGATCGTCTCGTCGAAGGAGGCACCATGCTCGCTTGGTTGATCGGTCTTCCGATCCTCGTCGCCGCCGCGGCGGGCGTCGCTGTCCAGCTCCGTCGGCGCCCGCGCCGGACGCTGGTAGTGGTGAAGGTCCTGAACTTGATGCTGCTCGCCGGTGCCGGGGTCCTCGTCGCGCTCGCAGTATCCGCAAGTCCGAGTGCCGCCGCCACGACCGCCGCCGCCGCTACCAAATCCTATGCCGGGCAGGCGTTCATCGGCGCCGGGATCGCGGTGGCGGGGGCATCGATCGGGTCGGGCCTTGGCGTGGCCTATACGGGTTCGGCCGCACTGGCCGCCATGAGTGAGCGACCTGAGATGTTCGGCCGGGCGATGGTCATCGTCGGGCTGGCTGAAGGCATCGCCATCTACGGCCTCGTGATCGCCATCATCCTGATCGGGAAGGCGTAGGACTTGCGGATCCCCTCCTGCCCGCGAGCGGTGCAGTGACGGGCCGAATCGTCGCGCTCGGTGAGGCAGTACGCGTCGCGGGCTTCGCGCTCGCCGGAGCGACGGTGTTCGTCGCAGAGAGCCCGGACGCCGTTTGCCGGATGTGGGCCGCGCTTCCCGAAGATGTCGCAGTCGTGATCCTGACCTCAGACGCCGCAGCTGCCCTGCCCTCCGGGGCCGCCCCCCCGGAAGGGGTGTTGATGACGGTCATGCCGCCGTGACCGGGGGGAATGCGATACGGAAGACGTACACTCCGGGGTCTCGAGCTGCGCAGGCGAGCGTGCGGTGCGACGACATGATGTCCGACCTGCGTCCCACGTCCGAGGCGCTCGTCGAAACGGCGCGACAGCACGTGGCACAACAGGGAGCCGACGCCACGGAGGACGTCCGCGTGGAGCTCTCGAGGGCGCAAACCGAAGCGCATCGCCTTGTGGCGCAAGCCCGGATGCAAGGAAAAGACGCGGCCGAGCGGATCGCATCGCTGCAACTGCGTGATGCGCGCCGCGAGGCTCGCGAGATGGTCCTCGAGGCGCAACGGCGCGTCTTCGAGACACTCCGACACGATGCCATCACGGCCCTGGAGCTTCGTGCCCTTACGAGCGAGGGCCGGATGCTCGCCGAGCGGTTGTCGGCACTCGTCGCGCAGCGACTCGGAGGTGGTGCACGGGTTGATGTGGCAGGGAGCGACCTTCTGGTCGTAGAGGCGCAGTCCGGAAACCGTCGAGTGGTGATCGGACCGCCGATGCTCGTCGACCAGGTCCTGTGGTCGATGACCGAGGAGGTGGAGAACCTGTGGGCGTGAGCCATCCGACCGACGGATCGCAGCGCGCGGCACAGAGCGGCTCCTCGGGCCGTGTGGTGCGCGTGAATGGTCCGCTCGTCGAGGTGGAGGGGCTCGAAAAGGTGGCGATGCTTGACGTGGTGGCGATCGGCCACGCGGGGCTCGCTGCCGAGGTGGTCTCGGTCCGAGGTGGCCTGGTCACCGCCCAAGTGTACGAGTACACGGGTGGGCTCCAGGTCGGTGACCCAGCCGCTGGGCTGGGTCGTCCGCTCTCGGCTCGTCTCGGCCCGAGCCTGCTCGGTGGGGTCTTCGACGGCTTGCTTCGTCCGTTGACCGGACGATCCGTTTGGCTTACGCCTGGTTCGCTCGAGCAGGACGCCGCGCAGAGCTGGCGGTTCGTGTCCGGGTCGTCGGCCGGTGCGGCCACGAGTCCGGGGATGGTGCTGGGAACCGTGCCGACACCCTCGGGTATCGAGCATCTCGTGCTCGTCCCCCCGGGGGTGTCGGGAGACCTCGAGTGGATTGCCGACGAAGTCGAGGTTACCGAGACCGAGACGGTCGCAGTCGTGGGCGGACGGGAGCTCGCAGTGAGCGAGTTGTGGCCCGTTCGCACGGCGCGTCCGATCCGTGCGCGACGCGAACTTTCTGCCCCCTTGCTGACAGGTCAGCGCGTGGTCGACCTCTTGTTCCCGATCGCCAAGGGAGCCACCGCCGCGGTTCCCGGCGGGTTCGGCACCGGCAAGACCGTTCTCTTGCAGCAGATAGTGAAGTGGTGCGAGGCGGACGTGATCGTGTTCGTGGGATGCGGCGAAAGGGGAAACGAGCTCGCTGACGCATTAGCCGATCTCGCCGACCTGGAGGACCCGAGGACCGGCTCGAGCCTCCTCGAGCGCACAGTCGTGCTAGCCAACACGTCCAACATGCCCGTGATGGCGCGCGAGGCGAGCATCTACACCGGCATGACCGTTGCGGAGTTCTATCGTGATATGGGATACAACGCCGTGCTCCTCGCGGACTCCACGTCGCGCTGGGCGGAGGCCCTTCGCGAGTTCTCGTCGAGGAGCGGCGAGCTTCCCGCGGAAGAGGGCTACCCGGCTGGGCTCGCCTCAGCGCTGGCGGCGTTCTACGAGCGCGCCGGACAGGTTGTGACCCTTGGTGGCAGAGAGGGCTCTGTGACGGCCATCGGTGCCGTCTCCCCACCCGGCGGCGACATGACAGAGCCCGTGACCGCCCACACCGAGCGCTTCGTGCGCTGTCTGTGGTCCTTGGACCGTGACCTCGCGTATGCTCGGCACTACCCAGCAGTCACGTGGCAACGCTCGTTCTCCCGCGACGCGGAGTCTGTAGGGGTGTGGCATGCTTCGGCTGGTCGACCCGAGTGGGCTGCCGATCGAGCTCGCGCCATCGCGCTGCTCGCACAGGCCGACAGGCTGGCTCCGATGGTCGAGCTCGTCGGGCTGGCCGCGCTGCCGGGGCGTGAGCGGATGGGCTTGCTGGCGGGGCGGCTCCTTCGCGAGGCGGTCCTGCAGCAGAGCGCTCTGAGCGCAAACGACGCCACTTGCTCGCCACAGAGGCAGTCCGCACTTCTCGAGATGGTCCTCGCCGTCTACGATCGCTGCCTCTCCCTCGTCGAAGAGGGAATTGCCCCTTCTGCGGTCGAGGAGAGTGACTTCTCAGGTCTCTCGCGGGTGCGTGACGAGGCAGGGCCTGACGATGTGGCCAGTGTGGAGCGTCGGCGCGGCGAGGCGTTCGCGATCCTGGAGCAGCTCGGGAGCGCGTCATGACGATTCGGGCGCAGGGTCTGCCCCGAGTTCCCGTCGAGTACCACGGGGCCCTTCAGGCCGAAGGACCGCTGCTCGTCGTGGGAGGTGTCGAAGGAGTCGGCTGGGACGAGCTGGCCAGCGTGCGTCTACCTTCGGGCGAAGTGCGTCGCGCTCTGGTGCTCGAGGTCCATCGCGATGTGGCGGTGGTGCAGGTCCTTCAGGGTACTTCCGGTATCGACCCGGCTTCGGTGTCCGTGGCGTTCGAGGGACGGCCGCTTGAGATCCCCGTGGGGGACGGGTGGTTGGGGCGGGTTTGGAACGGGATGGGAGAACCGCTCGACGGAGGTCCGCCCATGCTGGGAGCCGTGACCCGCCCGGTGTCGGGCTCACCGTTGAATCCGACGGTGCGCGATGTTCCACGCGACGCGATCCTGACCGGGATTTCGGTCATAGACGCCCTCACAACCCTCGTACGGGGACAGAAGCTCCCGGTGTTCTCCTCTGCTGGGCTCCCTCACTTCGAGCTGGCCGCTCAGCTTGCCGCTCAGGCAAGTGTGGCGGGGGAGCCTTTCAAAGTTGTCGTCGTCGCCATGGGGCTCACTCATGCTGACGCCGGCGCGATTCGCGACGTGCTCGAGACGCGCAGCGCCAGTGGTGACCTGGCCCTCTTCCTGGACACAGCAGACGACCCCGTCGTACAGCGAATTTTGGCGCCGAGGGTGGCACTCACCGTGGCCGAGCACCTCGCATTCGAACTGGGTCAGCACGTGCTGGTGGTGTTGGCCGACATGACCGCGTACTGCGAGGCGGTGCGGGAGGTATCGGCCGCGCGCGGGGAGATTCCCGGGAGGCGGGCGTACCCTGGCTATCTCTACAGCGATCTGGCGTCGCTCTACGAACGCTGTGGACGAATTCGCGGCAACGCAGGGTCCTTGACTCAGGTGCCGGTGCTCACCATGCCGGCGGCGGACATCACCCATCCGATTCCGGACCTCACCGGCTACATCACCGAAGGCCAGATCGTCCTGTCGCACGATGTGCACGGCGAAGGGATCTACCCCCCGGTAGACGTCCTCGCGTCTCTTCGCGTCTCATGAGAAAAGGAACCGGCGAAGGCCGTACCAGGGCCGACCATCCCGGCATCGCAGCTCAGCTGATCGCGGCTCTGGCACGTGCCCACCAGGTCCGTGACCTGGCGGAGCTGATCGGCACAGGAGCGTTGACCGAGACGGACCGCGACTATCTTGGCTTTGCCGGAGCCTTCAACTCCCTTCTCGTGGACCAACGGGTCGACGAGACACGCTCTCTGGAAGACACGCTGGGTCGCGCGTGGCGTGTCGCCTCAGAGCTTCCGCGTCGTGAGCTGACGATGGTCTCCTCCGCCGATGTCGCCGCCTATTACGAAGAACAGCCCCGGGCAGAAGGTGATCTCCCTGTTGGGAACGATCGTGGTGAGGGGCGTGCCTGAGCAGGTGCCCCCGGGCGCGCCGGGCGGTTGTGGCTGCGCGGTCGCTTGGCTGCGGCGCGGCGCAGCATGGAGCTCCTCGACCGTAAGCGACAGCTCTTGCGGCGCGATCGGGAACGCCTGGCCATCCTGCGCGAGGAGACGTATCGACGGTGGGTTGCGTCATGTAAGGAGGCGGAGACCTGGGGATTGCGCGCCGCGATGTTGGGTGGCTCGGCTGATGTGATGCTGAGCAGCGCAACTGTCGCCGGTCGAGCCCGTGTCGAGGTGACATGGCGCAACACGATGGGGGTTCGTCACCCTGAGGACCCCAGATGTGAGTTGCCGGCACTCGGACCCGCCGACTCGGCCGCGTCCAATGCCGCGGTCGCGCCCGCCGCCGCCTCGTACCGTCGCGCGCTCGAAGCGGGGGTCGCCCGAGCCGTGGCAGACACCTCCTTCGCCGTGCTCGACGCCGAGCTGCATGCGACCGAGCGACGTCTTCGGGCGATCGAGCGGCGTCGAGTGCCGTTGCTCGAAGACGGGTTGCGGCGACTCGAGCTCCACCTCGACGAACTCGAGCGCGAGGAACGGGTCGTGACGCGTTGGGCGCAGCACCGCCTGCAGGGGGAGCTCGGGGGATCAGGGTCTCAACCCAGCACGCAATAGGCTTCTACGTGACCGGATCGCCCGGATCGGTTGCAGAGTTCCGGTCGAGCTCTGCGTAGCTTCCCGGGTGGGATGTCGCTTCGGGGATGATCCCCCGAGCCACGTCAGGCAGGGCGGGATCGTGTCAGGCGCTGGAGCAGCGTCACGACCGCGATGTCATCACTGTTCGGGGCGAGCTCTGACTGGCTTCCGGTTGTGGGCGCCCCGGGCGGGAACTCGACGCAGACCGGAACACCGGGGTGGAGGCGTGCATGGGCGTCGAGCAGACCGCGCCCGGCGGAGGTGTCCGAGCTCAGGGTGTCGACCACGAGATCGGCGGTCGACGCCAATGGGCACGGCTCGCCCGCCAGGGCCGGGCAGCGGACCTGGGTGCGTGGCCCAGGGCAGACGAGCACCTGGAATCCCGCGGCCCGGGCCGCGCCTTTGCCATGCCAACGGCCCCCGGGAGCTTCCACGAGCACGCGCGCGGCGCGGTGAGTCCCGGGCCACGGCGGCGTCCGTCCCGAGGTTCCGATCAGGAGGCGGACGATCGACGGTCTCTCGGAATGGTCCATGGTGGCGTACCCCCGCGCCCGCATCAGGGCGAGCATGCGCTGGTTCTCGACGAGAACATCCGCCTGGAGGTTGGTGATGCCCAGGGCGCGCGCCGTCTCGATCAAGGCGTCGAGCAGGTAGGGGCCGAGCCAGCCCCGCGACCTCGGTGCCACGGTGATGCCGATCTCTGCGCCACCGTCCGGGAGCAGCTCATAGCTCGTCTCGCCTATGATTCGGACACTGCCGTCGCGCTCCTCGAGCACGGCCACCAGGCCCGCTCCGCCGCGCTCGGACGTGTTCAGGATGCGCCCGATCGTCTCCGCCGTGGGCAGACGGGCCTGGAAGAAGCGTCGGTACAGGTCGTCGACGTCGAGAGATGCGTACATCTGTGCCAGAGCGTCAGCGTCCCCCGGGGTGGACGGCCGGATGGTGAGCCAGCGCCCCCCGGGGAGCGCAAGGCGCCTCGGGGGAGGCGCACTGTGGGTCTGGCCCGGCGAGGGCATAGCCCCATCATGGGGGCAATTCGCGGCCTGGCCCAGGGGAGAAGGTCACGGGGAGGTCCCCGAGGCTCGCCGGATCGGCCCCAGGGCCACGGGCCGAGCCCCGGTACTCGTGTCCTCGG
>CAWEMO010000010.1:0-90794 GCA_963810195.1 uncultured Acidimicrobiales bacterium | reverse complement strand
CTTCCCCCCTCGGCGCGCTGGCCGTTCACCGGACTGCTGCTCGCCCGCGACGGCTGACGCCCTTGCCTCCCACCACCCCGTCCATCGACGTCCACCTGAGCGCCGACGATCTTCGCAACGCGCTGGAGAACGACGTCCGCACCGGCCTGAGCGCCGAGCACAAGTGGCTGCCCCCCGTCTGGTTCTACGACGACCGGGGCAGCCAGCTGTTCGACGAGATCACCCGGCTCCCCGAGTACTACCTGACCCGTGCCGAGCGCGCGCTCCTCGAGCGCCACGCCGGCGAGATCGCCACCACCGCCGAGGCGGACACCTTGGTGGAGCTGGGCGCGGGAACGTGTGACAAGTCACGGATCCTGCTCGACGCCATGGAGGGCACTGGCGGCCTGCGCCGCTACGTGCCGCTGGACGTCAGCGACGGCACCCTGTGGGCCGCCGCCACCGCGCTGGCCGACGAATACCCGGGACTCCTCGTCCACGCCGTGGTCGGCGACTTCCACAACCACGTCGACCGGGTGCCGACCGAGGGCCGGCGCCTCGTCGCCTTTTTGGGGAGCACGATCGGGAACCTGACCCCCGACCAGCGACGCAAGTTCCTCTTCGACCTGGACTGCATGATGGCGCACGGGGACAGGCTCCTGCTCGGTACCGACCTCGTCAAGGACCGGGCTCGCCTGCTGGCCGCGTACGACGACGCGCAAGGGATCACCGCCGCCTTCAACCGCAACGTGCTCCACGTCCTCAACCGCGAGCTGCACGCGTCGTTCGACCCCGAGCGCTTCGACCACGTCGCGCTCTGGAACGAAGAGGCGCAACGGATCGAGATGCGCCTGCGTTCACAGGCGGAGCAGGTCGTCTCCATCGCGGATCTGTCGATGGACATCACCTTCGCAGCCGGTGAGGACCTGCTCACCGAGATCAGCTCGAAATTCATCCGCCAGGGGGTCGAAGACGAGCTCTATGCGGCCGGGTTCCTGGTCGACTCGATGTGGGAAGCTCCGGGCGGGGACTTCCTGCTCACCCTTGCCCGCCCCTACTGCTAGGCGTGGAACAACACCACACGGGTCGCACAAGCAGCCCAGCTATTTCATGACGGAGTCAAATCACGCCGATCGGCCAACCAAACCCTTGGGACTCAGCTTCCAACTTCGGACGTCGCTCTTGAATCGACCAGGCGCCAGAGCATGACGGCGAGGACGGTGATGGCGGCGAGATACCACACCAACGCCGTGGCTGTGCCCTCGATCGGAGCCCACCCGCGTAAGACAAAGTTCAGCGGACCGTCGACACCGACGGCGTAGCGTCTGAGCGCCTCGGCAAACCCCAGGAAACCCGCGACGGCAAGCATGATGAGCAGTACCCGAGCCAATCGTCGCACCAAGCGTGCCGGTAGGTCTGCCCGGCCGATGATGGCGGCGGCCAACAGAGGGACACCGACGGCCAGAGGCAGGGTGTAGCGCCCTACCCACACAAACCCGGACTTCCGGATTTCGATGAACTCGAGAATTACCGGGACGACGAGCACCGCGACGACCAACCCACCCAGCACCGCGATCTCAACACGCTGCCCGACCACAGTCACCAGAACAAGGAACGTGCTCACAGCTGCCGCCCAGGCCAGGTACGTGACCAGCGGCATCGTCGTGTCGTTCCAGCCCAGCAACCCGACCATCTGAGCCAGCCAGCCCGCGGTCTGGCCAAATTCCGCGGCGATGATCGAGACCGCCTTGACTTTGGGCCCGGGTATGTAGGCGTGCCCGAGCGCCAATGCGTGAGCGACGACGATCCAGGTGACGGCGGCGGCCGTGGCCGTCACCAGCGCGCCGGCGGCCACCTGCACATCGCGGTGTCGACGCAGCAACCTCCACGCGGCAGCGGGCCCAGCCATCATAACCAGGGTGGCCAAGATCAGTAGTGTCCACAGGGGCGACAGGCCGCGCGTGAGCGTCAAGACGGCGGCCGCCGCGGCCACCGTCGCCACCAGCCCACCGGGCGGATCGTCCCTGCGCTCCAGCGCCAGCACGAGTCCTGAGCACCATAAGCTGATGGCCGCCGATATCTCGAGACCACTCGGATTGACCATGGCCCCCAACCACAGGGCGGTCGGGGTCAACGCCACCATGAGCCCAACGGGAAGCAGCCGGTTGCGCGACCACATCGCCACCGACATGCAGGCCAACCCGAGAACGACCGATGACGCCAACGCACTGAGAAGCCGCATCCAGAACACGGCAGAGGTCGACTCATCGACAAGGGTGGGTGCCCCGACCAGTGCGTAATACAACGGTGGGTACCGACTGTCGTAGTTTATGACGTATACCAGATTTGGGCCCAGGTGCTCGCGGGAACCACACGACGCCCGTTTAGTGGGCTTCGCCTGGTAGCACTGCTCGAGCAGCTCCCCGACGCCGAAGGAAGCCGGCACCGTGATCATTGTGTACGGGCCGTGAAGTGGATGGCCGATTAATTGGCCACGGAAGAGCGCAGCGGCGTGACTGACTTGGCTCGGTTCGTCGTCCGCGGAGTAAAGTGGCATGGTCACCGCCCACGCCGACATCACGGCGAATATCGCAGCGGCGTACAGGACGAAGACTCGTGCCGGACCCCCGCGCCGGGTCACGTTGTTCATCGAGCCATACAGCTTTCAAGCCGGGCGCGTGGGAAGGCCCGTTGGTTGGACCATCGATCTCTGAGCGCCCTCAAAGCCCTTCTGCATCGAATCCGCGACCTGTAGCGGCGCAACGCCGGCACTCGGGACTTCGTCCTCCGTGACTGCCGGCCTCGGACCACGCCCCTGGCGCTCGTCTCCGGTCACCGCCACGACGAACCAGACGCCCAGGTCGGTGTAAAGGGCCAAGTTGGCGAAGATCGTCGTTCGTGACACTGAGGTCCTGAGCCACCAGTTGATCTCAAGTGCACCGAACAAATATGTGAATGCGAGAGCGCCAAGAGAACCGGCGACCACGAGCCACAACCACCCAGGATTGCCCAGCCCAAGGCGGGTACGGCTGCCTCGCAACGCGAGTGATGCGACTAACGCAACTCCGGCGGCGACCGGAAGGATATGAAGCTCTTGGGCAAGGCCCACGTATGTCGGGTGCAGCCTCTGTCGAACCGATTCATGACCACTGAGAGAGCGACCGAAGAAGACCGATCCGATCCCTTCCAACCGGACGAGGGCGATCCAGGCCAGTCCAGGCGCGGCCATGGCAAGAGCAAATGGAACAGCCAGAACCAAAGTCAGTGACTTTTGCCTCGCCCTGCCCGATCGGGCCGAGCCGGCCCGTGGTTCAGGTGAGCTGCCGGGGGGTGTTCTGGCGACCCTGGAAGCGCAAGTGCGTGCCAGGGAGCGCAGTTCGGGTAGATAGCGTATGCAAACCAGTAGGTAGATCATCAGGGCGGTCGTCAGGCCTTCGTTCTTGGTCAGGCTGGCGACCGTGGCGCACAACCAGGCGACCGCGAGATGCCACGGAGCGCGGGGCAGGATGAGCCCGAACACGATGGCAGCGACGGCGGTTGCCGCCCAAAGCAGGTCTGCATAGCCGCTGACTTCGGCATAACCAGCAAGACCGGACCCAACGAGGCAGACGATCGCAGCAATGGCAAGGACGGCCACCTTGGCCCACGTGTGTCGTTTCCGGCTCACCGCCTCGACGATGCCGCACGCCACGACACCGAGGCCACAGGCATTGAGAACGCTGGTCACGATCACCGCGAGGCGGATGTCGACGTGACCTTCGCTGACGAAGGCCACGGCCCCACTGGCTGGGACCAAAGGTGGATAGTCGGGATTCGAGAACAGGTACACGCGATCGGCGAGGCCGAGGAGAGTGTGGTGCCCCCCGTAGATCAAGAGTGCATGCAGCGTCCAGATGGCATAGCCGTCGACAGAAACGAGTGGGCTTCGTAGCGCTTGCAGTGGCCACGCCACCGCGGCGATCACCACCAGGACGGTGAGCCAGGACCATGCCGACCATCGAGGGAAGTGGGCAATGCTCCAGAAGCGGCGGGCAGTGATCACATTGATCAGCACAGCCATGACGATGAACCAGGCGAGGTGAGAGCCCCCGATGGCCAGCTCGAACTCCGCCGCCACGGCAGCCAGCAGCGACCCGACGAGTGGGACGAGAAAGATCGTCGTGGGACGTAACCCGACGAGTGCGATCGTCGGAACAAGGGCCGGAAGGGCGAGAAGGGCTAGGGCCGCGATGCCATGCACGATCATTTTCGGTGTACCGCCTGTAACTGGAGACCCATACACGCGTCGGGTTCCGTCTTCAGCGAAACGATCCATTGGGCGGCCGCAGCGGTGGCCCCCGGGCGTGCCCAAAGCGTGATGATTTCGACCAGGAGGTCGTAGTCCACGACCGACGTGGCATACACGTGAACCCGCGCCCCCTTGGGAACGGAGTGGCGAAGCGCGGCCTCGAGGCAAGACCGTTGGTCATAAGCGCTGGTCGCGCTCTGCGCGATCGCTGGCCCTGCATACACGGAGGTCAGATTGACCGAGGTGTGTGCTGCCGCCAGAGTGACTACGGCCACCGTCGCGACAACGGCCAGCCGAACCAGTACCCTGATCAGGCGACGTGCCATTTGCCGATCCGTCGCCCCGATCGAGCGCGGGCCTTGCCTGAGCAGCTTCGTGGCGATCTCATCACCGCCGCATCGGTTACGTGCTCAAGCGTTTGTTCCTCTTGGTAAGGGGGAATTGCGACAGACAGATACGGCCGGCGCATCCCTCTTGTCTCCCTTCATCCCCGCAAGACACGCCAGGCACTCTGCGCAACGTGCCGCTGTCACGTCACGCTGCCATCTCGGAACTTCGATCACATCGCCAAGAATGACGAGCACCAGCCCCTGTCAGTGAGGCAGAGCAGGTCGCCTTGGTGGCAGAGACCAGTGCCGCGCGCCCGTAGTCACACCCGATGGCCAGGCACCCGCGCCGTGACGACTTGGGCTCTATGTCGATCGCCGGGTCACCAGCCGCGTAGGTCGACGGGCCACGTCTCGAGCACGTCGTCACCGTCGACGAGGAACATGCGCTCGTGGTAGGCGACGGTGGGGTCCACGTGTGAGGGGACCACTCGGAGGCGGTCCCCGACGGCCACCGGCGCACCCGGCGCGAAGGTGAGGTGCTCGTCGGAGCAGAACCACACCTCTGCTCCCTCGATCGTCGGGTTGCCGTGGTCCATGCCGAGCGCCTTGGCCCCGCTGTCGGCCACGGCCCAACCCGGTGAGACCGACACCACGGTGGCCAGGACGGTCAGCGCTTGGCCGAAGGGGAGATCGAGCCGACCGTAGGCGCTGTCCATGAGCGCATACGACCCGGCCTGGATCTCGCTCGCCCAGGTGTTGATGTCGTAGGTCCCGGTCCCACCGGCCGAGACGACCGTCGCCGCCCACGAGCTCGTGGGCCTCGAGCAGCATCCCCATGGCGACCTCGACCATCTCGACCCGTCGTCCTCGGTCCTCGACGCCCACGACGTGGCCCTCGTACCCCATCACCCCCCGGACGGCCATGCCCCGTGCCCTCGCCGACGCCGCCACGACGTCCTGCCGCCTCGGGCGCACAGCCACAGCGCGGCAGCCCGACGTTCACGTCCACGACGACCTCTCCGATGCCCGCCGCCGCGGCCGCGGCGACCGTCGCCTCCGAGTCGACCGCCACCGTCACCCGCGCCCCCGAACGCGCCAGGCGGCCGAGCCGGGCCACGTCGACGACCTCGTTGGCGAGCAGCAGGTCCTCCCCCAGTCCGGCCCGGGCCAGGCCCTCGGCCTCCACCGTGGTGGCACAGGTGAACCCGCGGTGCCCGTGCGCCGCCTGTCGAGCCGCCAGCGCCGTGCACTTGTGCGCCTTCACGTGGGGGCGCAGACGCCCACCGGGAAGGGCTGCGGACATGACCGCCAGGTTGTGCTCGAGCATCGCGGCCTCCACCACCAGCGCAGGGGTGGTGAGGTCGCCGACCCTCACGATCCGGAGGAGCCGGGCGGGCCCAGTCGTTGCTCGATCGCCCGTTGCAGGGTCGTCTGGAGCACGGTCGTGGTCACATCGGCCCGACTGCGCTCGACGACGGCCCGCAGTGCATCGGTCGCCCGTCGCAGCCCGCCGGTGATGGCGTCGGGGTACTCGATGGTCACGAGCATGTCGTACACGTCCTCCATGGCCCCGAGCAGCTCCTCGCCTCGGGCCGTCTCCCCGGCGCGCAGCCGGTCGAGCAGATGGCGGCGCAGCTCCGACGCCGCCTCGGCAAGGCCATTGAGCCATGCCGCCAGCCCGACGTCGAGGTCGCCGGGCCCCGGGAGCGGCGCCCCGCCCACGAGGGCGGAGGTGAGGCGCGCTTCGGCGAGCTCCTTCTCGGCGTCGTGGAGGAACCCGGCCGCCGCCAGCCGCGGATAGGGCGCCAGCGCCTGCTGGGCCCGGCGCAGGCTCCGGTCGGCCTCGTCGACGCGCAACTCGGCTTCGGCCGGCTGGAGCCGGTGCACGGCCCGGATGGCGAGGCCGCAGGACCGGATGGTCTCCCGGCACGAGGCCAGCGCCGTCTCGCGGGCCCGGTGCGAGGCCTCGAGGTCCCGACGCGCCTGATCGCCGAACCTCGCCAGATCGGCCCTTCGCGCCTCGGGCGGCACCGGGTGCGCGGGCTCAGCGAGCCGCGCGGCGGATGACGATGGTGGGTTCGTCGTCCTCGACCGGCTGAGGCAGGTACCGCAGCTTGGCGGCCCGCTCGGTGGCCCGGCCCCCGAGGCGCACCAGCATCACCACGTACAGCACCGCCACCACGACGGCGAAGGCGGTCAGGCCGAGCAGGGGCCGCAACACCGGGATGGCCCCGAGGACCCCCGATCCCAGGATCACGCACACCATGACGGCGAGCACGTCGCGGCGTCGCTTGCAGGCCTCGGGACGGAAGAACCGCTCCGGCCTCTGCGTCGGGGGCCGTTCGCCCCGCGGCGGCGCCACGGCGTCGGGCCGGATCAGGATGAGATTGCGGCTGCCGACCGCTCTCTGTCCGGCGCGGCGCTCCGAGGAGTCCTCGGGCAGGACGGTGGAGAGCCGGAAGGCGGGGGGCACCAGGACCGGGCCGGTGCGCCGCAGCACGCGCAGGTGCTGGTGGAACTCCCCGATGGAGTCGCCCGACCGGCGCTCGAATCTCCGCCGGAGAAGGCTCGGTCCCAGCACCGCCGCCCACACCAGCACGAGTATCAGGAGGACCAGAATCGTCAAGAACCTCTCGATCTACCTTCCGGCGCCCAGTGACCTTACCGACCAGGGCATCACGATGGGTGGATGGTCGGGAACCGTCCGTGGCGCGCGCTTCGCTCCGGTCTCGGGCCGACGGCGGTCGGGATCAGTCGGCGTCGCGTGCCGTCGCCCGCGCCGTCCACCTCCCCCCGGAACGCTCCACGGTCACGGGCACGTCGAAGCACTCCGACACGGTCGCCGAGCTCAGCACGGTCCCCGCATCACCTGCGCACATGATCCGGCCGGCGCGCAACAGGGCGACATGGGTCGTCCCCGGGGGGACCTCCTCCACGTGGTGGGTCACGAGCACGATGGGCACGGTGTCGGGGGCGGCGGCCAGCGTGGCGATGCGGGACACGAGCCGTTCCCGTGCCCCGAGGTCGAGCCCCGCCGCGGGCTCGTCGAGGAGCAGCAGCTCGGGCGCGCCCATGAGTGCCCGGGCCAGGAGCACCTGTTGGCGCTCCCCCTCGGAGAGCACCCCGAACTCCTGGTCACGGAGCCGTTCCAGCCCGGCATCGGCCAGCAGCTCGTCGGCACGGGTGTGGTCGGCGGGCTCGTAGTGGTGCCACCACGGCTCGAGCGCGGCGTAGCGCCCCGTGAGCACCACGTCGTGGGCGCTGAGGGTGGGCCGCAGGCTGCGCAGGATGGCCTGGCTGACGAAGGCCACCCGGGAACGCAGCGCCCGGGCGTCGGTGCGCCCGTAGCGGGCGCCGAGGACCTCGACGGTGCCGCGGGTGGGCAGCAGCCGCATGCCCGCCACGTGCAGCAGGGTGGTCTTCCCCGAGCCGTTGGGCCCGAGCACCGCCCAGCGTTCCCCCGGCGCCACGTCCCAGTCGACGTCGTCGAGGATCGGCCGGCCGTCCCGGACCACGGCCACCTTGCGCAGGCGGACGACGGGAGCCGGGCACGGGCGTTCGCGGATCGGCCACGACCCAGTCTCGGACATGCCCCGCGGCGTCGCCACCCGGTGGCGAATGCGCCTCAGCGCTCGGGCAGGCGGCGCGCCACCCGGCCCGCCAGGCCGGAGATGCACTGTTGCCATGCTCCTCTCCCCCATCAGCCAGAGCCACAGCTCACGGCGATAGGAGATGATGACGTCGACGAAGGCTTCGCGGTCCATGGCCGCCGGTTCCAGGGCGGAGCGCCACCGCTCCCACAGCCACAGGCCGATGCACACGTCGTCGCTGAAGCCGTCACGCCAATCGGCCCCCGCCAGCAGGGCGTCGTGCAGGGCGTCACGCATGTCGGTGGGCTCTTCGGGCTGGACGAGGCGCAGGCCGACGGCCGGCTCGACCACGCTCATGGTGTGCTGCTCATGTCGCGACCGTCATGACGGGATCCTCACCGGTCCTTCACGACCGGGGCGCGGTCGGTCCCGCTGTAGTTGCCGAGGTGCTCGGCGAAGTCGATGAACAGGGGCGCTTCGGGGTCCAGCTTGCGCTGCAACGTCCGCGAGGCGATGCGCTTGTCCAGGTTGTCGAGGCGAACCAGCGCCTCGCGATCGTCGAGGTCACGAACGTCGAGACGCCCTCGGGCCCGGTCGAAGGCGAGACGGCCGGCTTCGGTGCGCACCAGCACGCTCGACCAGCCGGCCAGTGATCCCACGCTGCCCACCGAGATGTCGGCGCTACGGCCCAGGAAGTCGGCGCATTCGTCACAGCCCTTCAGCGCCGCGCCGTGGAAGTCCTTGACCGGTTCGTCGACGGCCACCGAACCGTCGCGGTACTCGACGATCATCCGCCCGTGGATCACGTCGACCTTGCTGACCCGGTCGAGGTCGAGGCCCCGCTTGTCGCGCAGCTCACGGAGCATGAGCGACTCGTAGTCGAAGCTCTTGGTGCACAGCAGGGCGATCGTGAGCACCACCGCGTCGATGCGATGCGCCCCGGTCGGCCACCGGCGCGCCTGCATGGCCCGGATGCCCTGGATCTCGCACGGGGTACCCACCACGGCCAGGCGCGGCTTGGCGGGGAGGTCGTAGCGGCTCAGGTCGAGCTCGGCCAGCGCCATGGTCTGGTTGTAGAAGCTTCCGGCGGCGCCGATGATCTCCTTGGCCGTGGTGGCCACGGTGGCGATGCCCTTCCAGGGCTCGTCAGGGTCGTCGCTCGGGCGCGACACCAGGGCGCCGTCGATGTCGCCGCCGGCGAGAAGCGCCAGCAGCATCGCCGTCACCACACCGCCGTCCTGGACGTCGTCGGCGGGGACGCCGGCCCGCACCGCGTACTCCCCCACCACCGCCCCGAGGCCGTCGCCGGGGGGGCCACCGGTGAGCTTCCAGTAGGTGTCGGCCGAGTCGGACTTCACGACGACGGGGACCTCGCCCGCTTCGGACTCCGAGGTCGACGGCGGCCACAGCGCCTCGTAGCGCAGCCCGCCGCGGGGGCAGAAGTCCCAGCACAGCGAGCATCCCGTGCACATCTTCACGAGCTCGGGCAACCCGCTGTCGGCGTTCACGCCGATCGAGTTCGACGGGCACACCGCCACGCACGTGCCGCACTGGATGCAGCGATCGGCGAAGACGACCCCCGCCTCGAGCTCCCAGAACCACGTCTTGCCGGGCGGCTCGGCGATGCCGTTCATCTCGTCGCGGATGCGAAAGCCCTTCATGGGTTCCCCACGGACATGCGGTCGGTGTCGAGCCCGGCCAGGGTGGCCCTCAGCTCCTCGTCGGGCACCCGACGGGCCCAGTTGTAGAAAGGCTCCCCCTCGCGACGTTCGGACTGGTAGCGGCGCACGGTCCGCAACAGCGCGTCGGGGACGTCGTCGACGGGCCGGGCGTTCTCGATCCAGTCGATGAACCCCGCCGCGGGGCCGAGCGACCCGCCCATCCCGATGTCGACGGCCTCGACGATCCGCTCGTCGACGTGGGCGACGTCTCCCCGGAAGCCGATATCGGCGATCTGGGGCTGCGCGCACGACGCCGAGCAGCCCGAGAAGTGCATGCGGATCACGCCCGCGTCCTCGCGCCGGGACGTCCCGCCCGCGCCGAGGGGCTCCCCGGCCGGCTCGGCCGCCAGTTGCCGGTCGAGCCAGCGCGCCCAGGTCACGGCGCGCTCTTTGGTCTCGACCACGGCGAAGCGGCAGAACTCGCTGCCGGTGCAGGCAACGACGCCCCGCTCGAAGGGGCCCGGGAACGGCGAGTACTTGGCGAGCAGCTCCTCGTCGAGCAGGGCGTCGACCCTGTCCCGGGGGACGCCGGTGAGCACGAAGTTCTGGTCGGTCCCCAGCCGGATCGTCCCGTCCCCGTAGGTGCGGGCCAGACGGGCGGCCTCCACGAGCTCGATGCCCGACATCCGGCCCACGGGGACCGAACACCCCACGTAGCGCAGGGCGGGATCCTTCTGGGGGTGCACGCCGACGTGGTCACCCCGGTAGCGGGTGGTGAGCTCCTCGCCCGCCGGGACGAGGGCGAACCGGGCCCGTGCCGCCAGTTCCTCCCGGAACTGCTCGGGTCCGAGCTCCTGGACGAGGTAACGCATGCGCGCCAGACCACGGCTCTCGCGGTTGCCCAGCTCACCGAAGAGCTGGGCGATGGCCCGGGTGATCTCTACCGCCTGCTCGGGCCGCACGAACACGTCGATGTCCGAAGCCATGCGCTCCCCGTCGGACAGCCCGCCGCCCGCCAGCACGTTGAACCCGAGGGTGCCGTCGGCCGCCCGCGCCGGCCACAGCCCGATGTCGTTGATCTCCGCCTTGGCGCAGTCCTCACGGCAACCCGACACGCTCATCTTGAACTTGCGGGGGAGGTTGGCGTACTCGCGGTTGCCCGTGAAGAACTCGGAGACCGCCCGGGCGATGGGCAGCGCGTCGAAGACCTCCTCGGCGTCCACGCCCGAGACCGGGCAGCTCAAGACGTTCCGGGCCGAGTCCCCGCAGGCCTGGACCGTGGTGAGCCCGACATCGGCGAAGCGCTCCCAGATGCGGGGCACATCCGCGATGCGGATCCAGTGGATCTGGATGGTCTGGCGCGTGGTGATGTCGGCATACCGGTTGCCGAACACCGCACTGTCGTCGGGCCCCTCGCCGAAGGCGTCGGCGGCCACGCCGATCTCGCGGGCCTGGTCCGCGCTGAGCACGCCGCCGGGGACCTTGACGCGCATCATGAAGGCGTCGCCGCCCTGGCGCTGGGGGTAGAGGCCGACCCACTTGAGCCGCTCCACCTCGCCCGCCACCTTGGCGATGGCGTCGGGCCCCTCCTTGGCATAGCGCGAGATCACGGCGTCGGCGACCTCGAGGGGGTGGCGCTCGAGCTTCCAGCGCTCGACCTGGTTCAGCTCCCCCACCCGGCGATACGGGTGCACGAAGGGCATGGGCCGCTCGGTCCCCCGGATCTCGACACCGAGCGGGTTGTCCTTGTCATGGGCCATCAGGGATTGTCCTCGTCACGGGCCATCAGGGATTGTCCTCGTCATGGGCCATCAGACGTGGAGGCCGCACTCGGTCTTGCCCATCCCCGACCACCGCCCGGCACGCGCGTCCTCGCCGGGCGCGACCGGACGCGTGGTCGGTGCGCAGCCGATCGACAGGTACCCCTGGGTCATGAGGGCGTGCACGGGAAGGCCGTGGTCGGCCTGGTAATTGGCGATGTCGGCATCGGACCAGGTGGCCACGGGGTTCACCTTGACCAGACCACGGGCTTCGTCCCACGACACGATGGGGGCGGCGGCGCGTGTGGGAGCGTCACAACGCTTCAACCCGGTCATCCAGGCCGCACGGCCCTGCAGGGCGCGGTGCAACGGCTCGACCTTGCGCAGCTCACAGCACCGTTCGGTCCCGCACGGCCAGGCCTCGGCCTCGGCGCCGGGCGTGACGACGCGGAGGTTCAGGTCGTAACGGGCCCGGACCTCCTCCACGTACGCCAGGGTCTCGGGGAAGTGGAAGCCGGTGTCCAAGAAGAGCACCTCGATGCCGGGGTCGACCTCGACGGCGAGGTCGATGATCACGCAGTCCTGGAACGAGCACGCCAGGCTGAGCGCCCCGCCGAAACGTTCGACCGCCCAGCCCATGACCTTTCCTGCCGGTGCCGTCTCGAACTCGGACGAACGCGACGCGAGCTCCTCGAGATCGATCCTGGTCTCGACTCCTGCACCCACGGTCCACCCTCCTCGTCCGGCCACCGGCCGCCGCGTCGCCCGTCGCGACCCGACGAGGTCCGCTCCGACCCGGCGACACGACTCGACTTGTCCGGTCGACTTGTCCGGTCGACTTATCCGGTCGACTTGTCCGGCCAGCCGGCCACCACTATATATGACTAATCAGATCAGGTTTATCCCCTTTTTCCCGATGGGAGCACTCGTTTTCCGATGGCAACGATCACCGCCACCACCTGGGACGACGGAGCTGGGACGTGACTTCGACGCTCGACGCCCGGGTCCACGGCTCCTCGGCCGGCGCCACGGGCCTCACCGGGGTGCAGGCTCCGCCCGACCACCTCGACCTGCTCGAGGCGCACGCCGTCTTCGTCCTGCGCGAGGTGGCGGCCGAATGCGAGCGTCCAGTGCTGCTGTTCAGCGGGGGCAAGGACTCCGCCGTCCTGCTGCGCCTGGCCCAGAAGGCGTTCCGGCCCGGGCGCTTCCCCTTCCCGGTGCTGCACGTGGACACGGGGCACAACTTCGACGAGGTCCTCGAGTTCCGCGACAAGCGCATGGCTGACCTCGGCGAGGAATTGCTCGTTGCCCCGGTGCAGGACTCCATCGACACCGGACGCGTCGCGGATCCGGGTCCCCGGGGATCGCGCAACCGGCTCCAGAGCGTCACGCTGCTCGACGCCATCACCGCCCACGGCTTCGACGCCTGCATCGGCGGCGCTCGGCGCGACGAGGACAAAGCGCGAGCCAAGGAACGGGTGCTGTCGGTGCGCGACACGTTCGGACAGTGGGACCCGCGCAACCAGCGTGCCGAGCTCTGGCAGCTCTACCACGGCCGCGTCCGGCCCGGGGAACACCTGCGCGCCTTCCCCTTGTCGGACTGGACCGAGCTCGACATCTGGCACTACATCCGGCGTGAGGAGATCGCCCTCCCCTCGATCTACTTCGCCCACGAGCGCACCATGGTCGAGCGCGAGGGCATGCTGCTGGCGGTGTCGGAGTGGGTCGTCCCGGGCTCGGCCGAAGTGGCGCAGCAGGCGACGGTGCGGTTTCGCACGGTCGGCGACGCCACCTGCACCGGTGCGGTGCGCTCGAGCGCAGCCACCGTGGCCGAGGTGATCGCCGAGGTCGCCAACTCACGGGTCAGCGAGCGGGGGGCGACCCGGGCCGACGACCGCCTGTCGGACAGCGCCATGGAGGATCGCAAGCGCGAGGGCTACTTCTGAGATGACCTCCACACCCGGCGCCGTGCCGGCGTCGGGCTCCACGCTCCTGCGACTGGCGACGATCGGCTCCGTCGACGACGGGAAGTCGACGCTCATCGGACGCCTCCTGCACGACACCAGGCAGCTCTTCGACGACCAGATCGAGGCCGTCACCGCCGCCAGCCGGCGCCTGGGCGCCGACGGCATGGACCTGGCGCTGGTCACCGACGGCCTGCGCGCCGAGCGCGAGCAGGGTGTCACCATCGACGTCGCCTACCGGTACGCGTCCACGCCGTCCCGGAAGTTCGTGATCGCGGACTGCCCCGGGCATGTGCAGTACACCCGCAACATGGCCACCGGAGCCTCGACCGCCGACCTCGCGCTCGTCGTCGTGGACGTCCGCGCCGGTCTCAAGGAGCAGACGCGCCGCCACACCTGCATCGCGGCGTTGCTGGGCGTCGGCCATGTCGTGGTGGCGGCCAACAAGATGGACCTCTCGGGCTGGGACGAGTCGGCCTACCGGTCGGTGGAAGAAGAGTTCCACGACCTGACCCGACACCTGGGCATCCGAAGCGTCACGGTCGTACCGGTCTCGGCGCTGTTGGGCGACAACGTGGCCGAGCCCTCGGCTCACACGTCCTGGTACCACGGGCCGACGTTGCTCACCGCCCTCCAGGAGGCTCCGGCCGGAGCATGGGCGCACGAGGGCGAGAGCGGGGCGCGGCTCCCGGTGCAATGGGTCGTGCGCCATCCGGGGGGAGGCCGCAGCTATGCCGGCATGGTCAGTGGCGGCACGTTCCGTCCCGGCGACGAGATCGTGGTTCTCCCCGGGGGTCAGCGCAGCCGCCTCACGTCGGTGGAGACCTTCGACGGACCCCTCGACGAGGCCCGCGCCTCGCTGTCGGTGACCGTGCGACTCGACGACGACCTCGACGTGTCGCGCGGCGACCTCATCGCACCACTTTCGAGCCCCCCCGTGGTCGTGCGCGACGTCGAGGCGACGCTGTGCTGGTTCGCCGATCCGCCCTGTGAAGCCGGACGGCGCTTCCGCCTGAAGCACACCACCCGTGTCACCCCCACGCAGATCCTGTCCGTCGACTCCCGCTTGGACGTTGCCACGCTCGAGCTGGAGCCTTCTGGCCACCTCGGTCCCAACGACATCGGCGTGGTGCGGCTGGCGGTCGGCACACCCCTGGCCATCGATCCCTATCGCGCCAACCGCGTGACGGGAAGCTTCGTCGTGATCGACGAGCACACCCACGCCACCGTGGGGGCCGGCATGGTCGGCTCTCCGGTCCTCGCCGCCGTGCCCCGGGGGTGACCGTGGGCGTCGGTGCACCGATCTACCCGGTCGGACTGGTGGTGAAAGATCGGCGATGCCTCGTCGTGGGGGGCGGGCGGGTGGCGGCGCGCAAGATCGGCGGCCTCCTGGCGTGCGGTGCGGCGGTGACGGTGGTGGCTCCGGAGGTGCACGTGGCCATCGGCGAGCTGAGCGAGGCGGGGGCCATCGCGGCGATCGACGAGCCGCCCCTCGATGTCCAGATCCGTCCCTACCGGTCGAACGAGGCTGCCGACTACCTGCTGGTGGTGGCGGCCACGGGCGAGGCCCCGGTCGACGATGCGGTGTACCGCGATGCCCAGGCCGCCGGGGTCTGGGTGAACGTCGCCGACGACGCGGCGCGTTGCACCTTCGTCCTGCCCGCGGTGGCACGCGACGGCACGGTCAGTGTGGCGGTGTCGACCGCGGGCGCCAGTCCCGCCCTGGCGGGATGGCTGCGCGACCGCGTCGTCGAAGCACTGGGCCCCGGTCTCGGAGACCTGGCGGCGCTGCTCGAAGAAGGGCGCCGACGCCTCCATGAGCAGGGCCGGAGCACCGAGGCCGTGGACTGGCGAGCCGTGCTCGACGGGGCCTTGCCGGAGATGGTCCGCCAGGGGCGAATGGACGAGGCGCGCGCCACGCTCGACGCGTTCTTGGCCTGAGCGCGCCACCCACGTGCAGGCGAGCGCGCCCCGGCGCCGGTCGCACGGGCACGCAAAGTCCCGATGGGTAATACTCTGCCCGTGGCTCCAACCGAAACCGCTGCGGCCGCCCGTCCGAGGAAGCGGCCCTTAGCCGAAGCGCCGACTCCTCCCGCGCCGGAGGTCCCCAACGACGAAGAGGTCATCGGGGCCATCATCCTGGCCAGCCGTGTCATGGTGGCCATCGCCGTGCGAACGCTGGCCGGAAACCCCGACGAGGTCACGCTTCCCCAGTACAGGACGCTGGTGGTGCTGGGATTCGGGGGGCCACGCCGGCTGGCCGACCTGGCCGACGCCCTCAACGTGAGCCCGTCGACGGCGACGCGCATGTGCGACCGCCTCGTGCGCAAGAACCTGGTGTCACGCACCCGCGACGAGCTGGACCGCCGCGAGGTGAAGCTGGCCATCACCCCCCTGGGCCGCAAGGTGGTCTCCGACGTGATCGACCGCCGTCGCGCCGAGGTACGTGATCTGCTCGGGGCAATCCCTGTGTCCTTGCGCCGTCAACTGGTGAGCTCGCTGACCCTGCTCGCTACCGCCGGCGGGGAGGCTCCCGAGCTCCAATGGGGACAGGGTTGGTATTAGAGCTCTGGTTGAGCATTGGTCATGTGAACTGCTCACGCTTTATCACTTCCAAGGTATCTTCGAGCAGCGATCGATTCACGCGGATGAGATTCGCAACGATGCCCAGGGTCACGGAGACGAAGGATGCATTGAGTAGCACCGCCCCGATCACGAGCGATTGGAGGTGATGCGCTCCGTTGGGGTTCTTCACGGTGAGCACCAAGTACAGATAATGAACAAATGGTACCAATCCAAGGACGAAGAAGAATCCTCCGATGCTGAGAAACACCGTATAGGGCTTGTACATTGTGAAGCTATTGAGCATCGCCACCATGCTCTTCCTCACGTGCTCCCAAGAAGACCTGAACAAGCGTGACTCACGAGTCTTGGGATTGGTCTCAATGGTGATGGTCGCCAGAGCAAGCCTTTTGTTTGCCGCTTGAATGGTCGTCTCTGCCGCGAAGTTGAAGCGACCGATCAAATTGAGTTTGATAGCGGCCTCTTTCGAGTACGCACGAAAGCCGCTGGTTCCGTCGGGCAGATCAGTGCCTGCGGCCAGATTCATCACCTTGGTCCCCAGCTTTTGCAGGACCTTCTTCGTAGGGGAAAAGTGCTCGATCGTCTGCACCTGTCGGTCCGCGATGACGGTGTCAGCCTTTCCCTCAAGAACGGGGCGAATCAGATCTGGTATGCGCTCTTGGGGGTATTGATTGTCTCCGTCAGTCAGGACCAAGATGTCCGCACCGAGCTCCAGAGCACGTTGAATCCCGTCGCGCAGAGAGTGGGCGAGGCCTCGATTTTGAGGATGGTGAACAAACTCCGTGACACCAAGACTCTTGGCCACCTCCACCGTCTTGTCTGTGCAACCATCATCGATCACGAGGACTTCGATGGTGTCGATCCCGTCTATGCTCTTGGGAATAGTTTCGAGGACCAAAGGAAGAGTCAGCTCTTCATTGAGACACGGGATCATAATGACGAGTTTCATCCCTCGAGATTATCCCACGAGCGCAATGAGGCTACGTGAGCGGAACCCATCAGACACGGGTGTTCGCCGAGACCGACAGGCGATGGTTCCACACGAGGACTCGGTACGTGCCGACGTCATAGATATGCAGAGCCGGGCCGAATGTGGCCGTCGCCGAAGCCGACGAGACATCCCCCCAGGGTTGGGCGGTGTCGTAGACCAGGAACTGAAATGATTGGCCCTCGTACCAGGTGGCTGTCGACTGTCGCTCGTATCGTACGAGGTGGTTGGCGGGATCCGCTACCACGGGACGCACTGCCACCGATCCGCTCGTCGCCACAGTAGTGATCGAGGCGCTCCAGTAGTCACCGATGCCACGGTCCAGATGATGAGATTCGAGGAACTGGCCGAGTGCCGCGTAGGGGGCGGGAGGCGGTGCAGGGGCGACGTTGAAAACGATCCCGGTGGCGAACGCAGCCAGAACACCGAGACCCAGGAAGCAGGTGGCCCGCCGCAGCAAGGAGGATTTCATTGTTTCCAACAGATGGCCAAGGGCGCGGCCCGCCAGGACGGATCCGAAGACGGCACCACCGGTCAGATAGCGCGTGAAGGCGAGGTCGTTGCCTGTCGTGAAGATAACGAACACCACCAGATCAGCGACAAAGGCCAGAAGGAGAAGGTCATCGAGGCGCCATCCCTCGGTCGGGTCGACGGGTAGGCGGTGGCCCGGTCTCACCCCCCGCACCAGGCCGCTGGCCGCCCAGACGACACCTCCCACCACCGCCACGACCCCCAGAACATGGAGCGCGGCGAGTGGAACGGGCACCCCTGCGTAGCCGAACCCGCCGCCACCCAGGCCCAACATGTGCGCACCCCACATGGCGAGGCGACCGATATTGGGCAGGATCTGCGACAGCGGGGCCATCGGATTGGCGCGTGCCACGGTGAACGTGCCCAAGGCGTTGGCCACCGCCCGGACCGCGGCGGCGAGACCGAACCCCACTACCGGAGCCATGACGGTGGTGATGCCGCTGCGCCAGTTGCGGGTGCGTGCCATGGCGAGCACCCCGGCGACCAGGGCGGGGAACATCCCGAGCGCCACAATCTGGAAGTCCCCGAGCGTCGACGCTGCGAACAAGAGCACCGCCGCGGCCCATCCCCAGCCCAGGCGTCCGTGGCGTAGTCCGGCGAAGGCCAACAGCGACCACAAGACCGTCCCGACGTGCAGGGGACCCTGAAGAAAGAACTCGGACAGGACATGGCTGGGAAGACCGAGAAGGGCAACGACGCTGCCCACGGCGGCAATTCCCGGCAGACCGCGCCGGCCCTGGCGGGCAAGGAAAGACCCGGTCACGACCACCAGCGCCGCGATCACGGCGGGCACGAGATGAAGGAGGAGGGGGCGCACGCCCGCCACGAGTACGGCGATCATGTAGAAGAGGGCGTCGACGGTCCAGAACGAGTCGAACGACAGCGCCCAATGGCGGAGAAGCAGATTTCCCGTGCTCATCGACTGACCCTCGAGCACAACCGTCGCCCCGTCGGAGTTCGGGATGAAGGCGTGGTACGAGGCCACGGTGAAGAGCACGACGAGCCCGGCGAATCCGACGAGCGCCACGGTGACGACGACCTGGGACCGGGGCGGCCGCCTCCAATCGTCGGCCTGAAACCTCGACGGGCACAGAGACGGGGGCTCGAGCTTGATCGCCAATGGGAGTGCGCGGGAGGGAACCGGGCGTCCCCTCGTCACGACGTTTCACCCTATCCAGTGGTTGTCGAATCTTTGGGTATCGCTCTCGACCCTGTGAGCAAGCTGAGTCGCGGGCGTCCGACATGGTCAGCGTTGCTGATGCGCTGCCCCGGTGAACCGGAGGGTGCTCGCCTCGATCGTCACAACCTATTCACAGATTCAAGGCGACGGACGAACGATCGGGTCGAGGCGGCCTTAATGGCGCAACGACGAGACTCGAACGAGACGGGTCCTGTCCTTCGCCGTAGAGAAGAGGGCAGTGACGGCACCAGCCCACGAACTGGCCGTGATCGATGTGCGAGCGGTCTCGGTCGGGAACAAACCGGCGCCGGGATAGCCGGGAGAGGGAGGCGGCTCGCTGGTCAAGCGATGTAGACAGCTTTCGCCTCGCAGAATTCCTTGATCCCGAGCCCCGACAGCTCGCGGCCGTACCCCGAGCGCTTCGTCCCGCCGAAGGGCAGCTCGACGGTGGAGGCAACCATGGCGTTGACGAAGACCATCCCGACCTCGAGGCCATCCACGAACCTGCGGCGCTCTTCCTCGTCGCTCGTCCACACGCTCGCGCCCAGACCGAACCGGGAGTCGTTCGCCACGCGCAGCGCGTCGTCGGCGTCGTCCGCCTTGTACAGCAGGGCCACGGGCGCGAACACCTCCTCGCTGTCCACGCGCATCGGCGGCGTGATTCCGGTGATCACGGTGGGAAGGTAGAAGAACCCCGGGCCCTCCATGGGGCGGCCTCCGCACAGCACCGCGGCGCCCTGGGCACGCGCGTCCTCGACCTGCGCGGTCACGTCGTCGCGCCCTTGGGCCGTGGCCAATGGCCCGACGTCGGTGCCGGGCTCCATGGGATCTCCCACCACCAGTCCCCGCATAGCCTCGGTGAACACTTCCTCGAAGGCGTCGTAGACGGCGCTGTGCACGATGAAGCGCTTGGCCGCGATGCAGCTCTGGCCGTTGTTCTGCACCCGTGCCTGGACACCCACGGCCACGGCCCGATCGAGATCCGCCGACGGCAACACGATGAAGGGATCACTGCCCCCCAGCTCGAGCACGGACTTCTTGATGGCCCGTCCCGCCACCTCCGCCACCGAGCGCCCCGCGCCCTCGGACCCGGTCAGGGTCACGGCGCGCACGCGGTCGTCCTCGATCACCCCGGGTACCTGCTGCGGGGAGATGAGCAGTGTCTGGAACGCACCGGGCGGATACCCGGCCCGCCGGAACACGTCCTCGATCAGCAACGCGGTCTGGGGCACATTCGAGGCGTGCTTCAACAGGCCGACGTTCCCGGCCATGAGGCCCGGCGCCGCGAACCGCATCACCTGCCACATGGGGAAGTTCCAGGGCATGACGGCCAGCACCGGCCCCATGGGCTCGTAGCGCACGCGGCTGTCGGATGCGGAGGTGCTGACGATCTCGTCTTCGAGCAGGTGCTCGGAGTGCTCGGCGAACCAACGCAGCGCCGCTGCGCACTTGGCCACTTCCCCCTTTGCCGACGCGAAGGTCTTGCCCATCTCGGTGGTGAGGACCCGGGCGATGTCGGGAAGCTCACCTTCGAGGAGCTCGGCCGCCGCGCCGGCCAGATGGGCCCGCTCCTCGAACGAGGTCGTGCGGTACAAGGCGAAGGCACGCTCGGCGGCGGCGAGCTTGGCCTCCACCTGTGCACCGGAGTCGGGCTCGAAGACCTGTACGGTCTCGCCCGTGGTGGGGTTGACGGTCGCGATCGGCATGGCAAGATCATCGCCCACGCGGCGCACCGCGGCACACTGCCCTGGCTGAGGTACCCGCCGGCCCAGGACCGGGGGCGGGCGGCGAGGATCAGCCCCCGGCGTCGGGGCCCGACCGGTCCAGGCCCAGGGCCGCCGGAAGGTCGCGACGACGCAGCTTGCCCGTCTGGGTATGGGGAAGCTCGCCCACGACGAAGTACTGCTTGGGACGCTTGTAGGGCGCCAGGCGCCGGGCCACGTGACGACGCAGCGTGTCCTCGTCGACGACCCCCACCACCGCGGCGCACACCCGCTCTCCCCACTCCCGGTCGGCAACGGCGAAGACGGCGACGTCAAGGACACCGGGGGCCTCGGCGAGCACCGACTCCACCTCGACGGGATACACGTTGACGCCTCCGCTGATGATCAGGTCGTCGCGCCGTCCCTCCAAGAAGAGATACCCGTCCTCGTCGACACGGCCCAGGTCGCCCACCGTGAAGGCGTCTCCCCGCCAGGCGCGTGTCGTGGACGGCGCGTCGTGCCAGTACTCGAAGCGCGCGAAACGGGGCGCGTGGCACCACACGGTGCCGTCGTCGTCGAGCTCGAGGCGCCTGCCGGGGCGGGCCCGGCCCACGGTCCCGGGCCGCTCCAGCCACTGCTCGGGAGAGCACACCGTGAACTGTCCCTCGGTGGACCCGTAGAACTCCCACAGCACCCCCGGCCGGACCCGCCCCAGCGCGGCACGCTTGAGGGGGGGCGGGCACGGCGATCCGGCGTGCACGAGGAGGCGCAACGAGCTGAAGCACTCGGGTCCGTCGGGCACGCCCATGACGCGATGCAGGGCGGTCGGAGCCATGAACGTCGTCGTCGGCTCGAAGTGACCCAGCACGGCGACGACCGCGGACGCGTCGAAACGAGGCAGCACGACGACACGGCCCCCTCGCAACAGCGCGGCACCGGCGAGGCGCACCGAGACCGAGTGGTACATGGGCGAGCACACGAGGTGGGTGTCCGAGGCGTCGAAGCCCCACAGGTCGGCCTCGTCCTCGAACAACCCACGGGCATCGGGCTCCCCGAGCACGCCCGAGAAGACCCCCTTGGGCCGGCCCGTCGTCCCCGACGTGTAGTGCATGGGGCGCACGAGCGGATAGGGCGCCAGCTCGAGCTCCGGGCCCGAGAGCAGGGGATCGAGCCCCGAGGGATCCGTCACGACGAGCGCGGGCTCGGCGTCCGCGACCAGCACGTCACGCTCGGAGGGCAGCAAGGTGGAATTGAGCAGGACGGGGACCACCCCCCTGCGGGCCGCGGCCAGGACGCACACGAGGAGGCTGGCCGACGACGGCAGGCAGAACACCACGCGGTCCCCGGCGTGGATGCCACGCCGCTCGAGCGCGCCCGCCACCCGCCGCTGCGCGCCCTCGGCGGGCCCGGGCTCGAGCACCTCGACGCCGCCACGCGCGAGGCTCATACGCCCATCACCGAATGATCCCTCACTTCCCTCAGAGCGGAACCGGCGTCGCGCCAAGGACGGCCACTGCGTGGTGAGCTTCTAGAGTACTGGCGTCACGGCTTGACCTGGGTATCGATCCTTGCGGCGTCCTTGTGGCCGGGGACTGGGGGATGAATGAGAGGACTACCGCGGGGTCCGGGTGCGTGGCACACCGAAGGCCGGGCCTGATGGCGCCAGCGGTGCTTCCGAAAGATCGCAGCCCCGGCAGGTCATCGAAGCATCCCGACGGCGGCGACAGCGGGCAACCGGTCTCCGGGATCGTGCAACGCAACACAATCCTCACCTTTGCAGCCGCCTGTGTGGCCCCGATCCTCTACCTCCTCTACGTCAACCACTTCGCAGTGAACGTCCTGCAGAACGATGACTGGTCCACGGTGACTCTCGTCAATGGCGCCCTTCACGGCCATCTCTCGTGGGGTCAGCTGTGGAGCCAACACGACGACTCTCGCGTCTTGCTGCCCAATCTCGTCTTTGTGCTCTTCGGGTTCATCGACCGGTCCGACCTTCGTTCGATCACCTTTCTCAGCGCCGCCGCGTACCTCGCGGCGTACGTGGGATTGCTGGCACTGTTGCGTCGTTACATGGGGAAAAGGCTCACTCCGGTCCCCGTCTTGGCCGTCGGGCTGATCTGGTTCAGCCTGGCAGACGTCCAGAATTCCCTCTGGGCGTTCCAGCTTGCGTGGTTCCTCGTCGTGCTCTTCTTCGTCGTGACGATGGTCGCCCTTCTCGTCCCGGAGGACCGGCGCAACCTGTGGTTCGTGGTGGCCCTGGTCGGGGCCCTGGCCGCTTCCCTCTCTTTCCTTGCCGGATTCATCGTGTGGCCTATGGGCGCGATATGCATCCTTTGGGCCCGACCCTGGACCCGTCGGCAGTATCTCGAGATCGCGGCCTGGGTGGGAACCGCGCTCGTCACCCTTGGCGTCTATTCCGCGGGATTCAACTTCAACGACACCGCTTGCGGGCCCGGCTGCGGATCCGGTACGGGATTGCACCATCCCCTGGCGACGGTTCGTTACTTCTTCGTCCTCATCGGCAGCATCATCCCGAAAGTGGGCTCTTCGCCCGTGGGGAACTTCGACAGGTTCGAATGGGTGGGCATCGCCATCTTCGTCGTTGCCATGTTCATCGTCGTCCAGTCATGGCGTTGCAGAGCCTCACAAGAGAGATTGCCACTTCCGTTGATGCTGGTGGGCTTCTCCTTGTGCTTCGATGCCATGATCGCGTTGGGGCGGAGCGCGGCACTTGCCTTTGCCATCGACAGCAACCGCTACGTCATGCCGAACATCTTCCTCGTCACCGGGATCGTGATCTACGCGCTCGGTCACAGACCTCCGAGACTGCTGCCTTCTGCCGGTGACTCCTGGAAGACCCACGGGACCCGGGCCGCGCTCGTAGCTCTGGCTGCATTCGTTGTGGTCCAGGTCGTGGTGGCCACCGGATTCGGCATCTCCAACGCCCGCTCGACCAACGCGACCCTGGTCGATCAGGCCCGGCTCCTGGTCAACCTGGATCAGGTGCCCGCCCAAGACCGCGACTGCGAGCTGACCGATGTGATGAACCTGGACCTCGCGCCGTGGAGCTCGATCGAGGCGATCCATCTCCGAATTGCGGAGGCAGACCACCTGAGCCAGTTCGAACCGGCGCCCTACGACCACTACCGCACGGTCGGACCCCCGGAAGTGCCGCGATGCTCGATTGCGCGGAGCGCCCCGCAGCCCTGAGCAAGGTCCAGGCCGCTGCGGGGCAGCGCGGGCCGCGGGCGTGCACCCGCACGGTACGGCGGGGATCTCCGAGAGGCGCGAGACTCACCTCATGGACAGCGGCGCCGGCGACCGGTCGGATCCGGGCGAGTGGGATCCGCGCGCCCGGGGCGCGCACGACGTGTCCCGCCTCGACGGGCTCGAGCGGGCGCGCCGGATCGTGGCCGGGAGCGAGCGCACCGTGGTGCTCACGGGCGCGGGCATCTCGACGGACTCGGGGATCCCCGACTTCCGCGGGCCCAACGGGGTCTGGACCAAGGACCCCGGCGCCGAGAAGATGGCGACGCTGCAGACCTACATGACCGACCCCGACGTGCGCCGGCGGGCCTGGCGCAACCGTCTGGAATCACCGACGTGGGAGGCAGAGCCCAACGCCGGGCACCGCGCCCTCGTCGCTCTCGAGCGCCGCGGCGTGCTGCACACCCTGGTGACGCAGAACGTCGACGGCCTCCACCAGGCGGCGGGAACCGACCCCGAGCGGGTGGTGGAGATCCACGGCACCATGCGGGAGGTCCTCTGCATGTCCTGCGGCGCGCGCAGCGCCATGTCCGATGTGCTCGAACGGGTGCGCGCTGGGGAGGAGGACCCCCCGTGCACGGAGGACCGGGGCGCGACGGTGTGCGGCGGCATCTTGAAGTCGGCCACCATCAGCTTCGGCCAGAACCTGGTGCCCGACGACCTGGTGCGTGCCGAGGAGGCGGCACGGACATGCGACCTGCTGTTGGCCGTCGGGTCGACCCTGTCGGTCTACCCCGCCGCGGGGCTCGTCCCCACTGCGCATCTCTCGGGCGCCCACGTGGTCATCGTGAACGCCGAGCCCACCGAGTACGACTCCATCGCCGACGCGGTGGTGCGGGGCCCGATGAGCCTCGTCCTGCCGGCCCTCCTCGTGGGCCGAGACCCGTCGCCCGCGGACACCGGGCGACGACCGGGCGCGCCCCGTCAGATGGAGGGTGCGTTGGAGGTGGACACGTAGCTCACCAGGCCCAGGCACATTTCGTCCGACGAGCCGTCGCCCCAGGTGACATAACGGGGCGGGAGGTTGCGCAACTGCGGCAGCTGCTGGCGCAGCGTCGGGTTGTAGGTGCAGGTGACCTGGATGGTGTCGCCCTTCTTGGTGGTGACGGGCGCGATGTCGTAGGAGCGCTGGTAGTCGAAGTTGTAGTTCGTGATGTTCAGGAGCGTCTTCGCGTCGGGGGTGCCGGGATCGAGGACGAACTTCATCCCCTGCCCGAGCAGGTGCATGTGGGCCGTCAACCGGACGATCGTCCCCGTCGGGGCGGGCCATGTGCACGAGGTGGTGTCGCCGCCCGGCGGGTCGGCCGGATTGCGCCCGCAGAATTGCTCCAGGAAGTTCACGAATTGCACGGCGCTCTGGCCGAAGCGCTGTCCCACGTCGCTGAGCGAGGCCGCTCGGTCGCACAACGGGCCCGTGATCCCCGAAGGGCACGGGATGTCGGGCGGTGCGGGCAGCAGGTCCAGGCGCAACGGCGTCAGATCGGTGGAGGCGGGCACGGTGTGCAGGAGCAGGCTCGGGCGCTCGGGGTTGTCCCCCTCGAGCAGGTTGTAGTGGACCTGCATGATGACCAGGCTGCCGGCCGGGAAGGGGACGCCCGTCCCCTTCGGGGCGACGTCGACTCCGTGCCCCGGTGCCCACGCCGTGAGCCACGGCGTGTTCGACACCTGGACGAACGACGTGTTGGGCAGGGGGGACTCACCGAAGCACGTCCAGCCCTTGCCCGAGGCGTCGTCGGACAGCGCCGTCTGGGCCAGGTCGGGCGGGACCAGGAAGAGGATGGCGTGATGGACCTCGAAGCTCTTGCCGTCGTTGGGGAAGAACTGGCTCCCGACGATGTAGGAGTCGGAGGTCACATGCGGGTTCAGCAAGGTGCAGTGGTAGTCGTCGGTGCCCCCCGCCGACGCGTGCGGCGTGTAGGAGGTCGGGGACTGCAACGAGATCGTCGACTCGGCCGGGCCCGACGTGCTGGCCGCGGTGGCCGCCTTGGCCGACGGGGTGGGGCTCGAGCCACACGCCGCCAGACCCATGGCAATGGTTGCGGAGACAAAGATCACGCGCACAGCAGGCGGGAGGGCAAACCGTCGACGTTTCACAGCGCAAACGGTACTCCATGAGCACCACGAAAGACCGGGCGCCCTCCACCCGAGAGAAGTTCCAGGAATTCCGGCTCCGAAGAGCCGCGCTCACTCCGTGGCGGATGGCGGCGCGAGCCGCTGCTTGGCCCGCTTACGGCGGGGCTTCAGGGCGAACCACCAGATGCTGGCGATGGTGCCGGCCAGGCCCAGCGACGCCACCAACGGCTTGACGAACTTTCGGCCACTGCTCACGCGCCAGACGTTACCGGCCCCGCGCTACAGCGTGGTGCTCGGCCTCGGCGCAGCCCGCGGGCCCTCAGCCCTGGGTGGAGAGGAAGACGTTCTTGACGTCGGAGAACACAGCCAGCGCTTCCATGCCCAACTCCCGGCCGAACCCCGACTGCTTCATCCCCCCGAAGGGCGTGTTGACGCGTACCGACGTGTTGGAGTTGACCGAGAGCACTCCCGCCCGCACCGCCTTCGCCATCCGCAGTGCCCGAGCCGAGTCACGGGTCCAGATCGATCCCGACAGGCCGTACGGCGTGTCGTTGGCCAGCGCCACGGCGTGCGCCTCGTCCTCGAACGGCGCCACCGCCACCACCGGCCCGAAGATCTCCTCGCGCCAGACCCGCAGTCCGGGATCCACCGGGGCGAGGATGGTGGCCGGGAACCACCATCCGGCTCCGTCGGGCACCGGGCTCCGGCCGGCGACGTGAGGGTCGCCGTCGGCAGGCCCCACGAAGCTGCCGACCCGGGCGCGGTGCTCCGCGGACACGAGCGGTCCCATCTGGGTCGCGTCGTCCTCGGGGTCACCGACCACCAGGGCCTCGGTGGCCGCCACGAGGAGCTCCACGAAGCGGTCGAAGACGCTGCGCTCGACGAGGATGCGGCTGCGTGCGCAGCAGTCCTGTCCGGCGTTGGCGAACACGGCGAAGGGCGCGGCAGCGGCGGCGACCTCGAGGTCGGCGTCGGCGAAGACGACGTTGGCGGACTTGCCCCCGAGCTCCAAGGTGACGCGCTTGATGGTCCCCGAGGCCCGGGCCATCACGTCGCGCCCTGCTTCGGTCGAGCCGGTGAAGGCGACCTTGGCCACCTCCGGGTGCTCGACCAAGGCGGTGCCCACGGTGGTGCCGCGCCCCACCACCACCTCGAGCACACCTTCGGGGATGCCGGCGTCGAGAGCCAGCTCGGCCAGGCGCAGCGCGGTCAGCGGGGTGAGCTCGGCCGGCTTGACGACCACCGTGTTCCCACACGCCAGGGCGGGGCCGATCTTCCACGAGGCGATGGCGAGGGGGAAGTTCCACGGCACGATGGCAGCCACCACCCCGAGGGGCTCGGGCCAGGTGAGGTCGACGCCTCCGGCCACGGGAATGGTCGTACCCCGGTGCTTGTCGACCGCTCCGGAGTAGAAGTGCAGGACCTCGGCGACCATGGAGACCTCGCCGAGGCTGTCGGATATCGGCTTGCCCACATTGCGGGTCTCGAGCAGGGCGAGCTCGTCGACGTGGGCCTCCACCCGCTCGGCGAAGCGCCGCAGCAGCCGCGTCCGGTCGGCCGGGGTGACGTCACGCCAGGCGGGGAAGGCGCACGCGGCGCGCCCGACGGCGGCGTCTGCCTCGTCCCGCCCCTGGCGCGTCACCTCGGCGATGGTGCGCTCGGTCGCCGGGTTGACGACGTGCACCGTGCCGGCCGACCGGGAGTTGGACCGGGTCACGCGATCGCGTCCAACAGCGCCCGGAAGAGGCGCTCGTCGGCATCTTCCTCGGGATGCCACTGCACGCCGACCACGAAGCGGGCCGCCGGCAGCTCGATGGCCTCGACGAGCCCGTCGGCGGCGCGGGCCGTGACGACCAGACCCTCGCCCAACGCGTCGACCGCCTGGTGATGCGAGCAGCGGACGAGGGCGGTCTCGCCCATGACCTTGGACAGCATCGAGCCCGCCTCGATGCTGACCTCCACGTCGGCGAAGCAGCCCCGGGCGGGTTGGTGCCCGTCGTGGCCCACGACGTCGGGCACGTGCTGGAAGAGGGTCCCACCGAGGTGCACGTCGAGCAGCTGCATCCCCCGGCAGATGGCGAGCACGGGGAGATCGGCGTGCAGCGCCGCTTCGAGCAGGGCCAGCTCGCTGGTGTCGCGCCCGGCGTCGACCCCGGAGGTCGCCGGGTCGGGCCACCGCCCGTAGCGGGCGGGGTCGACGTCCCCACCGCCCACGAGCACCAGGGCGTCGAGCGCCTCCACGACGCCCGCGGCGCCGTTCTCCTCCGCGTCACCGGCCACCGGGGGGAGCAACACCGGACGGCCACCCGCGGATGCCACGGTGTCCACGTACGAGGCGGGCAGCACGGTGGCCACCCTGTCCCAAGGGCCCCACGAGGCCCGCTGGTGATACGTGGTGACCCCCACGATGGGCACGAGGCGTGTGGCCATACGACCAGTATCACACCGACACCGGTGCCGTCCGACACCGTGGCGGCACCCGAGTGAAGCACCGAGCCGGGCCCCCGGACACCGAGTCGGAGCCGGGTATCGTCATGCCGTGGCGGCTCGGCTCGAAGGGAAAGTGGCGGTGATCACCGGAGCCGGCAGCGGCATCGGCCGGGTCGCCGCCGCGCTCTTCGCCTCCGAAGGCGCGGCGGTCGTGGTGGCGGACATGGTGGCCCAAGCGGCCCGGGACACCGTCGACCAGATCACCGAGGCCGGGGGGAAGGCCCTGGCGGTGGCGGCCGACGTCTCGGACGAGTCCCAGGTCCTCGACGTGGTGACCGCAGCGACACAACAACTCGGTGGGCTGCACGTGCTGTTCAACAACGCCGGGATCTTCCCCGGGGACGACGGAGGAGTGCTCGACACCCCCCCGTCGACCTGGGACCGCGTCATGAGTGTGAACCTGAAGGGCGTATGGCTGTGTTGCCGCGCCGGCATCCCGGCCATGATCGATTCCGGCGGCGGCTCGATCGTGAACGTGGCCTCGTTCGTGGCGCTCATGGGGGCTGCCACTGCACAGGTGGCCTACACGGCGTCGAAAGGCGGAGTGCTCGCGTTCACCCGCGAGCTGGCGGTGGAATACGCCCGCCAGGGGATCCGGGCCAACGCACTGTGCCCGGGCCCGATCGAGACGCCGCTGCTGGCCGAGCTCCTCGCCGACCCCGAGCGACGCAACCGGCGGCTCGTGCACATCCCCATGGGCCGCCTCGGGCGTCCCGAGGAGGTCGCCCGCGCCGCGCTGTTCCTGGCCTCCGACGAGTCCTCGTTCATGACCGGCTCGGCCCTCGTCGTCGACGGCGGGATCACCGCGGCGTACGTCACTCCCGAATAGCAGCCGCAGACGCGCCGCGCCTGCGGCGGGCCCGAACCGTGCTGCTGGACGCGGCCCCGGCCCCGTGCCATGGTGCGGGCATGCTGGAGCTCGGCGAGTTGACCAAACGCATCACCGAGGGGTCTCTCGACACGGTGGTGGTGGCGTTCCCCGACATCCAGGGGCGCCCGGTGGGAAAGCGCGTCACCGGAAGGTTCTTTCTGGACCACGTCCTCGGGCACGGGATCGAGGTGTGCGACTACCTCCTGGCCGTCGACGTCGACATGGAACCGCTCGCCGGGTACCGGTTCACCAACTGGGAGACCGGGTACGGCGACGTCGTGGCGCTGCCCGACCTCTCCACCTTGCGGCCCCTCCCGTGGCTCGAGGGCTCGGCGATGGTGGTGTGCGACGTGGTGCACACCCAGGGCGCCCCCGTCGAGGTCTCCCCGAGAAGGATCCTCGCCCGTCAGATCGAACGCGCCCGTGCGCTCGGCCTCGACATCCGGTGCGCGACCGAGCTCGAGTTCTATCTGTTCCGCGAGACCTTCGAGGAGGCGGCTGCACAGGGGTGGCGTGATCTGCACCCGCACGTGTCGACCATCGAGGACTACCAGCTGCTGCAGACGTCGCGCGAGGAGTACGTGCTGCGTCGGATCCGCAACGAGATGCTGGCGGCCGACATCCCCGTCGAGTTCTCCAAGGGTGAGGCCGGGCGGGGCCAGCACGAGGTCAACGTCACCTACGGGCGCGCCATGGAGGTCGCCGACCGGCACCTCGTCTTCAAGAACGGTGTGAAGGAGATCGCCGGCCAGTGCGGCCGGTCCGCCTCGTTCATGGCCAAGTGGTCGATCGCCGAGGTCGGCTCGTCGTGCCACATCCACGCCAGCGTGTGGGACGCCGAGTCCGGCGCCCCCCTGATGGGAGGGGACGACGGGCCCTCGCAACTGTCGGAGGTGGGCCGGCAATTCGTGGCCGGGCTGCTGTCGGGCGCCCGCGAGCTCACGTGGCTGTGGGCCCCGTACGTCAATTCCTACAAGCGCTATGTCCCCGGATCGTGGGCGCCCACCGCGGCGGTGTGGGGCGTCGACAACCGCACCTGCGGATTCCGCCTCGTGGGCCACGGCGAAGGCAGGCGGGTCGAATGCCGCATACCGGGTGCCGACGTGAACCCCTACCTGGCGCTGGCCGGGATCATCGCGGCGGGCCTGTGGGGCGTGGAGCGCGGCCTCGAGCTCCCCGCGCCCTTCGAGGGCAACGCGTACAACGCCACCGACGTGCCACGCGTGCCCGCGACCCTCGTCGAGGCCATCGACGAGCTGGAGTCGTCCACGCTCGCCGTTTCGGCCTTCGGCCACGACGTGCACCACCACCTGCTCAACACGGCCCGTCAGGAGTGGATCCGGTCGAACCGGACGGTGACCGACTGGGAGCTGGCTCGGAACTTCGAGCGCATCTGACCGGCGGGCGCGGCCGCCCGGCGAGGTGCGGTCAGTGCCCGTTGAGCCGGCGGTGGATCTGCTTGGTCTGCTTGTAGAGGTTGACGAACTCCCCGTAGAGCGACTCGTACACCGCGGCGGCAGAGGGATCGGGCTCGAAGGTCCGGCCCACCTCGACCATGGCGGGGATGTCGCCCACGGCGACACGGCCGAGTGCCAACCACGTGAGGAGCCCCGCTCCCCGCACGTTGGCCAGGACGGGATCGACGACCTGCCGGATGGTGCGGCCCGTGGCGTCCGCGTGGATCTGGGACCAGACAGCGGAGTTGGCGCCGCCCCCGATGAACGCCAGGGTTTCGAAGCGGCGGCCCACGAACCGCTCCACGGCATCGAGCAACCACCGGCTGTTGAGCGCCACGCCTTCGTACACGGCGCGCACCAGGTCGTCCCGGGAATTCGAGAGGGAGAGGTTGTGGAACCCGCCCCGGATGGTGTGGTCGTCCACCGGTGAGCGCTCCCCGTTGAGCCACGGCGTGAAGATGGCCCCGTGCGACCCCGGGGGCACCGTGGCCGCGACCTCGTCGAAGTACCGGTACACGTTGCCGCCGGCGACTGCCGGGCCGGGGCCCGACGCGTCGAACAGGACGTTCTCGGCGAGGAACGTCAGGCATGCACCCGCCGTCTCGTGCTCGTCGGCGACGAGGTAGCGACCGGGGATGGCGGCCGGGATGGCGGCCACGTTGCGAAGGGCGTCGGTCTTCTTGAACGGCACGTGGCACGAGATCCACGACGACGTCCCGATGTAGAGGTGGCCCTCGAAGTCCGCCACCGCCCCGGAACCCACCGCGGCGGAGTGCACGTCGCCCGTCCCCGTCGCGACGGGGATCCCGGCACGGAGGCCGAGCTCTTCGGCCGCCGACGCGCGCAGCGTTCCCATGATCGTGGCGGACGGGACGATGTCGGGCAGCTTGGAGCGCTCGAGCCCCGACATGAGGAGCAGGGAGTCGTCGTAGTCGATCGAGGTGATGTGCCTGTTGTCGGTCACCCAATGCGCCGCGATCGAGTCGAAGGAGGCCGAGAAGCACCCCGTCAGCCGGTGGTTGAGCCAGTCGACCGGTTCGAGGAACTTGAACGTGGCGCGATACACCTCGGGCTCTGCGTCGCGGATCCACAGGATGTGGGCGGTGGGGTCCTTCCCCGATTGACCGGGGGCCCCGCCGGTCAGGCGGATCCAGCGCTGGATCTTGCGCACGTCGTACCCGAGCACGCTGACCGGGCCCCGCATCTGGCGCTTCATGGCGGAGCTCCCCCGGGAGTCCATCCAGATCACGGCCGGTCTCAACGGCACCCCGTCGACGTCCACGGCGACGGTGCCTGACCACTGCGCCGTGCACCCGACACCCACGATGCTCGACGGGGGCACCGAGGACCGCTCCAGGACACGGCGGCTGGCCGCCACGACGGCTGCCCACCATGCCGAGGGGTCCTGCTCGGCCCCCCCGCCGGGCAGGAGGCAAAGGGCCACGGGCTCGGACGCGCTGGCCACGATCCTCCCCTCGGGGGACACCAGCGCCACCTTGGGCCCACCCGTCCCCAGGTCGACGGCGAGCACGAACTCCTGCTCGCCCTCGTGCCCCCCGGGCGCGCCGCGGCCGGTGACTGGAGGCGCCATTGACGCAGCCTAACGCCACGGCGCGGGCAGACTGTGGCCCGTGCGAACCGTGCCGAGACCGCTTCGCGCCTCGGTGATGGTGGTCGCGGCGGGGCTCATGGCTTCGTGCGCGACCACGCCGAAGAGCGCGCCCATGTCGGCGCCCCCGTCTTTGTCGTCGGTGGTCAGAGGGCGCTTCGCCTCGCGCGTCGAGATCGACGACGGTGACCTCTTGGTGGCGCCACCCGGGAAGCGCTCGCCGCGTGTGTCGCTGCACAGTGCCCAGGCCCTGTTTCAGGCGGCCGACGTGGTCGACGGCGCCTACCGCTTCGCCGTGCTCGGCCTGGGCGTGGTGACCCTGTCGCCCCCGGCGTCGACGCAGACCACGACCGGCGCCGGGTCCACGACCACGACCGGCGGAGTGACCACGACCGCCGGCGTGACCACGACCTCGGGCGTGACAACGACCTCAGGCGCGACGACCACCACCACGGGCCAGCCGGGTGCGACGGGCTCGACGGCGACGACGGGGAGCGCGCCACCGGCCTCGACCGTCCTCCCCCGCTACGACGGTCGCCTGGCGTGGGTGGGGATCGCCTGGGGAGCCAATTGCCCCGGAGGTTCGGCGAGCGCCACACCCCCCACCCGGTACGTGGTGGTGGTCATCGACGCCCGGACCGGTGGCAGCGTGCTCGCCTACACCAGCCGGAGCGCCCCCCCGTGCGGCGGCACCATCCAGCCGACGGACGTCACCCGCCCCACCGAGCTGGTCTCGGTCCCCTGGCAGCCGGTGGGACCGGGAAGCACGTCGGTTCGGGTGACGATCCCGCCGTGCGGCACGTTCTTCGGATGGACCGAGGTCACCGGCCCCGGCGCGGCTTCGATCCAGGTCGTGGCGCAAAAGCCGTTCGACCCGGACTGCGGGTCGAGCGCATCGACCGCCCAGGTCGTCAGCGACGTCGTGCCCCTCGGGAACGCGCAGGCCCAGATCCCCCATGCCCCACTCGGTCCGGTCGACGTGCTGCGGACGCTCGCCGGCGGCTGACGCCGGTGGGCGCCGTCAGGTCGCGACCGGCGTCACCCTCACACGGAGGTGGCGGGGTGGCGGGGCTCGGTGACGAGCGCCACTTCGGGCGGGAGCCCGGTCACCTCCACGTCGTCGCCGTCGACCTCGACGGTCACCCGCGACCCGGCAAGGGGGATCCCCTCCACCTTGAGGTGCTTCATCCCCTCGGGCAGCATCGGTGACAACCACGTCTTGCCGTAGGGGACCCACGGGTCGAGACGCAGCATCGTGCGCAGGCACAGCAGCGGGGACGCCGCGGCCCAGGCCTGGGGCGAGCACGACGTCGGGTACCCGACCGGAGCCGAGAACTCGGAGCGGTCCAACCCGCAGTAGAGCTCGGGCAGGCGGCCGCCCAGGCTCGACGCCGCGTCGAGCAGCGAGCAGATGAGGCGCAGGGCGTCGTCCATGAACCCGTACCGGGCCAGGCCCGCCGCCACGATGGCCGTGTCGTGAGGCCACACCGAACCGCAGTGGTAACTGATCGGGTTGTAGCCGCCCATCGAGGAGGCCAGGGTCCGGACACCCCAGCCGCTGTTCATTTCGGGGGACATCAATTTGTCCGCCACCACACGAGCCTTGTCCTGGTCGACGATGCCGGTCCACAGGCAGTGGCCGATGTTCGACGTGAGCGAGTCGATGGGCCGCTTGTCCCCGTCGAGCCCTACCGCGAACCACCCGCGGTCCTCCAGCCAGAAGTCCCGGTTGAACTCGGTCTTCAATCGGGTGGCCTTGGATCGGAAGCGCTCGAAGACGGTTTCGTCGCCGGCCTCGCGGGCGAAATGGGCGCGGGCCAGGTACGCGCTGTAGACGTAGGCCTGCACCTCGCACAGGGCGATGGGGGCGTGGGCGATGGTCCCGTCCGCGTAGCGGATGCCGTCCCCGGAGTCCTTCCAGCCCTGATTGGCGAGCCCCCGGTCCGTCATGCGCTGGTACTCGACGTAGCCGTCCCCGTCGATGTCGCCGTAGTTCTCGATCCATTCGAGCGCCCGCTCCGCGTTGGGTAGGAGCTCGTCCACCACCTCCCGCGCCAGGCCCCAGCGCCGCAGCTCGCCGAGCAGCATGACGAACAGGGGCGTGGCGTCGGCGGTGCCGTAGTAGATGCTGCCCCCGCCGAGCGACAGGGAGGGCGCGTCCCCGAACCGCATCTCGTGGAGGATGCGACCCGGCTGTTCCTCGCTCCTGGGGTCGATGTTCTTTCCCTGGAAGCGGGCCAGCGTCTGCAGGACCCCGAGGGCCAGGTCGGGGTCGACGAGCAGTGCCATCCACGACGTGATGAGCGAGTCCCGCCCGAACACCGTCATGAACCACGGCGCGCCCGCCGCCAGCACCACGCGCTCGGGGTAGTCGGGGTCGAAGATCCGCAGCGCCCCGAGGTCCTCGGCGCTCGACGCGATCACGGTGCGCAGTCCCTCGTGGTCGGTATCGACCTGGGGCACCTGGCGACGCCACTTGGCGAGGCGCTCGGCGGGGGCGGCGCGGTCGACGGGCTGGCCGCACAGGTAGCGGGGGTCGACCGCCTTTCCCTCGATGACCGGGTGGAACTCCAGGCACCCCGTCCACTCCCCGTGGGCCGGGACGATGGCCTCGAAGCTGACGAGGTCGTCGGCCACCACGGCGGGAGAGGGGAACAGGTTGATCACGAGGCCGCGGTTGACCGTGCCCCGGCGGTAGGAGAACTCGAGCTGCCCGTCGCGATGCTCACAGGTGGTCTCCCCGTCGGACTTGCCGAACCGGCCTTCTTTCACCGCGAACAGGTCGGCGAAGTCCGAGCCAATGAACAGCTCCACCGAGCAGAACGTGGGCTCGTCCCCGAAGTTGCGGATGACGACGTCCTCCCGCATGCCCTGGCCCACGTAGCGGCGGCGGAACACCATGAGCGTGGAGTCGGCCTTTCCCGGACGCGGTGGGCAGCGAGACACGAAGACCGCCGAAAACGGGTCGTCGGAGACCACGGCAAGCCCCTCCGGTCTGGCCCCGTTCACCCGCAGCTCGAATCGGGACAGGATCCGGGTGTCTCGGACGAAGAGGCCCTCGGCCGAAGGGGTGACGACGTCGCCCTCGCGGCCGCTGATGGCGAAGGTGGACTCGTCGACCAGGGTGACCACCCCGTTGGACCGGCCCAGGCCCGCCACCTTGCCGTTGAAGGTCCACGGGTCGCTCACCGGGGCGAGACGCTACCGGACCGCCGTGCCCTCCCGAATCACCTGGTCGGAGCGCTTCCCGGATCCTCGAAGGGCAGTGCCGGGGGCAGGCGCCGGGGCGGCCCGCCGGGCGGCCCCGGGGAACCGGGATTGTCCCTACGGCCGTAGTGCAAATCTCGCCGCGACGGTAGACTGCCGCTGTGACCCCGCTTCTGGAGATCGAGGGCCTCCACGTGGCCGTCGACCGCACCGAGATCCTGCGCGGGGTGGACCTCGCCGTGGGCGAGGGGGAGCTGCACGCCCTGATGGGCCCGAACGGGTCGGGCAAGTCGACGTTGGCGAGCACGCTGCTCGGCAATCCCTCCTACCGGGTAACGGCGGGCGCCATCCGCTTCCGCGGCGAGGACGTCACGGCGTGGCCGACCGACGTGCGCGCCAAGGCCGGCATGTTCCTCGCCTTTCAGTACCCCGAGGAGATCCCCGGCGTCCCGGTGATCCAGTTCCTGCGCCAGGCGGTGTCGGGGAGGGTCGGCGAGGACCGTTCGGTCCTCGAGGTGCGACTGTCGATGCTCGACTGGATGAAACGCCTCGGGATGGACCCTGCCTTCGGTGAGCGCCACCTGAACGAGGGCTTCTCCGGCGGTGAGAAGAAGCGCAACGAGATCCTGCAGATGGCCATGCTCGAGCCGGAGCTGGCCGTGCTGGACGAGACCGACTCCGGCCTCGACATCGACGCGCTGCGCATCGTGGCCGACGGCGTCCAAGCCGTGCGCGCCGAGCGGGCCTCGCTCGGGGTCCTTCTCGTCACCCACTACACCCGGATTCTCGAGTTGCTCAGCCCCGACGTCGTACACGTGCTGGTGGACGGCAGGATCGTGGAGCGGGGTGGGCCGGCGCTCGCGCAGCGCCTCGAGGCCGAGGGCTACGAGCCGTGGCGGAGGTGACCGTGACCAACCCCCCCGAGTCCCCGACGAAGAGTTCGGTGATGCGAAGTGGTCCGTGCCCGACTCATGTGGAGATGTCCAAGCTCAAGGGCGACTTCCCGGTGCTCAGCCGCACCGTGCACGGCCATCGCGTCGTCTACCTCGACTCGGCGGCCTCCTCGCAGCGTCCGCAGTGCGTCCTCGACGCCATGGACGCCTACTACCAGACCACCCATGCCAACGTGCACCGCGGCGTCTACACCTTCGCCGAGGAGGCGGACCGCCTCTACGACGCGGCGCGCGTCGACGTCGGCCGCTTCATCGGGGCGCCCGATCCCGAGCACGAAGTGATCTTCACGAAGAACGCCACCGAGTCGATCAATCTGGTGGCCGCCACCTGGGGCCGCACCAACCTCGACCGGGGTGACGTGGTGCTGCTCACCGACATGGAGCACCACGCCAACATCGTCCCGTGGCTGATGCTGGCCGAGGAGCGCGGAGTCGAGTTGCGCTGGGTCGGTCTCGATGAGGAGTACCGACTGGACCTGTCGGACCTCGACCGCCTCCTCGACGGGGTGAAGCTCGTGGCCTGCACCACGATGTCGAACGTCCTCGGGACCATCCCCCCCTTCGCCCGCATCGCCGAGGCCGCCCATCGCGTCGGCGCCCTGGTGCTGGCCGACGGTGCCCAGTCCGTCCCCCACCTGCCCACCGACGTGCGCCGGCTGGGGTGTGACTTCCTGGCGTTCAGTGCCCACAAGATGCTCGGGCCCACCGGCATCGGGGTCTTGTGGGGACGGCGCGAGCTGCTCGAGGCGATGCCCCCGTTCATGGGCGGAGGGGGCATGATCCGCGACGTCCGACACGACGGCTTCACCTCCAACGAGCTGCCCTGGAAGTTCGAGGCCGGCACGCCGCCCATCGCGGAGGCCGTGGGCCTCGGCGCGGCGGTGTCGTATCTACAGGCGGTGGGCCTCGACGCCGTCCACGCCCACGAGGTCGAGCTCACCGCGTACGCCCTTTCGACCTTCGAGGAGCGGTTCGGCCACGACCTCAAGATCTTCGGCCCGCCCGGGACCGCCGAGCGCGGCGGCGTCCTGTCCCTGGCCTACCGCGACGTGCACCCGCACGACCTCGCCCAGGTCCTCGACCAGGCCGGGGTGTGCGTGCGCGCCGGTCACCACTGCGCCAAGCCCCTGATGCGACGGATGGGGGTGACCGCCACGGCCAGGGCCTCGTTCTACCTCTACAACGACGAGTCCGACGTGGACGTGCTGACCGACGCCATCGCCGAGGCCGGTACCCTGTTCGCGTAGTGGACCAGTACCAGGTCGCCCGCTCCGGCACGGCGACGACCGTGTCACGAACGACGAGGAGCCAATGACAGGTCTCGAAGACCTCTACCGCGAGATCATCCTCGACCACTACCGCAGCCCGCGCAACCGCGGGGAGCTGCCCTCCCCCCCTGCGCAGCGCGTCGAGGGCTTCAACCCCCTGTGCGGCGACGAGGTGGTCGTCTACGTCCAGGTCCAGGACGGAACCGTGCACGACATCCGGTTCGCCGGCCAGGGTTGTTCGATCAGCCAGTCTTCTGCGTCGCTGATGTCGGCGGCGGTGAAGGGCAAGACCGTGGCCGAGGCCCGGGACCTCATCCGCACCTTCAAGGCGATGATGTCGGTCCACGAGGCGCGTCTGGGCGACGGTGCCGACGGCACCGCGGCCGCCAACGGGTCCGGCGACGAAGGCCCCGACGCGGTGGTGGCCGATCCCGAGTCCCTGGGGGAGCTCGCCGCGCTGCAGGGCGTCGTCAAGTTCCCCGTCCGCATCAAGTGCGCCACGCTTTCGTGGAACACGCTGGCACAGGGCCTCGACGACGCCGAGGAGGGCACCCCCGCAAACCGGTAACGGGTGTCGGCCTTCTCAGCAGAGGGTCGGGTTGAAGGGCCCGGTGCCGGGTGCGACCGTGGTGGGGGTGGACTGACCTCCCCCGCCTGGGCTCGGAGGCGCGCTGGACGTCGAGGCCGGCACGGTGACCGGGGCCCCGTAAGCGTCGAGGGGAGGCGTCACGATCGGGCCCGGCGACGTACCCAGGAACTGGCTGATCATCTGGCTGGCGGCGGGCTCCTGCACGACCTCCACGTCACCAGCCGCGTCCGAGCTCGCCCCGAGCGTCGGCAGGGTCAACGTCTTGAGAGACGAAGCCGAAAAGGCGTGGAACCGCTGCGCCAGCGAGAGCAGCATGGACGTGGACATCCCATCGTCCTTGGTGATGTCGTGGACGATCGAGTCCAGGAACGAGTTGACCTTCACGGGGTTGTAGCTCGACGACTTCGCCTTGTCGATCACGGCTTCGATGATGGTGTCCTGGCGCTGGATGCGGCCCAGGTCCCCGCTGCCGTCGTACTCCCAGACACCGGGCTGGACCTCGTACTCGTAGTAGCGCGAGCGGGCCAGGGCGAGCGCCATGGTGCCGTTGAGCGTCTGGCATCCGGCATGGGTGATGTCGAGCCCCGAGTTGTTGTTCCCGGCGTCGTTGTCGCGCACGGGGTAGGGGAAGTTCAACGTGATCCCACCCACCGCCTGGACGAGGTTGATCACCCCGGAGAAATCCATGATCACGAAATGGCTTATCGGGATGCCGAAGGTGTTCTGGATGGTCTGGATGAGCGGATCCGGGCCGCTGTTGAACGCCGTGTTGATCTTGTTGTCGGTGGCCAACCCGGTGCCCGACGGCATTCCGGACAACGCGACATAGGTGTCCCTGGGGATCGACAGCAGCTCAGCGGTGCCCGCCGCCGGATTCACGTGCAGGACCTTGATGGTGTCGCTGCGCTGGCCGCCGACCTCCGACGCACTCCCGAATTCCTTGGCGGCCGAGCCCGTGTCCCCGGCGCGGGAGTCCGAACCCACGATGAGCACATTGTAGGGGGCCCCCGCCACCTGCGCCGCACATGCCGAGCACTTCACCGACTTGATCTGGCCGAGCCGGAACCACACATAGCCGAACGACGAGCCCGCTATCAGCAGGACGACCACCACCACTAGCACCGACCACCGGATCACCCGCTCGCCGGTGCTGCGCGGGCGCCTGCGGCCGCGGCGCTTGGCGGGACGGACCGTGGGTGGAGGTGTGGCGCCTGGAGGTGCACCGGGGTCCGCAGCCGGGTGCTCCTCCCCGGTCCCGGCGGAGGCGTCGGGAGGGAGCGCACCGCCGGCCGCGCCGGCCGCGCCGGCCGCGTCGGCCGCGTCGGGAGGGTCAAGGCGCGCCGCGCCCGGGGCCCGACCCTCGAGCTCGCCGAGGCGCTCGAGCCCTAGGCGGTCCGCGGCGCGGTCGCCCGGCGCGTCCCCGCCGTGGGGGTCCAGCCGTGCGTGGCCGATCAGCCTGCCGCGGCCCGCGTCCGATCCATCGGGAGGACGGCGGGCCATGACGCAAGACGGTACCAGCGCGTTCCGCCGCCGCCATCGCGCGGCGGGCCCTCGGGGTCGTGACCTGCCGCGTCAGCTCCCCAGATGTTCGAGGACGAGCTTCGACAGCTCGGCCGGCCGCTCGAGCACGGCCATATGGGCCGCGTCGTCGAGCTCCGCGACCACGGCGTCGGGGATGGCCGACGCATAGGCCTGCGCGTGCGCACGGGGGACGATGCCGTCCTTGCGGGCGTGGACGACGAGCGTGGGGGCCGTGATGCGGCCCAGGCGGCCCCGCAGCTTGGGATCGTGCAGGTAGGGGTTCCATCCCACCTTCGCCGTCGCGGCCTGCGACTGCAGGATGGGCCGCACGAGCTCGAAGGGGATCTGGGACGGGTCCGCCTCCATGGCGTCCATGGCGCGCATGAGCTGGGCGAGGGGGTAGTCCCGATCCGCGAAGAGGTCGTCGGCGAGCGCGGACGGTGCCCTGCCGAAGATCTCGGTGATCGGCGCGCCCTCGACGTACAGGCCCACGGCGTTCACGAGCACCATCCGTCGCACTCGCTCGGGCCAGCGCACCGACAGCTCCGCGGCCATCCATCCTCCGAGCGACGAGCCCACCATGTCGCACGTGGCGAACCCCAACCGGTCCACGACGTCCAACAGGTGGAAGGCGGCGTCCTCGATGTCGTCGATGCGCGCCAGCCCCTCGGAGGCGCCGAAGCCGGGGAACAGCGGGACCACCACCTCACGGGTGTCGGCCAGATCCTCGAGCAGGGCCATGCCCGGTCCCTCGCCCTGGGCCGAGTGCAGGTACACCAGAGGAGCGGGCCCGCCGGCTCCGGCGCGGTGGACCTCGATCGGGCCCACCGCGGTGTCGAGGGTCCCGGCGCGCAGCGCCGTCATGACGGTGCCGCCGCGGCGGCTGCCGGCGTGTGCGCCCCCGGCAATTGCGTGCCCGGGAAGGCGGCGCGCAACCCCGGCATGACCTCGGTGGCGAACAGCTCCAGGTTCCTCCTGGTGTCGGCGGCCGAAAGCGTGCCCAGCTGGAACAGGCCGAGCAGGTTCCCGACGCCCAGCCGCTCGATGTTGGCGGCGAGCAGCTCGGTGACCGTTCGTGGGGACCCCACGATGGCGTACTGACCCTCGACCACCTGTTCCCACGTCTGGAGGTTCAGGGCGAAGGTGCCCGCGTTCTTCATGATGTTCTCCACGGAGCGAACCGAGGTGTAGCCGGGCGGCGAGATGTTGATGCCCGGGAGCAGGCGGCGCACGAAGTACCAGAAGTGCTCCTCGTAGCGCCGGCGCGCCTCGGCATCGGTCTCGGCCACGAAGATCGGCACGAGCCAGCCGAGCTGGAGGGGGTCGGCGACGTACCCCTCTCTTTCGCACGCGTCGCGCATCATGGCGAACATGCGCTCGAAGGCGCTGATGTGGAAGTACGGGATGCCCATGTACGCGTAGCGGTGCTTGGCCACGAACTCGAGCGTCTCGAGGGAGCCGACTCCCGGGATCCAGATCTCGGGATGGGGTTGCTGGATCGGTCGGGGCCAGGAATTGACGTAGCGGAGCTTGTAGTGCTTGCCGGTGAACTCGAAGGGCCCCGGCTCCGTCCACACCTTCAGGATCAGGTCGTGCGCCTCGGCGAAGCGCTCGCGCGCATGGGCCGGATTGAGCGAGAACGAGTAGTACTCGGGACCGCCGCCCACGACCATGCCGGCGATGAGGCGGCCGCCGCTGATGCAGTCGATCATGGCGAATTCCTCGGCCACGCGCGTCGGCGGGTCGTAGAGCGGAAGGGCGTTCCCCACCACCGCGATGCGGACACGCTCGGTCTGGCGGGCCAGAACCGACGCGATCAGGTTGGGCGACGGCATGATGCCGTACGCGTTCTGATGGTGCTCGTTGACGCACACTCCGTCGAAGCCGAGCTCCTCGGCATAGATCAGCTCGTCGATGTAGCGGTTGTAGAGCTCGCCTCCGAGCCGCGCGTCGAAGAGCTCGTTCGGACACGTGATCCACGCCGGCCCGTCGTAGTCCGCAGGCAGACCCGGGTAGGGCATGAGGTGGAAGCTGAAGAAGCGCACGGGCGGCCTCCTGCGTCGGTCCACTGCAGAGCGTCGGTCATGGTAGCGCCGACGTTACTGACTGACGAATCAGTTTGGCCCGTTCGCAGCCTCGTCGCGTTGTCGTGCCGCCTTCTCGAACGCGGCGTAGCCCGTGCGCTCGAGCTCTTCGGCGAGCTCGGGCCCACCGCTCGCCACGATGCGGCCGCGCACCAGGACGTGGACGGCATCGGGTTGCAGAACCGACAGCAGGCGCCGGTAGTGGGTGATGGCGAGCACGCCGAGGCCCCATTCGGCCACGCCGTCGCGGACGCGCTGTGCCACGTCGCGCAGACCGTCGATGTCGATGCCCGAGTCGAGCTCGTCGAGGATGGCGATGCTCGGATGCAACAACGCCATCTGCAATGTCTCGCTGCGCTTGCGCTCGCCGCCCGACAGGTCGACGTTGAGCGGTCGTTCGAGCAGGCGCGCCTCGAACCCCACCCGCCGGGCCTCGGCCCCCGCACGCGCCTTCAGCGACTCGCTCGCCTCGTCCGCGCCCAACCCGCGGCCCACCAGAGCTTCGGTCATGGCATGGTGCAACCCCACCCCGGGCACCGAGACGGGGTCCTGGGGAGCGAGGAAGAGCCCGAGGCGGGCGCGCTCGAACGGCGCCAGCGAAAGGAGGTCCCGGCCGTCGAGCGTCACGCTGCCGCCGAGCACCTGGTACCCGGGCTTGCCCATGAGGACGTGCGCGAGGGTGCTCTTGCCGGACCCGTTCGGGCCCATCACGGCGTGGACCTCGCCGCTGCGCACCACGACGTCGACACCGGTCAGCACCTCCAACCCGGCGACGCCGGCTCGGAGCCCGCTCACGGCGAGCTCGTGGACGCGCTCGCTTCCCTCGGGGGGGCGCACCGCGGTCGTGCTCACGGGAGCTCCACGAGCACGTCGCCACCCTCGACCCGGACCACGTAGACGGGAACGGGCCGGGTGGCGGGCAACGACCTCGGCTCGCCCGTCACCAGGTCGAACATCGATCCGTGCTTCCAGCACTCGATCTCACATGCCTCGGGGACCACCTCGCCCTCGGAGAGGGAGTAGTCCTCATGGCTGCAGACGTCGCCGATGGCGTAGAAGTCGTCCTCGATACGCACCAGCGCGATCTGGTGCGCGCCGACGTCAAAGCGCCGTGCCTCTCCGGACGAAAGCTCGTCCCGCCCACACAGGCGCACGACATCACCCATCGGCCCGGCGCTCCGACAGGCGCCCGGACATGCGGCGGTGCACCGCTTCCTCGACCCATCGACCGACCCCGGGGAAGGGCGCCTTCCCGGCCAGGTCCGAGAAGAAGCCGAGGACGATGAGGCGTTCCGCGACCGCAGGGTCGATCCCCCGCGTCTCGAGGTAGTAGCGCTGCTCCTCGTCGATCGGGCCCACGCTCGACGCATGGCTGCATTTCACGTCGTTCTCGTCGATCTCGAGGTTGGGCACCGAATCGGCATGGGCCCCCTCAGAGAGCACGAGGTTGTGGTTCGTCTGGAAGGCGTTGGCCCCGCGCGCCCCCTTGCGGATCCTGATCAGGCCGCTGTACACCGAACGCGCCGTGTCGGCCACCGCGCCCTCGAAGAGCAGCTGGCTCTCGGTCCGGGGCGCGTGGTGGTCCTGCAGGGTGCGGAAGTCGTGGACCTGTGGGCCCGTCCCCAGGTACGCAGCCAGGAGCGAGGTGCGCCCCGCCTGGCCCAATAGGTCGGAGTCGGTGCGCACCCGTGCGTAACGGCCGCCCAGTCCGGCCGTGAACGACCGGAGCGTAGCGTCGCGCCCCACGCAACTGGCTTGCAGGGCGATGGAGATCGTTCCCTGCCCGAGCACCTGGAGGTTCGCATAGCGCAGACGGGCGTCGTCCGACACACGGAGCTCGGTCACCGGGACGACGAGCGCGTCGGGTTGTACGGTGTCGTGCCCCTCGCCGTCGGGGAGCGCGGCGGCGCTGTCCCCGGGCGCGGTGAGCTCGATGACTCCGGCCTCGGCCGATTCACCGAGGTCGACGACGACGCGCGGGAACACCGCCACACCGCGCTCGGTGCTCCGGCCGGGATCGATCAGATGCACCACGACGACGGGGTCGGGGAAGACGGCTTTTCGGGCCACGCTGATGCGCACGACGTCGGCCAGGAAGGCGTCGTGCAACTCCCCGAAGGCGTCACGTGCGTGGGCCAGCGCGCCCAGGGCTTCCGGGGCGGAGCCCGGGGACGGGGCACCGGACGCTGCGCTGACCTCGAGCGCGTCGGAGGACACCGACGGGCTGACCTCGACGGCGTCGACCACACCGTTGCGCGCGACGACGAGGCCCGCCCGCGGCCCGAGGGAATCGGCGAGGCGTCTGGCCACCGCCAGCGCAGGCCCGGACCGCTCCCCCGCCACCTCGGGTGATGCGGGACCGAAGGCTTCGAGGTCGAACGCGTCGATGCCGCTGTAGCGCCACACCTCCTCGGCCTCGGTGGGGATGCTCGCGGCGGCGAACCGCTGCCAGGCCTCGGCGCGACGCCGCACCAGCCAATCGGGGCCCCCCAGTGCCGAGGACGCGTCGGCGGTGAAGGTGGTCAGGGGGTCTTCCTCTCTCGAGCGGGCCTGTCGATCGGGCCTGGGCGGGGGCGGCTCGGCAATTGACTCGCCCAGCGGCCATCCTACCGGGACCACGCTTCCCCTCTCACGAAGCGCATGGGCGAGCGCATGGCCCCGCGCATGGAGCGGAGCACCGCCCGGGGCATCGCCCGGAGCGGGGTAAACGGGCCCCTTCAGCGATGCCCGTAATGTGGAGCCCATGCCCGACTCCGACGTGCTCTCGATCGAACGCGACGGCCACGTCGCCACGCTGTGGCTCGACCGGGCCGAGGCCCGCAACGCCATGGGGCCTGCGTTCTGGGACCAGTTGCCCGTCGCCATGACGGACCTTTCCGACGACCGCACCGTGCGCGCCGTGGTGATCGCGGCGCGCGGCCCACACTTCAGCGTCGGGCTCGACCTCAAGGCCATGGCGGGAATGCTGACCGGTGGCGCCGACGACGCCGACGGAGCGCCGGCCGAGGGGAACGGGAGCGCCGGGGCGCGCCAACCTTCCATGGCGTCGCGAGCCGTGGCGGCGCGCCAGGGCATCATCCGCATGCAGTCCTCGGTGACCTCGGTGGCCCAATGCCCGAAGCCGGTCATCGCCGCCGTCCACGGGTACTGCATCGGGGGTGGCGTCGACGTCGTCTCGGCGTGCGACATCAGGGTGGCGAGTGCCGATGCGGTCTTCTCGGTACGCGAGACGCGGGTGGCCATCGTCGCCGACCTCGGGAGCCTGCAGCGGTTGCCGCGCATCATCGGGAAGGGACACGTCGCCGAGCTGGCCCTCACCGGCAAGGACATCTCGGCGGCCCGCGCCAAGGAGATCGGCCTTGTCAACGACGTGTTGCCCGACCCGGACGCCGCGCTGGCGGCGGCGCGGGGGCTGGCCGCCGAGATCGCCGCGAACTCGCCTCTGGCGGTGCAGGGGACCAAGGCGGTGCTCGCCGCCTGCGAGGACAAGCCGGTGGCCGAGGGCCTCGACTACGTGGCGACGTGGAACGCCGGGTTCCTCCCCTCCGACGACCTGATCGAGGCCATGGCCGCGTTCATGGAGAAGCGCCCGCCGGAATTCAAAGGACGCTGACTTCGCCAGCAAGGCGAGGTGAAAGCGTACAATTCTGCGGCCACAGGGCAATCTCCCCGGGCGCGGCTCGCCCCGTTGCGGGACTGCGCCTCCGTGTGGCGCTTGGGCCGCAAGCAGCGAGGGGCCCGATAGGCCGGTACATCCAAGGCGCTGGGTGCGCGCAACCGGCTTATCGCCCCGTCCACGTTGGTACCCCAAGGTTGCATTACCGGACGGCTCTGGGACGAGGAGTGGTCGTTACCCAGTGGTGAGGTAGTTGTGCACCTCGAAGAAGGTGGTCTCGGGAGGGCCGGGCACGCCAACTTCCTGGGTGATCGGGCCGATCTTTTCCTGCGCGAACTTCTCGAACGTCTCCCGGTCGCTCCACACGTCGGTGATGCGGATGCCCTCGCTGGTCTTGGTCACCCAGTGGAAAATGCAGCCCGGGTTGCCCTTCCCGCCCTTGGTGAAACCCATCTTTTGGATGACCTGGTCGTCCTGGTCGAGAGTGGCGCCCTTAAAGTCGTGTTGCACCCCGATAGCCATCTTGTCCTCCTTTCAGACCGTGCGTGATGTCGTTCAGTGAACGCTACACACTCAACCAGGCGCCAGCTTCGACAACATAGTGCCGGGTCCTGCGCCCCCTGGCTGAGGCCGGATCAGACGGCCCCCGCTCGGGATCGCTCCTGGCCGCGAATATGGCTCGGGAAGACAGTGAGCGGGGGTGCGCGACCACGACACATCCAGGGTGCGCGAAGCCGCCGAGCGTGAGACCATTTCGGGATGGAATCCAAGCGACTCCGACACCGTGAGAAGCTCGCAAAGAAAAGGCCACGGATCTCGGCTCGAAGCGGCGCTTGGTTCTTGACTCGATCCGAAGCGCTCCGCTCTGCCCAAGACTGTTTCGCAGAACAGGCCCGCAGATCCGTTGAGGTCGCTGGCTTCTTGTCAGCGATTTGGCACCGAATGAAACTCCGGCACAGACTCGCCGGGCCGCACTTCGCAAAGGTTGGAGCTGGGGGCATGACCTGACGGTTCCCAGGTGGCCGCGTTTTGGGTGGCACCGGAACATCTCATACGTGGCGCTCGGACAATCACAGAAGACGAGCAAGGATAGACTTCGCAATGTTGTGAGAGACGTGCTGTTCAACGCCGCCCCAGCATGGAGGAAGGGGCCGCAGTGGGTAGTCGGATTGATCATTTTCATCCTGCTCGTTACCTGCCTGCCTGGGTGCGGGTCGAAGAGCGTGTCTGGTGTGAACACCGGCGTATTAGACGAAATCAGAGCCGAAATCAGAAATGATCCTGCGCTTCCGCAAGTGCTGGCATCGGCCCGTGCTCTCGTCACCAGTGGGCTGACAGCGGGCGCCGCATATCCTGAGGTTTGGATTCGAGACCTCAACACCTTTGAAACTCTCGACCTTCAATCGGGAGGTAGTCGAGGGGCCATGCGAGAAGCGTTGGTGCGGTTCGCTGCCATCCAACGGCCAGACGGGCAAATCCCTGACGGCTACCTCCCACGGGGCACCGGGCCAGTCATCTCTGACGGGATCACCACGCCGTCCGAACCCGGGCTTGTGATCTTTACCAACACGGTCGAGTCCGACCAGGAATCATCCTTTGTGCAGGCAGTGGCCACCTATGTCCACCTGACCGGGGATCGCTCGATCCTGAGCCAACGAGTCGGCGGTAAGACCGTCGTAGCCCGCATGGCCGATGCGCTTCACTACGTGATGACTAAGCGGTGGGACCCCCGGCATGGTCTGGTCTGGTCAGGGGTCACGGTCGATTGGGGGGACGTACAGGCGGGCACCCCCGATTCGACCATCCTCGGTCCCGGCTCCCGGCGGGCAGATAGCATTTATGCAAACGCCATGCTTTCGCTCGCGATTCAGGCTTGCGAGGTTATGCCCGGTGCCGATGCCGCACACTGGCAGGCGATCCGGTCCACGCTCGATCGCAATATTCAGAGATCCTTGTGGGACCCAGCGACGTCGAAGTATCGAGCGCATCTCTACCTCGACGGATCCCCGTTCCCCGCCAGTTTCAATGAATCTGCGGTCGAGGACTTCGGCGGGACCGCCGTTGCGATACAGGCCGGTCTACTCGACAATCAGCAGATCAAGGCTTCGCTGGCGCACATGAATGTCGACGTAAAGGCAGCGGGAGCACAGTCGATCGGCCTCTCGGTGTGGCCGCCGTACCCGGCCGCATCATTCTCGGTCCCCTCTGGCCTCATGAACCCTGGCAGCTATCAGAACGGCGGCCAGTGGGCGTGGTTTGGTGCCCGCATGATCCAGGACCTCATAGCCCATGACGACCTCGCCGACGCTTTCCGAACGATCAAGCCCATGATCGCCGAGGTCATCCATGCCGGCGGGTTCTACGAATGGACAAGTCTCACCGGCCAGCCCGAAGGCTCACCCGACTACCGGGGAACGGCCGGAGAGCTGGGCCTCGCAGTCGAACAGCTAATCGGCGCAACCGACCATCGTCCCTAGCATCGACCGCTCTCACCAAGGCGAGGCCCATAACCCCCCAGGCTGCTGGTCGTCCTCCCGGGAGCGCGGCGTCTTGCCGGCTCCTATCTTCTAACCTGTTTGTGTAAGATTGGGTTTGACGCTCGGCTGGCGCAGTACATGAAACGGCTCGCCATCTAGCCCCTTCGGACGAACAACCGAGAGCGATCGCGCCACGGGCAAATGCCGGGTGGTGCTCGGGTCCGGCTGAGGCCCCGCCAGGGCTAGGCGACCCGAAATCCTCCGGGCCGTGGAGACAGCTCTGGTGAGCCCAGGGCCGGGGTGCGCGGCTCCGGCACTATTAGGGCGGGACATCGCGACGTATGGCAGCATGTTGAGGTCCGGGTTTCCGGGCGCTGAGTGAAAGGTAGCTATGGCAGTCCTAAAGCAGCATCACGCGCCCGGCATGCCCGCCGATGTCTACGACCAAGTCGCCGCTGGAGCTATTACATCTCAGAGTAAGGCTGACGGCTTTGTTGCCCACTACGCCATCGTGGAAGACGGCGGTATCACGGTGATTGAGATTTGGGACTCGATCGATCAGCACGACGCCTGGTTCAACGAGGTCGTCAAGCCGCACCTGCCTCCTGACACGCCTGAGCCCAAGTTCGCGGAGTTGCACAACAGCAACACCAAGTAGCGGCTTGGGCGATCTATCCTCAGCCGCTGGGTGTCGGCTGTCCACGTCGCCGCCTGCACCCCTGAACGGGATGGACTGCATGGTTCTTGGGCACGACCGGGCGGTGTGAGTGCGGGTAGCTGAAGCTCGACGGGACGAAGGCCATCCGCAATCGCTCAGGGCCCGCGAATACTCCGCGGGTCGCCTTCGAAGCGAGGTGCTGACACACGGTACATCTCGCATTCCGTCGCACGTTGACAGAACCCGAATGCCTTGACGGAAGCTCGATCCCATACCAACGCGCTCGGGCCCCGCAGTTCCGAGCTGTCTTTGGCACGTCAGACGTGTGAACGCCGTTGTTCATCAGGCTTGATCGCAGCCTCGTTGGTCTGGATCAGCTTGGCGAGGATGCGACCAAGTTCGTCGATGTCCGGCTGTGTGAGCGGGCCGACAAAGTAGCGCCCGATGCCCTCTTCGTGCCCTGGCCATACCTGCTCAAACCTTTGCCGGCCCTTGCGGGTCAGGGCGACGTCGAAGCGTCGGCGATCGTGTCTGCTGACCTTGCGGCTAATCAGCCCGTCGTTCTCCATTCGATCGAGCATGCGGGTGAGGCCGCTGCGGCTCAGGGCGTCTCCAAGGACCATCGAAGCGGTTAGCTCCTGCAGTGGGAGAGCCCCTCGTGGCGCCCACGCAAGGTGGACAAGAGCATCGAACTCTTCGATCGTGAGGCCGACGTCGGCCAGGTCGCGCCGGAAGCGCCCCATGATCAGCGCAGTCGCCCACTGAAGCTGGCGCCAGACGGCGAGTTGATTCGAATTGGGCTTGGGCACGCCCCCAGCATACCCTGTTCAGTTGACGATATTTGACTAATCACATAGTTCTATCTACGATCCACCGAGTTCGACACCACGGGAGCTGGGGTCAATGCAAGACATCCTGATCAGGATCGAAACGGATGACTTCCAGGCGTGGAGGGCGCAGCACTACCTGCATGCCGCCAACCGGGCCGCCTTCGGCATCACCGACGGGCCCGTGTGCCAGGGCATCGACAACCCGAAGGCTGCGTTGTTCCACATCAAGACCGATGACATGGAGCGGGCCATGCAGTGGTTCACGACTGACACCTTCAAAGAGGCGACGCGGCTGGCCAAGGTCACCGGCCGCTCCTTTTTCGTTGCCCAGCCACGGGCCTGATGGGGCACGACCTCGTCGCTACGGACCGCTGAGCCCCCCGTTAGGCCACGGGTCCGGATTGATGGTCACGCCTACGAACGGCGGCCGGGTCGGACCAGCGCGCCTCGGTCCGACCGAGTACCGAGTCAGCGTTGTGCATAGCACGGGGGACCGGCAAGGGAGCGCGTATTAGCGGTCTTCTTCCCACTCTGGAGCCGCCCTTACCCGCGCCAACCTGCCGGTTCCCGGACCGAACTCATGGACGCGCCGCCGGCGTTTGACCGCCCGATGCTCCAACCGCCGTACGCCGAGGTTCACCTTTTGGTGACCTGACTCGGGCAACTGACGTCTGGAGATCCACGCCACGGGCCGCCTCACAGCCGATCATCGGGAGGTTCGGGGCGCCTCCTCCGCCTGCCCGGCCGGAGGTTCTCTTTGTATGCCTTTACCTCACCTTGCTGGCGAAGTCGAAGGACGCTGAGCGTCAGCGGCGCCGCCACGGCCACCGGCGCCGCCCCCCGCCGGTCCCGTTCCCCGGGCCCCGCTTGGAGTGCTCGCTCTTCTCGACCTCGGCCAGCGTCTGAGGCACCACTGCGTCGACGATGTCGGACGCCTCTTCGAGCAGGCGCACCACGTCGGGCCCGCCCGGACCGGGTTCGTCCTCGATGGCGGGCTCGACCAGGCTGCCGTGCTGCCAACCCACGTCCGCCAGTCGGGGCGCGTAGGAGGAGCAGTCGTCAGGGCAGCGCCACGGTGCCTCGGGGGCGAGGTCCAGCTCGCAGAAGCGCACCACCTCACCGGTGTCGTACGAGCGGCTCTGGAAGTGCTTGCACCCTTCGCGCATGGGCACAGCACCAGCCTCCTCTCCCCCGAAGGGGCTCATCGGAGGGGCCCGACGGGCCCGACCGGATCAGCCGACAGCGCCCTCCATCTGCAATTCGATGAGACGGCTCCACTCGACCGCGTACTCCATGGGCAGCGTGCGGACGACGGGTTCGATGAAGCCGTTGACGATCATACTCATGGCCTGGCTCTCCGACAGGCCGCGGCTCATGAGGTAGAAGAGCTGGTCCTCGCCCACCTTCGACACCGTGGCCTCGTGCCCGATCTGGGCGTCGCGCTCGGCGACCTCCATGTAGGGCTTGGTCTCGGAGGTCGACTCCTCGTCGAGGATGAGGGCGTCACAGCGGACGAAGCTCTTGGCGTGCTTCGCGCCTTCCTCCACCCGGACCAGTCCACGGTAGGTCGACAGGCCGCCGTCCTTGGAGATCGACTTCGACACGATCGTCGACGTCGTCTCCGGGGCGACGTGCACCATCTTGGCCCCGGCGTCCTGGTGCTGCCCGGGGCCCGCGTACGCCACCGAGAGCACTTCGCCCGACGCCTTGGGCCCCATGAGGTACACCGACGGGTACTTCATGGTGAGACGCGACCCGATGTTGCCGTCGATCCACGCCACATGCGCTTCGGCTTCGGCACGAGCCCGCTTGGTCACCAGGTTGTACACGTTGTTCGACCAGTTCTGGATGGTCGTATAGGTGATGCGCGAACCCTGCAGGGCCACCAGCTCGACCACCGCCGAGTGCAGCGAGTCCGTGGAGTACACGGGTGCCGAACACCCTTCCACGTAGTGGACCTCCGAGCCCTCGTCCGCGATGATCAGCGTCCGCTCGAACTGGCCCATGTTCTCGGCGTTGATCCGGAAGTACGCCTGCAGCGGCATGTCCACCTTCACGCCGGGCGGGACATAGATGAACGACCCGCCGGACCACACCGCCGAGTTGAGCGCGGCGAACTTGTTGTCGTTGGGCGGGATGACGGTCCCGAACCACCGCTTCACGAGCTCGGGGTACTCGCGCACGGCGGTGTCCATGTCGCAGAAGAGCACGCCCAGGGACTCGAGGTCGGCCCGGTTGCGATGGAAGACCACCTCGGAGTTGTGGACGACGAAGCCCTCGGCGACGAAGTTGTGATGCCCGCGCACCTCGATGTCGAAGACGGGCTCCACTCCCACCGCCTCGATCGACTCGACCTTGACGAATCCCAGCATCTCGCTGGTATGTGCCCGGAACAGCGTTCCCTTGGCTGTAGTGCTCCCGATGCCGCACAGAGCGAGCAGCTCCTTGAGCTGGGACAGCATCTCGCCGTTGGCACTGCAGAACATGGCGTCCTTGGAGGTCGGGTGGTCGCGCACGTAGCCGTCGGAGTCGAGCAACCCGGCGATCAGCGCCAGACGCTGGGACCGGGGCAGCCCGAAGCACCAATCCGGGAGCCGCTTGGTGTGGGATGTCCCTCCCAGGCCGTTGAGCTCGACGAACTCGGCGAGAGCCGCCGTCCCCTTCCCCCGGAGGCGAAAGCCGTCCGAAGCCAGCGACAGCTCGATGCCGAACAGCTCCTGGGTCACGCGCCGGATCTCCTCCACCAGCTCCTCGTCGGTCCGGTCGACCGCGATCTCGACGACGGGATAGGGGCCCCGCTTCAAGTAGCCGTCACCCAGGTAGACACCCGCCCACCAGCACAGGTCGTCGGTGGTGGCGGTGGGGAACCCCGCCGCCTCGGGCCGCTCCGGAACCATCAGGGGCGCGGGCCTGCCGTACTCGGGGACGTCGGTCGCGATGGCGACCAGGTCACCCACCTCGAGGTCTTCGACCGGGACCCACGTGGCACGGAAGCGGGCGTGCTTGGCGCCTTCACGGCGCTCGTCTCGCAAGACGAGGAAGGGGTGGTTCGACGATGCCCCGATCGTCCGGCCGCGGGCGGTGATCTCGAAGATCTCCTTCTCCCCCGAACACCGGTGCCCGACGACCCCGGCGACGACGACCTCCCTGGTCGTTTCGTCCAAGGAGAAGACCTCGTCCCCCGGCGCCAGCTCCTTGATGGGGCGCATTCCCGACGTCGTCCACACGCGCGTCGACCCGCGCAGGCACTCGTATTGTGCCGTCACGCCCGCCAGGTACTTACGCTCGGCCTCGGGGATGCCCAGCTTCTCGTAGGTGGTCTTGATGGACTCGGGAAGCGCGTCCCAGTCCTTCACCTGCCCTTCGGTCGGCTTCACGTAGTAGTAGATGTTGTCGAAGTCGAGGTCGGGCATGTTCACCGCGAACCAGGGCGCCATGGGCTTGGCCATGAAGCGCTTGAGCGCCCTCAGACGGAAGCTGCGCATCCACCCGGGCTCGCCCTTCATCTCCGACATCTCGCGGACGATCTCTTCGGAGAGGCCCTTCTTGGGCTTGAAGACGTAGTCCTCGACGTCGCTCCAGCCGAGCTTGTACCGACCGAGATCGAGATCCTGTGTCGTCATCGTCGTCGTCACCTCTCACCCTGACCGGCACGTACCGGGTATCGCCGGGCCGGGTCCTCGGGGCTGACCAGGAGGATTTCCCCTATCTAGATAGTAACAACCCCTGCTCGGTGCCGCGACGGTGGGGAAGCGCATCTGGGATCATGCCCCGATGACCAGTCCCGATCACGGCCCCGTGCCTGAGCCGGTCGGCCCGGACCCGGCCCCGCCGGTCGCTCCCCGCCGGCCCACGGTCCTCGAAGCCCACGGGGACCGCCGGGTCGACGACTGGTTCTGGCTGCGCGACCGCGACGACCCGGGGGTGCTGGGCCTCTTGCAGGCCGAGAACGCCTTCACCGAGGCCCGCACCGCGCACCTCGGCGGCCTGCGCGAGGCCCTCTTCGCCGAGATCAGGGCGCGCATCGTCGAGACGGACCTGAGCGTGCCCGTGGCCAAGGGGCCCTGGTGGTACTACGAGCGCACCGTCGAGGGCTCCGAGTACGTCATCCACTGCCGCCTGCCGGTGGAGGGCCCCGGACGCGACGCCACCACGCCGCCCCTGGTGTCGGGGCCCGAGAGCCCAGGCGACCAGGTCCTCCCAGGCGACCAGGTCCTCCCCGACGAGCAGGTCCTCCTCGACGAGAACCTGCTGGCCGAAGCCCTGCTCGCCGACGGCGGCGGGTACCTCGACGTCGCCAACCTGGCGGTGAGCCCGGGCCACTCGCGACTCGCCTACGCCACCGACATCACCGGGGACGAGCGCTTCACCCTGCGGGTGCGCGACCTCGGCACCGGGGAGGACCTCGCCGAGGCGGTCGAGGGGACGTCGTACGGGGTGGCGTGGGCCAACGACGACACCACGCTCTTCTACACACGGCCCGACTCCGCCAACCGGCCGTACCAGCTGTGGCGACACCGGGTCGGCAGCCGTCCCGACGAGGACGTCCTGGTCCTCGAGGAGCCCGACGGACGCTTCCACCTCGGGGTGGGGCGCACCAAGGACGGCGAGTACGTGGTCGTCGAGATGCATTCGCGGATCACCTCCGAGGTGCGCGTCGTCCCCGCGGATCGGCCCGAGGAAGAGCCCAGGACCGTGCAACCGCGCTCGCACGGGATCGAGTACGGCCTGGAGCACCACGGCGGGACCTTCATCGTGCTCACCAACGACGACGCCGAGAACTTCAGGGTCGTGGCCACCCCGGCCGACAACCCGTCACGTCACAACTGGAGCGAGCTCATCCCGCATCGCGCCGACGTGCGCATCGACGGCGTCGACGTCTTCGCCGGTCACGTCGTCACCTACGAGCGGCGACAGGGGATCGCACGCATCAGGGTGATCGCGCTCGAGGGGGACGGTCCGCGGTGGGACCGCCAGCTCCCCGAGGGATACCTCGTCCCCTGCCCCGAGACCCCGTCGTCGTCATGGGGCGGCCCCAACCCGGAGTTCGCGAGCAAGACGCTGCGCTACGAGTACTCCTCGCTCGTCACTCCCCGTTCGGTCTACGACCTCGACCTCGAAAGCGGGGTCGGGACGCTGCGCAAGCGCCAACGCGTGCTCGGCGGCTACGACCCGCAGCGATACGCCACCGAGCGCCTGTGGGCCGTCGCGCCCGACGGCACCGAGGTCCCGATGTCGATCGTCTCTCGCCGGGACGTGGACCGCGACGGCACCGCGCCCTGCCTCTTGTACGGCTACGGCGCCTACGAGCACTCCATCGACCCGGTCTTCTCCTCGCTGCGCCTGAGCCTCCTCGACCGGGGCTTCGTCTTCGCCATCGCACACGTGCGCGGCGGTGGGGAGCTCGGGCGACGCTGGTACGAGGAGGGCAAGTTGCTCTCGAAACCCAACACCTTCACCGACTTCGTGGCGTGCGCGCGCACGCTCGTCGAGGACCGGTGGACCGGGGTCGACCGCCTCGTGGCCCGGGGAGGGTCCGCCGGAGGACTGCTGATCGGTGCCGTCGCCAACCTGGCTCCCGAGCTGTTTCGTGCCATGGTCGCCGAGGTTCCCTTCGTCGACTGCCTGAGCACGATGATGGACGACACCCTTCCGCTCACGGTCATCGAGTGGGAGGAGTGGGGGAACCCGGCCGTCGACCCGGAGGTGTACGCGGTCATGAAGTCCTACACCCCCTACGAGAACGTGCGACGCGTGCGCTACCCCGACCTTCTCGTGACCGCCGGGCTCGAGGACCCCCGCGTCGGCTACTGGGAGCCCGCCAAGTGGGTGCAGAAGCTCCGGTCGACGGACCCCGAAGGACGGGTGCTGCTCAAGACGGAGCTGGGCTCGGGGCACGCCGGCCCGTCGGGCCGCTACGAGGCTTGGCGCGACGAGGCCTTCGTCGTGGCCTTCGTGCTCGACGCCGTCGGTCTCGGCGCCTGACTCCCGGGGCCCGAGCCCTACGCCGTGGCCTGGAAGGTCAGGTCGAACGGGGCCCGGAAGCCCGTGGGCAGCTGCACCGGTCGGCCGTCCATCGTCACCGCGGCGTCGCTCGGGGCGCCGAGGCGTACGACGAGACTGCCCGAGACCGACATCGAGTGCGAGGCGCCCGCCGCGATGGTGCCCGTCCACACGACCTTGCCCGTCGAGGCCTGGGTCGCCATCACCCAGCACACGGCCGAGACATCGATGGCCACGGTGTACGACGAGGACGGCGCGACGTAGGTGGCGCTGTATGCGGTGGGGGCCGACGGCGTGAGGAGGTTCGAGGGAGCGGCGGTGGTCGGTACACCGTGTCCGGCTCCGATGACGGGGCGAGACGGGCGTGTCGCGGTGTGCGAGGTCGGGTGCGACGGGGACGGCCCGAACGCGAGCACGCTCCCCACTGCGACACCGACGACGACCACCACCGCCGTCCCCGCCACGATCCTGGTGCGGCGCACACGGGCGTGTCCGTCGCGTCGGGACTGCTCGACGGCTCCCGGGAGCCGTCCCACCGGGCGACGGGGGGCCGGGAGCGGCTCGGCCCACTCCTGCGCGTCGAGGGCGCCGTCTTCGAACACCACCGTCTCACGCCGAGCGCCCGCGCTCTTCGCCGAGGGCTTCTTCACCGGTTCCTTCTTCACCGGTTCCCTGACCGGGGCCTTGGCCGAGGCCGGAGCCGAGGAAGGAGCGGTCGTCGACTCACGGGGCCACCGGGCCAACACCGCGCCACGCCGGGGCGACGCTTCTCGCTTGGCGCGCGCCGCCCCGTTGTCGGACGACCGGGGGGCGCCGGCATGCTCGGAGCCGGTGGGACGCCCCGCCGCAGACGCCGTCCTCGGTGTCGGGGCGCCGTTGGATGCACCGTTGCGACGCCGCGGCACCGGCCACGGCGACTGTTGCCGGCGATCGGCCACGTGGCGAAGCGTCTCCAGGGTGTGTTGGTGATGTTGCACCGACTGGCGTTCGTCGGCTCCGCGGTGCCACGTCACCCCGGCCACGATCGCCGCGGCGAGGGCCAACACGCCGAGAACCACGGCTGCCTCCATCGGTACCATTCAATCGGCCCGGGCGGCGCTTGGGTACCTCGGGTGTCGGCGCCTTCTCCGGCGGCACCGCCCTACGTGACGACCTCCCCACGAGAGGTCGTCCACAAGCCCGGATCCGCCTGCCCGAAGGGTCAGAACTGGGGCATGGCGGGAAAGGCGTAGTCCACCGGCGCGCGTCGGGGCGGATCGCGCCGGGCCAGCGCGGCGGCGACGGCGGGGGCCAGTCGTTCGGCCTTCACCTTTTCGATGTCGTCGGCCCGGGTGCGGAACTCGGGCATGACCTCGCGGGCGAAGAGCTCCAGGGACTCGCAGATGTGCTCGTGGCGGTTCCGGCCCGCCTGGCTGACGAAGATCAACTGGTCGACGCCGGCCGCCTCGTACTCACGCACGAGCGCCGTGATCTGCGACGGGGTCCCCACCGCGCCCCGCAACGACCCGAGGCCGTGTTCCATGAGCTGCGCGCCCAGCTGCTGGCCGGTCTGGGCGGCGACGGCGCGGCTGAATCCGAAGCGGTCGCGGTTCTCCTGGAACTCCTGCCACACGTCGGTGACACCGGGCTTGTGCATCCCGAACACGTAGTAGTGCCCGAGCGAGTACCCGAAGAAATGGCTGCCGTCGAGCCCGCGCTCGATGGCGACGGACTCGTCGGCGTGGCACATCAGGGGGAGGACGCACGCCAGGTTGGCGTTGACCGCGAAGCCGGCGGGAACGCAGTCGGCCGAAGCGATCGTGGCGTAGTAGTCCTCCACCCACGCCCTGGCCTCGTCCGCCTCGATGAACGAAAAGGTGAGGGCTCCGATCCCCAACGTGGCGGCGAGATGGATGGTGTCGCGACGGCTGCACGCCACCCACAGCGGAGGATGCGGTCGCTGCAGGGGCTTGGGCACCAGGTTCCTGGGAGGCAATTCGACGAACCGGCCAACGTGACCGGCGAAGGGCTCTTCGACCATGAGTCGTGTCACGACGTCGAGGGCCTCGCGCCACTGCTCGCGCTTGGTCGCCCGTTGCACGCCGTACCCGCCGAGCTCGGCCTCGGAGCTCGACTCACCGGTGCCGAGGTCGACCCGGCCGTCGGAGACGAGGTCGAGGGTGGCGATCCGCTCGGCCACCCTGGCGGGATGGTTGAAGCCCACCGGCAATTGGACGATGCCGTGCCCCAGCCGGATCCGGCGTGTTCGCTGGCTGGCCGCCGCCAGGAACACCTCGGGGGCCGAGGAGTGCGAGTACTCCTCGAGGAAATGGTGCTCGACCTCCCAGACATAGTCGAAGCCCAGGCGGTCGGCCAGCTCGACCTGCTCGAGGGCCTCCTTGAGGAGGCGGTGCTCGTCGTCCTCGCCCCAGGGGCGGGGCAGCTGGAATTCGTAGAAGATGCCGAACCGCATGGGCGGGAGCGCCTAGGCGCGGTGCTCGTGCTCGAGCATGGCGTCGACCAGGCGCTCGACGACGATCCGGTCGCGATCGGACAGCCGGCGCAGCTTCACGGCGAGCAGCGACCCGTCATCTTCGACCCGGGACGCGCCCCCCACGGAACCGGCCGAGGGCCGCGGCTGGCGAGCGGGCCGGCCGATCCGGGCCAGGACGTCCTCCATCGGGAGCTCCAATGCCGCCGCCACCCGCTCGAGGACGTCTGCGCTCGGGTTGGGCAGCAGGCGGATCGCACCGATGGCCTCTTTCCGGCCGGTCTCGAGGTCCCGCCACAAGGCCTCGGAGACCTTGGCCCGTCGGGCGGCGTCGCGTCGCCGCAGGCCGCGTTGCTCGCGCTGTTCGGCGAGCCAGCGTCCGAACTCGACCCACTGCTGCGATTCGTCCACGCTGCCAGCGTGCCGGTTCACGGCCCCCGAGTCCAGCCGGTCTGCACCTCGGAGGTGAGCGGTCAAAGGAGCCGCGCTCGACGCCGAGCGCGCACCGCCTCCGGCCTACGTGCGAAGACCGAACCGGGGCAGCAGCGCGGGGTCGATCTCGGCGCGGCGGGGATTGGACTGGTCACGCGCCGAAAGCACGGGCGTGTCGAGTCCCCAGTCGGCGCCCACGTCGGGGTCGTCCCAGGCCACACCGAGCTCGTCCTGGGGGTTGTAGTAATTGTCGACCAGGTACCACAAAAGGACGTCGGTGAGCGACGCGAACCCGTGGGCGACCCCCGGTGGGATGAACACACCGCTGTCGCGCTCGCCGTGCAGGTCGAGCGCCAACGTGACCCTCTCGGTCGGCGAGCCGACCCGCAGGTCGTGGAGCACCACCCGGGCCGTGCCGCGCAACACGTACCAGTAGTCCGCCTGGTGGAGGTGGTAGTGGAGGCCGACGACGGCGCCGGCGTCCTTCTCGGACCGGTTCCCCTGCACCATCTCGCGCCCGAGCGGGAACCACGATCGGCGATAGGTCTCGACGAAGCGGCCGCGCTCGTCGCCGTGGACGTCGGGCTCGACGACGACAACGTCGTCGATGGCGTCTGAGGGAGTGATCCTGGGCATTGGGTGAGGCTAATCGCCTGCTTCGACGGGATCGAGGTGAGAGGCCAGGGGTCGAGGCGGGACCTACGGCTCGAAACGGCCGAAGCCGCCCCGGTAGTAGATGAGGGGCCGCCCCCGGCGCACCCCCATGTTCTGCACGCTGCCCAGGACGAGCTCGTGGTCGCCGGCTTCGTGGGCCAGCTCGAGATCGCACTCCACCCAGGCCAGCGCGCCGTCGAGCACCGGAGCGCCGTTGGTGGCGGGGCGCCAGCCCACCCCCGTGAACTTGTCGCCGCCCGATACGGCGAAGTCCCGGCTCAGCGCCTCCTGGTCCTCGGCGAGGATGTTGACGCAGAACGCCCCGGCGGCGGCGATGCGGGGCCAGCTCGTGGAGCTCTTCCCCGGAGCCAGCGCCACCATCGGGGGGTCGAGCGACAACGACGTGAACGCCTGGCACGTGAAGCCGACGGGCTCGCCGTCCTCCATGGCGGTGACGACGGTCACGCCGGTGGCGAAATGGCCGAGCACCTCACGGAACCGTCCCGAGTCGAACGTCGCCGCCCCCGCCGCCCGCAGGTCGTCGTCCTCGGCTTCGACAGCCCCGCTCCCACCGTCCATGGTGTCGCCCATCACGTCCCTCGTCGTCCTCAGGCCTGGTCGTCCCCGGCGCGTCCGGTGCCCCCGGGTCCTCAGGGGCGGCCGAGGTCGACCGCCAATCCTTCCCTGGCGGCGATCACGCCGTCGAGACGGCCGGCGTCGTCGGTCGCCTGGGCCTGGGCCAGCAGCCGATCGAGGTCGTCGTCGGTGTGCCGGGGGTCGTGGTGGAACAGCGCCAACCGGCGGGCCCCGGCCGTGGCAGCGACGTGCGCCGCGTAGCCGATCGTGGAGTGTCCCCACGTGGCCTTGGCCCGGTACTCCTCCTCGGTGTACTGCGCGTCGTGGATGACGAGGTCGGCGTGGTCGCACAACTCGAGGACCGCGTCGTCGACATGGGCCCGGTCGTCGGGAGCCTGGTGATCGCTCACGAACGCCAGTGCGGAATCCCCGTCCTCGATCCGGAACCCGAGCGTGGTGCCGACGTGGGGGACCTGTCGGACGAGGACCTTGGCCGAGCCCACGGCGAGCACGTCATCGGTCACCTCGTTGAACTCGATCGTCCCCTGGAGCTCCTTCACCTGTACGGGGAAGAACGGGGGCTTCACCACCCGATCGATGATGTCGTGCAGGGAACCGCCGTCCTGCGGGGGGCCGAACACCTCCATCCGGCCGCCTTCGCGCAGCATCGGGGTACAGAACGGAAGGCCGATGATGTGGTCCCAGTGCAGGTGGGTGAGGAAGGCGGTGACCTCGACGGGAGTGCCGAGCCCGTAGCGCTCTTCGAGATCGTGCCCGAGCGGGCGCAGACCGGTACCGAGGTCGAGGACGATCGGAGGCTCGTCGCCGATCTCGACGGCCACGCAGGCCGTGTTGCCGCCGTAGCGAAGGTACTGCTCGCCCGCACACGGGCACGAACCCCTCACGCCGAAGAATGTGACTCGCAGCGGACGACCCCCTCCCGATCCGTCCGACAGCACCAGTGCACCGCGCCCCCATGTGGCCCGGCTGGGACCGAGGATGGCCCTGTCGTGGCGACACTACTCTGCGCCCATGCAACAGCGGGCAGTAACTGTCAACGGCATCGAGTTCTCGTACCTTGAGACCGGGCCGACCGAGGGCCCTCTGGCGCTGTGCCTGCACGGATTCCCCGACAGCGCCCACACCTGGCGACATCTCATGCCGGCCCTGGCCGAAGCCGGGTACCACGCGGCGGCCCCCTGGATGCGGGGCTACGCGCCCACCTGGATCCCTTCCGACGGCGTGTACCAGGTGGGGGCCCTGGCGGTGGACGCATCGGGTCTGCACGAGGCCCTCGACGGGGACGGGCGCGCCGTGCTGGTGGGCCACGACTGGGGTGCGTTCGCCAGCTACGGGGCGGCCTCGCTGCACCCCGAGCGCTGGAGGCGCGTCGTCACCATGGCGGTCCCGCCCCTGGCCGCCTCGGCGGGGTCGTTCTTCACCTACGCGCAGCTGAAGCGGAGCTTCTACGTCTTTCTCTTCCAGACGCCCCTCGCCGAGATGGCGGTGAGCGCGGACGGGCTCGAGTTCCTCGACCGCCTCTGGGCCGACTGGTCACCGGGCTACGACGCCACCTGGGACCTCGCCCGGGTGAAGGCGTCCATCGGCGACCCCGCCAACCTTGCGGCTGCCATCGGCTACTACCGGGCGCTGTTCGACCCCGCCTTCCGGAGCTCCGAGTACGACGAGGCCCAGGCGGCCACCGCGTCCGCCCCTCCCCAGCCCACCCTGTACCTGCACGGCGCCGACGACGGGGCCCTGGGCGTCGACGCCATCGGCGACCCCGGCTCGGTGTTGTCCGAGGGGTCGGAGCACGCGGTCGTCGAGCATGCCGGGCACTTCCTCCACCTCGAGCAACCCGAAGTGGTCCGCCGGCATGTCATGCGCTTCCTCGGCGCGTGACACCGGGGAGGGAGCCGGCGTCGACCGACGGCGCGCCGGCCCCGGCCGCCCGGGGTCAGGGAAGGACGAGGACGTCCCCCGGTCCGCGGCGCGCCAGGCCTTCGGCGACGAGATCGTCGGCGACGCGCCGGGCCCGGTCGGGGTCCTCGGGCCAGCCACAGGCCACGCGCAGGCGTCCCGGGGGAACCGGGCCCGAGCGCAGCGCGTCGACGAGGCGTCCGCGACCCTGACGGTCCGAACCCTCGAAGCGGCTCTGGCGGGGGCCGCGCGCCGCCGGGTCGGGCGCCCCCGGGGCGGAGTTGCGCCAGGCGCAGCTCGGCGACAGCGGGCAACGGCCGCACGCCGGCGCTCGGGACGAGCACGTCGCGGCCCCGAGCTCCATGAGCGCCTGGTTCCACGCCCAGGCCCGGCCCGCCGGCACCAGCGAGTCCGCCAGGGTCTGTGCGGCGCGGCGGAGCGAGCGGCGCGCCGGACACCGCCCGTTGCAGCACCCGCGCCACGTTGACGTCGACGACCGCCTCGTCACGCTCGAAGGCGAAGACCAGGACGGCGCGCGCCGTGTACTCCCCCACGCCGGGAAGCGCGCGCAGAGAGGGTAGGTCGGCCGGCACCGTCCCCCCGTGGAGGTCGACGATGGCCAGCGCGGCCTGGTGCAGATGGCGGGCGCGGCGGTTGTACCCCAGCCCCGCCCACGCCTCGAGCACCGGCCCGAGGCCGGCTCGCGCGCAGGCCGAGGCCGTGGGGAACCGGTCGAGGAAGTCGAGGTAGGCGGAAACCACACGCTGCGCCTGGGTCTGTTGGAGCATCACCTCGCTGACGAGCACCGCCCACGGATCACGCGTCTCGCGCCAGGGGAACGGGCGCAACCCGCCGCGGCCGACACCGAGGACAGCACGTCGGATCCGGCGCAGGGCCGGTGCCGCGGGCGGGCCGGTCAATCCCAGACGTCGTCCCCGTAGGGACGGCGGCGCGCCGGGGCGGACTCCTTCTTCCACACCATGATCTTGCGACGGAAGAAGCACACCTCCTCGCCCCGTTGGTTGAAGCCCTTCGTCTCCACCGTGACGATGCCGCGGTCGGGTTTCGACGAGGACGGCACCTTGTCGAGCACGCGCGTCTCGGCGTAGATGGTGTCGCCGTGGAACGTCGGGAACCGGTGGACGAGGGACTCCACCTCAAGGTTGGCGATGCACGAACCACTCACGTCGGGAACGCTCATCCCGAGCACGAGCGAGTACACGAGGTTCCCGACGACGACGTTCTTGCCGTGCACCGTCTCGTTCTGCGCGAACCACGCGTTGGTGTGCAGGGGGTGATGGTTCATGGTGATCATGCAAAAGAGATGGTCGTCGGCTTCGGTGATCGTCTTGCCCGGCCAGTGCCGGTAGACGTCCCCCGGCTCGAAGTCCTCGAAGTACCGGCCGAAGGGCCGGTCGAAGACGGTCATGACGCCACCCGGGGCCGCGTCGTGAACCCCAGCGCCCAGTCCGCCTCGGACTCCCCGTCGATGGACAGCCGCCAGGCGTAGCGGTTGCCGGGCTCGAGGGGCAGCGGCCCGAGGTTGACCGCCAACGCCACGTCGATGGGTGTCCCGAGAGGAACGGTGGTGGGGCGCACGACGTTGAACTCGCCCCGTACCTCCACCGGGTGGGTCCCTTCGGGGGTGTCCACCATGACGGGCCGGCCGTCGGCGTCCTCGAGATAAAGCTCCCAGTGGTGCACCTGGTCGGCTTCGTGCCATCCGACGTCGATCTTGAGCGCGATCCCCGAAGGCATCGGATCGGGCCCGGTCAGGGACCATCCTCCCCCCAGCACGAAGAGCTTCCCGTCGGCGACCTGCGCCGCGTCGCACAACAGCATCGTGACCTTCACGCCCGGCAGGCTACAGCCGGTAGCGTCTTGCCCCGTGCCGAACGCCCTGCGCGACGACGTCTATCGGCGGCCTCTCGCCACCGCGCTCGAGCGTCTGGCGGTCGCACCGGGATGGCGATGCGTCGACGTGGGCGCAGGAGGAGGGGACGTGTCGGTGGCGCTCGCAGAGATCGTGGGCCACGAAGGGCGCGTCTACGCCGTCGACAGCGACCCCCGCGCTCGTGACGAGGTCGCCTCGGCGGCGGCGACGTTCAGCCAGGTGCTCGCCATCACCCAGGCCGGGGAGGACCTGCTGCTCCCCGAAGCGGTCGATCTGGCCTTCTGCCGGTTCCTGCTCATGCACGTCGTCGATCCCGCCGTCGTGCTCCGCCGCATGCGCCGGGCCGTGCGGCCCGGGGGGTGGGTGGTCGCCCAGGAGCCCATCACCTCCGCCGGCCGGGTCGGCGGCCTCCCCATGGCCATGCCCGACGCCCGGCACCCCGACGTGGGGGCGCTCCTGCCCGCGCTCGTCCGGGACGCGGGCCTCGACATCGTCGACGCCTGGGCGGAGGCGCCCGCCGGGGTCGGGCCCGGGCCCGTGACCGAGTACCTGGGCTCGCTCACCGACGTCGACCCGGGCGACGACCCGGTCGTCCTCCCTCCCCTGGTGACGGTGCTCGGTCGGGTTCCGGGGCAACCCGGGGACGGGCAGCGGCCCCGATGACCGATCTGCCGACCCCCGACCTCGAGGCCGCCGAGACGGCCGTGGCGCTGGCGACGTCGGTGGTGTCGGGCGCCGCCCGGCGGGTCGCCGAGGCCGGCGGCGCCGAGACCGACCAGGTCGTGGCCTACGACCTCGCCCACGTGGCGGCGGGGGCCCGGGCCGCGCAAGCGGCGCTGGCCTACGGCGCCATGGGCAGCGACGAGGCCCACATCGCCTGCGTGTTCGTCGCCGACGCCCTGGCGGACCTCGCCGCGCGCACCGTCGGTCGCGAAGAGGCGTTCGGCACACCGGGAAACTGGCTCGACGAGGCGCGGCCCTTTCTCACCACCTACCGCGACCCCCGGTACCTCGCCTCGCTGGCCGGGGTGGACGGGGACCGCCACCTCGACGCCGACTTCGCGCTCGTGCGCGAGACGTTCCACCGGTTCGCGCTCGAACAGATCCGCCCTCGTGCCGAGCACATCCACCGCGCCAACGCCGACATCCCCGAGGAGATCATCGCCGGCCTGGCGGAGATGGGCGCGCTGGGCCTGTCGATCCCCGAGGAGTACGGCGGGTTCGCCACGGGAGGCGCCAGCGACTACATGGGAATGGTGGTTGCCACCGAGGAGCTCTCGTGGGGGTCTCTCGGCGCCGGTGGCTCGCTCATCACGCGCCCCGAGATCCTGAGCCGCGCCCTGGTCGCCGGCGGCACCGACGAGCAGAAGCAGGCCTGGTTGCCGCGGCTCGCATCGGGGGAGCTCATGAACGCCGTGGCGGTCACCGAACCCGACTTCGGCTCGGACGTGGCCGCCATCGTCACCGCCGCGGCCCGCACCGAAGGAGGATGGTTGGTCAACGGGGTGAAGACCTGGTGCACGTTCGCGGCGCGCGCCGACGTGCTCATGCTCCTGGCCCGGACCGACCCCGACCGCGCCAAGGCCCATCGGGGACTGTCGCTGTTCGTGGTGGAGAAACCCCGGGGAGACGGGAGCGGGTTCGTCTTCACCCAGGACCCCTCCTCCGAAGCTCGCCACGACCCCCCGGGGCGCATGGAGGGCCGGCCCATCGACACCATCGGGTACCGCGGCATGCACTCCTACGAGATCGCCTTCGAGAACTGGTTCGTCCCCGAGACCAACCTCGTAGGCGGGGAGGACGGCGTGGGAAGGGGCTTCTACCTCCAGATGGCGGGCTTCGAGAACGGCCGGCTGCAGACCGCAGCCCGCGCCGTCGGGGTCATGCAGGCGGCGTACGAGGCGGCTTCCGAATACGCGGCCAACCGCGTGGTCTTCGGCCATCCCATCGCCGACTACCAGCTCACCAGGGCCAAGCTGACCCGCATGGCGGTCCTCATCCAGGTCGCCCGCCAGTTCGCGTACCAGGTCGCCCGGCTCATGGCCCGGGGCGAGGGGACGCTCGAGGCGTCGATGCTCAAGGCCTACGTGTGCCGCGCCGCGGAATGGGTGACGCGCGAGGCCATGCAGATCCACGGCGGGATGGGGTACGCCGAGGAGTTCGCGGTGAGCCGCTACTTCGTCGACGCCAGGGTGCTGTCGATCTTCGAGGGGGCCGACGAGACCCTGGCGCTCAAGGTGGTGGCGCGCCGCCTGGTGGAACAGGCGGCCGGCGGCGAGTCCGCGTAGGCCTCGGACCTCCGTCGTGCGGGTCTCGAGAGTCAGCTCTTGGAGCGGCTGAACCCGGCGCGCTCGCCCCGGGCCACGAACTTCGTCGCCATCTTGCGGCTGGCCTCGTCGATCATCTCGTCACCGAACATGACCGCACCCTTGCGGTCGTCCTCGGTCGCCTTCTGGTAGGCGTCGAGGATGTCCCAGGCGTGGTCGAACTGCTCCTGGGTGGGCGAGTACAACTCGTTGAGCACCGTGACCTGGTCGGGCGTGAGGGCCCACTTGCCGTCGTAGCCGAGCACGCGGGTGCGCTGGGCGAAGTCGCGCAGGCCATCCATGTCCTTGACCTTGAGGTACGGCCCGTCGATGACCTGCAGGCCGTTGGCCCGCCCCGCCATGAGGATCCTGCTGAACACGTAGTGGAAGTGGTCCCCGGGGTACTCGGGGATCTGGACACCGCCGGTCAGCACCGGCATCTCCATCGAGGCCGCGAAGTCGGCGGGACCGAAGATGATCGTCTCGAGTCGGGGCGACGCCGCACAGATCTCGTCCACGTTGATGAGGCCCCTGGTGGTCTCGATCTGGGCTTCGATGCCGATGTGGCCGACCCGCAGACCGCTTCGCTTCTCGACCTGGGTCAGCAGCAGGTCGAGGGCCACGACCTCCGCCGCCGACTGCACCTTGGGGAGCATGACCTCGTCGAGACGATCGCCGGCGTTGCCCACGACCTCGATGACGTCGCCATAGGTCCACTCGGTGTCCCAGGCGTTGATGCGGACGCACAGGACGCGGTCGTCCCAGGCCTGCTTGCGGATGGCCTCTACGACCTTGGCCCGCGCCGCGTCCTTTTCGAGCGGGGCGACCGAGTCCTCGAGGTCCAGGAACGACATGTCGGCCGGCACCGTCGGCGCCTTCTCGAGGAACCGCTCGTTCGAACCGGGCGTGGAGAAGCAGGATCGACGGGGCAGGTTCCGGCTGCGTTCTGACATGGATCGAATCCTACGCGGCCAGGTCGGCGGGGACGAGCTGCTCGCTCAGCAGCTCGTGGAACCGGGCGGGGTTGCCGGCCACGAACCGGCGGCACAGTCGCAGGCCGTCGACGTAGCACGTCACGTACGCACGCCACGTGGGATGCAGCAGGAACTCCACCGCCTTCGAAGCCCGGGCCCGGGGCAGCAGTCCCCACCGGGCCACCTCGTCCACGACCGTCTCGGGGTCCGCACCCTCGGCATGGAGGCGCCAGGCGGCATTTGCGCGCACGGCGCCGAGTGACTCGCTCGCCTCGGACACCGCCGCGATGACCTCGGCGTCGTAGCGGATGCCGAGTGGCAGGAGGTGCTCGGCCACCACCGGTTCGGGCCTCGGCCCGAGCAGCACCTCGAGCCCGAGGTCGGCCAGGCCCTCGGCGACGAGACACTGCGGAGTCCCGACCAGGAAGATGGTCTCCTCCAACCAGTGCCGGCGCCGGACCAGGCTCACCTCCTTGCCGCAGTGCTCCGTATGGTGACCGGGGTAGGCCTCGTGCGCGACGAGGTGCGCGAGCGACGTCGACAACACGGGCAGGTCCGTGTTGACCGAGACCCTCGACCGCAGCCCCCCGAGGTAGGTGTTGAATCCCGACCACGGCTTGTCGGTGACGAGCTCGAATTCCACGTGCTCGCCCTCGGGGAGACCGAAGAGCCGCTCCGTGCGCTCGCGCAGGTCGTCGGCCAGCGAACCGATGGCGCCGGGAAGGACGTCGACCGGGACGGCGTGCGACTCTCGCCAGGCGATCAGGCGTTCCCCGAGCGGCCCCGAACCCGGCAGTGCCTCCTCGAGGCGTCGGTGGGCCTCGGCCAGCTCCTCGTCGGGAACCGGCCGGGGCCGCACCCCGTAACACGACTCGACCTCTTCGGCGTACCCGATGGGCTCACCCGCCAGCCGGCGCGCCGTCGTCAGAAGGCCCACCGCCTGGGCGCGCAGCCATCGCCGTCGGCGGGTGCCACCGGGCTCCGATCCCGGCCCCACGGCGGGTCCGGCGTCGAGGTCGAGGCCCGAATCCAGGTCCGCGATCAGCGCACGGGCCTCTTCGACCAGCCGCTTCGGGTCCACGAGCGGCGCGTGGGCGACACGGTGCGCCAGCGCCGGAGGGCCGTAGTAGGCGTCCACCAGTCCGTCGATGTGGCGCCCGACCCCGAGCCCGAGGAGAAGGTAGCGGCCCACCGCCCCCTCCTCCTTGGCGACACGTTTCACCCGAGCCGCGCGTGGAGGAAGTCGATGGTGCGTTGCCACGCGGCGCGCGACGCGCCGGCGTCGTGCACCTCGGGTCGCGTGTCGTTGAAGAAGGCGTGGTCCGCGCCCTCGTAGACGTGGAACTCGGCTTCCTTGCCGAGGACGTGCAACTGGTCCTCGAGGGCGCGCGCCGCTTCCGGGGAGAAGTACTCGTCGTTGCCCGCCACGTGCGCGAGCACCGCCCCCGAGAGCTTGGAGAAGTCGGGCTGGGCATCGGGCCACGGGATCAACCCGTAGAACGCGACACACGCGGCGACGGCATCGGGCCGTTGGGTGGCGAGCACGAGCGCCAGGCCCCCGCCCATGCAGAACCCGACCACTCCGACCTTGTCGCCCGACGACCTCGTCCGGACCTCGTCGACCGCCCCCGACATGTCCTTGGCAGCCCGTTCGAGCTGCAGCGCCATCATCTCCTTGCCGGCCTCGTCGGGCTCGGAGACCTGCTTCCCCCGGTATAGGTCGGGAGCGAGCGCCACGAAGCCGGCAGCTGCGAAGCGATCACAGACGTCCTTGATGTGGGGAACGAGACCCCACCACTCCTGGATCACCACCACGCCCGGGCCCGCGCCCGACTGCGGTGCAGCCAGATATCCCTGGCCCTCGGAACCGTTGCTCGGAAAGCTGATCATCTCGCCCATGGACGGCGACCCTATCCATGACCGAAGGCGAGCGTCGATCCCCCACCGCTACCAGTGCGCCAACAGTTCTCCGGGCTCGGGACAGTCGGTGCCGGCGAGGGCGACGGGCACGGTCTGCACCCCGGTCGGCCCCGCCACCCGGTCGATCCCCTCGAGGTCGAAGACGCATCCCGACCGGGGGAGGTGCGCGGCCTCGAGACGGCGGACAAGGGCTTCCCACAGCCGCGGTGGCAACACCCGACCGACCCCGGCCTCCACCCACACCGGCACCTCGATGGCGCGTGCCGCCTCCATCACGCCGACGTCATCGGCATCGAGCACCATGCCGCCCGGGCCGATGGCGTCGACTTCGACCACCACGACATCGGCGCTGGCGACGTCGCCCACGCCACCGTGGCGAACCGCCCGACGAACGCCGGCGAGGTCCTCCCTCAGGAGATCGGACGTGCGGTCGGACTCGAGCGCGTCCGCGCAGCGCTCCGCCTCCTCGAGCGCGTCCCCGGCGGTGAGGATGCGGGCCGCCACCCACCACAGCGGCCCGCAGCCGGGGTGGCGATCGAGCAATCGCCGGCACGCCGGCAGCAACGCGAACCCCTCGTACAGCGCAAGGTCGCCCAGTGCCCACGCCGCCTCCGCCGCCAGCACCGCAGGGGGGGCCCATCCGGATCGGGCCACGTACCGCAGCCGCTCGATGGGGTGCACCGTCGCGACGCTACCGGCATCGGGTCAACCTCACGACGGCCCCCGTGCGCAGCGCCCGGGGGCGGGCCGAGGCGGTGCCGAGGGGACCCATCCTTGCCCCGCGTGGCCACGGTTGATAGACACGAGGCTGTTGTGACCAGCCTCGAGCAGTACTCGAAGGCGCGGCCGGGCCGGCGGGCCCGGCGGTTCCCCCGGCTCTCCCGGGTCGTTTCGGCAGCAGTAGCCGCAGCCCTCGTCGCGGCACCGGTGCTGGCATCGGTGCGCCCTGCGGCCGCCGACCAGCTCCAGAGCGCCCAGGCCCAGGCGGCCCAGATCGAGTCGCAGATCCAGGCGCAGGGACAACAGCTCGCCGTGCTCTCCGAGCGCTACGACGAGGACCAGATCCACACTCAGCAGCTCGACCAGCAAGTGACCCAGACCCAGGCGCAGATCGCCCAGACCAGGTCCCAGGTGACCTCCTCGCAGAACGATCTGCGTCAACTGGCGATCCAGGACTACACGTCGGGGGGATCCGACGCCGGGCTCGAGCAGCTGTTCACACCGGGTGGAGAGCGCTCAGCCGCGGTCCAGGAGTACCAGCAGGTGGCGAGCGAGAGCGTCTCGGGGGCGATCGACCGCCTCAACAAGTCCGAGGCGGTGCTCGGCGCGCAGGAGAGCCAGCTCCAGGCCACGCAGTCCCAGGCTCAGACGGTGCTCGTCGCGGCCCAGAGCGCGCGGCAGGGCGCGCAGGCGGCGCTCGCCAGCCAGCAGACCACCCTCTCCAAGCTGAAGGGGAACATCGCCACCCTGGTGGCCCAGAAGCAGGCGGCCGAGGCAGCCGCACAGGCCGCCGCCTTCCGGGCGCGCGTGGCCGCGCAAGAGGCAGCGGCGCAACAAGCGGCTTCGCAGCAGACCGGTTCCGGCAACGGCCTGCAGCCGGTGCCCGCCGTGCCGGGCGGGGGCGGGGCCGAGGCGGTGGCGGCCGCCGAGTCCCAGATCGGCGTCCCCTACGTCTGGGCCGGCGCCACGCCCGGTGTGGGCTTCGACTGTTCCGGGCTCACCATGTGGGCGTGGGCGCACGCCGGCGTGTCGTTGTCCCACTCCGCCGCCGCCCAGTACGACGAGACCGTCCATGTCCCGTTGTCGGACCTGCAGCCCGGTGACCTGCTCTTCTACATGGAAGGGGGGATCATCGGCCACGTGACCATGTACGTGGGCCCGGGGCAGATGGTCCAGGCTGAGGAGACCGGCACCAACATCCAGATCACCGGGATCTGGACGAGCGGTCTGGTCGGCGCCGGGCGCCCCTGACGAAGGGCTCGGCGGTCGCGACCACTCGGCGGCCGCGACCACTCGATGTCAGCCGCCGGTCTCTTGCGGCCGTGGCTGGCCGGAGTCGGCCAGCCACTCGGGGGGGATCCTGCCCTCGACGCCGGGCGCTCGTGGTCCGGGAGGACGACCGAACCGGTAGGGGACCGCCTCGCGTCCGAGCTGCACGACGACGGCCTGACCGGTGTCCTCGCCCAGGACGCACCCCAGGACGGCTTCCGCCACGGCCTCGGCGGGGATGAGCGGGAACCCCACGCCGGCGAGGCTGTCGCGGATCTCGCCGTCGATGAGCGGCGTGTCCACCAGGCCCGGGCAGATGGCGTTGATCGTGATGTGGCTGTCGGACAGCCGCGGCGCCACGGCGCGCACGAAACCCACCACCGCGTGCTTGGTCAGCGTGTAGATCGGATCGCCGGCGAATGCCACGATGCCGGCCAGCGACGACGTGGCCACGATCGCTCCCCCGCCGCGCGCCACGAGCTCGGGTACGACAGCTCGGGTGCCGAAGACGATGCCGTCGACGTTCACGGAGAGGATGCGCCGGTACTGCTCGTCGGTGAGCTTGACGATGTCCTCTTCGCCGGTCGTCACCCCCGCGTTGAGGTACGCGATGTCCATCCCGCCCAGCTCGCGTACGGCGTCGAGGATGCGGGGCCAGTGCGCGACGTCGCCCACGTCGGCCTGCACGGCGACGCCGCCGAGCTCGGAGGCCGCCTTCTGGGCCCCCGCGCCGTTGGCATCGACCACCACCACGGTGGCGCCCTCGGCCACGAGGCGCCGGCTGCTCGCCAGGCCGATCCCCGAGGCCCCGCCCGTCACGACGGCGACCTTGCCCTCAAGCGCTCCCATCACATCCTCCTCGTCGCGGCTCAGGGCGCCCACGACCGGGGCGCAGCGGCGACGCTAACGGCCCCCGCCTGGCGCGTCGAGCAGGGACACCCGTGCCCGAAGACCGGGCGACGAGGCTGCCCGCCGCTCTGACGGTACGCTGGTGCGGGGCCCGAGGGGCCCTTCATCCGCCCGCGACGAGGACCCACGTGAAGCCGATTCCCGTTTCGTTCCACCTCGGGCCGACGCCCCTCGTGATCCACACCTACGGCATCGGCCTGGCGGTGACGTTCTGGTTCGCCTACCGCTACTTCGAGCGGAGGCTGCGCACCAACGGGTATCCCACCGACTGGTTCACGGGTGTCTTCCTCTGGATCGTGGCCGCCTCGATCGTGGGTGCCCGGCTCCTCCACGTGGTGACGAACCTCTCGACGTACACGGCCGACCCCGTCGGGATCCTCCAGGTGTGGCACGGCGGGCTGTCCTCGTTCGGCGGTCTGCTCGGCGGCGTCCCCACCGGTCTGATCCTCGCCCGGCGACGCTGTCCCGAGCTGTCCACCATCCGGGCCCTCGACATCGTGGCCCCGGTGCTCATGGCGGCGTGGGGCGTCGGACGGCTCCTCGGTCCCCAGCTCATGGTGGCGGGCGGGGGTCATCCCACCCACGAATGGTTCGGCATGTACTACGCGGGACAGGTGGGCAAGCGCCTGCCGGTCCCGATCCTCCAGGCCATCGACAGCTTCATCATCTTCGGGATCCTCCTGCTCATCGAGCGCTACTACAAGGACCGTCCCCGCGGCTTCATCCTGGCCGCCACCATGGCGCTGTGGGGCCTCACCCGCTTCTACGAGGAACGCCTGTGGCTCGGCGAGATCGGCCACCTCGGCTCCACGCTCGTGCAGGCCGCCGGGCTGGCCCTGTTCGTCTCGGGCGCCGTCGTGATGGTGATCCTGCACCGCCGGCAACGCCGTGGTGCGGCCCCCCCGGGCCCCGGGGACGCCGCCACTGCGGACGAGGTGCTCACCGGCGCGGCGACGAGCGGAGAGTTGGCGGCGCCTTCCGCCTGATCAGTCCCGGCGCGGTGTCGACGAGGGCCCGCCCGAACCACGCGGCGGACGCCCCGGGCCGGGGGGACCGGCGAAGGCTTGTGCGATGGCGAGCCACTGCGAGGCCAGCGGCCCCTCGACGGTCAAGGCCGTGTCGGCGATGTTGCGTCGCTGGGTGACGACGAGGCAGAAGTCGAGCGCGGGGCCCTGCACGAGCCCCGACGCGCCGTCGCCGTCCCATTCCCAGCGCTCTCCCGCCGGTCCCGTCAGCTCGACGCGCACGGCGTCGGCGGGGACCTCGAGACCGCGCACGACGTAGGAGAACGGACGGGCCCGGACCCCGAGGTGCGCGACGTGTCGCAGCCGTGCCGTCGGGACCCGGGACACGCCGAGCGCGTCGGCGACGTCCTGGCCGTGCGCCCACGTCTCCATGAGCCGCGCCGAGACGAAGGAGAGCGCACCCATGGGGGGCCCGAACCACGGAACCCGGTCGCGCCCGTCGAGCGTGCCCGCCGCGCCCAGCATCCGGTGCCGGGCGTCGCGCCACCACGCCAGCACGTCGCGTCCCGCCATGGCCCGCCCCCGGCGCAGGTGCTCCTCCATGGGATCGCCCTGCGCCGCCAGTGCAGCCTCCGCCCTGACGGTGAAGGAGCCCGGGTCGACGATGGCCTCCGTGGCGGCGTCGTCGAAGAACGCCAGATGGCTCACCTGGTCACGCACCGCCCACCCCGGCGCCGGAGTCGGGTGGTCCCAACCGGCCTCGTCGAGCCCGCCGACCATGGCCTCGAGATCGGCGTGCTCGGCCTGGAGGTCCTCGAGCAAGCCGGGCAACGTAGTCGGATCGGGCGCCATCGCCCGCTCAGGCTACGACCCGGGGACGGGCGACGGAGGAGGGGGCCGGCGCCGACCGGGCGGGCCCGAGATACCCGTCCTTGCGTGCGCAACCAATGGTCACTCCGGTACGCTGGGGTTATGTCCGCGACACGTGGCACACCCTGGCTCGACGAGGTGGAGATGCACGCCTGGCGGTCGCTCCTGCGTGCTCACGCCCGACTGCTCGCCCGGCTCGACGCCGAGCTCCAGGCGAGCCAGGGCATGTCGGTCACCGACTACGGGGTCCTCGTCCAGCTGTCGGAGGAGGAGGACGGCCGGATGCGCATGAGCGAGCTCGCCGACCGGCTCCTGTTGTCTCCGAGCGGTCTCACCCGGCGCCTCGACGGGCTCGTGGCCGCCGGGCTGGTCGAGCGCCATCGGTGCCCCACCGATCGCCGCGGCGCGTTCGCCGTGCTCACGGTGGCCGGTCGCGCCCGACTTCAGGCCGCGGCCCCCGACCACGTCGAGCAGGTGCGCCGGCACTTCGTCGACCGGCTCAGCCGTGAGCAGCTCGAGGCGCTCGCCGACGCGCTCGACAAGGTGACCCTCGACAAAGCGACGACCGGGCCCTCCCGCCCGTAGACCCTCACCGGTCCACGGTCACGGCCCCGTCCCGCGACGGTCACGCAGGCGCAGCCGCAGCCGCCATGCCGACCACCGGCGCGTCGAGGGTCTTGGTTCCCGTCGAGCCCTCGTACGTGGCGCTGCCGAAGCTGAACACGCCGCTTCGCACGGGTCGCCATTTCCGGAATGGGTAGGATACGGAACGTCGCGAGGTCGCACGGGGATGGTCGGCGCGAGCTACACGCACGCTGCGACGAAGCGCTGCTTCAGGCGAGACCGAGATGTCGTTCGACCATCTCGAGGCGCTGTCGCAACTCTTCGACCTCGGCCTCAAGAGAGCGCGCGTGGTCGAGCTGGCGCTGAATGCGTGGCGACTGAAGCGCCCGATCCAGCACGGCGGGGAGCGGGACGAGGCGTTGAGGCCCGTGCACCCCGGCCACCATGCGCGAGGGCAACTGGCCGGAGCGGTACCACGACCGCAGCGTCGAGCGAGCCACCCCGGTTGCGCTCGAGGCCTCTTCGAGCGTCACCCAGCCCTCCTCCTGCGGTTGTTCGGCGAGCTGGGCGAGCAGGTCGTCCCAGTCGACGGTTGTCGCACCCTCGTCCGGTAGCGCATCGCGTTTCGGAGCATTCTCAGCTGGCACCATCCGCCACCCTATCAGATGACAGGGTCTTGACAGGGGTCGTACCCTTGACCCATGTTCGAGCGATTCACGCCCCGTGCCCGCCGCGTCATCGTCGTCTCCCAGGAGGAGGCCAAGACGCTCCAACACGACCTGATCAGGCCGGAGCACTTGCTGCTCGGTCTCGTGCAGGGCGAAGGCATCGGCGCCAGGGCCCTGGGTCAGCTCGGCGTGAGCCTGGACGAGCTTCGCTCCAAGGTGGAAGCGACCATCGAACGCTCCACGACGGACAACCGCGGATCGAAGGTCCCGTTCAGCCCGCAGGCCAAGAAGGCGCTGGAGCTTTCGCTACGCGAAGCGCTCCGGCTCGGCCACAACTACATCGGCACCGAGCACCTCCTGCTCGGTGCACTCCTTGTCGTCGAAGACGATGGAGACGTCAGCGAGCTCCTCGGGGTGGACGCCGACGCGGTACGGACTCGGGTGGCCGAGCTGATGCCGAATGGTTCGTCCTCGGCGTTCCCACGGTCGCCGGCCGCATCCGATGCGACACGGCTCGCTCGACAGCTCGCCGGCTCGGGACCGATGACCACCGGCCATCTCGTCCTCGCCATCCTTGCCGACGAGGCATCCCAAGCGAGCAGAGCGCTCGGAGCGCTCGGGGTGTCGACCGAGTCGTTCGAAGCACGACTGGCTGAGGTTCCTCTCAAAGAGACGAGCGACGCTCCGCCGCGTCCACAGGTTGTCGAGATCAAGCTGGGCGAGACGACCACCACGATCGGCGATCCGGAGTTGGCTGCCACCCTCGGCGAGCTCTCCCCGGAACAGCTGCGCGCCGCGCTTCGGAAAGTCCTGGGAGCCGAGCCCGAAAAGCCCGAGACCGGGTCGGAGCGAGCCGGCTGACCTCCGTACCCGTCATGCACGATCCTCTTGGGACTCGGTCAGGCCTCTTGGGACTCGGTCAGGCCTCTTGGGACTCGGTCAGGCCTCTTGGGACTCGGTCAAGTGACGACGTAGGCCGCGAGGTGCTCGCCGGTGAGGGTGGAGCGGGCGGCGACGAGGTCGGCGGGCGTGCCCTCGAAGCAGACGGTGCCACCCGCCGTACCGGCGCCGGGGCCGAGGTCGATGATCCAGTCGGCGTGCGCCATGACCGCCTGGTGGTGCTCGATGACGATGACCGACTTGCCGGAGTCGACGAGCCGGTCGAGCAGGCCGAGGAGCTGCTCGACGTCGGCGAGGTGGAGGCCGGTGGTCGGCTCGTCGAGGACGTAGACGCCGCCCTTCTCGGCCATGTGGGTGGCCAGCTTGAGCCGCTGCCGCTCGCCACCGGACAGCGTGGTGAGCGGCTGACCGAGGCTGAGGTAGCCGAGCCCGACGTCGGCGAGCCGGTCGAGGATGGCGTGCGCGGCCGGCGTGCGCGCCTCGCCGGTGCCGAAGAACTCCTCGGCCTCGGTCACCGACATGGCGAGCACCTCGCTGATGTCGCGGCCGCCGAGGTGATGGTTCAACACCGATGCCTCGAACCGCTTTCCCTCGCAATCTTCGCAGGTGATGGCGACGCCGGCCATCATCGCCAGGTCGGTGTAGATGACACCGGCGCCGTTGCAGCTGGGACAGGCACCCTCGGAGTTGGCGCTGAACAGCGCCGGTTTCACGCCGTTGGCCTTCGCGAACGCCTTGCGGATCGGGTCGAGCAGCCCGGTGTAGGTCGCCGGATTGCTCCGTCGCGAGCCGCGGATGACGCCCTGGCTGATCGACACCACCCCCGCGCCGGCGGGGATCGACCCGTGCACGAGCGAGCTCTTGCCGGAGCCGGCGACGCCGGTGACGACGACCAGCACCCCGAGCGGGATGTCGACGTCGACGTGGCGCAGGTTGTGCGCCGTCGCGCCACGGATCTCCAGCGTGCCGGTCGGTGTCCGCACCGTCTCCTTGAGGGCAGCCCGGTCGTCGAGATGGCGGCCGGTGAGCGTGCCGCTGGCCCGCAGCCCCTCGACGGTGCCCTCGAAGCAGACGGTGCCACCCGCCGTACCGCCGCCGGGGCCGAGGTCGACGACGTGGTCGGCGATGGCGATCGCCGACCACGGCTTGTGCTCCACCACGAGCACGGTGTTGCCCTTGTCCCGTAGGCGCAGCAGCAGGTCGTTCATCCGCTGGATGTCATGGGGGTGCAGGCCCGTGGCGGGCTCGTCCAACACGTAGGTGACGTCGGTGAGCGGCGAGGAACCGACGTGCCGGATCATCTTGACGCGCTGGGCCTCGCCGCCCGACAGCGTGCCCGTCGGACGGTCGAGCGACAGGTAGCCCAGCCCGATCTCCACGAACGAGTCGAGAGTCAGCAACAGCGTGGCGAGCAGCGGCGCCACCGACGGCTCGTGGAGGCCGCGGACCCAACCGGCCAGTTCGCTGATCTGCATCGCGCACGCGTCGGCGATGCTGATCTTCTCGATCTTCGACGAGCGTGCCGCCTCGCTGAGCCGGGTTCCGCCGCACTCAGGGCACACCGTGAAGGTGACCGCCCGGTCCACGAACTCCCGCATCTGCGGCTGCAGCGCCTCGGGGTCCTTGGAGAGGATCGAGTTCTGGACCTTGGGGATCAGCCCCTCGTAGGTGACGTTGACGCCGTTGACCTTCACCCTGGTCGGCTCGTGGTGGAGGAAGTCGTGCAGTTCCTTCTTGGTGAACCTGCGGATGGGCTTGTCCGGGTCGAGGATGCCGGACTCGATGTAGGGCCGCACTCTGAAGAAGTCGTTCACGGTGTAGCCGGGGATGGTGATCGCGCCATCGTTGAGCGACTTGGAGTCGTCGAAGAGCTGGGTGAGGTCGATATCGGAGACCATGCCTCGGCCTTCGCAGTGCGGGCACATGCCGCCGAGGCGGTTGAACGTCGCTCGCACGGTCTTACGGGCACCGCGTTCGATGGTGATCGCACCGCTCGCTCGAACCGAGGCGACGTTGAAGGAGAACGCGTTGGGCGGGCCGATGTGCGGCTGCCCGAGTCGGCTGAAGAGGATACGCAGCATGGCGTTGGCGTCGGTAGCGGTGCCGACCGTGGAGCGGGCGTCGGCACCCATCCGCTGCTGGTCGACGATGATCACTGTCGTCAGTCCTTCGAGGACGTCGACCTCGGGCCGCGCCATCGTCGGCATGAAGCCCTGCACGAAGGCGTTGTACGTCTCGTTGATCAGCCGCTGCGACTCCGCGGCGATCGTGCCGAACACCAGAGAGCTCTTGCCCGAGCCGGAGACGCCGGTGAACACCGTCAACCGCCGCTTCGGGATCTCGACGCTGATGTCCTTGAGGTTGTTCACGCGGGCGCCGTGCACACGGATCAGATCGTGGCTGTCGGCAACGTGAGCGCGGGCGACTGCGCCCCCGTCCTCTTGGTCGTGCTCACCGGTCCTGGAGCAGCCCGAGCACGTTGCCGTCCGGGTCGGTGACGGTGGCCACCAGGCGGCCGCCCCCGACATCGTGCGCGGGCTCCTTCACGGTGGCACCCGCGGCGGTCACCTCGGCCAGCTTCGCCTCGATGTCCGGCACGTGCCAGAAAGCCACCGGCGAGGTCATGCCCTGTCCACCGCCCGGCACCAGCCCGATGTGCTGACCGGCGGCCTCGAAGCCGACGTAGTAGGACTCGTCGGTCTGCGGCGGTACGCCGAGCAAGGTGGTGTACACCGCCTTGGCCGTCGCCAGGTCGGACACGGGATGCAGCACGGTCTTGATCCCCTGGGTGGAAGAGCCGGTCACGGTCACTCCTTACGTCGTGGGTCACATCGACCCGGTGTGTCTCGCCAGGCAGTATGACGACAGAGAACCAGAGGATGTGACCGTGAGCGACATCCAGGGTGCGGCCGGCCCGTGGCCGGGCACTGGAGTGGGGACGAAGGGGTGCGAGTCCAAGCCATCCCGCAATGGGGGTCGAGGAGTGGGCTGTTCACGTAAGGGTGAGAGCTGGACCCCCGCCGGAGGGCGGATCCCCTGGAATGGTCGGAACCGGCTGGCCGGCGCCTTGTAAATGATCCCGTGTTACAATGCGTTTCATGGCAGCTGCAGTGGTCCGTGCGAAGGTATCCAATCGAGGCCAAACCAGCCTGCCCGCGGAGCTCCGTCATCGGTGGGGCATCGAGACCGGTGGCGACGTCGCTTTCGTCGACCTCGGCGACGCGGCCTTGATCCTGCCTGGTGGTACGGATCGAGCCAAGGGCGAGTTGAAGCGGGTCCTGGCTGAGCGGTACGAGGCTGGGCTGGCGGTCATTGAGGATGCGGACCTCGCCGATCAGTAGTGGATGCCGTCATCGACGATCGATTGCTGATCGAGGAGCTGCTGGTCGGCCTGGATCGGCACGGAGAACGGTTGCATACGACGACCTACTGGTATTACCGAGCGTGTCGCGCCTCCGTGGCTGGCGCCGGGGGCCATCTCTCCGGACCGTTCCAAGGTCTACCGGTCGACGAGCAGCAACGAGCGATCGCCTCGATGCTGCAGCTTCCGGAGGAGATCGGCCTCCCCCAGTCTCGACTCGTCGTTCCGCTCATGGTGGCCGCTGCCGGTCGCCATCCGAGGCTCAACCTGCTCAACCTCGAAGCAGTGGCAACCGCACACATGCTGCAGGCGACGATCTGGCTCTCGCCTGAAGCAGCCTCGGGAATCCTCCCTGCCGTCCTGGAATCAGAGGGCCTGGACTGGAAGACGGTCACGCCAACGTGAACCGATGTTGTCGCTGGGTAGAGCCGGCAATGCGGGCCACGAACTGGCACCGGTACGCCAGGCAGCAAGCCGCTTCCCTCAGCTCTCTTTGCCAGCGGGTGGGGGCGGAGGTGTCCGAGTGGGGGCGGAGGGACTCGAACCCTCACTGGGGGCGTTTTAAGCGCCCTGCCTCTGCCGATTGGGCTACACCCCCGGTGCGCAACGTCTCCGTCGGTCGACCTCGCGCGGTGACCGCAGCGCTGAGCGGCCACTCCCGCTACCAGTGGTGATGGCCCGGGTTGACCGTCGTCGCCGTCTCCTCCCATATAAGCCGCTCGGCCCGACGCGGGTCGTCCTCGACCCCGGCATCGGGGCCGAGGATCATGGTGGGACGCCGGGCGCCCTCGTAGGCAGGCCAGAGCCCCACTGCGTCGCATGACGGGTCGCCGTCGCGCGCGAAGGCCACCCACGCGTGCTGCATCTTCTCGGAGAGCGATGCCGCGCCCGTGCCCGCCCCGGTGAAGACCTGCACGGCCGGGTCCCCGACGGTACCGAAGACGAAGGGCATTTCGAGCCCGTGGCACGACCCGAACATCCCGCCCAGGAACGGGGACTCCCACGTGAAGAGATACGCGTACGTGTTGGCCTGGTACTTGGCATGCGCGACGGCGAGCTCCTGCAGCGGCAGCCGGAACACGTAGTCGGTCGTGACCGCGGTCCACAGGTCGCGCCCTGTGACGGGCTCGCCCCGGGCCAGGCGGGCGTGACGGTACGAATCCACGATGTCAGCGCCGGCCGGGCCCACTAGCCGGGCCAGGCGTTGAGCCACCCGGGTGTCGTCCACGTCGGGGTCACCGTGGTCGGCGGTGGTGAACAGGGCGCACTCGTCGCGGGTGGTGCCGACGAGGATCGGCACCTGAGCGGCCCGTCCTTCGACGATCAGGTCACCGGGGGGACGGTCCAAGAGCACACCGTCGACCACGGGGAGCAGGGCCATCGGCAGTCCACCGTCGGAGGGTGCCTCGAGCGCCAGCTGCTGCGTCGCCGCCACCAGGCGGTCGGCGGCCACGTGGCGGAGGGTCGCTAGAGCACCGACGGGGACGCCCATGTGGTGTGCGAGCCGTTCGGCACGTCTGGTCGCCCATTGGATGCTCGCCGTCGCCGGCGGCCCGCTCTGGATGACGGCGCGGTGGAAGAGCCCCGACGCGTCCGGCGCCGCCAGGAGCGTCGAGATGCTCATCGCCCCGGCCGATTCCCCGAACAGCGTCACGTTGCCAGGGTCTCCGCCGAACCCGGCGATGTTCTCCCGCACCCAACCGAGCGCGGCGATCTGATCGCGCAGGCTCCAGTTGCCACTCCCCGTACCGTGGTCGTCCACCAGAGCGGGGTGAGCGAGAAGGCCTAGCGCGCCCAGCCGGTAGTTGAGGGTCACCACGACCACACCCTTGGAGGCCAGGCGGCCGCCTGCGAACAGGGCGCTCGAACCCGATCCGGTGGTGAACCCTCCGCCGTGGAGCCAGACCAGGACCGGTCGGCAACGGTCGTCGAGGCCAGGTGTCCACACGTTGAGGTTGAGACAGTCCTCGTCGGAGGTCGTGGGATCGTCGGGGAAGCTGAACCCGGGGACAGGCGGGGTCTGCGGCGCGATGGGCCCCCATGACGACGCCACCCGGGTCCCGGTCCAGGCCGCGGGGGGCTCGGCCGGCCTCCACCGCCCCTCCGGCCCGGTCACCTGGGCGTACGGGATGCCCCGGAACACCCAGATGCCGGCCTCGAGCACCCCTTGGAGCACCCCAGCCGTCGTGCGGGTCACGCCCTCCACGGTCCTCCCCCACGCCTGAGCGGCCCTGGTCCGTGCCCCGGCCCGTACGGGCAAGGTAGAGGCCACCCGCGGGGAGGTCAAGGAATGGGGCGCCGCCCCTTCCGCACGGCCTCCCCCCTGGCTACTGTTGACAAAGTGACTGTTGTGACTGGTCTTTTTTGTCGCGCCCGGAAACCGGTCACCCGCGGCCGGGGGGCTCTGGTGCTGGCGGCGATCGTCGTGACCGGTTCGGTAGTGGTGCCACCGGCGGTTGCCTCCGCGGGGCCGTCCGACCCGGGCCCGGAGCAGTCCGCCGACCCGAGCGCCACCATCGACGCCACCCAGGCCCAGGTCGACGCGGTCGAGGCGGAGTTCGCCACGCAACAGCAGACGCTGGCGGAGCTCTCCGAGCAATTCGACCAGGCGACGGTGCATCTCGCCCAGGTCGACGCGCAGCTGTCGTCCACGGAGGCGCAACTGGCGGTGGCCCGCGAGAAGCACGCCGTCGCCCGACACGCCCTGCAGGTGGCGGCGGTGAACGCCTATATCTTCGACACCCCGTCAGGCGAGCTCGGCTCGTTGTTCTCGGCGCCGTCAGGCCCGACTGCGCTCCACGACGAATACCAGCAGACCGCGCTGGGCAACCTCGACGGAGCCGTGCAGCAGCTCGAGGCCAGTGAGAGAGAGCTCAGCACCACCGAGTCCGCCCTGCGCTCGCAGCAGCAACAGGCGACGGGCGCTTCGGCGCAAGTCGGGACAGAGCACCAAGCCGCGCAGACGACCGCGACCGCCACCGAGGCGACGCTCATCGCGGTGAAGGGCCGGCTCGCGCAACTCGTGGCGCAGCGTGCCGCCCAGCAGGCCGCCGCCGCTGCTGCTGCTGCCAACGCGGCGGCCAGCGAGGCGGCCAGGCAACAGGCGGCCGAGTTGGCCGCGCAGGCCGCCCAGGTCGCGAACACGTTCGGGGCGGGCTCACCGGCGGCGACTCAGGCGGCCCAGGCCGCCGACGAAGCGGCGGCCAGCGCAGGGGCGACGGAGGTCATCGGGACCGGCGCACCCGAGACCGCCGGCGGCGCGGGCGCTCTCGCCCTGCGCGGCGCCGAGCGGTACCTGGGCGTCCCCTACCAGTGGGGCGGTGCGAGCACGAGCGGCCTGGACTGCTCGGGACTGACGATGCTCGCCTGGCGGGCCGCGGGCGTGGACCTCCTGCACTCGGCCGACATCCAGTACTCCGAGTCCACCCACGTGCCGCTCGACCAGGTCCAGCCGGGCGACCTGCTCTTCTATGACCTCGGCGGGGACGGTATCGACCATGTGGTGATGTACGTGGGCTCGGGCCCCTACGGGGCCGACACGATCATCCAGGCCGCCCACACCGGGACCGTGGTCGAGTTCGACCCGATCTGGTACGTGGGACTGGTGGGAGCGGCCCGTCCCTAGCGAGCCGCGGCCACGAGGCCGGTCGGTCGGCTCGCGGCCAGCGGGCCCCGCTCGCGCCGACGGGTAACCTGACCTCGTGACCGTCGGCAAAGAAGCACCCCCGCGCGAGCAACGCGCCGCGCTGGTCCCGCTCCCCCGTTCCGACGACATGCCCGCTCCCGGGCACCGGACGTCGGATGTGGACGAGTGGGGACGCTCCGAGCACACCCGCACCATCGCCCGCCGGCTGTTCGCCCCCCTGTACGACAATTGGTTCCGGGTCGAGTGGGAGGGCCTGGAGAAGATCCCCAAGGCCGGCGGCGCGTTGCTGGTGGCGAACCACGCCGGAGCCATACCCTCGGACGCGCCGACCATCATGCACGGCATCGAGGTGGAGCGCGGCCGCCCCGTCTACGGCTTGGCCGACTTCTTCTTCCGAGAGGTGCCGTGGTTCGGAACGGTCTGGGCCCGGGTGGGAGGCGTGCCGGCCCACCCGGACAACGCGCTGCGACTTCTGCGCGACCAGGGCCAGCTCGCGCTGGTGTTCCCCGAGGGCACCAAAGGCCCCTCCAAGACCTACGCGGACCGTTACCGGCTGCGGCGCTTCGGCCGGGGCGGGTTCGTCGAGATCGCCATGCGGGCCGGAGTCCCGGTGATCCCCATCGCAGTGGTGGGAGCCGAGGAGTCGATGCCCATCGTCTTCCGCATCCCTTCACTGGCACGGCTCCTGGGGGTGCCGTACTTCCCGGTCACGGCCAACATGCTCCTCTTCGGCCCCCTCGGCGTGGCGATGTACTTCCCGGCCAAGTTCAAGCTGCGCGTCCTCGACCCGGTGACCTTCAACGTGCCGAGCGGCCAGGAGCGGTACTCCAAGAGCCGCGTGATGGAAGAGGCCGAGAAGATCCGCATCAACATGCAGGAGACCATCTACGAGATGCTGCGGGAGCGTCGCAGCGTCTGGTTCGGGTGAAGTAGGTGGGCCGGCGCGTCCTGATCACCGGCCTCGACACGTTCTGGGGCGGTCGCATGGCGCAGGCCCTGGAGTCGGATCCCGAGGTGGAGATGATCCTCGGCATGGCGACGCGCGAGCCCACGGTGCCCCTGGAGAGGACCGAGTTCGTCAGGGCCGACCAGACCTACTCGATCCTGTCCCGCATCGTCGGTGCCACCCAGGTCGACACCATCGTCCACACCTTCTTGGTGGTGGACTCGACCCGGGTGTCGAGCCGGGCCCTGCACGAGATCAACGTCATCGGGACCATGAACCTCCTCGCCGCCGCCGGCCAGTCGGGCTCGCCCGTGCGCCAGGTGGTCGTCAAGTCCTCGACCCTGGTGTACGGCTCGGCGTCCACCGACCCCACGTGGTTCCGGGAAGAGATGCCGAGAACCTCGCCGGCGCGGACGAGGGTGGAGCGGTCCCTGCTCGAGGTCGAGGGGTTCGTGCGCGACTTCGCCGAGGACAACCCCGCCACGGTCGTCTCGGTGCTGCGGTTCGCCAACGTCCTCGGGACCGACATCATCACGCCCATCAGCATCAACCTGTCCCGGCCGATCTGCCCGTCGATCGCGGGCTACGACCCGCTGCTGCAGTTCGTGGAAGAAGACGACGTCGTCCGTTGCCTGGAACACGTCACCCGGCAACGGATCCCGGGGCTCTACAACGTGGCCGGCACCGGCAAGCTCCCGTGGAGCGAGGTGACCGACATCTGCGGCACCCGCCTCCTTCCCATCTCCCCGGTCGGGACCCACGCGGCGGCGGCTCCACTGGTACGGCTCGGCCTGATCGAGTTCCCTCCCGAGCTCGAGAGCCCTGCTGCGCTACGGCCGGGGGGTCGACACGACCCGCATCGGCAAGACCGGCTTCTCGTGCCGCTACACGACGGCGGGAGCCGTGGAGAGCTTCATCCGCGCCGTGCGGCTCCGGAGGAGCGTGGGTGACGCCGCTCCCTCGTACACGTACTCCCAGGACGTCGAGCAATTCTTCCGCCACTCCCCCGCGGTCGTGCGCTCCGACGGGTGACGACGGTCAGACCGCAGATGGCGTGAGCCACGTGCGCACGAAACTCTCGGCGCGAGTCGTCCACTCCTCGGCGGTCATCGCATAGCGGACGTGGTCCTCCCAGTGGCCGTCGATCTCGAGATACCGGACCGCCACCCCCTCCTCACGCACGCCCAGCTTCTCCACGACCCTGCGGCTGGCGCGGTTGCGGGGCACGATGGCGATCTCCACGCGGTGCAGTCCGAGCTCCTCGAACGCGAACCGCAGGATCGCCACCGTCGCCTCGGGGGCGATCCCCTGCCCGGCCATGGCCTCGTCGACCCAGTAACCGACGAAAGCGTTCTGAAAGGGACCTCGCTGGATGGAGGACAGCGTGATCTCACCCACGAAGCGCTCCGCCACGAAGATCCCGAACCCGTAGCCGCTTCCCATCTGGCGCTCGCGCTCTCGTGCCGCGCAGCGGGCGGCGAAGCTGGCGCGGTCCTCTGGGGTGAGCGGTGCTCCGGCGGGGCGTGGCTCCCAGGGGACGAGCCAGCCGCGACAGCGGGCACGCACCTCGAGCCAGCCCCCGTAGTCGTCCTCGCCCAGGGTCCGCAGCCGGATCCGCCCTCCGCGCAGCTCGAGGGCCGTAGTGCGCGTCATCCGTCCGATCACCGTCCCAACACCTCCCCCAGTGCGCCGAGGAGCAGCTCGACGTTGCGCGGCCGTGCGGTGTGACCCATACAGCCGATGCGCCACGCCCTGCCGGCCATGACGCCGACACCGGCCCCGATCTCGATGCCGTAGCGCCGCAGCAAGGTGGTGCGGACGTCGGCTTCGCTCATGCCGCCGAGGTCTTCGGGGACCCACACGGTGGTGAGCTGAGGGAGTCGGTGGTCTGCGGGGGCGACGAGCTCGAACCCCAATTTCTCGAGCCCGGCCTGCAGGGCGTGGCCGCATTCGCCGTGACGTGCCCACGAAGCCTCGAGGCCCTCCTCGAGCAGGACGCCGAGCCCGGCGTGCAACGCGAACACCATCGACACGGGCGCGGTGTGGTGGTACGTACGTCCACCCGAACCTTCGACGTACCGGGCGATCAGGCCGAGGTCGAGGTACCACGACGAGGGCCGCTGCTTCAGTCGGGCACGCGCCCTCGGCCCCACCGTCAACGGCGAGAGCCCCGGGGGCACGCCGAGGCACTTCTGCGTACCGCTGTAGGCGATGTCGACTCCCCACGCATCCGCGTCGAAGGGGATGCCGCCGAGCGAGGTCACGGCGTCCACGAGCAAGAGCGCGTCCGCCTTGCCCCGCGCCACGTCTTCGATGTCGTTGCGCACACCGGTCGACGTCTCGGCGTGGACGAGGGCGATCACCGCCGGTGCGGGGTGCGCCTCCACCAGGGCACCGGGATCCAGGGGCTCGCCCCAGGGGGCGTCGACGCGCACCACCTCTGCGCCGAGACGGCCCGCCACCTCGCACATGCGCTCACCGAACAGGCCGTTCACCCCGATGACGGCCACGTCGCCGGGGCCCACGAGGTTGACGAACGCCGCCTCCATCCCCGCCGAGCCCGTCCCGCTCAGCGGGAGGGTCAGGGCGTTGGCGGTCCGGAACACCGCACGCAGCCGCTCGCAGGTCTCGTCGAGGACGTCGAGGAACTCGGGATCCAGGTGCCCGAGGAGCGGCCGCGTGAAGGCGGAGACGACCTCGGGATACGGATTGCTGGGCCCGGGCCCCATCAGCACGCGATCGCTGAGCATCACCCGAGGATGCTAGGCACGGTCCGTGCCACCACCGCCAGACCGAAGGAGCAAGGCGCGGCCAAGGGCCCGTCGCACGCCCGGGGGCGCTCCAGGCCCCGTGCTACCGTTCCGCAGCCTGTTCCGCGGTCCGTGATTGCTCACCATTTGCCGCCATTTTGACGCCGAACTGTGACGAGAGTGATCAATTGTGGCATCCATGAACACGGGGCCCGAGGAGCCGGCGAACCTCGACCCTGAGGGCCGGCCCGCTCCGAGCACAGACCGGCCGGCCGGCCCGACCGCCCCGGGCGACGTCGGCGGGCACGGCGGTCTCCTGCGGAGGGCGCTCGTCCGGGCCTTCGACAGGCTGGCAGGAGTCGGCACGCTCCGGGGCGAGGCCGGGGAACCCCACCGCGAGGCGGAACACGGGCTCGACGCCTATTCCGACACCGACGCATACCGGGCCTGGCTCTCCGACCAGGCGGGGGTGGGGTCCGAGACGTCGGACCGGCACAGTGCCCGTGCCGGGGGGGACGGGTCACCGGCCCACCCCATGATCAGTGTCATCGTCCCGGTGTTCCGTCCCGAGCTCTGGTACCTGCAGCGGTGCGTGGACTCGGTCAAGAACCAGCGTTACGACAAGTGGGAGCTCTGCCTGTGCGACGACGCGTCGGGAGTCGTCGAGGTCGAACGGTTCTTGACGGATGCTGCGGCAAGCGACCCGCGCGTCAAGGTCGCGGTGCGCGACGCCAACGGGGGGATCTCACGGGCCTCGAACACCGCCCTGGCCCTGGCCGGCGGGGACTTCGTGGCCCTCCTCGACCACGACGACGAGCTGGCCCCGGACGCGCTCGCTCTCGTGGCCCGCTCCATCGTGGAGGAGCCGGAGGCTGACGTCGTCTACTCCGACGAGGACAAGATCGACCACGACGGGAGGCCGTGCTTCCCCACCTTCAAGCCTGATTGGAGCCCCGACCTCCTGCTGTCCTATCCGTACCTCGGACACCTCCTGGTCGTCCGCCGACGACTGGTCGAGGAGATCGGAGGGTTCCGGCCCGAGATGGACGGGAGCCAGGACTTCGACCTCATGCTGCGGGCCACCGAGCGGGCACGCGCCGTCGTCCACATCCCCAAGGTCCTCTACCACTGGCGGATGGTCGAGGGGTCGGCCGCCGGGAACCCCGACGCCAAGCCGTGGGCGTACGACGCCAGCCGGCGCGCCCTCGCCGATGCGCTCGTGCGGAGGGGGATCCACGGTCACGTCGAACCGGGGCCGTTCCCCGGTGCGTATCACACCCGTCGAGCGGTGGAGACCGCTCCGAGGGTGAGCATCGTCATCCCCCTCCGCGGCCAGGCCCCGATGCTCCGGGCCTGTGTCGACTCGTTGCGTGTCGACTCGGGCCACGAGGCATTCGAGGTCGTCCTGGTCGACAACGAAGGCGTCGAGCCCGAGGCCCGGGCCGTCGCCGATGCCCTGGCGCAACGCCCGGAGATCCGTGTCGTCGAGTCACCCCGGCCCGTACAACTGGTCGGCCATGAACAATGTCGCCGCCCGCACCTGCGACGGGGACATGCTGCTCTTCCTCGACGGCGGCGTCGTCGCCAAAGGGGGCGGCTGGATGACGGCGCTGATCGAACAGGCGCAACGCCCCGAGGTCGGGGCCGTGGGATGTCGCCTGCTGTATCCGGACGGCACGCTCGAGCACGCCGGCGTGGTGCTGGGCATGCACGCCCTGACGGGATTCCTGATGCAGGGGATGCCCGCGGGCGTGGGCGGGCTACATGGGATGGGCCGGCGTCGTCAGGGAGTGCAGTGCCGTGAGCGGGGCATGCCTCATGTGCCGGCGCGACGTGTTCGACGAGCTCGGTGGGTTCGACGAGACCTTTGCGCTCGAGCTCGGCGACGTCGACTTCTGCCTGCGCCTGCGACGCGCCGGGTATCGCGTGATCTTCACTCCGCACGCCGAGCTCGTGCACCATGAATCGCACGCCGAGGGGGCCTCGCATCCTTCACGTGACCGGCCGGGCATTCCTGGACGCGTGGATCGACACCGTCAGGCGGGGAGATCCGTTCTACAACGAGAACCTCAGCCGGTTCGACGCGTACTGCCCGATACGCCCGGTGGGCGAGGACCGGCGATGGGAGGAGCTCCTGTCGAGACTGGCGAGCTCCTCAAACACCTAAGAGGACGGCAAACCTCCGCCGTGGAACCGCCTCCTTAGGGGGTTCGCCGGCTGCGCCACCTACAGCGGGCCGTGGTGGCTGACCCAGAGCGTGAACGAATCTTGGGAGCGCTGAGGTTGCCCTAGCACCCGAGTGAACAGGCCGATGACGGGCTCGGCGCCACTCACGGAGCGGTCCACCACGACCATCTGAATGTCGTACCTGGCGAGATCCACCCGGGTGGAGGCAACGAGCTCAGGGGTGACCGGCACAGGTGGCAGGTAGCTGTTCCAGCCCTCCTGTCCGTTGAGGAAGAGTTCCAATTGTCCAGGTTTCATGGGATTCGGGAAACCCGAAGGCGAGCCATCAGGATCAGGGTGTTCGGCATATCCGCCGACAAGGCGGAACGCGAAGCCGTCTTCGGCCTGCCAGAGCATGGGCTGGGGAAAGACGGGGGAGGCGTACGGGTATGTGATCGCCACGGGGTCTCCCGAAGGGACCGCCTGGCGGACCTGCGCCGGAAGCACGCTGACGGGCTGGCCCGCGTATGGCCACTGCGGGAAATTGGGTGGCGACGAGCACACCGAGCGTCACCGCGCCGACGAAGACTCCCATCCATTTGTTCGACACCTTGCCGTGATGCGCGTGGGCCGGTGCACGGCGCAGGTCGTCCAGCCCAAAGGCGATCACCGCCGCGAGGCAGGCGTCCACCTCGAGTGAAAGCCTGCTGGGCAGGAGGTTGTCGAACAATGGCAGACGACTGATGAGCAAGAACGGAAGCGGTATCCGGGTGAGTCGGCCGTCGACGACCAGGTGGGGTCCGAGTGAGAGAACCGCGGCGCCGAGCAAGACGGCCACCGCCAACTGCACGCGAGGACTGCGGCGAGAGCGCCAGGCGAAGAACACTGCGATGATCAAGAGTGGGATACCGATATAGCCGGCAGCCTCGGCCGGGTTACTCCCACCGATGAGGTGAATCCCGAGAGAGCGCATCCCCAGCGAGACCTTCTGCAAAGGACCTGGGACCACAAAGCTGAGCAAATCGTTGTTGTACGGATTCACTATTGCTTGCGCCGTCCCCTTGTAATGCTGAGGACCGGCCAGCATCATCCAGACCGGATAAGCAAGTAGCGCGGCCGTCACCACGAAGGCGATGGCCACTGGCCGCAACAGGGTGCGGACCACTTCGACCAGCCTTGCCGGATGTCGGAGAGCGACGCACACCACCGCCCAGACGATGCAGGATCGCGACTGTCGTGAAGATCTCTGGCTCACTCAGGAACTGTGCGGAGCGAGAAGTCCAAGCTGGATCCCTAGCCGCTTCGGCGAACCCCGGCGCTGAAAGATCGAGACAACCGTCATGGCGATGAACGGCAGCAACGGGACGAACACCAACACGACGTGGCCGAGGCTTTCGCCCACCGCGTAAGGCGAGAAACCGTAGAGCAGTCCGCCCAGCGCTGCTGCAGGTCCCCACACCTGCCACTTGCGCAACACCACGAACGCAGCAGTTGCCGAGGTCGGCATGGCCAGGACCATCAGGAGGTCTGCTCGGGCGACGGGGCCGAACACCAGGGCGAATGGCGCCGTGATCAGGCCAAGGAAGGGCGCCTCCGTGTTCTGCGCGAGATTCACGCCGGTGGGGACGAAAATGGCGTGGCTGAAGAACGGGTTGAGGCCATTGGCGAGGGAATGGGGCACCCAAGCCAGGAACCACAGAGCCAAGATCGAGTCCCCCCCCGTGCCAAAGAGATGTTGGGAGCGGTTCGAAAAGACAGGCCAGAATGCAGCGACGCCGATCAGCACATACCCGGCGATTACGGCGAGCGCGAACGCCAACCCGCGCCATGCACGAGGTGCAGGGGTGGCCGGCTCGGCCGGTCTTCGTGCGGTGAGCGTTCCGGTGGCGGTCATGGGACCTTTCTCCTGGGCCGTACCAGCATGTCAGGCGCCCGCTAGCAGGCACCCCATCCATTCGGTAGCACAAACCTGATCAGGGATCGCTGCGGGGCCGAGGGTTGGGTCGAGGTTAGTTGCGTAGCCATCTTGGCCGGAACTTCGCACGAAGTGTTGGAATTGAGCCTCGGCGTCATGCCCTCCCAACTGGGGTGGCCGGGCAGGTGTCGTGGGGTCCGTCGTCCCCGAGGGCGATCCCGATATTCTTGGGAATGTCGGTGCGAATCCCTTGCCCTAGCGCGCACGCCCTGGAGCATGTCGCGACATCCGGAATGAAAGGGTAGCTTGTCCGTGTGAGTGCCTCCCGACGACTGGGTCCGTGAGCCGCAACCGCCTCTCGGGCCAACCGGCAATGCCGTGAGCGTTGGAGGATTCTGATGGGTCGATCCATCGATCGACGGCCTGAGGTGCGGTCAGCGGCCGAGCACGCCACTCTCGGGGAGCCACTT
>CAWEMO010000009.1:0-179072 GCA_963810195.1 uncultured Acidimicrobiales bacterium | reverse complement strand
CTATCGTTCAGGAAGCCGAACGAGCGCAGGTGCCTTGACAACTTGGCGCGTGAGAAGACGAGAACGCGGGAGGACAACAAGCTATGAGCGTTACAAGCTTCGATATGGCGGACCAAGCAGGAAGTCCTGCTGCATGCCGCGGGGCCGGGCCTCCAAGCGTAAAAGCTGAAGCTGCAAAGGGGAGGAAAGCACATGGAGAACGCCATGAAAATGAAGGACAGCGACAGGAGAGGACCTGACGCAGTATTGACCGGAGACCGGCGATCCTTCCTGCGAGCTTCAGTGCTGGCAGGCGGTGCGCTTGCCGCCCGTTCCTTGTCGCGCCGCACATCCTTTGTGGCTGCGGAAAGCAATTCGCCCCTCGCCACGACCAAGGCAGGAATGGTTCGCGGGGCGGTCGAAGAAGGGATCATTGTGTTCAAAGGCGTTCCCTACGGCGCGCCGCCAACCGGCGCCCTGCGATTTATGCCGCCTGTGCCGCCTGCGCCATGGACGGGCGTGCGCGACGCTTTGCGGTTTGGCGATCGGTGCCCGCAAGTGTCCGCGCCGTCATCGCCTGCGTGGCGGTCTTGGGCCCGACAAACTGGAGAGAGCGAAGATTGCTTAGTCTTGAACGTCTGGACGCCCGCGTTGCGCGACGGGCGCCAGCGGCCCGTCATGGTCTGGTTTCACGGGGGCGGCTTCACCTCTGGCAGCGGCTCCGATACGGTCTATGATGGCGCGCGGCTCTGCCAGAGAGGCGACGTTGTCCTGGTAACTCTCAATCACCGCCTGAACGCCTTTGGTTATCTATACCTCGCCGAGTTGGGTGGAGAAAAATTCGCCGACTCAGGAAACGTGGGCCAGCTCGACCTCGTCCTGGCTCTCAAATGGGTACGCGACAACATCACCGAATTTGGCGGTGACCCGAACAACGTCATGATCTTTGGCGAATCCGGCGGCGGTGGAAAGGTTTCGGTAACATTATCGATGCCGGCGGCGAAAGGATTATTCCACCGAGCCGCCATACAAAGCTGTCTAGGCCTTCGCGGCATGACGCGCGAGACAGCAACGAAAACGGCCAAAGATTTCATGGCGGCCTTGCAGCTCCAGCCCGATCAGGTCGAAGAGCTCCAGAAGCTTCCGGTGCGAAAGCTGCTCGATGCCGTGCAGGCTGTGACTCAAGGGATGCCCGGGGGATTCGAGCCCGTCGTGGACGGACGCGTTCTACCCCGAGATTCGTTCACGCCGGACGCGCCAACGGTGTCCGCGAACGTGCCGATCATCGTCGGCTATACGAAGACTGAGGCGACGATTGTCCTCCTCAGCTATGACAGGGGCCAGAGTACGGCCCTGCTTCCAGCGCCGAACGCCTTTTCGCTGGACTGGACGACGCTACCGCAGGCGCTAACGCCCATCCTTGGCGGCTACACCGAGAAGGTCCTGGCGCTGTGCCGCCGCGAGTATCCGCAGGCGTCCGCCAGCGATCTGTATTTTCGGATCGCCACCGAGCGGAGCATAGGGCTGGCCTCGATGGCGCTGGCCGAGCGCAAGAGCGAGCAAGGCAGAGCGCCGGCATTTCTATTTCGCCTGGAGTGGGAGACTCCCATCGAGGGCGGCCGGTTGCGCTCACCGCACTCACTCGATCTGCCCATGGTGTTCGACAACGTCGCGAAGTCCGATTCGTTGATCGGCGCCGGCGACATGGAGGCGCAGAAAGTTGCGGATGCCATGAGTTCGGCGTGGATCGCTTTTGCGCACACGGGCAGCCCGGATGCCAAGGGGCTGCCTCACTGGCCGCCTTACGAGACCAAGACTCGCGCCACCATGATCTTCAATGTAACGAGCAAGGTAGTGAACGATCCGGATTCGGAGCTCCACACTATTCTTAAGAGTACTTGCGGACGTGGCGCGCAGCCGATCTTCACCTGCGATGACTTGAAATGAGATATTTCAGGGTAATTTTGGAGTAGTTCCAGCGATACAGGGCACCGATGTGGACGCCGGCAGATCCGTTTCTAAGGAAGACTGGCGCGAGATCGGCTGAGCCGCGCGAAAGTCGGGCCGTTTTGTCTGCCGCGGGGAATCAGAGGCTGCGCGCTCGCAAGGGGGGATAATGAATCGGCGATCGTTCAACACGACACTGATGCCGTTGTCGAGGTCCAAAGGTGATTCTGAATGAAACCGAAAAGAACGATGTGGGGCAAGGTAACGAGATTCGTACTGGCCACAGTCCTTGGCTTGCAGGCTGTCGCCATGGCGCGGTCTCCGCAGAAAATCGACGTCAACCGGATGAATCCTACCGACCTTCTGCTGGACAAGAATAGTTACAGGTACCAGCCGCAGAGCTTCTATTACTTCCACCACATGGACGAACTCGGTTTCCGCAGCGATTGGGTCCGAAGGGCAAGCCGGGTTTACCCATTGTCGGAACCTCGTGGAGATTTCTCCATCCGGTACACCTTCCATGGCAACGAGTATTCGCTTGACGACTATCTGCAGAGAAACTTCGTCACAGGTATTTTGGTCTTGCACGACGATCAGATCGTCTTTGAAAAGTACTTTCACGGAGCCGATGAGAACTCAAGATTCGTTTCTATGTCAGTCAGCAAGTCCATCGTCTCGATCTTAGTCGGCGCGGCTGTGGCCGATGGCAAGATCAAGAGCATAGACGATGCGGTCCCTGAATATCTTCCTTATCTATCGGCCAGCGGCTATCGCGACGTCACCGTTTGGCAGGTTCTCGAAATGGCAACCGCCGTCGATTACAACGAAGATTACAGGGACCCCAATTCCGGAGCCGCAAAGCTGGGGGGAGCGTCAGTTAGCGGGAATCCTTCATTCCGGCAATACGTCGCCACGATGAAACCGACCAACACGAAGCCCGGCACGCAGTTCCAGTATCAGAGCGTTAATACCCAGGTGCTCGGACTTCTGCTGGAACAGGTCACTGGTAAACCCCTCAACCAGTACACCGAAGAAAAGCTGTGGAAGAAGATCGGTGCGCAGAGCGACGCCTTTTTCCACCGGGGCAAGAAGCAGGCCAACATTTGTGCCTTCGCGTGTTTCAATGCCACGGTTCGAGATTACGCCCGCGTGGGTCTCATGATGATGAACGGCGGTGAGTTGGGTGGCAATCGCGTCGTGCCGGCGTCGTGGGTTCACGACTCGACTACACCGGAGGCCGATTTCTTGAAACACACCGACGAACCCGGCTTCGGCTACGCCTATCAGTGGTGGGTTCCCGGCGGCAATGATGGCGCTTTCGAGGCGTTGGGCATTTTTGGACAATCCATCTATGTGAACCCGGCAAGGCACGTCGTCATAGTACAGACTAGCGCTTGGCCAGAAGCTTGGGTGCCAACCCTGGCCGAGGAAAACACAGTGGTTCATGAAGCCATAGCGCGTGCGGTCGGGCGTTGATTTGATCCGCCGTAACAGGTTTGTAGTCCTACGCTGGCCGAACCGATGTGGGAGCTGGGAAAGGAGTAACGATGGCTCGGAAATACCAAGTGCTGGCGATCGTCCTTGTGCTGATCATGCAGGCCCCGTCTTATGCGCAAACGCCGCCTGAGCGCGGTGGTGGGGGAGACTGGTCGCCCCACATCCCCGACGGTCAAGATCCGGAGGGCGTCAAGCCACCTCGCTGTCTGTGGACCGGAACGACGGCTTCTCGTAGGTGAACTCGAAGAGCCGAGCCCGGTTGGAGACGAAGCGGTCGGTGCGGACCTCACCGTGGACGATCCGGCAGCCCAGGTCGCGGGCGTCGGCCAGGCGGCGGGCGGTGAGGCCCTGTTGGATGTTGCGTGAGCGGAATCGTGGATGGGTGACGGCGAACCCGAACCACGCCAGGTCCGCTTCGACGAAGACCGCACCGGCGGCAACCAGGCGGTCGTCGTCGAAGGCCCCGTAGTAGATGAACCCCGGCCGGCCGACCGTGGCGCCGAACCAGGGCTCGAGCAACACCGCCGAGTCCCACGCCCCGTAGGCGATCGTGTTGAGCTTGGCGACCGCATCGGCGTCCGACGCGTCCAGCCGACGCACCTCGATGCCACCGGGATCCTCGACGGCCGGAGTGGTGGCGGTGAGGGGCTCCCACAGCTTGGTGACGGTGACCGGCGTCCGGTGGAGCCCGGCCTCCTCCAACCGCTGGGGCAGCTCGACAGGCATCGCCACCGGTGCCACCTCCACCCGGAACCGGGACTGTCCGAGGCGGGTGTAGAACTCCAAGATCGCATCGATCGTCTCGCCGGTGGCGGGCGCATCGACTCCCAGGGCGACGACCCGGTTGAACTCGTCGGAGTCCACCGCCGTCATCGCCGTCAGCGGGACGGCTGCCGACTGATCGACCACCGCACCGAGCGGATTGCCGGCAACGGCGGCAGCCGCTTCGACACAGCGCTGCCACATGAGCGCCTCGTGACGCTCGACCTCGATCGCCGCCGCGAATTCGGGCGCCGACGGTGGCCAGTACCGAGTGCCGGAAACACCCATCGACTCGACTCCTCACCGTTGTGCACGAGGGACGCTATACCCGCGCCTTCCTTGTCGATCACGCCGAAATCACAGAAATGGCGCAATTCGCGCCACGGGACGACGTTTGTTTCGCCACGTGTCCACTGGTGCAGTACCGGCACGGCCCGTCCTACCAGCATGTGTTCGACCACGATCGACCGGTCGATGCTCGCGTCGGACCGGGGTGTGAAGTCTCGGTGAATGCCGTGTGACGCGGCCAGCGCCGCGCCGGCCTGTCAGGCGACGGCGGCCTCGGGCGCAGCCTCGACGCCGACAGGAGCGACCGCCCTGGCCCCGGCGCGGTCGCCGCCCCTGATCACCGACACGGCCAGGACGAAGGCCACCAGGGCGATGACCGACCCGATCCGGAAGGCGGCGTCGTAGCCGCTGGTGGTGGCCAGGGCGTGCTGCGCGTGGTTGGCCACGCGTCCCACCGACGCCAGGTGACCGTCGGTGACGCTCGTCGCCACCGTCACGAGCACCGCCAAGCCCAGCGACCCGCCGATCTGCTGGCCGGTGTTGAGCAGGGCCGAGGCCAGCCCCGCCTCGCCCCGGGGCACCCGGGACATGACGGTGAGGGTGAGGGGCACGAACGTCGACCCCATGCCGATGGCGAGGATCATCAACGGCCCGATGATCGAGATGTAGGCGGCGTGGACCCCGACGAACGACAGCCACAGCAGGCCTCCGGTGACCAGCAGCGGGCCGATCGTCATGGGCCGCCGTGGACCGATCTTGCCCACCAGGCGCGACACGATGTTGGCGGTGCCGCCGATGCCGATGGTCATGGGCAGGAAGGCGACCCCGGCCTTGAGCGGGCTGTAGCCGAGCACGTTCTGGACGAACTGGGTCATGAAGAAGAAGGTGGCGAACATGGCTGCGGCCAGGCACAGCATGATGACGTAGGAGCCGGCCCGGTTGCGGTCCGAGAAGATGTGCAGCGGCATCAGCGCGTGGGGGCTCCTGACCTCGATGGTCACGAACGTGGCGAGCAGGATCACCGCCGCGCCCAGCGCGGTGAGCGTGTAGTGGTCGGCCCATCCCGCCGTCGCGGCGCGCGACAGCCCGTAGACGAGCGAGGCCATGCCGAGGGTCACCGACAGGGCGCCGGGGAGGTCGAGGCGCCCGCGCCGGGTGGGCGTGGTGCCCAGCACCCGCGGCGCCAGGATGGCGACGGACAACCCGATGGGCACGTTCACGAACAGCACCCAGCGCCACGACGCCACGTCGGTGAGGATGCCTCCGAGGAGCAGCCCGAGCGAGCCGCCCGCCCCCGACATGGCCGCGTACACGCCCATGGCGCGCGAGCGCTTCGGGCCCTCGGGGTAGGTGTTCTGGATCAGGGCCAGCGCGGTGGGCGAGGCGATGGCGCCGCCCACGCCCTGGGCCACCCGGGCCGCGATCAGCCACAGCTGGTCGGTGGCGAACCCGCCCAGCAGCGATGCGGCGGTGAAGATGATCACGCCGATGGTGAACATCCGGCGCCGGCCGAAGAGGTCCCCGCTGCGCCCGCCCAGCAGCAGCAGCCCCCCGAAGGTGAGCGCGTAGGCGGTGATCACCCACTCGAGGCCCGGAGCCGAGAAGTGGAGCTGGTGCTGGATCGAGGGCAGGGCGATGTTCACGATGGTGCCGTCGAGGATCACCATCATCTGGACCGCACAGATGAGCACGAGCGCCAGCCCGGCGTGGCTGTGTTCGGTCAGTCCCTGGTCAGCACCCTCGTGACCCATCGGTTGTAGACTCCAGTCAAAGGTTGAGAATGGTCCTCGAGATGGTTAAGGTTACTAAAAGGTCTAAATATGTCAAGTGATGGGGGACCCGTACAGGGCGGGGAGCGCGAGGCGGCAGCCGGGGACGCCTGGCGGGCGCTCTACAGCCTGGTGTTCGAGCGCGAGGGCCAGATGCGCTTCCACGAGGCCTGCGACGCCACGGGGCTCGCTCCCGGTGGGCTCAAGACCCTCCTCAAGCTGACGCCGGACCACCCCGTCCCCATGCGGGACCTCGCCGACTACTTCCGCTGCGACCCTTCGTACGTGACCTCGCTGGTGGATGGCCTCGAGGCCGCCGGCTTCGCCGAGCGCCAGTCGCACCCCACCGATCGCAGAGTGAAGATGGTCGCGCTGTCCGGAGCCGGGATCGAAGCGCTGGCCCAGGCCCGCAAGATCCTCGGGGAGCCACCGGCGTCGTTCGACGTCCTGTCCACGACCGAGGTGCTGCGCCTGCGCACCCTCCTGGCCAAGCTCACCGACGCCGAGCCCCCCTCCGGCATCTGAGCACCGTCGTCCCGGCGCCCCCCTCGGCGCGCCCGGGCGCCGCCAGCCCCACATGCGACCGGGGTGACCGGGTGCCTTAGACTCCGCCCGTGGCGCGCATCGTGGCGGTAGCCAACCAGAAGGGGGGCGTCGCCAAGACGACGACGGTGCACGCCCTGGGCTTCGCGTTGGCGGAGATGGGACGGCGGGTGCTCCTCGTCGACCTCGACCCCCAGGCGTGTCTGACCTACTCGGTCGGCATCGACCCCGAGAACCTGCACCAGTCCCTGCACGACGTGTTCGTGCGCAAGATGAAGGCCGCCGACGCGCGCCGCATCGTGACGAGCGTCGAAGGCCTCGACATCCTCCCCGCCACCATCGACCTCGCCGGCTCCGAGGTGCACCTGCTCACCCGCACGGGTCGTGAGCACGTCCTCGCCCTGGCGCTCGGCACCGTGGCCGACGAGTACGACATGATCCTCATCGACTGCCCCCCCTCGCTCGGCGTGCTCACCATCAACGGGCTCACCGCCGCGCACGAGGTGCTCATCCCCCTGCAGTGCGAGGCGCTCAGCCACCGCGGCGTGGGGCAGCTGCTCGAGACCATCGACGACGTGCGCATGTTCGCCAACGCCGATCTCGAGGTGCGCGGCATCATCGCCACCATGTACGACCCGCACACCCGGCACGGCAAGGCCGTGCTCGACGACGTGAAGGCCCGCTACGGCCTGGCGGTGCTGGAGCCGCCCGTGCGCAAGTCCATCCGCTTCGCCGAGGCGCCCGCCCAGGGCCGCTGCATCCTGCAGCACGCCCCCACGTCACCGGGCGCCGAGGCGTACCGCGCCATCGCCCGCGAGCTCGACGCCGATCTGCGTCCGGCCCGCTGAGCGCGCCGGCAGAGACTCCGGGCAACCTTGTGACCGACGCGCCGGACCCACTCGGCAAGCGGGCCCTGTTCTGGGCGCCGGCCGAGCGCGACGAGACCGGGCCGCGCCGGGCCGCCGAGCGCGACGTGCCGGGGAAGTACGCGCTGTTCTCCGACGAGGCGCGCGCCGCGGTCACCGCCCGCCCCGTCGCCCCTTTCGAACGTGCCCCGCAGCACGCGCCCGGCAGGTCCCACCTGCCTCGCACGCCGGCATCGGGTGGCATGCGGGGGATCCTCAGCTCGATCACCGTCGACTGCGCCACCTGCGGGGCGCGCTCGGACGTCCACGTGTCGGAGTTCCTGATGCTGCACCTGCCCATCTGGCTGTGGCGGCCGGGTCGGGGCTACACCCGGTTCATGACCTGTCCCGCCTGCCGGCGCCGGACCTGGGTGAGCGCCTCGTGGACCCCCTGGTCCCGCTGATCGCCGCACGTCCCGGTCAGGGGGCTCGACCCTGATCGCAAGCATCGGGTCGTGGTTGGAGCACTTCCACGGGCCGGTGGCCTACGTGGTGTGCGGTCTGCTCGTCTTCGGCGAGGCGGCCGTGCTGCTCGGCTTCGTCATCCCCGGCGAGACGGCCGCGCTCATCGGCGGGGTTCTCGCCTCGCTGCACCACGTGAACCTCGTGCTCATGCTGGCGGTGGTGGTGGCGTGCGCCATCGTCGGTGACTCGGTGGGCTACGAGGTGGGCAAGGTCCTCGGGCCCTGGCTCGTCGAGCACCGCCCGTTGCGCGGTCATCCCGGCGTCAACCGGGGCCAGGCCCTCCTGGCGCGCCGGGGCGGCCCGGCGGTGTTCCTGGGACGGTGGGTGGCGCTGGCCCGTGCGCTGGTCCCCGGGCTGTCGGGCATGAGCGGCATGCGCTACCGCACGTTCCTCGCCTACAACGCGATGGGCGGCATCTTGTGGGGGACGACGTACGTGCTCATCGGGTACGCGGCGGGCACGTCGTACGCGGCGGTGGCGAGGACCGTGGGGATCTACTCGCTGGCGATCCTCGGTGTCGTGGTGGCGGCCGTGATCGTCTACGTCGTCGTGCGCCGCCGTCGCCAGAGCCGCAAGTGGGGCGGGGCTGCGCCCGGAGTCGAGGGCGCACCCGGAGTCGACGGCACCCCCTGACGCCGGCGGGGCCTACGGTCAGTCGGGAGGGTAGAAGCGCGACGGGTTGGCCCCTTCGCGGCGCACCCGTTGGTGGTTCTCGAGCAGCACGATGTGGGCGATGGTCTCGCCCACCGCGGCGCGCTGCATGAAGTCGGCGATCTCGTGCCACGGGCGCGACCACCTGAGCGCCACCGAGATGTCCCACGCCGTGGATCCGGGGTGCTCGCCGATGATCCGCTCGATCTCGGCCAGGCGGTCGGCGTGGTGAATGATGATGTCGTCGAGGCGGCCCTTCAGGTCCGAGAACCGGTACTCGTGGGCGGGGAACACCTCGTCGACTTCGAGGTTGTGCACCTTGAGCAACGATTCGAGGTATTCGCCGAGCGGGTTGGGGAACTGCTGGGTGTGCACGCCGATGTTGGGGGTGATGCGGGGCAGCACGTGGTCGCCCGACAGCAGGAACCGGTGCTGCTCGCTGTAGAAGCAGACGTGTCCGGGGGAGTGTCCCGGCGTCCACACCGTCTCGAGGTCCCACCCCGGGACGTCCACGCGCCGGCCGTCCTCGAACAGGACGTCGGGCACCGCCATGGTGACCTGGCCGCGGATCATCATCGAGGCGAAGTTGAGGTCGGGGAGCTTGGTGGGCGGGACCCCGGCGTCCTGGAGGAACTCGCGCATACGGGCCAGGAGGTCGTCGGTCTCGATGTAGCGCGCCTCGAGCATCTCGGCGTCGGCGGGATGCAGGCCGATCCACGCCCCGGACTCCTCGCGCACCCGGCCCGCCAGCCCGTAGTGGTCGGGGTGGATGTGGGTCACCAGCACCGCCCGCACGTCGGCGATGGAGCCGCCCGCTTCGATCAGGCCGGTGTTGAGCGCCGACCAGGCGTCCTCGGTGTTCCACCCCGCGTCGACGATGGCGATGCCGTTGTCGAGCTCGAAGGCGTACACGAGCACGTAGCGCAACGGGTTGTCCGGGATGGGCACGGGGATCGACCACACGCCCGGGCGCACCTGCTCCACCGGAGGCATGACGTCGCGGTCCCATGCCTCTTTCTGGAGCACACCGGTGACGACGACCACAGCGGCACCGTACCGGAACGGTGGCGCCGGCCCCCCCACCGTGGGGGCGACCTCCGGCTGTCCGGGCCCGATTGGGGGAGCCTCCCGAGACAGGTCGGCCGACTACGGACAGTGAGGAAAACGAACAGTATCCGTGAAACCCGCCTGGGTCTTCACTATTTTCACAACTGCCGCATTGACCACAGAAAGCACAGCTGCATACCATGACGCGCTCGGCCCTGCCGCCTCCTCTGCAGGGAGCCGGGCGCCCGTCGACGACCTTCTCACGCGTGCGCGACCGCACACGGCTGCTGCGCACGACACCGACCACGCCAAAAGGGGTTCGAGGGTGCAAGACCGGGTGCGCAACATCTCGGCGGAGACCGACCTCCATTCCGGGCAGGCCCCGACGACCGGTGCGCCGTCGCGCATCGAGCACGTGCTCGACATGGCGCGCGACGCCTTCGTCGAGACCGATGCCGACGGCGTGCTCACGGAGTGGAACCGCCAGTCCGAGGTGCTCTTCGGCTGGTCGCGCGACGAGGTGCTCGGCCGGAGCGTCACCGAATTCCTGATCCCCGAGCGCCATCGCGCCGCCGTGCTCGACGGGCTCGGTGCCGCGTGTCGTTCCATGCGCGCCATGGGGCGGACGCGACCGCGCCAGCTCGACCTGCTGCACCGCGAGGGGTACGAGGTCCAGGTCCTGGGGTCGGCCTACATCGTCGGGTCCGGGGACGACCTGCGCATCGGCGGCTTCCTCTACGACCAGCACGAGGACAAGGCGGCCGAAGAAGCCCTGGCGCACGCCTATCTGTACGACTCGCTGACGGGCCTGCCCAACCGGACCCTGTTCACCTACCGCCTCGCCTACGCGCTGGCCAAGGGGAAGAGCGTTCCGGGCTCGGTGGCCGTGCTCGTGCTCGACCTCGACCGCTTCAAGGCCATCAACGACGGGCTCGGCCACGAGGTCGGCGACGAGGTGCTGGTGGCGGTGGCGGGGCGCCTCGAGGCCGCCGACGGCACGGCCGACGTCATCGCCCGGCTCGGTGGCGACGAATTCCTGGTCCTCTTCGACGGGGACGAGGCCGAGACCGACGCCGTCTCCTACGCCCGGCGGGTGCTGCACGCCCTGCAGGCCCCGATCGCGGCCGGCGAGGGCGAGGTCTTCCTCACGGCCAGCATCGGTGTGGCCTGCACCAGCGCGCGCGTGTCGGAGGCCACGCCCTTGCTCTCCAACGCCGACGCGGCGATGTACCAGGCCAAAAAACGCGGTGGCGGGACCGTCGAGGTGTTCGGCGAGGTCATGCGCATGCGAGTGCTCGACCGCATGCACACCGAGCACTCGCTGCACCGGGCCCTCGAGCGTCGCGAGCTGCGCCTCTTCTACCAGCCGGTGGTGGAGATCCACGGCGCCCGGGCCGTCGGGGTCGAGGCCCTGTTGCGTTGGGAGCATCCCGAACACGGTCTGATGGCCCCCAACCGGTTCATCCCCGTCGCCGAGGAGAGCGGCCTGATCATCCCCATCGGTGCCTGGGTGCTCCACGAGGCGTGCCGGCAGCTGTGCATGTGGCGCGCCGGCCGCTTCGGCGGGCCCCGGGGCGCGGTCGAGGTGAACCTGTCGGCCCGCCAGATCGACCACCCCGAGATCATCTCGACCGTGGAACGGATCCTGGACGACACCGGGTTGCCGCCGGCCAACCTGACCCTCGAGATCACTGAGAGCGCCCTCATGCGCGACGCCGCCTCGGCCCTGCGGGTGCTCCAGGCCCTGAAGGACCTCGGCGTCACCCTCGCCATCGACGACTTCGGGACGGGGTACTCCTCGCTGAGCCACCTCCAGCGTTTCCCCCTCGACATCCTGAAGATCGACAAGAGCTTCGTCGACGAGCTCGGCGCCGATCAGGGGGGCGCCGAGATCGTGGCCGCCGTGGTCAAGCTGGCCCATGCCCTCGGGCTGCAGGTCATCGCCGAGGGGGTGGAGACCGAGCGCCAGCTCGACGCCCTGGTGCGCCTCGACTGCGACTTCGCCCAGGGGTACCTGTTCTCCCGGCCCGTGCCCGCCCACGAGCTGGTCGAGAAGTTCCCCCTCCCCCTCGGCGCCTGAACGGCGCTTCCCACCCGGCCGTCCCACCTGGCCTTTTCCCCTGCCTGTGCCCGCCTGGGGGGCTGCTGGCCGGAAAGTGGTTGACTTCGCAACTATCTAGGGGTACCATGCTTGCAAGCTCAAATTTACGAGCAACAAGTATCTCTAGGAGGAAACCCCATGACCACGTCCGCCACCAGCGCCACCAGCGCCACCAGCGCCACCAGCGCCACCAGCGCCACCAGCGCCACCAGCGCCACCAGCGCCACCAGCGCCACCAGCTCCACCCGGGAGTACCGGGGCACCGTCGTCCCCGCCCCCGGCGTCTACGACCTCGACCAGGCCCACACCACCGTGGAGTTCATCGCCCGGCACCTCATGATCACCAAGGTGCGGGGCCGCTTCGGCTCCTTCAGCGGCGCGTTCACCGTGGCCGAGGTACCCGAGGAGTCCTCGGTCGAGGTGACCATCGACGCCGCGAGCGTCGACACCAGCCAGCCCCAGCGCGACGAGCACCTGCGCAGCGCGGACTTCCTCGACGCCGAGCACTACCCGACCCTCACCTTCACCAGCACGTCGGTGACCCTCGACGGTGACGACTGGAAGGTGGCCGGCGACCTGACCGTGCATGGCACCACGCGCCCCGTCGTGCTCGCCGTGGAGTTCGACGGCGCCAACACCACGCCGTGGGGCACCCAGGCCGTGGCGTTCTCGGCCTCCACCGAGATCGACCGCGAGGACTGGGGACTGACCTACAACCAGGCCCTCGAGGCCGGCGGTGTGGTCGTGGGCAAGAAGGTCCGCATCGAGCTCAACGTCGAGGCCGTCCTGCGCCAGGAGGCCCGGGAGGAAGGCGCCGCCTGACCTGACCTTGGTGCCACGGTCTGCCCGACGGCATGACCGTGGTCCGTTCCCACTCCGATCCGCGCTCCGGGCGCCGTTCCCTTCGGGGGGCGGCGCCCGGTACCGTTTCGCGAACGACGACGACGTGAACGGCGACGGCGACGGCGGCGGGGGCGGAGGGGCGGCTCGGATGCCTGAGACTCGGAGGGACCGGGAGCGTCGGACCGGCCGCCGTCGTCGCACCGTGGTGCCGCGCACCAGCCAGGCGGCGTGGGAGCCGGGCGCGGGCCGGCCCGATCCCATCGCCCTGCTCGACGCCGAGAACGCGGGGCGGGTCCCCGCCCTGGTCCCGGTGCGCTGGGGACGGATGCTCGAGTCGCCCTTCGCCTTCATGCGCGGCGCGGCGGGCCTCATGGCCGCCGACCTGGCCCGCACCCCCTCGACGGGACTGCACGTGCAGCTGTGCGGGGACGCGCACATGGCGAACTTCGGGGTCTTCGCCTCCCCCGAGCGACGGCTCCTGTTCGACGTGAACGACTTCGACGAGACCACCCCCGGTCCCTGGGAGTGGGACCTCAAGCGGCTGGCGGCCAGCGCCGTGGTGGTGGGCCGCGTGTCGGGCATCGAGCCCGAGCACCAGTCGGCGGCCGCGCACGCGGTGGCGCGCGCCTATCGCCGCCACATGGCGCGCTACGCGCAGATGGGCACGCTCGAGGTCTGGTACGAACGGGTCGACGCCAAGGCCGCCCTGCGCGCCATCGGCCGTCGGGCCCCCGCGGTGCGCTCGACGGTGGCGGGGGCGCACCGCCAGACCTCGCAGGCCGAGTTGCCCAAGCTGACCGTGCGGGTGCACGGGGGCGAGCGGCGCATCGCCGATCACCCGCCCCTGGTGACCCACGACGGCGTCGACAAGCACGCAGAGGTCGTCAGAGGCGCGTTGGCCACGTACCCGACGTCGCTCGAGACCGACCGCCGGGCGCTGCTCGAGCGATTCGAGCTCGTCGACCTGGCACAGAAGGTGGTGGGCGTGGGCAGCGTGGGGACGCGCTGCTTCGTGGCCCTGTTCGAGAGCGACATCGGGGACCCCCTCTTCCTGCAGGTCAAAGAAGCCGGGCGCTCGGTACTGGCCGCCGCCGTGCCGCGGCGCCCCCGGCGCGCCGGCACCGGCGCGGGCCCGTCCGTTCCCGAGCCGCCGCGTTCGGGGGGACGCCGGGTCGTGGCCGGACAGCGCCTCATGCAGGCGGCCAGCGACATCTTCCTGGGCTGGACGAGCACCGGGGACACCGACTTCTACGTCCGCCAGCTGCGCGACATGAAGGGCACCGTGAACACGGCCTCCCTCGGGCCCCGGGGGCTCGTGGCCTACGCCAAGTTGTGCGGGTGGGCCCTGGCCAGGGCGCACGCCCGGTCGGGCGCCGCCGCGCAGATCGCGGGCTACTCGGGCAACGGGGGAGTGCTCGACGACGCCGTCACCCGGTTCGCGCTGGCGTATGCGGATCAGACCGAAGCCGACCACGCCCTGCTCGTGGAAGCGGTGCGCACCGGACGCATCGTGGCCACCCCCGGCCTGTGACGACTCGGTTCCCTGAGCGGGGCTACCGGGGCTTCACCAGCGCGTCGATCTCGGCCATGTCGCTGGCGCCGAGCTCCCAGTCCGCGGCGGCGACGTTGGCACGCACCTGCTCCGGCGACGTGGCGCCGGCGATGACCGAGGCCACCGGACGGTGCGCCGCGATCCAGGCGATGGCCAGCTCCACCATGGACCGGTTCCGGCGGGCCGCGAACTCGGCCAGCCGCTCCACCACGGCGAGCTGGGCGTCGGCGAGCGGCCCCTCGTTCTGCTTGACCCCCGACAGCCTCGTGCCGGGGGGAGGGGGCTCGCCGCGCCGGTACTTCCCGGTGAGCACCCCCGACGCCAACGGGAAGTAGGGCAAGAAGGCGAGGCCGGCCCGCTCGCACTCGGGGAGGACGTCGTCCTCGGCCTTGCGGCGCAACAGGCTGAACTCGTTCTGGACGCTCACGAAGCGCGCCGCTCCCGGCGCCGCGGCCGCTTCTGCCTCGCGCAGCTGCGCCACCGTGAAGTTCGAGCACCCGATCTGGCGCGCCTCGCCCGCCCGCACGCACTCGTCGAGCGCCCCGAGCGTCTCCGCCATGGGCGTGTCGGGGTCCGGCGCGTGCAGCTGGTAGAGGTCGACGTGGTCGGTGCCCAGCCGCCGCAGGCTGTCCTCGAGAGCGCGGTGCACGTAGCCGGGCTTGGCTCCCCTGCGGTGCTCGTCCACCTGCATGCCGAACTTGGTGGCGAGCACGATGTCGCCGCGGCGCGCCCCAGGGCGCGTCCCAGGAACTCCTCGCTGCGGGTGCCGCCGTAGATGTCGGCGGTGTCGAAGAAGGTGATCCCGGCCTCGAGCGCCTCGTGCACCACGGCCGCCGACGCGTCGTAGTCGAGACGTCCGCCGAAGTTGTTGCAGCCGAGGCCCACCACCGACACCTCGAGCGAGCCGATCTTGCGAGTGCGCATCATGGTCCTTGTCGTCGCGGGGTCGTCTTGGACGGGGTCGACTTGGAGAGCGCCGCGCCCGACACCACGGCCGCGTCGCCGGGCCACCGCCGCACGCTGATGGACTGGCTGGCCGTCGCCAGCAGGGTACCGTCCTCGGCCCACAGGTGGGCCAGTCCCTGCCCGAAGCCGTGCACCAGGGCGTGGATGTGGATGTCGCACAGCACCCATTCCGTCGGCACGAGCTGGGCCACCCGCAAGGTGTTGTCGAGGCTGCGGCCCATGGTGCGCACCCCCAGGGGCTGGCTCACCCCGCCCGACACGAAGTCGCCGATCACCGCCAGGGTGGCCGCGGACGGCTCGAGATGGCCCGGCACGCGCGTCCAGAACGCCGAGTGGGCGTCCCCGGGGCGCCCGTCGAGCTCGGCCATCATGCGGCCCCGGGCCACGCGCTGCTCGACGCGCACCAGCACGGTGTCGGCGAACATGGGCGGGATCTGCTGAACGGGGCAGTCGTCGGGCGCGGGCACGTCGGGGAACTCCACCCACGTCCCCGACAGGTCGAGGTCGTAGCGGCCCAGCGCGGCGTTGACGGTGAGCACCTCTTCGGCGCCGAGCCGGCCGATGGCCCTGCCCTGGGTGGTGTTGCGGCCCGAGGCCGGGAGGACGACCTCCCAGTCGAGCACCGTGCCCGTCGGCGCGTAGGCGAGGTACTGGGCCGTGGCCCACACCGTGGGACGGCCCGAGGCCTCCTCGAGGGCGACGATGCCCGCGGCGAGGCCGCACCCCCCGTAGAGGAATCGTCCCGGGGTGCACACCGCGGGCGTGATGGGGAGGCGCCAGCGCAACGGGTCGTCGGTGGGCTCCAACCCCAGGAAATGCCGTGCGTCCATCAGCGGCACCCTAATTGGGCGCTCCGGCGGCCAGGGCCGGGCGCGCCACGTCTCGGTAACGGATCTGTTACGGTAACCTCGTAGTTACCAACAAGGAAGGCCAAGAAGGGAGGGGTGGTGGGGGATGGCGCAGGCGCGTGCATCGGGGGATCCCTTCGAGGCGTTGGGCGATGCCAACCGGCGCCGGATCCTGCGCCTGTTGAGCAGCGGCGACAAGCCGGTCCAGGAGATCGCCTCGGCCATGACCATCAGTCGCCCCGCCGTGTCGCGCCACCTGCGCCTGTTGAAGGACGCGGGGATGGTGACCGAGCGACCTGAAGGGACGCGCCGGATCTACCACCTCCAGGAGCAGGGGCTGCACGCCGTGGCGGCCTACCTCGAGGGCGTATGGGGAGAGGCCGCGGCCCGGTCCCGGTTGCTGGCCGAGAACACCGACGCGACGCCGCGGCCATGAGCGCGGACCCGCTGCGGATGTCCTTCGAGGTCGCCTGCTCGGTCGAGCACGCCTTCGAGGTGTGGACGTCGGGCATCGGCACGTGGTGGCCACCGGACCACACCGCCTCGGGGCAAGCCGAGCTCGTCGTGCTGGAGTCCGGCGTCGGAGGGCGGATCTACGAGCGCACCTCCGAAGGTGTCGAGCACGACTGGGGCACGGTCACGGTGTGGGACCCTCCGGCCCAGGTGTCGTATCGGTGGCACCTCGGACGGGACCCCGCCCACGCCGGCGAGGTCGACGTCCGGTTCCGGGCCCGGGGCGATGGCCTCACCCAGGTGGAGATCGAGCACCGCGGTTGGGAGCGCCTCGGGGACACCGGGGACGCCGCGCAGCAGTGGCGGCAACGGAACCTGGCCGGATGGCAGACGGTGACCCCGCACTTCCGCGCCGCGATCGAGAAAGGAGCACGCTGATGGCGCAGGGCACCGCCGCAGGAACCAAGGAGGACCCGTGGGTGCTCGAGACCCCGCCGGGGACCTCGGAGTACACCATGTACCGGGACGAGGAGGCCGATCCGCCCGCGCTGGTGTGCCAGGTGGGCTCCACCACGCTGAAGTACCACCTGCGGGCGGTCGAGGACCTGCACACGTGGCTGGTCGACCAAGCCGACTGGGTGGTGCTGGGCGCGGCCGACGAGAAGAAGCCCGCCGCCCCCGGCACCGTCGAGGCGTGGGGGCGCGCCGCCGAGAACCCCGTCGGCGGCTTCTACGGCCTGCGCAACGGCTATCGGGGCCGCTTCGGCATGTACCTGCCGCCGCTGCTCGAGGCGCTCGGCCTCGCCGAGCTCACCCACGACCCCCGCAACAACAAGATGCGGGCCATCTGAAGATCGAGCGACCCGACACAGATCGATCCGGACGCCGTCGATCCGAACGAACAGGAGAATGCCGCCATGCCCTCGACCAAGGTGATCCGCTACAAGACCAAGCCCGATCGCGCCGAGGAGAACGAGCGCCTCATCCGCGCCGTGTTCGCCGAGCTGGCGGCGACGAAGCCCGAAGGACTGCACTACGCCAGCTTCCGCCTCGACGACGGCGTCAGCTTCGTGCACGTGGCCGCGCTCGACGGCGACGACAACCCGTTGACGAGGTCGGCGGCCTTCGCCGAGTTCCAGTCCGACATCGGCGAGCGTGTGGCCGAAGGACCCTTCCCGGCCGACGCCACCGCCATCGGCTCGTACCGGCTGCTCCCTGAGTGACCCGCAGTCCGGTCGTCGGTCAGTTGACCTGGCGGTCGCGGCCCTCCCAGTAGGGCTGGCGCAGCAGGTACTTCTGGAGCTTGCCGGTGGCGGTCCGGGTGAGGCCGTCGCGCAGCTCCACCGACCGCGGCGCCTTGAAGTGGGCGAGGCGGGCCCGGCAGAACTCGATGAGCTCCTCCTCGGTGGCCACGGCACCGGGGCGCAGCACCACCAGCGCCTTGACCGTCTCGCCCCACGTGTCGTCGGGGACGCCGATCACCGCTGCCTCGGCCACCGCGGCGTGCTGGTACAGGCAGTCCTCCACCTCGATGGACGACACGTTCTCGCCGCCGGTGATGATGACGTCCTTCTTGCGGTCCGCGATCACGGTGTAGGGGCCGTCGAGGTACCCGCCGTCGCCGGTGTGGAACCACCCACCCTCGAGGGCCTTGGCCGTGGCCTCGGGCTGCTCCCAGTAGCCGGCGAAGACGTGGTTGGTGCGGGCCAGCAGCTCGCCCTCCTCGTCGACGCGCATGCGCACCCCGACGGCGGGGACCCCGGCGCGCGCCAGCATCGAGGCCCGCGCCGCGGGGTCGAGGTCGTCCCACTCCACCGGGGCCCGGTTGATGGTGAGCAGGGGAGTGGTCTCGGTGAGCCCATAGATCTGGATGAACTCCCAACCGAGCTCGGCCTCGACGGCCTCGATGGTCTTCGACGGCGGCGGCGCGCCGGCCACCACCACCCGCACTGTTCCCCGTCCGGGGACGTCGACGCCGCGCCGGCGGCGCTCGCCGGCGGCGCTCAGGATGGCGGCCACCACGGCCGGCGCCGCGCACAGGATGGTGACGCCTTCGGCCTCGATGCGGGCCAGGATCTCCTCGCCGTCGATCTTGCGCGCCACGACGTGGCGGCCGCCCATGGCCGTCACCGCGTAGGGCATGCCCCAGCCGTTGCAGTGGAACATGGGAAGGGTGTGCAGCAGGACGTCGCGCTCGCTCACGGTGGTGTGCCACCCGAACACCGCGGCGTTGAGCCAGCAATTGCGGTGGGTGAGCTGCACCCCCTTGGGGCGGGCCGTGGTGCCCGAGGTGTAGTTGATCGAACACGTGGCGCTCTCGTCGCCCTCCCAGCGCGCCGGGGTGGCGCCGGGCGCGGCGGGCGCGAAGAGCTCGGCGTCCTCGTCGCCGTCGAGCAGCATGCGCACCTTGGCCGACACCCCCGCCAGGGGTTGCTCGAGCTCGGGGTCGACCAGCAGCACCGACGCGCCGGAGTGCTCCACGATGTAGGAGACCTCGTCCGCGTTGAGCCGGAAGTTGACGGGGACGAGCACGCGCCCGAAGCCGCTCACGCCGAAGAACGAGATGAGGAACCGGGCCGAGTTCGGGCTCACGATGGCGACGCGCTCGCCGTGGGCCACGCCCAAGGCGTCGAGGGCGAGCGCCATGCCCCGCGCCCGGTCGTGCATCTCGGCGTAGGTGATGGCGCCCAGCGACCCCGCCACGCCCGGCTCGTCGACGACCGCCACCCGGTCCGCACCGTGCACCAGCGCGGCGCGCTCGAGGAAGTCGCCGATCGTGAGCGGGACGTGCATGGTCGCTCCCTCCGTTCTCCGGGGCTCGTCGGGGCCGGGCCCCGTCCGATCATCGCACCCTGGAGTGCCGGGTGTCGCGCTGGTAGCTTGCAAACGCCGGAGTGGTCCGCGTGCGGCTCCGGGGCCGAATCGAGGTGCGTATGGCTGAGATCGTGGTCACCGGCGGGGGAGTGGGCGGACTGGTCGCCGCCATGGTGTTGGCCGAGGACGGCCACGACGTCACATTGCTCGAACGCGACGCGGCCGAGCCCTCGGCGCCCTCGGAGGCCTGGGAGGACTGGGAGCGCCGCGGCGTCAACCAGTTCCGGCTGCTGCATTTCTTCCAGCCCCGGTTCCGGATCGACCTCGAGCGCGAGCTTCCCCGTGTCGTGAAGGCCCTCGAGGCGGCCGGGGCGCTGCGGATGAGCCCCATCGGCGGCGCCCCCGTGGAGATGACGGGCGGGGTCCGTCCCGGGGACGGCGACTTCGAGACGGTGACCGGTCGCCGGCCCGTGGTCGAGGCCGTCCTGGCGGCCGCGGCACTCGCCACGCCGGGACTGACGGTGCGCCGCGGCGTGGCCGTGGGGGGCCTCGTGGCCGGGGCCCAGGCCGTGCGGGGAGTGTCCCATGTCACCGGCGTGCGCACCACCGAGGGGGAGGAGATCGCCGCCGACCTCGTCGTCGACGCCACCGGTCGGCGTTCCCCGCTGCCGGACTGGCTCGAGTCGGTGGGGCGCGTCGCCCCGTCGAGGAGCTCGAGGACTCCGGGTTCGTGTACTACGGACGGCACTTCCGGTCCGCCGACGGCACCACGCCGCCCGTCCTCGGTCCGCTGGCCCAGCAATACGGGAGCATCTCGACGCTGACGCTGCCCGCCGACAACGGCACGTGGGGGGTGGGGGTCATCACCAGCGCCAAGGACAAGGCCATGCGGGAGCTGCGCCACGTCGAGCGGTGGGACGCCGTCGTCCAGAGCCTCCCGTTGGTGGCGCACTGGCTCGACGGGGAGCCGCTCGAGGACCGGGTCGTCGTCATGGCCAAGATCGAGGACCGCCATCGCAGCTTCACCGTGGACGGCGTCCCCGTGGCCACCGGGGTCGTGGCGGTGGCGGACTCGTGGGCGTGCACCAACCCTTCGCTCGGGCGCGGGGCGTCGATCGGCATGATGCACAGCCTGGCCCTGCGCGACACGTTGCGAAGCGTCGAGGTGGGTGATCCGGCCGCCTTCGGTGCGGCGTGGGCCGACGCCACCGATGCCGTGGTCGAGCCCTGGTACCGCGCCACGCTCAGCTTCGACCGTCACCGCCTGGCCGACATCGACGCCGAGATCCGCGGCGAGGCCTATGAGCCCGAGGGCGAGGACTGGAACCTCGTCCAGAGCATGTTCTTCGCGGCCGGTCAGGATCCCGACTGCTTGCGGGCTCTGTTGTCGATCTTCGGTTTGATCCGGAGGGCGGACGAGGTCTTCGCCGACACCGCCCTGCTCGACAAGACGCTGACCCTGGGAGCCGGCTGGCGTGACGCGCCGCGCCTGGGGCCTGACCGCGGCGAACTGCTGTCGATCGTGGCGGCCAGACATCTGCCGAGCCCTCCGGGGCCGGGGTGAGGAGCAAGTGATGCGCGTCGACGCCAACGGTGTGGGTATCGAGTACGAGGTCACGGGGGAGGGGCCTCCCGTCGTGCTCCTGCACGGCTTCCCCGACAGCGGGCGGCTGTGGCGCCACCAGGTGCCCGCCCTCGTCGAGGCCGGGTTCTCCACCATCGTCCCCGACCTGCGGGGCTACGGCGCGTCGGACCAGCCCGACGAGGTGGCGGCGTACTCCATCCCGTTCCTGGCCGGAGACGTCGTGGCCGTCATGGACGCGGTGGGCGTCGATCGCGCCCATGTCGTGGGGCACGACTGGGGGGCGGCACTGGCGTGGGCGTTCGGATCGCTTCTTCCCGACCGCGTCGACCATCTGGTGGCCCTGTCGGTAGGCCATCCCGCCGCCTTCATGTCGGCGGGCTACGTCCAGCGCGAGAAGTCGTGGTACATGCTGCTGTTCCAATTCGAGGGCATCGCCGAGCAGTGGCTCTCCAACGACGACTGGGCCAACCTGCGTGACTGGGGGGGCCACCCCGATATCGACGGCGTCATCGCCGATCTCGAGCGCACCAAGTCGCTCACCCCCGCGCTCAATTACTACCGGGCCAACGTGCCGCCCGAGGCGCTGCTGTCCGGGCCCCCGGAGCTGCCCCCGGTGCAGGCCGACACCATGGGGGTGTGGAGCAGCGGGGACTTCGCCCTCACCGAAGCCCAGATGACCGGCTCCGGCGACCACGTGTCGGGGTCGTGGCGCTACGAGCGCATCGAGGGGCCCGGGCACTGGATGCAGCTCGAGGCGGCCGATGCCGTGAACGAGCTGCTTCTCGACTTCCTGCCCGGATAGATCTTTTCCCGCAGGTCCTCGGGGCCTGCCTCGGCCCGTCACAGGCACGATTAGGGGCACCGACGCGGGATCTATCGAGGCTTGTGACGTTGCGTTGCGCCATCAGTCGCGGAAGTCCGGCGCCCGCCGTTCGCGCCGGGCCCGCACGGCCTCCTCGAAGTTCTCGGTGGTGAGCCGAACGTACAGCTGGGTGGTGCCCTCGTGGTCCATGTGGCCGTGCAGGCTGCCCGCGTCGAGGCTCGCCCACAACAGGCGCTTGGTGAGCTCGATGCCCACCCGGGAGAAGCCGATGATGCGCTCGGCGACCTCGTAGGCGGCGTCGAGGAGCTCGTCCGGCGGCACCACCCGCGACACGAGCCCGATGCGGTCCGCCTCCGCCGCGTCGACGTCGCGACCGGTGAGCATGATGTCGAAGGCGCGCGACGAGCCCACCGCCCGGGGCAGCAGGTAGCTGAGGCCGAGCTCGCTCGAGGTGAGGCCGTTGTTGACCCCCGCGGCGCGGAAGTAGGCGTCGTGCGAGGCAACGCGGATGTCGGAGGCGACGGCGAGGCAGAAGCCACCGCCGATGGCCGGCCCGTTCACGGCCCCGATGACCGGCTGGTGCATCTTGCGCAGCGCCCGGATGACGTCGTCGAGCAGCTCCATCGAGCGCTGGGCGATCGTCGTGCGCGTGAGCCCGGCGATGTTGGGGATGACCCCGGCGTCCTCGAGGTCCGCCCCCGAGCAGAACGCCCCGCCGGCGCCGGTGAGGACCACCACCCGGGTGTCGTTGTCGGCGCTGGCCGCCTCGAGGGCCTCGCGCAGCGGGATCATCACGTCGAAGGCCATGGCGTTCATGCGCTCGGGACGGTTCAGCGTGATGCGCGTGACGTGCGGACGCGGTTGGTCGACCAGGACGAAGCCCATGGCCGGTCAGTCCCCGGTGCCGGGCTGTCCGGTGCCGGGCTGTCCGGCGCCCGGCTGTGCGGCGGGCGGGGGAGAGCCTCCGAGCAGGCGGAAGGTGTTGCAGTAGACGACCTGGCCCCCCGCCGCCTCCCAGTCCGCCCACTGTGCGAACGCCTCGGTGCGCGACCCCCCGAAGTACCGGGCCATGTGGCGGGCCATCCCCATGTAGGCGGCCTCGGGGTCCTCGACGTCGAGCTCGTAGAAGTGCATGAAGTGCGGGTCGTCCCCGGCGGTGTTGCGGTACGGGGTGATGTGGGTGAAGCCGGGGAGCGACGCGGCCGCGATGTGCCGGATGTGGACGAAGTCGCCCCAGTCGCGCAGCGCCTGGGTGTGCTCGGGGGCGCTCGGGCTGATCCACACCACGAGGAGGCCGGTCGTGGGCCCGCCGGTCAGGATGCCCTGGCTGGGACGGGGGTGGTGCCGGAAGAGACGGGCCGTGGTCCGGGGCAGGGGCTCGGGGGCCACGAAGCGGTCGTCGACCTCGGCCACCCCCAGCAACGTGCCGTCGGGGACGAGCATGGGCAGCTCGCCCCGACCCGGGACGTTGTTGGCCCACCACGTCACCCGGTCCACACCGGGCCGGGCCAGCAGCTCGGGGGCGCGGTGCTGCGCGTAGCGGTCGGGGTCGACGTCGCCGAGCTCGAGGTAGAGACCGGAGGTGATGCGGTCCTCCACTCAGGCCTCCAGGGCGCGCTCCCTGGCCCAGCGGTAGTCGGCCTTGCCGGCCGGGGAGCGCACGATGTGGGGGAGGAAGGCGATGGCCTTGGGCAACTTGAAGCGCGCCACGTGCTTGCCCGCCTCGGCCAGGAGCTCCTCGGCGCTCACCTTCTGCCCGTCGGCCACCTGCACCAGGGCGACCACCTCCTGTCCCCAGCGCTCGCTGGGGCGCCCGGCCACCACGACGTCGGCCACGGCGGGATGGGCGATAATCGCTTGCTCGACCTCCTCGGCGTAGATCTTCTCGCCCCCCGAGTTGATGGTCACCGAGTCCCGGCCGAGCAGCTCGATCTCCCCGTCGGCGAGCGCCCGGGCCCGGTCGCCGGGGACCGAGTAGTGCTCGCCGTCGATGACCGGGAAGGTGCGCGCCGTCTTCTCGGCGTCGCCGAGGTACCCGAGGGGCACCGACCCGCGCTGGGCCAGCCAGCCGACCTCCTCGTCACCGGGCTCGAGCACGCGCGTGAGGTCCGCGCTCACCACCACCGTGCCGGGACCGGGGACGAAGGTGCCGGTCGACACCGACCCCGAGGTCGAGGCCACGCCCATCTGCACGCCGGTCTCCGACGCGCCGGCGACGTCGGAGATCATGACGTTGGGCAGCACGGCGAGCAGGCGCTCCTTGATGCCCACGCTGAGCGTGGCGCCCCCGCTGCCGAAGGCCATGAGGCTGCTGGCGTCATGGCCGCCGCGCTCGAGCTCCTCGACCACGGGACGGGCCATGGCGTCGCCCACCACCGAGATGCCGATGACGCGCTCGCGCGCCACCGTCTCCCACACGTCTACGGGGTCCACCGACCGGGTGTTGGTGGGGAACACCATGGTGGCGCCCATGGCCATGTAGTAGAAGCACGCCCACTGGGCCGCCCCGTGCATCAGGGGAGGGATCGACATCACGCGGATGTCGCCGGTGGGCAGCACGCGCGCCGCGAGGTGGTCGTAGCTCTCCACCAGTTCCCAGGTCCCGTAGGTGCGGCCTCCCATGGCGGCCCGGAAGATGTCGTGCTGGCGCCACAGCACGCCCTTGGGCATGCCGGTGGTGCCCCCGGTGTAGAGGATGTAGAGGTCCTCGGGCGTGCGCTCCACGGGCGGCAGCTCGGGCGCGGCCGAGGCCAGGGCGGCCTCGTAGTCGACGGCCCCGGGGAGAAGGGCGTTGCCCGACTCGTCGGCCACCTGCAGGAGGAGCTCGAGGCGGGGGAGCGAGGGCAGCACCTTGGCGAGGGTCGGCGCGAAGGTGGCGTGGTACACCAGGGCGCGCGCCCCGGAGTCGGTGAGGAGGTAGCGCAGCTCTTCTTCGACGTAGCGGTAGTTGACGTTGAAGGGAGCCACCCGGGCCATGTACGACCCGATCATCCCCTCGATGTACTCGTTGCAGTTGTGGAGGTAGAGCCCGAGGTGGTCCTGGCCCGACTCGTGCCCGGCGAGGGACTCCCTCGCCGGGCCGTGCGCGCCCAGCCCGTGCTCGTGGAGGTACGTGGCCAGCCGCCGGGAACGGTCACGCAGGTCCGCGAAGCTGAGACGCCGGTCGCCCCACACGATGGCCTCGCGCTCGGGGATGGTGGCGGCCACCGTCTCGAAGACCTGTCCCAGGTTGAAGCGCTCGTCGCTCACCGACCCCCCTCCCCGTCGACGGCCCAGGTCGGCGGGTCGACGATCACGACGGCACCATCGCCGTAGGACGGGCGCATGTTATCGGCCAAGATGGGGGGATGGACCGTGACGAGCCCGTACCGGAAGCCGACGCGCTCGAACAGGACGCGCCCGTCGTGCCCGAGCGCAGCATCCGGGTGCCCCCCCACAGGGGTGACGTGCCCGAGGCCGACTGGCTCGAGCAATCCGTGGCCGAGCCCTTCGACGACGAGGATCGCTGAGGACGGCTACCCCAGGGGCGATCGACGGCCCGCGGGGGCCGTCGGGGTGTCACTGCTGGTAGTGCTCGACCACCGGCGCGGGACGGGCCTCGGCCCCGTCGGGGTCCTGGCCGGCGTCGCGCCGGGCCCGGCGTTGGCGCAGCAGGTCCCAGCACTGGTCGAGGGCGACCTCGATGGTGCGGAGCTTCTCCGACTCCCCGGGGCTCAGCTCCTCTCCGACGTGCGCCTCCTCGAGGCGGTGCTCCTCCTCGGCGAGGCGGTTGATCTCCTTGACGATCTCGGTGTCGTTCATGTCGACTCCCTGTTCTCGGTATTCGCTCAGCGCAACAGCTTCGACAGGCGCCGGTCGGCGAGGGGCTTGCCCCCGGTCTGACAGGTGGCGCAGTACTGCAGGGACTTGGTGGCGAACGACACCTCGCGCACGACGTCGCCGCACTCGGGGCAGGCCTCGCCCGTCCTCCCGTGGACGCGCATGGCCCGCTTCTTGTCCCCCTTGAGCTCCGACGCGTCCTGGCCCACGGCGCGCAACACCGCCTCGCCGAGCACCCCGACCACCGCGGCGTGGAGGCGCTCCACCTCGTCGCGGTCGAGGTTGCGGGCCGGCTTGAACGGCGAGAGACGGGCGACGTGGAGGATCTCGTCGGAATAGGCGTTGCCGATGCCGGCGATGACCGACTGCGCGGCGAGCACGGTCTTCACGTTGCCCGGCGTGTCCGCCATGAGCCGGGCGAGGACGTCGACGTCGAAGGACGCGTCGAGTGGGTCGACGCCCAGCGTGGCCAGCCCCTCCACCTGCTCGGGGTCGCCGACGACCCACAGCGCCAGTCGTTTCTCGGTCCCCATCTCGGTGACGTCGAACCCCGATCCCCCCTCGAAGCCCATCCGCAGCGCCAGGGGGCTCCGGCTGGGCCGGACCCGCTCGGGGGGGAGCTTGTCCTTCCACCGCACCCAGCCGCCCCGGGCCAGGTGCATGACGAGCCACGGGCCGTCGAGGTCCATGCACAGGTACTTCCCCCGTCGCGTCACCGACGTGGCGCTGCGCCCCACCAGAGACGACAACGAGGGGTCCACCGTCTTGAGCGCGGCGATGGCGCCGAGCTCGCAGCGCTGGACCCGTCGCCCCGAGACGCGCTCGGTGAGGAAGCGGGTCAGGGCTTCGACCTCGGGTAGCTCGGGCACCACCTGATCCTCCCACGCCGGGGCGAGCCCCGAAACGGGTACCCGTCATGCCACAGTGAGAAGGTGCACCTCATCGGTGGTGGAAGCCGTCGCCGCTCCCGCCGCGCCGTCGTGTTGGTCGTCCTCGCCGCCCTGGTGCTGGGCGCGTGCGCGCCTGCCACCGGTCGTGCCGGCGGGAGGACGCGCCCGTCGGGCACACAGACGTCGGACGCGGCCGGCGCCGGCGCGGCAACGACGACCACGGCCACCACCGCACCCGCCACCACCACGCTCCCGCCCCAACCCCCCGTCACCCCCGTGCAGTGGACGCCGTGCGGCGACCTGCTGTGCGGCACGGTGGCCGTGCCCCTCGACTACACCCACCCCGGGCAGGGCACGATCCAGATCGCGCTGGCGATGCACCGCGCCACCGACCCCTCCGAGCGCATCGGGTCCCTCGTCATCGACCCCGGCGGCCCGGGGGGATCAGGGGTGAACGACCTGCCCGCCGAATTGAGCGTGCTCACCCCGGGGCTCCTGGCGCGCTTCGACATCGTGGAGTTCGACCCCCGGGGTGTGGACCGCTCCAGCCCGGTGTGGTGCACCACGCCCAGCTCCGGGTCGGCGGGCTCGTCGACCGCAGCGCCTTGGAGCCCGCTTCCCGACCCGGTGCCGAGCACCCCCGCCGCCCAGCTGGCCCTCATCACCAACGACGAGGAGTACGCCGCGCAGTGCAAGTCGATGAGCGGCACATTGCTCCCCTTCGTCGGCACCGTGGACGCGGCGCGCGATCTCGACCGGATCCGCCAGGCCCTCGGTGACGCGCAGCTGACCTACTTCGGGCACTCCTACGGCACGCTCCTCGGCGCCATCTACGCCCAGATGTTCCCCACCCACGTGCGGGCCATGGTGCTCGACGGAGCCATCGACCCGGCCATGAGCACCGAGCAGATGGTCATCGAGCAGAGCCAGAGCTTCGAGGGCGTGCTCGACGACTTCTTGGCGTGGTGCGCGTCGTCGGGGTGTGCTTGGCGGCCGGCGGGGGGCCCTTCGGCCGCCGCGCTGCTCGCGCTGATCAACCAGAGCCGCCAGCAGCGCATCCCCGCCGGGTCCGGCCGCAGCACCGGGCCCGGCGAGCTCTACTACGCGCTCCTCGACGGCCTCTACGCCCGCTCGGACTGGCCGACGCTGGCCGACGCCCTGGCCGCGGCGGCGGCGGGCAACGGCACCCCGGTGCTGGACATGGAGACCACCTACACCACGAGCGGGGGGTCGAACGCGACCGACGCCGAGACCGCCATCGACTGCCTCGACCATCCCGTGGCGGGGGGCGTGGCGGGACTGCGGTCCCTGGCGGCTCAGGCCGCCGCCCAGGCACCGGTGTTCGGACCGCTGCTCGCCTGGGGCGAGGCCACGTGCGCGGTGTGGCCGGTGGCCAACACCCGGACGCCCGAGCCCACGACCGCGGTGGGGTCGCCGCCCATCCTGGTGGTGGGCGCCAGCAAGGACCCGGCCACGCCGTACGTGTGGGCACAGCGGCTCGCCTCTGAGCTCCAGCACGGCGAGCTCGTGACGTGGCAGGGCGAGAACCACGTGGCCTACTACTACAGCGCGTGTGTCCGGGCCATCGACCAGGCCTACTTCGTGGCGGGCACGCTCCCCGCCCCGGGCACGGTGTGCACCGACTGACTTTCTGAGCGTGGCTGAGGCTGCCTGAGGCTTGTTCGGCCATGCGCGGCTCGCCGCGCTCGGCACGCGATCATGGTCGACGCCGGCTCGACGCCGGACGGTCCGCCGTCGCGAGCACCCGCGATCGGATGCCCGGCGAAGACACCCACCGTCGCAGGGAGGATGCGTGCCGTCAGGCCAACCGCCCCAGGCCTCGCCCTACGACCTGTCCCCGGTGACGGCGTCACCCGTGACGGCGGCTCCCGACGCGGCCCCGGACGCAGCCCCGGACGAGCTGCGGCGCGCTCGACCCGACGCCGCGCCCCGGGCGGCGCGGCACCTCCGCCGGCGCCAGAGCCCGTGGAGGAGGGCCGCCCTCCCCGTCGGATTCGTCGGCATCGTGGTGGCGTGCCTGATCCCGTGGCGTGCCGCGCTGCACAGCGGAGTGGTCGACGACACGTTCTGGCACCGCGCCGCGGGGGTGTGGATGCTCGACCATCACCGCGTCATGACCCACGACGTCTTCTCCTACACGGTGCTCGGAGCGCGCTGGGTCACGCCGGAATGGGGATACGACGTCGTGTTGGCCGAATCGGTGCGCAGCGTCGGCTCCGTGGCCTTCTGGCTCCTGTCGGCGGGGCTGGCCGTGCTCACCGTGCTCGTCGTCGCCGTCCGGAGCCGCGTGGTCGGGGCGGGGTGGATGTGGACGGGGCTGTTGTGCGTGGAGGTGGGTGCGGCGCTCACGCTGTTTCTCGACGACCGGCCCCAGATGTTCAGCTACCTCTTCGTCGCCCTGCTGCTGTTGCTGGTCGCCTTGGCCCGTCGCCGGGCCTGGTGGTTGGTGCCCGTCCCCGTCATGTTCGTGCTGTGGGCCAACCTGCACGGGAGCTTCCCCCTGGGGCTGGCCATCCTCTTCCTCGAGGTGGTGGCGTCGCTGTCGCGGCCACGTTGGGGCCGGGTGTCGGTGCCCGCCCCGTTGGCCAGGGGGCCGATCGTGGCCACGTTGGTGGCCTCCGGAGCCGCCACCCTCCTCAACCCGTTCGGGCCCCGTGTGTACTCGAGCGCGTTGGGGATCACCTTCAACCAGCAGGTGCGGGCCCTGGTCGTCGAGTGGCAGTCCCCGGACTTCCACGACCCCGCCATCCTGGCCGTGGTGGTGATCCCGGTGGCCCTCACCGTCGCGTACCTCGCCTTCTCCAACCGTGGCGTCCCCGCCGTCGAGCTGGCGCTGGCCGCGTTCCTGCTCGTGTCGAGCCTCGAGGCGGAACGATTCATCCCGTACTTCGCCATCGCGTGGTGCGCCCTGGCGGCGAGCTGCCCCCCGGTCGAGGAGGAGACCCTGCGCCCGAGCCTGCTGGTGTGGCCGCTGGTGGCGGTGCTCGGGGTGTCGTTGCTGCACGGTCCGTGGTACCCGGCGGGAAAGGCGGCCCCGAGCGTCCCGGTCCGGGCCGTGGCCTATCTCGAGCGCCATCCGGGCCGGGTCTTCTCGACCTATCTGTGGAGCGACTACCTGGACTGGGTGGGCCGGCCCGTGTTCGTCGACGGCCGCACCGAGCTCTACACCGACAACGGGGTGCTGTCGCAGTTCCTGGCCATCGAGAACCTCACCACCGACCCGGACCCACTGCTGCGGGCCCACGGTGTCGAGTACGTGCTGTGGCCGCCGGGCTCGCCCCTGTCGCTGTACCTCGAGCACGACGCGCGCTGGCACGTCGTGTGGCGGTCGAACACGGCGGTGGTGCTGCACTACAGCGGGGACGCGCAAACGGCTCAGCTCGGATCACCGAGCTGAGCCGTTGCTGGTCCGACTCTTCCCCTTCAGGTGATCAGCCGTTCGGGGCGTTGATGGACTGGCCAACGCTGCTGAGCGTGTTGGACACAGCGCCACCGAGGAAGTGCAGTGCCACGAGTGCAACGACAGCGATGAGGGCGAGAAGCAGCGCGTACTCGACGAGACTGGCTCCGACCTCGTCCCTCCGGTTCCACGCGGCGCGGATCGGGTCGATCACGCACATCACGAGCGAGACGATGTTCACGGTTTCCCTCCCTTCAACGTGTCTAGAAATGAACAGTGGACAGTGAGCTGTTGCTGTTTCGGCGTATTCCCGTGGGAGCGATCAGCCGTTGGGGGCGTTGATGGACTGGCCAACGCTGCTGAGCGTGTTGGACACAGCCCCACCCAGGAAGTGCAGCGCCACCAGCGCCACGACGGCGATGAGCGCGAGCAGCAGTGCGTACTCGACCAAGCTCGCACCCAGCTCGTCCCGGCGGTTCCACGTGGCCCGGATCGGGTCGATAGCGCGCAGCACCAGAGTGAAAATGTTCACGGCTCCCCCTCGTTTCTTGCATTCCAACCTGGGTCCCACTATCGGGGAATTGGGCCCCCTCCGCTATAGGTCAGGAGGCCCAAAAGTCACTCTGTGCAGCCAAAACGTGGGTCAGGGGACCTACCGCGACCACCCTGAGGGGCCCCTCGGTGCGGCGGTCGGGAGGCCGTCAGCGGGGGTGCGGGCCGAGACGTGCACCGCCCTCGACAGGGGCCACATTCCGATGTCAGCCCGCGCGAGGAAGGGACTCCCCGACGGGAGTTCCGCCACCGTCATGGGACCGCCCATTCGCCGACACGGTCGGCTGGCACGAATGGGCGACGAGATGGTCCCGAGCTCGTGCGAGCGCAGTCTCATCTTTCCCATCTTGGTCCCAGGTGGCACGGGTCTGAGGCTTCGAGTTGGAAGGGTTGCAAGAGGTCCAAGTGAGAAAAGTGACAGGACCTGTCCCTCCGCCATCGCGCCACCGTCGGGAGCCTGACTGCGGAGGCGGAGCTACGAGGCTTTGCTCCCGGCACTGGGAACGATAAAGAGTAATATCCGAATACGTAGGTTGCAGATAAGGATCTGCGCGGGGATATTACGATCCGATCAAGAGCGGCGGTAGGGGAGTCATGGTTGGTCTGTGGCGGACGAGACTTGCCCGGCGGATAGAGCTTTCCCTCGCTCTACTGCTGGTCGCAACTACATTGAGCGCCTGTTTTGGGTGGTATACGCAACTCAGCACCACCGACGGCTCATGGCTCAGCGCGATCACGTGCCCCAGTGCGGCGTCGTGTATCGCCGTGGGAACCGGCTCCACCGGAAACGCACTCGTGGAGCAGACCACCGATGCGGGTGGAAGCTGGGTGGTCGATACCAACGGGGTCGGTGGGCTGGGGCTCAATGCGATCTCGTGCGCGGGTGTGCTGCATTGCATGGCCGTGGGCGGCGAGAGGCGCGGCGCCAACCTCAGTGCCTCCAACACGCTGCTCGTCACCACGGACGGCGGGTCGACCTGGAGCGCGGCGAGCATCCCCTCGGTAAATGCGTACTTCACCTCTGTCTCGTGCACGGATACCGAGCACTGTTGGGTCACCGGAGCCTTGGGCATCGGGGGGACGAGCACGATCATCGCGACGGCGGACGGTGGATCGACGTGGGCCACCCTCGCTTGGAGCGCGCCCCCTCTGCCTCCCAACTCGGTCGCGCTCATCGGTTCGCAGCTCAATGCCATCACCTGCACCACCTCGAACGACTGTGTGGCCGTGGGCCAGGCGACCTACTCCATGACGGTCTCTCCTCCGATAGAGACCCAAGGTGTGATCTCCACCACCGACGACGGGGGCCAGAGCTGGCAGACACAGCTTGTCCAAGCGAACAACATCACCGGCATCTCCTGCCCGATTCCTCAGGAGTGCCTGGCTGTGGGACAGAACTCCGGAAACCAGAGTGTGTATGAGATCACCACCACCAATGGAGGAGCGACATGGACGATCTCCTCACTGGCGAGTGGGAGTCAGATCGCGGGAGGCCACGCTCCGGATATCAATGCGATCTCGTGTTTCGACACCCTTCACTGCGTCGCCGCCGGGGTGGTTTTCGACAGCGATGAGTACGAGACGCCGATCACAGCCTCCATCGATGGTGGTAGTACGTGGTCGAATCAGACCGTCAATCCCGACGGCGCGGACCTCGAGGGCGTCGGCTGTGTGTCGTCCACGACTTGCTGGGCCGTTGGCTTCACATCGAGCGGATCGGTCATCGTCCACACGCTCAACGGTGGAATCTCGTCACCGACGGTCACCGGCGTCAGCCCGAACCATGGGCCCACCGGTGGAGGCGGCCTTGTCACCATCACCGGTTCCGGCTTCAACAGCGGCACCGCCAGTGTGTCCTTTGGCTCTGCCGTGACGAGAAACCTGACCGTGGACTCCAACAACCAGATCACGGTGACACTTCCACCCGCTGCCGACATCGTGCAAGGGACCGCCGGAGTCGTGGACGTGACCGTCACGACGAATCTCGGTACCAGCCAGTTGAACCCGAGCGATCAGTTCACCTACACGGGCTGAGGACGCCGAGTCGCTCAGTCCATCCGGATGAGCCCCATGCGCATGGCCTTCAGCACGGCCTGGGCCCGGTCGTGGGAGTCGAGCTTCTGGTAGATCGACGACAGGTGGTTCTTCACGGTCTTGACGCTGATGAAGAGCCGGTTCGCCGCGTCGGGGATCGACACCCCCGTGGCCATCAGTCGCAGGACCTCCTCCTCGCGCTTGGAGATGAGGGGGCGGGTGGAGTTCGCCGCGGGCCGCGTCGAGGGGGCGGTCCTGGGCTGGGTCGAGCCCACCACGCCCGCCACCGAGGGGGCCAGGACCCGCTCGCCGCCGGCCACACGGTTCACGGCGTCGACGATCTCGGTGGTCGTGCAGTCCTTCACCAGGTACCCCGAGGCGCCGGCGTCGAGGGCGGAGGACACCGCCGTCTCGTCGGAGAGCATCGACAGCACCAGCACCGAGGTGCCCCGCACGAGCGTGCGGATCCGCTTGGTGGCCGCCACCCCCGACAGCACCGGGAGCGACAGGTCCATGAGGACCACGTCGGGACGGAGCTGCTCGGCCATCTCGACGGCTTCCTCGCCGTCGGACGCCTCTCCCACCACGTCGAGCCCGGCGTGCTCCAGGGCCCAGCGCAGCCCCTCGCGCACCATGGTGTGGTCGTCTGCAATCAGTACTCGTGTCATCAGGCCGCCTTCATTCTCATTCGGATCGTGGTGCCCTTGCCGGGCCCCGAGGTGATCTCCAGCTGGGCACCGATGGAATCGGCGCGCTCGCGCATGCCGACGAGCCCGTAGCCGGACTCGCCCGACGTCTTGCCGGCGGGGAGCCCTACGCCGTCGTCGGCCACCTCGAGCAGGGCGCTCTCGCCGTTGCACAGCCACAGGATCGCCACGTGCGACGCACGGGCGTGACGCTCGGCGTTCATGACCGCCTCGCGCGCCACGCGCCAGACCTCGCGCTCGACGGGCAGCGACATGCGGGCGTCGGCGTCGGCCACGAGGGTGACCTCGACCCGCTTACGCTTGTTCACCCGCTCGAGGAACGATCGCAGGACCCCCTCCACGTCCAGGGTCTCGGAGACGTCGACGCGCAGGTCCACGAGCATGTCGCGCAGCTCCTCGACGAGGTCGCGCAGGTCGCCGCGCAGGTCGATGAGATCGGCTTGGACGGCACGCCCGTGGTTGAGCTCCACCAGCCGGTCGATCTCAAAACCGAGGTACACCACCGACTGGCCGATGTGGTCGTGGAGCTCACGCGCCAGGCGCGTCCGCTCCTGTTCCATGCCCAGGGTGTGGATCCGCTCCAGCCACCGGGCGTTGTCGATGCCCAGGGCCGCCGCCCGGGCGAGGTGACCGATGCGACGCCTGTCGTGGGAGCCCGCCGGGTGCCGGTCGCGCCCTTCCACGCACAGCACGCCCACCACCTCGTCGCGGGCGCGCATCGGGGCGTAGAGCCCCCAGCGCGACCGGTAGTGCAGGCCCTGTTCGAGATCGTCGAGGGTCACGGCGTCCGCTCCCCGGGCCACCTCGTAGAGCGCGGCCGGGAGCTCGAGGGGGTGCTCGTCGGGGGCGCTCGTCCGCACCCCGCTGCCCGCGGCCACGTGCCAGGAGCGGCTGGTGGGGTCGAGGAGCACCACGGCGGCGACGTGGGGGGAGAACATCTCCTCGAGACGCTCGAGGGCCCACCGGGCCGCACCGTCCACGTGCAGGGGCGTGGATTCGCGCTCGGTCGCCCGGTAGAGGTCGAGGAGGATCTCGTTGACCTCCGACAGGTGCTCGACGCGCTCGGCCAGGCCCTCGCGGGCCTGATAGGCGTCCTCGACGAGGTATCGGGAAAAGCCGCCGGCCACGCCGACGAGGACGAGCTCGATGGCGAACTGCACGCTCTCGTTGGCATCGGATTGCTGGCCGGAGAGGAACAGGCTCGGCAGGGCCACGGCCAACCCGGCGATGACGGCCATGCCGGTGACGACGCGCAGGCCGCCGGCGAACCCGGCGATGACCGTGGCGACGCCCAAGGTGATGAGGAACGGAGAGCGGGCGAAGCCGGTGGCCTCCACCACGGCCACGCCCAGGGCGACCTCGAGGAGCAGCGCGGTGGTGGTCTGCCACCGGCTCTGCTCGCCACCGATGGGTCGCACCGTCCGCCACAGGGTGTAGACGACGAGCACGCCCCCGGCCACCGCGGCGCGGGGCCCGCGGTGCTCGATCAACCCGAGGGCCAGCGCCAGGGACAGCGACACCCAGCGCACGGCGCTGAGGATGCGGCCGAACTCGGCCACGTGCTCGGGCGAGGCGGGCCGCAGGTTCCGCCACCCGAAGGGGGCACGCCAAGTGCGGGCCGCGGGGGGCGCCACCTTGTCGGTAAGTGGTTCGAGCACCACTGCGGTCGTTTCCCCCTTGGTCCGGATGGCGTTGTCTGCGATACGGCTCCTGATTCGCAAAGAGGGGCCACTCCCATATCGTGATTTCCACTCACGATCCTGAGGGGGGGACGACATTTTTCCCCCAAATCCACCCCGCGCCGCCCGACGCCGCGCCGGCACGGGGGTTCCCGGCGAGCACGGAAACGGTCTTTGACCTGGGACTTCCGAGCCTCCGGCCGACCGGGCGGCCCGGGCCGGCCTCAGCGGGCGGGGGAGGCGGCGCGGGCCGGGGCGGCGCGGGCCGGGGCGGCGCGGGCCGGGGTGGCGTGGCGGGCGGGCACGGCCACGACCCAGTGGCGGTCGAGGATCCGCACCGACCAGGCCGGGTCCTCGGCCACGAGCGAGGCCAGCGGCTCGCTGCGGGGCCACAGCACGGCCGTGAACCGGTAACGAGCCAGCACCGTCTGCCATCCCTGCGTCCCGTCGAGCAGGACGTCGTAGTCCCGGTTCACCGCTTGGGGGAAGATGTCCACCCGGTCGTCGATGAACGTGTTGGCGCGGGTCCCGTAGCGCCACTCCAGGTAGTTCCCGACGTAGTCGGGGGCGGCCACCCGGCCCGGCACCAGGCCGTGGTCCTGCATCCAGGTGACCTCGCTGACCGGATAGGCGCTCAGGTTGTAGGCGGGGTGGCGCACCGCCCCGGCACAGAGCGCGACCCCGAGGGCCCCCAGCGCCACCAGCCCGACCGTGGCGCCCACGGCACGCTCGGTGCCGTCGACGGTTCCCAGTCCGGCCAGCCCCCGGGCCAGGACCGGGGTCACGACCAGGGCGGCGACCGGCACGTTGCGCGACGCCGCCAGCGCGGCGCCGGTGAACAGCGTGACGACGAGGACGTCCTCGACCGTGCCGCGCCGGGCCACGAGCAGGATCACCGCCAACAGCGCCATGGCCAGGAACACCGCGTTCACGGCGTCCGAGAAGCTCGGCGACTGCCACTCGGCGATGTGGGAGAAGGCCTGGTGATGGGTGAGCACGGTGAGCGGGTACGCGACGAGGCGCAACCCGATGGGGTTGAGCGCCCCCAAGAGCGCGCCCAGCACCGCCAACCCGAGGAGCCTCGGGATCCGCCCCAGGGGCGCGCCCGTCGGCGCGCCGGCCCGCCAACCGCAGGACGAGGTAGGCGAGGGCGAAGGGCCAGCTGCCGTGCACCTGCACCCACAGCCACATGAGCGGCACCACCGCCCACGGTGGCCCGGTGTCGTTCTCGACCATGGCGATGAGGAGGGCGAACAGCACCAGCGCCATGAGCAGGGGCCGCGGCGACCAGTACCCCGTGCCCACGGCCAGGAGCCCGGCGGTGGCGAGGATCCGCCCCAGCAGCTGGCGCGCCGGGCGCGACAGCACCCACCCCAGCGCGCCCAGCGCCAGGCACAGCAGGCCGTGCATGACCTGCAGCCCGTGCGCCCCCCAGGCCAGCTCGACCAGCCGGTACAGGACCTCGGCCAACCACGACTCGACCACCCAGGGCCGGCCGTGCGCGGTGAAGGTGTAGGGGTCGGTGGTGGGGACGCCGTGGGCCAGGATGAACCGGCCCGTGGCGACATGGGTCAGGTATGAGTTGTCGTGAAGGCGCTCGAGCCCGACGCCGAGGCCCCAGAGGGCGAAGGCACCGCCGGCGACGGTCGAGGCCCGTGGCGAGCGCACGGCGCGGGGGAGTGGGCCGTCAGCCGCGGAAGGCCTGGAAGATCCCGAGGACGGCGGGCCCGGCGATGACGACGAAGAGTGCAGGCATGATGCAGAACACCATAGGGAAAAGCATCTTGACGGGCGCCTTCTGGGCCATTTCCTGGGCGAACTGGTGCCGGCGCACCCGCATCTCGGCCGCCTGGCTGCGCAGGATCGCGCCCACCGAGACGCCGAATGTGTCGGCCTGGACCAGGGCCAGGATGAACGAACGCAGCTCGGGCAGCCCGGTGCGGGCGTCGAGGGCGTGCAGGGCGTCGGCCCGGCTGGATCCCGCCCGCATCTCGCCCAGCATGCGGGAGAACTCCTCCGAGAGGGGCCCGGGCACCATGGTGACCGTGCGGGCCAGGGCCTGCTCGAAGCCGAGGCCGGCCTCGACGCTGATGGTGAGGAGGTCGAGCACGTCGGGCAGCTTCCGGCGCATCGACAGCTGGCGCTCGGCCACCACCCGGTTGAGCCAGGCGTCAGGCCCGAGCACACCGGCGACGCCGATGAACACGATCACGGCCAGCAGGGTCTTGCCCGACAGCGAGGTCATCGTCCCCACGACGAGCCACAACACGGGGACGGCCACCAGCGACAGCACCCGCAGCAGGAAGAACTCGTCGACCTCCTCGGTGGTGCCCCGCCCGGCCAGCACCAGCTTGTGGCGCAGCTTGTCGACGTACTCGGTGGGAAGCAACCGCTTGAGCAGCCCGACCAGGGAGGCGGCGGCCGGAGCCAGCACCCGGTCGGCGAAGGGCTCTTTGAGGTCCTCCTCGCGCTTGACGGCGGGCGACTCGTAGTCGCCCAACCGGATGCGCGCCGCGCGCACGCTGAGGCGCTCGTCGGCCTTGAGGACCGCGGCGTAGGCGAGCGCGGTGGCGGTGAAGAAGATGGCGATGGCGGCCAAGGGCAACATGTCAGACCTCGATGTCCACGAGCTTGCGCACCCAGAAGATGCCGATGACCCCGAGTGCGATGGAACCGTAGAACAGGATCTCGCCGAACGCCTGGTGCAGCAGCGGGCTGATGTAGCTCGGGTTCACGGTGTAGACGAACAGCCCGATGGCGATGGGCAGCACCGAGATGATCACGGCGCCGATGCGCCCCTCGGCGGTGAGCGTGCGCGCCTCGCGGCGGATCCGGGCCCGGGCCATCATGGTGTCGGCCACGATGTCGAGGAGCTCGGCCAGGTTGCCCCCGACCTCGCGCTGGATCCCGATGGCCGTGACCACCCACTCGAAGTCCTCGCTGCGCACCCGCTGGGCCACCTCGTTGAGCGCGTCGACGAGGGGCCGGCCCAGGCGGGCCTCGGCCACGACGTGGCGCATCTCCTTGCCGATCGGGTCCGACAGCTGCTGGGAGACTGTGGTCAGGCCCTGCAGGATCGAGAATCCCGAGCGCAGCGTGGTGCCGAGCAGCTGCAGCATGTCCGGCAGCTGGGCCGTGAAGGTGGCGGTGCGGTGCTTGGCCACGCCCATGAGCACCATCCACGGCAGGACCGCCACCGCCGCCAGCGCGGCGAGGCCCCAGAAGGCGTTGCCCAGCAGCAGGCCGAGCGCTCCGCCCACGACGGCCCCCATCAGGTAGACGAAGAGGGCTTCGGCCGGCCGCACAGGCAGGTCGGCCTGGTCGAGCAGGCGCTTCACGATCTGGAGCAGGCCCCGGCGCGACGCCACCTCGGCCACCGCGGCCACGACGCGCTGGAGGAACGGGGTCTCGACGAGCTCGGAGACGCCTCCCGCACCGCCGCCCGCGGCGGTGAACCGGGGCTCGGTCAGGCCTCCCACGGAATACGGCGTGAGGGCCTCGTGCAGCCGGCGCGGCCGCTCGCGCGTCGCCAGGCTGACCAGTCCCCACGTGAGGAGCCCGGCACGCGGGGAGGGCGAGGAATGCGATGAGGAACTTCACCGCCGCGCCACCCGGATGCGCGCGAACTCCTCGATCTCGAACAACTCGGGGTCGAGCGTGACCCCGGCGTCCTCGAGCTTGTCGGCGAAGTGGGGGCGGATGCCCATCGACTTCAGGTTGCCCCGGTACTTCCCGTTCTCGTCCATGCCCATGGAGAAGTCGAACATGAACAGGTCCTGGGTGATGACGACGTCGCCCTCCATGTGCTGGACCTCCGACACGTGGGTGACACGCCGGGTCCCGTCCCGCATGCGGGTGAGGTGCACGATGAGGTCGATGGCCGAGGACATCTGCTCGCGGATGACCCGGACGGGCAGGTCGAAGCCGGCCATGAGGGTCATGGTCTCGATGCGCGACAGGGTGTCGCGCGGGCTGTTGGAGTGGATCGTCGTCAGCGAACCGTCGTGACCGGTGTTCATGGCCTGGAGCATGTCCAGCGCCTCGCCACCACGGCACTCACCGACGATGATGCGGTCCGGGCGCATGCGCAAGGTGTTGCGCATCAGGTCGCGGATCGTGACCTCGCCCCGGCCCTCGATGTTGGGCGGGCGCGACTCGAGCGACACCACGTGCTCCTGGCGCAGCTGGAGCTCCTTGGAGTCCTCGATGGTGACGATGCGCTCGTCGCCGGGCACGAACGACGACAGCACGTTCAGCAGCGTCGTCTTCCCGGTGTCTGTGCCCCCCGACACGATGATGTTGAGCCGGCCCACCACGCAGGCCTCGATGAAGCGGGCCAGGGCCGAGGTGATGGTCAGGTTCGAGATCAGGTCCTGGACCTGGAGCGGGTCCTTGGCGAACTTCCGGACGGTGAGGAACGGGCCGGCGTAGGCGAGCGGGTGGATCACCGCGTTGACCCGGGACCCGTCGGGAAGGCGGGCGTCGACCATGGGCGACGACTCGTCGACGCGGCGGCTCACCTCTCCCACGATCTTGTCGATGACGCGGCGCAGGTGCGCCTCGTCGATGAAGCTGGTGGTGGTCCGCTCGATCTTGCCGTGCCTCTCGATGTAGATGCTGTCGGGCCCGTTGACCATGACCTCGGACACCTCGGGATCCTCGAGGTACCCCTGGATGGGGCCGTACCCGAGGATGTCGTTGGCGATGTCCTCGCCCAGCCTGGCCTTGTCGGCCAGCGACAGCGGTGTGGTCTCGTCGGCCAGGGCCGCCTGGAGATGCGCGTTGACGCGCGGCCGCAGGTCCTTGGCCGTGAGCCGCCCCTGGGACAGCTCGGGGCCGAGCTCCTCGATCAGGCGCTGGTGCACGCGGGAGTGGACCTCGTCGAGAAGCCGGGCCCGCGCCTCGTCCGAGGTGAGGAAGCCGCCCGCGCTGCGCAGGTGGTCGGAAAGGGTCATGGGACTCCCCTTACACGGTTTGTCGGGACTGCGCCGGAACCGACGCAGCGGTCATCAGGACGTCCGCCAGGTTGTCGATGCTCTTGGCGAACTTCGAACGCGGGGCGCTCGTCACCACGGGGACCCCGCGGTTCACCGACTCCGCCACCAGGATGTCGCTCGGCAGGCGCGGCGTCCACCTTGAGCTGCAGGGCCCGCTCCGCGTCGGCCTCGGTGAGCCCCACCCGGGTGTTGGCCCGGTTGAGCACGAACTTGACGCGCGAGAAGGGGATCCCGAGCACGCGCATGGTCTGCAGCCCGATGCGGGCGCTCTTGAGGCTCATGACGTCGAGCCCGGCCATGACGAGGATGTCGTCGGAGGACTCGATGGCCGCCAACGTCACCTCGGCGAAGTTGGCCGAGGTGTCGACCACGACGTACGCGCAGCGCTCGCGCAGGATCTCGAGGATCCGGGCCAGGTCCGCCCGCCCGATCTGGTCGGCCGAGCTGGGCTCGGTGGGGGCGGCGAGCACGAGCAGGCCGCTCGGCGGGTGCCGCAGGAGCAGGTTCTCGAGCAGGGTGCCGTCGAGGCGGTCCCCGGCTTGTACGGCCTCGGCGATGGTGTGGGTGGGCTGGAGCTGGAGCATGAGCGCCACGTCACCGAATTGCAGATCGGCGTCCACGAGCACGACGGGCTGGATCGTCCGCTTGGCCAGGGCGACGGCCAGGTTGATGGCGACGACGGACTTCCCCGTCCCCCCCTTGGTGCAGAACACCGACACCACGCGCCCGGGTGCGGCAGCGCTCGAGGCGGGCGCAGCCGTGCCCGCGGCCGGTCCCCTCGCCAGCACGCGGGCCGAGGCGCGCGAGATGGCGTCGAGCAGCTCGGCGTCCTCGGCCGACACCGCCACCACGTCGTCGACGCCGGCGCGGATCGCCTGTTGCAGGACCTCGGCGGTCAGCTCGTAGACGACCATGATGGCGCTGCAACCGGGGCGGAAGGCGACGAGGCCGGCCACCTGGGCAACGACCTCGCCAGGTGCGGCGCTCGGACCGAAGACCACGACGCCCGGACCGGCGGCGTCGATGGTCGCGGTGAAGGCGGCGAGGTCCCCGAACCCCTCGACGGACTCGTCGAGCTCGCGGATGTGGTCGGTGAGCACACCCCGGACGACTTCGTCGGGGTCGACGACGCCGACGACCACCCGGGGGCTGGGCTTGGTCTCGTTCTGCGGGAGGGCGTCAGTCATCGCTCAACCCGCTGCCGTCGGAGTGGCGGGGATGAGGTTCGAGCCGTTGATGGTGGTGGACGCCGTGGGCTGGTTGCCCGTGGCCTCGAGGGCGAGGTAGATGCCCCCGGTCACGCCGCCACCGTCGCTGTTGGCCAGTGCGATGCGGGCCGCGGCGGCGGGCGGGACGGCGAAGGTGATGACGTTGGAGGCCTGCGGCGTGGCGCTGGTCTGGGTGGCGCTGTTGCTCGTCGTGCCCGGAGCGGGGACGAGGGTGGTGCCCACGGCCAGGACCGGCACGGCCTGGTACAGGTAGGTCTCCTGGTTGCCGTCGACGTCGATGAGGATGTCGACCTTGTCCCCGGGCTGGATCAGGCCGGCGACGCCGTGGACCTGGTCGACCGACACCGAGATGGCGACGTCGCCCTGGGGCACGGTCTCGGCCGCCACGCTGGCGATGGTGTCAGGGGACTGGAACATCCCCGACACGACGATCTCGCCCACGGGCAGGTTGGCTCCTGCCTCTTGGGTGCGGATGGCGGAGAGGTTGGTGATCGCGGAGCTGGGCCGGAACTCGGCCGGGATCTTCTTCTGGGCCACGTACCCGCCGCTGGCGAGCTGGGAACCGGTGAGCGTGCGTGGGATCGTCTTGGTGATCACGTACGCGGGCACGAGCTTGGCGTTGTGGTAGGCGTTGTCCTGGGCGTTGTTGAGAAACACGTAGCTCAACACCGAGGCCAGCACCCCGACCGCGACAGCGACGGCGACCACGACCGTCCGCTTGGAAGTCATCCGAGCCCCCCTCTAGGCGAGCCGGAGCCGATTCCGTGCTCGAAGTACGAACCCGGAGCTGTGTCTCGGCGCCCGGCGCTGTCCACTGCAGTGGACCGTTCGACGCCCAGTGTCCGCGACCGCGACCCCATTGACAATGACCTGGGAGGCAAATGAGTCGCAGGTCCTACCGCTCGGCTCGGCACGGTGTGGGGCCAGGTCCTCCGGGGTCCTCGGAGTGGGTCGGTCGCCCGTCCTCGGGGGTCTCGACCCGTCCTCGTCGGGCCCGCGGCCGGGCCGCCCCCGAGCGGGGCGACGGGAACCTGGCGCCTCGTGGCTTCCGAGCGGGGGCGACCGACGCCTCGCTAACGTCTGGCTGCGAACCCCGTCCCTACTGCAGAGAGGTCATCGAATGGGAGCTGCTCAGGAAGACGATGCCCGCGCCGAACGGGTCGTGCGCGACCTGTGCGACGCGTTCTCGAAGCACGACGCCGAGGCCCTGCGCCCCTTCTTCACCGACGACGTCGTGTACCACAACATCCCCATGGAACCCGCGGTCGGCATCGATGCCGCCATCGCCTTCGTGGAGGGTTTCTTCGGGATGTGCGACGGCATGGATATCGAGACGCTGCACCTGGCCGTGCGCGACAACGTGGTGCTCACCGAGCGGATCGACACCTTCAGGGTGGGGGACATCGTGGCCCCACTGCACCTCATGGGCACCTTCGAGGTGCGCGACGGCAAGATCTGCGCCTGGCGCGACTACTTCGACCTGGCCCAGATCACGGCGATGCTGACCCCGGCTGACTCCTAAGGACAGCACCGGCTCCCAAGGACAGCACCGGCTCGACGAGGGTCTTCAGCCGGGCCAATCCTCGGCACTCGCCACTCCACTCACCGACGCGTGTCACGTCCGGGATCACCGCCCAGACCGCCTCCGGTGACGCCGCCACGGTGACTTGCGCTTCGCATCTCCGCGCACGCTCCCAGCCTCCCATCCCACCAGGTGATCACCAGCCCTGTGGGCTCGAGCGTCGAGCTCGCCGACCATGGAACGAGCGGTAGGACCTGCGACTCATTTGCCTCCCAGGTCATTGTCAATGGGGTCGCGGTCGCGCACACTGGGCGTCGAACGGTCCACTGCAGTGGACAGCGCCGGGCGCCGAGACACAGCTCCGGGTTCGTACTTCGAGCACGGAATCGGCTCCGGCTCGCCTAGAGGGGGGCTCGGATGACTTCCAAGCGGACGGTCGTGGTCGCCGTCGCTGTCGCGGTCGGGGTGCTGGCCTCGGTGTTGAGCTACGTGTTTCTCAACAACGCCCAGGACAACGCCTACCACAACGCCAAGCTCGTGCCCGCGTACGTGATCACCAAGACGATCCCACGCACGCTCACCGGTTCCCAGCTCGCCAGCGGCGGGTACGTGGCCCAGAAGAAGATCCCGGCCGAGTTCCGGCCCAGCTCCGCGATCACCAACCTCTCCGCCATCCGCACCCAAGAGGCAGGAGCCAACCTGCCCGTGGGCGAGATCGTCGTGTCGGGGATGTTCCAGTCCCCTGACACCATCGCCAGCGTGGCGGCCGAGACCGTGCCCCAGGGCGACGTCGCCATCTCGGTGTCGGTCGACCAGGTCCACGGCGTCGCCGGCCTGATCCAGCCCGGGGACAAGGTCGACATCCTCATCGACGTCGACGGCAACCAGGAGACCTACCTGTACCAGGCCGTGCCGGTCCTGGCCGTGGGCACCACCCTCGTCCCCGCTCCGGGCACGACGAGCAACAGCGCCACCCAGACCAGCGCCACGCCGCAGGCCTCCAACGTCATCACCTTCGCCGTCCCGCCCGCCGCCGCGGCCCGCATCGCACTGGCCAACAGCGACGGTGGCGGCGTGACCGGGGGCATCTACCTCGCCCTCGAGGCCACGGGCAACCAGCCCACGGCGTCCACCACCATCAACGGCTCGAACCTCATCCCCGCCACTCCGACGGCGCAGGGCTCGACCAGTGCCGGCACGAGCCTCGCCATCCCGGCCTCGCCGTCGAGCAGCACGAGCAGCACCGGCTCCAGCTCGAAATCCGCCTCCTCAGGTTCGACGGGTTCAGGCAGCTATGACCCGTATCCATGACCGTCAGCTCTTCGATGCCCGCTCCGTCGTCTCGGACACGAACCACAGCGCTCACCGGGTGAGTCGTGGCGGCCGGCGCCGCGACGAAAGCGGTCAGGCTCTCGTCGAGCTGGTCCTCGTGCTGCCCCTGGTGGCGCTGCTCCTCGGTGTCGCCTTCAACGGGTGGAGCGGCATGCAGCTCTCGGAGCGTCTGACCAGCGCGGCGCGCGCCGGTGCCATCCAGGCCGCCAACGACCTCGGTAGCACCAATCCCCCTCCCGCGCAGACGGTCCTGAACGACGCCACGAAAGCCGTCAACGCTGAAGAGGGCGCGCCGGGTGTCTACCAGGACAGCGATTCGAGTGCCGACGATTACGTCTCGATGACGCCCTCTCAACAGACGATCACCACGCCCAACGGGGGACCGCCGCTGATCATCAACGTCGTCACGATCACCATCACCCAGAGATCGAGCTCCCTCGTCCCCTTCGTGGGGACCTTCCCCGTCACGGCGCACGCCACTGCGAGGTACTCATGACCCGGGTCGTCCGTCGGGGAGAGGAAGGCGAGCGCGGCGTCGTCATCATCATCGTGGCCGTGGCCATGGTGGTGCTGCTCGGGCTCATCGCCATCGCCATCGACGGCAGCTTCGGGTTCGTCCAGAACCGCCGGGCCCAGAACGCCACCGACTTCGCCGCCTATGCCGCTGCGCAGCAACTGAACGACTCCACCTACTGCAACGGGACGACCGCCCTGACCATGCAGGAGGTCACGGCGCTGATCCAGAAGCTGATCTCCGAGAACGACTCCGGGATCGGGACGAGCTGGACCGCCCAGTACGTCTCTTCGTCCGGGACGGTGATCCCCAACTCGACCTTCACGCCCACCAGCAGCGACACCTCCGAGCCTCCCCCCGGAGCCTGCGGCGTGACGGTCGCCGCCACCCAGACGTGGTCGCCGTTCTTCGCCGGGGTCCTCGGCATCCACCAGCTGGGCGGGTACGCCTCGAGCAAGGTGTCCAACACCGCCACCGGCCAGCCCTTCTCGATTATCGCCCTCAACAAGGTGGGGCCGCACGAGATCCTCGGCGGCGGCACCGGCACGTTCGTCGTATCGGGGGACATCGTGCTCAACACCAACGTCGCCAACATGCCTTGGCCCGGGTCCACCCCGGGGTACACGTGGGACGACGCCATCGACGCCAAGACCGACAGCAACCTCTACGTGTACGGCACCATCCACTCGATCGGCACCCTCAACGGCCAGAACCTGTGGCCGCTCGACTCGTGCTTCGTGAACAACGGCATCCAGGGGCTGCTCAATCCACCGCCTCCCGGATCGACGGACCCGCCCACCAATCCTGCGTACCAGAGCGGAGACCCGGCTGCGCAGTTGCCGGCCAACAAGATGATCTGCTCGGACTCTCCGGTGACAGTGGACTACAACAACATCGAGCCTGTGAGCACGCAGATCACCGACCCGCTGGCGTCATCCGAGGCGCCGCCCAGTCCGCTGAACCAGAGCACCAACATCGCCTGCCCCGGTGACCCGGGCCCCACGGTCTACAACGGCATCTCGGGGGTGCTGAGCGGCACACAGAGCCTGTCGCCCGGCATCTACCCGTACCCGGTCGAGCTCACCGGCTCGGCCACGTTCGCCGACTGCGCCGGGCCCGACGGCGGGTACCCCGGCATCTACGTGTTCGAACAGGGCCTGTGGATCAACCCGCAGTCCTCGACCGACACGGTGACGGGATCCAACGTCGTGATCGCCACCGGGGGCCAGGGCGGGACGCCGTACCCCCTGTCGGGCAACGTGCCGGGGTCGGAGAGCAACGGTGCCTTCGTCCCCAGCGGGACCGGCGGCAACGGCGCACCGTGCCTGCCTTCGTCCACGCAGACCAGTGCAGCCAGCGGTCACGGGACTCCGGAGCCCGAGACGACCACGACGGCACCAGGGTTCACGCCGTACCAGTGCGGTGGGACTGTCCCGCCGGACGCCCAGTACCCGAACCCGAGCGCGACGAACTACGGGGTCGTGGCCTACGGCGACTCGAGCATCGCCCCGGACACCTCCATGACCGGGACGGGGAACAACTTCTCCCTCATGATCGGCGGTGTGGTGGGTGCGCAGGTGACCCTGACCGGCGCCACCTCGGGGGCTTTCGGGGGAGTGGGGGGCACGCCCGGCCTGGCGCTGTACCAGGACCCCACCGAACAGGCCAACTACGGGTTCAATGCCGAGCCCGGTGACGCGGCGAAGATCCTGATCAACGGCGTCGTGTACAACGCGTCGCTCACGAACTACGGGCAGGACGCCCCCCAGGACTACTGGGACGGAGTGGGCGGGGGCATCCCCTTCTACGCCGGTGGCACCCTCCAGACCGGCTACGGGGCCGGATGGTCTTCGGGGCCACCGCAGTCAGGCGGTTCGGTCACCTTGAACGGCACCGCCATCGTCGACGACTTCAACACCGACGGGGCCACCACCATCACGATCCTGGGCCAGCCCTACGCGTTGCCCGGCGGCAGCAGCCTGTCGCTCATCGGATGATGCGCCCCCGCGCCCGCCGGCGGGCCCGTCGTGGCGACGAGGCCGGTGCGACCCTCGTCGAGTTCGCGCTGGTGGCACCGCTGCTGTTCGTGCTCCTCTTCGGCATCATCGCCGGGTGCTTCCTCGCCTATCAGAACTCCGCCCTCCACGACGGGGCCAGTGCCGGGGCGCGCATGGCGTCGATCGAGAGCCCACTCCTGACGGCGGGGCAACGGCCAGTACTGCGAGACCGGGGCGCCGACCTCGATCGCCAAGGCTGTGTCCCAGGCCGCGCCCCTCCTCACGGTCAACACCGCACCGCTGTGCGCATCGAGCAAGAACGCGACCCAGCTGACGCAGCCTGCGGTCAACGGGGACGTCAACATCAAGGTCACGTGCGGCGGGTCGTGCGGGGCCCCGGCAACCGTCGAGGTGTCGCTGGCGGTGACGACCAAGGGACTGGTGGCGCCGATCGGCCTCACCTACAACCTGACCGCTTCGAGCCAGGTGCCGGTCCTCAGCCCGTAGTCAGGCGTCCTGCAGCACGGGGGACGCGCCGGTGAGGGCGTCCGGCTCCCGAGCTCAGAGCGGAGCCACAGGCACGTGCCCACCACGATGAGCACATCGCGGGCGAAGAACGTGAGGGTGAGGCTGGTCGCGAAGGCGTGCTCGGGGACATACCCGAAACCGCTCGCCGAAATGGCGTAGGGGAAGACGACCAGGTTCGCCGCCGCCGCCAGCAACCACGTGACGCGCAGTTTGTAGAGGGCCCACAGCGGCATCAGCCACATCAGGTACTGCACCGACACGACCTTGGACCCGAGCATCACGAACGTGAGCGTGGCCAGGCAGGCAGCCTCGAGGCTCAGGCGGCCGCGAGCCTGCTGCCACCACACCCACACGCATGCGCCCACACCGGCGAGCTCGGTGGCGAGCCCCAGGGCCCCCGAGATCCCGCTCACGACGTTGACGCTGTGGAAGGTGGAGGACCAGTTGGTGCCGTGGAAGTCGAAGAGCACCGACAGCCCCGCGGCCAGGCTCCCGTCCTCGGTCGGGCGGTGCAGGTAGTAGTGCGCCACGTTGAGGGCCGCGCTGTGGTCGATGAGCGCGGGCACCCCGGCCACGAGGAAGGCCGTCGCCGCCATCCACCACAGCCGGCGGAGCGGGACGCGACCGGTTCGGCGCCATTCGGCGACGAGGAACACCGGCCACAGCGCGGCGGGGAAGAGCTTGATGGCGGCCCCGGCCGCGCTCCACGTCCACGCTGCGTTCCAGCGGTCGTTCCGCGCCGAGCGCAACGACAACAGCGCCAGGGTGGCGGCGAAGACGTCGTAGCGGCCCGTCAGGACCATGACCGACCCCAAGGCCAGGTAGACGATGAGCCGTCCGGCGCAGTGCACGTCCCAGCCCGCCAACCCCGAACCCTCGTATGTCGTGACGAGCACGAGGATGGCGACGCCGGCCAACAGCGCGAACGCCCACGGATAGGAGAAGGGGAGCAGCAGGGGGGCGATGAACACCACGAGCGCGGGGGCCGGGTACTCGAGCGGGAAGTGGTGGAACAGCGGGGTGTGCAGCGCGGCGTGGGCGTACTGCTCGTACTCGAGGACGTCGAACGGGCGCAGCACCATGGCGGAGACCACGCTGGCCATGAACCACAGCACCAGCGCCGGTGCCACCACCGGCCGCCACTGGGCGGCGAGCACCGAGCGCACGGCACGCGCGGCGCGCACGGCCGCGTCCTGGAGACCGGCCGCCGGGGGTCCGACGCCACCCGTCTGGCGATCGAGGTCACCTCTTGGGCGTCGGCGTGGGTCCCCGGGGACTTGAGCGTCAGGCCCCGCACCCCTTCCCGGGGCGGTAGAAGGCCGCTACGGCCAGGTGCTGCGCACCGAACGTGGCTCTGACCTGGTGACGGGGCGCGGTGGGCTGGCCGGGCTCGCACAGGTCGGCCACCTCGCCCTGGAAGGCGGGGGCCGCACCGAGCAGGGACGTCGGCCCGTGCGACAGGAAGTACGCGCGCCGACCACCGCAGCGGGACATCCGCGAACCACCCGTGGCCGAAGGGATTGGTGGCGGCCTCGACGAGCTCGTGGGACAGCGCGTACGTGGGGGTGGCGTAGCCCGGCACCGACCGGCAGGCGGCGCTGCGCACGCATGTAGCCCGGCCCCACGACGGCGAAGCCGCCGGTGAGGCCCGCGACCACCAAGCCGTCGGGCCGTCCCGGCCACGGCACCGAGCTGTGACTCGAGACTCCCCCGAGCTCGTAGGCGACGGTGGGGTCGAGCCACAACGCCACGACGGCATCGGCCGGCAAGGTCCTCGGGACTTGGTCGGCGGTGAAGCCCGGACACGGCACCAGAGGGAGATGGCCGTCGAAGACGCGGTGCAGCTCGGCGGGGAACGGGCCCGACGTCGTGCTCGACGCCGGGCTCGACGTTGCCGGGCCGCTGGGGTCGACCCAGCACCCGCCCGAGCCCATGGACCCCACGCCGAACCCCGCCCCCACCACGGCCACTGCCCACTGCGACGTGGGCAAGGCGCGTTGGAAGGCGGCGGCCTGGGACAGCGCGGCGGTGGTGCCGTCGCCGTCCCAGGCCGGTCCCCAGAACACCTGGTAGAGCACAGGACGGGCGAGCACCTGGCCGTCGTGTGCCACCGGCACCGACTTCCCCCCGACCAGCGCCGCCCCGTCGACGACCGCCGCGGTCCCGCCCCCGGTCACGATCGCCGATCCGAGAACGACCGAGGCCATGGCCATGGCGATGGTCCCCCAGCCGGCGGGGGAGCTCCGGTGCTCCAGCGCCCGCAACAGGCCGTGCACCCCCAGGAATGCCGCCGCCACCAGGGCGGCGAGGGACAGGTCCCAGTACCAGGGGCGCAGGAAGGCGAGGGTGACCAGCGCCACCAGGGCGCTCACGGCGGTGAGGCGGCGCAGTGCCCGCGCGCTGGAGGGCCGGCTCATGCCGCGTTCGTCCCTGACGAGCAGCCAGACCGTCCCCCCGGCGCTCACCACTGCGAGCACGGCGACCGCGGCCAGGATGTGCTCGGTCAACCGCGCTCGGTCGTGGCCCGCCCGGTATCGTCCCCGCGCCCCTGGTGCCCGATCCCCACGACGCCAACTGTCGCCGCGTCCGCAATATTTGTCCAGCGCAAGTCACGGTGCGCGTTGTCACGACCTTCGGACGCGAGCGGGCGTGCTCCGGTGTGGGGGGCGTTCAGGCATTGACGGGCCGGCAACGTGGACATATCATCCAGTGAATCGGACATCGTGTCTGATTCACTGGAGGTGTCGTCCGGATGGACCGCTCCCCGATCGACCTGACCGACTCCCGCAACTTCGTCGCCGGCGTGCCCTACGAGTGGTTCGCCTATCTCCGGCACAACGCCCCGGCGTACTGGCACGAGGAGACCGACGGCCCCGGGTTCTGGGCCATCACCCGTCACGAGGACTGCGTGACGGTGAACCGCGACGCCCAGCGGTTCTCCTCGTACCGCAAGGGCACCTTTCTGTGGGAGACCCCCGAGGAGCAGCTCGAGCAGCAGCGGCTGATGATGGTGACGATGGACCCCCCGGTGCACACGCGCTACCGGCGCCTCGTCAACAAGGGCTTCACCCCCCGCATGATCGGCGAGCTGCAGCAGTCCATCCACGGCGTGGCCGACGAGATCATCGACCGGATCTGCGAGTCGGGGTCGGCCGACTTCGTCATCGACGTCGCCGCCGAGCTCCCCCTCGTCGTGCTGGCCGAGCTCCTCGGCGTGCCGCCCGAGGACCGCTCCAAGATGTTCGACTGGTCGAACCGGATGATCGGACGCGAGGACGCCGAGTACCAGGGCGCCGAGATGCTCGCCGACGAGAACGCGGCCCTGGCCGCGGCGGAGCTGTTCGGCTACGCGGCCGAGCTCTACGAGCAAAAGCGCCGCGACCCCCGCGAGGACCTCATGAGCGTGCTGACGCAGGTCGAGCTGGACGGGGAGCAATTGTCGGAGCTCGAGCTCGACCTCTTCTTCATGCTCCTGGCCGTGGCGGGCAACGAGACGACCCGGAACCTGATGTCGGGGGCGATGGTGGCGTTCTCCCAGTTCCCCGACCAGTGGGAGCGGGTCCGCCGGGACAGGACGCTGCTGCCCTCTGCGGTGGAGGAGATGCTGCGCTTCGTCACACCCGTGATGAACTTCCGCCGTCAGGCCACCGAGGACGTGGAGATCGGGGGCCAGCTGATCAAGGAGGGGGACAAAGTGGTCTTCTTCCATGTGTCGGCCAACCGGGACGAGACCGTGTTCGAGGACCCCGATCGGTTCGACGTGGGCAGGAAACCCAACCCCCATATGGCGTTCGGCGGGGGAGGCCCGCACTTCTGCCTGGGGGCCAATCTGGCCCGCATGGAGATCGTGGTGATGTTCGAGCACCTGCTCGACCGCCTCCCCGACATCCGCGTGGCCGGCGAGGTCGAACGGCTGCAGTCGAACTTCATCAACGGGGTGAAGCACCTCCCCGTGGCGTTCTCGCCCACGGAGCCGGTCGGGGCCCGGTGACGTGGCGCGGTCCTCGCCGGCCGAGCTGAAGGCCCTCATCCGGGACTTCCGTCGCGACCAGATCATCGACGTGGCGCGCCGGCTCTTCGGCGAACGCGCCACGACCGAGGTCCCCATGGACGAGATCGCCACCGAGGCGGGGGTGGCGCGCTCGACGCTGTACGTCTACTTCGCCAATCGCGACGAGCTGCTGCGGGCCTGCCTGCAGAGGATGCACCGGCTGCTGCTCGACTCGGTCGTGGCGTCCTGGGAGCGCGAGAGCGCTCCGGTCGAGCGCCTCCGCACGCTCGTGCTCGGGATGCTCGAGCGCATCGACGAGAACCCCGCCTTCTTCCGCCTGGCCGTGGCCACCCAGGGCGTGCCGAACCAGCTGGCCTCGACGGTCGGCGCCGAGCTCGACCTCATCGGGCTCGACGTCGCCGGGCTCATCCGCGACGTGATCGAGCAGGGCACCATGGCGGGGGACTTCCGGTTGCTCGACGCCGACAAGGCCACGACCTTCGTGGGCCAGCAGCTCTACGGCGCCATGTCGGTGCGGGCGGGCGACCCGAGCCCCGCGCCGGTCGAGGAGGCGGCCGACGAGCTGTGCACGTTCCTCTTGCACGGCCTGGCCGGCCCCGCCCTGGCCGCCATCCACGTGGTGAGCGAGCCCGCTGGCTGATCCGCGCCTCGCCGGCTCCCGGGTCCGGCTCCCGGGTCCGGCCCCCCCCCGGGGGGTCCCACCCGCCGCAGGTCTCCCCGCCGCCGGGTACGACGGTCGACGGGTGTGGTCCGGGCAACGCACAATGGTGGCGATGCGTCGTCGCCGTCCGGGCCCGGGTGCTCCGCCGAAGACCGCTCCCGACGGTGCCGCCGCCCTGGACCTGACCGTCGTCGCCGTACCGTTCTATTTTGCCAGCATGGCGGGGGAGTACCTCTGGCTTCGGCGTCGCGCCGCCCAGCGGGGGCCGAGCGCCGGGGACTACGAAAAGCGCGACACCCTGGCCAGCCTGGCCATGGGCGTGGGCAGCCTGGTGGCCCCGCTGGTGATGCCGAAGCTGCTGAAGCCGTTCACGCCCGGTCGCGGCCGTTACGGCAAGGCGCTGGTGGCCGGGGCCGTGGGGGCCGCCGTCGCCACCACGGTCGCCGACGCCGTGACGAGGCGGATGGCACTCCAGGAGGCCGAGGCCCGGGAGGCCGAGGCCCGGGAGGCCGAGGCTCGGGACGCCGAGGTCCCCGAGCTCGTCGAGAACGGGTCCGTCCCGCACGCGCCGCGGGCCGAACGGCGCGGCGCGCAACGCCTGGCGCGCCGGGTGTCGTCGGTCGGCGGGGTGGTGGCGGTGGTGGCGGGAGGCGTGGCGCTCACCACGACCTGGGCGTCGCGCACCACCCCCGAACGCCTGTGGCGGCGCCGGCTCGTGCCCGACCTCGGCACGGGCCCCCTGGCCCTGGCGGCCGCCATCGCGGCGTGGGACTTCCTGTACTACTGGGACCACCGCTTCATGCACACCAGCCGCTACATGTGGGCGATCCACGTGGTGCACCACTCGAGCGAGCACTACAACCTGTCCACCGCGCTGCGCCAACCGGTCGCCGAGGCCTTCGGCACCTTCGTGCCCTTCGGCTCGTTGTGCCTGTTCGGCATCCGGCCGGGGCTGGTCGAATCGGCACGCGGCGTGAACCTGCTGTACCAGTACTGGATCCACACCGAGACCATCGGTGCACTGGGGACCGCCGAGACCGTCCTCAACACGCCCTCGCACCACCGGGTGCACCACGGCTCGAACCGGCAGTACCTCGACCGCAACCACGGCAGCATCCTCATCGTGTGGGACCGGCTCTTCGGTAGCTTCGAACCCGAGGAGGACCGTGTCGTCTACGGGCTGACCAAGAACATCAACACCTTCAACCCGGGCCGGATCGCCACCCACGAGTACGTGGAGATGCTGCGCGACGTGGCGGCCTCCACGAGCTGGCGCGAGCGCCTGTCCTACGTCGTGCGCGGGCCGGGGTGGGCCACCGCCCACCGGGCCGAGCGGGCCGCGGCCAACGGCGGGCCCGCCGTGGCGACGCCGGCGGCACCGGACCTCGAGGTGCCGGTCAGCGCCTGAGCTCCGGGGTCGCACCGGGGACGGAGGGTCTCGTGGACATCCGCACCGAAGCCGCCATCGCCGCCTTCGTGCCGTCGTTGTTGTGGTTGGCGCTCGTCTACAGCCGCGACCGCTACGAGAAAGAGCCCAAGTGGCTCGTCGCCAAGCTCTACGTCATGTCGATCCTGGCCGTCGCCATGGCCTTCGTCCTGGAGTCCCTGGTCGGGCCGCGACTGACCGGGGCGGCGGACGTCGTCATCGCGAGCGCGCTCGCCGTCGGCCTCATCGAGGAGGGGTCCAAGTTCGCGGTGCTCGTGCTCGGCACGCGCCGGAACCCGAACCTGAACGAGCCCGTCGACGGCATGGTCTACGCCACGGCGGTGGCGCTGGGCTTCGCCGGCCTCGAGTCGCTGACCTACATCCTGCGTAGCTACGACGTGGGGCTTGCCTACCACCTCTCCCCGTCGTCGGCCGCGCACCTGGCGCTCGTCTCGACGGCTCCGGTGCGCGCCCTGACCGGAAACCTCGGGCACATGGCCTGGACGGGCGTGATCGGGTACGCCTACGGCCGCCGGCGCTGCGGGACGGGGAGCCGCGCCGCGGTGGTGCGCGCCTACCTGGTGGCGGCGTGCGGTCACGCCGCGTACGACGCGCTGTTGGGCCTGAACGCCTCGGTACTGGCCTTCACGGTGCTCGCCGTCGGGTTGGCCCTCTACGTCCACCTCTTCCGCCGGGCCCTGGCCGCGTCCCCCTTCCGCCATCACCAGGTCCGCGCCCGGCCCACCTCGCCTCCTCCGTCCCCTACGGGTCGGTTCGCACCCGATGCCCTCGTCCCCGGGACCGGGCTGCCGGCGTGGGCGCAGCCCGCCCCGACGAGCTGTCTCGTCGGGCAGCTGCCACCGGGGTTGCCCGTGCAGGTCGTCGAGCGCCTCGGTGCCTGGGCGCACGTCCTCACGTCGACGGGATGGTCGGGCTGGGTGGACGGCCGCGCCCTGCAAGCCGACGAGGCACCCGGGGGGTCGCGTCGGCCCCGGTGACCGGGTCGTGGTTGTGGGCGTGAAGGCGCCCGGGGCACCATGGGGTGGCGCGCCGGGAGCGGCGCGACGAGGGCGGCGTGACGAGGGCGGCGCAGCGACGAGGGGGCACGGGGCACATCGATGAACGTTCTTCTTGTGACGCTCGACCAGTTCCGCGGGGACTGCTTGTCGGTCGCCGGGCACCCGGTGGTGCAGACGCCGAACCTCGACCGGCTGGCGGGCGAGAGCGTGCGCTTCGCCCGGCACTACAGCCAGGCCGCCCCGTGCGGGCCGGGCCGGGCCAGCCTCTACACGGGGACCTACCAGATGAACAACCGTGTGGTGGGCAACGGCACCCCGCTCGACTTCCGCTTCGACAACGTCGCCCAGGCGGCACGGCGCGCCGGGTACGCCCCGACCGTGTTCGGCTACACCGACCAGGGCGTCGACCCGCGGACGGCGACAGGACCCGACGACGCCCGGCTGTGGACGTACCAGGGCTTCCCGCCCGGATTCGACGTGGAGCTCGATCTGCCTGACGAACAGGACGCGTGGCGGGCGTGGCTCGGCCGCCTCGGCTACGACGTGCCCGCCGGCGGCGACGCCGCTCTGGAAGGCGAACCCGATCGCCCCGAAGCGCACGGGGTGTCCGCCTTCCTGAGCGATGCGGTCATCGCCTGGCTCGAGCGCCAGGACGGTCCGTGGTTCGCGCACGCCAGCTACTTCCGCCCGCACCCGCCCTATGCCGCCGCCGGCACGTGGGCGCGCCGCTACGACCCCGACACCGTGCCCCCCGCCCTGGCCCCGCCCGAACGGGAGATGCCGTTCTGCGGCCACCTCGCCGACGAGCGGGCGCCGGCCGACGACCACGAGCGGCGCGCGTTGGTGGCGCAGTACCTCGGGATGATCTCCGACGTCGACGCCCAGCTCGGCCGCGTCCTCGACACCCTGCGCGCCCTCGGGATGTGGGACGACACCTTCGTCGTGGTCACCTCCGACCACGGCGAGCAGCTCGGGGACCAGGGCACGATCGGCAAGGGCGGCCCCTTCGAGTCGAGCTACCACATCCCCGGCATCGTGCGCGACCCCCGGCATGGTGCCGCCCACGGAGGTGTCGTCACGGAATTCACCGAGAACGTCGACGTGTTCCCGACGATCTGCGAGGCGATCGGGGTCGAGATCCCGGCGCAGTGCGACGGCATGCCCCTCACCCCCTTCCTGCGCGGGGAGCGACCGCCGTGGTGGCGTGACGCGGCGCACTGGGAGTACGACTGGCGCTGGGAGTACATCGGGCGGGGTCCGCACGCCTGGCCGTGGGACCGTCGCCTGGAGTCCATGCACCTGGCGGTGCTGCGCTCGGAGACGGTGGCCTACGTCCAGTACGGCAAGGGGGAGTGGCGCTGCTTCGACCTCACCGCGGAGCCGGCGTGGCACGCCGAGATCACCGACCCCGGTGTCGTCCTCGAGCAGGCGCAGTCGATGCTCACGTGGCGGTCCCGGCACGCCGACCGTACGCTCAGCGACATGCTGACCTACGACGGCGGGGTCGGTCGTGTCCCCGACGGCGTGACGTGACGCTCCCCGAGCTGCTCGAAGTGCTGGAGTCGATGGCGTCGGAGCTGTCGGAGGACACCGAGGGGCTGAGCGAGCTCGACCATGGCCTGCAGTGCGCCTTCGAACTGGCCCGGGTCCGTCCTGCCGACCCGGAGCTGCAGCTGGCGGGGCTGGTCCACGACATCGGGCACCGCTACGGGCCCGACGACCGCCACGGCGTGCTCGGTGCGCAGCGCGTGCGCACCCTCCTCGGGGACCGGGTGGCCGGCCTGGTCGAGGGTCATGTCCCCGCCAAGCGCTATCTCGTCACGACCGACGCCTCGTACCGGGCGCGGCTCTCCTCGGTGAGCACGCGTACCCTCGGCGTCCAGGGCGGTCCGCTCTCTCCCGACGAGATGGCGTCGTTCTTGTCGGGGCCCCACGCCGCCGACGCCGTCGAGCTGCGCCGCGCCGACGACGCCGCCAAGGTGCCGGGTCGCCGGGTCCCGCCCCTGGCGCACTGGGTGCCGGTGCTCGCGGACGTGGCGGCGCGCCGCGACGAGCAGACGCGCCGGGGCGCGCCGGGGCGCCGGGAGGTGCCGGGGTGAGCGAGACCCTGCCCATCCGTCGGGGCGTCGTCGCCGGCCCCGACCTCGAGGCCCTGCGGGCCTGGACCGGTGTGGTCCAAGCGTGGCCGGCGGGGAGCCACCGCTGGGGCCAGTACGCCGAGCGCACGCCGGCGGGGGACACCATCTGCCGGACCGAGAACGTCTCGGCGTGCCATTCCGGCATCGCCGGGCTCGCCCGCGGGGTGCTGGCGGGGCTGGCGGCGTCCGAGCTCGGCGGGCGTGTGGTCGACTTCAAGGACAAGATCAACTACAAGCAGCCCGGTGGCGCCGGCTTCAGCCCCCACCAGGACCTGGCGGCCTATCCGGGCGCGTCGCGCGTGCTCTCGATCCTGGTCGCCGTGGACGAGTGCACCACGACCTCCGGATGTGTCTGGGTCGCCCTCGGGGTGCAAGAGCTGCTCCCGACCGACGGGCGGGGGGTCCTCGACCCGGCGGTGGTGGCGTCACTGTCGTGGGAACCGGTCGAGCTGGCCCCCGGTGACGCCTTGTGCATCGGAGGGCTCACCCCGCACTACAGCGAGGCCAACCAGAGCGCGACCTCGCGGCGCGTCCTGGTGGCCAGCTACGCCCCGGAAGGCGACGGCTACGACCGGAGGCGCTACTACGAGGCGCGCCGGCGCCAAATGGAGCAGGCCACGGCGCGCGACGACCAGTTCCGCATCAGCACCCTGGCCGACTTCGAAGGGATCGAGGTGCAAGACCCGCGCCGCGGGCTCGCCGACACCTGCTGGCATCCGTGAGCGACTGGGGTCAGCTGTTGGCGGCGGTGAAGCGGTCCCGGATGGCGCGGGCGGTCTTCTTGGCCTCGTACATCGCCTCGTCGGCCTGACGCACGAGCAGCATGGGGTCGGTGTCGGTGTCGCACTGCGCCAACGCCACACCCACGCTCGCCTCCAGGGGCACGAGCACGTCCTGCACGGGGATCCGGCACTGCGCCACGCTGTCGCGGATGCGCTCCACCACGGTGTCGCCGCTGCAGCTGTGGTCGTGGCACAACACGACCAGGAACTCGTCGCCGCCGAGGCGTCCCACCACGTCGCACTCGTAGGTGGCCTGCATCAGGGCCATGGCGGTGGCGAGGATGGCGGTGTCGCCCACCTCGTGCCCGTAGGTGTCGTTCAACGGCTTGAGCCCGTCGAGGTCGATGAAGAGCACGGCCACGGTCTCGCCCGCTCCCCGGCGCCGGCTCACGTCGTGGGTGAGGAAGTCGAAGATCGCGGCGCGGTTGAGCAACCCCGTGAGCGCGTCATGGGTGGCCGCCTCGTGCAGGAGCTGGCGCTGCAGCTCGCGCTCGCGGATCCGGATGGCGAGCGTGTCGACCGAGGCCTGCAGGGCGTGCCCGGTCCGGCCGGGAAGCGGGGTGAGCAGTTCGGGGTCGGAGAGGTCCTCGGCCGCGAGCGCCACGGCCTTGGCCTCGACCGCTCGCAGCGTGGAGGCCATGTCGTTGAACGCTTCAGTGGTGGTGACGACCTCGCGGGGGCCGGAGTCGGGCAGCCGGGCCAGGTCGAAGTCCCCGCTGTGGACCTGCTGGGCCGCGGCGGCCAGCTTCTTGAGCGGCCGGGTGAGCACCCGGCCGCCGACCACGACGCCACCCAGGCACACCAGCGCCAGCAGGGCGAGGAAGACGATCTCGCCGAAGAGCCGGCCCGAGGCGGCCGAGGCCTGTGCCAGTGCCGTGTTGTGGAGGTCCTGGGACGCAGACGTCACGAGCTTGTCGAGGTCGGTGAGGTAGTGGATCCCCGGCGTCATGGACGTGCCCGCGAACGTCGTGTTGCCGACGAACGGTGGCGCGGTGGCGTTGACGGCGACCGAGACCCCCTGTTGGATGGTGGCCGCGAAGGCCCGGTCCGACGGATCGGTCTGCAGGTGGCGCCACGCCTGCTCGGCGTTGGGGCTGAGCTGCCCGGCGAACTCCCCGGTAGCGGCCTTGAAGTCGCCGGCGGCCTGGATGAGCACCTGCTTGGAGTCGGCCGGACCAATGCCCTCGAGGACGAAGATGGCGCCCTCGATCTCTTGGCCTCCGGCCAGGAAGGCCTGGTAGGTCTGGCGCAGTGCCGACGCGTGCACTTCGAACGATCCCGGCGGTTGCCACGTGGCGATGTCGGCCTGCAGGCGGTTGTAGTCGCCGTACCAGACCTGGTCGATGTCGGTCGCCATCTTGTCGAGGAAGTTGTGCACGTCGGTGAACGACACCGACTTCGCGGCCACGCGGGGGATCATCGCCTGCAGTTCGAGGACGTCGGCCCGCAGCGTGGGTGTGGACGAGAACGTCGGGAAGTCGGCGATGTTGGCGGTGGCCTGCTGCAGCTGCTGGCTGTAGGGGACCGCCGGGTGCAGCAGCGTGTCGAGCTCGGGCTCGCCGATGCCGATCTGCGCCGCGTAGGACACCGCGGACAGCGGGACCTCGAGCGAGTTCATCTGGGCCCGGGCCGAGGCGACGACCTGCAGGTCGGTGGCTTCCTTGGCCACCACCTCGGCGTTCTGGCGGAACCTCAGCGCCGAGACGGCGGACGAGACGATGAGGATCCCCGTGGCGAGCATCGGCAGCAGGACCACCAGGGTGAGCAGCAGCCGGACCCCGGGGTGCCGGAATGACTTGGCACCCGAAGCGCGTTGCTCCTCCTCGAGCTCCGCACCGGATCTCGCCTCGCCTGCGGTTGGCCGGGTGCCGCCACCGGACTGGTTCTGGGGTGTCGTTGCCATGGGCTCCGGAAAGTTTTCGACAGGCGAGGCCCCGTCCTTGACCCGTTGCACGTCTTTGCAGTTCACGGGGCGGATTTCGCCCTTCGGGCCCGGCCACCCACCGGACCCTCCGGGCCCCCCCATGGCGCCGAGGCGCGTGTCAGCCCGCTGTGACACCGCCGTGCCCGTGCATGGGGGCCTCAGCCCGGTGTCGAACAGGCGGCGCGTCGAGCCCACCGGGCACAGCGTCGACGAGGCGGCTGGGCAAGGCCGCCCGGACTACTACGCGGCGTTACCGTCGAAGGCCGAGCCGTCGCCGGGCGGAGCGCCCGGCGCACTGCCGACCATCCTCTTCCCTCCCGGGCCGCGGCGTGATGGGGTAGTGGGCCGGCGCCGGCGGGCTGGGCACGGCGGGCTGGGCACGGCGGGCTGGGCACGGCGGGCTGGGCACGGCCGGCTCCGATTTCCTAGAGTTGCCCGGCGACGGACCTGAGCTGCAACGGATGGAGCTGCCATGACAACCGCACACGACGCCCCCCGTCCCGACGTCACGGAGATGTTCGCCGTGCACCAGGCGCTGCGGGACTCGCTCGGAAGTGCTCCCCAGCTCGTCGACGGCGTGTCCGCCTCGGACACCGAGCGCGTCGAGCTGATCACGAACCTCTATGACAACGTGCTCGACTTCCTCCACGTGCACCACGACGGAGAGGAGCAGCTGATCTTCCCGCGGCTGCGCGAGCGGTGCCCCGAGCAGCTCGAGCTGTTGGACCTCATGGCGGCGCAACACGCGGATGTGGTCGCGCTCGTGCAACGGTCGGCGGGCTCGCTCTCGGCGTGGGCCGGTGGGGAGTCCGCCGCCCAGGCGGACGCGGCCTCGGCACTGGGCGAGCTGGCGGGACGGCTCGAGGAGCACCTCGGTGAGGAGGAGCGCCGGGTGCTGCCGTTGTGTGCCGAGCATCTTTCGATCGAGGAGTGGGCGGCCCTTCCCGGTCACGCCATGGGCAGTTTCAGCGGCGACAAGATCTGGCTGGTGCTCGGTCTCATCCGCGAGCGCATGACCCAGACCCAGCGCGACGAGATGCTCGCCACCATGCCGCCACCGGCGGTGGAGATGTGGAGCACCATGGGGGAGCAGGCCTACAAGAACCTGATCGCTGCGGTGGGCGCCCCCCTGGGGTAGCGCGGGTCAACCCGCCGGGGGGGATTCGGCCAAAAAGCTCAGGATCGTGCGCGCCACCGCGTCGCCGTGCGTGAACACGCCGAGATGGCTCGCTCCGGCCAGTTCGACGAACCGGGCCCCGGGGATGGCGTCCGCCGCTTGGCGCGCCCGCGCCGGCGGGGAGTCCACGTCGTGCTCGAAGGACAGCACCAGGCACGGTCTCGCCAGCTCCGGCCACCGCCGGATCCGCTCGACGTCGAGCGACCAGGCGAGGGCCGCCTCGTACTGGCCGAGCCGGCCCGGGTTGGGCCACGGCTCGAGGTCGCCGATCATCTCGAGCCACTGGTCGACGACGTCGTCCTGCTGCAATTCGTGGTTGGGCAGGTACCGCATCGTCTCCACAGCGTTGAACCACAGGGGCAGCTCGTTGTCGAGTCGAGCCATGTCGCGCTCCACGGTGGTGATGGCCTTCTCCCACGACGTCCCGACGTTGCAGCTGCCGATGAAGACGGCGGACCGCACCCGCTCGGGACGACGGTAGGCGAGCGTCTCGGCGATCCATCCGCCCATGGAGTAGCCGACGATGTGCACCGCCTCCAGCCCGATGTGGTCGAGCAGGCCGACGGTGTCGTCCACCATCTCGTCGACGCTGTACGGGGCAGGAGGGGCCGACGACGGGGCCACACCCCGATTGTCGAAAGTCACGACCCGGTACCCGGCCTCGGTGAGCGCCGGGACCGTGGCGAAGTGCCAGGCCAAGGCGGGCTGGCTGAGGCCGCACACGAGCACCACGGGCTCACCGGTGTCGGGCCCGAACACGTCGTAGGCGATTCTGACCCCGGGCAGTTGCGCTTCTGGCATGGCCGCATCATGGCCCAGCCGAAGCGGGCCCGTCGCCTGCTTGCGCCGCCTAGGTCTTGACGGGGGGTCGCAACCCGTCGCACACGATGCCCACCATGCGTTGCACGGTGGCGTCGTCGTATCCGGAGTGGCCTCCGCCCTGGCAGACCCCGACGACGAGACCGATCATCTCGTCGGTCGACACGTCGTTGCGAACGCAGTGCGCCGACACGGCCCGCTGCAGGAGCACGTCGATGCACCGCTTCATCTCGTCGACCATCTCCGCACAGCTCGACTTGATGTCGATGCCCGCCGAGCTCAACGCGTCGAAGAGGTCGTGCTTCGCCGACGCCTGTTGGGCGAATTCGCCGAGGAAGGCGAAGAGCGCGCCCCCCGGATCGGTGGCGCCGGCGTGTGCCTTGGCGAGCTCGAGGAGGGACTCGAGACGGGCCGTGACGATGGCTTCGAACAACGCCTCTTTGGTGGGGAAGTGGCGGTACAGGGTCCCCACGCCGACCCCCGCCCGCTCGGCCACGGTGTCGATGGGGACCGACAGGCCCTCGGTGGCGAAGATGGCCTCGGCCGCGTCGAGGATGCGCTGACGGTTCTTGACGGCATCAGCCCGCATGGGCCGGCACCCGCCACGTTCGGGGTCCACGGCTTCGCTCTCGACCTCGGGCGCCTCGGGGCTCGCGCCCGGGGCGGTGTGTGTCTTGGCGGTCATGACGTTGGGCCCCCAACATCCGGTTGACAAGCGGAACGCACGTTCCGTATAGTACCCATGAAACCGGAACCTTCACTCCGATTGTAGTCCCCTCGGGCCTGAAAAGGCCAGGACCGGGGGCCGGATGTGACCGGATCTCTCGCCCGCCACCGCACGGAAAGGGGTGCCCCATGACCACGACAGACACGGCGCCGACGACCGCAGCCCATACCGAAGCCCCCGACCCCAGGCGGTACTGGTCCCTGGCGGTCATCGCCGTGGCCCAGCTCATGATCGTGCTCGACGCCTCGGTGGTCATCGTCGCCCTGCCGTCGGCCCAGCGTGCCCTGCACATCTCCGTCGCCAACCGGCAATGGGTGATGAGCGCCTACACCCTGGCCTTCGGAAGCCTGCTGCTGCTCGGCGGTCGGATCGCCGACTACCTGGGCCGGCGCCGCATGTTCATCATCGGGCTGCTCGGATTCGGTGCGGCTTCGGCCCTGGGCGGCCTGGCCCAGAACTCGGCCATGTTGTTCGGGGCCCGCGCCCTGCAGGGAGCCCTGGCCGCGGTGATGGCCCCAGCGGCCCTGTCCCTGCTCACGGTGACCTTCACCGAGCCTCGTGAGCGCGCTCGGGCCTTCGGCGTCTACGGCGCCATCGCCGGCGGGGGAGCGGCCATCGGCCTCGTCCTGGGCGGGACGTTGACGCAGCTGGCGTCGTGGCGTTGGACGCTGCTCATCAACGTGCCCATCGCCCTGGTGGCCGCGGTGGCGGCGAGCCGCGTGATCCGTGAGAGCCGCGGCGAGTCGAACGGGGGCTACGACCTGCCGGGCGCGGTGACGGTGACCGGCGCGCTCTTCCTCCTCGTCTACGGCTTCACCGTGGCGGGCACCCACGGTTGGGCGGCGCCTCTCACCCTGGCCCTGCTGGCGGGCGCGGCGCTGCTCATGGCCGCGTTCGTCGCCGTCGAGCTGCGCACCGAGCACCCCCTTCTCCCCCTGCGTGTGGTCCTCGACCGCAACCGGGGCGGCTCGTACCTGGCGTCGCTGCTCGTCGGCAGCGCCATGCTGGGGACCTTCCTCTTCCTGACGTACTTCTTCCAGGGCACGCTGCACTACTCGGCCCTGCGGACCGGCTTCGCCTTCCTGCCTTTCTCCGGAGGGATCATCATCGGTGCCGGCGTGGCCAGCCGTCTGCTGCCCCGGGTCGGTCCGCGCGCCCTGATGATCGCGGGGCTCGCCCTGGCCGGCGGCGGCCTGGTGTGGTTCACGGCGCTGACCGCCGACAGCTCGTACCTGGCCCACGTCCTCCCGCCCGAGGTCCTCGTGAGCCTGGGCATGGGGATGGCCTTCGTCCCCTTGAGCAGCACGGCCCTGATCGGCGTGGAGCCCAAGGACGCCGGGGTGGCGAGCGCGCTCGTTAACACGACGCAGCAGGTCGGCGGCTCTCTCGGCACCGCGCTGCTCAACACCGTGGCGGCCACTGCAGCCACCAGCTATCTGGCCGGCCATGCCAAGAGCCTGGCGGCCGTGCAGAGCGCGGCGGTGCACGGGTACACGACGGCCTTTACCGTGAGCGCGGTACTGCTCGTCGGCGCCGCAGTGGTCGCCGGGGCGCTCGTGCGGGCGTCGCGTGACCAGGTGAGCGCCCCGGCGACGGAAGCCGAGGCAGTGCAAGCCCGGGCCGTGCGAGCCGGAGCGGTCGACAGCGACTCCCGGCTCGAGCTCGAGCTCGCCGAGGCCGCCGAGTCGGTGGCCTGAGGACTGCCGGCACCCTGGCGCTGCGCAGGGGTGTGTCAGGAATTCGGTAGGAGACGCGAACACGCCGCCAGTCGACGGAGCGCGCCCGCGTTATTCGTCTCCTTGTGTCGGGGAGAACTCCACGCTGACGCGCTGTTCCGTACGGCGCTCTCCCATTTCGGCCACCGCACTGAGGACGGCCCGGTCGGCGGGGGTGAGCGGAGGCTGCACGATGCTGCGCGGGTACAGCTTCCTCTTCAGGACCACGTTCACCTCCGCCGAGTAGACGGTGAGCTCCGCCGCCAGGTACAGGAACGAGATCAGGCCCAGGACGCTGCCGAAGTAGCCGTAGGTCTCGTTGGCGTGCCGGAGGGTGTGGCCGACCAGGAGCGTGCCCGCATACTGCAGGACCGTCCACCCCAGCCCCGCCAGGAGCGCTCCGGGAATGAGGCAGTCGAACCTGATCGACTTGGGCGTGAGGATCCGGAACCCGAGCATGTAGAGCAGCATGTTGACGGCCAGGCTGACGGCCACGGCAACGATCTGCGACCAGAGCGGTCCGTGGCCGATCGCGGCCTGCCCCAACAGGAATGTCGTCAGCACCACATCGAAGGCGATGAGAGCCAAGAACTCCGCGCTGCGCCCCAGGCGGGGCAGAAAGCCGGGGCGGATGACCCCGGGCACGTTCCACACCTCTGCCATCGCCCGCTGGGCCGCCTGGCTCACACCGAGTGATCCCCACAGCAGCCCGATCAGTCCGACTGTGAGCCCGACCGCGCTGCCTGCTCGCAACGAGCTGATCCCGTTGGGGCCGGCGAGCTGCTTCCCGACGATCGGGAACTGCCCGACGGCCGAGTCGATGATGCGGTGCTGCAGGGCGGCATCGTGCGCGAAGAAGAGCCCGAGAAGGGTCGTGAGCACGAGCAGCAGGGGGAACACGGACAGAAACCCGTAGTAGGCGATGAGCGCCACGAGGGCGCCGGCGGAATCGTCGCCGAACTTCTTGACGACTCCGAACACGAAGGAGGCAACGGTGTGTCGTCGTTGAAACCCGTCGATGCGGCGGACCGCCCTCTCTACGGGGTTCATCGGCACCGTTCTACCCAATGGACGACAGCGGAACAACGCCGATATTTCTGTGGTGTCCGTGCCGGACGGTGACGACCGGCATCACCATCGGACGCCGGTCGACCACGTGGAAGGGCCTGCCGAGGACGACGGTCACGAAAACCCCCGCCGCGAAAGCGATGAAGAGATGGGGGAGTAGCCGACGAGAGGCATCTCGAGGCGACCTCGCAGTACATTGAAGCGGGGTTCGACGAGGTCTACGTCAACCAGATCGGGTCGAACCAGCGCGGATTCCTCGAGTTCTTCGAGAAGGAGCGACGGCACCGGCACTGACGTCAGGGCTTGACCAGGTCGGTGCCCGGGCCCGTTCGGCCCGACTGTCCCGGGAGGTGGGCGATGACAGACGGAGCCTCAGCCGATAGGGGCACTACGGGTGCAGAAGGGATCGTGACCAAGCAGAGCCCCCGCTCTGTCGCCGATACGGTGGCGAGGCTCCTGGAGCTGACGGCGGCCAAGGGGATGAAGGTATTCGCCGTCATCGATCACGGCGGTGAGGCCAGGGACCGGGGCCTCGAGCTGCGCGAGACCAAGGTCGTCATCTTCGGCAGCCCCGAAGCCGGGACACCGGTCATGGTATGGGCGCCGCTCGTGGCACTCGATCTGCCTATGAAGGTGTTGGTGTGGGCCGACGGCGCGCAGACCAAGGTCAGCTACACCGCTCCGAACACACTCGCGGCCCGTTATCACCTCGGCGAAGGGCTCGCCGCCAGGCTTGCGGGCATCGACGGACTGACCGATGCGCTGGTGGCCGCGTGAGCGACGACCGATGACCCTCGCCGCCGCCGCATGAGCGTCCGGCTCAACCACACCATCGTCTGGTGCCGTGACCAACAGGTGTCGGCGACCTTCCTGGCGCAGATCTTGGGGATCGAGCCCCCGTTCCGCTTCGGCCCCTTCCTCGTCGTCGAGCTCTCCAACGACCTGTCGCTCGACTTTCGCGAGATCGGTGGCGAGATGAGCGCTCAGCACTACGCGTTCCTCGTCACCGAAGAGGAATTCGACGACATTCGGGCGCATCAGCGGACAGGGGCTCGAGTTCTGGGCCGACCCGGAGAGGACCCGGCTCGGCGAGATCAACCGCAACGACGGCGGTCGAGGCGTGTACTTCCCGGATCCCGACGGCCATCTCCTGGAGATCCTGACCCGGCCCTACGGGAGCGGATCCTCGCGCTGACCGGCCCCGGCGACCGTTTCCTGACCCGTCCGGGCCGCCCGGCTCTAGGCCCGGGCTCGACCCAGACGGGGTTCCGTCGCCGGTTGCGCGGTGGTGAACCGGCCCCGCCCGTCGGCTTTGGCCCGGTACATGGCCGAATCGGCGCGGGAGACGACCGTGTCGTAGGTGTCCGTGCCCTGGGGGAACACCGTGACCCCCACGCTGGCCCCGATCGACAAGGTGAGGCCACGGATGACGAAGGGCTCGCCCAGCGCAGTGACGACTTCGGCCGCGACGACTTCGGCGTCAGCGGTGTGCGCCACCCGCTGCAGGAGGATGCCGAATTCGTCGCCGCCGATCCGGGCCACCGTGTCTTCTTGGCGCAGCGTCACGAGAAGGCGCTCCGCGACGGCGCGCAGCAGCTCGTCACCGACCTTGTGCCCGTGACTGTCGTTGACGTGCTTGAAGCGGTCGAGGTCCACGAAGAGCAGTGCGAGCCGGTTGCGGTTGCGACGCGCCATGGACAGGGACTGGGTCACCCTGTCCTCGAAGAGCCGCGAGTTGGCGAGGTCGGTAACCGGGTCGTGAAGTGCCTGGTGGCGCACTTCCTCGAGCAGAGCCACGCCGTCCAGAGCGGTTGCCGCCAGGCTGGCCGCGCCGCTCAGGCGCTCCCACAGCGCGTCCTCGGCTCTCAGTGCGCTGCCGTCGGATCCGGCCACGAGGACGCCGAAGAGGGTGTTCCGTGCCGTGATCGGAACCAGGATGCCCTCGGTGAGCCCGGCGAGTGACACGATCGAGCACAGGATCGGATCCGACGTGGCACCCACCACTGTCGGTGTCGCCATCTCGAGCAAACGGCTCGCCAAGGCGGTGTTGCGCAGCGCGCCGTAGCCGGGGGCTGCGTGGTCGAGGAACGGTCGTGACGTCGATGCGGTACGGGCCAACAGGGCGTCACCGTGGTCCCACAGCAGTACATGCGCCTGGTCGACGCCCGCTACGACCGGTACGGCATCGGCCAGGCGTTGTGCGACCTCGGTCCGGCTGGACACGGCGGCCAGTGCGTTGCCGAGGGCCAGCAACGCGCTGAGTGTTGCATTGCGCTCACGCGAATCATCGAGTGCGGCCGCCGTCTCGAGTGCTGCCGCGGCATGCCCGGCGTATGCCATCAAGAGTGACCGCTCCTGGGGCAGGAAGTGGTAGTGCTCGGGATAGAACGCCGCCAGCCGCCCGAAGTGGCCGCGGGTCGACTCGATGTCGACGACGAGGCGCGATGGGTCGTTCGGCTTGGCATCGGAGTGCAGGAGGGCGTGGGCGGCCTGCTCGGCCTCGTCGTCGGTGAAGCCCACGTGGTGGATGCGAGGGGTGACGTCACCCGGCAGCTGGGCGACGAGGAGGTAGCGGGGGGCGCGGACGGCGACGCCGGCTCTCCGGGTGATCGTCTCCAGCATGGAGTTGACGTCGCGAGTGGAAGCGAGGTCTTTGGCCACCGACTCCAGGGACTCGAAGCGCTTGGTCAGGACCTCAGCCTGCTCCCGCAGGACCACGACTTCACGCTCGAGGCTCGCCTCGACCGAGGACTTGGGGTCCCAGCCCACCCGGACGAGGCAACGGGCATCACCCCGAGTCTGGCATTCGAGCTCCTCGACGTTGGCCGGTTCCATGCCGAACAACACAGGGAACTGCGAGAGTGCCCCCAACGTGTATCCGCAGAAGAGCGGGTCCCTCTTGTGGTGCGGGGTCACGACACTGATCAGTCCGTGGGTCTCGTCGACCTCGACGACTTCCGAGCGCGTGATGGTCGATTGTTTGGCGGAAATCGCGGGGTAGGCACGGAGCATCTCGGCTGGCGATCCGATTGATCTCAGCAGTGCCAGGACCTCGGTCCCTGCGTACTGGCGGAAGACCTCCACGCCGGCCTTGCGCCCGACGTCGGGGTCGTCGAGGACGTCGGCGGCCGATTGGAACAGGGCGAGGCCCTGCTCGTACGAGCTCCACCCGTCGGGGCGTCGGAGATCGGCGGCCGATCGACGCTCTCGTGCCCGGGCCAGGACCTTGGTGACACTGACATCCCCACCGATCTGGTGCACGACGGCGAGAAGGGCCCCGAACATCGAGTTGGCGAGCTGCTGCGCGGTGGCCGAGTCCTCCACCATGTCGAGATCGGCCTCCGGACAGGCAACCTTGACGGCCCCCGGTACCTTGGCCCTGCCAACCGTTGCCCCGAGCAATCAAGGGCCGGACGCGGTCACCCCCCGGGCCCCGCAACGGGACCCCGTCACGAAGGACGGAAGACGACCTTGATGGCCTGGGAGCCGCCCCGGTCGATGGCGGTCTCGACCGCACGGCGGTAGTCCTCGAGGGGGAACTCGTGGGTCACGACGACGTCGTAGGGGAGAAGCCCCGCCGCCAGGATGTCGAGCGCCCGGTCGACCGAATGACGTTCGTGCCCACCGCCGGGCCCGGGCGAGGAGCACGCATCGACGGCGTGATCGATCGAACCCACCAGCGCGGCCTCCTTGTACCAGATCGGCGTCAGGTCGACTTCGCTGATGCCCGCTGCGCCGAGGAGCAGGACCGTGCCCCGGTGGGCGACGGCTCGCAGCGCCTCGGTGACGGTCTGGGGAGCCCCGACGGCCTCGACGACGTAAGGGAATCCCCCCATGAGCATCACGTCGGCCTTGCGACCCACGATCCGCGATCCGGTCAGGCGCCCCAGCTCCTCGAAGTGCGCGCTGGCGGCCTCGCTGCGCACGACGTGGTCCGCGCCGCAGGCGGCGGCGGCTTCGGCCTGATGTGCGTGGCGGGCGAGCACCGTCACCGGGCACGCGGGGAAGAGACCCTTGAGCGAGGCCACGACGGCGAGCCCGAGGACCCCGGCGCCCACCACGAGCACCGGGTCACCGTCTCGGGGCGCGGCGCGCAGGAGCCCGTGGCAGGCGATCGAGACCGGTTCGTAGAGGCTGGCGCCGCGGTCGGGCACGGCCGCGGGGAGCGGGTGCAACATCGAGGCGTGGGCCAGTGCCTGCTCGCCCCACCCGCCGCCCAGACCCTGGGTGAACCCGAGCGTGCGGCCGCCGGTCACGAGCCGGCTGTCGAGGTTGAGGCACGACGACGTCGCGCCGCGCCGGCAATTCGGGCACGGCGGGTCGATCCCCCGGGCTGCACAGGGGAGACAGGGGTCGACGGCGACCCGCGTCCCCACCGCATGGGGGCACTCACTTCCTGCTTCGACCACGCGTCCGGCGATCTCGTGGCCGAGCACGAAGGGAAAGGATCCCATCGAGACCAGAGTGGGCGACGGGCCGGTGTTGTGGGAGAACAGGTGGAGGTCGCTCCCGCAGATCCCTCCCGTCGCCACCGCCACACGGGCCCAGGCTGCTCCGGGCAATTCGGGCTCGGGAAGGTCCACGAGGGAAGCCGGGAAGGCGGCATCGGCCATGTCGAATTGAACGGCGCGCACCGAAGCAGGTTACGTGGTTCTCGGCGTGCGATCCCAGCCTTCACGGGGCGCTCCGACGCGGACTGGCGTACTGTGCGGAGTTGTGCGGGTACCGGACAGCGCTCTCGACGAGGTACGCGAAAAGGGGTTCACCCTCGTCGAGGGGTTCCTCGCTCCCGACGAATTGAAGATGGCGCAACAAGCCCTGTGGTTGCACTTCCCCACGCCCGAGGAGTACTTCGCGGACCCGACCGGCCATTCCCAGTACGCCACGGACCAGTTCGCCGGCGTCGAGGAGTTCCCCTACCGGTCCTGGGACCTGAACCGGCTGGCCTTCCACCCGGACCTCGTCGACGCGGCCGAGCGCTACCTCGGTACCGCCGAGTTGCACCTCTACAAAGTCGAGTTGTGGGCCAAGTACGCAGGTGCCAGCAACTACGACCAGCCTCTGCACCGTGACTACGGCAGCCACAGCCTGGTGGCTCCCCGCCTCGACGGCCGGTACCAGCAGCTGACGACGTTCCTCTTCCTCTCCGACGTCACCGAGGAAGACGGCCCGACCAGGATCGTCCCCTACGAACGCGGCAGGGGGGTGCCCTTCACGCCCCTGTACATCGAGTTCGGGGCGCTGGCCGATGAAGAGGTGCCCGCCGTGGGCCCCGCCGGGACCCTGCTCGTGTACCGCACCGACATCTTGCACCGCGGCTCGGACCTGACCGGGGACCGGCACTCCCGCTTTTCGCTGCTGGTGGACTTCCAGGCAAGGGGGACGACGTGGGGCGGCAAGATGGCGTGGCCCAAGCAGGCCCCCCATCGCTGGGCCAAGCTGATGCCACGATGCACGGTTCGAGAGCGCGACCTTTTCGGCTTTCCCCGGCCCGGGGACGACTATTGGAACGAGCAGACGCTCGCGGACGTCTCCGCCCGCTATCCGGGCATGGACATCACGCCGTACCGGCACGCAGCCCCTTGGCATCCGTAGACCCGTGGCGAGGATCGGGCCGGTGAGGGGCGCATCGCGACGGAAGGGCCATGGACGACACGCTGGGTGATTTCGCCAAGGAGCGGTTCAGCGCGCAGGGTAAGACCCGGGACGTGTACCGCCTGGGCTCGGGCCCGGCGGTGATCGTGATCGCCGAGATGCCCGGCATCACCCCCCACGTGGCCGAGTTCGCCCGCAGGGTGGCGGCTATCGGCTGCACCACGGTGATGCCGCACCTCTTCGGCCGACCCGGTGCCGAGCCGTCGGCCTCCACGATGTTCAAGGCGTTCGGTCCGGCCTGCATCTCGCGTGAATTCTCCGTGCTCGCCCTGAAGAAGACGAGCCCGATCACCGTCTGGCTCCGTGCGCTCGCGGCCGACGAGCACAAACGGTGCGGTGGGCCGGGCGTCGGTGTGGTCGGCATGTGCTTCACCGGTGGCTTCGCGCTGGCCATGATGGTGGACGACACGGTGGTGGCACCGGTGCTGAGCCAGCCGTCTCTGCCCTTCCCGGTGTCGAAGAGGCGCAAGGCGGACATCGGGATCTCCGACGCGGATCTCGCCAAGGTGAGGCAGCGGGTGGCCGAGGGAGCGTGTGTCATCGGGCTCAGGTTCACCAAGGACCCCTTCTGCTTCGCCGAGCGCTTCGAGACGTTGCGCCGCGAGCTGGGTGACGGCTTCGTGGCCGTGGAGCTCGACTCGTCGCAGGACAACCCCTATGGCCATCCCCGCCATGCCCACTCCGTGTTGACAGAGCACCTCGACGACCGCGACGGCACGCCCACCCGCGCTGCACTCCACCAGGTACTCGACTTCTTCAAGGCGCGACTGCAGATCCCGTAGCCACGAGGCGGGCCCGGACGCGCTGATGGCGGAGGATCGCACCCCCGCCATCAGCAACGTCACTTCCAGCGGCCGGCGCGGCCCGGCGTCGGGCTACGACGTGGACACCAGGCTCTTCGGAGGCGTCGAGATCGTGCCCGTGTACTTGGTCACGGGAGCCGAACCGGTGTCGGTGACCTCCACCGGGGTGACCGGCGTGCCGCCGATCCAGCTCCCTGTGGGCGTCACCGCCGGCGGTGCCGTGGCGCTGAGCCGGATGACCTCGGCTCCCTGGATGCCGTAGTGCACGGTGCTCGAGTACGACAGGGGCACGAAGCCGGGAGTGACGAAGTCCTTGCCGGACTTGGCGATGGCCGACAGCAGCCCCGCCCGGGTCAGGTTCTTGCCGGCCGCCTGCAGCGCCTGGACGACCGTGTACGCCAGTGCCACGCCGTACCCGGTGTTGCCGTCCAGCCCGTACTTGGCGTAGAGGCTCGGTGCGTAGTCCGCCAGGAGCTTCTTCTCGACCTGGACCCACGGATTGGACACCTCGGACTCGGGTGCGAAGTACGAGTCGGTGATCACCCCGTTCAAGAGGCCGGCAGCCGCCTTGGCCTGTGCCGCGGTCCCCCCGCCCTTCTGGGTGAACGATGTCAGCAGCGGGCCCACGGTCGGGGCGTCCGCACCGACGTTGGAGAGCACGTACTGGGGGAGATAGCCGATGGCGGCGCCCGGGAGCATGGCCAGGGCGGTCGCGGCCGGGATCGTCGCCATCACGACCACCTGTGCTCCGGCGGCCTTCAACGCCGCGATCTGGTTCGACAGAGGGCCGGCCAGCGTGCTGGCGTCGTAGGTCTGACGGGAGACCACCGATGCCGAGGGGATCTCCATGTCCAGTCCCTTCACGAAGTCCTGCCCGAACTCGTCACCCTGGTACAGGTACCCGATCTTCTTCCCGGCGAAGTTGGCCTTGACGTAGCTCCCGAGGATCTTGCCTTCCACCGTGTAGGGGGGTTGCCACCCGGAGCTGTAGGGGTAGCTCGGATCGCTCCAACAGTTGCACCCCGACTCGATGAAGAGCTGGGGCACCTTCTGCGAGTTCAGGAATCCCTGCACCGCCGACTGGGTGGGCGTTCCCAGCGACCCGATGTCGGCGAACACGTTGTCCTGCAGGACGAGCTTGCGGGTCAGTGTCGCCGTGTTGGCGGGGTTGTACCCGTCGTCGAGGTAGGTGTAGTGGATCTTGCGGCCGTAGATGCCTCCATGGGCGTTCGCCCAGGCGAAGACGGCGTCCATGGCGGGTGCGATCTCGTCGTATCCCGGTGCGGCCGGCCCGGTCAGGGGCACGGTCGCCCCGAGCGAGATGCTGTTGGCGGTCACCCCCGGCACCGATGCGCTCGGCGCGGCCTTGGGAGAAGAGCTACAGGCCGACAACACGGTGGCGGACAAGGTGATCCCCATGACACCGGTCACGAGGCCACGGGTCCACCTGCCCATGGAGTTTCCGTTGCTATGTCTCATCGCTGCTCCTTTTGTCGTCGCGTGTTCCTTGCACCACTGTTTTGTTGTGACGTGTCGCGTCATGGGCGGATTGGGATACTCTCATCCGTGCGCTTCGATGCCCCGGGGAAGATCGAGTGAGATCCGGGCCTCAGGCGCATCAGGCGCGCCCAGGCCCAGCGGAGGCCCCCTTGGATGCCGGTGGGGGCTGCGATCATGACGACGATCAGGACGACGCCGAAGATGATCGTGGCGAGGTACGCGCTGGCGCCGCTCCCTAGGCTGAAATGTCCCGACAGCGAGGTCGACCATTGCGGGAGGTAGACCAGCAGGATCGCCCCCCACCACATGCCCATGAGGCTGCCGGTCCCCCCGAGCACCATGGCGGCGAGGAGCTGGATGGAGAGCGTGAGGGGGAACTCTCCGGTGTTGACGACCCCGGTGGACAGCCCGAGGAACGCGCCGGCCAGGCCGGCGCACGCCGCGCTGATCACGAACGCCATGACCTTGGTCCGGGCCACGTGGATCCCCGCCAGCGACGCGGCGATCTCGTCGTCGCGCACGGCCCGAAACGAGCGTCCGTAGCGACTGCGAAGCAGGTTGGCCAGCAGCACCAGGATCACGAGCGCTCCGATGATCTGGATCCAGGCCAGCCACTTCTCGGGGTTGAGGGAGCCCGGCGCGCTCGGAACCGTCGTGGTGAGGCCCTGGTCACCCCCGAAGGTGGTGCTCCACTTGTCGGCGATCGGGGGAAGGGCGAGCGCCAGGAGCAACGTCATGCCGGCCAGGTACGGCCCTTTCAGGCGTGTGGCGGGGATCCCGATCAACAGCCCCAGGAGCCCGGCGCTGGCGATGGACGCCAGCAGCTCGAGGACGAAGTTGACATGGGTGTGGGTCATGAGCAGGGCGGTGGTGTACGCGCCGACCGCCATGAAGGCGCCGTGGCCGAGCGATATCTGCCCGTTGACACCGGTGAGGAGGCTCAGACCGGCCAGGGCGATGACGAACAGGGCGATCTCGCCGACCTCGAAGTCGTTGTAGGGGCTGAGGGCGGAGGTGACGAGATAGAGGACCACGGCGCCACCGAGCGCCAGGATCACGTGGCGGCCGAGCGGCTGGGTCGGCATCCGGATGCGGCGCAGCCGCGACCCGCCCTCCAACGAGATCGCCGACGGGGCCACGTGCGCCATCTCAGACCTTCCGGGCCGGCGGTCGGGCGAAGATCCCTTCGGGTCGAGCCATGAGGGCCACCATGAGCAGGGCCAACGCGCCCAGGGGCTGCAGGCCCGACCCCAGATACCCACCCACGTACGAGATGCACAGCCCGGTGATCAATCCGCCGATCAGCGCGCCCACGGGGCTTTCGAGACCTCCGACCACGGCGGCGGTGAAGGCGTAGACGAGGACGAGATCCATGAAGTACGGGCCGAACGAGCTGGTCGGTGCCACCAGGAGGCCGGCCAACGACCCGGCCACACCGGCCAGGGCCCAACCGAGAGTGAGGAACAACCCGACGCGCACGCCGAGCAGTCTCGAGATCTCGCCCGCGAAGGCCGACGCCCTCATGCGGAGACCGAGCGTGGTCGTCCGGAACAGCAGCAGCGTGGCGGTCATGAGCGCGAGGACGGCCACGAGGATGAAGACGTCGAAGTGCGAGAAGGCGATCTTGGTGTGCCCGACGACGAGCCCGGTCTGGGAGTATGCGGCGGGGAAGCCGCGACTGGAGTTGCCGTAGACGGCTCCGGCCACGCCCTCCAGGACGATCAGCAAGCCGATGGTCACGATGACCGGGTTGAGCTCGGACTTCCCCTGGAGGGGGCGGATGAGCACGCGTTCGACGAGTGCGCCGAGCACGAACCCTATTGCCAGCACCGCCAGGAAGGCCCACCAGTACCCGAGGCCCTGGTCGAGGAGGCTCGAGGCGATGAAGGTCGTGATCATGCCCATCGCCCCCTGGGCGAAGTTGACGATGCGCGTGGCGCGGAAGATGAGGACCAAGGCCAGGGCCAATGCCGCGAAGATCATCCCGTTGGCGATGCCGTCCAGCGTGATGTTCACGAAGAGGCTCATGCCGCGCTCCTAGAACCCGAGGTAGTGGTGGCGTAGCGCGTTGTCGGACGCGACGACCGAGGCTTGGTCGGAGACCACGACCTCACCGAGGTTGAGCACCACGGCATGCTGGGAGACCGACAGGGCGCTGCGCGCGTTCTGCTCCACGAGGACGACCGTCAGCTCCGTTCCCTCGGTTTGGTCCCGGAGAAGGGACATGAGCTGTGCGGTCACGAGCGGTGCCAGGCCCAATGACGGTTCGTCGAGCAGGAGCAGCCGTGGGCGCGAGATCAACGCCCGACCGATGACCAGCATCTGACGCTCCCCACCCGACAGCGCCGATGCGTGTCGCCGCCGGAGGTTGCGCAACTGGGGAAAGAGCTCAAAGGTTGCTTCGATCGCCGCCTGACGTTCGTGGCGGCCCATGCACCACAGGGTGGGCAACCGAAGATTGTCCTCCACTGTCATCTCCCCGATGACGCCTCGCCCTTCGGGGACGTGGGAGACGCCACGCCGGGCGATGATCTCCACGGGGTTGCCCAGGAGCTCTTCGCCCGAGAAGCGGACCGCGCCCGAGCGGGGCTTGACCAACCCGCTGATGGTGCGCAGCAAGGTGGTCTTCCCTGCGCCGTTGGCGCCGAGTACGGCCGTGATCGAGCCGGGCCGGGCCGACAAGGTCACGGACCGCAGCGCTTCCACGGCACCGTAGGAGACACAGAGGTCCTGGACCTCAAGCATCGGACACGCCCGAGGGTGCCGACGCCTGGTGCACCTCGTCGCCCAGGTACGCGGTGGCGACTTCGGGGTCCGACCGCACGGACTCGGGCGGTCCCTGCGCGATCACCTGGCCGAAGTTCAGCACGACCAGCCGGTCGCACACCGACATCACGAGGTCCATGTGATGCTCGACGAGCAGGACGCCCATACGCGACCGCAGGCTCCGGATCATCGTCCCGAGCTCGTCCATCTCGTCGTTGGACAACCCACTGGCCGGTTCGTCGAGCAAGAGGAGGCTGGGTTCCGCCATGAGCGCGCGGGCGAGTGCGGTGCGCTTCTGGATCGAGTAGGGGAGCGTGCCCGGAAACTGATGCGCGTTGGCGGCGACGCCGAGCTGCTCCAGGAGGTCACGGGCGCGCCGGGCCACCCGCTGCTCCTCTCTGCTCGATCGCCACAGGCCCAGGAACGCAGAGCCGACGTCGCAACGCAGCCCGGTCTCTGCCCCGATCATCACGTTCTCGAGGACCGTGAGCCCGGCGCAGAGCCCCACACCCTGCAGGGTGCGGGCGATCCCGAGCCCGGCCAGGTCATGGGGGTGGTGGTGCTCGAGCAATGAGGACCCGTCGTAGGTGATGACTCCCGAATGCGCCTGCACGAACCCGCAGATGACGTTGAACAGCGTCGTCTTGCCCGCACCGTTGGGCCCGATCACACCGACGATCTCTCCCTGAGAGGCCGACATGGATACCTGGTCGAGGGCGATGACCCCCCCGAATCCCACACTCAATTCGTCGACGAGGAGTGTCTTGCCTTCGCTCTCCGGGCGGGTCGGAGGTGCACTCACCGAGAGTTACCTTTGCCGCAATGACCGAAGGGATGTCAAGGCACAGCTCCACAAGCTTGTGCGCGAATTCGCCTGCCAGCCCCCAGCATCGCCAGAGATGATACTGACGGCGCCCCGCCGGCACTGGCATGGGTCGACGGGGGCGTGAGCCCGCTCTTCGCCCCGGGCCCGCGCCGTTCGCGCCGCGGGAATCAGTACGCGCGCCTTTGCCCTTCAGGGCTCGACCGGGTTCCCGCCGACCGAGCGTCGCATGGCGGCGTGGAGGCGGTTCGGGGTGAGGACCCCGAGATAATGGTCGTCGTCGTCGTCGACGACGGGGATCCAGCGCACGTCGTGCTGGAGCATCTCGCCCAAGGCTGCGCGCAAGGTCGTGCCCAGCGGAACCTGGGCGGCGAATTTCTCGGTGAGCGGTCCGACCGGGCCCGTCTTGCCCGGTTCGAGCGACACCCAGCCGACGAGTCGGCGGTTGTCGTCGACGACCACTGCGGTTTTGGCGTCCGAGTCCCCGGCGCGCGCCCGAGCCTCCTCCATGTCGGCGGTGGGGGACACCACAGGCGGGTGCGCCAGGTCCTCGACTTCGATCCGGACCACCGCCAGGCGTCGGACGCCGCGATCGGCACCGACGAAGTCCGCCACGAACGGGGTGGCGGGTCGGCCGAGGATCTCGCTGGGGGCGTCGTACTGCTCGAGCACTCCACCGGTGGAGAGGACGGCGATCCGATCACCGAGCTTGGCGGCCTCCTCGATGTCGTGGGTGACGAACACGATCGACTTCTTGAGTTCCTGTTGCAGTTCGAGGAACTGGTTCTGCAGTCGTTGGCGCGTGACCGGGTCCACTGCGCCGAAAGGCTCGTCCATGAGCAGGACCGGGGGGTCGGCTCCGAGCGCCCGGGCGACCCCGACGCGCTGGCGCTCGCCACCCGACAGCTCGTGGGGGAAGCGTCGTGCGTAGCCGTCGGGCTCGAGACCAACCAATTCGAGCAGCTCGTTCACGCGGCGATCGACCCGACGGCTGTCCCAACCGAGCAGACGGGGGACCACGGCCACGTTGTCGGAGACGCGGCGGTGCGGGAAGAGCCCACCTTGCTGGATCACGTAGCCGATGCCCCGTCGCATCTGCACCGGGTCCTTGGTCAGCACGTTCTCTCCCGCGATGAGGATGCGGCCCGAGGTCGGCTCGATGAGCCTGTTGATCATGCGCAATGTCGTGGTCTTGCCGCAGCCCGACGGGCCCACCAGGACGGTGAGCTCCCCGTCGCCGATCTCGAGCGTCAGGTCGGTCACGGCGACGGTCCCGTTGCCGTAGCTTTTGGAGACTCGCTCCAGCCTGATCATCGCGTGCCACGATAGCAACCGGGTTGCTCGGGCTGCCCTGCGCTGCGCGGACGCCGCGCACCTAGTAGCCCCCTGCGCTGCGCGGACGCCGCGCACCTAGTATCGGTCCGGTGGGAGCAGCCCAGCCCTTCTTTCAGTGGAGCTACGTCTCGAGCCAGTGGGGCCAGATCAGCTCCGATCTGCTCCAACACATCAGCCTCAGCCTCCTGGCGCTCGGCATAGGGCTCGTCATCTCGATCCCGCTCGCCTTGCTGGCGTGGCGCTACCGCGTGCTCAGACCCCCGGTCTTCGGGTTCGCCAGCGCGCTCTACATCATCCCCTCATTGGCGCTCTTCGCCATCCTCGGGCCCATCACGGGGTACGTGGCGTCCTATCCGACCGCGGAGATCGCGCTGGTCGGCTACACCCTGCTGATCTTGATCTGGAACACCGTGGCCGGACTCGATGCCGTACCCGCCGATGCCAGGGAGGCGGCCACCGCCATGGGGTACTCGTCGACCGCTGCCCTCGTACGCGTGGACCTGCCGCTGGCTCTGCCCTATGTGTTCGCCGGACTCCGGGTCGCGGCGGCCACGGTCATCGGGTTGGTGACCGTGACCGCGCTGATCGGGCTCGGGGGCCTGGGCCAACAGATCACCTACGGCTTCAACATCGGCTTCTACACCCCGATCATCGTGGGCCTGGTCCTGTCGGTCCTCCTGGCCGCCCTGTGCGACCTGCTCCTCGTCGGCCTTCAGCGCCTGGTCGTTCCCTGGTCCCGCTCGGCACGGCGCGCACGGGAGCAATGACATGGAGATCTGGGACCACTTCCGGCACTTCGTGGCAGGCGTGTCCGACTGGTTCACGACATCGGCCCACTGGACCGGATCGAGTGGCATCCCGGAGCTGTTGTGGCGGCAGGCCGAATTGTCGCTCGCGGTGGTGATCGGGGCGCTGGTGGTGGGAGGTGGCATCGGCCTCGTGCTGGGCCATACCGGGCGCGGTGGCCTGGTGGCGGTGAACGCCGCCAACGCGGCCCGCGCTGTCCCCAGCCTCGCCCTGCTCACCCTGTTCGCCATCGTGCCGTGGATCTCGCTCAAATGGGGTGGGTTCCTCGCCGCCTTCCTGGCCCTCGTCGCCCTCGCCATCCCTCCGATCCTCACCAACACCTACGTGGGCATGCGTGAGGTGGACGCCGAGGTGCGTGACGCGGCCAAAGCCATGGGCCTGACCGGTGGGCAGGTGTTGCGCACGGTGGAGCTTCCCCTCGCCACCCCGTTCCTCATGGCCGGAGTGCGCACGGCCTCCATCGAGGTGGTGGCCACCTCCACGCTCGCCGCCTACGTGAGCTATGCCGATCTCGGAACTCCGGTCATCTCGGGTCTGAACACCAACAACACCGTCGAGGCCTTTGCGGGCGCCATCCTGGTCGCGCTGCTGGCAGCGTTCGTGGCACTGGGGCTCGGTGTCCTGCAGCGGGCCGTCACCCCCGAGCCCCTGCGCCGCAAGATGCCGACAGGTCTCGGTACGTCGACAGGGGCAGAGGTCATAGCGGCTACCTGAGGGCCAGAACTTGACTATTCCGATCGGGTTAAAACATTATGAGCCGGATATCGACGTCATTTTCGCGATCACCGTCGGACACCGGTTGCGCAACACACGAAAGAGGAGGGCTCCCCGATGGGACCTCGACGTTCGCTGACCATCGCCGCGGTGCTCACCGCTGCCGTTCTCACCTTGGCCGGTTGCAGCAGTGGCGGCACGAACAACAGCGCTGCCTCCAAGCCGACCATCAAGATCGGGGCGACCAACTTCGAGGAGCAGGAGATCGTGGCGAACCTTTACGGGGACGTCCTCTCCCACGCCGGCTACCCGGTGGACGTGGAGCCGGCGCTCGGCACCCGGGCCGTGGTGGTACCCGCCCTGGAGCACGGCCAGATCGACCTCGAGCCGGACTACGCGGCCTCGCTCCTCGGCTACCTTCACGGTGGAACTCCTCAGCCGGCCGGCACGCAGATCAACACGGCCATCGCGGCCGACAAGGCGGCGCTGGCGTCCTCCGGGGTCACCGTGCTGCCCGCCTCCAAAGCACTCGACACCAACGTCTTCGCGGTGACCAAGGCCACCGCGGCCAAGGACCACCTGACCACCATCTCGAGTCTGGCGCCCTATGCGTCGAAGATGACCCTGGGTGGGCCGCCCGAGTGCCCGACGTTCGCGGGGTGCGAGCCGGGTCTGAAGCAGGTCTACGGTCTCGCCTTCGCCGGCTTCAAGTCTCTCGACGAAGCCGGGCCGCTCAGCGTGGCAGCACTCAAGAACGGCGAGGTCGAGGTGGTCGAGTTGTTCTCGAGTGACGGCAACGTGGTCAGCAACAACTTCGTGGCCCTGACCGACAACAAGCACCTCGAAGGGGCCGACTACATCATTCCGGTCATTCGCAAATCGGTGGACTCGTCCGCTGTGAGCTCGGCCCTCAACGCGTTGGACGAAAAGCTGACGACCGATGCGATCTCGAAGCTCAATCTCGACGTCACCGCGGACAAAGAGCAGCCGGCCGCCGTGGCCAAGGCGTGGCTCAAGGCCAACGGCCTGCTCTGACACGCCAGTGGTGCGGCCTTCGATGTTCGAGTTCGCCGGAGGCGAGCCGGGCTTCCTGGCGCTTGCGAGGGCGCATCACCGGCGGTGCCTGGAGGACCCGGTGTTGAACCACCCGTTCTCCCATCCGGGGCATCCGCGCCACGTCGAGCGACTGGCCTCCTACTGGGCCGAAGTCTTCGGTGGGCCTCCGAGCTTTTCGCTGTCGTGTGGCGGGCATTCTGGGATGCTCGCCATCCATGCCGGGCAGGGTATGGACGAAGACCTCGGAGCCCGGTTCGTCCAGTGCTTCGTGCGGGCCGCAGATGACGCCGGGCTCGCCGACGACCCCGACTTCCGGCGCAGCCTCCGGGCGTACATGGAGTGGGCGGTGCGGGACGTGCTCGCATACTCGCCATGGGGTGCGACGGTGCCCGAGGACCTGGCGGTGCCCCGATGGTCCTGGGATGGCCTCGAACCGAGCCACCGGTCGCGTTAGCCGGTCAACTGGCCGGTTGCTCGAGGTGACCCATCGTTCGGCTTGCTCGCGCCGCTGATTTCCCTCCGCCGGCGACGTCGGAACAGAGGTGACCGCCAACGAGTCATGGGCTCGGGTCGTGCTCGGCTGGGCAGACAGTGAGTTGGTGATGACCGTTGCCGGTGAAGGTGTTCCCGACCTCTCGGTGGTCGACGACCTGGCTCGGCTCCAGCTCGCCGTCAAGCGCGCCGGAGGGCGCATGCGGCTCGAGGAGGTGGCTCCCGCCTTGGTGCGGTTGCTGGAGCTGGCGGGGCTACTCCGGGAGGTGGGCGGGCAGGCCGAAAGCGGGGAAGATCTGCTCGACGTCCAAGAATGAGTGGATCGCCGAGATGCGGCCGCCGGAGGTCTCCAGGACCTGCAGGGCCCAGGGCGTGTGGCCTCCGAGCGGATCGACCCTGTACTGCCCGAAGGCGGGGTCTCCGTTCGCGGATGTCGGCAGCAGACGGGAGCCCTTGCAGCCGATGCCGACGCCGAGCATCCACTGCCCGATGTCCCGGGCTCCTTCGAGCCACATGGCGTAGGGCGGCATGCTCTGCACCGCATCGGCGCGCAGCAGCGAGACCAGCCGGTCGACGTCGTAACGCTCGAAAGCGTCGACGTACCGGGCCAGCAGGTCTGCCTGTTGCTCGTCCACCGGCGCCTGGCGCTCGCCCAGATCGACGGATGCGAGGGTGCCCCGGGCGCGCTGGAGAGCGCTGTTGACCGCCGCCACGCTCGTGTCCAGCAGGTCGGCGACCTCGACCGCCTGCCAGCGCAGCACTTCGCACAGGATGAGGGCGGCGCGTTGGCGGGCCGGCAGGTGCTGCAAGGCGGCCACGAAGGCCAGCCGGATGCCGTCGCGGGCCACGGCCATCTCGGCGGGGTCCGCCTCCAGCGGCAGCACCCGGTCATCCGCGATGGGGGAGATCCACGAACCGTCGGGCAGGACGCCCTCGAGAGACGACTCGACGGGCGGGCGCGACGGGCCGAGTTCCATCGGCCGGGCCCGACGCTGGCGCCCACGAAGGAGGTCGAGGCAGACGTTGGTGGCGATCCGGTACAACCACGACCGCACGCTGGAGCGACCCTCGAAGCTCTCGCCGGCCCGCCAGGCGCGCACCATGGTCTGTTGCACCGCGTCCTCGGCGTCGAATCCCGACCCGAGCATCCGGTAGCAGTAGGCGGTGAGCTCCCGGCGATACGAGTCGAGGTCGCCAGGGGCGAGCCCGGGAGTGCTGACGGTCACGTCGGCAGATCCTATGGGCGAGTCCAGCACGGAGATCGACATGGGGATACGACGACGGGAGAGCCCCGGACTCATCGGTCCGCACCGACCCGGGGAGACGATCCCACCCGCCGTGACGACCCGACCGATGAGTTCGGCCCCGTCGGGGCGTCGGCCCTGGTGACACACTCGGAGCAGGGCATCACCGGCACGCTCCGCCGGGGCGCGCCGCCAGGAGCCTCGAGGCCTGTTCGGGGCGATCGCACAGGCGATCCCGGGGAGCTCGTCCCGGGGAGCGATCCCAGAGAGGAGAAGCGAGAGACGATGACGAGACGACCGCGGGGTGAGCGCAACCTGGACGGGTACGGTGCGCCGGTCATCCCCTTCGCCAAGGTGCGCGCATTGCTCGAAGGAGGCGTCGCGCAGGTCACCCAGGCACCGGGATCGGGAGGCCCGGGCCGCCACACCTGCTGGGTGGCGACCGTGCGGCCCGACGGACGACCCCACGTCGTGCCCGTCGGCGTGCTCTTTATGGATGGCGCCGCCTACTTCTGCGCCGGCGCCGCCACCCGCAAGGCCAAGAACCTCGCCCACGACCCGCACTGCGTGATCACCGTCGCCACCGCCCCCTTCGACCTGGTGGCGGAGGGGGAGGCGGTGAAGGTGACCGACGAGGCCACGCTGAGGCGCGTCGCCGAGGGGTACCGGGACGCCGGATGGAGCCCGACGGTAAGGGACGGGGCGCTCTACGCGGAGTTCAGCGCGCCCAGCGCCGGACCACCTCCATGGGACGTGTACGAGTTCACGACGGACACCCTTTTCGCCCTGGGAACGGCCGAGCCCTTCGGTGCGACCCGGTGGAAGTTCTGAGACGGCGGCTCTGAGGCCCCTATTTCGCCCCCAGGATCATGAATCAGGGGGTGATCCCGGCGCTCCGGAGCATCCGCCGCAGATCGATGACCTGCTGCGCGTCGATGTCGTGATGGCGCGGCACGTCGAACGTCTCGGTCTCGCCTCCCAGGGTCACGGTGTACCGGCCTTCGTGCTCCCTGGTCACCGAGTCCAACTGCTGTAGGAGGGACAACACGTCGTGCCATTGGATGTTGTGGCCCATGGGGTGGCTGAAGATCTTCTCCACCGTGGCCCGGTGGTGCGCGTCGAGCCCTGCGGCTTCATTCATTTCCACCCTCCTCGAACCCTCAGCTCGTCACTCGGCCGAATCGGCATCGGGAGTCTCGTCGCGCGACAACGGTGCGTCGAGATCCCAACCGCCTGCGTCTTGTCGTCGGGAGCGGGCGCGACCAGTGGGCTCTCCCAAACCGTCGGGGTCGTCGATGCCGCCGTCCAGTGTCACGAGGTCTTCAGGGTCGTCGAGCTCCGCCCCGACCTCCTCGAGCTCGCGCTCGTCGACCTGCAGCGTGGGGTCGAGGGACGGGTCCGTCTCGAGAACCTCGGTGAAGGCGGTGTCGATCCTGGAGTCCTCGTCGAGCGCCTCGTCGCCCTGCTCGAACGCCTCCGTGCCCAGCGGCTCGTCGGGCGACCAATCGTCGTTCTGGCTCACGCCGTCGTCTCCGTCGTAGGGGGTGTGAGCTGATCGTAGGGCTCACGACCGTCGAGCGAAAGGTCATGCGGCGGCCCTCCTTCGGGCACAACCGGAACCGAGGTGATCCGGGGCTTGCACTCACGCGCCGCCGGAAATCGCCGCGGATCGCGGACCAAAGACCCTGGGTCGAGCGGTCGGGGTGGCCCACCATAGAAGTGAGGACTGGTGAGGAGGCCCTGGCAGAAGTGTGATCGTTCGGAGAAAGGCGTACGGCTGTGGCTATCTCGGCTCCACCACGAGTGCAGAGGCATACGCAGAGGATCGAGCCCCCTCTCCACGAGCATCCGACCGCTCTCAGGGCCGAGAGCTCGCTGCTCGAGTTCACGGTGCTCGTGGTGGTGATCGCCGTCATCGCCGCGATCGTCGGCGTCGTGGTCGTCCGGAGCTTCGGCGGCCCGAGCTACCAGACGACCATCGAGAACATCGTGCCCTACACCTCGAACGAGGTCATCGTGGACTTCCAGGTGACGAACCTGGGTGGTGCGGCGGTCACCCCGAGTTGCGTGGTCGATGTGAGCTCGTCGGCGTCCGCCGTGACCGGCGAGGGGACCCTGACCGCTCCCCAACCCATTCCGGCGCGGTCCTGGGCCACGTATCACGTGGTGATCCCGGTCACGGGTGGAGATCCGACGCGTGTGGGTGTGGGCGCATCGAGTGTGACCTGTCACTGAGCACCGGACCCCGGCTCGGGTCGGAACCGCGCTCTCAGAGGGCCCTGGCGTTGGTGTCCCAGCTCGAAAAGGCGGCCACCATCCCTCCCACGAGCCGGTCGAAGCTCCGGTCGACGTCGACCGGTAGTCCGAAGCCGCCCTCCGCCTCGAGGCTCACGAAGCCGTGCAGCGCGGACCGCAGGGCACGGATGGCGTCGATGGCGTCGTCACCGCGCAGGTCGAATCCCGACAGCACGTCGGCGATGACCTGCACTGCGGCGTTGCTGGCGGCCTCGTCCTCGGTGTCCCCCGGGACGGGTGCGCGCTGGCCTGCCGTGTAGCGGCCGGGGTGCTGGCGCGCCCAGGTCCGGTAGGCCTGGGACATCGCCGCGATGGCATCGCCGCGCCAGCGCCCGACGGCGGCACGGGCGAGGGTCTCGGTCATGTCGAGCTTGGTCCGGATGGCCATACTGCGCTGTAGGCCGTCCATGCCGGCGATGTGCTTGTAGAGCGACGGCTGGCGCACGCCCAGGCGCTCGGCGAGTGCGGCCAGGGTCAGGTTCGACAAGCCCACCTCGTCGGCGAGGCGTTCCGCCTCTTCGACCACCCGGTCCTCGGTGAGCCCCGCCCTAGGCACGGCTGTGCACTTTCCCGGCGAAGCGCACGACGGCATCGACGGTGACGTCGGGCCGTTGTGACTGGGGGTAGTGCCCGGCATCGGGCACCATGACGACCTCGGCGTGCAGCGTCGAGGCGATCCAGTCCGCTTCCACCTCGGGATCCGGGAAGTCGGGGTCCAGCGCACCCATGACGATCAGGACCGGTGCCTTCACGTCGGCGAGTCGTGCCTCGACCTGGGCGTGGCTCAGGCGCGTCGTGCGGGAGAAGGCCGCCGCGTAGCCGGGCCGGCGCAGGTTGGCCACCACCCGCTGGCGGTACCGGTCGAAGTCCGCCGGCCGCCGGCCCGCGTAGAGCTTGGGCAGGTAGGCCTTCCACACCATGGCCACCCACGGGCGGGCCATGGCCAGGCGCATGGCCAAGCGCACGACGGCGTTGGCGCGCGGGTCGCGGACGAAGGGCCCCACCAACACCAGTCCGGCCACCAGGTCGAGTCGCTCGGCAGAGGCGAGGGCGGCCGAGCCGGCCCCCATGGAATTGCCTACGACCAGCGCCGGGCCGCCGAGGTGGTCGATGAGGGCGGCGATGTCGCCCGCCGTCTCGGTGTCGCCATAGGAGGCGAAGGTGACGTCGCTGTCTCCATGGCCGCGCAGGTCGGTGCACGCCACCCGGTAGCCCGCGTCCCGCAGGGCCGGGGCGCAGAACCGGTAGGTGGCCCGCAGATCGCCCATGCCGGGCACCAGCACGACCAGGGGGCCTTCACCCCCGACGTCGTAGGCGATGCGGCCGCCGGGGCGGGCCAGGTAGTGGGTGTCGTGGTTGTCGGCGGTGATGTCGCGAGCGGTGTCGTCAGCGGTCATGCTGGCTATGGTAGTTAGCCAACAAGCTACTGTCAAGAGCCAAAGCCGGGCGTGGGCGGCTCGGGACGGTGCACCGGTCGGCTGCCCGATGCCGCCACGCTGGCGGCTCGGGTCGTGGGGAGCTCCGGCGTGTCGACCACGACCGTGGCCGTCGCCGGCTGGTACGACCAGCCCGCGGCGTCCGAGCCCGGCGCCGTCTCCGCCAGGGGGCGCCCGTTCACGGTGACCCGGGTGGGCTGGGTCAGGTCCACCATCTCGATGCGGTAGCGCATCGAAGTCGGCTCGCCGGGGTAGTGGCCGCGCGCCGGGCCGATCGTGACGCGATCGGTCGCGGCCGCGTCGGGAGCCCCCCCGGCTCCGACGGTGTCGGAGATCGGCGTCGTGGTGTGCTGCCCCTTGTTGTAGCCGAGCCCCGTGCCGCTGTCTGCGTACAGGGTGAAGGACCCGCTCGACCCCGAGAACACGTCGAGGACCATGCGCTGCGAACTGCCCGACGACCTCGTGCCCGACGACCCCGTGCCCGACACCGGCTGCTCGGGGATGATGCCGCCGGCACGGACGAACACCGGCATGCGGTTCAAGGGGACCGACACGGTGGTGGTGGTGGGGCCGGTGAACGTCGCCCCCGTGAAGTAGTCCACCCAACGGCCCGGCGGGATCCACACCGTGGTGTCGGCGACGCTGCCCGGCGCCGTCACCGGGGCCACCAGCACCTGGGAGCCGTAGAGGTACTCCCCAGGATGCGAGTACGCGGCAGCCTGCTCCGGGTAGTCGAGGTACAGCGGCTGTGCCATGGGCAGGCCGTCGTCGTGTGCTTGGGCGGCCAGTGTGTAGGTGTAGGGGAGCAGGGCCTCACGGAGGCGGAGGAACGCCTCGGTGATGGCCTGCACCGGCTGCGGGTACTGCCAGGGGAGTCGTTGCTCGTCGTTGGAGTGCAGCCGCAAGATCGGCTGGAAGGTCCCGAACTGCACCCAGCGGTCATAGAGGTCGGGCGGGTCCTGGGTTCCCTGCGGCGGCGGCCCCAGGAAGCTCCCGACGTCGTCGCTCACGTAGGGCTCGCCGACGGTCGCTTCGTCCGGGGTGAGCGCCACCTCCTGGGCCAAGGTGGCCCAGGTTCCCCAGGCGTCGCCCGTGAAGGCGATCGCAGAGGTGTGGTCGGACCATGGCCCGGCCGGGTACTCCCGCTGCGGGTTGCCGTTGGACGAGCCGATGCGCGCCAGCACGAAGCCGCGCTGGCCCTGGTTCACCATCTGCTGGGCATAGAGGTGGCCGATCCACGCGTCCGGGGTCACACCCCGCATGGAGACCGTCGACGCGTCGCAGCACCAGTCGAGCCAGAAGAACGCCACCCCCTGCTGCTGGAGGCTCTGCTGGAGGGCGAAGTTGGATTCGGCCTGGGAGACGGCGCTCCAGTCCCAGGCCAGACAGATGCCGGCCATGCAACTCGTCCTGGCCAGCGTGTTGCCGGCGATGCTCTGGGCGGTGGGCAGCTCGGGATCGTCGAGGGCGATGCTCGAGTGGATGTTCAAGGTGACGTCGACGCCCTTGGAGCGGGCCCATTGCAAGAACGCGCTCGGGTGGGGGAACAGGGAGCTGTCCCACTCCCAACCGTCCCAGTTGTTGGGTGACTTCCAGTCGGTGTCGAGCGACAACGTGTCGAGCGGCACGTCCGCCTTTTCGAAGGCGGGGTACAGCGAGTCCTCGATGAACCCTGCGGAGTACGGGGTGTAGTCCGAGTACCACACGCCGAAGACCTTGCGGGGCAGGAGAGGGGCGGCACCGGTCAACTGCGCGAACGTGTGCAGCGCGCCCGTGTAGTCATGGCCGTAGACGAATAAGTAGCCGTCTTCGGTGTCTCCGCCGCGTTGGCGCGGTTGCACCCATCCCTGTGCCGTCCACAGCGCGCTCTGGGTGTCGTCGAGCAACCGCCACCCCGCCTCGTCGAGCAGGCCGTCGGTGTGCAACGGCTCGAACGTGTTCTGGCACGAGGCGCCGCCGGTCCCCGGCGCGCATGGGTGCACCGGCTCGTAGGTGAAGGTGTCGAATCCACGGACCCAGCCGCCGAGTGGCTCGGTCTGGGCCGGCGTCGGGGTGGGCTCGCCCGATGGGCCCGTCGACAGGGTGTCGAGGTCGATGCCACAGCTCTCGCCGGTCTCGCAGCGCACCTCCACCGAGTTGGAGCCCGACTGCAACGATGCCGTGGTGGTGAGGGTCGCCCACGGCTGGGCGCCGTCGGTCGCCGCCGCTCTCAGTGTGGTGAGCCGATGACCGTCGACCACCAGGTCGATGGTGCGCGCCCGAGCCGCCGAGCCGGCTGGTGCCACGTTCGAGTAACGCAGCGACAGCGCCGTCGACCCACCCGGTGCGCCCAGCACGCTCCACGTGGCGCCCGCGCCGGGGCCGAGGAGATCGCCCACGTAGCCCGCGCTGGACTGGTACCCGCTCTGGTTGTACCCGAGGGTGGCGCCTCCGCTGAGGGCCGCGGCGCCCGCCTGGCAGGTCTGGTCGAAGGGGCACTCCCAATCCCAGGTGGGGTGCACGGTGGTCTCGTCCGCGCCGTCGGCGAATCGCACCGACGTGTTGGCCGCGGTGAAGGGCCCCGACCCGACCTTGTAGGTGAGCGTGGCCTTGGCGGTCCGGATGGTGAGCCGGCCTCCCGAGACACGGGTGCTGTAGCTCGGCACCGGCATGCGGCGGTCGAGGGCGTTGACGGTGGGGCGGTTCTCGAAGTTGCCCGAGGGCGAGTACTCGAGCCGGACCAAGGTGGGGCTGAGCACCTCGAACCGGGCCTTGCCCGCGTGCACGACGGCCGACTGGTGCGCCACCCCGTTCGCCATGTCGACCGGCGTAGAGAGGTTCACGGGTGACGTGTCGCCGGGGGAGGAACCGAAGGGGTCGGTGGCCAGCACCACGACCGCCGCGACGGCCAGCACCCCGACGAGGACGAGTATCCGTCGCCTGTTCGAGCCCCTACCCGCCATCGCAGAGCGGCGTCCCCACGCGGGGGCACTCTACCGCCGACGCCTCGACCCGCAGGTGGAGGCAACAGGGGAGGACCGACGCGTCCCGAGGGCTGCGACCGAGCCCCGTCGGCGTGTGCGAGGGGTTGACACCCTCCATTTCTTAGGGTTACCTAAATATCAGGCTATGACGGACCTAACGCCGGTTCCTCGATGATTCCCACCTTCGTCATCTTCCTGCGCGAGGGGATCGAGGCCAGCATGATCGTGGCCATCCTCCTGGCCTACCTGGACCAGATCGGCCAGCGCCGCCACTTCCGTGACGTGCTGCTCGGGGTGGGGGCCGCCATGGTGCTCGTGATCGGCGGGGGAGTCGCCGCCTACGTCGTGATCAGGCAGTACGACGGCTCGACCGTCCAGACCATCTTCGAGACCGTGACGTTCCTCGTGGCCGCCACCGTCCTCACGTACATGACCTTCTGGATGCAGTCCCACAGTCGGACGATGTCCGCCGACCTCCGGCGCCGCTCCGAGGAAGCGCTCAACGGCAAGGCTCGTTTCGGGCTGGGCCTACTGGCGTTCCAGGCGGTGGGGCGCGAAGGGCTCGAGACCATGGTGTTCACGCTGGCCATCGTGTTCGCCTCGAGCGCCCAGTCCGCCACGGGCGCCCACGGTCAGGGCTTGCTGCTCGGCGCCGTGCTCGGGCTCGCGCTGGCGATGGTGATCGCCTATGTCATCTACAAGCTCGGGCGCCGCCTCAACCTGGGCCTGTTCTTCCGCGTCATCGGCGTCGTGCTCATGGTGTTCGCCGCCGGCCTGCTGGCCGACGCGGTCGAGGACCTCCAGCAGCTCGGTTGGCTCCCCTTCTTCGGGCACACGCTGTGGAACACGAGCAGCTTCCTGAGCGAGGGGAGCTCGCTCGGCGACGTCTTCCACAGCCTGCTCGGGTACGCCGATCGCCCCTCGGTGTTGCAACTGGTCGTCTGGGTGATCTACGTGTCGGTATCGGTGACCTTGTTCATCCGCATGGGTCGCCGGGCCAAGAAGGGCCCGGCGCCGGCCGTGGGGAACGAGGTCGTCACCGCCGCGCTCTCCGCTCCGCCGTCGGGGGCGATCCAACACCCCTGACCGGCACGGCCGGGCGGCGACCGCCCTGCCGGGGCCCAGGTTGCCGACCCCGTCTCCTGGGCCCGTCTCACCGCTCCCGCCTCGCTGGGCCCTCTGGTGGGCCCCGGGCCGTGAGAAGCGCTCCCCCGCAGTGGTCGAAAGGGCATCGCCGCGTCGGATTAGGACGTTTTCCTCTGGGCACAGAGCGGCACCGGGATCACACTGAGTGGTGATGGTGCGTCCCGGTCGACACAGCGACCGCACCACCGAAGCAGGGGAAGGAGGAGCGAGATGAAGAGACGGTTCTTCGCGTTGGGACTCGTCCTGACACTGACCACCTTGGGTGTGGCCACCCTCCCCACCTCGGCCTATGCCGCCACGACGTGCTACACGGGGTGCACGACGACGTCGGCGGGCAACCCGACGGTTCCCACCACGGCGGTGATCCCGCACGTGACCACCCCGCCCGCCACCAAGGCGACGTCGAGCTCCGGGGGCCTCGCCCTCACGGGCGCGGACATCGAAGCCATGGCGGTCGTCGGGGCCGGCGCCCTGGTGCTCGGCGGGCTGATGGTCCGCCGCAGCCGCAGCCGCAGCCGCCGCCGGCACCGGGCCGCGACCTAGCCGGCGCGCCGGTATCGGGCCCGTCTGCCAGAGCTCCGCACAGCACATGTCCGTCGCTGTCAGCTACCGGTCATGGGACAGCACCGGTGTCGCCGACGCCGAGGTGCGGGCCGTCACCTCTTCGCGGCGCGTCACCGCCAACGCGGCGATGCACGCGGTGTTCTTCCTCGACGCTTTGCTCCTCGTCGTCGTGGTGGCAGCGCTGGGCCTTCCCCTCGGCGAGTGGTGGACATGGGCGGCCATGGCCGGGGTCGGAGCGGCGTTGGTGCTCGACGGCCACTACCGCCCCCGCATCACCCTGAGCGTGGCCCGTGAGGCGGGACCGCTGGCGGCGTGCTGGGCGGCACCGTTCCTCGTCCTGGCGCTCGCCAAGGTGCCCGGCGTGTCCACCGCCGCCTTGGTCGTGACGGCGGCGATCCTGGTAGCCGCGGTCATCGTGGCGCGATGCGGCCAGTACTGGCTCATACGCGTGTTGCGCACGCGGGGTTGGTTCATCGAGCGCACCCTGTTCGTCGGGGCCGGCGACGTGAGCGCCAACATGGCCGCCACCCTCGACGAGCATCCCGAGTACGGCCTGCGACCCGTGGGGTTCCTCGACGCCGTGGACAGTGCCGGACTGCTGCTCCCGCTCTTCGGTGAGGTGGACACCCTCCGCAGGGTGCTGTCCGAGGAGCGCATCGACCGCGTCATCGTGGGCTTCGGTGTCACCCGCGAGTCGGAGATGGTCGACGTCTTCCGGGCATGCGAGGACGCCTCGGTCGAGATCCACGTCCTGCCTCGGTTCTTCGAGCTCGCCACCGCGACCGACAGCCGCAACGTCGACGACGTGTGGGGTTACCCCCTGCTGCGCCTGCGCCGGTCGCTGTTGCGCCGTCACGCCCGCTTCGCCAAGAGGGTCTTCGACGCATCGTTCGCGGCCCTCGCCCTCCTCGTCGTCTCCCCGCTCTACGCAGCGATCGCGGCGATCGTGAAGTTCTCCAGCCCGGGCCCGGTCCACTTCCGCCAGCAGCGTGTGGGTCAGCGCGGCGCCACCGTCGATATCCTCAAGTTCCGGTCGATGCGTGTCAACTCTCGGTCCGACGTCGAGTGGAATCCCGACCAGGACTCGGTGACGCGGATCGGCCATGTGCTGCGGCTGACCGGGTTGGACGAGCTGCCACAGCTGTGGAACATCTTCAAGGGCGACATGTCCCTCGTCGGCCCGCGCCCGGAGCGACCGTTCTTCGTCGAACAGTTCAGGGCCGAGGTGCCGCGCTACGAGAGCCGGCACCGGGTGCCCGTCGGGCTCACGGGCCTCGCCCAGGTGCACGGGCTACGGGGCGACACCTCCATCGACGAGCGTGCCCGGCTCGACAATCAGTACATCGAGAACTGGTCGTTGTGGCGCGACCTCGTGATCCTGTTCCAGACGTTCGCCGCCGTGATCCGCAACATGCTCGAGCCTTCTCGGCGGGTCAAGAAGACCCACTGCGGCACCGCGGCCGGTGCTGTGGCCGGTGCCGCAGTGGGAACCGCAGTCGCAGCCGCCGGGTCGGAGCCCGGCCGGGGAGAGCTCGAGGGCGACACCGGGGCGAGGCCATCGCCCGGATGCACGTGCTACTGGCCGCGGCGCGAGCGCTGGGTGTTCGGGTGCGGGCGAAATGCGTCGCAGGCGCCGTACCGGACGATCCCCCTGACAGGAGTCCGACGTGCCGGGAACTGCGCCAACCAGGTGCCCACCTGTCACGTCACCTCGCCACGTCCCGAGGTGACGTGACTGCGGCAGACCCCTATCGGCCCGTGGCGCCGTTGACCAGCTCGCGCAGGATCTCCGCGTGCCCGCCGTGCCGGGCGGTCTCCTCCAGGAGGTGCATGAGCACCCAGCGGAGGTTCACCGGCGCCTCGTCCCCGACGTCCCGGCATGATTCGTCGAGGCTCGAGGCCGCCGCCACGACGGCGTCCGTGCGCGCCCAGGTCGTCCGATACGTCTCTACGGCCGCCGCCAGCGAGTCGCCGGGATGCACGGTGTCGTCGGGGATCTCCACCTGCTCGCCGGCGAAGCGGCGCTGGATCCACAGGGATTCGGCGCGAGACATGTGCTTGGTCAACCACAGCAGCGTTGTGCCACTGCCGACGAGCGGGTGTCGCGCCGCGGCGTCGTCGACTCCGGTCACCTTCCGGACCAGTGATTCGCGCTGATACTGCAGGAGCGCCCGCAACGTGGCGCGCTCGTCGCCCTCCAACCGGGGCGGTTTCTGGTCGGGCACGGCGGCAGTCTAGGACCGCGGTCATCGCGCCGGGCATCCTCACGATCGCCCACGAGCTACGCCGCGTGGAGTTTCGCTATTTGCTCGAGGCCCTGGACCTCACGCCCGGCAATTTGTCACAGCACTTGCGCACCCTCGAAGGGGCCGGCCATGTCCGCATCGACAAGAAGATCAAAGATCGTCGGCCGTGTACCTGTGTTATCCATCACGCCCAAGGGCCGCCGCGCGTTGCACGAGGAGATCAAGGCCTTGAAAGCGATCGTGGGTCGCGTCGAAGGGGCAACGGTCCGACCGTCTCCTGCCACCTGACCCCCCTGGGTTCGGGGCGCACCGGGGCATCCGATGCCGCCCGGGGCATTCGGTTGAACGAGTGATGTCAGGGCTTCAGCGAATGGTGCCGGTGCCGGGGATCAAGGGCAGATCGAGCGCGGTGACCCAGCCCGGCGGGCGTTCGTTGACGGCCGGTACCGCGTTCAGTGCCCGGAGGCCGGTGGCGAGGCAGCCGGCCGCGGCAGCGTCGCGCCCGCTCCCGTCGGTGAACCGGAAGGCCGTCTCCTGGGTGATCGACGGCGAACCTTCGATCTCGACCCGGTAGACGTCGTCCTGGGTGCCGCGCGGCCAATCGGGGGCGGCGTCGGTGCCCACCCGGTTGACGTGCTCCAGACCGATGCGGGTCTCATCGCCGAAGATGCCGTTGATGGTGAAGCGGATGGCGGCCACGGCCCCCGGTTCGATGGTTCCCTTGGCCGTGTCGATCGGCTTGTCGGTGACCCACTTCTCCCACGTCGTGGTGATCTTTTCGAGCTCGATGCCGACTGCGTGGGCGATCATGGGCACGGTGGCGCCCCACGACATGACCAGGATGTCGGTGTGCTCGAGCAGGGGAGTGAACTCGGGCGATCGGCCGATGCCCATCTCCTCTTCGTAGTCACCCTCGTAGTTGATGTAGTCGAGGATCTCGAGCGCCTTCACGCGGCGGATTTCGCCGCAGAGCCCCATGAGGGTCATGGGGAAGAGGTCGTTGGCGAAGCCCGGGTCGATACCGGTGGTGAAGCACGACGCACCTCCCTGTGCGCAGGCCTCGGTGATGGGATCGATCCACGACGGCGGGTTCTGAGCCATCGAGGGCCACACCCAAGGGGTCATGGCCGTCGAGCAGACGTCGACCCCGGCCCGGAGGAACGCGCCCATGAGCGCGATGTTGTCGGCCGCGTGAGCGGCGGTCGGCCCGTAGTGGACGAGGGCATCGGGGCGCAGTGCCACCAGGGCGTCCACGTCGTCGGTGGCGGTGATGCCGACGGTGCCGATGCCGCAGATCTCCCCGGCGTCACGACCGACCTTCTCCGGGGTGCTGACGCCCACGCCGACGAGCTCGAAACCCGGGTGCCCGACGATCTCGGGGATCACCATGCGGCCCACGAAGCCGGTGCCCCAGACCACGACCCGCTTGGGAGCGCCGGTCATCGCAGCAGCTCGCCGGCGTTGACGAGGAGGTACTGCCCCGTCACCGCTTTGGCGTGGTCGGAGGCGAAGAACACCACCACGTCGGCCACCTCGCCGTCCTCGGTCATCCGCCGGAGGGGAAAGTTTCCCACGAGGTCCTGCAGGACTTCTTCCTCGGTCCTCCCCTGGTGTCGTGCCGTTCCCGACACGTACAGCTGGACGTTCGGGCCCCACATCCAGGACGGGATCACCATGTTGCAGCGGATGTTGTCCGGTCCGAGCTCGTCCGCCAGGTAGTAGATCGCGGTGAGCAGCGCTCCCTTCGAGGCGGCGTAGCCGGCCTGCGGCATGGCGGGCTTGAACATGGACTGCGAGCCGATGAACACGACCGAGCCGCCGCCACCTTCCTTCATGGCCTTGGCCACGGGCCGCAGCACCGTCAGCGCGCCGAGGACGTTGGTGTCGAACGCCGCCCTCCAGTCGTCGAGCTTGAGGTCGTACAGGCCACCCCAGGCGCGCTCGAACGCCGCCACCTGGATCAGGGCGTCGACGGAGCCGAACCGTTCCTGCGCCAGCTCCACGAGCGACGCACAGGAGTCGGGATCGGTGATGTCGGTGGACTTGTGCGCGGTGCGCTCGCCGCCGGGGTCGAGTTCGGCCGCCACCTGCGCCAGCTCGTCCTTTCTCCGGGCCGCCAGGACCACGTTCGCCCCCTCGCGCAGCGCGCTGAGGGCACATTCCTTTCCGAGCCCGACGCCGACGCCGGTCACGAGCACCGTCTTTCCCTCGAGAAGCATGACCCCTCTTCTACCGGTTTCAACGCCCGATCCGCATCTTCGGAGCACTACGGGACCCTTCCCCCCTTCCCCCATCGGTTCCCGGGCCGTCGGGCCCAGGCCGGCGCGTCGAGGGTCACCTGGTCGGCGAGTCCCGGGTCCGTCACCCTCCGATCACGAGCCGCATCCCGACGTCGTGGGCCGGGTCCGAACGGAGATGTCCGTGACGGGCGTCCCAGGTCCCGTCGGCGAGGTCCCTCGAGAGGCGTCGGACGGCGCGATCGGTCGCGGCCTTCGAGATCTGGTGCCAGGGAGAGGTTCCTCGACGGATCTCAGGGCCCAGATACGGGACGATTCGCACTTGGGTGTCACGAAACGCCGAGGCGAGGTCTCGTATCGACGGGAGTCGCGCGTTGTGGGTCGAGGGCATCTCGGGTGCATAGTCCTTGATGATCCAGAGCTCGCGGATGACTTCGGGATCCACCGTCAGGATCACGGCCCTCGCTGCGACACGGCGCATCTCGCCCAATCCTCGACCGAGGTCGCTCCCATGCATCACCGTATGGACAGCGAGTGCCGCGTCTGCAGCGGCATCCGTGATCGGAAGCTTCTCGGCCCTTGCCTGGACGGCCGGAGCGAGATTCGGAGCGCGCTGGCCGATCATCACCGCCGACGGCTCGATGGCCGCGACGCAGCGGCCTTCGGGTTCATACGATCCGGTGCCGGCACCGACATTGACGATCCGCGCCGCGCCCCACAGAGCGTCGTCTACGGCTAGTTGGATCCGTCGGTCCGGGCCTCGGATCTGGCTGTAGCCGACGCCGATCTCGTCGTAGGCAGGGCGATCGCCCATACGATCGACGATAATCGTCAGTCGTTGTCCGGAATCGCTCGATGTCTCGGCTGTCAGGAGACTCGTGGCCGAGCCCCGCAGAAGCACGACGACTCAGCCCCTGATCGGCGTCCGGTCGCGGCTCCAGGGTGGGATACTGGCGGCGTGGAGGTCCTGTCCGCCGGTGTTCGCGTCCCACCAGGGCCGCCGCGGCCTCCGGCACCTCCGACCACGGGGTGGGACGACGGTCCGCCTGGAGGGCCCAGGCGACGCCGACCTGCACCGGTCGTCCCCGCCCGCAGGCGTGACTTCCTCCGCGAGTGCCTGCAGGAGGCGAGACAAGTGGTGTGGGCGACGTGTCGGTCGATGCAGCGCGGCGTACGAGCCGTCTTCGGGGCGGCTCTGGTCGTCACCACGTTCGTCACCGGGCTGAACGTCGGACTTCAACACGGCCTCGTGTCTCTCATGCGCTGACCGCCGATGAGGCCTTCGAGTGGCGTGCGCACGTGGCGGGGAAGAAGCACCGGAGGATGGTGAGGCGTCTCTCGTACGCGACCCTCGGTGCGGTGATCTCGATCGCGGCGGCAGGTTGCAGTAGTCCGTCTGGACGAGCAGCACCTCCTCGTGTGACCACCACGACGGCGAGCTCGCAGGCATTCATCTCCACGACGGTCCCCGATACGGAGGTGGGGACTCAGCTCTCGTGGTTCCTCGCCGCCGTGGCCGATGCCCCTCTGTCTCAGCAGGAGATCGGTGCCCACTTCGACGCCGGATTCTTGTCAAAGGTGAGCGTGGACGAGTTCAACCAGGTCTTGCTCGAAGACGTCCCTGCCCCCTCGGGAGCGTCGTTGGTCGGTGTCGTGTCCCAGGATCCGACGTCCCTCGTCGCGGTCGCCACCTTTGGACCGTTGACGGAGAAGGTGAGTATCTCGGTCGACGGCGCCGGGCTCATCGGCGGACTGCTTCTCTCTGCGTCTCTGCCCGCCTCTCCGACGAGCTGGGCCCAGCTCGACCGGCAGCTCCGAGACCTCGCTCCCCAGGTCGGCTTCCTAGCCGCGGAGGTGTCACCCGACGGGAGCTGTACGCCGATCCATGAGGTGGCGTCCTCCACGGCACGCCCGATGGCTTCCGAGTTCAAGCTCTTCGTCCTCGGTGCCCTCGCGCATCAGATCACCTCAGGTCGCGTCACATGGGGTCAGAAGCTCACCGTCCAGGACGCGCTCAGGAGCGCTGGCAATGCAGCGTCGTCCGGGTCGCTTCAGTTCAGTCCTTCAGGAACCAAGGTCTCTGTGAAGGAGACGGCGATCAAGATGATCTCGATAAGCGACAACACCGCGGCCGACATGCTCATAGACCTGGTGGGTCGCTCCCAGGTGGAGTCCCAGGTGCGTCAGTGGTCGAGCAACGCCGCACGGGATCTCCCGTTCCTCACGACCCGGGAGATGCTCCTCTTGCACGATGCGGACTATCCGACGCTGGCGGACCAGTACCTGAGCACACCTCCGAACCGGCGGGCAGCATTCCTTGCGTCGTCGGTGGATCCCCTCCCGCTCAGCCGGGTCCAAGGGTCGACGGAGCCGCGCGACGTCGACTCCATCGAATGGTTCGCGTCTCCGGATGACGTCTGCACTGCATTTGCCGGGTTGCAACAGCTCTCCACCCGGGCCGAGTTGGCACCGCTCGCGACCGTGCTGTCGGTCAACGACGGTGATCTCGGGCTCGACGACGCGGAGTGGCCGACGGTCTGGTTCAAGGGTGGCTCTGAGCCGGGAGTGCTCACTCTCGGCTATCTGGCGAAGAGCCGGAAGGGCCAGACGTTCGTCGTGTCGGCAATGGTGGAGAATCCGGCGACGGCGTTGTCACCCGCGGCCACCGAGAAACTGCTTGCCATCGTCAAAGGTGCCTTCGGGCTGGTCGGGTAGTCCCGCGCCGGCGGGAATCCCGTGACGTGGTGCTGGCACGAAGGTGGATCGAGAGGCTGACCCCCTTGGTCCCGGCTCCGAGCTGCGGCACACTTGCCATGGAGGGGTGGACGAGCCATGGCAAGGGGCGAAGGCAGCATGAAGATGCAGCTGCTGGGTGATGCGTGGCTCTGACCGGATCAAGTCTGCGCGTGGCTGGCTATCGCTATCGAGCCACCTTCGGTCACCGGTGGGGCAGTTACCTCGCCCTGGTCCTCCTCGTCGGCCTGGTGGGGGGTTTGTCGATGGCCGCGCTGGCGGCGGCTCGGCGTACCCAGTCGTCGTTCGCCACCTACTTGGCCAGTACCAACCCGTCGGACCTGGGCATCACCGTGTTCGGAGGGGTCGGCAACGGGGGTGGTAGCGCGCCGAGCTACTCGTCGTCGGCGGTCGAGGCGATCGCTCGCCTGCCGGGCGTAAAGCACGTCGAGGCCGCGATCCCCGTTGCCGCCGCCCCGTTGGCTCCCGACGGCGCCCCCCGGCTCGCGGCCATCAGCGATATCCAGCCGATCGCCAGCGTCGACGGTCTGTTCTTCGACCAGGATCGCCTAGCCGTTACCTCGGGGCGGATGGCCAACCCCGATCAGCCTGACCAGATCGTGATGACGTCGTCAGCGGCGCATCTGCTCGGCGTGCATGTCGGCGAGGTCATCCCGTACGGCGTCTATACCCCGGACCAGGAGAGCCTGCCGGGCTTCGGCACGGCGAGGGTTCCACCGCATATCCGCTTCGACGCCATGCTGGTGGGGCTGGTGCAGCAGAGCAATGCCATCGTCCAGGACGACATCGACCGATATCCGACATTCGTCTTCTTCACTCCCCGCTTGGGCCGACAGATCGTGGCCGGCGGGGGGGAGAAGGCGCCATTACGTACGGGCTCCGACTCGACCGCGGGAGCGGCGACGTCAACCAAGTGGAGCGGGAGTTCGCCACAGCAGCGCCGCCGGGCAATACCTACGGATTTCACGCCATCGCGCCCGTCGAGGCCAAGGTCGATCGAACCGTCAAGCCTCTGGCCATTACCCTCGGAGTATTCGGCGGGGTTGCTGCCTTGGCCGCGTTGCTCATCGGCCTTCAGCTCATCTCCCGTCAGCTTCGTGATGCCGAGGAGGAGTCCTCGGTCCTGCGGAGCCTGGGCGCCGGACCAAGGACGATTGCCGCTGACAGTCTTGTCGGCATCTTCGCCTCGATCGTGGTGGGCTCGCTTCTCGCCGGTGCCGTCGCCGTGGCGCTGTCCCCGCTCTCGCCTCTGGGTCCCGTCCGGCCCGTCTACCCAGATACGGGCATTGCGCTCGACTGGACGGTGCTCGGCATCGGTCTCCTCGCCCTCAGCGTCGGCCTGGGAGCGATCGCCGTCGTTCTGGCGTATCGAGGAGCACCGCATCGTGTTCTTCGTCGTTCGAGGATCGCTCCCGAGGGCAGATCGAAGGCGGTGCAAGCAGCCGCCTCGGCAGGACTTCCGCCACCGGCAGTGATCGGAGTGCGCTTCGCCCTCGAATCGGGGCGGGGGCGGACCGCAGTCCCGGCACGGTCGGCCTTGTTCGGTGCGATCCTGGCTGTGGCGCTGGTGGTGGCCACTCTCACCTTCGGGAGTGGCCTGCAATCCCTGGTCTCGCATCCTGCGCTCTACGGATGGAACTTCAGCTACATGCTCGACGCCAGCAACACCGCGCCCCCCAGGCGCTCTCCCTCCTCGACCGCGATCCCGACGTCGTCGCGTGGGACGGCTACGACTACAACGATGCCGAGATCGACGGCCAGGGTGTTCCGTTCCTGTTCGAATACGGCCATTCCGCGACCAAGTCGCCGATCAGCCCGCCGATACTCGCCGGGCACGCCGTCGAGGGTGCGGGCCAGATCGTCCTCGGCGCGGCCACGCTGGCGCAGTTGCACAAGCACGTCGGCGACACCGTGGTCGTGACCTACGGCACACCCGGGAACCCGGTGTACGTCCCACCGACACATCTCGTCGTCGTGGGTACGGCCACCATGCCCGCCGTGGGGTACTCCAGCGTCGTCGACGACCACACATCCATGGGGACGGGCGCGTTGATGTCCGATGCCGGCTTGCCCGTCTCCTTCGAGCAAGCGCTGTCCAGCTCGGATCCCACGCTCAACGGACCGAATCTCGTCTTCGTGCGGCTGCGCCAAGGCATCCCAGCCCCGGTCGGCGTTGCCAACCTGCAGCGCATCGCCAACACGGCAAACCACGTCTTCGCCACCGTTCCCGACGGTGAAGCTCAGGGAGACACGGTCTCTGTCGTCAGTGTGCAACGCCCCGCCGAGATCGTGAACTATCGAAGCATGGGTCTGACCCCGGCACTGCTGACATCAGCCCTCGCCGCCGGTGCCATCGTTGCTCTGGGCCTCACCTTGGCGACATCGGTTCGCAGGCGGCGACGCGACCTTGCCTTGTTGAAGACGCTCGGCTTCACCCAGCGACAGCTCATGGCCGCGGTGGCATGGCAGTCATCGGTTGCCGCAGTCATCGGGATCGTTATCGGTGTACCCCTCGGGATCGTCATCGGGCGATGGCTCTGGATCCTGTTCGCGCGTCAGATCTATGCCGTTCCCCTTTCCAGCGTGCCGATCTTGTCGGTGGTGCTCGTCGCGCTTGGAGCACTGGTGCTGGCCAATGTCGTTGCCGCCCTGCCCGGCCTCGTTGCGGCTCGGACGCCGACAGCCCTGCTGCTGCGGGCTGATTGAGTCGTTCGCAAACCGCTCGCGCTGAGCGATCCCGGTCAGGTCGGGAAACCTGGCCGCGGTTCGTCTCGACGCCAGGCGTGGGGCAGTCTGAGGCGATACCCGGTTTCCTGGAGCTCGGCAGGACGCGAAGCTGGAGGGGTGTCGGACGCGTCCAAGTGCCCTCCTGTCGTCACCCCGGGCCCGCTCGTTGCTGTGGACGACCCCGATGACGGGCGGCTCGACCTCTACCGGAACCTCAACGACCCGGCCGGCCGGATCCGCCTGGACGCCGATCAGTCGGTTTTCGTGGTCGAGGGCAGGCTCGCCGTAGACCGGCTCCTCACGTCCGAGTACACGGTGCGTTCGCTGCTCGTCGACGATCGCCAGGTGACGGCGGTGGGTGACCTGGTGGCGGCCACACGGGCGCGGGGCGCGCCGGTGTTCGTGGGGACCCGTGCTTTGGTGGCCGGCACGGTCGGCTTCGCCCTGCACCGGGGCGTGGTAGCGGTCGCGAACCGCCCGTCGCCCGCTGATCCCGGACCGCTACTGGCCGACGCCGCGGGAACATCGGCTCCGCAGGGATCCCCTCCGCTGGTGGCCATCCTCGAGGGCCTCAACGACCACGAGAACATCGGGGCCCTGTTCCGCAACGCCGCCGCCTTCGGGGTCGCAGGCATCCTCCTCGACCCGACGTGCGCCGACCCGCTCTACCGCCGGTCGATCCGGGTGTCGGTCGGACATGTCCTCCACATTCCGTTCGCCCGGCTGGTGCCGTGGCCGACGGGGCTCCACCAGGTGCGGGCCGCCGGCTTCGTTGTCGCCGCGTTGGCTCCGCGTCCGGCCGCCGGACGCGGCGTCCCCGTCGTCAGTCTCGCCGAGCTGAAGGCCTCGGTGTCCGGCTCAGGTGACCCCGTCGGTGTGGCCCTGCTCCTCGGTGCAGAGGGGCCGGGCCTGACCGATGAGGCCCTGGCAGCGTCCGATGTGGTGGTTCCCGTCCCGATGGCGGACGGGGTCGACTCGCTGAACGTGGCAACTGCCGCCGCGGTAGCGTTCCACGCGCTCGCCGGGCTCTGAAGACGGAGACCATTTCTCTATGGTGAGCAACGAGCCGAGGACGCCGGGCTATGAGTGGGTCGAATCGGATAATGCTCCAGATTCGATGTGCCTGACATTGGTGTCAGGCGTCGCCAAGGACACGGTCCTGGGGCGACTCGGTTGTGATCCTTCAACCCGCCACATTGTCGACTTCGTCACCGCACAGAGAGAACAGGATCACACCGGTGACCGGCTGGTCGTGCAAGTGGAAACGGTCGGTGACTGGGTCATCATCGTGGAGCCGAACGGCTATCTTGGTGCCACGGCCGTTGCCTCCGCGTCGGCTCTTTTCGACACCACGATCGACGCATGGGCAGTGAGCTACGCGCTCACTCCGTCGGGTTCGCGAGCGTGGGACCAGGTCGTACAGGCGAACTTCCACCAGCACCTGGCCGTCGACGTCGACGGGCTCGTCGAATCGGCTCCACTCATCCCGCCCGATCAGTCGGTGTTCTCGTCGTTTGGTGGGAAGGGGGAGATCAGTGGGAACCTCACCGCTGCCTCGGCGAAGGCGTTGGCCGCAATGCTCGCCTCGGGCTCACTCGTCGCACCCCTGCACCCGGTAAGCGGCAAGTAGCTGTCTCCGCACGCGCAAGACCCGCCTGGTCCGAGATGCGCTTCCTCCACACACGCGGTGGGGTGAGCCCTGATGACAGACCGGATGGTAGACAGGAGCAGCTTCGAGCTGCGCGCTCGAGAGAGGTCGCCGTTGGACCCTGGGTGGTACTACTTGACACCGGCTTCAGGTCTTGAAGAATCAAGGGTGGCAACCCGCTTGGACCGTGCCGCGAACGGTCACAGGGCTGCCAACAGGAGTCGGAATGCGAAACGGGGGGAGATCGAACAGCCGCCATCTTCTTCGAGCGCGAGCGCGTGCTTCCCGGGCACTGGCAGGAGTTCTCCTGATCGCCGGTCTGATCACCGCCTCGGCACTGACAACGCCCGCCAAGGCGAGCGCCAGCGACGGTGTTTCCGGATCAAGCCTGCTGACCTCTGTTTCCTGCCCTTCGACGTCCACCTGCACCGCTGTGGGCGCAGGTGGGCAAGGGTGGTCTTATAACGGCTCGGCCTGGTCGTCGCCCACACCGGTCGACTCCTCGGGCACTCTCAGTTCGGTCTCATGCGCAACGAGTTCGTTCTGCGTGGCCGTCGACTACGCAGGCCAAGCGGTCACGTTCAACGGGACGACCTGGTCACCTCCGAAGCTCGTCGACACTTCGGGTTTACTCAGTTCGGTCTCATGCGCAACGAGTTCGTTCTGCGTGGCCGTCGACTACGCAGGCCAAGCGGTCACGTTCAACGGGACGACCTGGTCAGCTCCAGAGCTCGTCGACACTTCGGGCTTACTCAGTTCGGTCTCATGCGCGACGAGTTCGTTCTGCGTGGCCGTCGACTACGCAGGCCAAGCGGTCACGTTCAACGGGACAATTTGGTCACCTCCGAAATCGATGGACCCGTTCGGCGTCCTCTTCCCTTCGGTCTCTTGCTCGTCAAGCACCTTTTGTGCGGCTGTGAACTCCTACGGAGATGAGATCAGTTACAACGGGTCAACGTGGTCCATGTTGAGCCGTATTGACCCCCTTGGTGGGTTGACGGCCGTTGCATGTGTTGGGGCGTCTTGTACCGCAGTGGACCACTTCGGCAACTACTTGACCTACAACGGCTCTGCATGGTCGACACCCACACTGCTTGATCTCCTGGGCGATCTGAACGCAGTCTCGTGCGTCTCCGGTTCGTCCTGTGTGGCCGTCGACAGTAACGGGAACGCGTTCGTCTTTGACGCTGTCCCGGCTACTGCTGCAGCTCAACCACCGAATGCCACACCGACGCCCGCCTCCCCGCAGCCGCCCACGTCTGCGCCGCCCACCGGACTCTCGACCCCAGTCGCATCTCCGATGGAACCGACCCAGACGTCGACTACACCAACATCGTCACCGGTGGAGCCGGCTCCCGTCTCCTCTCCATCAGGGAGTGCACCTACGTCGAGCCCGGCCCCACCGGGAATCACGACCCTAAGCTCGACCCCAGTCGCATCTCCGATGGCACCGACCCAGACGTCGACCACACCGACACCGACCCAGACGTCGACCACACCGACACCGACCCAGACGTCGACCACACCGACACCGACCCAGACGTCGACCACACCGACACCGACCCAGACGTCGACCACTCCGACATCTGCACCGGCGGCTCCGGCTCCCGTCTCCTCTCCATCCGGGAGTGCACCAACGTCGAGCCCGGCCCCACCGGGAATCGCGACCCTAAGCTCGACCGCTCTTGCATCTCCCTCAACAGGCGAAGCGGCTTCAACGACGGCGGCCAGCAAGCAGATTCCCCAGACGACAGGTTCACAGCCTGCCGCAACTGATCACGCTTCGACGGCGAAATCCGCGGGTGTTACGGGCCCGGCCGCCGTTGCCGGGACACAGAACGCCGTGGCACCCAGTACCACCGTTCCGACCCGGGTCACGCCGCTGGTGCCGAGTTCGAGGATCGCCGCGTCACCGAGCACCGTGCCCGGAAACGGATCGGGGGGCAGCAGCCCGCAATCCGTCTCCGGCCCGCTTGCGTCGGCGAGTGATGCCTCAGACTCGAGCGTCGCCCTCCCGGCCACACTCGTCGGAATCCTCATCGTCATTGCCATGATCGTCCTCGCTCTGTTCTTCAATCCTGGAGGCGCCTCACCGCAGGCCGCCGCCGACGGCCGCACCTTCTGGTACTCCAGCTTTGCGGATTCCGACCGGCGCTTGCTCGCCGCCTCCTCACGGTGGGTGGGCAGAGCGCATCGTCTCGCCATGACTACATGGCGGCGCGGCGCGGCGACAGCGGGGTGGCTCCTGGGCCGATAACGCCGTCTTGAGGTCGTCCTGGCCCTGTTCAGGAGGCCATGCCCCTGGCGTTCTCGCCCAGATCTGGCACGCGGGGCTTTTCGCCGGAGAGCGAGTGTTGCCACATGCCCTGTCGAGATGACCCCACAGGGAGCCGTCAACGGATTCGCGCTCTCGATCGTGAGATCACTGTGGATGTGCGGCGACTCGCTGCTGTCGCTCTGGGCCTGCTTCTGGGTATGACGGCGGCCTGCGGCGGGGCTGCCAAGACGGCGGTCCCCGGGATTCCCGCACCCGGGTCTTCTGCCGCGAGCACGACATCGACCCTCTCCACCGGGAGAGCGGGCACACTCGAGAAGTTCACCCCCGTGACGCCGACTACCTGGTGGGCGGTGGTCGACGGCAGTTTCAACGGGAGCTGGGTCGTCCGCACGGTTGACAGCGGGCAGCACTGGCAGAACGTCTGGAGTGATCCGTCCGGGAGTCTTGCGTCGAGCTACTTCCTCAACAGCCAAGAAGGATGGGTGGTCGGCTTGGTTGAACAAGGGACCACCAATCCGCCCGAGCCCGTTTATCGCACAGTCGACGGCGGCCAGTCATGGCAACAACTTCCGAGCGTAGCCAACGGTTGCCAACTCGACTTCGTGGACTCGCGCCACGGCTGGTGCGATGTGCTCGGGGCGGCAGCAGGCTCGGAGAGTGTCAGTCTCTATCGGACGTACGATGGTGGGCTCACCTGGACACTGGTGTCGCAGACCGAGCCGTACAACGGTGAAGGCTCCACGGCTGACGCTCTGCCGTTCGGCTGCGACAAGGGGATCACTTTCACCTCGTCCACGGTGGGCTGGGCCTCGAGCTTCTGCAATGGCGGGTCCCCCTATCTCTATCGGAGTACCGACGGTGGCGAGCAATGGAATACCCTCCCGACGGTTCCGCTTCCGGCAGGGGCACCCGTGCCCGCGGGCGAGGGCCTCGGTGTTCCGGTGGTGGCCGGTCCCGACGTAGCGCTCACCGTGGAGATCGGAGGCCGGCCGGGTGCAGTCGCCGTCGCCACCAGCTCCGATGGTGGAGCGACCTGGACCAGCCGGTCGTTCCCCGCGTCAACGCCACCCATTTCGCCCCAGGTTGGGAGCGTGGACCTGATAGATCCAACGCACTGGCGCCTCACCAACGGCTCGGTGCTCATGGCGACGGACGACGGCGGTGCTCATTGGAGGAGTTGGCCTTGCTCCGTCAGCATGAAGGGCGCGCTCGGAGCTTTCGATGCCCTGGACTTCCTGACTCCTCTGGTGGGCTGGGCCGTCCCGGGTGTGAATGGTGGCCCCATGTGGTGGACCGTGGATGGTGGAATGAGCTGGAAGCCGGTGACCGTAGTGGCGGGGCCCTACCGGGTACCTGCGTCGTGACCGAAGCGCAACGTTCGTCGCTATCAGCTTCCGACCCATGGCAGTCTCTCGTGAGGGTGTTAGCCGTTCGGGCAGGAGTCAGCGCTTGGCGAATGCCAGAAGGTCGTCGTTGAGCTGCTGCTTGTGTGTCTGAAAGAGACCGTGCGGAGCGCCGGGATAGATCTTCAGTTCTGCGCTCGGAACGATCTGGGCCGTGAGCCGTCCGGAGTCATCGAGGGGGACGATCTGGTCGTCGTCGCCCTGGATGACGAGTGTCGGGATGTCGACCTTCTTGAGGTCGTCGTTGAAGTCCGTCTCGGAGAACTGCTTGATGCAGTCGTGGGCGGCCTTGAGATCGACCTGCATGCTCATGAGCCAGAAGGCATCGCGGACGCCCTGGGAGACGGTGCTGCCGGGGCGGTTGGCGCCGTAGAAGGCCTCGCTCAGGTCCTTGTAGAATTGCGACCGATCGGCGAGCAACGCCTGGCGTTACCCGTCGAAGACCTCCAACGGCGTACCGCCAGGATTGTCCGCCGTCTCGAGCATCAGCGGCGGGACGGCCCCGACGAGGACGGCCTGGCTGACGCGTGAGGCACCGTGCCGGCCGATGTAGCGCACGACCTCCCCGCCACCGGTGGAGTGGCCGACAAGGACCGCGTCGTGCAGGTCGAGCGAGTCGATGAGCTCGGCGAGATCGTCCGCATAGTGGTCCATGTCGTTGCCCTCCCACGGCTGGCTGGAGCGACCGTGACCGCGCCGGTCGTGGGCGATCGCACGGAAGCCGTTGGAAGCCATGAAGAACAGCTGATCGTCCCAGGCGTCGGCGCACGGCTCGATCACGCTCGGGTGACTGGAAGAATCGCTGCGTTCGACCGCTGAGCAAGTCGCCGACGCGATCGCCGACCGGGGAGCCTGTCGGTTCGCCTTGAGGTTTCCCCCGAGCATTGCCAGATCCGGGCCGGGGCTTCTCCGCCACGGATGGCCTCGAAGCGGCACCCAGCGCTAGGGGACGGAGATCACTGCTTCGTCGCTTGGGGCTTCCGTTTGAGCTGATCGAGGGCGCGGCGAAGAACCTCCGCTTCGGGTCCCGACAGCGTCTCCGCGAAGCGGACAAGAGCAGATTCTGGGTCGCGGGCCACCACGAGGGTCTCGTGCATGAGATCCGCGGTGTGGTCGGCTCGGGTGCCGATGGTCGAGAACCGGATTGTGCGTCCCTCCATCCTGCGGCTCACCACTCCCTTGTGGACCAGCCGATCGAGGATGGTGGCGACCGTCGTATAGGCGTAGTCAGGAAGCGCGTCAGCCACGTCACGCCCGCTCATTTCGCGACCGGGCTCCTCCCACAGGAGGTCCATAACTCGCCGTTCGAGATCTCCCAGCCTGGCTACGCCGCAGCCGCACTCGGTACAGGTGCATGGATCGCAGGAGCACTTGGGGTTGTCGCAGGTGGTCGTGGTCATGGGCCAACCATCTTTGCAGGCTCACGAGGTGCCGATCTCAGAGGCACAACCGGCTGAGTGATACCACCTATTGGTCTGTCCATTGGAGAGGAATCGGCAGCCTCGGTCGCAGCTCCGGCACGGACGGGAAGATCGAGCGGTGATTCCCCCGTGCCGACGTGCCGAAGCCGAGAGCTGTTCCACACCACAAACCCCGAAGACAGCGCCATGGCGGCACCGGCGATCAGCGGATTGAGAAGGCCGCAAGCCGCAAGAGGAATCGCCGCCACGTTGTAGCCAAATGCCCACAGGAGATTGCCCCGGATCGTCTTGAGGGTGCGACGAGCCAGCTCAATAGCCGTGACCATCACGCCGAGATCGTCTCGCACGACGATCAGGTCGGCGGCGTTGATCGCCACATCGGTGCCCGATCCGACGGCAAGACCGAGGTCGGCGCAGGCCAGGGCTGGACCGTCGTTGACTCCGTCTCCCACCATGGCCACCGACCGGCCTTCGTCCTGGAGGCGTCGGATTACCGCTGCCTTCTCCGCCGGAAGGGCGTTCGCCACCACCTCGGTGATGCCGATCTCAGCGCCCACTGCTCGAGCGGTTGGCTCGTTGTCTCCTGACAGAAGGATGCAGTGGAGCCCGAGTGCCTGTAACCCCCCGACAGCAGAAGCCGCCGAAGGTCGGATCGAATCGGCGACCGACAAGGCTCCGACGATGGCGTCGTCTCGCCCCACGAGCACGGCCGTCCGACCGACCGATTCCCATTCCGCGCAGTGGGCAGCCAGGCTTGCGGGCAACGTCTCTATGGATTTGGCAAAAAGATCAGCCTTCCCGACCGAGATCTCATGTCCATCGACGGTTCCCCGCGTACCAATCCCGGGCAGCGCCACGAACCGGTCAACGGGGGGGAGGGTGCCCAGCTCCGCTTGTGCGAGGCCGGCGATGGCTCGGCCGATGAGGTGCTCGGACGCCTGTTCGAGCGCTCCCGCCCAGCGCAGGAGCGTGACGCGTTCGATCCCGGGTGCACACTCCACATCCGCGACCGCCATCTTGCCCTCGGTGACGGTCCCTGTCTTGTCGAGTACGACGGTGTCGACCTGTCGGGAGGCCTCCAGTGCTTGGTAGCCCTTGAAGAAGATTCCGAGTCGGGCCCCCTGGCCTGAGGCGACGAGCAGAGCCGTCGGTGTCGCCAGGCCCAGAGCACAAGGACAGGCGATGATCAGGACCGACAGTGCGGCACTGAACGCCTGTTGCGTGGACCCGCCGAGTAACAGCCAGGCCGTGAGAGTCACGAGGGCGATGACGAGCACAGCAGGGACGAAGACCCCCGCGATCCGGTCGGCGAGCCGTTGGACCGCAGCCTTCTGGTTCTGGGCATTCTCGACCAGCTGAATCATGTGAGCCAGCTGCGTGTCACGGCCGACCTTCGTCGCCCGGACCACCAAACGACCCCCCATCGACACCATGCCGCCGAGCACACGGTCGCCAGGAGCCACGTCGATAGGCAGGGACTCGCCGGTCATGGCGCTTCGATCGATGGCGGAATGCCCGAGAACGACCTCTCCGTCGGTGGCGACGGTCTCGCCTGGCCGCACGACGAAGCGGTCGCCCACCACGAGCTGCGCAACGGGACGTCGGTGCTCCACTCCCGTGGCGTCGAGCACGGCCACGTCCTTGGCTCCCACCGCCGCCAGGGACCGCAGCGCGTTCCCGGTCCGGCGCTTGGACCAGGCTTCGAAGTACCGACCCGCAAGGAGGAAGGTGGTCACACCCACGGCGACATCGATGTAGATCGCCCCTCCGGATTGGTGAGCAAGGACGAAGAGCACCGTTTGCGGTGCATGGCTGGTGTCGCGCCAGAACATGGCGTAGAGCGACCAGCCCGTCGCCGCCATGACGCCCAGTGACACGAGGGTGTCCATTGAGGACGTTCCGTGTCGAGCGTTGCGGATCGCCGCTTTGTAGAACGGCCATGCCCCCCAGGTCAGGACAGGTGTGGCCAGGGCGATGAGCACCCATTGCCAGTAGGGGAAGCGCAACCTGGGGACGAGCGAGAAGGCGATCGAGAGGTCACACAGGGGCATGAAGAGAACCGCGGCGACGAGCAGTCGTCGCCCCAGTGAGCGAACGCGTCGGTCGATCTCGTGGGCATGATCCGCATCCTGCGCTACGTCCTGAAAAACCTCTGCGGAATAGCCGACGCTTTGGATCTCGTCGACCAATCTTTGGATCGGAAGGTCGCCCAGGAGCGACACCCGGGCCCGTTCGGACGCGTAATTGACGCTGGCCTCGACGCCATCGAGGTCGTTGAGCCGGCGTTCGATCCGAGCCGCACACGCGCCGCACGTCATCCCGCCGATGGCCAGTGACACCACCCTCTCCCCAGATCTCGAACGATCGATCCGCGGGACGGCGGTCACGATCCCGGCCTCCTGGTTCATGGGCGTACTCACCTATGACGATGCGCTTGACGCTGGCACTGCGATTCTCCTAGACATACTACGGAACGTAGTAGCACCATCAAAGTGGCACCTCGAGGCCATGGGACGGTCTCGGGCGAGCGTAATCCTTGGAGGCTTCGACCCCCCGAAAGTGGCGAGCCGTCGAAGGGAGGACCCGACGACCATGAATGATGCGGTACCCACCGTCAGCACCATTCGTCCCTCCAGGGTCGGGACGTCCAGGGATCCTCGAGACATCCGCCGGCCCCTCCAGCTGGTACTGGCCACGATTTGGCTTGTCGACGGCCTGCTGCAGTTCCAGCCCTTCATGTTCACCCGGGCATTCGGAAGTCAGATGCTGGCGGCGACCGCACAGGGAAATCCCTCGCCGGTCGCCCACTCCATTTCCTGGGCGGACCTCGTGATCGGCCACCATTCGGTCGTGGCTGATGCGATCTTTGCCGTCATCCAGGTGCTGATTGGGTTCGGGATCGCCTGGCGCCCAGCGGTGAAACCGGCGCTTGCTCTTTCGATCGTGTGGTCATGCGGCGTGTGGTGGTTCGGTGAGGGGTTGGGCGGCCTCTTCTCTGGAACAGCCAATCCCGTGAACGGGGCACCGGGCGCTGTGCTGCTCTATGCCGTACTCGCCGTCCTGTTGTGGCCGGCCGACCGGACCGGCGCGTCCCCCGTTTCGTTGCAGCCCGGGCCGTCGGTCAACCAATCGCCCGAGGTGTATGGGTGGTGCTATGGGGGTTGCTCTGTTGCTTCGCCGTCCTTGGTGCCAATCGCTCCCCTCAGGGTTTGAACCAGTTGGTGAGCCAGATGGCAAGCGGAGAACCCCGGTGGTTGGCGGGCTTGGACCACCACGTCGCCAACGTGCTCGCCCACAGAGGACTTGGCGTTTCAGTGGCGCTGGCGGTGATCCTCGGCATCATTGCCGTGGGTGTATTCCTCCCCGACAAGCTCGCTCGGTTGACCATCGCACTGGCGGTGGCGCTCGGCCTCGCGATCTGGGTGTTGGGGGAGAACTTCGGAGCCTTGTTCACGGGATCGGGCACCGACCCGAACTCAGGACCGCTCCTGATGCTGCTCGCCGCCGCTTACTGGCCCTATGCCCTCGGTTCAGGGCGCCATGTCGGCCGCAACCTGGAAGCGACGGGGGCGTAGCCAATGCAGCCCCAATGGCTTCCCGACACCTTCGCAGGGGTGATGATCGCAGTCTCCATCTACTGCTCGGTGCGTCTCCTGACGTCGAGGCGATTGCGCCGGCGAATCAACGTCGATGTCAACATCGCCCACGTGACCATGGGTGTGGCTATGGCGGGAATGCTCGTACCGGCGCTCACCATCCTGCCGACCGGACTGTGGGAGGCGTTCTTTGCGGGCCTGGGGGCGTGGTTCTTGTGGCAAAGCGCTCGATTTGTTGCCCGCCACCTGGCGGCCGGCGCCGAGCGCGACCTGCACCACGTCTCGCACTACCTCACCCACCTGGTCATGTCGTGCGCCATGCTGTACATGTACTTGGTGACGTCGGCCGGTGGCGCGACGAGTGCAGGGGCGATGGCAATGGGTGGTGCGTCGGGCGCGACGGCGAACTTCGTAGGACTCCCACTGTTCTTCTTGATCGTCCTCAGCCTGTCGGCGGTGTGGCATATCGACAGCCTCAGCTCCATTTCCTCGAACCGGCCCGCACGGGTGGGCACCTTTGGATTACACGAGGAACTGAGAACAGGCGGCCGGACAACAGCCTTCGGACAGACGATGATCGCCGAGGCGTTGCCAGCCGCCGCGACTGACGCGACGCCCGAAGGATCGGAACTCGACGATCCTCCCTTCATGGCCCCGCGCCTCGAAATGGCCTGTCACGTCGCCATGTGCATCACGATGGGTTACATGCTCATCCTGATGCTCTGAGCTGTCGGGGCGGTGACCATAACTCGAATTCCATTTCGCCCACGGGCGCTCGAACGACATCCCTGGGTGACCCGACGCGGGTTGGGGATACTCGAATTTCGCTCCATGGTCGCGACGGTCGCGGTCGCCATGACCTTCGCAGCGTGTGGGTCAACCTCACCATCGACTTTGGCCAGCTCGCGAGCTCCGCTGCCTGCTGGGAAGCTGCCGTCGAGGATCTCCAAGATGGTGTGCGCACCTGAGGCACAGCACGAGATCGCCGATGCGCTCGGGGTCACGGCAGTCGTGGAGACGCCTACGTGGTCTGGTCATCTGTACTCATGCCGCTACACCTACCCGAACGGCTCGTTCACTCTCTCGGTGAAGGAGCTTTCGAGCTGGGCACAGACATTTTCATACTTCCGCGGCCTCGGCTCCTCCCTCGGTGACATCACAACCCTTCCCAACCTGGGCCAGGGTGGCTACGAGACGCGAGACGGGTCCGTGGCGGTGAGAAAAGACTGGAAGGTCCTGCTGGTGGACATCTCTGCCTTGCCTGCGCAATTCGGCAAGCCCCCTACGCCCTCAGGGAACGTAGCCGTCACTGTGGCCGATGTGATCCTCGGATGCTGGTCCGGGGATTGACGTCAGGTGTTTCGCTTCGGCGCCGCCTTGGTCGCCGGGCTCGTTGGTCGAAATGGGATTGATCGAGGGCACGGCGAGCCGGTCCTCCGAGCCAGTTCGGGATAAGGGATCGTGGCGGAGAGCTTCGCAGGAGTCCGTACGTCTTCGAGCAGATTCTGGTGCAGAAGAGCTGCTTCGGAGGTACCTCGTGGAGGGAGAATCAGTCCACCACATCAACGGCATCCGAGACGACAACCGACCTGAGAACCTCGAACTGTGGACGCGTCCACAGCCGTCTGGCATCCGGGTGAGCGGCGCCATCGCTTGGGCGCGGTCGATCTACGACCGCTACGTGGATGTCGGTGCACCTCCAACGGTGCTCACGGTCTCCCCTGAGCATCCTTGGAGGTGGCGGGAATCGAACCCGCGTCCTTCGGCTTCTCATCGGGCCTTCTCCGAGCGCAGCCGGCAGCTGAGTTTCGGGTCCTTCGCCGCCACCGGCGACATTCGAAGGTCCTAGCCGACTTTGAGTTTCCCCGGCGGCCAATCGGCGGAACCGCCCGGGTAAGCCCCGCTAGATGACGCCCGCTACCGGCCCACAGGGCTGAAACCGGACGGACGGGCTACGTATTAAGCAGCCAGCGCGAATTGGTTGTTCGCGTTTATTTTTTTGTTCCGGCTCTTTAACGTGGCTCCGGAGACCACGGCTCGCTTCTCCCGAATTGACGACCAAAGTCGAAACCGATCACCCCCTGGTTGTGTTGCCCACCCATCCTACCGCCGGCCCGCGCCGCCGCGGGCCGACAGGCCCAAAAGGCGCCTCAGTCGTATTCCTTGCGGGCCCCCCGGCCCACGCTCTTGCCCGCCGCGCTGCGGGCCTCGCGTGCCGCGTCTCGCTCGGCGTCGCGTGTGGCGATGGCGTGGCGCTTGTCGTAGAGGCGCCGTCCCCGCGCCAGGGCGAGTTCCACCTTGGCCCGGCCGTCTTTGAAGTAGATCGACAGGGGCACGAGCGTCAGGGCCTTCTGCTGGGTCTGGCCCATCAGCTCGTCGATCTGGTCGCGGTGCAGCAGCAGCTTCCGCCGACGCTCGGGATCGTGCGCGCCGAAACCTGCTGCGTGCTCGTAGGGAGGGATGTGCACCCCCAGCAGCCACGCCTCGCCGCCCTCCACCCGGGCATAGGCGTCGGCCAGGGTGACCCGTCCCGCCCGCAGGGACTTCACCTCGCTTCCCTGCAGCGCCAGCCCGCATTCGTAGGTCTCGAGGATGTCGTACTCGTGTCGGGCGCGTCGGTTGCGCGCCACGGTCTTGATCCGGTCGCTCCCGTCGTCGGCGACGCGCCGCGCCGCTCGCCGTCCCGGTCCTTTGGCTGCTGCCACCCGGCGAACGGTACCCCCGGCGCCGCGCCCCCCGGTCCGTGCCGGGCGCGGAGACCCCCAGTACCCTCGATGGGATGCTCCGCATGCCCGGCAACGTCTACGCAGAGATGGTGGGGCACTGCCTGGGGGGACTGCCCGACGAGGCGTGCGGGTTGCTGGCGGGAGAGCGCGCCTCGGGGGCCGTGTCCCGGTGCTATCCGGCCCGCAACGCGGCGGCGTCGGCCAAGCTCTACGAGGTGGATGGGCGCGACTACCTGAGGGCGGACCGCGACGCGGAGGCCGCGGGCCTCGAGATCATCGGCGTCTTCCATTCCCACACCCACACCGACGCCTACCCGTCGCCTACCGACGTCACCCGGGCGTCGGACCCCGCGTCGGACCCTGGCTGGCACTACGTCATCGTGTCGTTGCGAGACACCCATCCGACGGTGCGCTCCTACCGCATCCACCGCGATCTGGTCGACGAGGAGCCGGTGGTGGTCGGGCCCGGCTAGGGCGACGGCCCGGTAGAATGCCGACCGGAGCCGTCAGCATTTGGTTCGGGTCGCATGCGGCCCTCCGGAGCCGGGTGGCACGTGACGAAGGACCAGGGACCAGGGAGGACGTCGTGTCTGTCGAGGTGAGGCTTCCCACGGTCCTGCGGCCCCACGCCGGCGGGAAGTCCACCGTCACGGCCGAGGGTGCCACCATCGGGGAAGTGCTCGCCGACCTGGTGCGGAACTATCCCGGCATGGCCGGGCAGGTGCTGACCGAGGACGGCTCCCTGCACCGGTTCGTGAACGTGTACGTCGACGACGACGACGTCCGTTACCTGGAGCAGCTCGACACCAAGGTGGCCGACGGTGTCACCGTCTCGATCCTCCCCGCCGTGGCCGGCGGCTGAGGTCGCCGTCCCCGTCCGGCCCGGCCGACCCCGTCACATGGCCCAGGTCACGAGCGTCCTCGACCTCATCGGCAACACGCCCCTGGTCGACGTCAGCGCCCTGAGCCCCAACCCCGCGGTCAGGATCCTGGTCAAGCTCGAGGGCCAGAACCCCGGAGGGTCGGTCAAGGACCGCATCGCGCTGTCGATGGTGGAGGACGCCGAAAAGGACGGCCGGCTCGTGCCGGGGGACACGCTCCTCGAGCCCACCTCGGGCAACACCGGGATCGGGCTGGCCCTCGTGGCGCGCGTGAAGGGCTACCGGCTCAAGGTGGTGCTCCCCTCCAACGTGTCGGTGGAGCGCCGCCAGCTCCTGGAGGTGTGGGGGGCCGAGGTGATCGAGTCGCCCGGGTCCGAAGGGTCCAACGGGGCTGTGCGCATGGCCGAGCGTGTGCACGCCGAGCACCCCGAATGGGTCTTCCTCTACCAGTACGCCAACCCCGCCAACCCCAAGGCGCACTACGAGGGGACCGGTCCCGAGATCTGGCGGGACTGCCCCGAGGTGACCCACTTCGTGGCCGGCCTCGGGACTTCGGGCACGCTCCTGGGTGTGGGTCGGTTCCTCAAGGAGCGCAACCCGGCCATCGAGGTGTGGGCCGTGGAGCCCCCCGCCGGCGAGATGGTGGACGGACTGCGCAACCTCGACGACGGCTACATCCCGCCCATCTTCGAGGAGCTCGGTGGCCGTGACCTGCTCGACCGCAAAACCATGGTGGGACCCCGCCAGTCCGTGGAATGGACGCGGCGCCTGGCCGAGGTGGGGGTGTTCGCCGGGATCTCGTCGGGCGCGGCCATGGCGGGCGCGGCCAAGTGCGCACAGTCCGTCGAGTCCGGGGTCATCGTGGTGGTGTCGGCCGACGGCGGCTGGAAGTACTTGTCGACGGGGGCGTGGACCGACGATCTCGACACCGTGGTCGAGCGGGCCAAGCGCACCATCTACTTCTGATCCGCCCTACTTCTGCTCCGCCCTACCCGGCTCTGACTCCGGTCAGCCCTTCTTGGGCTTGGTGCGCAGGGCGACCGCGGCGTCGGGCTCGAGGACCCGGAAGCTGAAGCTCTCTTCGAGGTACAGCGTCACGGTGTCGGCGTCGTGCGACGAGTAGCCGATCGAGATGTCCTGGCCGGACTCCAAGACGAAGTCCCCGCCCCGGAGGCTCACGACGATGCCGCACTCCACGCCGGGCGCCCACACCAGGGGTCCGCCCAGGATCTGGCGCAGGTGGTCGAGGAGCAGATGGCCACCGTGCTCGGTGGTGTGGACGATCTCGGTGTAGATCCCCGGGGACAGGGCGAGGCCGTAGTGGCCGCCGATCCCCGCACCGCGCAGGACGTCGACCGCCTCGGCCACGGCGGTGGGGTAGTGCTCGGCGTCGGGCGACAGGGTCAGCCCGACGTGCGAGCTGTCCTCGGTGATGCCCCGGATCTGCCCCGCCGGGTAGCCGTGGAACACGGCCGTGTTCTCGGCCAGGGCGATGCGCCGTCCCGCCTCCTCGAGGCCGGGGAGGTCGAGGTCGGTGGCGCCGCGCTCGGCGTCGTCGATCTCGCCGCGCGCCACGGTGAACCCGGCCCGCAGCTCCACCAGGGGCAGGACCCGGCGCTGCGATCCGGTGACGTCGGGCGACGGGCCCGCGATGGTCGTGGTCCGTCCGATGAAGGTAGCCGAGTGGGTCCAGCCCCGCGGCCCCTCGAAGTCCACGAGCTTGCGGGCCGCCAGATAGGTCTCGAGGCGAGGCTTGATCTCCTCTTCGATGGCCGTCCAACCCGTGTCCCCGATGGGTGCGAGTTCTCTGTGGAGGTGGTTCATGATTGGCGTCCCTTCAGGCTCCCGATACCCAGTGATCCCGATCCCGCGCCCGGTCCGGCGCCACCCGCACCGGAGCCGGGCTCGGAGCCGGAGCCGGACCCCGACTCGGCCTCGGCCTCGATCTCGGTGATCTCCTCGGCGCGGAACAGGTACGTGCGCAGGTGCCGGTCGAGGACGGGGTCGCGTCGGCGCAGCCACTCCAGGGTCATCGACGCGTGTTCCTTCTCCTCGTCGCGGTTGTGGGCCAGGACCGCCGCCAGGCTGGCGTCGGAGGTGGCATGCACGCGCTGGTCGTACCAGTCGACGGCCTCGAGCTCCTCGCACAGCGAGGTCATGGCCCGGTGGTGGTCGACGGTCTCCTCGTCGAGGAGGTCCGCCGCTTCGTGCAGCCCTTCGCTCGCCATCTCCGTGCTCCCTCGTCACACCCGTCACGCCCGTCGCGCCGGTTCCCGACCTCGGGGTCGGACCCGGTCCTTGCCGCTATACCCGGACCCGGGCCCTGCCAGTCGCGTCGGCTCCCGGGACACGGTATAGCTTTCGGGCGTGGCCGACCTCCCCCGCCGGGCGACGCGCGCCAGGACGAAGGTGCAGGCGCTTCCGGGGCACCTGCACCGCAGCGAGGAGTGGAACGGGCTGCGCCGCGGCGATCCCGTCGAGATCGAGGGGCCGGTGCTGCGCGGGGCGGGGTGGCGGTTCCTGGGCTACGTGCGCAACGAGCGCAACGGCGCCGAGTCCGTCGAGGTCATCGGCGGCCGCCCCGGGGAGGACCGGGTGCGCTCGTTCCTGCCCGAGCAGGTGTTCCCCCTCGGCGGGCGCAAGACGGGGCGGGCGTCGCTCGCCGACGCGCCGCAGCTGCCGCTGGCCTGAGGCTCGGTGGCGCCTCGGGCGGGGCCGGTGCCGTAGCCTCGCGGGGATGGACGGCCGTCCCATCGGCATGTTCGACAGCGGGTTCGGGGGGCTCACCGTGGCCCGGGCGCTGATCGACCTCGCCCCCCACGAGGACCTCGTCTACGTGGGCGACACGGGCCGGTACCCCTACGGGCCGCGTGACCTCGACGAGGTGCGGTCGTTCGCGGTGCAGATCGCGCGCTGGCTCATCGACGATGTCGACGTCAAGCTCATCGTCGTCGCCTGCAACACCGCCTCGGCGGCGGCCCTCGACACGCTGCGCGCCCTGCTGCCGGTGCCGGTGGTCGGAGTCATCGACCCCGGGGTGCGGGCCATCGCCAAGGCCACCCGCAACCGGCGGGTGGGCGTGGTGGGCACCGTGGGCACCATCCGCTCCGGCGCGTACCAACGCGCCATCGGTGCCCTCCCCGTCCCCCTCGAGCTCGTGCCCGCCTCGTGCCCGGGGTTCGTCGAGTTCGTCGAGCGCGGCGAGACCCGCTCGGACCAGGTGTCGGTGCTCGCCGAGCGCCTGTTGGCGCCGGTGCGTGACGCCGGGGTCGACGCCCTGCTGCTCGGGTGCACCCATTACCCGTTCCTGGCCCGCACCATCGCGGACGTCATGGGCCGCGACGTCGTGCTCGTGTCCTCGGCCGACGAGACCGCCTTCGAGGTGCGCGCCGTGCTGGGTGCGACGGAGTCCTCCCGCCGCGGCACCCTGCGGGTGTTCTCCTCGGGGGACGTGGAGTGGTTCCGTGCCGTGGGGAGCCGGCTCTTCGGCGGGGAGCTCGGCGAGGTGCGGCGCCTCTCGTGGCCCGACCCTCCCGCCGTGGCGGATGCCGTGCCCCGGGCGCGGCCCGGCGCGGCGTCGGGCTGAGCGCGTGCTCACCCTGACCGTGCTCGGCTGCGACGGCAGCCACCAGAGCGCGGGCGGTGCCGCCAGCGGGTACCTGGTGCGGTCGTGGGCGTCGGGGACCTCGCTGTGGATGGACGCCGGGCCCGGGACCTTCGGGAACCTCCAGCGCTTCACCGACCCGCTGGCGCTGACCGCTATCGTGCTCACCCACGAGCACCACGACCATTTCAGCGACATCGAGGGCTTCATCACCGCGGCGCGCTGGGTGTACGGCTTCGCGCGCGACCCCATCCCGGTCTACGCCGCGCCCGGCGTGCGGGGGCATGTCTCCCAGGACATCGAGGGGATCCTCGATTGGCACGAGGTGGGCGACGGTGATGGGGCGGACGTCGGTGATCTGCGCCTGGCCTTCAGCCGCACCGACCATCCGCCGGTGACCCTGGCCACGCGCCTCGAGGGGCCCTCGGGCACGCTGGGCTACTCTGCGGACTCCGGGCCGCAGTGGTCGCTGTCCGCGCTCGGGACGCGCCTCGACCTCGCCCTGTGCGAGGCCACCTATACCTCCGACTATGCCGCCGACCTCGCCGAGCACGAAGGCCCCCCCATTCACATGAACGGCAGAGAAGCGGGTTCCGACGCACGACAGGCCGGTGTCCGGCGCCTGGTGATCACCCATCGCCTGGCCACGGTGCGCGCCGCCGATGTCCTGGCCGAGGCCACCGAGACCTTCGGGGGCCATGTCGAACAGGCGGCGGTGGGCCGCGGCTACTCGCTGTGACCGACCCCCGCGCCCGGCGCGCCGACGGCAGGGATGTGGGCGACCTGCGCCCGGTGTCGTTCGTCCGCGACTTCACCGAGTTCGCCAACGGGTCGGTCCTCGTGTCCATGGGCAAGACGAAGGTGCTGTGCACGGCGTCGGTGGAGGATCGCGTCCCGCCCTGGCTGCGCGGCGGCGGCAAGGGCTGGGTCACCGCCGAGTACTCGCTGCTGCCCGGCTCCTCGGCCGAGCGCGTCGGGCGCGAGGCGGCCAAGGGGAAGCAGTCCGGGCGCACGCACGAGATCCAGCGCCTCATCGGCCGCTCGCTGCGGGCCGTGACCGACCTGGTGGCCATGGGCGAGCTCTCGGTCACGGTGGACTGTGACGCGCTGCAGGCCGACGGCGGGACGCGCACGGCCTCGATCTGCGGCGCCTATGTGGCGCTGCACGACTGCTTCACGCGCCTGGTCGCCAAGCGGGTGATCTCGGCACATCCCCTCACCGACGCCTGTGCCGCCGTGTCGGTGGGCGTGGTCGACGGGGCGTGCATGTTGGATCTCGACTACTCCGAGGACTCGCGCGCCGAGGTGGACATGAACGTGGTGATGACGGGGTCGGGTCGCTTCGTGGAGGTGCAGGGCACCGCCGAGGGCATGGCCTTCACGCGCGGGGAGCTCGACGAGCTCGTGGGCCTGGCCGAACGCGGCATCGCCGTGCTCCTCGAGGCCCAGCGCGCCGTGGTGGCCGACCCCCCCGCCCCTCGGTGACGGTCCACGGCAACGGCGACGGCGACGGCGACGGGACCGGCCCCGGCCTCGGCTCCGGGCCCGGCGATGGCCGCGGCGATGGCGCCGGCGAGGGCACGGTGCGGCGGCTGCGCATGGTGCTCGCCACCGCCAACCCCGACAAGGCGGCCGAGATCGTCGCCCTCGTGGCCGACACCGTGGGCGACCGGGTCGAGCTCGTCGCCCGGCCCGCTTCGGTGGGGGAGGTGGAAGAGACCGGCGACACCCTCGAGGAGAACGCCCGCATCAAGGCCTCGGCCCTGGTGGAGGTCACCGGCCTCCCCGCCGTGGCCGACGACACCGGGTTGGAGGTCGACGCCCTGGGCGGCGCGCCGGGCGTGTACTCCTCGCGCTACTCGGGCGAGCACGCCTCCTACGACGACAACGTCGCCAAGCTCCTGCGCGAGCTCGACGCCGTCGGCGCCGCGGGGGAGGGTGCCCGTCGGGCCCGCTTCCGGACCGTCGCCGTGGCCAGCTTCCCCGGGGGGCGCGAGGTGGTCGCCCACGGGGTGGTGCAGGGGACCATCGCCCGGGCGCGGCGGGGGAGCGGTGGGTTCGGCTACGACCCCGTGTTCGTCCCCGACGGCGGCGACGGGCGGACCTACGCCGAGATGTCGAGCGCCGAGAAGAACGCCCGCTCGCACCGGGCCCGCGCCTTCCGGGCCCTGGCCGTGGGGCTGCTGTCGGGCTGAGGCCGAAGCGGCCCCGCCCGCGGCGCTCAGCGGCCCCGCCCGCGGCGTTCAGCGGCCGCGGCGCTCAGCGCAGGCGCCACTCCACCCGCTGGCCCGAGGCGAAGCGCGCCTGGCCCTCGGCCAGCGCGTCGGGGTCGTTGCCGAGGCCGACGAAGGCCCATCCGAGGCCCAGGGCCTGGCCCCGGGACAGCTCGCGGCCCGCCCACAGGGCCCGCAGGGTCCCCTGCACGGCCACAGGGTGGGCCTTGGCGATCACCCCGGCCGCCCACTGGGCCCGGGCGTGCAGCTCGTCGGCCGGCACCACCTCGGTGACCAGGCCGATCTGCAGGGCGCGCTGCGCGCTCATGCGCTCCTCGCTGCCGAGCAGGGTGAGGCGGACGAGGTCGCCGAAGGGCATGCGTCCCGTCATCTGCAAGGGCTCGAAGGCGGCCGCCATGTTGAAGGTCAGGTGGGGGTCGAAGAAGGTGGCGTGCTCGGCGGCGATCATGAAGTCCACCTCGCCGAGCATGTAGAACGCGCCCCCGCACGCCATGCCGTTCACCGCCGCGATGACCGGCTTCCACAGGTCGTTGCTCTTGGGGCCGAGGTTCTCCCCGGGGTCGTCGAACATGAACGGCGTGGATCCCGAGCCGATGTGCAGCGCCTCGTCGGCCTTGGGGTCACCGGACGGCCCGGGCCCGCTCGACGGGGCCGACGGGCGCGACCCGCCTCGGCCGGGACGCGGGCCCTCGGCCAGTGCCTCGGAACGGTCGATGCCGGTGCAGAACGCCTTGTCCCCCGCTCCGGTGAGCACGACCACGCGGACGTCGTCGTGGCGTCGGAGCCAGCGCCACACGCTGCGCAACTCGCGCTGCATGGTGGTGTTGAAGGAGTTCATGACGCCGGGCCGGTTGAGGGTCACCCACGCCACGCCCCCCGACTCCTCGTAGCCGAGCGTCTCGAACTCGGGCATCGCCTTCCTCGCCGTCGTCGCCTGGGCTGGCGCGCCTCGCGCCAGGGCCGCGGGCACGGTAGCAGGGGCGGTCGGCGAACGGCACGCCGGACCCGCCCGATCAACCTGGGGGGGCTGCTCGATCGGGCGGGGACCGGCGGTCCGAAATCCGGAACGGTGGCCGGGGGCATGTTCGGTCCGTCCCAGTGGCCCGCACCGACCGGGAAGAACAGCAGGCGACGGGGCTCGTGCCATCATCCTCTCCGACCGGTCCGGGCACTAGAGACGAAAGTCCCTATCGGTCCGGACCTCTGGACCCTCCTGCCCCTTGGGCCACTCGCCTCTCACCGACCTCGACGGGTCGCGGCCCCGGCGCACGGCCGCGGGGGCGAATCGCAGCCCGACCGGGGCCCCGGCTACGTTTGGCGCCGCATCCACGGCAGGGGAGGGACACCATGACCGACGACGAGCTGCGCGCCATCATCGGCAAGCCCATGAGCAAGTCCAAGGTCGTCGTCGAACGCGGGCCGGTCGCCAACTTCGCCACCGCGGTGTGCGACTCGAGTCGCGTCTACCGCGATCCCCGCGCCGCGGCGGAGGCCGGCCTGAAGGCGATCCCGGTGCCGCCCACCTATCCCTTCGTCATGCAGACGTGGGGCGAGTTCGCGGAGGACCAGCCCGCGGACAAGCCCAAGGGCAACCCTCTCGGCGAGGTGATCGGTCCGCTCATGGCCAAGGGCGGCATCATCCTCCACGGGGAGCAGGAATTCATCTACCACCGCCCCGTGTTCGTGGGCGACGTGCTCCTCGGCGAGGGCCACGTGGTCGACGCCTACGCCAAGGAGTCCAAGGGAAAGACGATGACGTTCCTCGTGACCGAGACGGTGTGGCGCGACGACAAGACCAAGGAGCCGGTGGTCACCTCGCGTTTCAATCTGATCCACCGCGGCTGACCCCTCCGCCGCGCTGCCCTTCTCACGCGACCCACCCGGCGCCCCGGCCCGGGCAGGGGCGGGCCGCCACAGGTGACGTCGGGGTATGAAGTCCCAGGTCGGGGGATGCTAGAACGAGCGGGGTGAAGACCTCGCTGCTCACCGGACCCCAGTGGGCCGCCGTCTTGCGCATCGGCCTCGGCCTGTGGTGGCTCGAGAGCTTCCGGCACAAGAACCTGACGGCGTGGATCAAACGCCAGGCGGGGATCAACTGGGCGGCGGACATCGCCTCCAAGCACCGGTGGAAGGTCGTGGGCAGAGGCTTCGACGCGGTGGTGAAGCCGCACCCGAAGGCCATGACGTGGGTGGTGCTCATGAGCGAGCTCTCCCTCGGCATCGGCCTCAGCCTCGGCTTCCTCACGCCCGTCGCCGCCTTCGCCAGCATCGCCCTCAACCTCTTGTACTTCGTCCTCATGATCCACGACTGGGCGGAACAGGGTCAGAACCTCATGATGGTCCTCGCCGCCGCCGTGGTCCTGGGGACCCACGGATGGCAGGTGTGGTCGATCGACCACGCCATCGGCTGGTTCTGAGCTCCGCCGGGGACGCGAGCACCGAGCCGGCACCGGTCACGACACCAGACGGGAGAGTCCGAGCATGCCCATCGGCATAGGGGAGGATCACGAGGAGCTGCGCCACACCGTGCGCCGCTGGCTCGAGACGCGCTGTCCGCCCGAGGTGCCACGTGCCCTGCTGGACGCCGAGGCCGAGACCACGCCGTCGTTCTGGGACGAGCTGGTGGGCCAGGGATGGCTGGGCATCCACGTGCCCGAGGAGTACGGCGGCCAGGGCTTCGGCATGCTCGAGCTGGCGGTCGTGGTGGAGGAGATGGCACGGGCCGTCATGCCGGGGCCGGCGCTCCCGACCGTGCTCGCCGCCGCCGTCGTGGTGGCCGGGGCGGACGACGCCCAGCGCAAGGCCCTGTTGGCCCCCATGGTCGACGGCACCGCGCCCAGCGCCGTGGCCCTGCCCGGGTCCGGGGCCCTCGAAGCCACCCGTGCCGGGGACGGCACCTTGCACGTGACCGGGGAAGTCGGCCCCGTGCTCGGCGCCATGTTGGCGACGCGGCTGCTCGTGCCGGTCTCGGTGCACGACGCGGCCGGGGACGGCCCCGCCGTGGTGTGGTGCATGCTCGACCTCGCCGGCGACCAGGTCACCACCACCCCTCTGGGAAGCCTCGACCCGACTCGGCGGGTGGGCACGGTGCGCACGGGGGGCTCGGTCGTGGTGCCCGAGCGCCAGCTCCCCTCGGTGTCCGACGCCATGGTGCGGGACTTGGCCCTCGTGCTCGCCGCGGCGGAGTGTTCCGGGGGCGCGCGCTGGTGTCTCGACACGGGCGCCGCCTACGCCGTCGAACGCCGTCAGTTCGGGCGGCCCATCGGCCAGTTCCAGGCCGTCAAGCACCGCCTGGCCGACATGCTCGTCTCGGTGGAGCAGGTGACCGCCCTGGCCTGGGACGCCGCCCAGTCCGCCGACGCCGGCGACCCCGCCCAGGCGCGGCTGTCGGCCGTCCTGGCCGGGGCCTTCGCCCTCGACGCCTACGCCGATTGCGCCAAGGGCTGCATCCAGGTGCTGGGGGGCATGGGTTTCACCTGGGAGCACGACGCCCACCTGCACCTGCGCCGGGCCCTGACCCTGCGTCAGCTGGTGGGGCCGCCCCGCGCCCTGCGGGTGGAGGCCACGCGCTCGGCACTCCAAGGCAGCCGCCGGCGGCTCGTGCTCGATCTCCCCGAGGACGCCGAGCGCGTCCGGGAGCAGGTCCGCACCCTGGTGGCCGAGGTGGCCGCCGCGTCGGACCCCGACGAGCGGCGCCGCCGCCTGGTGGATTCGGGGCTGCTCACGCCGCACTGGCCGGTGCCCTGGGGGCGGGGGTCGGGCCCCGTCGAGCAGCTGGTCATCGACGAGGAGCTGGCCGCGGCGCGGGTGCACCGGCCGCACCTGGCCGTCGGCGCCTGGGCCCTGCCCACCATCATCGCCCACGGCACCGTCGAGCAGCAGGAGCGCTGGGTCGGGCCCACGCTGCGGGGCGAGCTCGTGTGGTGCCAGCTCTTCAGCGAGCCCGGTGCCGGCAGCGATCTCGCCGCCCTCTCCACGCGCGCCACGCGCGTCGACGGGGGCTGGGTGCTCAACGGGCAGAAGGTGTGGACCTCGATCGCCATGCGCGCCGACTGGGGGATCTGCCTGGCGCGCAGCGACCCCGACGCGTCCAAGCACGAGGGCATCACGTACTTCATCGTGGACATGCACAGTGACGGCATCGAGGTGCGACCCCTGCGCGAGATCACCGGGGCGGCCATGTTCAACGAGGTGTTCTTCACCGACGTCTTCGTTCCCGACGACTGTGTGGTGGGCGCGGTGAACGGCGGATGGCGCCTGGCGCGCACCACGCTCGCCAACGAGCGGGTGTCCATGGCCTCGGGCGCCACCTGGGGCTTCGGGATCGAAGGGATCCTGAAGGCCATCTTGGCCGGCGGCCCCGAGGACCCTGTGGTCCTCGACGGTGTCGGGGGGCTGCTCGCCGAGGCGCAGTCGCTGGCGCTGCTCGGCGCCCGGACCACGCTCCGGTCGGTGTCAGGCGTCGAGCCCGGTCCCGAAGCCAGCGTGCGCAAGCTGCTCGGCGCCGAGCACGAGCAGCGCCTCCAGGAGTTCGGGCTCATGCAGCTCGGCGCCCGGGGCGCCACCACCGAGGACGACGCCGGCCGGTGGAGCCAGGGCTTTCTCTCGGCGCGCTGTCTCACCATCGCGGGTGGGACGAGCGAGGTCCAGCGCAACGTCATCGGCGAGCGCATCCTCGGGTTGCCGCGCGATCCCGAGCCCGGGAGCTGAAGCGCTCCGGTACCACCGGGGCGGTTTGACAGGGCCCGGAGACGGCGCCCAAGCTGCGGCGACCGGCGGGAGAAGGTCCGGGAGAAGGGCCGGGGGAGAAGGGATCGACATGGCTGAGGCCACGCGGTATTTCGAGGACGTCAAGGAGGGTGACGAGGCTCCCGCCACGCATCACACCCTCACTCGGACCGACCTCGTGCGCTACGCGGGAGCGTCGGGGGACTACAACCCGATGCACCACGACGAGATCCTCGCCACCGCGGCGGGCCAGCCCAGCGTGTTCGGCCACGGCATGTTCTCGATGGGCCTGCTCGCCACCGCCCTCACCGACTACGTCGGGCCCGGGAACCTGACGCACTACAAGGTGCGCTTCTCCCGTCAGACCTGGCCGGGGGAGGAGCTCACCACCAAGATCGTGGTCACGGCCAAGCGCGTCGAACACGGCCGCAACCTCGTCGACCTGGAGTGCAGCCTGGCCAACGGGGATGGCGAGGTGAAGGTCGTCGGCGAGGCGACCGCCGTGCTCCCCGGCAAGGTCTGACCGGGGCAGGTCTGGGCGGCCGGGCGGGGCCCGGCGGGCGGCACTCCTTCCCCGCACCGGGGAAGGAGTGCCTTCGAGCTCAGCAGCCCGGTGGGGTGCCGGTCTTGCCCTCCGCCGTGTAGAAGAGGCCGAGCAGGGTGCAGATGGTCGTCTTGGCCACCAGCCAGTTGCCCCCGCTGAGGACGGAGTAGCCGGTGTTGCCGGGCAGGATCGCCGTCCCCCCCGTGCCGAGGATGTCGTACTTCACCTTGGCGCAGGGGCTCGGGAGCGACTGCTTGGTGCACTGCGCCGAGCTGAGGAAGTCGACGCTGTCGACCTTGGCCCCGTCGGACGCGCTCGACTCCGACGACGCCAGAGCCTGGCTCATGGCGGCCTTGAGCGAGGTGCCGTTCTGGATGACGGCCTCCTTGGAGGCGAGGGTCCCCGACGAGAAGTGGAACAGCGTGTCGTAGGCGTTGGAGATGTCGGTCTTGGCCTGGGCCTTGTTGAACGTCGGGGTGGAGCTCCCGCCACATGCCGCCGCGGTCAGGGCGAGCGCCACCATCATGGTCAGCACTACGACGTGCGGCGCCCGCCGTCGGGTCCCGTGGCGTCCCTCGTCGATCATGCCGCCTCCGTCTCGTCCGAACATCATGTGGGTCTCCCCCTCCATATCGGTGTGCCGCTCCCGTCGGGCTGCCAGAGGATATCTGTCTCGCCGCCGCCGCACCTGACATTCTCGTCAGGGACCGGGATCGCCCTCCTTGCGCCTGCGGAGCTCCGCCGCGCCACGCAGTGCCTCGGCGACGTCGGACTCCGACGGGGTGATCCCGAACACCGCCGGCGGGACCACCCGGAGCACTCCCGACAAGGCCGCCTGAAAGGCCCCCGCCGCCCGGTACCAGGGCGGGACGAAGACCTCGAACCGGCCCCGCTCGACGGCTCCCATCACCGCTGCGGCCACCCGGGACGCGGGGACCGGGCGGGGCCACCGGCGCTCGTAGTCGTCCTCGCGGGTCCCGGAGAAGCCGGTGTCGACCGGGCCGGGGTCGATCAACGACACGCCCACGCCGGTGCCGTGGAGCTCGAGCGCCAGCGACTGGCTGAACCCCACCACCGCGAATTTGGTGGCCGAGTAGGCCGCCTCGCCCGGGGCCGCGAACCGGCCCGCCACCGACGCGATGTTGACGATGTGGCCCCGGCGCCGTTCGAGCATGCCGGGGAGCAGCGCCTTGGTGGCGTACACGGTGCCCAGGTAGTTGATGGCCATGACCCGCTCGATGGCCTCGACCGGCAGCGACGCCACCGGGCCCGCGGCGCCCAGCCCCGCGTTGTTGACGAGGATGTCGGGGGGCCCGAGGACTCCCACCAGCTCGGCGAGCGCCTCGTCGAGCTCGGTGCGGTCCGCCACGTCGGCCACCGCGACGGCTCCCGCGTCGCTCCCCCCGAGCGCGTCCAGTGTCGAACGGAGCGTGGCGCGGTCGCGTGCGACGAGCCCGACCCTGGCCCCGCGGGCCACCGCGTGCTCGGCGATGGCACGGCCGATCCCCCGGGATCCCCCGGTCACCACGGCCACGGACTCCCGCCAGCCGAACGTGCGACGGCGCATGAGGGCCACGGTACTCAGCCGGGCCCTCCGACGGGCGGGTCGCCCCTCGGACCCGGGTCCGGGTGCAGGAGCCTCAGAAGGTGAAGGGGGGCAGGCCCGAGGCGCGCGTGGCGAAGAGCGTCGACTTGTTGTCGGCCAGCTCCTTGGGCGTCCACGGCGAGTCGCGCTTGACCTGGCCGGCGGGCTGCCATCCCTGCATGACCCAGACGGACCCGCCGTACACGACGAAGTTCTGGCCGTTGACGTCGGCGGCCTCGTCCGAGGCCAGGAAGGCCACGAGCGGTGCCACGTTCTCGGGCGCGAAGGCGTCGAACTTACCCTCCTCGGCCTTGGCCATGTCGCCGAAGAGGTCCTCGGTCATGCGGGTGCGGGCCCGCGGCGAGATGGCGTTCACCGTCACGCCGTAGCGCTCGAGCTCGCGGCCCAGGATGATGGTCATCGCCGCGATGCCGGCCTTGGCGGCTCCGTAGTTGGCCTGTCCGGCGTTGCCGAAGAGCCCCGCCTCCGACGCCGTGTTGATGATGCGGCCCGAGACCTCCTCGCCGGCCTTGGAGCGGTTGCGCCAGTGGATCGCCGCGAAGTGCGACAGGGCGAAGTGGCCCTTCAGATGGACACGGATGACGTCGTCCCAGTCGGACTCGTCCATGTTGAAGCACATCTTGTCCCTGAGGATGCCGGCGTTGTTCACCAGGATGTCGAGCTGCCCCCACGCGTCGACGGCCTGGGCCACCAGGGCCTCGGCCCCCGCCCACGAGCTCACGTCGCTGCTGTTGAGCAGAGCCTCCCCGCCGCCGGCCTTGATGTCTTCGACGGTCTGCTCGGCGGGGTGCGCGTCCTCGCCCTCGCCTGCCCGGGAGGCGCCCACGTCGTTGACGATGACCTTGGCACCCTCGGCGGCCAGCAAGAGGGCCTCTTCGCGCCCGATCCCCCGTCCGGCGCCGCTGACGATGGCCGTCTTCCCCTCGAGCATGCCCATGAGAATGTCCTCCTGCTTCTGCTTCACAGCCTCGTGGCGGCGCCCGCCGCCGGTCCCGCGCCACGTTGACGTCGGATCTGGAACCCGGGCAGCATGGCCGATGGCGCGCGCCAGGGTCAACATGGCCCACAGGCGTGGGGCGCCCCCACCGGGCACGGACACGACCACGGTCCAGACAGCGAACGAGGCACAGACATGGCGACGAGGCGCTTCGATCTCCCCACCCCCGACGACTTCACCCGGCCCTGGTGGGACGCGGTCGCCGAGGGCCGCCTGCTGCTCATGCGCTGCTCCACCTGCGGCGAGGCGCACTACTACCCCCGGCCGTTCTGCCCCCGGTGCGGGGCCGACACGGTGTCGTGGGAGGAGGCCAGCGGGGACGCCACCCTCTACACCTGGTCGGTCGTGTACCAGAACGACCTGCCGCCGTTCAACGAGCGGGTGCCCTACGTCGCCGCTGTGGTGGACCTGGCCGAGGGGCCGAGGATGATGACCAACGTCGTGGGATGCGAGTTCGACGACCTGGCGGTGGGGATGGCCCTGCGCGTGGACTTCACCGACATCGGGGACGACTACCACGTCCCCAACTTCCGTCCCGCCGCGTAGTCCCGTCCTCGCCGTGGACCGTTCCGAAGGGAGGGTCGCCCTCGTCACCGGAGGGAGCCGGGGGATCGGCCGGGCGTGCGCGCTGGCACTGGCCGGCGACGGCTTCGACGTGGCGGTGAACTACCGGCGCGACGAGGACGCGGCCACCGACACGGTGCGCGCCGTCGAGGCGGTGGGCCGCCGCGCCCGGCACTACCGGGCGTCGGTCGAGTCCGCCGAGGAGGACGAGGCCATGGTGACGGCGGTGCTCGAGGATTTCGGGTCCCTCGACACGCTGGTGCACTCGGCGGGCATCGCCAGCCGCGGCCACACCGTGGTCGACACCGACCCCGCCGAGCTCGAGCGCGTCGTCGCCGTCCATGCGATGGGTGCGCACCACCTGTGCCGACTGGCGGTGCCCGCCATGCGGACACGGCCCCGCGGGGACGTGGTGTTCGTGTCGAGCGTCGCCGCCCGGATGCTCGCTCCCAACAGCTCGCCCTACAACATGGCCAAGGCCGCCCTCGAGGCCCTGGCCATGACCCTCGCCAAGGAGGAGCGGCGCCACGGCATCCACGTGAACGTGGTGGCGCCGGGCCTGGTCGTCACCGAGATGGGCCGGCGCCTCGTGCGGGCCATGGGGGTCGACGACATCTCCACCATGGACGCCGGTGCCCCCTTCGGCCGGGTGTGCCGCCCCGAGGACGTCGCGGCGGTGGTGCGGTTCCTGTGCTCGGAGGAGGCGGGATACCTCACGGGCCAGGTGATCGCCGTCGACGGGGGAGGCTGAGGGGCCCGGGGGTCGGGAGGGTCAAGGAACCCTCTCGGGGAGCCGATCCTTGGGCAGATGACGCTGTCGGGGCGGACCGCCACCTCCGCGGGCGAGGCCCTCCCCGACGCCGGCACCCCGTCGATCGCCGGCACCCCGTCGATCGGGGCCGAGCTCCTGCTGCTCGGCGCGTGGGCCGCCATCGGGCTCGGCGCGGCTCTCGGGGACGGCACCTACTCGGTCGACGCCGTGCTCCTCGTCACCGTGGGCACGGTGCTGCTGGCGTGGTGCGCGGCCAAGCGGCTGACCCCGGCGCGGGACTTCGACCGCCTGGGCATGGTGGCGGCCGGGGTCGTCGTCCTCGGGGCCTGCAACGAACCGGCCGGCATCTACGGGTCCGGGACCGCGCTCACGGTCAGCCGCGCCCTCACCACCGTGGCCGCGGTGGTGGCGGCGGGGTGGATCGTCGCCGGTCTCCCCCTGCGTCGCCTGGTCACCTACGGCGCCATCGCCATGATGGTCGGGGCCGGAGTGGCCATGGTGGTGTCGAGCCCCCGGCCCGCCATCGACGACTGGTACATGCTCCAGGCCGCCGGGAACGGGCTGTCGCACGGTCACGACATCTACACGGTGCGGTGGACGAGCGGCATCAGCGCGGAGTTCTCCAACGGCTTCGCCTACCTGCCCGGCACCGCGCTGATCGTGTGGCCGTTCCACGCCTTGTTCGGGGATGTGCGCTACGGGGTCCTCGCCGCCCTGGCGGTGACGGCCGTGGTGCTGGCCCGGGTGCGCGGCGCCACGTCGATGGTGTTCCTCGGTGCGTTCGTGATGCTGTACCCCAAGGCGATGTTCGGGCTCGAGCAGTCGTGGATCGACCCGCTCGTGCTCATGTCGGTGTGCGTCGCCGCTTATGCGGTCGTGCGGGGGAGGTACGGGTGGGCCGTGGTCGCCTTCGCCGTGTGCCTCCTCACCAAGCAGACCGCGTGGCTCATGCTGCCCCTGGCCTGCTTCTGGAAGGACTTCGGGTGGCGCCGCGCCGCCTTGTCGGCCGGGGGAGCGGTGGCGGTCACGGTGCCCTGGGTCCTCGCCGCCCCGCACGCCTTCTACCGGGGTGCGGTGTCCTACAACCTCTTCCTTCCCGCCCGGCTCGACTCGCTGTCGCTCTACACCACCGCGTTGGTGCACGGATGGAGCCCCGGGCCCGCCATGGTGGTGGTGGCGACCCTGGGCGCCATGGCGCTCGTGGTGTGGCGCCTCCCCCACGACACCTACGGGTTCCTGCTCGGCTCGGCCGTGGTCATGGCGGCGTTCAACCTGGCCAACAAGCAGTCGTTCTTCAACGAGTGGGCGCTCGCCGCCGGCCTCGTCCTGGCCGCCCTGGCCTTCGGGCAGGCGACCGCGCCCCGCCAGGCCGGCGGGCCGGCAAGCCGTCAGTCCGGCGAGTCCGCAAGCCGTCAGGTCGTAGACGGGGAGGCCGTCAGGTCGTAGACGGTGACTCCGTCGATGGTCCGGGCGCTGAAGTGGCTCTCGACCCAAGCCGTGATCTGACCGGCGGCGGTGCCCGTGGCCCCGGTCCCCGGCCCGCCCCCGCCGGAGATGAAGTAGTGGATCTTCGTGTCGGCGACGTCGCGCTCGAACTGGGCCAGCGTCGGGGCGGGATCGGTGCCGTTGAACCCGCCGATCGCCATGACCGGGTCGTCGGTGGCGAGCTGGTACCCGGCCGCCGAGTTGGAGTTCACGGTGGCGGCTACCCACGTGTAGCTGCGCGGCATCTGACTCGAGGGCCTTCACGAGCTTGCTCCCCGGATTACTGATGGACAGGAAGCCACCCGCGCCGCCGGTGCCACGGCCGGGACCGGCTCCGAACGCGCCGCCCCCGCACCGGTGCGCGTCCCGGGGGGCGGCCCGAAGCCACCCGTCGCCGACGGCCCGTGGGGGACGCCGCCGCCGCCGGGGGCTCCGGGCCCGGGGGGAGAGCCGTTGGTCGCGCCGGGCCCGCCGCCCACCACCGATCCCCGGGACGCTCCCGCGGGTCGGGTCGCTCCGGCGCCCGGGGCTGTCGCGCCGGTCTGCCGCCCACCGGTGCCGGCGGCCGCGCGAGGGAACCCCGCCAGGCCTCCCCCGGGAGCGCCCGGCACACCGCCGGGCCCGGAGGCCGAGGACGGCCCGGCCGAGGGGATGGCCCCCGAGTGGGGGGTGGCGGCGGTGTCGAGGGCATAGGCGGCGGGGCCGGCCAGCGCCGCGCCGATCCCCACCGCGCCCAGGGCCAGGGCAGCCCGGCCGCGCAGGCGGGGCGCGACCACGAGGACGGCGGCGGAGGCCAGGCCCACGACGAGGACGGTGGTGCGAAGCCACGGCATCCACTGCGGGGCGCGGTCGAGCAGGAGGTACCCCCACAGCGCGGTGGTCGCCAGTGCCGCGCCGAGCCCGAGGCGGGCCCCGAGCTGTGCTCGCCGCTCCCACAGTGCCGTGGTGCCGACGCCGACCATGGCACCGACAGCAGGGGCCGCGGCGACCGAGTAGTAGGGATGGATGATCCCCTGAGCCAGGCTGATCACGAGCACCGTCACGATCAGCCATCCGGCCCACAGCAGCATGCCGGCGCGGGCGCGGTCGGTGCGGGGCTGTCGGCGCCATAGCCACAGCGATCCCACGGCGACGATGAGGGCGGCGGGGATGAGCCAGGAGATCTGTGTCCCGAACTCGCTGCCGAAGAAGCGCAGCAGCCCGGTCGGCCCCCAGCGCGACCCGACCGCACCGGCACCACCCACGCTGCCGCTCTCGTTGCCCGAGAGCCGTCCGAGCCCGTTGTACCCGAAGATCAGGTTGAGCAGGCTGTTGTTCTGGGAGCCGCCGATGTAGGGCCGGTCGACGGCCGGCGTGAGCTGCACGGCCGCCACCCACCATCCCGAGGAGACCGCGAGCGCCACGGCACCGGCGCCGAGCTGGACGATGCGGCGCCGCAGGGGGGTCGGCGCCGCCACCAGGTACACGATGGCGATGGCGGGGACGATCAACAAGGCCTGCAGCATCTTGGTGATGAACCCGGTGCCCACCGCCGCCATGGCGAGGACCAACCACCACGTGCCGGCGCGCTCGAGCGCCCGCACCGTGGCATAGGCGGCCACGGTCAGCAGGAGGACCAGCAGCGCGTCGGGGTTGTTGTAGCGGAACATGAGCGCGGCGACCGGCGTGGTGGCGAGCACCAGCCCGGCCACGAGCGCGGCGCCCGGGCGGAACGAGCGTCGCAGCGCCGCGTACAGCACGGCCACCGACGCCACGCCTTCGAGCGCCTGGGGGACGAGGATGCTCCACGAGTTGACGCCGAAGACCCGGGCCGAGAGCTCCATGACCCACAGCGCGGCGGGCGGCTTGTCGACGGTGATGAAGTTGGCGGCGTCGGACGAGCCGAAGAAGAAGGCCTTCCAGCTCTTGGTGCCGGCCTGCACCGCGGCCGAGTAGAAGGAGTTGGCCCAGCCCGACGCCCCCAGGTCCCAGAGATAGAGCACGGCCGTCCCCGCCAGCAGGGCTACCAGCGCGGGCCGGACCCAGGGCGGGTCCGCGGGCCGCCCCCGCCACAGGCGCCGGACGCGGCCCGCGGGCCGACGCTCGTCGCGCTCGGCGGGCACCGGGGGCGCGTCGAGCGGCGCGGCCTCGACGGGCGCGTCGACGGGAAGGACATCGGTCGTCATCGTGAGCTCCTCGGAGTTGGCGACGCCAGGACGGGCACAGACGGGTGGGCCGCTCCGGGGAACACCCAGGAGCGGAAGAGCACGAACCGCACGGCGGTGGCGGCGGCGCCGGCGGCCACGAGCACCCCGACCTCGAGGTCGCGGCCCGCCCGGGGGGCGAGGTGGTGCAGGGCGGCCAGGGCGCCGCCGGTGAGGACGAGGCCCACCCCGAAGACCGCGATGCCCTGGAGCTGGTGGCGCAGGCGCGCCGTGCGGGTGCGGACCCCGAAGGTCACGCGCCGGTTCACCGCCGTGTTGGCCACGGCCGTCACCAGCAGGGCCAGGGCGTTGGCGCCCTGCGCGGGGATGCCCGTGCGCAGTGCCAGGTAGAGCAGCACGTACGCCACGGTGCTCACCACACCGACGATCGAGAACCGGGCCAACTGGGAGAACAGGCCCGGGCGCGCCTGCACCGCCTGTTCGGCCGAGGTCGTCCCGAGCAGGGTCGTGAGAGGCAGGCTCCCGGTGACCAGTCCCCGGACCAGCCGGGCCACACCCTTGAGGTCGGCGATGGCGGTCGTGACGATGTCGACGCGCGAGTCGGGATCGTCGACCCAGTCCACCGGGACCTCGTGGATGCGCATCCCGGCCCGCTCGGCCAGGAACAGGAGCTCGGTGTCGAAGAACCACCCGGTGTCCTCGACCAGCGGCAGCAGGGCCCGGGCCCGGTCGGCCCGGATCGCCTTGAACCCGCACTGGGCATCGGAGAACCCGGCGGCGAGGGCGGTGTGGAGCAGGAGGTTGTAGCAGCGCGAGATGACCTCGCGCTTGGTGCCGCGCACCACGCGCGATCCGTGGGCCAGACGCGTGCCGATGGCCATGTCGCTGTGCCCCGACACCACGGGCGCCACCAGTGGCAGCACGGCGGCCAGGTCGGTGGAGAGGTCGACGTCCATGTAGGCGAGCACCGCCGCGTCGCTGTGCGACCACACGTGGCGCAGGGCGCGCCCACGCCCCTTGTCGTCGAGGTGCACGGCCACCACGTCGGGGAGCTCGCGCTCGAGCGAAGCGGCGATGCGCCAGGTGCGGTCGGTGCTGGCGTTGTCCGCCACGGTGATCCGGAAGCTGAAGGGCAGCTCCGTGCTCAGGTAGGCGTGCAACCTCCTGACGCTCTGCTCGAGGTCGGCCTCCTCGTTGTAGACGGGGATGGCGATGTCGACCTGGGGCCCGGTCGTGCCCACAGGGGAGGGAGCGTCGACCGGTGCGACCCGCTCGTCGCGTGCCGCGCGCAACGTGTCGCTGTTCGCGTGCCCGCTCTTCGTGTGGCAGGGTCGCCGGCTGGAGCATGGACACAGTGTCCCGATCCGACCAGTGGGTCCCGTCAACGTCACCTGTGGATTTCCTGACAATCCCCCGCCCACGAACGGCGGCGCGTCGCGCCCCACGAACGGCGGCGCGTCGCGCCCCACGAACGGCGGCGTTTCTCGCCCCACCGACTGCAACGCCTCAGGAGCTCAGACGCGCCAGTGTCGTGACCGTGTTCCAGTTGCGGGTGGTGGACAGCACCCCGAGCCTGCGCTCGAAGAAGGTGTTGTTGAGCTTGCTGCGCCCGTAGCCGGTGGGGCAGTGCAGGAACACCTCGCGCTCGCGGACCCGGAGCTCGTCGGGGAGGAACGCCTCGGTGTCGATGGCGGCCACTCGGGCGGGCGGCGGCTTGGCGGCCAGGAACGTCACGTGGAGCTTGGCCGGGTCCCGACCGCCGGCAGCGAGCGGGTTGCGCTCGACGACCTTTGCCAATTGCGCGCTCGTGCGGAGCAGAGCCTTCACCGCCAGGTCGAACGCACCGGCGAGGGCCTGCTCGATCGCCAACGGCAGTGTGGCGGGGGAGCTCGACGAACGGAACAGCACGTTGCCGCTCTGGATGTACGTGGAGACGTCGTCGAACCCCATGTCGACGAAGGCGGCGCGCACGTCTGCCATCGACAGCTTGGCGCGACCGCCCACGTTGATCCCCCGGAGTAGGGCGACATAGGAGGTCGCCATCGTCAGGTGGCGGTGCGCGCCGACGCCCTCAGGCCTGCCGTCATCGCATCTCCACGTCGTCGAGGTACTCCTCGCGCCACAGCTCGTAGCGCTCCTCGGGAAGGTGCAGGGCGTGGGTGGGGCGAAGGGCGTCGACGAAGGGACGGTCGTGGCTCACCGCCACCACCGTGCCGGGCCACGTGCTCAACATGGCGCCCACGGCCTCGACCGACGCCGGGTCGAGGTTGTTGGTGGGCTCGTCGAGCACGAGAAGGTTGGCGCGTCCCGCCGACAGCATGGCCAGGCTGAGCTTGGCGCGTTCTCCGCCCGACAGCGACGCCGGCAACTGCTCGGCGGTCCCCCCGGTGAGCCCGAACGAGCCGAGCAGGGCCCGGCGCTCCGACACCGTCCGCAGCACGCTGTCGTCGATCTGCTCGAGGGCACAGCGGTCGGCGTCGAGCTGCTCGTGCTCCTGGGCGAAGTACCCGAGCGTCACGTTGTGCCCGACCTCCACCACGCCCTGGGTGGGAGCCTGGACGGCGGCGAGACAGCGCAGCAGGCTGCTCTTGCCGGCGCCGTTGCGCCCGATGACCACGACCCGGTCCCCGCGCTGCACGGCGAAATCGACGTCGAGGAGGACCTTCTTCTCCCCGTACGACACCTGCACCCCGCGCACGGTGAGCGGAAGGGCGCCCGAGCGGGCCGGTGCGGGGAGGCGGAACCGCGTCTTGCGCTCTCTTTTCACCAGCTCGGTGCGGTTGCCCTTCATGCGCTCGACCCGGCGGTCGAGGACCTTCGCCTTCCGGGCCCGATCCTCGGTGCTGGCGCGCATGGAGTCGGCCAGGGTGCTGAGCTTGCGGATCTGGCGGTCCTCGAGGGAGCGCTTCTTCTCGCGCTGCTCGATGTCGGCGTGCAGCTGCGTGCGGAAGGCCGTGTAGTTGCCCTTGAACTCCCGCAGGCCGCCTTCGGCCAGGTTCAGGACCTTCGTGATGACCCGGTCGAGCAGCTTCAGGTCGTGGCTGATGACGAGCATCGCCCCCGAAAAGCGCGACAGCTCGCCCATGAGCCATCGCTTGGCGCCGAGATCGAGATGGTTGGTCGGCTCGTCGAGCACGAGGACGTCGGGCTGGCCGAAGAGCACCCGGACGATGTCCACGCGCCGGCGCTGCCCACCGGACAACGAGTCGATGTCGTCGAACAGGATGTCCTGGCGCAACCCGACCCCCTCGGCGAGACGGGCGATGTCGCCTTCGAGGCTGTACCCCCCGGCAGCCCCGTAGCGTTCCTCGAGGTCGGCGAACCTGGCGATGGCCTCGGTGGTCGGGTCCGCCGCCACGGCATGCCTTGCCTTGTGCAGCTCCTCGTCGAGGACGTCGAGACCCCGGGCCGACAGCACATGGGAGAAGCCGGTCGGTTCGAGCCCCAGGCCTCCGGGCTCGGGTACCTGCGGGAGGAACCCGAGCGTGCCCTGCGCGGCGACGTCCCCCCGGACGCGCAGGTGCGACGGCGACTGGCCGCAGATCACCGACACCAGCGACGACTTGCCCGTGCCGTTGCGGCCGACGAGGCCCACCTTCTCGTCGGGCCCCACCATGAAGGACGCGTCGCGCAGCAGGGTCCTGCCACCGATCTCGATGGTGACGTCGCGGGCGTTGATCATCGTTCTCTCGCACCTGGTCCTGGGGTGGGTGGACCGCTTCCCTTCGCGTCGCGACCGCAGAGGCCGGAGTGCGGGCGAGAGGAGTCGAACCTCCACCCCCCGGAGGGGACGGGGACCTAAACCCCGCGCGTCTACCGTTCCGCCACGCCCGCAGCGCTCCCGGTCGCCGCGTCGCGCCGCCTGCCGGGACACGTCGAGCCTACCGGGCGCCCCCCTCCACCCTGCCCGACCTCGGGCGGCATCCCGGGTAGCCTCGTGGGATGGCCCCACACCCGACATCGGAATCCCCCCTGGTCGCAGACCTGTCGCCGTCCATGCGGACCGGCAACCTGCCTGACCTGGCCTCGGCCGACGTCTTCCAGCGTCTGCTCAAGGAGCGCATCATCTTCCTGGGCAGCGCCATCGACGAGACGGTGGCGAATCAGGTGTGCGCCCAGCTCCTCCTCCTGGCGGCCGAGAACAGCGAACGAGACATCGCCCTGTATGTCAACTCCCCGGGGGGATCGGTCACCGACGGCCTCGCCATCTACGACACGATGCAGTACGTCAGCTGCGACGTGAGCACGATCTGCGTGGGCCTGGCCGCCTCCATGGGCCAGTTCCTCCTGTGTGCGGGGGCGCCGGGAAAGCGCTTCGCCCTCCCCCACAGCCGGATCCTCATGCACCAGCCCTCGGGGCAGATGCAGGGCCAGGCGACCGACATCGCCATCCAGGCGGAGCAGATCGTCTACCTCAAGCGGATGATGGCCGAGCGCATCTCGTTCCACACCGGCCAGCCCATCGAGCGCATCGAGGCGGACTCCGACCGCGACCGGTGGTTCACCGCCGAGGAGGCCAAGGACTACGGGTTCATCGACCACGTGATCGAGCATTCGACGCCGCAGGCGGCCCACCGCTGAGCACGGCGCCCGCAGGTTCGAACGGAGGCTCCCGGTGACCGACGTCCGGTCCGAGACGGGGGCTGCACCGACCGCCGTCGAGCCGGCGGCCCCGGGAGTCGAGGGCGGCGGCGATGCCGGCGTCGACGGCGATGCTGCGGTCTCCCAGATCGCCCTCGACGAACACGAGCGCGCCGTCGCGGACCGCGCCGCGCGCATCGCCGCCCGGCGCTCCAAGCCGACCCGGGTGGTCGCCGCCCGGGTCAGCATCTGGCTGCGCCTGGGGGAGCTGTGGCGGGCCCGTGAGCTGTTCTTCTTCCTGGTCCGCAAGGAGATCAAGGTCAAGTACAAGAACTCGGTCCTCGGGTTCTTGTGGTCGATGCTCAACCCGGCGCTGACCCTGGCCGTCTTCTACGTCCTGTTCACCTTCTTCCTGCCCAACGGCATCCCCAACTTCGTCATCTACATGTTCTCGGCCATGTTGGTGTGGAACCTCTTCCAGACCGCAGTGCTCTCGGGGACCAGCTCGGTGGTGTCCAACGCCGCGATCGTCAAGAAGGTCGCCTTCCCCCGCGAGATCCTCGCCCTGTCGGCGGTGGGGTCCGCCTTCATGTTCTTCCTGTTCCAGTCCATCGTGCTGCTGGCGTTCATGTTCGCCTTCTGGCACCGACCCGACTGGAGCGTGCTGTGGCTGGTGATCCCGGCACTGCTGGCCATCATGGCGTTCGCGGCCGCCCTGGCGGTGTTCCTCTCGGCCGTGAACGTGTATCTCCGTGACACCCAGCACCTGGTCGAGGTGATCCTGCTGGCGTGGTTCTGGGCCATCCCCGGCATCTACGCCTTCTCCGGCCGGGTGCACGACGGGCTCGTGAAGCACACGCTGTTCGGCATCCCCGGCACCCACCTGATCTGGTTGTACTTCGCCAACCCGGTGAGCCCGGTGGTCATGTCGTTCCAGCGGGTCTTCTACAACCTCACCCATCCCCGGTCGACCTTGCTCACGCATCCGGCCACGGGTGCGCCCTACCACGCCGTGATCCCCGACGGCGTCATGGCGAAGTACGGGATCCACTGGTACGTGGCGTCCGACCTCACCGTCCTGGCGGTGTCGGTCGTCCTCCTGCTCGGTGCCATGGTCGTGTTCGGGCGCCTCGAGGGCAACTTCGCCGAGGAGCTCTGAGGCGCGATGGCTGCGAGCATCGCCGTGGACGTCGTCGAGGTGTCCAAGAGGTTCCGGCTCTACTCCGAGAAGTACCAGTCGCTCAAAGAGCGCTTCCTCCACGCCGGCCGCAATCCCTACCAGGACTTCTGGGCGCTTCGAAACGTGAACTTCGAGATCCCCGAGGGCCAGACGGTCGGGATCCTGGGGCGCAACGGGTCGGGGAAGTCGACGCTGCTCAAGTGCGTGTCGGGGATCCTGCAGCCCACCCAGGGGAAGGTCGTCGTGCGGGGGAGCCTGGCCGCACTGCTCGAGCTTGGGGCCGGGTTCCAACCCGAGTTGTCGGGACGGGAGAACATCTACCTCAACGCCTCGCTCCTCGGGTTGTCGACCAAGGAGGTCGACAGGCGCTTCGACGAGATCGTGGCCTTCGCCGAGCTCGAGCAGTTCATCGACAACCAGGTCAAGTACTACTCGTCGGGGATGTACGTCCGGCTCGGCTTCGCGGTGGCGGTCAACGTCGACCCCGACATCCTGGTGGTGGACGAGGTGCTGGCCGTGGGCGACGAGGCGTTCTCGCGCAAGTGCATGGCGAGGATCAAGGAGTTCCAGGACGACGGGCGGACCATCCTCTTCGTGACCCACTCCTCGGGCCTCGTCCGTCAGATCTGCGACTTCGCGGTGGTGCTGAGCTCGGGGGACATGATCGGGTCGGGCCCCGCCGCCGATGCCGTGCGCATCTACCACGAGCACCTCAACACGGTGGGGGCCACGGTCGGGGCCGCTCCCGAGGATTCGGAGGAGGCTCCGCCCCAGGCGCCGCTGCACCGCGTCCTCGAGATCACCTCGGTCGAGGTCGAGCACCCGGGGATGGGCGCCCGCCAGTACCTGCTCCCCTGGGAGCCCCTCACGGTGCACATCGCCTTCGACGCGACCGAGCCCGTCGCCGCCGTGGTCTTCTCCTTGGAGATCTACGACCAGGAGGGCCGTTTGGTCTTCGCGTCGGACACCGAGATCCTCGACCGGCCCTTCGACGCACCTGTCGGCGCGGGACGCGCCGACCTCGGCTTCGAACGGGTGCCGTTGCTCGACGGCGCGTACTTCGTGAAGGTCGGCGTCAAGGACCGTCTGGGGATCCTCTACGACAGCCACGAGCAGAAGGGCTTCGAGGTCATGAACCCGGGGCGGTCCCAGGGCATGGTCGCGTTGGAGATGCACGCCGACATCCGAGCCGCCAGCCTGAGCTGACGCCGAGTTGGGCCGACTTCTCCCCGCCCGGCGCCGTCGACGAGCCGTGGCGGGTGCCGCGGTGGCGGGCGCGTGCCTGGCCTGGTGCACGTCCCTGCCCGGCGGCGGACCGCCTGCGTCCGCGCAGGCACCGGTGTCCCCGACCTTCACGTTGACGTGGTCGGCCGGCCCCCTCGCGGATCAGGGCCAGCCCATCGCCGAGTCCTCCCCGGTCGTGGCCACGCTCGACGGCTCGGGTCCCGCCGTCGTGGTCGGCGATCGCAGCGGGTTCCTCTACGCCTATCACCTCGCCGACGGGTCGCCCGTGTCGGGATGGCCGGTCGACGACGGAGGCGTCCCCATCGACTCGTCGCCCTCGGTCCTGGACAGCGCGAACGGGGACGACGACGTGTTCGTGGGGGCCGGGAATGCCGCCGATCCCGGCCAGGGTGGCTACCTGGCCTACAGCGCGTCGGGCGCGCTCGTGTGGTCCAGGACCGTCACCGATCCCGCCAGCGACACCCAACCCGCGGCCGGTGTCCAGGCCTCGTTGACCGTGGCCGAGCTCCAGGGCACCGAGAGCGTGGTGGCGGGGTCGCTCGACCAGGAGCAGTACGCGCTCGACGCGTCGACGGGGGACACCCTCGCCGGCTGGCCGTTCTTCACTTCCGACAGCGTGTTCTCCACCGCCGCGGTGGCGGATCTCTACGGCACGGGCACCGACGACATCGTCGAAGGCGGGGACCAGACGGCCGGGTTCGCGCTCGGCCGCCACTACCAGCAGGGAGGGCACCTCCGCATCCTCGACCCGGACGGCGGTCTCATCTGTGACGCGCAGAGCACCCAGACGGTGGACTCGTCACCGGCGGTGGGCCCGTTCCTGGCGGGAGGTGCCACCGGCATCGCCGTGGGCACCGGCGCGTTCTTCCCCGGCGCCTCCGACACCGACGCGGTGAAGGCCTTCGACACCGACTGTGATCCCGTGTGGTCCCGGACCCTCGACGGGGTCACCACCTCGAGCCCCGCCCTGGCCGATGTCACCGGGAGCGGGAGCCTCCAGGTGGTCGAGGGCACCGACACGGGCTCGGGCGGGTCGGTGTGGGTCCTCGACGGCAAGACGGGGGCCACCATCTGGCAGCAGCCGGTGGTGGGCCGCGTGATCGGCTCGGTCGTGGTCGCCGACCTGTCGGGCGGGAGCTCGCAGGACGTCCTCGTCCCCACGACGGCGGGGGTGGAGGTGCTCGACGGGGCCACGGGGGACGAATTGACGGTCCTCAGCCCGGACCTGGGGTTCCAGAACTCCCCACTCGTCACCGACGATCCCGACGGTGACGTGGGGATCACGGTGGCGGGGTACAACGGGTCGGGCCAGGGGGTGATCCGGCACTACGAGATCCTCGGGTCCGACGGTGCCGGCGCCGTCGGAGCGACGTCGTGGCCGATGTTCCACCACGACCCTCAGCGCACCGGCGTGACCGGGGTCGCACCGCCCCAACCGCCGTGCACGGTGCCCTCGGGCGCGTTCGAGGGGTACACGCTGGCGGGCTCGGACGGGGGCGTCTTCGACTTCGGCACGCCGTTCTGCGGTTCCGCCGGGGACCTGCGACTCCAGGCACCGGTGGTGGGGATCGCCGATGCGCCGGACACCGGGGGCTATTGGCTCGCCGGCGCCGACGGTGGGGTCTTCGCGTACGGCTCCGCCGCGTTCTACGGGTCGATGGGCGGCGTGCCCCTGGCGAAACCGATCGTGGGGATGGCTGCCACGCGCGACGGGCGCGGTTACTGGCTCGTCGGGGCGGACGGCGGGGTCTTCGCCTTCGGAGACGCCGGGTACTTCGGTTCGGCAGCGGACCTGCACCTCGCCGCTGCGGTGGTGGGTATCGCCCCGTCGGTGGACGGCGAGGGGTACTGGTTGGTCGGCGCGGACGGCGGGGTCTTCGCCTTCGGCGACGCCCAGTACTTCGGGTCAATCTCCGGGCGCCACCTCCGGGCACCGATCGTGGGCATGGCCGCCGACCTCGACACGGCGGGGTACTGGCTCGTGGGCGCCGACGGTGGGGTGTTCACGTTCGGGGCGGGGTTCTTCGGCTCGCTCGGTGCGTACACCCTGGCTGCTCCGGTGGTGGGCATGGCGGCGACGACCGACGGGGACGGTTACTGGCTGGCCGGATCCGACGGTGGGGTGTTCGCGTTCGGAGACGCCCGGTTCGAGGGGTCGATGGCGCAGACGCGTCTCGACGCACCCGTTCGGGCCGTCGCGCCCTGAAGGGGGAATTCGTCCCCGTGGGTACAATGCCGCCGGTGCGAGTCGACCAGGTGATCCCTTCGCTCGCCAGCCGCGACGCGATCGGCGTGCACACCGTCGCCATCACCGAGGCCCTGCGCCAGGCCGGCATCGACTCGGACATCTTCTACGGGGAGTGCACGCGCGACCTCGCCGACCGGGCCCGTCCCATGAGCAACCTCGGTCGGGCCACCAAAGGTCGTTGGCTGCTGTACCAGGCGTCGATCGGCAGCCCGGTGTTCGACATCTTCGCCAGTCGCTCCGAGCCCAAGCTCCTCAACTACCACAACATCACGCCGGCCTCGCTCCTCGACGCTTGGGAGCCCGCCGTCGGCCACGAGGTCAGCCTCGGACGCTCGCAGGTCACCCGCGTGGCCGCGGAGTGCCGTCTGGCCATCGCCGATTCGGCGTTCAACGAGGAGGAGCTCATCGACGTCGGGTTCGCCCACACCGCGGTGGCACCCTTGCTCATCGACATGACCGCAGCCGCCGATCCCGACCCGGCGCTGTCGGCGAGGCTGGCGGCGTCGAAGGCGGGCGGCGGCGCGGACCTCCTGTTCGTGGGCAAGGTGTCGCCGCACAAGGCCCAGCACGACCTGGTCAAGATGCTGGCGCTGTATCGCCGTCTCTACGACGACAGGGCCCGGCTGCATCTCGTCGGGACGCCGCTCGGCAAGACCTACGAGCCGGCGCTCAGGGCGTTCATCGCCGAGCTGGGACTGAACGACGCCGTCTCGATCACGGGCTCGGTGTCCCCCGAGGAGCTCGAGTCGTACTACCGCGGGGCCGACGTGTTCGTGTGCGCGTCCGAGCACGAGGGGTTCTGCGTCCCTCTCGTCGAGGCCATGGGACACGGGGTGCCCATCGTCGCCTACTCCACGACCGCGGTGCCCGAGACCGTCGCCGATGCCGGGCTGCTGCTGGACTCGAAGGAACCGTTGCTCTTCGCCGCCTCCGTGCACAGGGTGGTGGAGGACAAGCGGCTGCGCCGCCAGTTCGTCGCCGCCGGTGCTCGGCGGGCCGAGGCGTTCTCGCTGTCGAGGTCCCGGCGTCGCTTCGTCGACCTCGTCGTCGAGGCCGTCGGCACAGCGAGCCCGTGAGCCTGGCGCGGCCGTGAGCCTGCGTCACCGGGCCCGATGGTTCCGGGCCTGAAGGTCCCGGGCCCGACGCTGACCGGGCCCGAACGTCACCGGCCCGAGGTGTCGACAGGGCTGTCGTCCCACATCCTGTCGGCGCCGGCCCAGCGGTCCCACACGGCGCGGGGTGTCGTGGACCACAGCCTGTGCAGCCGGGCGCGCGAGGCCAGGGCCCACGGCAGCTTCCCCACCACGGCGCGCCGGAGCTCGGGTGCGGGGTCGTCGTGCAGCGCCAGCCACAGGAAATGGCGGGCGACGTCGAGGGGAGCGTTGCGCGCCAGGCACAACAGGGCGTTGCGCCGGGCGAGGAGGCGGACCAAGGGCGACCTGGGGCCGTGGCTCGTCGCCGACAGGCGGTGGCGCACCGAGGCGTGGGGGTCGTACAGGATGCGCATGCCGGCCAGCCGGGCCCGCAGGCACCAGTCCGTGTCCTCGTTGTAGGCGAAGAATTGCGGAGCCAGGCCACCGAGTCTGCGCAGCGTCTCGGACCGGAACACCGGGGCGGTGCCGCTGAAGCCGAAGCGCTCCGCAGGTTGGTCGAACCGGCCGTCGTCGGGCGCGCTCAGGCCGTATTCGCCGGCCACCCCGTGGTACTCGAGGTAGGAGCCGGCGTGATTGAGCAGACGGCACGTCGTGCGCAGCTCGACGGGCTCACCGTCGACCTCGACCTCTCCCGCCGCCGTCGCGTCGGCGAGCGGGACGTAGAAGGGCCGGCGCCCCGAGGTCCATCGCCATCGGGACGGTGTGCCGTCGAGGACGCCGTACTCGGTGTCGTAGACGCCCGCGCCGCGCACGTCCTCCAGGACGTCGACGGCCCCGACGGTGACCGACCGGAGCTGACGGCCCAGCGGCCGGGCGTCACCGGGCGCGAGCCACGGCTCGTCGTCGAGGAGCACCTCTCCGAACAGCCCGTCGAGGACGACCTTGGGGGTCACCGCGGCCACGGCGGGATCGGCCAGCACCACCCGGGCCGACTCGATCCAGTTGGGCCCCGCCACGGCATCGTCGTTGAGCAATCCCACCACCTGCCCCTGCGCCCGGCGCAAGCCCAGGTCGACGCCACCCGAGAACCCGAGGTTGGCCGTGGAGCGGACCACCTGCGCCCCCATCGAGGACGCCACCGCCGAGGCGAGCGCGCCCTCGGACCCGTTGTCGACGACCACGACCTCGTCGGCCTGTGCCAGCACCGAGGCGACACAGGGGGCCAGCCAGTCCCCCGGCCGGTACGACACGACGACCACCGATACGTCCGGTGGCATCAGCGCGCGGCGACGACGTTCCCGTAGGGCAGGTCGAGGAGCTTGGCGCGCTCGATGGGGGAGAGGCCGTCCTCGAGGAGCCGGAAGCGAAGCCCGTGGCCCTCCAACAGGTCCACGAGCGCCTCCGCCTTGTCGCCCACCGCCTCCATGAGCTCCGGTGCCCATTCGAACATGACCGAGATGTCCCGGCTGGCTTCGAGCGTCCGCGACAACCCGGTGAAGGCCCGCAACTCGGCTCCTTCGATGTCCATCTTCAAGACGTCGACGGGGGGCAGGCCCAGGAGGAGGTCGTCGACCGCGACGGCTTGGACCTCGACCATCTCCTCGGTGTCACCGAGGCGGTCGAGAGCATCGGGCCCGATGGTTCCGACGCTCGAGGCACCGGAGAAGTTGAGCCGCTGATGGAGCTGCAGGCTCGCGGAGCTCGACCAGGCGGCCCGGTGCCACGTGGTGACGTACCCGTAGAGACCGTTCATGATCACGTTGCGCCGCAGCAACTCTGCCAGGCCCCCATGGGCTTCGACCGCCACCACGCGTCCCTTCGGGCCCACGAGCATGGCGCCGAGCAGCGTGAAGTAGCCCACGTTGGCTCCCACGTCGACGAACACCTGCCCGGGTCGCAGCTCGTGCTGCATCCACTCGGTGACGTGGGACTCCCACAGGCCGTCGAGCACGATCCACGGCGAGATGGCCGCGTCACGCGTGTCGACGAGCATCTTGGCGCCCCACCGGGTGGCGACCAGCGCGGTGTGGTCGCCGAAATACAGCGGCCCGTTCGGATAGCGGTCCGCATGCAAGGTGGCGAGGCCGCCTTCGATCGTGTCGAGCCTCCGCGCCAGCTCGTCCATGCCGAGCGCCCGGCGGGCGCGAGCCGCGACTCGGGACAACAGGGGAGGGCGACCCACGCCGCTCATCCTAACGTCGCGGTCGACGAGCCCGGCGGGACCGTCGTACACCGCGGCGCGCTCGCCCGGACGCGGTCGGCCAGGGCTTCGTAGCGGTCGACGATGGCCGCCCAGTTGAAGACGCGCCGGGTGTAGGACCGACCGTTGCGCACCAGATGTTCCCGCAGCCGTGGGTCGCCCAGGAGCCGGTCGACCACGGTCTCGAAGTCCGCGTAGTCCGAGAACCACAGCCCACCCCGGCTGCGCAGGCAGTGCTCGAGCGTCGCCTCGCAGCGCCTGTTCACCAGCACCGGGGCACCGGCCAGCCACGCCTCGAGGACCACGAGGCTGAAGGACTCCCATGCCGAAGGGGAGACGGCGAGCTCGCAGGCCTGGAGCAGCCCCCATTTGACGGCTTCGGGTTGCCGGCCGGACACGACGACGTCATCGTCGGTTTCGAGGGCCTCGTGCACCGGGCCGAGCAGGACGAGGCGGGGCGCGCTGGGCCGCCGGCCGCGGTACAGGCGCCACATGTCGGCCAGCACGTGAGACCCCTTGGCGCGCTCCACGCGACCGACACAGAGGACGAAGCGCTCACCGGGCGCCAACCCGACCGCGGCGCGCGCCGCTTCGGGGTCACCCGAACCCTCGACGACGGTGGCACCGATCACGCTGGCGGGGAGATGGGCCACGCGGAAGGCGCGCTCGACCAACGCCTGTTCGGCGTAGGAGTTGTACGCCATGCCGCCCACGGCGCCGAACACGGCGCGCATGATCGGAAGATGGAGCTCGGGCTCGTCGTGGGCGGCGCTGTGGAAGATCACCCGCCGACCCAGACGGGGAGCGGACTGCACCGCGGGCCAGAAGAGATAGGGCGTCACCGCGACGAGGTCGCAGGCGGACGCGGCGGCGTCGTCGATCACGTCGGGGCAGACCGGGCCCACCAGCTCGACGAACCGGCGGGCCATCGCGTCGGGCACGACCGAGGGGCTGCGCCCGATCAGCACGCCAAGCTCGCCCGAGCGCGGGTCGCGCCCCGACACCGAGCGACGGCGGTGCACCGTCACCCCCTGGAGGACGCTGTCTCCGGGGGGGAGCTCGTCGGCCCAGGTGGCGGCGGACACCGCACACGTGGTGAAGACCTCGACGTCCCAGCCCTTCAGGGCGACGAGGTGCTCGCACAGCAGGCGCAGCCAGTGCTCGATGCCCCCAACCACGTCCACCCCGTAGCGGGGGACCACCAGCCCGAGTCTCATTCGTGGGCCTGCACCACCATGCGGTAGCTGTGCCCCGACGCGCCGTACTGCGCGGACCCGGCCATCGCCATTTCGTGGAAGGCGTGCAACCACGTGTCGGGGTGCAGCGGCCGGCCCGGCGCCAGGTCGGCGTCCACCGCCCCGAGCCGGAGACGCCACCACCACGGCGCCTCCGAGACGATCACCGCCGTCTTCGCCACCCGGGCCAGCTCCGCCACCGTCGGACCGAGGGTCTGTGGGCTCATGGCGTCGGGTGGGCCCACGAGGAGCACGGCGCCCAGCGCGCCGTCCGGCACGGCGCGCAGGTGGTCGAGGAGATCGGCACGGCGCACGTCGGGCCCCGGTTGATGCAGGGGACCGCTCCGGCTGAGCCCGTAGGCGTCGATGCCCGCTCCCCGCAGCCGGGCGACGACCTCGTCGGCACGGATGTACGCGTACAGCACCCTCGCATCTGTGGGCAACGGATCTGCCAGCGCGTCCCACCACTCCTGCAGCGTCTCGTCCGCACCGTTGCCCGTGCCCCGGTGCGCGTCCGCGTCGGCGCGCACCGCCGCGTCCGGTGGCGGTCCCGACCCCCCGGCGTGTCGCGCCCGGGGATCGACGCCGGCCACCCGCTCCTCGAGTTGCTCGAGCCGTCCGGTGACGGCGTCGAGGGCGGCGGCCGCGGCCAGCCCCAGCGACGTCATCGACGCCTGCACCTGCTCGAGGTGCCGGCGCAGAACCTCCACGCGGTGGCGCCGCGAGCCCGTCGCTTCGGAGTCGGCGTCCGCCCACGGCGCTGCGCCGGCCTCGGCCGCTTCCTCCACGCGGGCGACGAGCTCGGCGATGGCGGTGGTGCCGGCCGGGTTCGGGGCCCGGCGGGCGAGCTCGAAGTGGAGCCGGGCATCGGCATCGTGGGGATAGCCGGGATCGGCGCGCCGGCGGGCCGCCTCGGTTTCGAGCTCGCCGATCAGGCGGTCGAGGTCCACGGGGCCCGAGGAGTCCGAGATTCCGTTGTCGTTGGTCGCCATCGCGTCGCGCCGCTCCGGGGGCGTGCGTCAGGGATCGGTCGGATGTGCCCGGCGGATCGGGAACAGACCGGTGACCGGTCAGCTGGTCACGAGCGACACTAGCGTGCCCGCCAAGTGGTGGAACTGGTGGGCGGAGGCGAAACGCACTCCCGCTTCGGAGAGCGCTCGCTGTTCTTCGGGACGCGCCAGGAGCGCACGCACGCAGGCGGCCACCACGACCGGGTCCGCGCTCGGCAGGTGGGCCACGGTCCCCTCGGGGTACTCGGCGGCCGTGGCGAGGTTGGTGACCACGGGCACCCCGGCGGCCAGGGCCTCGAGGACCGCGGCCGAGGACTCCCCGGTGGTCCCCTCGCGCAGCTGCACGGCCAGTGCCGCCCGGCCGAGCCAGCTGTGCCAGGTCGTCTCGTCGACGCCGCCGGTCACCTCGACGCGCTCCAGGGTGCCGCGCACGCGGGCTCTGTCCTCGATGACCTGGGCCAGGAACGGCGGGCACGGCCCGACGAACGCGAGGCGGCACCCGGCCAGTGCGGCGGCATCGACCAACAGGTCGGGCCGTTTCGCCATGGACACGATGCCGAACGCCACCACCACGGGATCGTCTCCGGGATCGGCGCGCTGGCCCGCCGTCACGGGGGGACATGCCGGCGGAAGCACGTGGATGGGGGGATGGTGCGCGAGAGGGGCGAGGTCGAGCAGCACGAGCCGGCGTGCCACCTCGGAGTTGACGAGGATGCCGCGGCACCGTTCCACCAACAGGGGGAGCAGCCCGACTCCGGCCGCGACGAGATCGCGCACCGAGCGGCCGGCACGAAGCGCGCCATGGTGCGGTGCCCGTCCCGGGTAGGAGCGGTCGAGCAGCCAGGCGAGAGAGCTCGAGAAGCGGGCGTCGTCGAGCGATTCGAGGGCGGTCACGGCGATGGCGGGCAGACGCACCTCGTGCAACCACATCCAACCGGGATACCGCAGCGCCGCCTCCACCGTCGCGAGGTGCCCGTCGGAATTCCCCACGGTGTAGACGACGGCGTCGTACGACGCCGGACGGGCGTCGGAGCCGAAGGCGTCGACCGGGATGTACCCCACCGTGGGCGCCATCTCGGGGGGCGCGTGCATGGGGGTCACGGCGTCGACGGCGACGGCCCCGCCCACGGCTCGCAGGAGGCGGTCGTTGTAGAGCCCGATGCCGCCGCCGATGGGCGGGAGCGGTCCCACCAGTGCCATGCGCGGGGGAGGAGGCGCCGGCGCCCACACCGAAGGGACCAGCCGCGCTCCCATGTCGTCGACCGCGGCCGCCGCCTTGTCCGCGACCGCGTCCCACGTCGAACGCGCCGCCAGCTGCCGTTGCGCGTCGAGGACGGTCGCCCTCCTCTGTTCGTCGGAAAGGAGATCCGCCGTGGCGCGACTCAGCGCGTTCGTGTCGGCGGGGTCGAAGGTGGCCAGGGGGGTGGCCGCCGCCTCGGCCAGGGCCGTGGTCGCCGAGGCCAGGGCCGGAGTGCCGCACGCGGCGGATTCGAGCACGGGGAGGCCGAACCCCTCGGCGAGCGACGGCATCACGGTCACCAGGGCCCGCCGGTAGCACGCCCGCAGCAGCTCGTCCCCGACCGTGCCGGCCAGGACGAGCCGTCCGGTCATCCCCGCGCTCGAGGCCGCCTGGGCCAGCCGTTGCCTCCACTGCTCGGTGAGCTCGCCGACGACGAGGAGCCGGAGGTCGTAGCCCGCCTGCACCAGCAGGCCCACGGCGGAGATGAGCCGCTCGGTGCCCTTGCGGATGTCGCTGCCCCCGACGGTCAGCACGAAGGGGCGGTCCTCGAGCTCGCCCAGGTACCAGCGGAAGTGCTCGTTGTCGGTGCCGTCGGCGGGCGTGAAGAACGGGGACACGCCGCAGCCGATGTTCACGACCTTGTCCGGGTCGCACCCGAGCAGCTCGACGGCTTCGGAGCGCGTGTACTCGGAGTCCGCCAGCACGAGGTCGGATGCCGCCACCCAGGCGGCGCGTGCCCGGTAGCGGTCGAGGTGCGCCGGGGTGGGGAGATAGCGGTGCGGGGCGCGCAGGGGGATGAGGTCGTGCAAGGTGACCACGCGCGGCAGGCCGAGGCTCTCCCAGTGCGGGGCGATGACGAGGCCCGAGGGGTCGAGGGGCCCGCAGTGGAGGAACGGCGCCGGGATGTGGCGCGCCAGGGGTCGGCCGTCGGCGACGAGGGCCCGCATCGAAGCGGCGGAGTCCCAGTGCACCAGGCCGCCCGTGGCGATCTCGGGCGGGAGCCCGAGCGGCGGCGGGAGTTCCGGGGCGAGCAGGCCCGCGGCGAGGCGGTCGATGCGGTTGAGCGCGCAGCTCATGGCTGCCACGTACCGGCCGATCCCCCGATCGGCGATGCCGTCGGTCTGCAACGCCTGCAGGTCGACGGCGAGTCGGATCTTCGCCGTCAAGCGTCGCCCTGGGATCTCGCCCCGAGCAGTTGCTCGATCGCCTCGATCCGTCTCGTGAGTCGCGCTTCGGACTCCGCGGCGCCATGGGTGACCTCGATCGACGCCGCGGCCCGGGCCGCGGTCACCTCCACCGTGTTCTGCACCTCTCCCAGTCGGCGTTCGAGGGTGACCAGCGTCTCCAGACGGGCGTCGAGAGCGTCGAGCCGGGCGTGGAGTTGCGCGAAAGCCCTTCGCTCGATCCAACCCTGCGCACGCTGCAAGAAGCGTTTCACCGACCGTAGGATTGCCACTGCGGCGAGCGAGCGTCAAGCGACGCCGCGCCGGTGATCCACCGTTGACGGACGCCGGCGGTCATCGGAGCTCGAGGCTGCGCACGTCGGGGGCCCGGCGCGCGCCGTCCAGCCAGGCGAGGAGGGGTCGGGCGACAGCCTGCCACTGGAACTGGGCCAGCGTCGGTGCGAAGTCCGCCCCGGGCAGGCCCTCGGCCAGCAGGCGAGTCAGCGCGTCGGCGATGGCGTCGACGTCGCCGGGCGCGACGGTGATGCCGAGGCCCCGAGCCGCGACGAGGTCGCCGAGCGCGTCCCCCCGGTGAGGATCATCGGTCGGCGTGCCCACAGGTAGTCGAGGATGCGGGTGCGGAACGAAAAGCGCGTTTCGAGGTTGTCGAGATGGATGCTGACCGCCACGTCGGCATCGAGGAGGTAGCTGCCCCAGGCGTGATAGGGGATCCACCGGTCGTTGAAGAAGACGGTGGACCCGGTGAGCGCGAGCTCGTCGCTCACGCGGCGCAACTCGACCGCCCTGGCCATCTCGGGGATGGCCGGGTTGGGGTTGCCCATCCCGAGGAACACGAGCCGTATCTCGGGGACCTCCCCCCGCACCCGGTCCACGGCCCGCACGAGCGAGACGGGGTCGAACCAGTCATAGACCCCGCCGCCCCAGACGACGACCGGATCCGACGCGCCGATGCCCGGGAAGTGCCGGCGCAGCACGGGCCCGTCGGCCACCGGTGGGTCCGGGGGGAGGCCGAAGGGCACCACGTCGACGAGGCGACGCAGCGTCGGGTCGTCGTCGTAGGTGGCCGGGTTGACGCGGCCGGCGTGGGAGAGGCCGCCGAGCCAGAAGTCACGCTGGCGTTCACTGGCGCAGAGGAAGAAGTCGCCCCGTGCGAGGTCCTCGTTGATCACCGAGACCTGATGGGCGACGGCCTGTGCGTACTCCTGACCCCCGCGCCCACCGGGTTCGAGGTTCTCGAGATGCGTCGGGATGTACATGTCGATGACGAGCGGGACGGGGCTGGACGCAACCTCGGGATGGCGACGCACCACGCTGGTCGGGGCGAACACCACGTCGGACTCACGCACCAGCGCGGCCAGCCGAACGGTGTCGTCGGCCACGGAGCACACCCGCACGGCCCGGTGGTGGCGAGTCGCTTCCACCGTGCTGGCGAGGGTGACGTCGAAACGGGACGCCAGCACCTGGGCGAGGTGCCAGGCACGGATGGCCGGTCCCGCCATGGCGTCGGTCAACGGGTCGAAGGTGAGGACGAGAACGCGCGTTCGCATCAGGGCCGGGTTCGACGCGCGACCACGACGCACCGCGATCGTTGAGGCGCTCCCCTCGTTGTGCGCTCATTAGGCTCGCACCATGACGAGGGATCGCACCCTGACCAGGAGCGGCACGCGCACGGCGACCGGGTGGGCATCGCGGCGATGATAGTCGGCTCCTCTCGGCGCGCTCGGCGTGTGGCGGTCGTCACCGACGACGTGCTCACGCCGAAAATGGCCGGTCCCGCCATCCGGGCCTGGAACTTCGCGCACGCCCTGGCGGCGGAGTGCGAGGTCGTGCTGGCGACGACGTCGGAGCTGTGCGAGGTGACGTCGTCGCGTTTCTCGGTCGAGTCCGCCGACCGGGCGCGCTTCGCGGAGCTCGAACGTTGGTGCGACGTCGCCATCGTGCAGGGATACCTCCTCCACAACGTTCCGGGGTTCCGCGGGTCGGAGAAGGTCATGCTCTTCGACCTCTACGACCCGTTGCATCTCGAGGCGCTCGTGCTGACCCGAGACGACCCCGAGCCCGAACGCTCCGTCAACGTCGCCAACACCGTGGCCACCCTGGAAGAGCAACTGGCCCGTGGCGACTTCTTCGTGTGCGCCAGCGACAAGCAACGAGACCTGTGGCTCGGGTTCCTGGCCGCGCTGGGCAGGGTCAACCCCGAGACCTACGGCGCCGACCCCACGCTCCGTGCGCTCATCGACGTGGTGCCCTTCGGCCTGCCCGACGACGCGCCGGTGCACACGCGCCCGTCGCTGCGGGGGGTGGTCCCGGGCATCGGTCCCGATGACGACGTGGTGATCTGGGGGGGCGGCCTCTACGACTGGTTCGACCCGTCGACGCTCATCCGCGCCGTCGACAAGGTGCGACTGACGCGGCCGCGCGTGCGGCTGTACTTCCTCGGCATGCGCCATCCCAAGCCCGACATCGTGGAGTCGGCGGTCGCCACCGAGGCGCGACGCCTGGCCGGCACCCTGGGGCTGACGGGGAAACACGTGTTCTTCAACGAGGGCTGGGTGGCCTACGAAGACCGTCAGAACTACCTGCTCGAAGCGGACGTGGGCGTGAGCCTGCACTTCGAGCACCTCGAGACGGCGTACTCGTTCCGCACCCGCATGCTCGACTACCTGTGGGCCGGGCTCCCCGTTGTCGCCACCGCCGGAGACGGGTTCGCCGACATCATCACCGCCGAGGGGATCGGGACCGTGGTTGCCGGTGGGGACGTCGAAGCCGTGGCCCGGGCGCTCACCGACCTCCTGGGCGACCGGCGCGCCCGTGACGCGTGTCGGGGGCGTGCCACCGCGGTGGCGCAGCGTTTCCGGTGGTCGGTCCTCCTCGATCCGCTGGTGGCGTTTTGTGCCGATCCCCGCCGCGCCCCCGATCGACCCACCTGGCGCGGCGCGGGCGAGGTCTGGCCGTCCCCGGCGGCGCTGGCGCCGCCGGGGACGGCGGACTCCCACGGGCCCGGAGCGCTCCTGCGCGGCGCGGCGCGGCTGTACCGCCAGGGCGGGGTGCGGGCCGTGGCCGGAGGAGCCGTCCGACTGCCTCGCAGGCTGTTCCACCAGGTGTTTCGCCCTCGATAAAGGTTGGGGCGGGGCCTGTCGATGGAACAGGGTCGATAGGCGGAAGGTGGCATCGGTGGAGATTGCCCGCATCAGGCACAGGCGCGCGCCGGCTCCGGCCCCGGCAGAGATGCCCGGTGACCGGCAGCACCCGACGAGCGACGGGGGTGGCCGCGGTCGGAGACGGCTGAGCCGCATGGTCCTCGGCATCGCGGTGGGGGTCGGTGCGCTGTGGGGAGCGGGCCCGACCAGGGCGCAGGCGGCGGTGGAGCCGCACGCGGTCTCCTTCACGCTGGACTGGACCCAGGTGCTCAACGACGGGGGCGGGCCGATCGCGCTGTCGTCGCCCAACGTGGCGACGCTCGCCGGCGGGCCCGCCGTGGTCGTCGGTGACCGCGCCGGCCACGTGGACGCGTTCAACCTCGCCTCGGGCAACGGTGTGCCCGGCTGGCCCGCGAGCACGGGCGGCGTGCCCGTGGACTCCACGCCCTCGGTGTGGGACACCTCCGGGAACGGGCTCGACTCGGTGTTCGTCGGCGAGGGCAACGCGGCGACGCCCTCCGAAGGGGGATACCTGGGCATCACCCCGCAGGGAGCAACCCAATGGTTCACGAGCGTGCAGAACCCGCCGACCGACACCGCGCCGGCCAACGCCGTGCAGGCGTCGATGGCGATCGGGGACCTCAACGGTGCCACCGACGCCGTGGCGGGCTCGCTCGGTGAGGTGGGCGAGGCCATGAACGTGGCCAACGGGGGCATGCTGCCCGGGTTCCCGTGGTTCCAGGCGGACAGCAACTTCACCACCCCGGCCCTCGGCGACGTCGACGGCAACGGCCGGACCGACATCGTCGAAGGCGGGGACTCCTCCCCGGGATCGGCCTACGGGACGACCTACACCCAGGGCGGCCACCTCCGGGTGCTGAGCCCGACGGGCAACGCCGGGACGGGGAACCCCGGAGGCGGTCTCGTGTGCGAGTACAACACGGACCAGACGGTGCAGTCCTCGCCCGCCCTCGGCGAATTCGGGGGCAGCGTGGGGATCGTCTTCGGCACCGGCGCCACCTTCTCCGGGGCCGGCACCACCAACGACGTCATCGAGGTCGACGGCCACTGCACCCCGCGGTGGGTGGAGAAGCTCGACGGCATCACGACCAGCAGCCCCGCGCTCGCCGACATCCTCGGCAACGGCCAGCTCGAGGTGCTCGAGGGCACCCGGGTCGGCTCGACCGGGTCGATCTGGGCCCTCAACGGCGTCACCGGGGCCACCATCTGGCACTCGGCCACTGCCGGGCAGGTCATCGGCTCTCCTGTCACCGCGGACCTGACCGGTGGCGGGTACCAGGACGTCATCGTGCCGACGACCGCCGGTGTGGAGATCTTCGACGGCAAGTCCGGCACGATGATCGCGACGCTGGGCCAGAACGACGCTCTGGCGTTCCAGAACTCCCCGCTGGTCACCGACGACCCCAACGGCACCATCGGGATCACCATCGCCGGCTACAACCCGAGCAACCAGGGGGTCGTCCAGCACTACGAGGTGACCGAGGCCCGCGGGTCCACCGTCGACGAGACCGGGGCGTGGCCCATGTTCCACCACGACCCGCAGCTGACGGGCGACGCGGGCCTGCCCGCGCCCGTGGTCCAGGTGCCTTGCGACGCGCCCAAGGGCGGCCCGGTGGGCTACGAGATGACGGCGTCCGACGGCGGGCTGTTCAACTACGGGAACCTGCCGTTCTGTGGCTCGACCGGCAACCTTCTGCTCACCAAACCCGTGGTGGGCATGGCGACCACCCCCGACGGCGGGGGGTACTGGCTCGTGGCCTCCGACGGCGGCGTCTTCGCCTTCGGCGACGCCGCGTTCCACGGGTCGACCGGCAACCTTCTGCTCACCAAACCCGTGGTGGGCATGGCGACCACCCCCGACGGCGGGGGGTACTGGCTCGTGGCCTCCGACGGCGGGGTCTTCTCCTACGGAGACGCCGTGTTCCACGGCTCGGCGGGAAACCTCCGCCTCACCAAGCCCATCGTGGGCATGGCCGTCACCCCCGACGGCGGGGGGTACTGGCTCGTGGCCTCCGACGGCGGGGTCTTCTCCTACGGCGACGCCGCGTTCCACGGCTCGGCGGGAGCCATCCGCCTCACCAAGCCCGTGGTGGGCATGGCGGTGGACTCCCACACCGGGGGGTACTGGCTCGTGGCCTCCGACGGCGGGATCTTCTCCTACGGCGCGCCCTTCCTCGGATCGGCGGGCAACCTGCGCCTGGTCAAGCCTGTGGTCGGGATGATGGCGACCAAGAGCGGGGGCGGCTACCGGCTGGCGGCGGCCGACGGCGGGATCTTCAGCTACGGGACCGCCCCGTTCTACGGGTCGGCCGGCGGGCTGCCCCTCGCCCAACCCGTGGTCGGGGTGGCCGGCTTCTGACCGGTCAGGCGCTGTCCGGCGTCGTGGCGCTCGCGCACGGTACCGAGGAACGCGGCGTAGCGGCGGATCAGGTCGGGCCACTGGTAGTAGCGGTCCACGTAGGCGCGGCCCCGGGTGCCGAGCAGCGTCCGTAGGCCGGCGTCGGCGCACAGGCGTTCGAGGACGACCTCGAACTCCCGGTAGGAGCCGAACCACAGCCCTCCGCCCGATCGCTCGCAGTGCTCGCGGGTGGGGTCGCACGTGGCGTTCACCAGCACCGGGACCGAGCGCTCCCAGGCCTCGAGGACCACCAAGGAGAACGACTCCAGCGCCGACGGGGAGATCGAGACCACGGCGTCGCGCACGATGTCCCACTTGTCGGCCTCGCTCACCGTGCCGGTCAGGACGATGTCCTCGTGGTCGGGGACCGACGCCGCCACCGGCCCGACCAGCGCTAGGGCGAGGGGCCCGGGGTGGCGTTGCTTGTAGGTGCGGAAGAACTGGGCCAGCATCGCCGAGCCCTTGTGCTCGTCGACCCGGCCCACGCTCACGACGTAGGGCCGGTCCCCGATGCCCAGGATCTCCCCGCCCGGCCGCCCGCCCTCGATGACGGCGGAGACGCCCAGGCCGAGCACGATCTGGGGGATCTGCGCCACCTGATGGAGGCGTTGCACGAGCCGGCGTTCGGCCCCCGTGTGGTAGCAGATGGCGTCGGCCTCGCTGAAGGTGGCGTCGAAGACCTCGAGATACAACGCAGGCTCGTCGTGGGCGGCAGGGTGCAGGACCCGCGGTGCGGTGACCGCGTCCATGCCCTCGACCGTCGGGTAGTAGAGGTAGGGATAGAAGGCGACCACGTCGGCGTCGCTCTCCCGCAGTGCGTCGACGAGGTCGGGCGTGACCGGCCCGTTGAGCTCGACCCACCGCCGCGACTGCTCCAGGCCCGCCTCCGCCGGCGCCACCCGCAGCCGGGCGTCGAGCTCGTAGAACTCGGGAACCCGCCCGCGCTCGACGCGAACCGGTGGACCGTCACCCCGTTGAGGACGCTGTCGCCGGCGGGGAGGACGTTGTCCCAGGTGATGTGGTCGAGCGCGCACGTGGAGAAGACCTCGACCTGCCATCGGCACTCCGCCACCAGGTGCTCGGCCAGTTGCCGGGCGGCCGACTCCGCGCCGCCCATCACCTCGAGCCCGTAGCGGGGGGTGACGAAGGCGACCTTCATCGTCGCTGTCGCTCTCGCCGTTGCCTGCGCCGTCGCGGTTGCTGTCGCCGGCTCACGGGGCGCCCGGACGACCGCTGCCGCGGGGGCGGCCGGTCACGAGGTAGTCGCCCCCTTCGGGCCCCTCGGCGACGGTGGCTTCGAGGCCCAGGCCGTCGAGGACGCTCAGCCACGTCCGCGGCCGGTACGGCCGCGCCGGGACCATGTCGGCCTCGAGTGGCGCGTCGGCACCGGCCCAGCTCGCCGGGCTGAGGGAATGGACGAACAGGGCCCCGGACGGGACCAGGCAGCGCACGGCCTCCTCGAGGAGCTTGGTGCGCTCGCCCTGGCCCGAGCCCTCGACCACCCCCGACAACACCACGGCGTGCAGCGATCCCGAGGCGACGGCCCCGAGATGCTCGGTGAGGTCCTCGACCCGCAGGTCCAGCGCGTCGAGCTCGAGGGACCGGGCCCGGTGACGGGGATCGACCCCGTAGGCGTCCACGCCGCGCTCCGCGAGGGCGGCGACGAGCCATCCGTCTCCGCACGCGGCGTGCAGGACGCGGCCAGGACGGCCGCCGAGGTCGTCGGTGACCGCCTGCACCCACCACGCGCCGGGGTGATGCGCCCACGGGACCTCGACGGTGACCGACGTCGCTACCGGGATGGCGTCCACCTTGCGGCGCAGGTCGGTCACCTGGGCGTCGAGCACGTGCAGGGCGCGACTGACGGCGGTGGCGAACTCGCTGACCTGGTGCGTGACGTAGCGCAGGTACCACAGGCTCAGCGACCGCAGCCCGCGCTTGACCGTCGCTCCCCCCGGCCGGCGGGAGTCGACAGGCACGACGGGGTCGATGAACACCGACGCGTCCACGAGCCGGAGCATGTCGCGGAGCGCCGCCCCGCGGCCGCCGAGGGGGGAGTGCCGCAGGAACTGCTGGTCCAGGTCGCGCTCGACGTCGAGAGGCAGGTCGCCCGACACGCGTCGTCTGCGCACCTCGTCGTCGATCTCGCGCCGCACCTCGTCGAGGTACCGGATCGCCGCGTCCTCGTCGTCGATGTCGGAAGGGTCATCGATGCCGGAGGGGCCCGTGCCCGACGGCCCCGGGTCGTCGCTGCGCACGCCGCCCCCTTTCAACGCGCCGGTGTGCGGCACAGGTAGCTCAGGAGATAGCAGTCCTCGATCTCGGCGAAGAGCCCCCGGTTGGTGGCCACCTCTTGTACCGAGAACTCCGCCCGGGCCAGGGAGCGACCGGCGTAGTTGAGCCCCTTGGCCTCGAGGACCTCGAACCCCGCCTCGTGCAGCTTCTCCGTCATCTCCTTGTGGGTGTACTCGTGGTCGTGGTCGGGGTCGATGAACCCGGGCTGCTGGAGCCGGCACACGCGCGCGTTGGGGGTGTCGAGGGCGAGGTAGCCGCCGGGGCGAAGGATCCTCGCCGCGCCGACGAGGACGCGCTCGGCCTCCTCGACCGGGACGTGCTCGATGCTCTGGCCGCTGTAGACGAGGTCGAAGGAACCGCTGGCGTACTGCGTCAGGTCCGACATCGAGTGGTAGTTGTACCGGACGGGCCCGAGTTCGGTGTGTGTGACGTCGCGGGCGACCGACTCCTTGTAGAGGTCGTTGCGATCGTCAGGCGGGAGGTCGACGACCACGAGCTCGTCGAAGGCGTAGGGGTAGCCCATGAGGACCATGGCGCCCTTGTCGGACCCCAGCGCCGTGCCCCCGAGGTCGAGGATCCGGCGGGCCCTGGGCAACGAGCGGACGAAGAGGCTCCGGCTGAAGTGCAGCGCGGGGGCGAGCTGGGTGAACGGCGCCACGGTCCACCATTCGTTCGAGGCGTAGAACCACTCGGCGAGTTGCGACGGCGACAGGGACCCGTTCGCCAGCGCGGGGAGGTACGACGCCACTCCCGAGGGGTCGGGCTCCCGGCCGAGCAGGGCCTCGTAGACGACGCTGAGCTGCGCCTCCGGGGGGAGCCCGGCCAGGCCGCCGGCGCCGAGCCGGGACTGCAGCCTGCGCACCAGCCCCGCCAACGCGGATCGAGGAGAGCGGAGCCTGCTCATCAGTGGCCCTGGACCATGGTCCGGCCACCGTATCGTGTACGGGGTCAGGTGCCGTCGCCCAGGACGAGGTCGACGACGTCGCGCCCACGCGGCTCACGACGCACCGCGCCGGGCGGGGGTGAGCCGTGCCAGGCGAGGCTCCCCATCACGAGCAGGCCGGGGTCGGCCCGGGGCGCGAAACCGTGTCGCGGCCAGGGTTTCCCCGGAGGCGTCCGCCTCCGGCACGGCCCCGATCGCTACCATCGTCGTATCCGCTTCCCCTCCCTCCGTCGGCGCCGCGCCCTGGTCCGGATCGTTCCCGCCGCCACGGTGCTGGCCGGGCTCTCGGGCCTGCTCGCCGTGGTCCCCGCCGGGCCGGCGGCCGCCTATCCCTACCCCGACGTCAACCTCACCGGCCACGGCTACGGCGCGGGCGCGGGCATGGGTCAGTGGGGCGCGCTCGGCTACGCCCTGCAGGGGCTGTCGTACCAGCAGATCCTCTCCACGTACTACGGGACGCTCAGCGCCGGCGGCCAGACCACCGTGGGCGCGCTGCCCAACGGGTGGAGCGACGACGCCACCCCGGTCACGGTGGCCATGACGGAGAACGCCGACAACGACGTGATCGTCACCTCGGGCTCTTCGTTCCTGGTGGACGGGACGACCACGTTGCAACCGGGCTGGGGGGCGCGCTTCCAACGGGTGGGTCCCGGGAACCTCTGGGACGTGTACACGAGCTCGGGCGGGTGTGGTGGCAACGGCAACTGGGGAGCTCCGGTAGCTATGGGTGTGACAAGTCCCGTGGCGTCACCGATGCCGGGTTCGGAGCCCTTTCCCGGGAACGTGGCGTCGGCGGCGCTGACACTGTGCATGAATCCCTCCAGCGTCACCGTGCGCGGCACGCTCCAGGGGACGGTCAATTCCGCCGACCAGGCGCGCACCGTGAACGTCGTGCCCCTCGGGCAGTACGTGGCCGACGTGACGCCCTCGGAGTCCCCGGCGTCGTGGGGCGCGCTCGGCGGCGGCGCAGGCCTCCAGGAGCTCGAGGCGCAGGCGGTGGCGGCCCGGTCGTACGTGATGAGCACCTACGGCTCTCTGTTGGGCTACTTCGGCTACGCGGACATCTGCGACTCCACGTGCCAGGACTACCCGGGCATCGCCAACGAGAACACCGTCACCGACACCGCCGTCACCGCCACCGCCGACATGGCGGTGCTCATGCCCGGCGGAGCCGCGGTGGCGAGCACCCAGTACTCGTCGTCGACGGGCGGTTACAGCGCGGGCGGGACCTTCGCGGCGGTGCCGGACAACGGTGACTCGGTGTGCGTGCCCGGCGCGTGCAACTCGCACCACAGCTGGCAGGCCCAGGTCCCGGTGTCGGCCATCGACAGCGCCTATCCCCAGATCGGGACGCTCGAATCGGTGGACGTGACCCAGCGCAACGGCCTCGGCGACCTCGGGGGCCGGGTGCTCGCCATGACCGTGCAGGGCAGCGCCGGCAGCGTGACGGTCAGCGGCAACGCCTTCGCGTCGCAGTTCGCCCAGTACGGCCTGCAGTCGAACTGGTTCTCGGTCACCAACGAGTCGAGCGGCGGCATCGGCGGCTACTGGCTGGTGGGATCGGACGGCGGCGTGTTCTCCTTCGGCGACGCCGCCTTCCACGGCTCGGCGGGGAACCTCCCCCTGGTGAAGCCGGTGGTGGGCATGGCCGCCACTCCCGACGACGGCGGCTACTGGCTCGTGGCGTCCGACGGCGGGGTCTTCTCCTACGGCGACGCCGCCTTCCACGGCTCGGCCGGGAACCTCCCCCTCGTGAAGCCGGTGGTGGGCATGGCGCCCACTCCCGACGGCGGCGGCTACTGGCTCGTGGCGTCCGACGGCGGGGTCTTCTCCTACGGCGACGCCGCCTTCCACGGATCGATGGGGGGCAAGAAGCTCGATGCCCCCGTGGTGGGCATGGCGCCCACCCCCGACGGGGGCGGCTACTGGCTCGTGGCCGCCGACGGCGGCGTGTTCTCCTACGGCGACGCCGCCTTCCACGGCTCGACCGGGGCGCTGACCCTGGCCCAGCCCGTGGTGGGCATGGCGCCCACCCCCGACGGGGGCGGCTACTGGCTCGTGGCCGCCGACGGCGGCGTGTTCTGCTTCGGCGACTCCGGATTCTCGGGCTCGCTGCCCGGGGCGGGTATCCGCGCCACCGCGGTGGCGCTGCTCGGGACCCGCACAGGTGGCGGGTACCTGATCGTCACCGCCAACGGCCGCGCCGTGGAGTTCGGCGACGCGCCGCAGTTCGGCGACGTGGCGGACGCGGTGGCGGGGTGGAGCGGCCGCCTCGTGGGCGGCGCGCTGGTGGCGGGGTAGCGGGGAGCGCGGGCGTGCTCACCCGCCGGCTGGGGCGCACCGGGCACGAGTCGTCGGTGGCGGTGCTCGGTGGCGCCGCCTTCTGGGGCACCGATCCCGACGTCACGGCATCGGCCTTCGCCGCCGCCCTCGACGCAGGGGTGAACCACCTCGACGTCGCCCCCCGCTACGGGCGCGCCCAGGAGCTGCTGGGGCCGCTCGTCGGCCCGGTCCGGGACCGCCTGTTCGTGGCGTGCAAGACGATGCGCCACGACCCCGACGGGGTACGGGCCCAGCTCGAGGAGTCGCTCACGCTGCTGCGTTGCGAGGCATTCGACCTCTACCAGATGCACGCCGTGACCGACCTCGACGAGCTCGACGCCCGGGGACGTGCCGTGGCCGCCATCCTGACGGCACGCGACGAGGGTCTGTGCCGGTTCGTGGGGATCACCGGCCACAACCTCACCACGCCCGCGGCGCAGCTCGAGGCGCTGCGCCGTTACGACCTCGACACCGTGATGTTCCCGGTGAACCCGCGCCTGTGGGCCGATCCCGCCTACCGCCACGACGCGGAAGCGCTGCTGGCCGAGGCCGAGGGGCGCGACGTGGGGGTGATGGCCATCAAGGCGGTGGCGGCGCGGCCGTGGGGGGAGCGTCCCCACACCGCCTCCACGTGGTACGAGGCCTACACCGGTGCCGAGGAGATCGCGCGCGGGGTGCGCTTCGTACTGAGCGTCCCCGGAGTGCACGCCCTGTGCACGCCGAGCGACGCCGCGCTGACCCTGGCCACGATCGAGGCCGCGGCCCGGTTCGAGCCCATGGACGACGCCGAGCGCGCCCAAGCCATGCGCGCCACGGCCACGGAGGACCACATCTTCCCCATGCCCGGCGCGTGAGGCGGATGCGTCCCGTCCGGCGTGCCAGGGACCATCCTGGACGTGTGCAGGTCCGCGCCCGTCGCCAGTCCGACGTCGACCCGCTGCTCGAGATGGCGCAGCTCGTCAAGCGCCTCGACGGCTACCCGCCGCGGGGGCCCGTGGACCTCGAGCGCTTCATGGTCCCGCCCGAGCAGCTGGCCGCATGGGTGGCGGAGATCGACACCACCGTGGTGGGCCACGTGGCGCTGCACGCCACGGGAGCCAACGACACCGTCAACCTCGCCGCCCGCCACACGGGTCGGCGCGCCGAGGAGCTGGCGGTGGTGGCACGTGTGCTCGTGAGCCCGACGGCGCGGCGCATCGGCGTGGGACACGCTCTGCTCGACACCGCCGTCAACGGCGCCCACGAGCGGGGCCAGGTTCCGATCCTCGAAGTCGCGGTGCACTTCGACGCCGCCATCGGCCTCTACGAGTCGTGTGGTTGGGACCGCATCGGCGAGGTGACGATCCAGTTCGCGCAGGAGCCGAGCCTGCAGCGCTACGTCTACGTCGGGCCCGAGCCCTTCGAGCAGAGAGCCGCCGTCACCAGGCGGTGAGTTCGGCAAATAGGTGAGACCCGGGTAGGCCGATTGGTGGGCCAAACCCGGGGCAGGCCCGGGCTGGCAAATGGGCAACACCCAATGCTCATCCGACGGTAGATGATGACGACCGAACCCGCGTCAGGGGATGGTGTTCTCATCCGACATCACTGCTCGGATCAGATCCAAGTCTGGGGTCGGCACCCGCATTTCCTGATGGACCTGTGAGTCTGACTTCTTGACAAGGCTGCTGATTCCCCACTGCGACTTCACCGGAATCGGCGGGATGGTTATGACAAGCCACTCTCCTCGACGAAACGTCGCTTCTGGATGACCACGGCCTTTCCAGACGACTCGGTCGCTATAGACATAGCATGGTCCTGGTCCCGGCTGCCCGAGGCGGCTTTCTTTCACTGCTCACTCGCCGAATCGTTTCACAGACACTCCGCCAAGATCGCTCTCCGTCGGACCGAGAAGATCAGCGACAGCCTGCTCATGGAGCGAGAACATACGCTCCGGCAACGGTCCTACTGGGTACTGATCTTCTCGAGCCTCTCCAGGCTGGCCGTCATGGACTCAAGCACCGAATTGGTCCCGTTGATCCACTCCCCGCCCTCGCGTAGGAGGGTTTGACGGTTCTCCTCCGGGCCGCAGTCAAAGACCTCGATGACGACCGTGGCGTCGTCGCCGTCCGGAGTGAGGGTGAAGCCCCAGCGGTAACCCGCAGGGATGCCGACTTTGGATGGATCACCGCCAGCCGTAGGGAGGTCTCCCGGAGCGGGTTCCCAAAAGATGCGGCGATCTGGCTCGAACTCCACTACATGGTTGAGCATGAGGTAGTCGCGACCGAGCCGATTCATCTTCATGGTGAAGGTGTCGCCGACGTCGGAGATGGGACGGTTGAAGTCGGCTCCCCGGAGCATGTCGGACCCGTCGAAATCCATGTGGCGTTGCGGATTCGCCAGGATCTCGAAGATGAGGGCTGCCGGTGCTTCGATCCTGCGTGACACTTCGACCGGCTTGCTTTCCTCTGTCATGGCTCAGTCCTCTCTGTCGCTCTGCGCCTGCCCTACCGAGCGCACCTCAGCAGTTCATGCAATTGGACGTTGCAGGTTCCGCAAATTCATTCATCGGTCAGAATTTCAAATTCTGGGACCGATTCGAGGTATCCCAACTTTGACAGTGCTGTCAGCAAGGTGGAGCATGCTCCCGAAGTGCCGGTCGGGGGCCGGCATCCCCCAGCCGACCTTCCGACCCTGCTCAGATGGCCTCCGACGGGTGCTCATGCCAGGCATGATCGGGACGGTTTAGCCCCCTAAAACATCCACGTGTGTCTCACCTATTTGCCGAACTCACCAGGCGGTGAGCACGTCCCCCAGGCGGCGGAACCGGCGCAGCTTGCCGAACCGGCCCAGCCGACCGGCGTCGACCCCGATGTCGGCCGCTTCGAGCATCTGGAGGTCGCCGGCGCTGTTGCCGTAGGCCCACAGATAGGGCTGACCCGTGTCGTCCGGGGCGGGGCGCGCACCGACGAGGGCACCTTCACTGTTGCGTCTGCGATCCGACGAGGTCACCATCCACTGCATGAGCCGGTCGCGCTTTTGCGCCCCCCGGCAGTTGCCGCCGCCGAAGCGGCCGGTGAGCAACCCGGAGCTGTCGACCTCCAGGCGGGTAGCGACGACGCCGTCCACCCCGATCTCGGCCGCCGCGGCCTGGACGTAGTACTCGGGGGAGGCCGACACCACCACGACACGGTGCCCCTGCCGGCGGTGCCAGTCGAGCCGGGCGCGCACCTCGGTGCGGTTGCGGCGGCGGTAGTGGGCCACGCCGAAGTCCGCGGCGAGGGCGGCGACCTCGTCGGCGCGCCGTCCCGCCAGGGTGCGCACGAACAGCGCCTCTTTGGCATCGTCGGTCGCCTCCCCGCCGAACAGCGCGGCACGCGCCAGCTTGGGGAACAGGGCGATCCCGGCCACCGCCACCGGGACCCGCCCGCAGATCGCGGTCAAGAACTTCCACACGCTGCCGCCGCGGGTCAGGGTTCCGTCGAAGTCGAAGGCGGCGACCACGTCACCACCGGGCATGCGCTCGCGCGCCGGAGCCGGGTCCTGGCGCTGCGTCGCGCTCACCGTCCCGGCTCCGGAGTGCTCGGGTCCACCGTGGTGCCGTGGCGGCCCGCACCGGACGCGAAGCGCGCCGCGCCCTGCAGTGACTCACCGCTCGAGATGGTGTCGACGCCGAAGCGCGCCTCGAGGACGAGCGCGTCGGGCTCGGTCAGCCCCCACTGCCACAGCACCGAGCGGCGGTCGTTGCGCATGCACGTCTGGGGCAGGGCGGCGAGCTCGGAGGCGAGGGCGACGGAGGCTTCGAGGGCGCGCCCGGGCGGCACCAGCCGGTTCACGAGCCCCATGCTCAGGGCCTCGGGCCCGCCCACGCCGCGGCCGGTCAGCACGAGGTCGAGGGCGTGGCTCTGGCCGATGAGGCGGGGCAGCCTGACCGTGCCCCCGTCGACGAGGGGGACGCCGAAGCGGCGGCAGTACACGCCGAGCACGGCGTCGGTGGCGGCCACGCGCAGGTCGCACCACAGCGCCAGCTCGAGCCCGCCCGCCACGGCGTGGCCCTCGATGGCGGCGATGACCGGCTTGGACAGGTCCAGCCGGGTGGGACCCATGGGCCCGGGTCCGTCCTCGGTCACCGGACGGGGCTCACCCGCGGCCGTGGCCTTGAGGTCGGCCCCCGCGCAGAAGGTCCCGCCCGCGCCGGTGAGGATCGCCACCGAGGCGCTGTCGTCCTCGTCGAAGGCCCGGAACGCCGCGAGCAGCTCGGCGGCGGTGGCGGCGTCCACGGCGTTGCGCCGCTCGGGCCGGAAGATCGTGACCACGATCACCGGCCCCTGCCGGGAGATGTCGACGGTCTTCCAGACGGCCTCAGCCACGGCCATGACCTCGGTGGCGCGGCAGTCTGTCCGGCACCAGGAGCATGGCCCCCATTCTCCCAGAGCAGGAGGCGCAAAACGGGGTGCCCGAAAGCCGACCCATCCGGTCGACAATTGCGCTCAGGGCCGGTACACTGCTGGGCAACGTCACGCCCCACCCTCGCCGAGAGACCAATGCAGGAGGAGAAATGGCAGTCCGTTTAGGGGATATCGCCCCCGACTTCACCGCCGACACCACCCAGGGCACGATCAACTTCCACGAGTGGCTGGGCGACTCGTGGGGGATCCTGTTCTCCCACCCCAAGGACTTCACCCCGGTGTGCACCACCGAGCTGGGCGCATTCTCCAAGGCCAAGTCCGAGTTCGACAAGCGCAACACCAAGCTCATCGGCCTGTCGGTCGACTCGGTGGAGTCGCACCGCTCCTGGGACAAGGACATCGAGGAGACCCAGGGACAGGCCGTGAACTTCCCGGTGATCGCCGACCCCGACCGCAAGGTCGCCGACCTCTACGACATGATCCACCCCAACGCCAACGACACCCTCACGGTGCGCTCGGTGTTCATCATCGGGCCCGACAAGAAGGTGAAGCTGACCATCACCTACCCGGCGTCGACGGGGCGCAACGTCGCCGAGGTGCTGCGCGTGCTCGACTCGCTCCAGCTCACCGCCGACTACCAGGTCGCCACGCCCGTGAACTGGAAGGATGGCGAGGACGTCATCGTGGTGCCGGCCGTCTCCGACGAGGACGCCGAGAAGAAGTTCCCCAAGGGCTTCAAGCGCATCAAGCCCTACCTGCGGGTCACGCCCCAGCCCAACAAGTAACGGGCTCGCCCCGGGGCCGTCGGCGGCCGGGGCGGCACCGAACCATCGCCATCGAGGCCGGCCCTTGGGCCGGCCTCGGCGCGTACGGTGTCGGCAGTGGAAACATCCCGCCCGCGCCGTTACGCGTTCGGTGACACCGGCGCGGCCTCCGAGCGCCTCGGCGTGCTTGCTTCGGTGTTCGGCCCCACGAGCAGGGCGCTGCTGGCGGGTCTCGGTCCCGGCGGAGACCTCGGGGACCGGTCCGCCAGACCCCCGAGGCTCGTGCTCGACCTCGGGTGCGGACCGGGGCACACCACGGCCATGCTCGCCGAGTCCTTTCCGTCGGCGGTCGTGGTGGGGATCGACGCCTCGCCCGCCTTCGTCACCGAGGCCACCGGCGCGGGGCCGGGGCGGTGCCGCTTCATGGTGGGCGACGTCAGCCGGACGCCGCTGCCCTGTGCCCCCGCGGACCTCGTCTACGGCCGGTTCCTCCTCGTCCACCTGCCCAACCCCAAGGCGACCGTGACGGCGTGGGCAGGCGAGCTCCGGCCGGGCGGGGTCGTGGTGGTGGAGGAGCCCGAGCGCATCGACACCGACGACCCGGACTTCTGCCGCTACCTCGAGCTGGCCGCCGCGGTGGTGGCCGACCGCGGTGGGGACCTCTACGTGGGACACGAGCTCGTGGACCTGACCGCACCGCAAGGAGCCTCGATCGTGGTGCAGCGAGACGCCGCCCTCGAGGTCAGGGCGGGCGCGGCGGCGACGATCTTCGCGCTCAACCTCGGCATCTGGGGACACGACCCGGTGCTGGCCGGCGTGACGTCGCCGGGCGAGGCCAGCGCGTTGCTGGAGCGGCTCCGGGACCGGCGCGACGACCCTGCCACCGGAGTGATCCGGTGGCACATGCGCCAGGTGGTCATGGTCAAGAGCGCGTGACCTCCACCCGGCCGACGCCGGTCTCGGCGTCGAGCACGATGCGCGCCGTGGCAGCGGTGTTGGACGAGTTCCCGGGTGCGGACACGGTCCGGCGCGTGGAGAACCCGCCGTCGTTCTGCCCGAACACCTCCACGTCGCCCAGTCCCGAGTGGGCGGCCACGCTCACCGCCGTGCCCGGGGGCAGCTCCACCACGAGGTTGCCGATGCCGACGGTGGCCGTGACGTGCATGGTGCCGGCGCCGAACTCCACGTCGCTCAGATCCACCCGCATGGTTCCGATCGCCAACCGGTAGCGCGGCGCGACCTGGGACACGGTCGTGGGCCTCCATTGCGTGTCGCCCACACCACCGCGCAGCGGGACCCCGCTCAGGGCCTCGACCGAGAAGATCGTGGCGGTGGCGACCACGGCGACGGCCACCACGGCGACGAGCGAGGTGACGAGCAACCAACGCAGCGGCGAACCGCCGCGGCGCCCGCTCGTGACGAGCAGGACGACGGCGAGCGCCAGCGCGCACAGACCGAAGAAGAACCCGAATCCCCCAAGCCCGCCGTCCCAGTGCGGCCACCACGGACCGCTCGAGAAGAGGTTCGACAGGGCGATCACGCCGATGACGGTGCCGAGCACGATGGTGACGAGGCTGCGCCGGCGCGGCCGTCTCTCCATGAAGTCGTGCACGACGGCACGGTCGGTGTCGCCGGCCGGGATGAGCAGCCACCCCGCGAGGTAGAGCAGGATGCCCGACCCCCCGAGGACAGCCAGCACCACGAACCCGATCCGGACCAAGACCGCGTCGATGTCTAGGTAGTCGGCCAGCCCGGCGGCCACACCACCCAGGAGCCGGTTTCCCACGTCGCGGCGCAGCACCCTGGTGTGCCCGCCCGGGGTCCCGGGCGGGGGAGGCGTCGGCGGTGTCGGCGGGGTCGGCGGCGGGGGAGGTGCCTGCCATCCTCCCGGGGGCCCCGGCAGCCCGGGGGGGTCGGGCGGCGGGGGCTCTCCGGGAAGATCCGGCGGGGCGACTGCGGTGGGATCTGTGACGTCGGGCGGGGAATCCGTCGGCGTGAGGTGGTCGGCGACTTCGTCCATGTGCAGTTGGTCCATACCTCGATCATCGAGGAATGCGTTCCCGAGAGGAATCGGGAATGACCCCGAGGATTACCCCGAGCACGGGCTCGGTGTCAGGGGTGCCCCCCGTGGTCGCGCCCGCCCCCGCATGCGATCATCGCCTCATCCCCGAGTACGCCGAACCGGCCGAGCCCACCGTGTCCTTCCCGCCGCCCCCGGCCCGGCAGTTGCCGCCGCCACCACCTCCGCCACCGCCACCCCCGCCTCCTCCGTCGCCACCCACGCCTCCTCCGTCGCCACCCACGCCTCCTCCGTCGCCACCCACGCCTCCTCCGTCGCCACCCACGCCTCCTCCGTCGCCACCCACGCCTCCTCCGCGGCCGCGTGGGACCGACGGCCTCCCGTCACACCCGGGCCACGTCCACCGTCGTGCATGGTGGCGGGCACCGAGGATCCGAGGCCCCCTGCGGCGCAGCACGTCGGACCGAATGGCGGGCGGCGTGGCGGGGGGCCTGTCGGCGCGTTTCGGCATCGACGCCAACCTCATCCGGTTCGCGTTCGTCCTCGTGGCGATCGGGGCCGGGACGGGGCTGGCCGCGTACGTCGTGGCGTGGCTCGCCATTCCCGCCGAGGGGACGTCGACGTCGATCGGTCGCCGGGCCCTGGCGGACCGTCGCACCGTGGCGGTGGCCCTTGCCTTCATCACGGCGCTCGTGGCGGTTCTTCTCGTGCTCGCCGCTGTCGGCCTCAGCTTCGCGGCCAACCTCATCTGGCCCGTTTCGATCGCGGTGGGCGGGCTGGTGGTCGTGTGGCGGTGTGCCGACGCCGAGGAGCGGACCCACCTCAGCGAGCTCATGGGGCGCGCACCGCTCATCGGGTCCGCTGAGCACCGTACGCGGCGCGCCACCGTCGCCCGAGTCGTGGTCGGGGTGGTGCTGGTCGCGATCGGCCTGGGCAGCCTGGTGGCTTCGGCCCATCCCACCCTGGCCACGGTCAGGGTGGTGCTCGCCGCCAACGTGGTGATCGTCGGGTTCCTCGTCGTGTTCGGCCCGTGGTGGCTGCGCCTGGCGCGCGATCTGGCGGTGGAGCGCCGAGAGCGGGTGCGCAACGAGGAACGGGCCAACATGGCGGCGACCGTGCACGACTCGGTGCTCCAGACGTTGGCGCTCATCCAGCGCGCCGCGGGCGACCAAGGTGAGGTGACGCGCCTGGCACGGGCGCAGGAGCGCGAGCTGCGGGCCTGGTTGTTCGAGGGCCGGCCTCCGGGGTCGTTCCACGACTCCGAGGTCACGACCGTGTCCCAGGCCGTGTCGATGATCGTGCGCGACGTCGAGGCCAGCCACCGTGTCGCGGTGGAGACGGTGGTCGTCGGCGACTGCGCGCTGAACGCGGAGCTGCGGGCGCTGTTGGCGGCGGGCCGCGAGGCGACAGTGAACGCGGCGTCGTGGTCGGGTGCCCCCGTCGTCTCGATCTTCGTCGAGGTCGAGCCGGCTCGGGTCTCGGTGTTCGTGCGCGATCGCGGTCAGGGGTTCGACCCCGACGCCGTGGGCCAGGACCGCCGGGGGATCGCCGAGTCGATCCGGGCCCGCCTGACCCGCCACGGCGGGAGCGCGGTCATCCGCAGCATGCCGGGACAGGGGACAGAGGTGGAGCTGGTCATGCCCAGGAACGGGAGCAGGTCGTGAACGAGAAGAGCCCCGACAAGGACCGGCAACGCAAGGTCCGCGTGTTCCTGGTGGACGACCACCACCTCTTTCTCTCCGGGGTGCGCGCCGAGCTCGGTGACGCCGTCGAGGTCGTGGGGGACGCCGACGAGGTGGGTGCGGCCATCGAACTGATCGGCGAGCGCGTCCCCGACGTCGTCCTCGTCGACGTCCACATGCCCGACGGAGGGGGCCAGGCGGTCATCGAGGCCATCGGTCGCACCCACCCCGAGGTGCGTTTCCTGGCCCTGTCGGTGTCCGACGCCGCCGAGGACGTCATCGGGGTCATCAGGGCCGGGGCGCGCGGGTACGTCACGAAGACCATCTCGGGCCCCGAGCTCACCGACGCCGTGGAGCGCGTGGCGGACGGTGACGCCGTGTTCTCGCCTCGCCTGGCGGGGTTCGTGCTCGACGCTTTCGCGTCGGACCCGGGTGCCGCCGGCGGTGCCGTCCCGACGTTCGACCCGGAGCTCGACCAGCTCACTCCTCGCGAGCGCGAGGTGCTGCGGTTGATCGCCCGCGGCTATGCCTACAAGGAAGTGGCGCGTCAGCTGTCCATCTCGGTCAAGACGGTGGAGAGCCACGTGTCCGCGGTGCTGCGCAAGCTCCAGCTGTCGAGCCGCCACCAGCTGACCCGGTGGGCGTCGGAGCGCCGGCTGCTCTGAAGCGCCTTCGGGGGACCGGGGACCGAGCCGGGACCGCGCCGGGGCCCGGGCGGGTCCGGTCAGGGGTCGCGCCGCACCATGAGCACCCCGCCGATCACGAGCGCCCCCACGGCGTAGGCGCACAGGACGGCGAAGCCGTGCCAGAAGGGGAACGCCGGCAGGAATGTGTCGTGCGCACCTTCCGACGTCGTGCTGGTCATGGCGGCGCCGATGGTGGCGGGCAGGTACCTGCCGATGGGGTGGCCGATCTTGGCGGGGAACGCGGAGATGACGAGGGGCAGGATGAGCAAGATGGCCACGAAGGTGGTGATGGTGCCGGCCGTGTGCCGGATGATGGCGGCCAGGCCGAGTGCCAACAGCCCCAGGACGGTGAGGAACAGGCCGCCGCCGATGACCGCACGCAGCACCTCGTGCTGGGACAGCGTGGCGGTCGGTGTGGAGCCCGAGAGGATGGACTGGCCCACGAAGAAGCTGGCGAACGACACGGCCTCGGTCACCACCAGCGCCACCACGCCGAACACGACGGCCTTGGCGGCCAGCACCACGGGCCGGCGCGGGACGGCCGCGAAGGTGGCGCGGATCGATCCCGCCCCGTACTCGGCGCTCACGGTGAGGCCCCCGAGGACTCCCATGGCGAGCTGCCCGAACAGCAGCCCGGTGAGGCTGATGCTGGTCGGGTCGAACAGTGCCCGGTCGATGAAGCCGGCGTGGCGCCAGTTCGAGGCCTCGCTGGAGGTGGCGAGAATGCCGATCCCGAGGCCGAGCACCACGGTGGCGAGGATGCACCATGCCGTGGAGCGAACCGTGCGGATCTTCGTCCATTCCGAGCGCAGGACGCCGGAGAAGCGGTACCTTCCGGGCGGGAGCGTCCTGAGCGCGGGGGTGGCGGCGACCATCAGTGTCGGAGCTCCGTGGCGTCCGCGGCGGTGCCCTCCTCGGCCCGGAACTCGACGCTCTCGTGGGTCAGCTCCATGAAGGCCTCTTCGAGCGATGCCGCTCTGGGGGCCAGCTCGTGCAGCGTGATGCCGAGCCCGGCGGCGAGATCACCGATGGCAGGGGCGGCGAGCCCGTTGACGACGATGGCCTGGTCCGGCTCGACGTGGACACGCGCCCCTGCCGCCACCATGGCGGCAGTGAGCGGTTCGGGCGTCGGTGTCCGCACCCGCACCGAAGCCCCCGAGCTCTGGGCCACGAATTCGGACACCGCCTGGTCGGCGATGAGCTTGCCGCGGCCGATCACGACGAGGTGGTCCGCGGTGAGCGCCATCTCGCTCATCAGGTGACTCGAGACGAACACGGCGCGGCCTTCGGCCGCCAGGCGCTTGAGCAGGTTCCGCACCCAGAGGATGCCCTCGGGGTCGAGGCCGTTGATGGGCTCGTCGAAGAGGAGCACCCCGGGGTCCCCGAGGAGGGCGGCGGCGATGCCGAGCCGTTGGGTCATGCCCAGGGAGAACTTCCCAGCGCGCTTGTGGGCCACCCCCGCCAGCCCCACGAGCTCGAGCAGGTCGTCGACGCGTGCGGCCGGGATGTCGTTGGTCTGGGCCAGCGCCCACAGATGGTTGTAGGCGCTGCGGCCGGGGTGCACCGCCTTGGACTCGAGGAGCCCGCCCACCTCACGCAGTGGCCAGGGCAGGTCGTGGTAGCGGCGGCCCTCGACGGTGACACTGCCGCCGTCGGGCCGGTCGAGCCCCATCACCATGCGCATGGTGGTGGACTTGCCCGACCCGTTGGGACCGAGGAACCCCGTCACCTGGCCGGGGCAGACGTCGAAGGACAGGCCGTCGACGGCCAGCGTGGCGCCGTAGCGCTTGGTCAGTCCTCGGGCCTCGATCACGCGCTGCCACCTGGTCGCGGAGAGACCGTGCCGGTGTCGGCGCACGCCGGCGCGGTGTGGTCGCGGTCAGCGTAGGCCATGGGCACGCGTCCCCATCGTCGTGCCGGTCGTCGTGCCCGCCGTGGTACCCGCCGTAGTGCGCGGCCCGGAGGCAGTGCGGTCAGCGCTGGTGGGGGTGCCCACCCCGGAAGAACCGGTCGAAAAGGCCGTCGACACCGGCGCCGTGCAAAGTCATCCCCCCGTCGACGACGATGGTCTGCCCCGTGACGAAGCGGGCCAGGTCCGAGCACAGGAACGTCACGACGTCGGCCACGTCCTCGGGCTCGCCGACGCGGGCGGCGGGCGTGAGCCGCCCGTAGTGCGCGTCGGCGTCGGGCACGATCTCGAGCAGCGGGCGCGTGAGGTTGGTGCGGATCATGCCCGGCGCCACGGCGTTGACCCGGATGCGCGGGCCGTACTCGAGCGCGGCCGAAGCCGTCAGCGCGATCACTCCCGCCTTGGCGGCCGAGTACGGGGTCTCGCCCGCCGATGGCCGGGTGGCGCTGATCGACGCCGTGCTCACGACGGCCCCGCCGCCCCCGGCGAGGAGGTGGGGGACACCGGCCCGCATGCCGTTGAACACGCCGGTCAGGTTGAGGCGCACGATGCGGTCCCACTCCTCGGGGTCCCAGTCGGCCAGACCGGCCATCGTGCTCCCGCCGGCGTTGTTGACGAGGATCGACAGGCCTCCGAGCTGCTGCACGGCCGCGTCGACGGCGGCGCGCAGCGCCACGGCGTCGGTCACGTCCACCGCCAGGGCCACGCCGTCGACCTCCTCGGCGGTCTCGTGCGCGCTGGCGCCGTCGACGTCGAGCGCGGCCACGGTGGCGCCCTCGGCCGCGAACCGCCGGCACACGGCGCGACCGATACCCGAGCCGCCCCCCGTCACCACGGCGCGCCGACCCTCGAGGAGGCCCATCAGCCGATCTCCTCGGACGGCACGTCCTCGCCGGACTGGCCGGGGCCCACGAGATGCTCACGCAGCTCGCGTTTCAAGACCTTGCCCTGGGGGTTGCGGGGGAGGGGCTCGGACCGGAACCAGATGTACGCCGGTACCTTGAACCCGGCCAACCGCTCCTGCACGTGGCGGGTGAGCTCCTCGGCCGTCACCTTCGTGCCCGGGCGAAGCACCACGGCCGCGCCCACCTCCTCGCCCAGCACGTCGTGGGGTACACCGATGACCGCAGCGTCGGCCACGGCAGGATGTTCGAACAAGGCTGCCTCCACCTCCACCGAGTACACGTTCTCACCGCCCCGGATGACCATGTCCTTGGCCCGGTCGACGATGTAGACGAAGCCGTCGTCGTCGATCCGGGCCACGTCTCCGGAGTGCAGCCACCCCTTGGTGAAGGTGGCGGCGGTCGCTTCCGGCTTGTTCCAGTAGCCGCGCACGACGTTGGGCCCCTTGATCCACAGCTCGCCGGTCACCGCGGGCCCTGTCGGCAGGTCGTCGGTGGGCTCGACACCGGCGAAGCCGTCGGGAACCACCCGGACGTCGCACACCGGGACGGGCGGGCCGACGCTGTCGGGCCTGCGGACGTAGTCGTCGCCGGTGATCATCGTGGTCACCGACGACGTCTCGGTGAGCCCGTAGCCGTTGGAGGGCGCGCTCACCGGGAAGTGCTCCTTGATGCGACGCACCAGGTCGGGCGGGGCCGGCGCGCCGCCGTAAGCGACCGACCGGACCGACGAGGTGTCGCGCGTGGCGAAGCTGGGCGAGTCGATGACCTGCATGACCATGGCGGGTACACCCCCGAAAGTCACCACGCGCTCGCGTTCGATGAGCTCGAGGGCCCGCTCGGGGTCCCAGTGGTGCATCATCACGAGCTTGTTGCCTGCCGCGGTGTTCGCCACCAGGATCGAATGGCATCCCGTGGCGTGGAACAGCGGCACCGACAGCAGGTAGGCGCCCGGACGCCCCTGCTCCCCGTCGCCCGGGCCGCGCCGGCTCGGCGAACGCATGCCGGCGCGGGTGTTGAGGAAGAAGAGGCTCATCAGGTTGGTGCCCATGTTGCGGTGCGTGCCGACCGCGCCCTTGGGCCTTCCCGTCGTACCTGACGTGTAGAAGATGGTGGCATCGTCGTCGGGCTCGATGCTCACGTCGGGCAGGACGATGTCGGCCGGGGGCACGCCGACCAGTTCCTTGAAGGCGACCACGGGGACCGGCGCGCCGGGCGTGGCCGGGACCTCGGTGCGGTCCTCGTGGGTGACGACGACCGCCCGCAGGTCGGGGAGCTCGGCCAGGTGCGGGGTCAGGCGTTCGAGGCGGGCCGCGTCGACGAAGGCGACCTTGGTCCCCGAGTCGGCCAGTCCGTAGTGCAGCTCGGGGCTCGTCCACCACGCGTTGAGGGGCACCACCACGCCACCGGCGGCGGCCGCGCCCCAGAACGCCATCGCCCATTCGGGAAGGTTGCGCATGGCGATGGCGACCCGGTCGCCGAGCTCGACTCCGAACCGGCTGCGCAGCGCATGGGCGATGGCGGCCGCGACCCGGAAGTGCTCCTCGAAGGTGGTGCGCTCGTCCTCGTACACGAGGTAGTCGGCGTCACCGTGACCCCGCGACAGCTCGAGGATCACGCGCAAGTTGGCCGGGCAGTTCTTCCACACCCGTGTGGGGACGCCCCGGATGTCGACCTCCTCCATCTCGAACATCTGTCCGGGCGCGGTGATCGCCCGGGTCGCCTCCTCGATCGTCATGGAAGGGGTGTCGGGCATCGGTGGCGTCTCTTTGTGGCGGCGGGCTCAGTGCGCGCCAGCTCGGGTGGCCACGGGCCGCCGGCGACGCCAGGCGTCGGCGATCTGCGGTGGGGTCCAGCCTGCGTCGGAAGGGTCGACGTTGGTCCCGGGGGCGACGATGGTGTCGATCCGGTCGAGGACCTCGTCGGTGAGGGTGACGTCGATGGCGCCCAGGGTTCCCGTCATCTGTTCCATGGTGCGGGGCCCGATGATGGCCGACGTCACCGCGGGATGGGTGAGCGCGAAGGCCAGGGCCAGGTGGGTGAGGGGCACACCGGCACCCGCCGCCACCTCGACGAGGGACTCGACCGCGTCGAGCTTGGCGGCCACCTCGGGACGCGACGGGGAGAAGCGGTCGGGCACGCGACTGGCCCGGCCGCCGGCGGGCAGGGGAGCGTCCTTGCGGTAGCGGCCCGTCAGCCAGCCGCCGTTAAGGGGGCTCCACACGATCACGCCCATCCCGTAGCGCTGGCAGGCGGGGAGCACCGCGGCCTCGACCCCGCGGGCCAGGATCGAGTACGGGGGCTGCTCGCACTCGAAGCGTTGGCGGCCGCGGCGCTCGGCCACCCAGTGCGACTCCACGATGAGATCGGCGGGGAACGTCGAGCACCCGATGGCCCGCACCTTGCCCTGGTGGACGAGGTCCGACAGGGCACCCAAGGTGTCGTCGATGTCACAGGTGGGGTCGGGCCGGTGGATCTGGTACAGGTCGATCCAGTCGGTGCGCAGTCGCTTCAGGCTCGACTCGACCTCCCGCACGATCCAGCGCCGCGAGTTTCCCGACATGTTGGGATCCGCGCCCATGGGAGCGTGGACCTTGGTGGCCAGGATCACACCGTCTCGGCGCCCACCGGCGAGCGACTTCGCCACGATCTCCTCGGACTCCCCACCGGAGTAGACGTCCGCCGTGTCGATGAAGTTGATGCCAGCGTCGAGCGCGGCATGCACGATCCGGACACAGTCGTCGTGGTCGGGGTTGCCCCACGCGCCGAACATCATCGCCCCGAGGCACAGGGGAGACACTCGCATTCCGGTGCGACCAAGGGTGCGCAAGTCCATCTGCTTCCTTTCGTCGTGGGGACGATCGACGCTCTACGCCACGGGGGGCGCGCCGGGCGGCCCTGGGGCCGCCCCCGCGGACCCAGAGGAGGGCTCGGGCTCGGAGCTCATGGCAGGCGAGGCGAAGACCGCGCTGCGGTAATAGGCCAGCTCGGCCACGGATTCACGGACGTCGTCGAGGGCGCGGTGCGCGGTCTTCTTGGCGGGGGCCTTGGCGAGGACGCCGGGGTACCAGCGCCGGCACAACTCCTTTACGGTGGAGACGTCGATCGACCGGTAGTGGAGCCAGTTCTCGATCTCGGGGAGCTGGGCGGCCAGGAACCGGCGGTCGGTCCCGATGGAGTTGCCGCACAGCGGCACCGTTCCCTTGGCCGGCACCTGCTCCTTGAGGAACTCCAGGGTCCGGCGGCCGGCCTCTTCGAGGGTCACGGTCGAGGCCTCGATCGCCGCCAGCAGACCCGACCGGGTGTGCATCTCCCGCACCACGGGCTCCATGGCCTCGAGCTGCTCCGCCCCCGCGTGCACGACGAGGTCGGGGCCTTCGGCGACAACGGTCAGTTCGTCGTCGGTGACGAGGGTGGCGATCTCCACGATGACGTGGCGGGCGGGGTCGAGCCCCGTCATCTCGAGGTCCATCCATACGAGCACCCGAGGGATGCTACCGGTGGACCGGGAGCCCTCCCGGGGCCGGCTTCCGGGCGCCGCCCGGGGCGCGGACGATAGGGTCATGCGGTGCTCGAGGTGCCCCTCGTCCTCCTCGACCCCGACCTGCCCGCGCCTTGCTATGCGCGCCATGGCGATGCCGGGGCCGACCTCCACGCACGCGAGGACGCCCTGCTCGCTCCGGGCGGGGGACGAGCCCTCGTGCCCACCGGTGTCGCACTTGCCATTCCTCCGGGCTACGCCGGCTTCGTGCAACCGAGGAGCGGGCTCGCCCTGCGACACGGCGTGACGTGTCTCAACACTCCCGGCCTGATCGACTCCGGGTACAGAGACGAGCTGCGCGTCCTGCTCGTCAACACCGATCCCACGACCCCCTACGAGGTCCACCGGGGTGACCGGATCGCCCAGCTCGTCGTCCAGGCCGTGGAGGAGGCCAAGTTCGTGGAGGTGGCCGAGGGCGGGCTACCGGATTCCGTCCGTGGTCTGGGTGGCTTCGGCCACACCGGTCGATGACCGGGGAGGGCCGGTAATGGAACGCCTCAGCGGCATGGACGCCGCCTTCCTGGCTCTGGAGACCGACACGATGCACATGCACGTGGGGGCGGTCATGGTCTTCGATCCGTCGTCGTCCGATATCGGGGACGACACGTCGACGCGCTACTTCGACCGGCTGCGTGACGTCGTCAACGAGCGCATCCATCTCGTCCCTCCGCTGCGCCGGCGCGTGGTCCGGGTGCCCTTCGGGTTGCATCATCCCGTTTGGGTGGAAGACCCCCAGTTCGAGATCGACTACCACCTGCGCCGAGCGAGCCTTCCCGCGCCGGGTGGCCCCGGCGAGCTGGCCGCATTCGTGGCCGACCTGGCGGGGCGCCCCTTGGACCAGAACAGTCCGCTGTGGGAGATGCACGTCGTCGAAGGTCTGGAGTCAGGACACGTCGCGGTCTTCCCGAAGGTCCACCACGCACTGTTCGACGGTGCTTCGGGGGTCGAGGTGGTGGCGTCGTTCCTCGACTCGGCCCCCGTGCCGCGCATTGCCGCTCTTCCCCCTCGTCCGTGGCGGCCGGAGCCGGTCCCCACGGACGCGGAGCTGCTCGGCTCTGCGGTGTCGTCGCTCGTCCGCCAACCCGAGAGGACGGCCGGCGTGTTGCGGCGGACGCTCGGAGCGGTGCACGACCTTGCCGAACGGAACCGCCGGCTGCGCGAGGAAGACGATCTCGTACCTCCCCCTGCGCCGTTCAGGGCGCCGCGTACCTCGCTCAACGGCGCCATCTCGCCGCACCGGCGCTTCGCCTTCTCCCAGGTGCCCCTGGACGAGATCCGCACCGTGCGCCGGGTCTTTGGCGGCACGGTGAACGACGTCGTGCTCGCCGCGGTGGCAGGAGCGCTGCGCCGCTTGCTGGCCGAACGTGGGGAACGGCTCGAGGAGTCGGTCGTCGCCATGGTGCCGATGTCGAGGCGAGGCGAGGAAGATCGGGGGCTTCTCGGAAACAAGGTGTCGGCCATGCTCGTGTCGCTGGCCACACAGATCGCCGACCCCGTCGAGCGATACACGACGATCGCCGCCGGGACCCGATTGGCGAAGGACCAGGCACGGGTGTTGTCGGAGGAGCTGATTCAGGGGTGGGCGCAACTGGCCTTCCCGGCCCTTTCGTCACGGATCGCGCGCCTGGCCGGCAATTTGCGCCTCTTCGACCACCTGCCGCCTCTGTTCAACGTGCTCGTCTCCAATATCGCCGGTCCGGACTTCGCGTTGTGGTGCGCGGGTGCCCGGCTCGTGGCGCTCTATCCTGTGGGCCCCATCATCGAGGGAGTGGGCCTCAACGTGACGGTGGCCAGCTATGAGGGCACGCTCTACGTCGGGATCTTGGGGTGCCGGGAGCTGGTGCCTGAGGTCGCGCATTTCGGAGACCTCCTGACCGACTCCTTCGCCGAGCTCGTCAAGGCCGCGGAGCGAAACGGGGGACACTGGGCCTAAGAGAAATACTCAGTGACCAGCACCGATGATCGCGGTCAGCGAGGGAGAGCCCGGCCACGCGAACGCCGGGAGGATCGTGGGCGGTTTCCCCCGTTGCTACAATCACGGCGTAGCAAGCGGACGTGGCTCAGCTGGTAGAGCATCACCTTGCCAAGGTGAGGGTCGCGGGTTCGAATCCCGTCGTCCGCTCCAA
>CAWEMO010000008.1:0-110076 GCA_963810195.1 uncultured Acidimicrobiales bacterium | reverse complement strand
CGCTACCGGGCCTTCGGTCGGGGCACCCTCGAGCTGCTGCCGTCCGATAACCGCAAGGTCCTGACCTTCCTCCGGATCTACGAGGACGAGACGATCCTCGTGGTCGTCAACCTTTCCCGCTACGCCCAGGCCGTTGAGCTCGACCTCGCCGAGTTCCGCAACACCGTGCCGGTCGAGCTCTTCGGCGGCAGCGAGTTCCCCGCCGTCGGCGACCTTCCCTACCTCGTCACCCTCGGTCCTCACGACTTCTACTGGTTCTCCCTCGAGGGCCGCGACGAGGCGGACTGGGCTCCGCGCCCGGTCCTCGAGGTCGCCGACCGGTGGGAGCGCGTCCTGGCCGGGCCGTTCCTGCGCCGCCTGGAGGAGATCCTCCCGGCCTACATCGCCGACCGACGCTGGTTCCGGGAGAAGGCCCGGCACATCAAGAGCGTCGTCGTGAGCGACGTCGTCCCGGTCGCAGAGCCGGGCAGCACCGGCCCGGCCCGGTCCCGCCTGGTCCTGGTCAAAGTGGAGCTCGACGTCGGCCACCCCGAGACCTATCTCCTGCCCCTCGCCTATGCCACCGGGCACCGGGTCGACGAGCTGGTCCGGTTCCACCCCCACGCCGTCGTCGCCGTCATGCGGATCGGGGAGGAGGACGGGATCCTCTACGACGCTGTCTGGGATCCGGACTTCACCCGGGCCCTGCTCGACGTGATCCGCCGCCGCCGCCAGCTGCCGGGCCGGTCGGGACGTCTGGTCGGGCTCCCCGCCCCCAGCTTGCGCCGGCTCCACGCCGAGCTCCCGGCCGAACTCGAGCCCCAGCCGCTCGCCGCCGAGCAGTCCAATAGCTCAGTCGCCTTCGGCACCCACCTCATTATGAAGCTGGTGCGCCGGGTCGAGGCGGGGCTCGACCCCGGGGTGGAGCTGGGCCGGTTCCTGACCGAGCGGGTCGCCTTCCCCCACGCCCCGGCGGTGGCGGGGAGCCTCGAGTACCGGGCCGATCGGACGGGGGGGCACGCCGCCACGTTAGTGACGGTGGAGGAGTTCGTCGCCAACGAGTGCGACGGGTGGAACTACGTCGTCGACGCCGTCCGCCACGGGCTCGAGGAGGCCATGGCCCATCACGAGCCCGACGAGACCCGGCACCGGCCCCCCCGTGGAATCCTGAGCGCCGCCGAGCACACCGGCGGTGAGCCCCACCACCCCCTCCTCGGTCCCCACGAGATCTGGGCCCCCCTGCTGGGCCGGCGGACGGCCGAGCTCCACCTGGCCCTGGCCTCGGAGCGCAGTGACCCCGCCTTTGCTCCCGAGTCCCTCACCGCCATGGACCGTCAGGCCATGTACCACGGGGCCCGGAGCCTCCTCAAGCGCACCGTCCGCCAGATCCGGCCGCTGGCACGCGCCGTGCCGGCAGTCCAGGATGTGGTCGACCGGTCCGAGGAGATTCTCGAACGGCTCCGGGTCCTCACCACCACCAGGGTCGCCGTCGAGCGGATCCGCTGCCACGGCGACTACCACCTGGGTCAGGTGCTGTGGACCGGGAAGGACTTCGTCCTCATCGACTTCGAAGGCGAACCCGCCCGCTCGATCGGCCAGCGCCGCCTGAAGCGGCCCGCCCTCGTGGACGTCGCCGGGATGATCCGGTCCTTCCATTACGCCTCCCGGGTCGCCGCCGCTCAACTGACCGGCGACCTGGCCACCTCGAATGCGCTTGAGGCCCTCGACCCCCTCCTCGGCCTCTGGTACACCACCGTGGCCGGGATGTTCCTCCGGTCGTATCTGGAGACGGCGGGCGGGGCGTCGTTCGTGCCGTCCGATCCTGATCAGCTGGCCACGCTCCTCGGCTTCCACCTCCTCGAGAAGGCCGTCTACGAACTGGGTTACGAAGCCAACAGCCGGCCGGACTGGGTGAGTGTCCCCGCCCAGGGGATCCTTGACCTTCTGGACACCGCCCTGTGACAGCCGGCGGGCCGGGCCGGCTCCGGGGTCGCCGGGCACTGCGGGCCCTGGCCGGCCGGCACGGGGTGCAAACCGCCTATGAGACCCAGGAAGGCAGCCGGGGCCTGGTCGGCGACGAGTCCCTGGTCGGGGTGCTCGCCGCCCTCGGCGTCCCCATCAGCCATCCCGACCAGGCCCCCGAGCTGCTAGCCGACGCCCGGGCCCGCCACCGGGTGCTCGAGCCCGTCCTTGTCCGCCGGCCCGGCGCCGGGGCCGTGCACCGCCTCACCCTCCCCGCGGCCGTCTCCCCGGGCCGAGTCGAGCTGACCCTCCGGTACGAGGATGGCTCCGTCGACCGCCGGCCCCTCCGGTCGCTCCTCGACGGGCCCTCCCAGCCCGGGCGGATCAACGGGTCGGCCGTGACCTGGCACCGGTTCCGGCTCACCGACTCCCTCGCCGCGCCGCCGGGCTACCACCGCCTCGAGGTGGAGGGCCCCGGCGTGGCCACCTCAGCCCTGGTCATCTCCGCCCCTCGGCGCTGCCCCCAGCCCGACAGAGGCTGGGGGATCTTCGCCCCCCTCCACGCCGTGCGGACCAGCACCGACTGGGGGGTTGCCAGCTACCGGGAACTGGCCGAAATCGGCGACTGGGCGGGCGGGCTCGGGGGGAGCTTCGTGGGGACTCTCCCACTGTTCGCCTGCTTTCTCGACGGGGCCGTGGTGGAGCCCAGCCCGTACCGGCCGGCGAGCCGGCTGGCCTGGAACGAGCTCTACGTCGACGTGGAGCGGCTACCGGAGCTCGAGATCGCCCCCGAGGCCCGCCGGTTGCTCGCCTCGTCCGGCTTCCGGCGCCGCCTGGCCCGGCTCCGCTCGGCCCCACGGTCCGACCCCGCCTCAACCTTGGCGGCCAAGCGCCTGATCCTCGAGCTGCTGGCCGACGCCCTGGCCGGATCCTCGGGCTCCCGCCGCGACGCCCTCGGGACCTTCCTGGCCCAGCGGCCCGAGCTGGAGGTCTACGCCCGCTTCCGCGCCGCCACCGAGACCCTGGGTCGGCCCTGGACGCAATGGCCCGGGAGACGCTCCGGCCGGATCCCGGCCGGGGCCGCCGACGAGCGCCGGGTCCGCTACCACCGCTACGCCCAGTGGGTCGCCGACGGCCAGCTGGCCGAGGCCGCCGCCCGGGGCGGGCTCTACCTAGACCTCCCCGTCGGGACTCACCCCGGGGGCTTCGACCCCTGGTTCTATCCCACCGCCTTCGCCACCGGCGCCACCGTCGGCGCCCCCCCCGACAGCTTCCAACCCGCCGGCCAGGACTGGGCCATCAACCCCCTCCACCCGGAGCGGGTCCGCCAGGACGGCTACCGCTACCCCATCGCCATCCTTCGCCACGCCCTCCGCCACGCCGCCCTGGTCCGGATCGACCACGTGATGGGGCTGCACCGGCTGTGGTGGATCCCCAACGCCATGGCCCCGACCGAGGGGGCCTATGTCGGCTACCGGTCCGAGGAGCTCCGGGCCATCGCCGTCCTCGAGGCCGCCCGGGCCGGCGTGGCCGTGGTGGGGGAGGACCTGGGCACCGTAGCCCCGGCCGTCCGGTCCGCCATGCGCCGCGACGGGATGCTCCGATCCCACGTCCAGCAGTTTGCCGCCACGGCCGGCGACCCCCTCCCCGACCCGCCCCCGGACTCCCTGGCCTCGATCGCCACCCACGATCTCCCCCCTTCGCCTCGTGGTGGGCCGGCCTCGACATCGGCGACCGGGTCCGGCGGGGGGTGCTCGACCCCGGGGCAGCCGCGGCCGGACGGGCCGAGCGGGCCGCCCTGCGGGCCGCCGTCGCCGCCACCCCGGGCCGGCCGACGACGCCCGGCCGGGCCCTGCGGGCCATCCTCGTCCACCTCGCCGGAGGTCCGGCCCGGCTGGTCCTCGTCGACCTCGAGGATCTCTGGTTGGAGCGCGAACCGCAGAACCGCCCCGGCACCGGACCGGCGGAGGGCAACTTCCGGCGGCGGTGGGCCCGGCGCTGGCCCGAGGACGTCCGGGCCCGAAACCGCACCCCGGCGGCCATTCTGCGGCTCGTCGACGCCGCCCGCCGGCGCAGCCCGGGCCCCGGTGGTGGCGAGGGCGCGCCGGACCTCGGGCCAGGGAGAGCATGATGAGCCCATGGGAGCCCCATAGATGACCGCCACGCCGCGGAGACGTGCGTCCGAGTCCACCACCGGCGCGCTCTGGGTACTCTCCGACAACGACATCTACCTCTTCAACGAGGGGACCCATCGGGGGCTGGCCGCCAAACTCGGCGCCCACCCCCTCGGCCCGGACGGGACAGCCTTCGCGGTGTGGGCTCCGAGCGCCCGGGCCGTCAACGTCATCGGGGACTTCAACGGTTGGGACCACGCCGCCCACCCCCTCGGCCCCCGGGCCTCCTCGGGGATCTGGGCCGGCGTCGTCCCCGCAGCGGCTCCCGGCCACATCTACAAATACGCCATCACTACCGCCCGCGGAGAGGTGCTCGAGAAGGCCGACCCCTACGCCTCCGCCTCCGAGTGCCCCCCCCGGACCGGCTCGATGGTCTGGGACCTCAGCTACGACTGGGGCGACGGGGACTGGATGGCCACCCGGGGCGGGCGCAGCGCCCTCGACGCCCCCATCTCCATCTACGAGGTCCACCTCGGCTCCTGGAGGCGCTCCCCGGACGACCCCGGGAAGGTCCTCAGCTATGAGCAGCTCGCCCCCGTTCTCGTCCGCCACGCGCTCGAAACCGGTTTCACCCATGTCGAGCTCCTCCCCGTCATGGAGCACCCCTTCTACGGCAGCTGGGGGTACCAGACCACCGGCTACTTCGCGCCCACGGCCCGCTACGGCACACCGCAGGGTCTCATGGCGCTGATCGACCAGCTCCACCAGGCCGGTATTGGGGTGCTCCTCGACTGGGTCCCCTCCCATTTCCCCACCGACGCCTTCGCCCTCGGCGAGTTCGACGGCACCCACCTCTACGAGCACGCCGATCCCCGCCAGGGGATCCATCCCGACTGGAACAGCTACATCTTCAACTACGGCCGCAACGAGGTCCGGAGCTTCCTGCTCTCCTCGGCCGAGCACTGGCTTTCGACCTACCACGCCGACGGGCTCCGGGTCGACGCTGTGGCCTCCATGCTCTATCTCGACTACTCGCGGGAGGCCGGGGAGTGGGTCCCCAACCGCTCGGGGGGCCGGGAGAACCTCGAGGCCATCGAGTTCCTCCGCCAGCTCAACATCGGGGTCTACGGCGCCCATCCCGACGTCCAGACCATGGCCGAGGAGTCGACAGCCTGGCCTGGGGTGTCCCGACCCACCGACGCCGGCGGGCTCGGCTTCGGCTACAAGTGGGACATGGGCTGGATGCACGACACCCTGGCCTACTTCCGGCGCGATCCCGTCCATCGCAGCCACCACCACGACCAGCTGACCTTCCGGGGCCTCTACGCCTTTACGGAGAACTACGTCCTGCCCCTGTCCCACGACGAGGTGGTCCACGGCAAGGGGTCCCTACTCGGCGCCATGCCCGGCAACGATTGGCAGAAGTTCGCCAACCTCCGGCTCCTCTACGGCTACCAGTACGTGCAGCCCGGGAAGAAGCTCCTCTTCATGGGCGACGAGCTGGGCCAGTGGCAGGAGTGGAGCCACGAGCATTCCCTCGATTGGCACCTCTTGGACCACGCTCCCCATGTCGGACTCCTCCATTGGGTCACCGACCTGAACCGCCTGTACAGGAAGGAGCCCGCACTTCACGAGCTCGATGCCGACCCGTCGGGCTTCGAATGGGTCAAGGCCGACGACGCCGGTCAGTCGACCTTGAGCTTCCTCCGGCGCTCCAAGCACGGTGATGTGGTCCTGGTCGTCTGCAACTTCACTCCGGTGCCCCGGCACAACCTGGTACTCGGGGCGCCCGAGGCCGGGTTCTGGCGGGAGATTCTCAACAGCGACGCCACCGCCTATGGAGGCAGCGGCCTCGGGAACCTCGGCGGGGTCGAGGCTCAGCCCGTTTCCTGGCACGGCCGGCCCTACACCGTGAACATCACCGCGCCGCCCCTGGCGGTGGTGCTGTTCCGGCGCGAGACCCCGGGCGAGGCGTGACGATGCGGATCTGGCCTGGATCGCCGCACCCGCTGGGGGCCACCTGGGACGGGGAGGGGGTCAACTTCGCCCTCTTCTCGAGACACGCCACCGCCGTGGAGCTCTGCATCTTCGAGCACCCCAACGACGCTGTCCCCGCGTCCACCGTGACGATGCCCCCAGCCACCGACTGGGTCTGGAGCTGCTACCTGCCTGACGCCCGCCCGGGCAGCCTCTACGGCTACCGGGTCGCTGGGCCCTGGGATCCCGAGCACGGGCACCGCTTCAACTCGGCCAAGCTCCTCATCGACCCCTACGCCAAGGCGGTGAGCGGACCCATCCGCTGGAGCGACGAGATCTTCGGCCACAGCTCGGCGGGCCCCGACAACGACCTCGTGCTCGACCCCCGGGACTCGGCCGGGGGGATGCCCAAGTCGGTGGTGGTCGACCAGGCCTTCACCTGGGGCGAGGACCGCGCCCCCCGCACCCCCTGGAACCGCACCGTCATCTACGAGTGCCACGTCCGGGGCATGACGATGACCCACCCAGGGGTGCCCGAGCATCTCCGGGGCACCTTCCTTGGCCTCTCCTCCGACGCCGCGGTCGACCACCTCCTAGGCCTTGGGGTCACCGCCGTCGAGCTGATGCCCGTCCACCAGTTCGTGGCCGACCGTCACCTGGTCGAGCAGGGTCTGACCAACTATTGGGGCTACAACACCTTGGCCTTCTTCGCCCCCCACGTGGGCTACGCCTCGGGCTGGCTCGGCCGGCAGGTCAGCGAGTTCAAGTCGATGGTGAAGACCCTCCACCGAGCCGGCCTCGAGGTCATCCTCGACGTGGTCTACAACCACACCGGCGAGGGCAGCCACCTCGGCCCCACCCTGTCGCTGCGGGGCATTGACAACTCCGTCTACTACCGGCTTCAGCCCGACAACGAGCGGTTCAACCTGGACTTCACCGGGACCGGCAACAGCCTCAACATCGTCCATCCTCGGACCATCGCCCTCATCATGGACAGCCTCCGCTACTGGGTGACTGACATGCACGTGGACGGCTTCCGCTTCGACCTGGCTCGGGCGCTCGTTAGGGGACTGGAGGACGGCCGGCGCAGCGCCTTCTTCGAGGTCATCCAACAGGACCCGGTCCTCTCTCAGGTGAAGCTGATCGCGGAGCCCTGGGACGTCGGTCCCGATGGCTACCAGCTGGGCCAGTTCCCGCCGGGCTGGGCCGAGTGGAACGGGGCCTACCGGGACTGCGTCCGTCGGTTCTGGCGGGGGGACCCCGGGATGGTTCCCGAGTTGGCCTCCCGACTCACGGGCTCGAGCGACATCTACGCCCCGAGCGGCCGGCGGACCTACGCCAGCGTCAACTTCGTGACCTGCCACGACGGCTTCACCCTGTCCGACGTGGTGGGCTTCAAAGAGCGCCACAACGAGGCCAACGGCGAGGGCAGCCGGGACGGGGCCGTCGAGAACTACAGCTGGAACTGGGGGGTCGAGGGCCTTACCGACTCGCACCGGATCACCCGCCACCGAGAGCGGATCAAGCGCAACATGCTGGCTACCCTCTTCTTTTCCCAGGGGGTCCGGATGCTCCTCGGCGGCGACGAGATCGGCCGGAGCCAGCAGGGCAACAACAACGCCTATTGCCAGGACAATGAGATCAGCTGGCTGAACTGGGACCTCGACGAGTCGGCCCGCGACCTCCTCGCCTACACCCGGGGGCTGATTCGGATCTTCAACGACAACCCCGTCCTGCGCCACCGGGACTTCCTCAACGGCCGGCCCCTCACCCCAGGCGGCACCAAGGACGTCACCTGGATCCGACCGGACGGCGAGGAGATGACCGAGGCCGAATGGTCCAACCATGAGCTCCGCTCCATTGGCATGCTCCTATCGGGCCGGGCCACCGACGAGGTCGACCAGCGGGGCCGGCTTGTCTACGGGGACACCATCCTCCTGCTCCTCAACGGCGGAACGCGCTCACGGCCCTACACCCTCCCTCCAGTGGAATGGCCTGGCATCTGGGAGGAGCTCCTCGACACGGCACGGACATCGGGGGTCCGGCGGGTTCAGGGTTCGATGGTGAATCTCACCGCCCACTCGGTCATCCTCCTCCGGCACAACGAGCGTCTCTCAAGCTGAGCGCCCCGCCTTCGTCGACGACCGGGGCGGACACGTCGATTTCGTGTCGGCGCTGGGCCGACGGAAGCAGGCAGTGAACGGCGCCGATCCCCACGGCCCAACACACCCTCCCCGTTTCCGCACGACGTAGACGACAGGCGGCCAGCGAGTCGATCGGTCTCCACTATCGACGCGTGAGTCCTAGCGATCCACGAATGCGCCCGGACGTTTGTGGAGGACCTCTCGGGTTCGTCTCGATACCCGTGCGTGTTCTCTCGCGCTTCAGGCATATGCGCGCTCCGCTTCCCGGCCGAGACCGCAAGCCGCTTCAAGCGCCCAATCGGTACTCGGCCAACATCGGCGGCTGGAGAATGAGTCCAGACACATAGCGACCTGATCTGCGTACGTGGCCCGCGTCCCTAGCCGTGGCTGTGACCCAGCGAGATCGACGGATCGATGCTCACTGCCGCTTGGCCTCAGGCCTGCCCTGGTGAGCGCACTCCGCCCGGCACTGCCGGACAAGGATGAATGGGCGTCAGGAACCGTCTTGGATCATTTGCAGGAGGGCGTCGTAATCGAGGACGGCCCATCGCTCGGCCAGTTGGCCCTCAGCGATTCGCCACAGAACGATCCCCCTCATCTCGACCGACCGACCAGTCGGATTGATGCCAACAGGTCACGATCAGCAGCGCTGAGGTCTTCACCGGTTGATGAAATCCTCGTAGTGACGAGACACCAATGCAGCATTTGGGATTTGCGACGTCGTTGGCATCTGACCACCATTCCACGCGGTCGGATCGCGTGCGTCGAAAAAGCTTCGCGACACCAATCACCTTGTGAGTTGCACCCTCGGAACCTTTTTTTTGAGTTTCTCGGACCTGAACCCGGTCCTCGCTGTTCTGTGTGGATCGGCAGACTTGGATCCACCCTGCTGCCCCTCGGCGAGGATGGTGCTGCGACAACCTGTCCGCGGTCATATCAGTCGATAGAGGCCGCTGATGCCCTCAGACGGCTCATGGAGGCCGTCGAGTGATGGGAGATGGATGTCATCGGACCGGCCTCTCCGTCGTGGTGACGAAATGCCCGATCAATCTAAGACGACTACCGGCGGCTCCCGTTCATGGCGCCATTTCACTGCAAGCGAACTTGGCGGGATCGAGATCGGGCTGGATGAGCCATGCCCGGTGTTCGTCGAACGTCATGACGACCCACCCATCCTCACGGTTGGACCATTCCCAATATTCGGGGATGGGTGATTGTTCAATCAATGCGGTTGTGTCATTGGACGTGTGATGCATTTCCGCTGCTCCGATCTCGTAGCTCGAAAAGGGGAAGGGAAGATTCAGCATTCGATTCGCCGCGGCGCATGTCCAGGCCTCTTCTATCGATCGGCACTGGCATGATGACCGCCGTGTCTCAGGAGAAGCTCAACTACTCCTCCATGCTTGGTCAAGGGGAAGCCGAAGCACATTGCTTACCCCGGTCCCAGTTGTCCTCTGTGTCGTCGCATTCCTCCGGTTCCATTCTTGTGCTCAATCGTCGCACCGGGGCCTGGAATATAGATGCTCTCGTGGCCATCGTCCCATCGCACGCGGAAATGTTGTCGAGCTGAGAACAAGGATCCCAGGATTTCAATGACCTCCCCGCGGCGGCGTGATCGACCGAGTTTCCTTTTTTTGATCACGAAGTGATCACCGATGGCTGCATCCATGATTCGCGCTCCCAACACGCGTGGCCGAAGAGACGCGTTCGATTGAATCCATTTGTCTTCTGCCGCTACAGTCTGATTGAACTCCTTCGCTCTTTCTTCGCCTCAATCCCATTGGTCGGGCGGCCAGTCGGCTCCCGGAGATTGTGTAGCAGGGGCGGGTGTGAAGTTTGAAGCAACGTCGGGTGCAGGTACGTCGGGATCGAGTGCTAAGAGTGCTTCGATGAGACGACTCGGTCTCAACGGCGGAGTGAGCGTGCCGGTCATGATCGCTCATCAACGGATTCGAACGTTCGCAAGGGCGCTTCGGTAGAACTGGATCCACATCGGCGCGACCTCGATCACGTTCTTGCGGATCCAAGAGGGAACGGACGGTGGAGCCTTTTCGACGGATTGACTATCCCGCATCGGACTTACACCCCCTTTGATCTAGGACTTGCTGTGGCCAGCCGAGAAGCCACGGTGCGACCCGGGTAAGGCCCCAGCCCCTTGCGATCAGTGGATACCGATAAATCACATCAGCCTCGTAAACCACAGGAGTCACATATTTCTCGGCGCCGGCAGCGGTGTCAATTGGGTGATGTTCCGATCTTGATTGCCTTTCGGTTACGAATGTGCCCCGCAGCCTCGCTGCCCACCAGTGGGGCTTGGACATGGCGTGGAACAGGGGTCACTCTTCGCGTTTTCTGGCGGCGAGTGACCGCAAAGAGGATGCAGATCCATCTAGCCTGAGCGTTCGGCGACCTCGCTGCGTCCTCCTAGTGAGGTTTAGGTGAGCACTGCGTTGCTCTCGACGTGGTCGAGGTGGTGAAGCCGCTGCATGCGTTCCACCGGGCGGGGACCAACGAGAGGGAGTTCTCAGGGCCCCGAAACGACGCCTTCACTGCCGCCGCCGACCTCCTCGAACGCCACTCGCTTGTCCGTTTCGAGTGAGAAGCAGCGCAGTTGTGAGCCACGAGTAGGCGCACGATAAGTGCAGCCGTTCCTTCTCGCCCCGGTCCGGTGGCGAGCCATCCTGTATCGCTGGGGCCAGGGATGTGCGGACGGTTGGACTTAGCTAGAACTCCCGAATACCCGCACTCCTCGCGGCGTTATTAGGGGACGCATGATCGTAGGAGACAGACCCGATGATTTGGGAACGGTGACTCTCGTGCTAGCCGGCCGTCGATGTGTCGAACGAAGTCCAGTAGCGCCGCACGACCGCAACCATCTCCTCCGCCTGGTGCATCCCTGCCTCCACGGCGGCTCCCCGGCTGGCAGGGTCGAGGAGGTTCGGCCCGAATGCCGCAAGGGACGCGGCATCAGCCACTATGACCAGGGGTCCGTCGTCCGATTCCGTGCTCTCTCCGGGCACCACGTTGGGGGCGCCCGGCCCCATGGCCACCGGGCATAGCACGACGATCCGTTCGTAGCCTTCGGCCAAGTCGGTGTTGGTCACAGAGTAGATGCCGCCGTCGATGTACTGATGTCCCCCGATGGTGACCGGGGGCCAGATACCTGGGACGGCACAGCTGGCCGCCACGGCGTCGATCAACGACATCGTCGACGACGCGTCAAAGGTGACGCGCTCTCCCGTGGCGGCGTTGACAGCCGTGATGAGCAAGGGGCGCGCCGGCCACTTCTCACTCGGCAGTCGCCAGGCGATGATCTTGCGGCGCTCGTCCTCGGGCACCGTGACCGCGGCCCTGGCGAGCGCCCCAATCTGTCGACGAGCTGCGGCGGGATCGTCCTGGACCGCTGTCATGAGGCCGAAGATCTCGACCAGAAGGTTGAGGTCGAAATCGGGCACGCGCTCCTGAGTCTCGGCGACCGGGAGCCTCTGGGTCGCTATCAAAGCGTCGTAACCGGATGCACCGGTGACCAACGCTCCGACACATGCTCCGGCGGAGGTCCCCACCACCAAGTCGGCGTCTGCAGCCAGGTCGATCCCCAGGGCCGCCAGGCGGGCCAGCAGGCCGATCTCCCAGGCGATTCCGGCTACGCCGCCGCCACCCAACACCAGGGCCCGAGCATGACTCGCCGCTGGACCGTGCACGACACGAGTTTCCCACATGCCTAGCGGCCAGCACCTCCGGCTGTGAGGCTGGAGCCGGGGCATGTTCGATCCCGTTGGGCTGTCTATCTCGCTGCGTTCATCAGGAGCGGGAGGCCCTATCCCCACCCACGGTGCCGAAAAGCGAGACACTGTGGTGACCGAGGTCACTCGCAGCGAGCGGTTCATGAGCACCCGACGTGGTGGGACATGGGTCCAAGAGGGCACCGAGAGGGAGAAGAGGGATCCGATGAACAAGTCCGATCTGATCGACAAGGTCAGCGACACCATGGGCGTTGCTCGCCGAGACGGCGAAGCGGCCGTCAACGCCGTGATCCATGCGGTGATGAGTGAAGTGAAAGCGGGTCGGAAGGTGGCGATCACCGGGTTCGGGGCCTTCAGCCCGAGTCATCGAAAGGCCCGTCTGGGTCGCAACCCCCGGACCGGCGAACCAGTGAAGGTGGCCGCCTCGAAGGGCGTTCGGTTCGCTCCGGGCGCGACATTCAAGAAGGCGGTGAGCGGCCGAGCGCCGTTACCCGCCCCAGCCACAGCGGCCAAGGCGACGGCGAAGAAGGCTGCCGCCAAAAAATCGACGGCCAAGCGGGCACCGGCCCGCAAGATCGCAGCACGGAAGACCGGTCCGAAGAAGTCCGCAACCGAGCGAGCATCGGCCCGGAAGACGACGGCGAAGCGCGCTCCGGCTCGGAAGACCTCCCCCCGCAAGGTGGCAACGCGCAAGGCCACTTTTCAGAAGACCACGGCCAAACGTGCGTCGAGTCGCAATGCCCCTACGCGCAAGGCTGCTGTTCGCTGACGTTAGGCCCTCAGTCTAGGTCGCGCTGACGTTAGGCGCTCAGTCGCAGCGGTGTTCGTTATCGGCTAGGCTAAGCACCTTTAGGGTCTTGACCGGGAGCACAGAAACCGGCCGTTGTGACACCTGTTCGCCGTGAATGCACGACTCTCGGCCGCCAACCACTTCATCGACATATTGATCGAGGTCTCACCGTTCAGTCCCTCAGGGCGCCGGCGAGAATGACAAACGCGATCACGGGTGCATAGCGCAACACCTTCGCAAGTCTCGCGCCGACGAAAGCGCGGCTGAGTTGGACTGGATGAGGTTTTCGGCACCCGCAGGACCAGCGTCAGCTTCCCACTGGCAGTGTCCCGTCGGCGGAGTCCGAGGCTTGTTTGATCTGGGCCAGCGAGTTGTGCAGGGCGTCGACGATCGACCACGGATCCGGAAGACTCGGAGGGCAGCCGAGCACGGATACGTGCAGGGCGTCGGCGTAGCTCCAAGCCGTGATGTTGAGTCCGATCCCCTCGAGGATGGGACCCACCGAGTAGATGGCCTCGAGCACGGCCTGTCCGACGTGCAGCCGTTGGCGTGGCCCCGCCACATTCGAGAGCACGAGGTTGACCGGTGGCCGCATGTGGTTGGCCAGGCGGGTTCGAGCCCATGTCCGCACGGCGAGGGCGAATAGTTGCGGGGGAACGACATCAGCACGCTTCTCCAGGAGGTCGCTGCCGAGGACGGAGCGGACATCTTTGGCAGCAGCTGCCACGTCGTGAATATGGTGGAGACGCTCGAGGGGGTCGGCGATGTCGGTCCCGATCGACACGTACAGGTTGTCGACATGGTTGCCGCCGAGTCGGGTGGCATTCGGATCCGTCGAGACCGGGACGCTCGCTACCAGCGGACGGGCGGGCAGTGTTCCCTGTTCCACCAGGTATGTGCGCACCGCCCCGGCGCACACGGCCAGATAGACATCGTTGAGTGTCACACCACTCGACCGGCGGATGGCCTTCAGGTCGTCGAGCGCGAGGGTCGTCATCGCATAGGTCCGCGTCGAGGTGAGCGAGACGTTGAACATCGTCTTCGGCGTGTCGAACGGCAGCGGGGGCTTGACCGGTGACGCGCGCCGACGGGCCTCGGAGGCGCGCATTCCCCGGACCGAGCGCGTTGCCAACCGGGGCAACTGCGGCAGGCGCGTCATGTGGCCACGTCCAGCCAGCCGCAGGAGCTGGGGCCGTGTGGGGAGCACCTCGGGACGCCACTCGTTCACGTGTGCGCGGGAGTCCAGGGCGTTCTGCAAGAGCGCGACGGTGGCGGCACCGTCGGCCACGGCATGGTGCACCTTTGCCACGACCGCCAGTCGGTCGTCGGCCAGCCCCTCGACGACGACGATCTCCCACAACGGACGGTCCCGGGGCAGCGGCCGGCCCGCTACGTCGGCCACGACGGCGGCGAGCTCTCGGTCGCCTCCCGGTTCAGCGGCCCGGCGCCGCGTGACATGTCTTCGCAGGTGGAAATCGGGGTCTTCGACCCACGCCGGGTGTCCGAGGCCCAATGGCACCGGTACCACGCGTCGACGGAAGGGTGGGAGCCGGCCGAGCCGGTGACCCAATAGCTCCAGGATCTCATCGTAGGAATACCCACCGGGGAGCCTCGACATGTCGAACACCGCCACCTTCAAGGTGTGCATGTGCGTCGTGCGCGTCTCGGAGTAGAGGAACTTTGCGTCGAGCCCGATCATCGACTCCACTGTTCAGCCCTCGCCGACGCTGCGAGTGCAGCTGAGCCCGGACGCCACGAGCGATTCCCTGAGGAACGTTCCCACCTGGCGTGACCACAGATAGCCCACGTGGTTCCCCGGGTACCAGCTGATGCGCGGCCTATCCCAGTGCTCCCACAGCCTACGGGCCTGCTCCGGCGTGGCCAGGCGGTCGCCATAGCCGGCGAACACGTACCGGCGACCGTGGGGAACCTTTGACTCGAAGCTCAACGGCGACACCACACGGCAGACGTCTTCCGCCACGCCGCCCAGGATGCGGTGCTCGATCGACCGGGCTCGGATGTGGACCGGGCTGTGGGCGTGGAAGAGCGACGGGAAGTCAACCACCGGGATGCCGGCCACCACGGCCTCGAACCCTTCCTCGATGCCGGCGAGGAGCGAAACGACGTACGCCCCGAGCGAGACTCCGTACAAGCCGATGGACGTCGCTCCCTGGGCCCTGATCCACGACACCAGGCGCCTGATATCCCACACCGCCTGCGTCAACCCGTGGACGGTGTTCATCATGTCGAAGGAGAGGAAGGGCTGGCCGCTCACGCGGGTGACCTTGCGCGGCCCGTGCAACGGCAACACCGGCATGGCGACGTTGAGCCCGAGCCCGCGGTGCAGCTTGGCAGTGTGCAGGCCCACGAAGTCCATGAAGGGGTAGCCCATGGAGAACCCGTGCACGCACACGACCCAGGGGCGCAGTTCGCCACGGTGACGGACGATGGCGGCCGTGGCCCGACGGTTGGGCTCGTAGGCCATCCACCGCTCGCCGCCCGGCTCGCCAGGGCGCGTCGAGAACCCGCTGTCGTAGGTGATCCGTTCGTAGCCCAGGCCGAGCGCCCACCCGTGGCTCAGCTCGACGTCCTCGGCGGTGAGCGGCGGTGGGGTACGGTGGTAGGAAGCGGGTCGAGCGATCCAACCCGGGCGGGAGAACATCCGCCGGACGTCGGCCAGCTCGGCGCTCACCCGGACGAGATCGGCCCGGCGGGGCAGCCGGCTCGGCGTCATGGCCATGGCCAGCAGGGCCTCGTCCATGGCCACACCGGCCACCAGCCCCAACGACAGGCTCGGTGCTTGGAGCCCCTCGGACACCTCACCGCTCATCGTCGCACCCATGAAGCGCAGCGTGCGCGGCACGGCAAGGGTGGCTCGGGCGATCGCCCGTCGCCCAAGGAACTTCATTACGGCGCGATAGGGCCCGATCACACGCTCGACGAGTGAGGGGGATCCCTGGGCTAGACGCCGCGACCCAGACGGCGGCCCGGCTTCCGCCACGCCCGGTGCCTCCACGCCGTCCACAGTGCTCTGGGCGTGCCCCATGAGCCCCCTCCAACGACGCGCTGCCATCCGAGCCGCCCAGCGGATCACGCCGTTCAAAGCCATACTACGTCCAGCGACGTCAGCGAGGAGCAAGCCGAGAAGGGAGGGGCGATGGAGTTCAATCTGGCCGACCTCTTCGAGAGCGTGGTCGGCGTTATCCCAGAGCAACCGGCAATCGTTGCCGATGACCGCCGACTCACTTACGCTGAGCTCGACGGTCGGGCAAACCGCCTGGCGCACCATCTCGCCGGCGTAGGCGTCGGACCAGGAGACCGCGTCGGCCTGCAGCTGGCCAACGGGACCGAGTGCCTCGAGGCGATGCTCGCCTGCTTCAAGATCCGTGCCGTGCCCGTCACCGTCAACTACCGGTACGTCACCTCCGAGCTTCGCTACCTCTACCAGGATGCCGCGCTCGTGGGCCTGGTCTTTCACAGCCGCTTCGGACCCGCGGTCGCCGACGCTGTGGCGGCCATGCCCGAGCGCCGGACGCTGCTCGAGGTGCGTGACGACACCGGCGCGTCGGGCCTCGGGGACGACTACGAGTGCACCCTGGCCGCCGCCACGGACTCCAGCGACTTCGCGTCGCGGTCGGCAGACGACCTCTACTGCGTCTACACCGGGGGGACCACCGGCATGCCCAAGGGCGTGCTGTGGCGCCACGAGGATGTCTTCTTCGCCGCCATGGGCGGCGGGGACCCACTAGCGCTTGGCAATGTCATTGGATCCCCCGAACAGCTCGCGACGCGGGTGATGCGCCCGGGCATGACGGCGCTACCCTGCCCACCCTTCATGCATTCGAGTGCGCACTGGCTGGCGTTCACCATGCTGTTCGGCGGCGGGAAGCTCGTGACCCTGCCAGGTGGGCGCTTCGACGCTGCCGCGGCGTGGCGCCTGGTGGGGACTGAGGCGGTGAACATCCTCGTCTTAGTGGGCGACGCCATGGTCCGGCCCCTCCTGGACGAGCTCGATGCCCACCCGGCCCGCTACGACACCTCGTCACTCATGGCCGTGGGCTCGGGCGGCGCCGTGCTCTCTCCATCCACTAAGCGGCGCCTGGCCGAGATGCTCCCGGGCCGCATCGTCGCCGACGCCTTCGGCTCCTCGGAGACCGGGCAGCTGGGCGGGCGAGCGCCCGACGACGATCCCTATGGTGCGCCTCGTCTGCACGTCGACGAGCGCACCGATGTCCTCGACGACGAGCTGCGACCGGTGGTCCCGGGCTCGGGTACCGTGGGGCGCCTGGCCCGCAGCGGCTACATCCCCATCGGGTATCTCGGAGACGCCCACAAGACGGCGGCCACGTTCGTGGAGGCGGGCGGCAAGCGTTGGGCGCTTCCGGGCGACCTGGCCATGGTGGACGCCGATGGGGCAATCGCCGTCCTCGGTCGCGGCTCGCTGTGCATCAACACTGGAGGGGAGAAGGTCTTCCCCGACGAGGTGGAAGCCGCCCTGAAGAGCGACGACAAGGTCGAAGACGTCGTCATCGTGGGCGTGCCCGACGAGCGCTACGGCGAGCGGGTCGTGGCAGTGGTGCAGCCGCACGCGGGGTGCCAAGTCGACGCCGAGGCACTGCGCGCCTCGTGCCGGGGACGGTTGGCCGGATACAAGGTTCCACGACAAATCGTGGTGATCGATGCCATCACACGATCGCCGACCGGTAAGCCCGACTATCGGTGGGCCAAGGCGATCGCCTTGACGCCACCGGCCGACAGGGCCTGAGGAACCTGTGGGGCAATCACAAACGGAGCATGAACAACACCGGGCGCCGGGATGATGGGAGGCGTTGCCCCGAGATAGAGGCGCCTGGTTCTTGGTTCAGATAGGTCAGTTCCACCACCGACGGACCCCCGACCTGGTGAAGAAGGCGGCCGTATGGATGGGGCCACCCGATCACGGGAGCTGAGAGCACTCATGTCGAGGAGTGGAGTAGGGCGCTACCAATAGCAGGCCGATGTCTTGGCGCACGGGTTTGCGACCGCACTGTATGTGTAGGTTGTCAGCGGGTGGCTCTCCGGCCGACCCGCCCTGTAACGCCGAGCCGGAAGATTTGCGGTCGGTTCGGTCCGACAGGGCCTGATCCCTCGCCCGAGCAGATCCGGCACTTCGAGCGGTCCGATGTCTTCCGCGAACTGGCGTTTGCGCGCTTACGAGAGACAGCAAGTCGTCGGCTTGGCGCCACCCGCGTGCCCGTTAGAGGCTGGAGGTCGGTGCGACGAGGAAAATCACGATGTCCCACAGGACGTGGCTCACGATGAGCGATTCCACGTCGACGCCGGCCGCGGCCAGCACCGACCAGTAGGCGCCAGCCACCCCTGCTGCCCCCACCAGGGTGGGATTGCCCGATGCGAGGTGGACCCCAGCGTAGGCAGCAGAGGCCGAGCGCGGCACCCGCCCACCGACCCCGGCGGCGTGATAGCCGTTCCTGCAGGAACCCTCGCCAGAACAGTTCCTCGGCGGGTCCGATCACCACCGCCAGGCGAGCCGCGATGACCCGCTCGTCTTGGTCTGAGCGCAGATCGTAGATGGCGTCGATGTCGCCGGCGCCATTGGGCATGATCCGCCGGGCCATGAGATCGCCGACCTGGAAAATGGCATAGAGGCCAGCGGCGATTGCTGCCCCTTCCAGCAGATGCCGCGGCCGGGGATGCATACGGCGCAGCCCGGGCTGGCAGGCGAGGGACAACGACCCGAGGATGGCACCGGTGCCGGTCATGCGCCTCCAGAACGACGATTTCGGCCCTCGGAATGTGAAGCCGAAACAGGTCGCTGCCAGCCCAAGCGCGGCAACCGCTTCGGCATCCGAGCGGACGCGGAAGTCGAGGGGTGGGGCCGTCAAGACGGCATCCGTCATGCAGCGCTGGCGGCAAGTCCCGCCACCAGCAGCGCCCCGAAGACGGCGTAGAGCTGGGCGGTCGCCAGGTCAATGGTAGCGAGGCTGCGTCGATCTCCGCGTGCGCCAAGCTCGGCGGCCCTGACGACCTTGACGAAAAACGGCAGTGATAAGACAGCGGCGATTGCGTCCTTGGGAACGGCGCCGGCCAGTACGGCACAGACCAGCGCAATGTACGCGCCGAGCACCAGCCCGATGTACGCGATGTGTGCCCAGCGCCCACCGACGCGGATCGACAGGGTGGTAATGCCCACTCGGGCGTCATCGGCGATGTCGCGCCACTCGTTGCCCTGGAGGATCGCGGTCACCAGGCAGCCGACGGGCACGCTGACGGCGAGGCCGGCGAGTGACAGCCGGCCCGCGACGACGTAGTAGCCGCCCTCAACCATGAAGGGGCCCATCAGGACGAATACCACCGGCAGCCCCAACCCCCGGTACTTGAGCCGTAGTGGCGGGACGGTGTAGCCCACGCCGCCGAGGAGGCCGATCGCTCCGAGCGCCGCCACGGGCCAGCCCCGCACGGCGATCATCCAGCCGCCGAGTCCGGTGGCGACACCCAAAGCCACGGCGGCATACACAAGCGCTTCGTGCTCCCCGACGCGCCCCTTCAAGATCGCCAGGCTCGCCCGGGGAGACGTGATGGAGTCGGCGCCTGTTCGGACGTCGTAGACCTCGTTGATCACGTTGGTGCCGACTTGGAGCAGGACCGAGGCAACCAGAGCGGCCGCCGCCAGGGTCCAGCGGATGTGCCCAGCGCCGGCAGCCAAAGCGATGGCAGCCGCCACCGGGATGGAGCTGGCCCCAAGGCTGAACGGGCGGGTCAGCTCCCACCACGCCGACAGCCGGTGCCCAAGGGCGCTGGACGCGGTGGACACTCGCCCCTGACGAGCTGCAGGTCTTGCATCACCGCCTGAGACACCGAGGCGAGGGGCGATCGTGGCGTCGACCGCACCCGGCGACGACGGGCGTTCGGTCCCGGCGAATGCGACAGCGGCGGCCAGGACGCCGGCCACCTGGTCGTCCTCCTGGACGACCGGTTGGAACAGCGGGCGATCGAGGCCCACCCGATGGTAGTCCCAGGCTCGGGCAGCGACGTCGTCGACCGTGCCGCACAGGATGAAGGCGTCCACGAGTTCGTCGGGCAGCAGGCCGGCGGCACGGTGGTACTCCTCGGCCCGCCAGGCCCCGGCCACGTCGTCGCGAAGCTGTCGGGGCAGCCCGGCCCGCTCGAGCGACAGGTCGGACAGCACGCTCATCATGTAGATGACAAACGGCTCACGCTTGGCCCGGTTCAGGGCGTCGCGCCGACTGGGAGCAACCACGCTGAGCAAGTAGCCCGCTGTCTTGACGGTGCCGGGGGGTCGACCGGCGGACGCCTCCGCCGCCCGTAGGCGAGCCAGGATCCCCGTGAGGCTCGGTAGCGACTCTGCGGGGCGCGCGAGGTAGCCGTCTGCCAGGTGCCCTGCCAGCTCCACCATGGAGGACCGGTAGCCGGCAACGTAGATGGGCACGTGGTGCACCGGTGGGAACATCGGCGCCAGTTCCGGCACCCCGGGTGCCTGGGCGGGGAGCCGCTCCCCCCGCCACAGCGCCCGCATGATCTCCATGGCCTGCTCCAACTGGCCAATCGAGCCTTCGGGGCTATAGGCAACACCCATCTGGGCCAGCCGGAGCGGGAGGCCGGTCCCGAGAGCGCACACGATGCGTCCGGGTGCCATCTCGTCGAGAGCGCTCACCGTCATGGCGGTAAGCACAGGGTGGCGGGTCAAGGGCGTGACGGCCCCGAGCGCAACCCCGATGCGCGGAACGTGGCTGGCCACCGCCGCCGCATACGAGACGGCATCGCGCTCGAAGTAGCTCTCGTGGAACCACACGGAGTCGAGCCCAGCGGCCTCCGCCTGGTGTGCCCACGCGACGACGTCGTCCACAGAACCGCGGGCAGCCAGTCCCAGGCCGACCGGGCGGGCCAGCTCAGGCACCTCGCCTCCTCGATCTCATCGTCGCCGCAGCCTAGGAGGTTCGGCCGGGCTGCCAGGATGCGGACGTGGAGTTCGATCCCCTCGCCCCCGGCCCAGCCCGTGACCGAGCCGTCCGCCAGATGTTCGACCGCATCGCCCGGCGCTACGACCGAGTGAACAGCCTCTTGACCTTCGGCATGGACCGAGGGTGGCGACGACGGGCAGCGGCCTCCCTCGGCCTGGCGCCGGGGTCGCTGGTACTAGACGTGGGTTGCGGCACCGGTGGCTTCTTGCGCGAGCTGGAGGCGGCTGGCCACCGATGCGTCGGGTTCGACATCTCCGAAGGCATGCTGCGCGCTGGCGGACCAGGCCCCCGTGTGGCCTTGGCCGACGGACTCCGCCTACCCGTGCCGGATGCGGCGGCGGACGGCGCAACGTGCGGCTTCGCTCTGCGCAACGTTATCGACCCGGCAGCGCTCTTTATCGAGCTTGCTCGTGTGCTTCGCCCTGGGGGCCGATTCGCTCTCTTGGAGGTGGCAGAGCCGTCGTGGCAGCCGGCGCGGCTGATACACCACGTGTACTTCCATCGGGTGGTGCCGGCGGTTGGCGGAGCGCTTTCCGACCCGCAGGCCTATCGGTACCTCCCGGCGTCGAGTTCCTTGCTGCCTTCTCCCGTCCGTCTCGAAGCGATGGTGCTCGACGCGGGTTTCACCCACTACTGCCGCACTCTGGTGGGGCTGGGAGCGGCCCAACTGCTCGTCGCCACCCGCGCGTGACGATGGCACGATGAGACTGTCAGCGCCGGGGCCGAGCGCGAAGAGGACGGTCGGTTCAACCAAGCCTGAATGGGAGATCGAGAAGACGACAAGAGCCGGTGTGCATTTGCTGGACAGGCTGCCCCGCCTTGTTTCGACCGGGAAGAGATGCCGTTACATCGCCCCTCGGACTCCCGTCCCCGAAAGGGTGGAACCACCCGATTACTCCGGCCGATGGTTCGAGAGTCAGCACTCTCTTGGAAACTGAGTGGGCGCAACAGTGCCGGAGTTCATGACATAGGAGACCGCCGGCCTGTGGGATGTGTCAAGACATCGGAGACCGCTTAGCCGGGAGGGTCTCCAATGGACATGGGCCGGTTTCTGATCGAGACGCACCTGCGGAGAGAGAAGCCTATCAAGCTGTTGGCGGCCGCCCATGGGGTGAGCCCGAGCTGGCTCTTCAAGCTCCTGCGGCGCTATCGCCTGGAGGGCGAAGCCGGACTCGAGCCCAGAAGCCGCCGTCCCAAGAGCTCGCCCTCGCGAATCTGTGATTTGTATGAGGACGAGATCGTGGTCATGCGAAAGCAGTTGCTCGACGACGGCTTCGATGCCGGAGCGGAGACCATTCGCTATCACCTGGCCCAACACCACAAGAGCGTGCCCTCGGTCTCGACTATGCGACCGAAGAGCTCCTACCAACGCTTCACCGCCGTGGGCGCAACAGGACTCGAACCTGTGGCCTCAGCCGTGTGAAGGCTGATCAGCCCGACTCACCTACCAGCGAACACAGTGATTCGCCCAGTTCAGAGGACAGTTCTGACTGACCGCCGATAACCTCGATTGACCGTGATTGCGCCCCCCTCGCGCCCGTGGCGCGCCCGAGATTCAGCGTGGGCTCGTGCCTCATGCTGAAACGGCCCGAGACTGGCCAAGTTCGAGTCTCTCTTCGCCATCAGAGCAGTCAGGAGTCAGCAGCTTCGTAGGTCAAATGCCGTCCGACCATGACCGGAGCGTGAAAATCTCTCTGAATTGGTCAGGGCGGCTGGGGAAAGGGCCCTGCGATCCGGAGTATGGTGCGAAATGAGCGAGAGCCCATTCACGAACGTCAAAGGGGTCGTTTGGCGGCAGCGCAATGAGAGGGCTAGGCCATGAATCTCACTCCAGCTACCACGAAAGGTACTCATGCCGGTTACCGGTGATCGAGTTCGTGTCGCTTCCACCAAGGTCGACCAGGTACCGCGCGACGGTGTCGTGACCGGAGTCATCGGCCAGATGCTCCGCATTAAGTGGTCGACGGGCGAGGAGTCGATGGTCGTCCCTGGCCCTGGTGCTTTCGCAGTCATCGGCAAGGCGAGGACATCATCCGACAAGACAGACCCGGCAGTGGCGAAGGGCGCCAAGGCCATGAAACCGGTGAAGACCACCAAGTAGCCTGCCCGCAAAAACAAGCAAGCCCCTGTCTTAGGGTTTATGTCTGTTTCGAGGCATCATCCTTGCCATTGCCGCGCTTCCGCTCGGGAGACCCAGCCAATTTCACGGTGCGAATCGGTATCGGCAAATGGCTGAAGTATCTTGCTGTGGCGGCGCTCCAGGCCCTGCTGCTATCGGACCTCATTCTCGTCGTCGATGTTGCTGAGACGGCGTGGAACCCTGAAATCGAAGACAAGCTTGGCAAGCAGATCGAGTCATTCGTCAGCTAACTCGCCGGCCTGGCATCTCGGGCCGTCGACCATAGGAGTGCTCGATGAGCGTTCAAGGCCCGCTATCGTGTAACTAGCGCACAGTCAGATCTCACGCGAGCTGTCGTCGTTGCCGGTGCCACAAGGTCTCCCGCAAGTATCGAGAGCGTGGAGAAACGAGGCAACAACGATGGCCACAGGCACCGTGAAGTGGTTCAACGCCAGCAAGGGATATGGATTCATCACCCCAGACGATGGCTCTCCTGACGTCTTCGCACATTTCTCGTCTATCGAGGGTTCGGGGTATCGCGAGCTGATCGAGGGACAAAAGGTGGAGTTCCAGTCCGAGCCAGGAGCGAAGGGTCCTCAGGCCAAGAACGTGCGACCGATCTAAGACTAACAGCGATCGGCTCCGGTCCAACTAGGAGACGCGAGGGCACAAATGCCTGACGACGTCGATCGCGACGAGCAGGCTCTATTGCTTCGCGAACAGGGCCGCTCCTTCGCCGGGATCGCTCGAGTCCTCGAGCTCGCCGACGGCACCGAGGCGAATGCCACCTTCAACCGAGCGTTGCGGCGCCACACCCCCGGTTATCAGGCGACGCTGCGCAGTCGCGAAATGGCGAGGCTCGATAGCTTGACCGAGCGTCTGCGCAACCGCGAGGGTATGAGCGAGGAGGTGCTCGCCGGCTTGCTGGTTGAGATTGAGCGCCTGCGCAAGGCGTTGTTCGTAGCGTGAGTCTTAGTTGGAGGGCTCGGCGTTACGGTCGTCAAAGCTCGGCCCAAACGCCAGTCGGTGGTTGTCAGCAAGCTGCTCAGCTAGCTCCCGGACGGCGGCACGACCTGCCGATCGGCCGCATGACGCGCAGGAATAGTCCCAGGACCCATCAGGGCGTTGGATGACGCGTGCAAGATGATCCATGCCCGAGAGGCTATCTAGGCCGGGGTTGAGGCGCCGCTACGCCGCCAGCGGCACTGCTCACTCTGGGCCCCTGGTGGGGTGGGCTAAAGGAATCGCCGGGAACGCACGATCACGTACTAAGTAGACCACATGACCGAGGAGGCGGACGAAGGATCGTCGGGCGGGCTGCTCCGGTCCGGGTCAGACAAGGCCGCTGAGGGCACTCTCGTATATCTGCTGGTCACAGACGTGGACGAGATTTTTGGCACCTACACGTGACAGCTTCCCTGCCCTCAATCCCGCGTCGTGACATTCCACCCTTGTGATGGTGAATACCGGCACGTGATGCCGGTCACCAGACTCGCCCGTAGGTGGTGGCTGAAATCGGGTTCGATGGCTTCGATTGCGGCGACTGCACGCATAAGCGCTTTACGCACTGCGGTTCGAGCGCGCTCGTTGTTGTCGGGAAATACTCGCGCCCTTCCGCCTAGCCCGGTAGAGGATCGGAGAGCCGCCGTGAGTGTGGCGAGCTCCTCGCGGTAGCGATCGACAAGAGAAGGTTTGAGGTCATCGCGGCCAATCATCATGCTCAGTTCTCGAGAGCGACGGCGGTAGCTGTCAAGGGCGCTCTTGTCTGCGACCGCATCCGAAAGACACGCGCCCAGAATGCCATCGGATGCAAGACTCAACACATCAAGGTCCTGGCCAGGTCGGGCGATCAGCTCGGCAAGGTATGCGAGCCCAACACGGTCAGGCAACAGCGTCGCCCGACCGTCGACTGCAATTCGCCAGCCCCCTGAACACGATTGCAGGGACGCCTTCCGGGAGCGTTCCGCCGTCCGAGACGAGAACTGACCAGCGACCAGCCAGGACGGGTGACTGGGAATCCCCATCCCCATTCGATGAGCCCGGTCTTCGGCGCGACGAGCCAGTTGTTCGGCTCGCGCCGAGTCACTCTCCCCTCTCTTGGCACGCAAGACGCCAGCAAGGGCGTGTTCGGTGAGGACGGCCATCGGTCGGCTCCCGAGACGGCGATCGGCACGAATCGCGGCGTCGAGATGATGCACGGCGGCGTCGGGACGACCGGTCGCAGCGGCGCACAGCCCCAAGGCGCGCTCTGCCGAGCCTAGACACACGATGCCAAGCGAGGGCATGACCGGAAGATGGGCATAGGGGGCCAGGATTTCACCGGCGGCCGCGGCAACTTGTGCGTCACCGAGCAGGTAAGCGGCTTCGGCGACAAGGAATTGGGTAGTAAGCCAACTGCTCGAGTGGGGCAGCCTCTCGAGCCCGAGTCCATCCAGGCGAGCGAGCGCCTCCTCCGCCGAATCAAAGTCACCGAGAGCTGCCGACAGCATTGCATCTGCGGCCACATAGACATGGTCGTTGAACCCCAGACGAGGCGAAGTTGAGATGCTCCGGACGAGGTCGATGACCTCTCCCTCTCGGCCTTGCCACCACCGCAACGCGGCGAGCATGGCCCCGTAATAGGCAAGTGCGTCAGGATCGCCCACTGCCGTCCCTCGCTCCAAGGCGCTGGTGGCGACTGCTTCCGCCTCTTCGAGTCGCCCGGCCCGAGCCAGGACCATTGCCCCGAGCACGTCGGCGACGAAACCGAGCGCCTCGCATCCCTCGGCTGCCGAGAGTTCTCGTAGCTCTTCGAGGGACTGGCCAGCACGTGGATCTCCCAGTAGGAAGAGATCCACGGTCCGCCAACAGAGGCCCATGAGGGTGAGAAGAGCGTCTTCCGCACGAGCGCCGAGACGTACGATCTCCTCTGCCAATCCGAGACGCACTTCGGCGTGGCGCGGACCGAGTTGTACGTGGTGAAGCAACGAAAGTGCCTCAGCGGTCGCTGCCTCGTCGCCGAGGGCACGGACGCGCTCGACAGCGGTCGTGACTGCTTCGACCGGGGCCCCCTCGTAAACGGCTTCAGCCGCTTGGCGCACGGCCAGACGGGCTTCTTCGACGGAGCCGGCCGTGGCGAGGGTGCGGGCACGGCGCCAGAGGGAATCGACGGCCGCTCGGGCGACGACGTCGCGCTGCTCGTGGACCCAGATGCCGCCGACACCCAAGGCGGCACCGACGAAGGCAGGGGCATCCCCCGCCTTTTCGGCGGCCTTCGCGGCACCCATGAATCCCACCCGGGCATCCGCGAGCTGCCCAGTCCGACGTCGGGCCTCTGCCGCCTCGAGAAGTGACGTGATCCCCGCCCCGTGGTCGCCAGCCGCGGCCATTCCCGGAGTTTAGACGATGTGCCATCGCGTGGCACAGCCACGTCACGCCTTATGGACGAACGGGGTTTCGCTCCTCGACGGGGATGCCCCGCGATGAGCCCACCCGAGATGGAAGGAGGATGGCCATGTTATGGATCGCCCTGACACCGCTCCTGCTCCTGGGCCTGGCAGTCGGATTGATCCCTGTAACCATAGGAATCGTGCACGATCACCGTGCACGGCAAAACGGTGACGAATACTCACATCTCTTCTTCCAGCCACGGCCGCATCGTTCGTCCCCCAGCCTCAACGGGAATGCCATGGAAGAGGACTGAGATAACCGCACCGATTGCCACTGTGGGGGCCGACCGCGCCTCCAAGGCCAAGCACCGCGCCACGGCCCTGGGCGACTACCTTCCGTGGCCGCCGAACTGTCCCAGATCTCGGCGCGGGTCCTGGTCAAGGCGTGCGGGGTGGGGCGCGGTGACCGGGTGTTGGACGTGGCGGCCGGGTCGGGCAATGCCTCGGTCCCTGCAGCCCTGGCCGGCCCCACAGTTGGCGCAACCGCGTCGGGCAGACCTAGCGAGTTCCGATTGCAACGGAAGCCTTCGACGCAGGGCGCGTCCGCGTCTCCTATCTGTGGCACCGTACCTGCGAGTTGCGCAGCGCTTCGATGAGACAACATTGATGGTGTCGACGGACTTCTAAGTGCCTTCTCCCCCACCGGCAACTGGTGGTTCCGTGGATGCGGGTCCTCGTATAATCATCGAGCAGTGCGACACCATCTGTGTCAGGTTGATGGCCGAGATGTGGCCGGCAATCCTGCACACCCTCTTCCATGGGAGGGTCGATACAAGACCGGCTGATACCACTGAGCGGGTGGCACGGTCAGCGTGGGAGGCTCTACGCGGTGGTGGCGACGGGAGCGTGGGGACCACCCGCAAGGCTCCCTGCTCTCCTTGTCGCCTCACCTGGTGAACCCGACTACGAGCAGTGGGGACGACCAGTCCATAGGCTCTCTGGCATGGCAATCGTCGGGATTTCGCACAAGGTTCGGTCGACCCTCAGCCAGTTGCACAGCTCGGGAGATGACGCAATCACAAAGGGAGCGTTTGTCGAAAAGCTCGCCGCCGAAGTTCTCGAGCTGGCCGAAGCGGTCGAACGGCTCTCTATTGAGGTAGACGGTCTCATCGATGGTCGAGGTCGCTACAGCGCCGGCCCTCCCAGGAGTTAGGGGCCAGTTGGTGCTTTGCAACTACTTCGGATTGACGAGGCCTCGGAGTCTTTGGACCTCCTCGGCGAGCTTCCGTATCGCCTCTCGGGCCCCGATGTCTACCGTGGAGTCGGGGCTACTCTCCGAGTCGGCCAGTAGTTCGTCGATCTCTCCCCGAAAGGACTTGTCAGCCATTTGGTGATTCCTCCAAAGCGGATAGTTTTGCCGCATCGCGGCCACCTGCATACTTCCAGGTACGTCCATCGCTCGTTGGGCGCGGTTATTGCCAATCCCAGCCGTAGACCTCGACGGCGCAATGAGGCAAGGGCACTTCTTGAGCGTCCGAAGAACTGCAGGAGTTTTTCGCTCATCACGAGGCGGGTGCCGAGACCTGAGCGATCTTGCCTTGTAGCCATGGGGTGCCTTGGAACAAGGGCCTTTACCACTCGAAGCCGCTGAGGCGGGCAGAGCCGTTAGAGCTACTGAGGTGGGACCTTCGGCCCTGTCCCCCATGTGATCCCGGGCACAAGCTCTTGGGAGAGCCTCGGCGACGAGGTGGCATCGAAAGGAGCCAAAGATGCGGCGCAAGACGTTCGACATGATCCTCACAGCGGGCGGCGCAGTCCTGGTCGTCGTGCTGCTCGCGGCCGGGGGCCTTGGTCTGTGGGGCTACAGCTTCGCCAACAGCAACGTCCACAACCAGCTCGCCGAGCAGCAGATCACCTTCCCGACCCGGGCGGCATTCGCCCACGCCAAGGTCGGGACCGAGATCGAGCCCGTGATGATCCCCTACCTCGAGAAGTACGCGGGGCAGCCATTGACCACCGGTCAGCAGGCCGAGGCCTACGCCGATCACTTCATCGCCTATCACCTGCAGGAGATCGGCGGGGGCAAGACCTACTCGCAGTTGAGCGCAGAGTCCATCGCCGACCCGACCAACACCAAGCTCGCAGGCCAGGTCGAGACGGTCTTCAAGGGCACGACACTGCGAGGGCTGCTCCTCGAGGCGTACGCCTTCTGGACTTTCGGTCAGATCGCCCTGGTGGCGTCCATCGTGTCCTTCGTACTGGCCGGCATCATGCTCGTGCTGACACTGATCGGTGTGGTCCACTTGCGCCGGGTGCCCGAGGACCAGGAGTTCCCCAAGGCGCGTGATGGAAAGGCGGCGCCTGTCGGGGCGTGAGGGATCGGACTGGCGATCTTGTGGCTCGTACGCGGCCTCGCCATTTGGGGCCGGGTACGATCGCGTTCGCAACGTCTACTCTTGTGGTCCAGGTGGAACGCGCGCGCTGTCCGCGCTTACATTGATGAGGCGTGTCCCGAAAGCTCGAATTCGACCCGGGACCTGACTGGGAGGTCGAGCTGTCACATGGATCTAAGGCCTCCATGGCGTGTCTGTCCAGTCGTGCCCCTCACTCGCGGCGCCAACTCGAAGCCCTGAGATCGACCCATGAGCCGGCGGATAAGGCGCTTCGACGGCCAGGTTGCCGTCGTCACAGGAGCTGCCTCCGGAATCGGAAATCAACTTGCCCGGGATCTCGTGGATCGGGGCGCGCAGGTATTCGGTATAGATATCCAGGTGGAACCCTTGCAAGGGGCCTCGGGTATCACGGCGCTCCACTGCGACCTTGCCGACGTCAACGCGTACGACAACCTGCTTGCCGGCATCGAACGCGAATGCGGACGGGTGGACTTCCTCGCCAATGTGGCCGGCATCGACGAACCGGTCGCGGCGATCGACGCGGATGCGGCATTCTACCGCAGGATCCTGGAGGTGAACTTTTTCGCCGCGGTCGTAGGGACGCTCTCTGTCTTGCCGGGAATGGCAAGGCGCCGGTTTGGAAGCGTGCTCAACTGTTCCAGCGACAGCGTGCGCACGCCGATCGCCCATGAGTCGGCTTACGTTGCCTCGAAGGGCGCTCTCTCCGCGTTCACGGAGAGTGTCGCGCTCGAGGTCGGGTCGTTCGGTGTGAACGTACACATCCTCTACCCCGGCTTTGTCAAGACTCCACTGGCGATCCGATCGCTCGAACGAGGCATGGCGCGCCCTCCGAAAGCGATTCTCCGCACGACCGAGCAAGTCTCTGCCATGGCGCTCAACGGCGTGGGCAAACGTGCCATCGAGATCAACGTCGCCAAAGCTGCGGCCTTGAGTCCGCTGCTCCGTATCCTCGCGCCGCCGCTGTACCGACATGTCATGGCGGGACGCGCCATGCCGATGTAGGCCGGTGTTCCGCGGGTAGGTGAGCGTAGTTCTCGTGGGCACGAGCAGGACAGATCGCCCTGGGACTACCATGAGGCCCATGGCTGAACAGGTAAGTGTGACGACAGAGATCGCCGCACCAGCAGAGCAGGTATGGGCAATGGTCTCCGACCTGACCCGGATGGGCGAGTGGTCGCCCGAGAATGAGGGGGCCACCTGGCTTCGAGGCGCGACGGGCCCGAAACTCGAAGCGACGTTCCGCGGCGTCAACCGCAACGGCAAGAAGAGATGGACGACGCTAGGAACAATCGACGACGCCGAGCCTGGACGTCTGCTCGCCTTCCGCATCACGGTCCTGGGCCTCAAGGTCGCCGAATGGCGCTATGCGTTCGAGCCGACCGCTGCCGGTTGTCGGGTCACCGAAACTTGGACCGACCTGCGGGGCCCCATCGTCAAGGCCCTAGCCAAGCCCGTGACGGGGGTCGGGGACCGTGCCACGCACAACCGGGCCACGATGGAGCAGACCCTCGAGCGCCTCAAGTCGGCAGCGGAGTCCACTCCCGCCTCGACCTAACAACGCTGATCGCCGAAGAGCGCTGGCCGATTACGGCAGTCGCTCCGGCAACCCGCCCTATGCCCACGGCCCTTAAGGATTACCGGATACTCGGGTCTGGCCGGACCTCGCGCTGACCCGCATACGCGGCCTTTCCGAGCCCCTCGGGGCGTGTCTTCCGGTGGTTGACTGGGGGCGTGCCCAGGTACATGGGACCGTGTTGGTGCTCATGAGGGCGGGGCTCGATCCTTGTGGGGGCCGGTTCGGCATCACCTGGCGGGACTTCGTCCGGGCCCAAACGCAGAGCTTCTTGGCGCCGGACTTCCTGACGGTGGACACCGTGTTCCTCAGGCGCCTGTGCGTACTCTTCTTCATCGAACTCGACACCCGGCAGGTGCATCTTGCCGGGGTCACGACCCACCCAACGGGGGCCTGGGTGTCCCAACAGGCTCGCAACCTCGTCATGACAATGGGTGACGCCCTCTCGGCCCGCTGGTTCCTGGGGCGCTGACCGGGGCACCGGGACCTTCGATGAGGTCTTCCAATCCGAAAACATCCGGGTAATCCGCACCCCGGTCCGGGCGCCACGGGCGAACGCCTACGCTGAACGCTGGGTGGGCACACTTCCACGGGAGTGCCTGGACTGGATCTTGATTCTCGGTCGGCGGCACTTGGAGTCCGTCGTTCTGGAGTATCTGGTGCACTACAACGCCCGCATCGGGGGCTCGATCTCCACCCGCCATGCCCCGAGGCTTTCAAGTTCCGATCAACACCCGATCAGCTGTCGCGACGAGTGCGTCGGTGGGATCGATTCGGTGGGTTGATTCATGAATACTGCATCGCTGCGTGACGGTCTGGGTTTTGGCGCCCCACAGGCTTATCGAGCCTCGCAGTGGCAGACACCACCAACATTTCATCGGCTCGCAGACGACCCTCTAAAGTCTGTGGCCAGCTTCTGGCTGGCAACGGCAACCCGACATTGCTGCCCGGCATCGGCTAAGCGGTCAGCCCCAGCCGCAATGCGCCACTCGATTACCACTCAGCTGACTCTTTGCCGACAATGGACACGGGCGTATGCTCGAAGTTGTGAACACTCGATTCCCCTTGGCGGCTAGCGTCTTGATGTTTGACCTGGTTATGACGGGCTGCGGGTCGGGGAGCAGCAGTCATACCGCCAGCCCGACGTCCTCACCGACGAGCGCCGCGTCAGCGACCACAGCGACTGCGACGACAGGTGCCCCCACCTGCCCGACGATGGCCCAAGCCGATGCTGCACTCGGAGTCGCCTACAGCGGCCCGATACGCACCCCAACAGAGGGCGGCGGGATCACCTGCGAGTACACAGCTGCCGGCGGTGGTGGAAATGCTGGTGTCACGATATTTGCGCACGAAACCTCGGCAATCTTCGCCGGGCAGGTCGCCCACGCGGATGAGGCGACGGGAATGCAGAAGCTCTCCGGCGTCGGCGACGGCGCCTATGGCCTGACCACGGGGGGCCGTTCCGTCGTGAACGCCTATTCCGATCAGAGCCGGACCGTCGCGGCGGCCCAAGCGCCAGGCGCCTTGGCTCCTGTCGAAGCTCTGGCCCGGGTCGCTCTCGCCGACAACTGACAGGTGAAGACCTTCCAAGACTCAACGCCCAAGCGTGGAGATGCCGAATCCACCGTGATTGACGGTCGGGTGCGCTTCGCGGTTGAGCGGCGCGACCCGCCCGGTGATCACGGGGGCTTGGGCTCAAGGGGTGAGCGCGACATCTCCTGACCTGGAGGTGTCAGATGGAGACCCGAGGACGGAAGCGCCGCTCGAGCCAAACGGATCTCGACGCGGCGGTCGAGGCGGTGCTCGCCGGAGCGAGCTACAAGAGAGCCGAGGCGTTGACGGGAGTTCCTGCCTCAACTGTGCAGGATTACGTCGTTCGATGGGGGTTCGTGCGACGGAGCGTTCCGGTGTGCGGCACCAACAAGCGGTTCGTCGACAGGGTATCCACATTCAGAACGGGTCTTGGCGACGACGGTGTGGCCATGATACGCGAACGCAAGCGGCGCCCCGGCTCGCTGAGCGCGTCTGAGCGCGAGGAGATCAGGGTCGGCATCGAGGCTGGAGCGTCCGACGAAGCCATTGCCTCTCGCATCGGCCGGCACCGCTCGACGATCTGGCGTGAGATTGCGGCCAACGGTGGGCGGAGGTGCTACCGGGCGGCGATGGCCGAAGAGCGAGCGGCACGAGCCGCCCTCCGGCCCAAGGCTCCCTGGACCGAGCAGCGCCCCTGGCTGTGGGAGGAGGTCCAGGCACTGCTGCGCACCAAGAAATGGTCGCCCGAGCAGATCGCCCACCGGTGCCGCAAGGAGCACCTCGACCGGCCAGAGTGGTGGGTGTCGCACGAGGCCATCTACCAGGCGGTCTTCGTCCAGGCCAAGGGCGAGCTGCGCAAGGAGCTCACCGCCTGCCTGCGCTCGGGCCGGGCTCGGAGACGTCCTCGTTCTCGAGCCTCCTCTGGACGAAGCGCGATCCTCGGGATGGTCAACATCTCCGAACGCCCCCCGGAGGTCGAAGACCGGGCCGTGCCGGGCCACTGGGAGGGTGACCTCATGATCGGGGAGGGCGGCGCCAGCGCCGTGGCCACGCTGGTGGAACGCACCACCCGCATGGGCATGCTCATCAAGCTCGAGAACCGCACCGCCGAGCACGTCGCGTCGGCAGTGGCGAAGAACATCGTGCGTCTACCAGAGCACCTGGCCAAGTCCCTCACTTGGGATCAGGGGATCGAGATGGCCACGCACGCGGCGTTCAAAGTCGCCACCGGCGTCCCCGTCTACTTCTGCGACCCCCATTCGCCCTGGCAGCGCGGGAGCAACGAGAACTGGAACGGCCTCGTCCGTCAGTTTCTGCCCAAGGGCACCGACCTGTCGGTCCACTCCCAAGAGGACCTCGATGCCATCGCTGCCTTACTCAACGAGCGCCCACGCAAGACCCTGGAGTGGGAGACTCCAGGGGAACGATTCAACCGACTTGTCGCGGCCACCCCTTGAATCCGCCGGGCGAGCGATTGCGGACGGTCCGGCGGTCAGGCCTTCCCAGAGGCCGCACTACGTCCCGTATCTGTCGAAACTCGGAACAAGTTTCATCGACCAGGACGAGCTACCACCGATCGGGCCCTTCGGCGGAGCTGAGCTTTTGAGGACCGTGTGGGTGCCGAGTGCCTCTCAGCCGTCGGTAGCCAGTCGGCCGGTGAGGTCTGCGTGCCCCACACCGAGGAACTGCTCCATCGCCGCGACATCGAGGGGCCGGGCGAAGAGGAACCCCTGGCCCGTGTCGCACTGCTCGCGCTGAAGGCGCTGGAGCTGTGTCTGCTCCTCGATCCCCTCGGCCAGCGTTTCGAGATGGAGGGTCTTGCCCAGCTGGATGAGGGTGTGGATCAGGGCGCCAGACTCGCTCGAGTCGGCGATCCCCGTGATGAAGGATCGGTCGATCTTCAAAGCGTCGACCGGGAATTGCCGGAGGTAGGCGAGCGAGCTGTAACCCGTGCCGAAGTCGTCAATGGCAATGCGGACGCCGATGTCCTTCAGGATCCGGAGCCGGCGGCTCGTGGCGTCCGCGTCGCGCATCAAGGTGGTCTCGGTGATCTCCAGCGTGAGGAAGCCAGGTTCGAGCCCGCTGAGGGCGAGCGCCTCTCGTACGTGGTCCACGAGGTCGTCGCGTCCGAGCTGACGCCAACTGCACGGGCACCGTCTTCATCGACCCGGGCTCCCCGTGGCAGAACGCCTGGATCGAGAACTTCAACGGCCGCGTGCGCGACGAGCACTTGAACGGTCAGCAGTTCGACAGCCTGCTCGAGGCCAAGGTGCTCACCGAGGACTGGCGGATCGATTATAATATGAACAAGCCCCACAGCGCACACGGCTGGCTCACCCCAGTCGAGTTCGTCGAGGCCTGGCTCCACCGACAGGCACACCAACTCGCATAGCAGGTGGCTCAACTATCGGGTCCGGTCACCGGCAGGTACCCTCCTCAGGGACAGAAATGAGAGGGGGGACGCCGTGGCCGAGCAGAAGATCGCTAGCATCGTTTGGCGCCAATATGTCCCCCGCGAGATCGAACTCGTTTATGCAGATGGTGAGGTGGAACACATCGCCGGGACCCATGCGGACGCTGCCCAGATGGCCGAGTCCGCCGGAATGCGGTTAATCACTTCGCCACTCGGGATGGTCCGGTGGACCCAGGATCTCCCCAAAAAGGACGGCAAGTCTCCCAAGAGAATCGGGCCGTGGCTATCAAAGTGACTCGCCCCGTCAGAATGTCGGACCATCATGACGCCTGGTGCCCGCTTCCCCAACGAGGACAACTCACCCCGAAAGGCGGGCAGGCAGGAAGCTCGGTCAGGCTGGCGTAGCGGACCGGGTTCACCACACAGACGTGCTTGATCCTGCGGGTCACGCGCGGAGGCGCGAGCCACCCGCGATTCACGGACCTGAGCAGTAGCGATCGGGGGCTGGCGCGATCTGGCTCGATCCGGGGTCGGGCATGGCGATCGGTGAGACCGAGTGCTGGGCAGGTACAGTTTTGCGATCGCGAACGCCAGCTACAAGGCGGGCTCCGAAGAAAGGCCCTCCGGGTTCACGTCAAGTCTGCGGGCAATCGACCGGTACGCGTCGGCGCCGGCTGACAGTGGCGCGTGCTGCAGGATGCAGCGCCCGACCTGGGGTGCCTCCGCGAAGCGGATCGTCTTGGGCACAGGTGGTTCGAGCACGGCCAGCCCATAGCGATCCTTGATCGTCGCCAGCATGGCTCTGTCATGTCGGGTGCGACCGTCGTACATGGTGGCGATTACCCCGCGGACGCAGAGATTGGTGTTGGTGAACGTCCGTACGTCGTCGATCGTTTCCAAAAGCTGTCCTACGCCTCGGGTGCTGAGCGCCTCACATTGGAAGGGGACGAGGACCTCCTCTGCCGCAGTGAGACCGTTGATCGTCAACACACCCAACGACGGTGGACAGTCGATCAAGATAATGTCGTAGTCGTCCCGCACGTCTGCCAGGACGCGGCTCAGGACGTACTCGCGCCCAGTGCGATAGAGAAGGTCGACCTCAGAAGCCCCCAGGTCGATGGCGGCGGGCAGGATCTCCAAGCCCGCGACGCCATCGACCACTCGACGGACGTCTGTCGTTTTCGCTCGTCGCTGGAATACGTCATGCAGGGTGAGGTCGAGCGAATCAACATCGATGCCTGTCGAGTAGGTCAAGCACGCTTGGGGGTCGAGATCGACGAGGAGCACCCGCCGGCCTGATTCGGCGAGCGCGTAGCCGAGGGAGTGCACAGTTGTGGTCTTAGCAACGCCGCCTTTTTGATTTGCCACCGCCACGAGCCGTGCCACGCGGCGGAGTCTAGGCAAAACACATCGCTGCTCCGTCGACCGTCGTCCGATCACCGCTACCTATCTAGGGACTCCACCGCGCCATCGGTGTCCCGGGTCCGCGCTGATCCGTCCCCGGGTTCCTCATCGCCGCGCCCAAACGCACTGAAAAGCGCGGCTCGCAGTGGATCCCTCCTGTTTGTCCGCGTGGCAGGTTTCGAGCCACCGGGACCGTCTCGGGTGTGCACAAACAGGTCTTGACCTGGTGCCTCCGGCCTGCGACCAGGAGTGGAGGGCATGGTCTGTTCGTCCCATCCGAGTCCGTTCCAAAAGCGAAGCTGCCCGCCCTCAAGCGGGTCGGGATACCAATCGGCACGGGGCACATCGTTCACCCACAGAGGCGTCCGCGTCGCAACCGGTGGCGACTTTGAGGAGGCATCGCCCACCCACAGGGGGGCCGCCTGCCCGGACGTCGTCAATCGATCGCCGACTCCCATCTGACCTGGGTGATGCTGATCCTGTATGTCGATGCCGGTTCTCACCTCATTCTTATTCTGACGCACCGGGCGAGGCGCCACGACGATGCTGTTCGTGGCGCGTTACCCTGACAGAACGCAAGCGCTCATCCTGTGCGCTCAGAGGGGGCCACTCCCGATGTCATCGCGGAACTGAGAAAGTCCGTACCCCCCGGCACCAGAAGTGACCTCCGGCTGTCCGCTCCCCTGAGGAGACACCTCCAGAAGCGTTCAACTGTTCCCCAGTATGCGCCTTCTATTCGAAAAAAAGGTACCGACAGGTAACGTGACATGTGCGTCACCTCAAGTTGTCTTCTGACGCGGATCAGACTCCAACAAGAACAAGCGATGACCCACCCGGACGAGTTAGTGCCGGTACTGAATGTGCTTGAGTCGATGCCGGGCACCCAGGTCCGAGACCCGACAGCGCAGTATTCGCGGCCCGGAGTGATTGCGGACGGTCCAGGCTGCGAGGGCCTCCTAATAGGCCGCACTCACACCGGCAATAGCGATCGGTTCACTCAGACTGAGACACGCACAAAACAACGGCGTTATCGGGCGGCAGCCGGAGACGGATTCGCCGAGACTCGGACGCTCCGAGGCGCCGATTACGCGCGCCGGGCTCTGAATCTATTTACGCCCGACGCGTTCTTGTTTATAGCGACCCCGAGCTGGTGTTTATGTCAGCGCGCCCTTGGCGCGGCGGCAGGTGGGCGATGCTTCATCAGCCCTCGCGTCAGATGCGGACCAACACCTCGAGCGAGGGGGCGAAATACAGCCCGGCCCCGTCGGGCCGGCTGAACTCAGTGAGCCGGTCGTGCAAGCCGTCGCCGGTAGTGCCGAACATGGCGGCGAGCATCTTGGTGAACCGGGAGGGATCGGCACTGAAGGCCACGAAGTACAGCCCTTGGGACGCCACATCGCCGAAAGGGGTGCTCCGGCGGTAGATCTCGAGCTCCTCACCGTCCTCCTCGATCACCACCCGGGCGATGTGGGCGGTCGGGGGTTTGGCCTCGCCTAAATCGATGCTCAGGTCTTTCGTCCGTCCGATGACTGCCTCCTGTTCGGCTACCGGCAGCGCCGAGAAGGTGTCCAGGTCATGAACCCAACGCATGACGATCACGTAGCTGCCCGCTGTTCCCACCTCGCCATCGGGCACGAGGGCCACCTCCGGCGCCTCCTCCACGGGCGGGTTCTCGGTGCCGTCGACGAAGCCGGTCATGTCGCGGCCGTCGCGGTAGACGAAAGCTGGCTGCTCGCGCACCAGATGCGCAACGGGTGCCAAAGTGGCTGTCGCCAGGCGGGCGCCGTCCAGGACGACGTCGGGCCCGGTGCCATGTAGCCACAGCCACACGTCTCGCTGCGCGCTCGGCACGCCCCGCCCGCCCACACCCTCCACGGGCTGGAACGGCGCTAGCCGCGTTAGCACGGTGTCCGTGACAAGGCGGCTGAACGCGGCGGCCCCGAAGCCGATGACCAGGTTCAGCCCGCCGGCGGTCACCTGCGGTTCGTGCAACGCGCCCAGAGCGGCACCGATTTCGGGAAGGGCGGCACCGGGCCGGAGGTCGAACTCGAGATAGTGGTGCGAGCGGGTTCCTTGGGCGAATATGCCTGGCTGGGCGAAAGTCATGGGGCTATGAACTCTATCGGCGCTATGTCCATTGGCACCTCAAACGGCAGGTCGCGCGGACCCGTTTAGTAGTGACGGCAGCTCGGGCAGACGCCTAATCGCCCACGGCGCCACCACTGAGACCCCGGTCGCGGCGGCCGCACTGCCGATGGCGATCCCCCAGCCGACCGGCCCCATCGGGGTGCACCCGAAGAAGTTGCTGATCCCGGGTGTCTGCACGATCCCGACGAGCACTCCGGCGGACGCAAGCATGGATGCCAGCACGACTGGGCTCGTGCCCCCGACGACCGCCGTCTGCCCAAGCTGGGTGCCCACCAGCGCGGTCAGCGCCACCGTGCTGGCCCGCCTCGAGGTCCCCGTGGACCGCGCTAGTAGCCAGGCGCCGGTGGCCCCTGCGGTCGTGGTCGCGGCGCGCAAGCCGATCTGGCGGGCGAGCGCGCCTCCGAGCGACGCCTCGGGCCCTTCATGCAGCAGCTCCTCGGGCGAGCGTCGCGTGGAGGGCGCAAAGCAATGGTCATCGCCGGCAGCATGTCGGTCAAGAGGTTCACGAGCAGCAGCTGGCGCGCCCCCAGGGGCGATGCCCCGGCAATCGTGGTGGAGACGAGGATGAAGCCGACCTCCCCAAGGTTTCCTCCGATGAGGATGGCCAGCGCGTCGCGCACCGATGCCCACATGGCGCGCCCCTCTACGATGGCGTCGATGATCGTTTCGATACGGTCGTCCAGCACGACCAGGTCCGCGGCCTCGCGTGCCGAGGGCGAGCCGCGACCGCCGAGGGCGATCCCGGTGTGGGCGAGGCGGATGGCGGGCGCGTCGTTGGCTCCGTCTCCGGTCATCGCCACGGTGCGGCCGATGCGCTGGTAGGCGCGGACGATGCGCACCTTGTGCGCCGGGGTAACCCGGGCAAACACCGTCGCCGTGGCCAACGCGGCATCAAGCTCGTCATCGCCCCACGCCTCCAGGTCCGCCCCGGTCACTACGGGCGCACCGTTCAAGATCTGCAGCTCCTTGGCGATCGCGGCCGCCGTCGACGGGTGGTCGCCGGTAACCATCACAACCGACACACCGGCGGTGCGCAGATCGGCCACTGCGACGGCGGCCGTCGGGCGCACCCCGTCCGCCAGGCCGAGGAACCCAAGCAGCTCCATGTCGCTCACTCGCTCGTCGGCGAGATCGACGCGGGCGGATGCCGGTCGCTCAGCCACGGCGAGCACCCGCAGTCCCCCGCTCGCCAGTCGCTCCACCTCGGCCTCGAGCCGTTGTCGGGCCTCGCGATCGATGATTGTCACTCCCTCGGGCGCCCGCCAGGTGACACAGCGCGGCAGCACGACCTCGGGCGCACCCTTGACTGCTACCCGCGGGCCACTCGGGCTATCTCCGACGACGGCGTGATACCCGCGCGCCGGTTCGAACGCCAGCTCGCCGAGGAGCGTCCAGCCACCGAGCCCGTCGCTCGCCTCCACCTCAGCCGTCTCGCCGCCTTCGAGCACAGCCCGGTCGGTGGCGTGCGGCAGGTCGTCGGCGTCCCCGGCCGGACTAGCCCGGAGCGCCGCCGCCAAGACCGCCACGGACCGGGGTGCGAGTTTCCCCACTGGCTCGAGGGTGGCGCCGTCGGACACCTGCTGCAAAGCGATGTGCCCGGCCGTGAGGGTGCCGGTCTTGTCGAAGCACAAAACGTCGACTCGCCCGAGTGCCTCGATGGTGCGTGGGTTGCGAACGATCGCCCCGCGTTCGGCCAGTCGGTGCGCGGCGGCGAGCTGTGCGACTGTTGCCAACAAAGGCAGACCCTCGGGCACCGCGGCGACCATAAGGCTGACCCCGGAGCCCACTGCGGCACGCAGCGACCTGCCACGCAGCACGCCAAGTCCCGTCACGGCGACCCCACTCGCCACGGTGGCGGGTACGGTCAACTTCGTGAGCGTTGACAGCCGGGCCTCGACTCCACTGGCGGGAGGTTCGGGCGCATCGGCGAGGCTCCGGCCTACCTCGGTCTGGTCTCGGACAGCGACCACGACGGCGAGGGCCGTACCCGTGGCCACGACCGAGCCCTCGTAGACCATGCAGGTCCTTTCGGCGAGCGTCGCGCCGGCGACAGGCGCAGCGTGTTTCGCCGCTGGAAACGACTCACCGGTGAGCGCTGATTCGTCGACCTCACATCCGACGGCGTCGAGGAGGCGGCAATCGGCAGGGACCATGTCGCCCGCCTTCAGTTCGAGGACGTCGCCGCGCACGAGCTGGGCCCGTTCCAGGGCACCTGACGCGACCACCTCGGCGCACGTCGACGCGTGTTGTCATGGCACGTAGCAACTTGTCGATCGACGTGTCGGCCCGGATGCGTTGCACCCCACCGATGAGGGCGTTGGTGGTGGTGACGCCGGCGACCAGCCCGGCGTCGGCCACCGACCCGACCGCGGCGGCGAGCCCCGCGCCCACGGCCAGCACCGGGGTGAGCGGGTTCGCCAACTCGGCGGCCACGGCGCGGGGGAACGACGCTCGCGGCGATCCTTCCGACGGCAGCGCGGCGTGCCGGCGTGCCGCCTCGGCGGCCGAGAGCCCTCGACGCGACGAGCCGAGCCCACGGAGCACGGCGTCGGGCACCATGGCGTGCCAAGCGACCTCGGCGACCGGCGTCGGCGCAGGATGCCGGCCGAGTGCCGCCGCCGCGGCCGTCCCCGCCCCCTGTGCCACGAGCGCGGCAAGGTTCACCGGCACGGCCGCTCGTCGGGCCGCGCTCGAAGGCTGGCCCGAACAGCGACCACGCCGCGCCGGAGGCGGACCCAGTCGCGGAGAGGGTCGACGCTTCGCTTGCTGACGGCGCGCGCCACCGGCAGGGATTCCACCACCAGGTGGACGTCCGCCAGCCCGGGGCGCGTCAGCAGTGCGGCGCCCCACGGCGGGTGGGCGCCGTGACCGTCGACACCGACCCCCACGTCCGCGGCGCGCAGGGCGGCGTGCGCGGCGCCCCCCGACACGAGCAGCACGCCGTGGCCCTGTGCTTGGAGTGAGCGCACCGACGCCGCCAGGCGGGCGCCTCCGGCGATCACGGCGTCGGCTCCAAGCCGCTCGCCCAGTCCGCTGCGCACCCCGGCGACCACGAGCCGACGGCCCCCTCGACGCACCGCGTGGGCGAGGGGGTCGGCCAGAGGGTCGAGTTCCGTCTCGAGGGCGATCATGCCGACGAGGTGACCCGACCGGGTCACGCCGAGAACGCCGGCCCGGCCTCTTCCAAGTGCTCGAGCTCGCGCCACGGCGCCGGCGGGCAACTCCACATTGATGGAGGCCAACGGCGCCATCGTCCACGCGCCGCGCCGCGCCGTGTGCTCAGGGTGCGCCGGGTCGAAGAGTTCGAGTGACTTGGCCGCGACCGAGCCCGCGTCGTGCTCGACCACCACATCTAGTGAGCCCAGAACGAGCCGACCTGTGGTGAGCACGGCCGCATCGAGCACGACCTCGTCGACTCGATCGAGCTGGCGCAGGGCACCGCGGTCGAGCACCACGACGTCGCGTGCCGCCAGCTCGCGTCCGAGTCGAGCAGCGAATGCCTCACGCCCTTGGCGCGCCGCTTTCGGCACCGCGGCGGTCGACTATCCCACCGGCGCGGCGGGGGCTACGGGTCACAACCAGCGCGGCCGCCGCCCCGGCCACGCTGAGCGCCGCCGAGACGTCCGCGTACCCCTCGACGGGTCCGGCGCCGAGCGACCGCTTGCGCGGCACCGACGCTCAGCGCCGTGAGGGGCTCCTCGGCTGGCCCGTCACAGAGATCCGGCTCGCGCCGTTCCCACGCCCGACGATTCGCCCGTAGCTCGCCGAAGTGGTTGGCGCGGTGCGTGATGTCAGTCACCAAGGTGAGCGGGCCCTGCGACAGCGACTGCACGAAGGCACTGGTAACGCCGAGCCCGAGATCGGTGAGAGCCACCCCCACGTGCTGCTCGAGGAAGCGCCGGACCCGAGGCTCGTTCTCCATGAGCGCCACGAGCGAGCCGAGCTCGGCGGGGATGGGCGTCAACCGGAGCAGTTGGCCGAACACGCCTCCGCTGAGGGCGACGACGTCCGCTCCGATGGCGATGGCCTGTCGGCGCAACGGCTCGATGTCGCCGGGGTGCTCGGGGCGTTCGTGGGAGAAACGCTCCTTGTGGACGTCGTGTGCCTCCTCCACGCCGTCGATGACGTCGAGCAGGTCCTCGACCGAAGGGCCCTTGGGGTCGAACGCCACGACCACTCGGCCGGCGACGGCGTTCACTTGTGCCCACTGCACGCCCTCGACGACGTGCAGTGCCCGCTCCACGTCGCGCGCCAGGCCCTCGCGCCCGGGGTCGATGGACCCCGCGCACCTCGATGTGCGCCTTGCCCCGGCCGACCCAAAGTCGGCGCCGCCGTCGGCCCGGGCTCAAGCGGTCGAGCGCGCTGCTCAGGGCCGCGCCGGGGGCCGCCGCGCCAGCGCGCAACCACTCGAGCGGGTTCACCGGCCCGGGTTCATCGGGCCGGTGTCCCGGTCGGATGGTGGGTCAGGCGGCCGGAAGCGCCACGAGCTGGCCGCCAGCGGCCGACCGGGTCCGGAACCATTCCAACAGGCGCCAGAACGCGACCTGGACGGCGATGGCCAGCAGCTCGACGAGCAGCCTCTCCAGAAACACCTCCATCGGACCCCTCCTGTCTGGATACAGCGTGACTGGTGAGGTTGACGGTACGGAAGTGGCGTGAACGCCGGGTGACTTCTAGGCGACAGGCAGGCAAATTCTGGATGAACGCTTGGCGTACGTCAGCGTGTGCACAAAGTGATGGCCGGGGTTTGTGTGGGAAGGGTGGTCCTCAAGCGCGCCGGTGACGGGCGATCGCCACACCCACACCGACGAGCAGGGCCAGGGGCAGGTCCACCGCGCCCGCCGCCACCGCCGCTGCTAGTCCGCCGTAGAAGCCGACCCTCACGACGGACTCGGGCAGGTGGAAATGGATCACGGGCACGACATAATCGCTGGGGGGTTGCCCGTTGTCGGCCGAGGTCTGCAGCTTCGTTACTGCCGCACGTGTGGCCATCGTCCCTCCTAGCCGTCGTCCCGACGATGCTAGCAACGTTGGGCGGGGAGCTTCACGCGGGCCCGAAGGCCTCGCACATGCCCGATCGAGGGATGCGGGACTCATTCCTTCTTGCGCAAGGCGCCCATAACAGCGAATCCCGACGGCAACGCGTATCTGCATGGCCGGTCTGTACGTGCCGTGGTCGCGCACCCCGTCCCGGGGGCAACCCGCCCCGTATCGACGGGCCCACGGGATTTCCGGGCGGATGAGCCGGTCAGGCCTCCCCGGCGACCGAGCGACCACCGGCACTGGCGCGCTGTTCGCGCCTCCGGCTGACCGACCAGCCCGCCGTATCAGCGGGCAAGGCCGCGAGATTGAAGGAAGGTCCTCTGCTCCTCGTGCATTTCCTCGGGCAGTTGTTGAAACCACGCAAGTCGGTCTGGCCCCGCCGTCAGGGCATGGCCTCCGCCAGTATCCAGGTGGGTGCGGAACGCGATCCCGACTGGCCAGTCGAATCCCTGTTGCGCATGGCTCGGATACTCGATGTAGCCAATGAGCTCCTCCACAGCGACATTGGCGCCGATCTCGTCCAACGCGGCCCGGTGGACGGCCTCGGTCAACGGCTCAGCAAACCTGACGGTTCCGCCCGGGAGACTCCACAGATCGGCGCAGGGACCACCGACCCGACGGGCTAGCAATACACCTGATTCGGAACACACGACGACCTCGACAGGCAGCCGAGGCACCTTCTGGAATATCGCGTGATACTCGGTCTCAGGGAGCGGTCCCGTCACGGTGACGCAAGGTTAGCTGCGTGTCGAGGACCCAATTAGGGCGTCCGGGATGTGATGGGATGTGCTACCTGGCGGCCGGGAGCCGACCCGAGCGCTATCCTCGGCCCGGAGTCCGAAGCTCCAGAGGTCGCTTCACCCTCCGCGTAGAGGCCCTTCGGCACTGGGCGGGCTGCCGCCCCAAGCGCACGATCAAACCGGAGGTAGACCATGCCGACACTCGTTGCGTACTCCAGCATGCACGGTGCCACCCAGGAGATCGCCGAGCGCATCGCCGCCACGCTGGGGGGGGCCGGAGAGGAAGCAGACGCGCGGTCGGTGGAGGTCGTGGACGACCTGACCAGCTACGACGCGTTCGTGGTCGGGAGCGCCGTTTACTCGAGGCACTGGCAGAAGGAGGCCTCGGAGTTCGTGCGGCGAAACCGTGCCGTTCTGGCCAGCAGGCCGGTCTGGCTGTTCAGTAGTGGCCCGCTGGGCACCGAGGCCACCGACGCCGTGGGGCAGGATCTGACCGTCGCCGCCGAACCCATGGAGATCGCCGAGTTCAGGAGGACCTTCGGGCCCCAGGACCATCGCGTTTTCTTCGGAGCGCTGGACCCCGGCAGACTCGGCTTTGCCGAACGGTTGGTGAGGATGTGGCCAGCCTTCCGCGCTGTGCTTCCCGAGGGTGACTTCCGCGACTGGGCCCAGATCGAAGCCTGGGCGCGCGACATCGCCCACCACCTGGCGGAGTTGCGTGCGGGCCCCCGCTGAGGCACTGGAGGTTGGTCACGGCCCAAGCAACCGGCGCCGATACCGGAAGGACCCCCCCGCCGCGCGGTACCAGTCGGACAACGGTCCGTTCAATCTCGGCTTGCGGTCGCGCATCCATGGATCCAAATGGACCGGGCGATAAGTGAAGTGCCGTGTCGAGCACCCCGGGGCCGACGGCGACCCGCTCTGTATTGATGCCCCCTGAGGACTAGTGGACGCGTTGGGGCCTGGCCAGACCTCGCACGCACCCATCATCCGCGACATCGAGACCTGGCCTTCCGAGCTTGACTAGGCGTTGGTCAAGACCGCCCGCGTGCACGACGGCTGCCTGAGAGGCGACCGCCGGCGAGGTCGTAGCACGCAGGGCAGGAGGTCAGGATGCACCGTTCGCTCATCCGAGACGGCGGCTACGAGTCGGGCAGCGAATCGAGCAGCGCTTTAGCCTCCAGGAGCCCGTTGATCATCTTCCTCTGGTAATCCGACAGCCCTGCTCCGCCGGTTGCGAGGCGCGCTGGATCGTACCCGCTTGAGTCCAACAATGCATCGATCAGCTTGCGGAGCGCGTCGACGACCGACACAAGTCTCTCGATCTCTCGGCTTGCAAGCTCCTCTTCCTCGACCAGTATTCCCTCGAAGTCGTCGGCCCCCGGTGCGACTGCGTCGCTGTTCTCATCCATGACGGCACCCTATCCTCCGTCAAACGCCATAAGTGGTGGACATGGGCTAGCCGAGCCCCCTGTGGTCACACGGGGCAACGTGGGAGGCGTCTGTGGCACCCGGCTGCGCTGGGCACTTGGGGGGCTCGCGATAGCGATCACCACCGGGTGTAAGAGCTGCGGCAACCGGGCGTCGGGGTGCGCGCAACGTGCCGTGTGAGGGCTGTCCGAATCGAAGGCGCTCCGCTCAGTGTTCGCGGTCCCGGAGTGATTGCGATCAGTCGGGCCGGCCGGGGCCTTCCCTGAGGCAGCACTGCAATCAGCACTTCCGATCGCTTTAGCTCACAGCGGATGTTGGCTTATCGCCAGGTCCTCGGTCACCGGCAACGCCCCCGGCACGGCAAACAGCGCGCGAGAGCGCGTATCAGTCCCAGTCTTCCGGAGCCCAGTCGATCCCGGGTACGTGTTGGGCGCGTTGGGAGGTGAGCACTGCCGCGTGCTGGGTCGCCTCAGACGGAGGTGCCGAGGCCTCGGTGCCGACGTGAGGGTCCCGCCGTATGAGCATGCCGGGCTGGTGACCGTTCACTCCCGCCGCCGAGGCAGACATAGCGCTCCCTCCATCGCCGAATCCCGGCGCGCCCGCCGCCGGGACCGATGTCGCTGCCCGTGACTCTCTTGGAGCAACCGATCTTGCGCTAGGGCGATGGGGGGCGAGTAGAGACCAAAGTCCCAAGATCGAAGTGGTGAGCATGACTCGGGAGGATCCGGCAGGTCTTGGTGGTTATCTGCCGCGGAGGGTTGCCATCCCGACCTCAAAGTGCCAGTGATGATTGGGAGAGAGTCGTTGCAACAACCCTGAGGCGAAGGGACCTAAGACTCTGTCCGGGACAGGTATCGCAGCCCAGGCTGTTCTTGTGGCGACCAGGTTTGAAAAGGCCTTCCAAGGGTTGCGCACCACGGGTGCCAGCGTTTCGACCCACGAGGTCGTAGAAGCACTGAACCGACACGGTCGCGAGGAAGCAGAACTTCTTCAGCGGTACCGACGGTTCATCGAGGAGGCGGAGTCACCTGGTGCTCGGTATCTGGTCCAACTGATTCTCGATGATGAGCAACGTCACCACCGGGTGCTCGAGGAACTCGCCAATACGATCGCCTGGGGCTGGACAAAAGGGGTGCCCGACGAAGTCGTCCCCGTCTTTCCTAGGGACGGCGAGGACGGGGCGCTGCGAGCGGAGACTCGAGCCCTCCTGCGCCACGAGTTGCGAGATCGCACTCAACTGCGGCGACTCCGGAGGCGGCTCCGCTCCTATGGAGAAGCCCCCTCATGGGGCCTGCTCGTCGACCTGATGCGATTGGACACTAAGAAGCACATCAATATCCTTCGCTTCATTCTGCGGCACGCCTCCAGACGGTGATCAAAATCGTCCCATCTCCTCTAGGGCGCCTAAAACCGCCGATCCCGATCACAAACATGTATTCGACAGGCCCGGGCTGTATGTGCCGGAGTAGTGCGCCTTGGCCGGACGCGCGGACCAAGCGGTATTCGCGACCCCCAGAGTGATTGCGATTGGTCGGGTAAGTCGGGGCCTCTCCAGAAGCCGTGCTACTCCCGGCAGGGACAGCTCGGCTAGCCACCTGCCGCGCCATCAAGTCCGAGGTTCAGCTCACCGGGGGCGGTAATCCCTCGACACTGGCCGCCAAAAGAGGGTCCCAGCCGCATACCACGCACGCGTGGCGAATGGCCGACAAGCCGAAGTCGATAGCGGCACGCCGTGGATCCGGGGCGCCGCGAACATCGTCCCAGTCGAGCACCTACTCCTTCAGATCCGCGTTCCAGTAGGCGGCTGGCGGTGAGAGGGTGGCGATGTCAAAGCCATCTGGGGCAGGAAAGGCGAAGGCGAAGAACGCGGCGCGCGGATAGCGAGCGTCGCCGGGCCACCAGCCAACTTCGATCTGCTGGGCGTTGGCGGAGTTCCGCATGATGAACCCGCTCGACGGCGGGTCAACTGGCTGACCGGAGAACAAGCTAACGGCGAGGTCGAACGTACCCCACCAGGCGTTGACCGGCGTCGATCGCCCGCGGTAGGGGGCGCGCAGTGCTGCCAGCACTAACGCGGCCTGGGTCGCTGCCGCGAAGTACGTCGCGACCTGAGTGGCGTCATAGGTGGCGTGCTCATCGTCCTCGTCGAGTGGTGTGGTCCAGGGGGTCTCCTGGGGCCGCAAGTTGATCCGCACCGGGCCGACGAGGTCGCCGATGGCCGCTAAGACATCCCGGGTCACCTCCCCCACCGCCCGATCCGGCCCAAGGGGGACGTGGCGCACGCGCCCGTCGCTGTGTTCGGCCACCGACTCGTGGTTCTGCAAGTCCAACGCGACGACAAGCGCCCCCGAGCCGTCGGGGGCTGGGAGTGGCAGCGTCTCCCACCCACGGGCGGTCAGGCGGAGAGCGGCATGTTGGAGTTGTGGTTCGGGTGGGGCCAGAGCTACTGCCAGCTTGCCGAGCACCTGGGTGTGGGCGTGCAAGGTATCGCAGGTAGCACTCCAGGCCCCGTAGGGCAGCGCCGGCCATCCGACGGGCATGGAGGTCACCCTAGCGACCTAGAAGAAAGCCTGATGTCGGCTTCTGCCATGGATCATCCCCTGCGCCCACCCATCCCCCGGAGACACGGAAGCTGGTGGCTGCATGCAGGCGCCTCGCCTGACCCAGGGCTCGCCACGACCATTTGGGACCTGTCGTTTTGTCTGCGCCCGGGCCCGGGCCGTCACGTCCGGAATCGGCTACGGGACGATCTCGGACGGTGGAGCTGGTCAGGACGTCGGGCATCACCGGCAATGCCGAAAAGCCGAACCGCCGACGTGCCGTTGAGTTCGGCGTTGTTATGCGCCCCGTCGTCAGCCGTCTTGGGACGCGCCCAACCGGCACGCACCGTTCGGACTTCGCGGAGACTTCGCTAGACCATCTGATCACGGGTCTGAATGGCGACAACCGGCCGACGCAACCGGCCGCCGCCGTTCAGACAGTTGAGTTCGAAACTCCTTGGTCAGCCCTTGGCGTAATCGGCCATCCCCTGCCAGTCGATGATGACGCAGGGTTCGTTGCCGATGATCCAAGCATCGTGACCGGGTGCAGCCGTCATAAAATCGCCTGGGCCAATCTCAGTCTCCTCACCGTCGTCCATGACGATCTTCATCCGGCCCGAGATGACGTAGCCGACGTGTGCCGCCTGGCAACTGTCGGTTCCCGCCATGGGCTTGACGTGCTCCGACCACTTCCACCCCGGCTCAAACGTGGCCCGGGCGACGAGGCCAGCGCCTAAGTCGACCAGTTCGAGTTGACCCTTGCCGTCCTTCATCTGACGCACCTCGTCTGGGCTGTTGATGTTCTTACGGGTGAGTCCAGCCATCGGCCTTCCTTTCCTCTTACCGCCTTGCGGCGGCCACGCTCGGAGATCCCCGGGCACCTAAGGCCCCGAGCTTCCTCCGGATGCGACACCACCGCCATTGCCAAAGCGTTACAAGACGATCACGCTTCGCTGAGGTGCGGTCGCGCTGACTCCCGTCAGAAAGACAGGCAGACGGTCGCCGCTGGCGGCTCTCGGCGATGCCCGCCCCTTCACTCGGAGTCGCCCAGAGGGGATCGGCCGGGCGTGGGGCCGTGTTCACCACACAGCAACCGGAACAGTCCTGCGCCCCGCCACCCTTCCAGGCGTGGACTCTTCTCGTCCGGAGGCGTACCGTTTTTCCTGGGCTCCTTGGCGGCGGTCTTATCCCTACGTCGCCGGGGGACCCTGAGGGGGGTGAGCGGGGTGGGGGATCGTGTTTCCCCTGAGGTGGCATGGAACCCACCCCGACTCCCCAATCTCGCCCCTCCCGCGCCCCTGTTCCTACGATGAGGCCTCGTGGCCCAGATCGTGCACCGGGTGAGTTATCCCGTGATCGACGGGGGAGAGACGCGTCGAGTCAACGAGCGGTTCCACACGAGGGACGGCCGGCGTCAGGTGGAGGTCCTCACAAAGGGCAACCCCGATGCCCGGCGCTACTACGACGTACGGGCCCGCGTGGGAGGCCGGACCGTAACCAAGAGCTTCCGCAGCCGGCGTGAAGCTGACGCATACGCCACCACCGTCGAAGCCGACAAGCTGCGTGGAGTAGCCAGAGATCCGCGGCGGGGGAGGGTGACGCTCGAGACTTTTGCCCTCCAGTGGATCGACGGACGACACGACCTCGCCGAGAAGACGGACGAGCTCTACCGCTGGCTCCTCGAGGACCACATCCTCCCGGACCTGGGTTCGCGCACGCTGGGGGAGCTGACCTCGGAGGAGATTCGGAGCTGGCACTCCAAGCTCTCCCACAAGCGATACTCCACGGCGGCCAAGGCGTACCGGCTTCTCGCCACCATCCTCAAGACGGCCGTCGCCGACGATCTGATCCCCCGGAACCCGTGTCAGGTCAAGGGTGCGAGCATAGAGAGGGCCCCGGAGCGACCCGTGGCCACCGTCCCTGAGGTCCAGGCGCTCGCCGATGCCATGCCCGACGATCTCAGAATCGCCGTCCTGCTCGCCGCCTGGTGCCAACTGCGCCGGGGCGAACTGCTCGGCCTCCGTCGTTGCGACGTTGACGTGTCCAAGGGCACCGTCTCAGTGGCCGTGACCCGTGTCGTGCGAATGGACGGCAGGGTGGTGACGAAGCCCCCGAAGACAACCGCGGGCCGCCGCACGGTTGCGATCCCCCCGACGGTGCTACCTGACGTGAAGCGCCATCTCGACGCCTACGTCGACGCCGGGCCCGACTCACCCGTGATCGGCGTGAGCGTCGACACGCTGTTCAATGCCTGGGAACGAGCCCGCAAGAAGGTGGGGCGCACAGACCTTCGGCTGCACGACCTCCGACACACCGGCCTGACCCTCGCAGCCGGCGCCGGAGCAACCGTCTCCGAGCTCATGTACCGGGCGGGCCACGCATCGCCAGTGGCGGCTCTACGCTACCAGCATGCCACGAGAGACCGGGACCGGGACCTTGCGGCGCTCCTGGGGCAAATGCGGGGATCTGGTGGAAATCTGGAGAACTCACGCGATAACGGCGCGAAGATCACCAAGGCTCCGGCGGCTGGCCGAAAGAAGAGAACCCCCTGAAAGCGGGGCTGACCTGGAATTACCCGGTCAGATCGCTGGTGGAGGTGATGGGGATCGAACCCACGACTTCCTGCTTGCAAAGCAGGCGCTCTACCACTGAGCTACACCCCCGGAAATATCTAGGCGCTGAACTGCGAAAATACCGTTTTCCCCCCGTGAGTTGGGTGAGCACACCGCACCGAGAGCGCATGCTTTCGGCACGGAAGGAGGCGACTCACGGTGGAGAGCTTAGAGGGGTTCGAGCGGCTGATGAGGTCCTGGTCACGGCACCTGCGGGCCGAGAACAAGGCGCCGCGCACCCTGGAGACCTACGGCGAGGCCATCGGTCAGTTCGTGCAGTTCCTCGGTCGAGAGGGCATCTTCGAGGTCGGTGCCATCGAGGCCGCACACATCGAGAAGTTCATCGGCGACCTCCTCGCTACCCGTTCTTCGGCCACGGCGAACAACCGCTTCCGGGCGCTCCAGCAGTTCTTCTCCTGGCTTCACGAGGAGGAGCACATCTTTGAGAACCCGATGGCCCGTCTCCGACCCCCGCACGTCCCCGAGAAACCGGTGCCGGTGCTAGAAGTCGCGGATCTGAAGGCACTGCTCAAGACGTGCGAGACCAAGTCCTTTGAGGACCGTCGCGACGAGGCGGTCATCAGACTTCTCGCCGACACCGGAATCAGAAAGGGTGAGCTAGTGGGCCTGACGGTCGTTGATGTCGACCTGGACAGGGGAGAAGTTGTCGTTCTGGGAAAGGGTCGGCGACCCCGCACCGTGCCCTTCGGCACAAGAACTGCCAAGGCCCTCGACCGCTATGAGGTGCTCCGCGCCCGTCACCCCTATGCTTACCTCGATGCGTACTTCGTCTCTCGCCGCGGCGTTTTCGGGACTTCGGGTGTGAGCCTCATGCTGCGCCGACGTGCCAAGGAGGCTGGTCTCAGCCACGTCTTCGCCCACCAGTTCCGACACACCTTCGCCCACCACTGGCTGGCCGACGGGGGCCAGGAGAATGACTTGAGACGCCTTGCGGGATGGCGCAGCCCGAACATGGTGTCCCGCTATGCGGCCTCGGCGGCCGACCTTAGGGCGCGAGAGGCCCATCGGCGGATGTCGCTGGGCGATCGACTCTAGGAGCCTCGGGTGTGCCCGAGTGTGACTCGACTGTCTACGACGAAGTGCCGAAAAAGTGGACCCCCTCGTCGGCACTCGACCTGCCGTCCTGGGCCACGTCTCCCGGCTACTTGCGTGCCAACATCGCTAAGGATGATCTCGCCAAGAACCATGCGGTAGAGATCCGCTGCGGAATTCTCGTTGGTCGGCGGCAATGTCGTAGGACCCTTGGAGACGTGTTCGTCACAAGCCATGGGACGGTCCTTGTGGTGAAGGCGCTGACCGGTGATCTCTCCTTGGCCACCCATTACAAGGGAACGCCAAGGGGGGGCGATCATTACCCTGAGCGCGCCTTAGTAGAAGACCACGCGATCATGATGGACGACGTGCGTTTGGCAACCGTCTGGTGCAAACGCCACCAGGAGTGGGCGTTCGATCTTCAGGCCCTACGAGGCCACGTAAGGACATGGCAAGCAACGCGTGACAAGCAGGTCATGACTTCAGCCCCGCCAAGTCTGAGTTAGCACACCGACCCCGGGGGGCAGTCGACGCCCACCCGGCAACTCGACACAAGCGGGGTGTTTGGGCGCTATGCTCGGTTCGTCATTTAGAGTTGCCCGGGCACGTTGCCCACCTCCCCCGTCGGCACGGGACACTCCAACCGGAGATGAACCGTGCGCGCGGCCACCGGTGAGCAGTTCAAGCTCGATATCGCGCATCACCGGCGCGAGCTGTACGCGGATCTCGAACTGCTGATCGAGGTGTTGCGACCGTTCGTTCACGACGACGAGGTGCCACCGCACACAAAGACGACGTCAACGCGTTCCTGCGTGCCAATAAGGCGAAGGCACTCCTGCTCGGATTGGAGGCGCCCAAGGCTACGACGGTGATGGGAGACTTCACGATGGTCCAGGACAACCCCATCGCCGCTGAGTTCGTGGCGGACCTCGCAGCGTGGATCCACAAGCACCACGCCATCAGTGTCGAGGGGAATGTCCGACCCCCGTTGCCGCCGGGGATGACGGAGAGGGTGATGGTGGAACCGTCGTCGAACGGGCATGTGCATGTCGGGCCACACGGGCAGGGAATGTGGTCGATGGTTCTGGAGTACCCGCGGCCGGACTGAGACCAGTTCGTCGTAGGCGGCTCTTCGCGAAAGAACGGGGATTTGTAAAGAAGGCGATCAGCAATCAGGCCGATTGGATCGCTGCCCTGCCCATTTGGGATGCGATCCGGGACCCCTAGTGCTTCGAGCCTTACAGTCGCGAGGCAGCCAGGGAGGATCACGTGCCACTCTGACCGCGTAACTGTTCCAAGGCAGCCGTGACCGATTGGGCTTCTTGCCGCCCAACCTCGATTTCGAAGAGTTTCCGTCGACTGGTGGCACCTCGAACAACGCTTACCGACCGGCGGGACACTGCGACGGCCTTGGCGACCGCACGCAGGGCAGCCTCCGTTGCTCGTCCGGAGTCGGCAGGCTCGATGACACGCACGATGAGAACGCCGTCGTATTCTCCACCGACCGCTGTGGTCGATGAGGTCGGACATGGATCTCCACTCGCATGTTCCTATGTTGTACAGCGCATTGGTGTCCATTGGTTTAGGCCGGAGCCTGATGGTCGAAGGAGTACACAGTCTGGCCGAAACTCCCGGGGGACACCGCACTTGAGTCGCGGACGTCCCCGACTACAACTTCGGAAGGATGGCGTTGGCGAGCTGCTCCTCATCGGTCAGTGACGGTGGCGCACCGGCGGGAGCCACGGCGACCCGAAGGTAATAGTTGCCTTTGAGGACGCTCAACGAGGCATAGCCGTCGTAGTACGCCTGATCGCCGTAACCACTGATCGTCTGGGCACTGACCTTGGACTTGTAGTCGTTGTACCAAGTCAGGGCGTCGGAGCCCTCGACCACGACGACCCGGACGGAATCCGCCTGGGACACATTCGGGGTGGTGGGTGTGGGCGCCGACGGCCCGTAGAAGACGCAGGCGAGTCCGCCTTCGACGGTGGCGTTGCCGAGGACGCCCGGGGTCACAGACGTTCCGATGGCACTGGCGGCTTCGGCTTGGGTCACCACTGAACAGGAGTTGAAGTTGGCGGTGCTGGCGGCAGTCGTTGTCGACGCCGGTGATGTCGACGACGGTGATGTCGACGATGACGAGGCCGCAGCGCTGGTGGTTGTCGCCGCACTCGTCGTCGTGGACGACGCGGAGGGGGAGGAACTGCACGCCGCCACGAGCGTTGCGATGGGAACGGCGACCGCGATCCCGATGAATCCTTGACGTAGCTTCGGATGCACTTTCATCAGACTCCCTTGGGCGGGCGGGGGCGAGGCTAGTGGTCGCTAGGTTTCGGCAAGTCGATTAGCGGTGAACTCCGCGGCGCGGGTCAGGTCACGGCGCAGGCTGTCGAGGGCGAACGACTCCAACTTGCCTCCCACTACCGGGACCGATGCCTTCACCTCTCCGCTGAAAACGTGTACGGAGCCCGATCCAGTCGCTCGCAGTTCGGTCGGTCCCCCCATCGAAACCGGAGCGCCCTTGATATCGGCAGACCATATCCCTTCGCGGGAACCGTCCTCGCGGGCGGGCTCCCAGACGTAGGTCTGGGTGACAGTCGTGCTGGCTGGGATCAGCCTCTTGGCGAAGCCGGGTAGCTCGACGCCAGTGCGCTGTCGGGTCACCACTTTCACGCCACCCTCGGGGGCGACTGTCCGCTCTACTAGCTCTGCGTCCTTGCCTCCAAGATGGGAAATGATCTCAAGCTGGAAGGGTCCACTGGATATCAGCGCGAACAGCTCTTCTGGTGCGCGGTCGTAGTGAAACTCCTCGTGGATCGTCTTCACGCGCCTTGAGTCTAGAAGATACCGAAGCTGCTCAGCCGGGACAGAGTTGGCGCGTCTTCGAGCCATTCGGCTCAGTCAGATCGTGGACGGCGGAATCGAGAGGCCGATGACCACCCCGCCACAGTGCCCGATGCCGAAGTACGCATAGCCCGGGTCATTGAGGCCACACGGACCGACTCGTAGGAAACGCTCTCCGCACGATGGGCACACCGCCTCATTTCGGGCGGCCACAGCGGCGCAGGCGACGTCGGGAGCCGGTGAGTCGTTCGCAATCGCTCACGGGCCGGCTATACCGGGCGCCCAGGCCAAGCTCCGGGCGCTCGCAAGCGGCACGTTGCGACCGGGTCAGATAGATACATGATGCGAACGGGATCCCCGCCCATGAGAAGGGCCGGTGTCAAGAGATAGTGCAGTTGGGCGAAGCTCCTGGTAGAAGGCTCGCGCCGGTCCGCAGGCGGGGTCACGGTGGAGCGCCCGGAGCGCGTAGAAGCGCGCGAGGACGAACGACCGTGACGCCGGCGAGGACCGGCGCATCATGTTGAAGGAGCGAAGTCTCGACGGAGTTGGTCTCGCAACCACCCATTCGGCCCCGATCGGGACACACGACGTCAAATGCGAAAGCCGGGCTGTCTCACTCGAATATTCGGCGCCATCAGGCGCGCACGGGGATACCTCGGACTCGCCCGGCCGATCTGACCGATCTCGCGATCAACTGTGGTGCTCCTCCTCAAGGGCACTGAGGACGTAGAACGCCTCGGTGAGCAACTTGCGTGACACCCGGATCAGGGCGATGCCCGTCCCCCGACGTCGGGTTCGTCGACAGCGTCCGGCAGTACCGGATCAGCCTCCACGAGGTTGGTTTCCTCCGCCAGTCGTTGGGCCACGTCGTTTGGCACTCGGATTGTTGGTCCCAATCTGCTGCCTCCTTGGCTCCCTAGTGGACAAGCATGCTCTCAACCTGCGTCGCGGAAGGGCGCGTCACCCCGGACGTGGTACTTCGACCTCGACGTCATAAGACCAAAGCTCGCTGTGGGTACCCACGGGAGGGCGACTTGCACCCTCACCCGACGCTCCCCGATGACCGTGGGCGAAGGCCGGTGAGCCCACCCACGCCTCGAATGCCTCCTTGTCGCGCCATCTGGTCACCACGAGCCAGGTGAGCCGGTCGTCGGTGGGGCGGAGTAGCTCGAAGCCCTCGAAGCCGTTTGCATTGTCGACGGCACCAGCTCGGGCCGCGAACCTGCGGGCCAGCTCCTCGCCCCCGCCCTCGGGCACGGTGATGGCGTTGATGCGGATGACGGTCATGGCCCCATCATCGCCCACGAGAGTTCGACAGGTTTCACCCATTCCCCCTATTCCCTACGGCCTCGGTCAAGGATGGGGGTCGTGGCACGCGCCCGCCGTCCTCCGTCTCACGCAGCCATCCACGAGGCCGCCGAATCCCTCCGGCGACTCCTGGACTCCATCGAGGCGGAGGAGTTGGATGTCTCAACCCCGCGGGACATTGCCCTCCTGCGGCGCCTCCAGGGCACCCTGGCAGGGTGGGATGAAGCCCTCGGAAGGGATCCTGAGGAGGGCGACCACACCGGGTGACCGTTCATGAAAGGGGCAGCGTACGGAAAACGACCGTTTCCTGTACGCCCCGGATATGCTCTGAGGGGTGAAGAAGCCGCCCAGGACCCAGCAGGTGGTGGGCTACGCGAGGGTCTCGACCGACGAGCAGGCGTCCTCCGGACTCGGTTTGAAGGCGCAGCGATCCCTCATCGAGGCCGAGTGCGAGCGGCGGGGCTGGGAGCTGGTCCAGGTCTTCGAGGACGCCGGGGCCAGCGGGAAGGCACTGTCAGGGCGCCCGGCATTGGCCAAGGCCCTGGAGGCCGTTCGAGGCGGCACTGCGGGTGCCCTGGTGGTCGCCAAGCTCGACCGCCTCTCTCGGTCTCTTCTGGACTTCGCCTCCCTCATGGAAGATGCACGGCGAGAGGGATGGGCGCTGGTGATCCTGGACCTCGGAGTCGACACCACCACGCCCTCCGGAGAGATGATCGCCAACGTCATGGCCACGTTCGCCCAGTTCGAGAGACGGCTCATAGGCCAGCGGACCAAGGATGCTCTCGCAGTGAAGAAGCGGGAGGGCGTCAAGTTGGGCCGACCGGTGGCAGTGGACAATGCCGTTGCCAAGCGGATCTCCCGGGAGAGGCGTGGAGGTAAGTCGTTGCGGGAGATCGCCGATCGGCTGAACGAGAACGGGGTCGGCAGAGCCCATGGCGGGGACAAGTGGCATGCCTCGACGGTCAAGGGGGTGCTGGATCGCAACTCAGTCTGACTGTCGACAGTTAGCTTCTGGCAGGCCGTCCAGGATCGCTCACGCGTCGGTGGGCCAGTCATTGTCGACTTGGTGGTCGACGATTCTCGGGAAGTCTGGGTCGTGTCGGATTCCGGTCATTAGGGTCGCCGAGGTCCAGGCGACATCATCGTCAGCGGGGATTGGTGGACAGTAGGCGAGGTAACGAGGAGGGGGCTGGTCGAGTCGGTGAGCGAGGTCGGCAAGGCTGGATCGGACTGCCAGACAGGTGGCGCGTGCCTCGACTGAGATTGAAGTCCCCGGTACAGGCGCTTGAGCACCTGTCGCAGGAACCGGCTCAGGGACAGGTGAGCTTCCGAAGAGCCGACGGTTCCGCTCCTGCTGCTCCGGACTAACCGAGTCATCGCTCATTCAACAAGAATGCCCTGTCGGCTGCTCCGCTGGCCGTCATTTCGCAGAGCATCGGAACTCGAATGGGGCCGCCGATCCTCATTGGGTTCCAGGCCAAGGCCAACGTGCGGGTGTTCTCACCCCATGACCTGCGCCGGTCGTGCGTATCGGATCTCCTCGATGCTGGGGTAGACATCAGCGTCGTGCAGCGCTTTGTGGGACATGCCAACGTCACGACAACGGCGAGATACGACCGACGGGGTGAGCAGGCAAAGAAGAAGGCGGCCAAGTCGCTCCACGTACCGTTCGCAGCCCCGGTGGCCGCAACCTGAGCGAGCGGACGTTGCACCTACCGCAAGGCTTACACTTGGTACGGCACGGACTGAGGGAGGTGCCATGTCGAAGTACCTCGTGCAGGTGGGTTATACGGCAGAGGCGTGGGCTGCGATGAGCCGTGAACCGCAGAACGTGGTTGAGCGGGTGCGGCCATCGGCCGAGGCCCTCGGCGGGACCATCGAGAGTCTCTTCTTCTGCTTCGGCGACTACGACCTCGTGGGTGTCGTCGACTTCCCCGACAACCGGGGGGCTGCAGCGTGGTCCGTGGCCATCAGCAGCGGAGGCGACGTACGCGCCTTCAAGACCACGCCGCTGCTGACCATTGAAGAGGGCCTCCATGCCCTCGGTCAGGCCTCGGAGGTCGCCCACGCCCACCACCGACCACCTACGGCGCCATCCTGACCAAGCCGTTGGGCTCTGGCGTCGTGCAGGCCTTCATCGGTCACGCCAATGTCAGGACCAGGCCCGCTACGGACGGCGAGGGGAGCAGGTGAAGAAGAGGGCCGCCAAATCGCTGCATGTGCCCTTCGTGACCTCGGACCCCGCAACCTGAGGGCATCTGGTCTCAGAGTACGGGTTGCATAGGCCGAAAAATGGTGTTCCGGTCAGCGTCTGGCGCGTGCGCCGCGCCAGACGTCCCAGACCACGAGTCCGATGCACAGCCCAGCTCCGGCGGAGAGGGCGAAAGTCACCCAGGCTTCGGACACGACCACGGCGGCCGCTATCAGCCCGGCTACGAGGGCTATGCCTCCAATGTCGCGCTGGTTCACGCTCGGCAGCCTATGTCTGACGCACTAGCGGCTCCTGGTGTTGCTCGACTTGGGAACCAATCACCGGGCTTGTGCGTCGAAGTCTGTCGATGTGGCGAATATTCGTGGGAGCCGCGATTCTGTGCAGCGTGGGCTTGGCCGCGTGCACCGAGGCAACCCCCTCAAAGACCGCTCCGCCCTCGACTTCCTTGCCAATCCCGGCTAGGTGGAAAACAGTCACGCCTCTCGCCACGGGCATCAGGGCCGTTTGACCTTTGTCTGCAGCTACACATCCTTGGCCCGGCGCTAGTTCGCTCCAGGTGATGACGCCGCCCCTCACAGCGAGACACCCGGAAGAGGTTCGTTCCAACGATGGCGCCCTACTGAGCAATCGGGACCTTGGTCTCTGGGCGACTGAGCGGCTCCATCCTACCTTGCCCTTATGAAGACTCATACGTTGATGCAGCCACTGGACGACGAGGCGATCGGTGGGCCGATCATCGGTGCCGAGCACCATCGGGTGAAGGCCTACCCCCGCGACCGGGTGTGTAAGTACGAGGGCTGCTCCACCCTGTTGTCGGTGTACAACCACGGGTCACTATGCGTTGTCCATGACCGGCTTGGCGCGGCCCTGTGCGTGCATGTTGGCCGGACAGCATCTCGCCGGGCAGCTCGCTCCTCCCACCGCAGGGCTGCCTGACGGGCGAGAGGGGGATCGATGGCCCGCCGTCGGCATGGGAAGCTCGCGGCTGCAGTCGCCGTTCTGACCGTCGGGGTTGCCGGATGCTCGAACTCCGTAATCAAGAACAGTGCCGGAGGGGGCGCCCCCGGGGTCACGTCGAGCCAGATCGACGTGGGCAGCATCGCCAATGTCAGCGGCCCGCTGTCGTCGGGCTTCGCCCCTGTCGTGAACGGCGTGGAGGCGTACTTCTCGATGATCAACGCCGAGGGCGGGGTCGCCGGGCGCAAGCTCAAGCTCACCCACCAAGAGGATGACCAGGGGAGCCCGACGGTCAACCTCACCGACGCCCAGGAACTGGTGGAACAGGACCACGTCTTCGCCGTGGTGGGGGTGGGGACACCCTTCTTCGGGGGGGCGAGCTACCTCGCCCAGCAGGGAATGCCGACTTTCGGCTATGTCGTTTCGACGGACTGGGAGAACAAGCCCACCTTGTTCGGGACCTACGGATCGGACCTCAGCTTTGCCACCGCCGTGCCGGGGGAGGCCTATGTCGCGCAGCAGTTGGGAGCCAAGTCGATCGCCATCATCGCCTACGGCGTCCCGCAGTCGGCGGACGCATGCCAGGCGGCACTCACGGGTATGCGCGCCTTCGGCCTGGACGTCTCGTTCAGCGACCTGAACCTCGCTTACGGCGCCGACCCCACCGCTGACGTCTTGCACATGAAAGCGCACAACGTGGACTTTCTACTGTCGTGCCTCGACGTAAACGGGAACGTGGCGTTCGCCCGTGCCATCAGCCAGAACGGCCTCACCATGCACCAGCTATGGCTGGACGGGTATGACCGGACCACCTTGCAGCAGTACGGGTCGATCATGAACGGCGTCTACTTCGGGCTCCAGCACGTGCCCTTCGAGGCAGCTCAAGCCTTTCCCGGTGTGTACCCCGGAATGGAGAACTACATCCGGGAGATGCACAAGTACCAGCCTTCGTTCACCTACGACGAGGTGGCCCTGGATGGCTGGATCTCGGCCGCCCTGTTCGTGTCCGGCCTGAAGGCTGTAGGCCGGGACGTGACCCAGAAGAAGTTGGTGGCCGCCATCAATGCCGAGACGGCCTTCACCGGAGGCGGGTTGGTGTCGCCCGTGAACTGGACAACTGCACACTCCACGGCAAAGTCAGGCAAGCCGCCATACTGCGGGACGGGAGTCCACGTAGTGAACGGCCAGTTCGTGCCGGAGGTCGTTCCAGGCACCCATGAGGTGTACCTGTGCTTCGATCCGACCAGCACCGCTCTCGTGCCGCCATTGCCGGGGACACCCGGCACCTGACGCCACCGCCCGTTTGGCATCGATGAGTACTTCGGTACCAAGGTCAGTGGTGACGCTTGGCTCGGAGGAGGAGTCGACCGTTGTCCCCGGCCCTGATGCAATCGCGGTGATCGGCAAAGTGAAGGGGTCATCGAGCAAGGCTCCGGTGAAGGCGGCCAAGTCGGCGAAGAAGACCACAAACAAGCCGACTCGGTGAGCCAGTTCTTCCCCTACGCAGTGGATATGAACTTCGCTCCGATATGGCTTCCCTTCGGCGTTCGGCCATCGAAGGACTGGGTGACCATCACCGACGACGGTCGCTTCAGGGCGACCTTCGGGTTCCTGCGGCTGGAGACTCCCCTTGACAACGTGACCGGAGCCCACATCACCAGGGGCTATCGGTGGTGGACTGCCGTCGGAGCCCGGGCCTCATTCGTGGATGACGGGCTGACCTTCGGGACCAACACGAAGGCCGGAGTGTGTGTCCACTTCCGGGAAAAGGTGCCCTCAGAGGTCGGCCGCAAGGGGCACTCGGCGGTCACCGTGACGGTTGCGGACCTGGACGGACTCGTCCGGACCCTGGGGACAGACGAGAGTCAACCCTGAGCCTGGTGCACTTTGTCTTGTGGCTCCAGATGTCGCGGCAAAGCCATCACGGCGCTGAAGCGCGACACCGCCTCCTCGGACCAGTTGCACGAGCGCGAGACGACCCACAGGCCACGACGATGGCGCATCTTGGTCCGGTGCTTCGGCGATCTGGGCGAAGTAGCCATCGACTCACTTCACCGTCCGGTTGGGGTCGTGCTCCAAGCGCTCTCTCGCTTCGGACCATGTCGGAGGCAACAGGGAGGCTGGCATGCTCCAGGTGACGAACACGGGGTGGTTCATCTTGGGCCGATACCGCTTCATGGCATCACGGTGGGGCGGAGCGGCCACAAACCGGTTCAGCGCCTCTCGGTTGGTCCACGCCGTGAGCGTGAGAAAGCGCTTCTTCCTCGGGTGCGCCACGAGCGAGATGCCCAGCGCACCTGGCGATGTTCTGGCTTGCTTGCGGATCGCCATTGAGGCTCGAAAGAAGCCCGGCACGGTGCTGAGTGACGCCAGGTCGAGTTGGGTGGCCATCACGAGCACCTCCCCGTCCGAGGTGGCTTGGGTGTCTACCCAGGGGAGCGTCGGCATGTCGATAGCTTGCCTCACTGCCTGGCGAGTTGCCGGAGGGTGGTAGATCGCCATGCCTGACGACGACCGGCCCTTGCCCTCGGCACAGCATTGTCTAGAGATGCTCCTACATCGGGGAGGAGACATCACAGCCGGTATTGATTGGTTTGATTCCTAGGTGACGCCCGGATCAGGGAGTAGCGTTTGGGAGCGATGGCTGAGCGTCAAGTCGCCAGCGTCATCTGGCACCAGCGGGACGACCAGATCGAGTTGGTCTACGACGTGGGTGATCCCGACCACCTGTTCGGGTCTGAGGAAGTGGCCATCGCGCTCGCAGTGGGCGCCGGGTTGGAGCCTGCACTCGCGCGCGTCGACGTTCGTAGGTGGGTTCGGGGACGCTGACTGCCGCACCGCTCCAAGGAGCGGTCTGCGTCAGGCGTAACGTGGCTTGGGGATACTCGGGGCGCTCACCACAGCTCCCCGAATCGCCGCCACTGGCGTACAGGGGCAGGGGTGCCCGAACACATTGAGCACTGAGGGCGTGATGTGCAGGCAGCGCCCCGGATTGAGTGTGGAAGAGCGACCCCTGGGGCCGCTCTTCAAAAGCCTTGGCTCTGGACCGGTCTGCTCGTGCTTGGCGTCAACCGGTCGTCACCGGCACCAACCACCATAAGACTGTCGATGAGTCCGGTCAACGGGTCGGAACGACTTCTTTCGCAACACTCGCACGCGGCTGCTTCTCTCAGAGGGGACTTCGGCGGGGTCCGGGCCGAGTCGTCTGGATCCCCGGATGCATGGTCGCCGCCCGAGGCGGGCAACGTCCAATGTTGCCTTGACGGCGCGTCGGCACCGGACTTGCTCGACACCTTCTGACAGAAGGTCAGGCGCCCATCGGCGTCGTAATGGAATACCCATGGCCACTTGCATTTGAGGCAGGGCGTGGTGGCTGTTGGGATCACCTCGGTGTTGCGTGGTATCGGGACCTTGCTGCCACAGTCACAGGTAATCGATTCCACGGCATGACGATACCCAGCTTCTTTCTGACAGATGGATGTATCTGAAGTGCATGCGGGCCGGTCGCCCTGTCAGGGTGCACTGCCATGGTGCGTACGCGCTCGTGATCGGACCGTACTTATCCCTTGTACACGCTCGACCCTCGGGCATACTTACCTAAGCCTCTTGGTGGTGGGACTCCTTGCGGCGCCGAGGGTGATCAGAGGGGATGTGCGGGCGGGGTTCTTGTGTGGCCCCCCTTTCATCGAGAACCCACCCGCCGCCCCCTCCACTCCAGCCGCCGACGGGTACCACAATCCTCGATCGCGAAAAGAAAGAATGATTCACCTCTCTTGGTGAGCGAGACCCGGGAGGCCAGATGGCCGAGCGTGAGATCGTTAGCGTCGAGTGGCACGAGCGGAACGACATGATCACCGTGACCTACATCGACGACGAGCCCGACCAGATGGTGGCTGTTCAGTCGGTCGCCGCCGATTTCGCCCATGAAACCGGACTTCGCCCCGTGACGGCGCCTGATCGGATCTGCCGATGGGTTCGGGACCCGGTTCTTGATGAGGAAAGGTCTCGCTCCGAGGTGAGTCGTTAGTTTCCTATTTTGAGTGGCACCGCGCCAACCAGTTCATCGCTTGCATCGGAGGCCGAGTAAGGGTTCCACCGCGAGCTGATCAATGAGCGGGAGTTCTGAGAACATCCCATATTCGCAGCGGGGCGCCCTCGACCCGTCATGAGACGACTGGGGGACAGGCTCAGGAGGCCGCCGGAGGAGGACCGACGAAGCGTCAGAACATAGCGTTGGCTCCGTGCCCCGGCCCGATAGGAAGCGAGAGCTGCTGCTGCGAAGGCTGAGAGCCTGGTCCACCTTTCCCGCTGACCAGAACCCACGCCCGCTCGTATTGCTAAGCCCTGACGTCAAGCCACAGGGCTTCCCCGACGGGGTGACGAAGCAGGCGTTTCTGAGCGGCGCCATCGACGCCGCACCCAACTTTCCATCCGACATACTCGATGTTCTGCAAAGGGATCGCAAGGAGCACACTGGGCCGTCTCTCGTGGCAACCATGGCCGTCCTCGATGAAGCTAAGTTCGTCACCGACCGGGGGCGCCGACCACTCCCCGCGTGGAGGATCCTCATCGCGGGCGTCCCAGAGCCGATCTGGGTCTTGGATCCCGGGGTCAAACGTCACGCCTGGTTCCCTCAGGGCGTCGATGGGCCGTCGTGGCATGGCAGCACGGCCGTGGCCGATGCCGAGAGGCACACCGTCACCATGTGTTTCGCCGGGACCCCTCGTGCGTATGCCGACTACCTCAATGCCGAGGTCGTCGAAGTTCGTTCAGCGCTCGCCATCGTGCCGGTGCCCGTCGACATCGGACCCCCTGGACCGCGTCGGCTTCTAGCCGAGCAGCGCCAGGTCACCGTGAAGCTGACCCGGCCACTTGGTTCCCGAGTGCTGCTCGACGGCACGGGCTCACCGGTGATGGTGACACCCTGAATCTCCTCAGGTGCTCAGAGTCGGGCGGACGACGACCACGGACTCAAACCCATCCGGCGCACCGCGTGTACGGGGTCACCACCGAGGCAACGACGAATACCCTCTTCCCCCGGTCACGACGCCACCTCACCGGAGGCGAACTCAACAGGATCGAGATCCGGGCGCGCGAGCCAGGCCTGGTGCTCGTAGAACGTCATGGCCACCCACCGACGCTCGCGCTCGGACCACGCGCTGTAGATAGGAAACCACTCGTGCTCGCTCAACATGTGCCCTTTGGTGAGTCTCATGATGCGTCTACGTGCTGCTCTGCTTGTTGGGTGCGGCGTGGGAACCGCCAGGCCGCTGGGGGGCGGAGCGCGGCGGTTCCCACGCCGCCAAGCCATTCAACTTTAGACGCTGCAAAGGATTCCTGATGGTGCCGATAGTGCCGGGCATCCTGTCACCGTGTCAGATATGACTGTCACCGCCCCGAGTTGGTAGGAACAGCCCTCCGGGTAGTTTCAGTGATCACGATCGCGGTGCGACCCCGTCGCCTCACGCAGAGGATGCTGGCGTCGCTCCCGACGGACATCGTCGAACGGGAACACGTCGGGGAAGGCGTGGCCGGTAGCGGTCAGAGAGGACCTCTGCCACCTTGAAGCCGGTGGGCATTGGGTATCCGCGCACCACCCACTGCTTGATGCCGGGCCGCTGGGGGGCTTCCGCGACACTCGGTGACAGGTGCCACCACACGCAATCGTACCCGGCCCCAGACTTCGAGGCCGGGTACGAGCCCCAAGATCACCTGCCCGATCCCTCATGCCCCGACAGGCGCCGCCTTTCCGCCATGCGCCTTGGGGAACTCCTGGTCCTCGGGAACCCTGCGCAAGTGGACCACTCCGAACAGAGTGAGCACGAGCATGATGCCGGCCAGCACGAAGGACACGATCGATGCGACCAGGGCGATCTGGCCGAAGGTCCAGAAGGCGTAGGCCTCGAGGAGCAGACCTCGCAGCGTGGTGCCGTTGAAGACCGTCTCCACCTGAGCTGCCAGCTTGGTGTTGGTCGGGTCGGCGATGGACGCGGCGCTCAGCTGCGCGTAGGTCTTACCCCCGCCGATCTCCTGCAGGTGGTAGGCGATGAAGTGATCGGCATAGGCCTCCGCCTGCTGGCCCGTGGTCAGTGGCTGGCCCGCGTACTTCTCGATGTGGGGGATCATCACGGGCTCGATCTCGGTACCGACCTTGGCATGGGCGAACGCTGCCCTGGGCGGGAACGTGATCTGCTGCTGAGCGAGCTGGTTGTGGACGTTGCTGTTGGCGAAGCTGTAGCCCCACAATCCCAAGCTCCCGGCGGCGAGCAGTACGACGACAAGGACCGCGCCGCCCGCCGTGAGGATCATGTCGAAGGTCTTGCGCCGTATGACATTCTCCTTTCGAATCCGCCTCGTTCCCGAGGCTCTCCCCTGAGCTTGTGCCTGCAATCACATGGGGGACAGAGCCGAAGGTCCCGTCCCAGAGTGGCCATGGGCTCATCCCCACCCGCAGTCAGCTAGACCCCAGGACCCAACTGAGAATCGATTCGGGCAGCCCAATGTGAGTAGCCCAGGGTGGGGACCTCGGCGAGATCGAGGACGAGTCGTCTGATTCCCTGTTTCGCCTGCCGCCCCACGGAACTCGTCACACAGCAGCCAGGGTGGGCACGCTGACGCCACTGCACGATGGGGACGAAGGACCCTGGGACGACTACGACACCGGGCGTACGGTTTCCTTTGGGCCTCCCGGTGACGGTATTTACCCCTACGTCTCCCAGGGTGGCCTGGAGGGATTCGGCGGGGCGTGGGAACTTCCCGCGCCCGCGGACGTTTCTGCGCTCCGTCGCCCCCAAAAAAAGGGGTCTAGGCCTCATTGAGCATCCGGTCAACTGCAGTTACCGTTCTCTCATCGCCTGGCGCGGGTCCGACCACCCAGCGCGGACGACGGGTGCTGAGGCTGGAGGCACCCGCATCGGGGGAGCGGCGTGCCTCGCCCCAGTACCCACCGCCAAGGCCCATAGACACCCCCAAGAGGTTGGCGTACCGTTCCCCGGGGCACTCGGCGGCGATCCTTATCCCCACGTCTCCGAGGGTGGCCACGGGGGATGCGCGGGGCGGGGCTTCTGCATCGCTACCCGCAGGTCGTCCAGGGGACCCGCCCCGTCGTCCCTTTTCGTTCGGAGAAGCGCGCCAGAGGAGACCTCGGCGGGGTCTGGGTCGAGTCGTCCAACTCCCTGTCGCCCTCCACCGTCGGACGATGCCCGAAGCGACACGTTTACTCCAACCGGGGACGGGATAGGCCCAGCCCGGCTGGAAGAATGAACCTATGAAGTTCGCCTGCTTCTGTGGACGCCCGCTCCAGTTCGTTCCGTCCATTCACCACGGATTCGACTCGGACGGCCACGTCCTCACGGCGGGCCATTGCCCCGAAGACGGCTGGGTCGGTTCTGACGGAAAGAATCTGGCCGTGCTCGTGACGCCGATGCGCGAGGACGAAGCCTGAGTCTCCAGGGGCTTAAAGGGGCCGGAAGGGCCGAAGGACCCTGGGACTCTTACCACCCCAGGCGTACCGTTTCCTCGGGCCTCCCGGTGACGGTATTTACCCCTGCGTCTCCCAGGGTGGCCTGGAGGAATACGACGGAGCGGGGGGTCGTGGTCAAGTCGACTTCTCGTCACGGATCGACCCTGCGCTCCGTCGCCCTTCCTGTTCGGTGGCCAGGAATGGGAGGAGGGCTCACCCCACGCTCTCTTCCTGTTCCCAAGGCCCGTCCTCCACGTGCCGCACCATGGCGTTCCGCAGGGCAATGCGAGCCCCGTGAAACGTCTCGGCACGCCCTTGGACGTACCCGCCACAGAAGGGGCACCGCTTGAGCAGAGCGCGCTCCATCTCGATGTCACGTGCGCGGTTCATGGCCCCAGGGCCTCGATCGATCGGCGCACGTCGTACGTAATCGTGTGTTCCCAGCGACTTCTTTAGCCCACGGTGCTAGGGCCTCAAGAATGGGCCGGGCTTGGTCGCCAGAGAGTCAACTAGTCGGCGGTCTGCGTTTCAGCCCCCGCCATGGCCTGCGACCGAAGGCTCCGGTAATCTCATCGAACTGCCTGCACTTCCTACAGATCGGGAGGTCCTTCGGCATGGGAAGGGCCGTGTCGATGGGGCGTCCGCACTTGCTCCGACCCCTGACAGCCGACTGGACATGTCGGACGGTGGGTGGGTCCTCAGAGGGGACCAAGCCGTAGACAGGACGCGCCGCCACGGGCTCAGCGCGAGCCGCGAGGTAGACCGCAAGCGCCCAGCCGAACGACTCTTGATATCGGAGACATATCCCAGATCTGGAAACCGCCCGGATGGTAGCCCTGCTCCTGGCGCCGGATAGGGCCTTCACCACGCCAAATCAATGCTGGCCCTCTTCCCACGCGGTTAGACCCTGTGTGACGTCCCAGGCTCCTCATCGCCTTACGACTCGTCCCAACCGCGACCGCCGCTCGTCTGTGTGGTCACAGTCTTCCGAAGGAACCCAATCTCGTCGCTCATGGCCGCGGTCACATCGTCGAGGGCGATCACGCCTTTGATTGTCCCCGATACGTCTACGACCGGCATCCGACGGATACCCCATAGCGCCATCTTGCTGGCGACCTCGGAGATGAGAGCGTTGGATTGAATCGTGGCAACACTCCTAGTCATCACCTTGTCGACGGGTGTGGCGGCGTCATGGCCCCAGCCCACGCCCTTTATCGCGATGTCGCGGTCCGTAACGATGCCCGCCAGATGGCCGTCGTCTGTGACCACAACGAGACATCCCACATTGAACCGATCCATCTCACGAGCGGCGTCTTCGAGGGTTACGTCAGGACGACACGTCACTGCAGGACTATGCATGAACTCGCATACCAACATCTGGTCCCTCCTTCCCGGGACACCCTGGATGCTGCCATCTCTTCAGCGTGAGCCACTACATCCGATGGCGATAGAGCCAAAAGGCCTTCACGCGGATATATGCCCCGAGTGTGGCGAAGGCACGCAATCCCCGTGATGGTGGGGCGTGCCGTCCAGCGGGGCTGATGTCTGTATTCCCGCTTGCCTGATGGGCTCTCGTGGACCCTCTACGAGGCCCTGGGAATCCCTTCTTCCACATGACCCTCCTCCTGGGGTCGGCCTGGAGGCGGTGAGGGGCGGGCTAAGGGCAGCCGGGGGTTGAGCTGCGGGCGGGCGGGGACCTCGTCGATAGACGTTTACGATCAGCGCGGACCCGAGGAGGCCCGGTGACGAGAAGGAGACGACGGACAGGCCGAGTGACTCCTGCGGAGCCCAAGGAGTGTCTGTTCTGCGGTTCGACAAGGCGAATGAAAGCGGAGCACGTCTTTCCCAAGTGGCTCCGTCAACTGGGCCACACGGGACATGGGTGGCGGGAGTGTCGCCACCGGGTGAAAACTGACCCCCTATCACCGGCCGAAAACTGACCCCCCTTCCCGGCGATCCACCACTGACCGTGCTGGATCACAAACCCTGGCTGCGAAGCCAGCCGGGGAGGAAGGACATGATCAACGTGGACGACTGGGCCGAGATCCGGCGGCTGCACTTCGCCGAGCATCTAGGGATCAAGACCATCGCTCGGCAGCTGGGCGTGGCCCGCAACACCGTGCGGGCTGCCATCCGTTCGACCACAGCGCCGCACTACGAGCGCCAGGGCCGGGGGTCGCTGGTGGACCCCTATGAGACGGCCATCTGCGAGCTGCTCCGGGGCTGTCCGACCATGCCGGCGACGGTGGTCGCCGAGCGCCTGGACTGGCCCCATGGCATCACCATCCTGCGCGACCGGATAGCCGAGCTCCGACCACTGTTCCGGCCACCCGATCCGTGCCAGCGCACGAGCTACCAGCCCGGCGAGCTCGTGCAGTTCGATCTGTGGCAACCCGACGTGGAGATGCCCGTCGGCTTCGACCAGACCGACAAGCTCTGGGCCGTCACCGCCGTGAGCGGGTTCTCGAGGTTCATGGCCGCCTGGCTGGTGCCCTCGCGCGCCGCCCATGACGTGCTCGGGGGCATGCTGCGCTGCTTCGAGCAAATGGGGGCCGTCCCCCGCAAGGCGGTGTGGGACGGTGAGGGATGCATCGGCCAGTGGCGCCGAGGCAAAGAGGTCTTCACCGAGGACTTCCAGCGCTTCAGAGGGACACTGGGCATGGGGGCGAGGCTGTGCAAGCCCAATGACCCCGAGGCCAAGGGGGTCAACGAGCGGGCCAACGGCTACTACGAGACCTCGTTCCTGCCCGGGCGCACCTTCAGCGACGTCGACGACTTCAATGCGCAGCTCTTGGCGTGGTTGAAGAAGGCCAACCGACGGACCCACGCCACTATCCGCGCCGTGCCGGCCGAGCTCCTCTACGAGGACCGGGGATCGATGCTCGGCTTCCCGCCGGTGCTGCCCGATCCCGCTCTTCGCTTCTCGACCCGCCTGCCGCGAGATCACTACGTCCGGGTCGACACCAATGACTACTCCGTCAACCCCCGCTTCGTGGGCCGGCGCATCGAGGTGCGGGTGGACCTCGAGTCCGTGGTGGCCACCTGCGACGGCGTCGAGGTGGCCCGGCATCGACGCTGCCTGGCCAAGCACCGCAGCCTGCTCGACCCCGCCCATGCCATGACGCTGCGGATGATGCGAATCGAGCAGACGGCGATGAGCGTCTTCGAGGCGGCGGTCGAAGAACGTGACCTCGCCGACTACGACAAGGCGCTGGGAGTGGCGTGATGGTGACCAAGACCAAGCCCGAGGCCGACCTCTCCTACCTGTGCCGAGCTCTCAAGGCCCCGTCGCTGGCCCGATCGGTGCAGCGCCTGGCCGAGCGGGCCCGGGCCGAGAGTTGGACCCACGAACAGTTCCTCGCCGCGTGTCTCGAGCGCGAGGTGGCCGCCCGGCAGTCCAACGGCGGGGAGATCCGCATCCGCTCGGCCCGCTTCCCGGCCCGAAAGACCCTGGAGGAGTTCGACTACGACCACCAGCGGAGCCTCAAACGTGACGTCATCGCCCATCTGGGGGCTCTCGACTTCGTCGAGGCCAAGGAGAACGTCGTGTTCCTCGGTCCGCCTGGCACCGGCAAGACCCATCTCGCCATTGGGCTCTCGGTCCGGGCGTGTCAGGCCGGCCACCGGGTGCTCTTTGCCACGGCGGCTGAATGGGTGGACCGCTTGGCGCTGGCGCACGACGCCGGGAAGCTCCACGAAGAGCTCACCCGCCTCGGGCGCTACCCGCTCATCGTGATCGACGAGGTCGGCTACATACCCTTCGAGGCCCAGGCCGCCAATCTGTTCTTCCAGCTGGTGTCCTCGCGCTACGAACGAGCCAGCGTCATCGTCACCTCGAACAAACCCTTCGGACGCTGGGGCGAGGTGTTCGGCGACGCCGTGGTGGCGGCCGCCATGATCGACCGCCTCGTGCATCACGCCGAGGTCGTCTCCATGAAGGGCGACAGCTACCGGCTCAAGGACCGAGACCTCGGGAGGGTGCCTACTGACGACGCTGCGTGACGAGGATCCCGGCCCGGGGGTCAGTTCTCAACCGGTGCAAAGGGGTCAGGTTCAGAGCGGTGTTGACAGGGAGGTCATCGACGAGCGAGCACAGCCGGTGAGGCGTGTTGAGCAAGGCTCACCGTTCAGCAAGACAGTCAAAGTGGTGTGCGGAGCCTGTAACAACGAGTGGATGAGCGCGATGGAGGACCAAGTCAAACCCATCCTCATCGAGATGTTCAATACCACCGGCCAGGTCGTTCTCGAACCGAGCAGCAGCTTCTCATGGCCCGGTGGTCGTTCAAGACCATCTGTATCCTTGCCCAGCTCGGGCGGGGAAAGTCAGCGATCCCGCTCGCTCATGCCCGAGAGTTCCGTTCGACAGATCGACCTCCGGAACGGTGCCAGCTTTGGATCGGGACAGCCTCCGGTCAACCGCACCCCCAAGGGGTCGAACTTGTTCAGTCTCGAATCATCCCGCGAGAGGTCCACGTCACCGCAGCTGATGGCAGGTTCGACTTTCCTGGCTATCAAGCTCGATTCCGATTGCTGAACGTCTTCTTCGATGCGTTCGGACACGAAAGTGCCGACTTCACGGTGGCGCTGTCAATGGACGGGGAGTTGAACCGCGCGCTGCTCGCCATCTGGCCGTCTGTGCACCCCAAGATCTGGTGGCCACCCGCGCAGACCCTCGATGCCGTCGGCGGGATCGAGGGGCTTGCCAAGATCCCGATGTGTGGTTTACCCATCCTTGGCTCCGAGGAGTCGTGAACAACACCTAACAGAGGATCGGGCGACCGGGTGCCGACCGAACGTGCCCTTGACGACTGGGCGCTGCCCGCGTGTCGTGGGGACCGGTCTAGTGGCTCACTACCGATTCCGGAGGGTGCTCCTCGTTGAAGGCCTTCAGAGCGGCCCGGGCGGCAGTGAGGCGTTCCTGGAGTTGTTTGAGTCGGTCCAAGGGAGCGGAGGAAACAGCCTCCCGCTCATAGGCTGCCTGTGCTGTTCGCTCTTCAGCGAACAACTGGCGACGACGCTCCTCGATGTGTTGGGGCTCCTCATCGGTCATGGCCTGGACCCTACGCCCGGAGCGCGTGGCAGGCCTGTGCCTCTCCGATGTACCGGGGGACTGGCGGGCGCCAGCCCTCCTCCGAGGCTCCCACCGCCCTCCTGGGTCCCCAGGGGCGGTGGGAGAACAGGGTGGCCCTGACCCTGGTGCGATAGGTCCCGGTGGAGTGCTCGTCGGGCCGAGTGCGACCCTAGCTCGTTCGGCCAACCTACGGGCCAGCTCCTCACCGCCGCCTTCGGGCACGGTGATGGCATTGATGCGGATGACGGTCATGGCCCCATCATCGCCCACGGGATCTCGACCGGTCCTTGCAGTCCACCCACTCGTGATGGTCCCGGTCAAGGATGGTGTCCGTGGCGTCCGCCTGCCGTCCCGCGTCCAGGAAGACCACCCAGGAGGCCGCTGCGATGCTCCGACGGTTCATTGAGGCCGTCGAGTCGGGGGAGCTTGCTGCCACGACGCCCCAGGATGTGGCCGTCGTCCGGCGCGAGCAATGAAAGTCGAGGCGCGGGGGGCTCTGAACGAGCAGGCACTCGACGCTTTCGCGCCGTTCGGGTCTTCTCCCGGTTTGGAGTTTGACCTGCACTCGGTGCGGTTCATTGAGCCTTGCGGTCTAGTGGCCCTGGTCTGTTTGGCCGAATACCACGCTGCTGAGGGTGACGAGATCTCTCTTCGATTCCCCATGTCGGGGAACGCCACCGAGTACCTCTCACGTATGAATGTTGGCAGAGTGCTCAAGCAGAGGTGTGGCATCCGAGATGCCTTGCCCACCGTTCGTCGTGTGGACCTCCGCGGCGGCTTGCTGGAAGTCCAGCGATTCGAGACGGAGGATGGTGCCGACGAACTCGCGGACATACTGGAGCAGCGTCTTTCGTACCCCCTGCTGCGGAGTGAAGCCCAACCCGTTGTCGATGCGGTGTGGGAGTTGGCCACGAACGCGGTTGAACATTCGGGCACCGGAGTCGGCTACTTCGCGGCGCAGGTGTACGAGCCAGGAAGGAGGACGGCACGAGTGGACTTCGGTGTCGGTGATTGGGGCAAGGGCATCCGGGAGTCGCTTGCCGAGACTCAACACGCTCGCCAGACCGATGTCCTGTCCATACAGGAAGCGGTCAAGATGGGAGTCTCTCGCTATGTGACCGATCCCGCTCGCGGGAAAGGCTTGCCATTGACGGTCTTCGACAAGGCCGTCGCTCGCGGCGGTCAGATCACGATCCGGTCCCGTGCCGGGGCAGTCTCCTTCTTTCCCCAGGGCCGCTTTCGACGCCGCATCGCGCCACGGCCCGGGGTGCTCGTCTCCGGGTCAATCCCTTGCTGGTAGTGGGTTGGCGCAAGACTGAGAGTTCCCCGATCTCATTGTCACGGGTGATGGATATACAACCCTGTGCGACATGCAAAATGTTCCCGTGGAACGTTGAGTGGGCGAAACCGGTGTGAGGTCATCCTCACTTTGTGCTGCATAGACGAAATCCCGTGGTGCGGTTCGTCTTTATTTCTCGCGCTGTGCCGTAGTACCCTATTCGTCCTGACGGTCACCTGTCAGAGTTGAAGTGTCCTGCCCCCCGATGGGGCGGTACGGGGGGCAACGTCCCATCGGGGACAGGCAGTTCCTTTGGCAAGTAGCGAAGTAGTCGGAATCTCCGACTTGTCGTTTGCCCCAAGTTCCTCGCTCAGCGTCGAGCCGTATGAGTCAACGGCTGTATGACGCTTGTGGGGTGAGAAGGTGGCGTAGGTGCAAGTAAGTACGGGGACCGTAGGAGGAGAGGTATACAGCAACAACGACCGGCCTCCACGCAGGTTCCCAACGGGACGCCAGCGCGCCCAGCCCGACTGCGCTACGCGCCTTTCCATTTACAACGAGAGCGATCACTGCTCGCTGCACAAGGTGGAGGTGGGGCCACGCAGGCGGGGCACGACCTTCGGCGCATAGGGGTCTTTGGACCCTTTCCGAAGTATGACGCTCGTGTCAGAGTCGTGATTGATGACCGACCAAGGGAAGATCGCCCCCCGATTCTCTTGGTTACGTGACTCTCGGTGGGGAGTGAGTTAGTCGACTCACCGAGAGTCCGGTCGTCGTTTTTATGCCCACGGCGGTGACATCGTTGAGTCGGTGATGGGGACACCGCCGGGTGGCCTCTATCGATCAAGATCAGTCGGGACAATGACCAATCTCTCCTTTCATCTGATCGCCGACGTCAGCTCAGACCGCCCCAGCGCGATTAGGCCTTTGCTCGAACAACTGGTCGGGATGATGGACGGTGTGTTCGCAGATACTCCCAACCTCTGACGGATACCGATATGACCCGACCGTGTCCAACCTCATGATGGCTAACCAAGTAGCCAAGGTCATTGGCGTCCTCCCATACGGTCAGACGCGGACACGATGTCCGCCAGGCGTCGAGGACGTCGGCGTATGGGCGGGAATCGGGACCTATCCATTCCAGGAGGTCGAGAACCAGAGCTTCAACAGGGTCTGACATGCCATCTAAATCTATCTCGACCGCGACAGCCCGGACTTCATGTTGTGACGTCTGGCGGCGGTGTTGTATTCACCAACCCGGCCAACGTGTACGTCGGATGCCGGTCCAGGTTGTGGCGCGCCCGGTCATACCGGCGCGTCGTCCTCGGGTCGACACGGCCAGCGGCATCCTGCATGCCACGAAGGCTCGCCCATGTCGGCAGCGCTGTCTCGGCGCGCTGCCAACCTTGGAGCAGGAACGCGGCGAGCACGCTGCGTAATAGGGGCGCCCGCTGGGCATGCATCCGATGGGTCACGGCGCGGGTGGACCGGAGCAGCCCGCCCATACGCCGTCCCCGGGCCACGGAGAGGATGACGCTCACCCCTTCGGTTTGCCCATTTCAGAAGGGTCTACCCGTTCGAGTGATCGACGTCCACGGGCGGCAAGTCCTGCACCTCCTGCTTCGTGATGCTGAGCTGGATACCGTCGTCGACCCGAATCACCGCGCCGATCGGGATCGCCACCTCCTTGCGGCCCCAAAGGTGTCCCTCTTGGAGAAGTACATGCGTTACGCGACGATCGCCGGGGTCGATTACGAGCCCCTGGACTCGTCCGATGTCTCCGTCGGTGGCATGGACTTGTTCGCCGCGACGCACGGCTATCTCGCCCAAGGGGATTTTGTCATTGATGATGGGTTGCGAGATGTTTCCCATGGAGCCGCCCAAGCCGTAGTAGGGCCAGGAGAGCGTCTGTTCCGGGCCGTAACCCGCGTAGTCGCCGCTTCCTGGCAAGAACTGCGTCTCTTCCGCGTAGTCGAGCGTCTCAAACTCCGCCATCGTGCAGCGGAGCCGGACTTCGCCCGTCGTGGCCTCGACAAGGTCGAGAGGAACAAGTCGGCCGAGCCCTTGTCGATGCTTCGGTTCGACCACGAGATGGGTGACCGCCCGAGCGACGGGGTCAACGACCACACGAATCACCTTGCCACAGACCCCATCGGTGCAGCTCGCGTCGGCTCCGATCGTGAACTGCGTCGTCTCTGACATAGTCACCTACCCGTCTCTTTGGGATCTCTTTGGACCCAACGGTGCCAGCCCTGCCGCACCAGCGTTCCGGCTGAGATCACGAGTCGTGTTGAACAGGATTCCCGGGGAACTCGCGCCGACGCGTGCCGTAGCTCGAACCCCTCGAAGCCGTCCGCATTATCCACGGCACCGGCTCGCTCAGCGAACCTGCGGGACAGCTCTCCCCGGGCCGCTCTCGGGGACAGTGATGGCGTTGATGCGGATGACGGTCATGGCCCCATCTTCGCTCACGAGGCGCCCAGCAGGTTCCAACCATTCCCCCTATTCGTCATGCTCCGGGTCGAAGATGGAGTCGTGGAGTCAGCCCGTCGTCCTTCGTCTGCGAAGACCACCCAGGAGGCCGCTGGGATGCTCAGGCGGTTCACCGAGGCTGTCGAGGCGGGGGAGCTGACAGCAAGTACCCTCAGGACGTCGCCCTTGTCCGGCGCCTGCAGGGGGTTCTCACCGCGCTCGAAGCGGTCGGTAGGAGGCCTCGCCGGAATTCGGAACCGGCTGAATAAGCCGCATCTCCCTCGGGAGTGATTGTGCAACCGACCGCGGACAAGGTGGTCCCGGAGTCGGGCACGCTCAAGCTCTATCCGCGGTTGCACGGGCCCAAGCGGCTCGTGCTGATCGACGGCGCCGGCCACAACGCCTTCAGCGACGCCTGCGCGATCGGCGCCGCGCAAGGTGGGCTCGTGAAGTTCATGGGCGTGCTCCCGCTCCCGGCGAGCTTCAAGGCCATCGCCACCGACGGGTGTAGCGCCCCGGACGTGGTCCCGCCGGCGCCCTGGCCCCTCATCGACCACACGGTCGTGGCCCAGTTGCGGTGGGCGCTCGGCATCGACCGCACCCCGGTCGGCCTGGACCAGGGCCTCGACGCCGCCTTCGCACCGGTGCGAGCGAGCATCGAGTCCTCGCCGGCCCGCTGAGAGGCGGAGCCAGGGCGGACCCCTGGCGCCGGGCGCCCCCCGGCGGCCCGGTATTCTTGGGGTCGCGGCCCCGGGAGCAGACCAGACCCGACGACCAGAGCGGTCCTGCTCGGTCCGGTGCCGTCCCTGAGAGATGGACCGACCGACGCCTCCCGCCCAGCCGGCCAAGCCAGCGCACGCCCGAACCGCGCGCCGCGGAGGGCCGTCGTCGGGGCGCCGCGGGGCGAAACGGATGGTCCTGGGCGCAGCCGCCGTCGTGGTGGTCACGGCCGCCGTGCTGGCGGTGACCCTCCACCCCGGTGCGGGGCACGCGGCGGCAGGCTCGAACCGCCGTCAGACGACGACGACTTCGAAGCCGGTCGTCCCCTCGACGACGGCTCCGTCGGCGCCGAGCTCCACCGTGGCTCCGAGCCCCGTGCGGTCCAGCCCCGGATCCGGCGCCGTGGCCCCGAAGCCGAGCGCGTCGAGCCCGGTGAAGTCGGATCCCTCCCCCTCGAGCACGGTGGCGGCACCGAGCCCGGCGCTTTCGAGCACGGCGCCGTGCACGCCGGTGACGGTGCCCGGTGGCGCCTACGCCGTGGGGGACTCGGTCATGATCGACGCGCAGCAGCCGCTCCAGGGATGCGTGCCGAACATGCAGGTGAACGCGGCGGTCAGCCGCCAGTGGTCAGACGGCGAGACGATCCTGCGCGGTGTCATGGCAGGCCCGTCGCCGCCCTCGGTCGTGGTGGTGGGGCTCGGGACCAACGGCCCCATCACCGACGCCGACGTCGACGCCATGATGTCGATCCTGCAGGGAGCGTCGCGCGTGGTGTTCGTCACCGTGCACGTCGACCAGCCCTGGCAGGACCAGGTCAACGGCGTGCTCGCCAGCGGCGTGTCCCGCTACCCCAAGGCGGTGCTGGCCGATTGGGAGAGCCTGGCGGCCCAGCACCCCGAGTGGTTCTACTCCGACGGCACCCATCTCCCCATCGGAGGCCCCGGAGCCCAGGCGCTCGCCGCCCTCATCGCCTCCAAGGTCTGAGCCACCGCCACCAGGGTTGAGCCGCAGCGAAAGGTCCGGGTCACCGCGAAAGGTCCGGGGCGCAGCCCGGGTGCCCCAGGGCTCTGCGCAGGAAATCAGCGCAGGAAGTAGGTGATCTCGTCGATCCGCTTGAGGACGTCCTCGGTCAAGAGTGGGATCACGTCGAGCGCCAACATGTTCTCCTGCACCTGCTCGACCCGGCTCGCCCCGGTGATCACGGTGGAGACGCGGGGGTTCTTGGCGCACCACGCCAGGGCCAGCTGGGCCAGGGTGCAACCCAGCTCGTCGGCCACCTCCTTGAACGCCTTCACCTTCTTATTGCGCCTGGGATCGGTCAGCATGCCCTGGAGCCACTCGTAGCCCGGTAGCGCGGCCCGGCTCCCGTCGGGGATGCCGTCGACGTACTTGCCGGTGAGCAGCCCTGACGCCAGGGGGCTCCAGATGGTGAGGCCGAGGCCGATCTCGTCGTAGAGGCGGGCGTACTCGGTCTCCACCTTGGTCCGCTCGAGGATGTTGTACTGCGGCTGCTCCATCACGGGCTTGTGCAGATTGTGGCGCTCGGCGATCTCCCACGCGGCCCGGATCTCGTCAGCCGCCCACTCCGACGTGCCCCAGTACAGCGCCTGTCCCGAGCTCACGATGTCCGACATGGCCCACACCGTTTCCTCGATGGGTGTCTCGGGGTCGGCGCGGTGGCAGAACAGCAGGTCGACGAAGTCGAGGTCGAAGCGCTCCAGCGAGCCCTCGATGGCCTGGAGGAGGTACTTGCGGTTCAGTGTGTTGCGCATGTTGACCTCGTCGTGGATGCCCCAGAACACCTTGGTCGACACGACGTAGCTGTGCCGGGGCCAGCCCAGGCGCGCCAGGGCCTTGCCCATGATCCGCTCGGACTCGCCACCGGAGTACGACTCGGCGTTGTCGAAGAAGTTGACGCCGGCCTCTCTGGCGGCCGCCAGGCAGTCAGACGCCAGTCCCTCGTCGAGCTGGGGCCCGAAGGTGACCCATGACCCGAACGACAAGACGCTCACCTTGATGCCAGAACGACCCAGTCGGCGGTACTCCATCTCCATGGTGGGGTCTCCTCTCTCTCCGACGGTGCTGTCTCACCGTCGTGGCTGCGCAGGCTCACCGTCGTGGCTGCGCTGGCTCCGTCGTGGCTGCGCTGGCTCCGTCGTGGCCGCGCTGGCTCACCGTCGTGGCCGCGCAGGCCGAGCCTAAGGGCTCTCGCGTCAGGGGCGCCCGGCCCCGACGAGCCCGTTGTTCCAGATGGGCTCGATGCGCACGACCTCGCCGGTCTCCGGCGCGTTGATGATGTCGCCGTCCCCGACGTACATGCCGACGTGGCTGATGCCCCCGTAGCCCCAAAAGAGGAGGTCACCAGGCTGCAGGTCCGACAGCGAGACGTGGGCGATGGCGTCGTACTGGGCGGCGGCGGTGCGGGGGAGGTCCACGCCCGCCTGGCGCCAGGCCCACTGCACGAGGCCCGAGCAGTCGAAGCCGACTCCCGGTGTCTCGCCTCCCCACACGTAGGGCACGCCCTCCTGGCTCTCGGCGGCGGCGAGGGCGGTGGCGGCCCCACCCGCGGCGGGAAGGTTCGGCAGGACGGGCGGGGCGGGGCGCGGCGCACGTGTGGGCGCGTCCACCAGCGCCGGCCCCTTCGACGCCGCGGCCCGGGCGAGGAAGGCGGCGTGTGATGCGGCGAGCTGGGCGGCTTGGCGCTGGGCCACCAGCGTGGCGATCTGGCCCTTCACCTGCGAAAGGGTGGCCTGTTGGCTGGCGACGGTCGCCTGTGCGCTTTGCTGGGCCGCAGCCGCCTGGGACAGCGCGGCCTGGTCCTGGTCCTGGGCCGACTGGAGCTGGCCCTTCTGGGTCGCCAGGTGGGTCTGCGCCACATCGAGCGCGTCGATGGCACCCGAAATGTCGCCGCTCGCCACGGCGCGGTACTCGCCCGCGACCGACGCCTGCTCACCCCCCGAGCTGAACAGCGTCTGCAGGCTGTTGTCGTTCGTGCCCGACATGTACGTCGCCACGGCCTCCTGGCGGAGGTCGGCGGTGTCGTCCCCTACCTGGGTGCGGTCGCGGGCCACCCCGGCCTCGATCTGGGTGATCTGCTGGCCGACCTCCTGGAGCTGCTGCTGGGCGGCGTCGTACTGCGCGGAGGTGGTGTCGAGGAGTTTCTGGTCGGTGGCGAGCTGCGAGGTGATCAGCGCGGCCTGAGCCTCGGCGCTCGACAGCGGGTCGGCACCCGCAGGGCGCGACGAGCCCCCGAGGACGCAGGAGAGCAATGTGACGACAGCCCCGGCCACCAGAGCGGCGCGGCGAGGCCACCCTGTCTTCTGGCTTGACGGAACCGTCGAGGAAATCTCGACGTCAGTCACAATGGGGCTACTGCTTAGCAAGGCCCGTCGCGCAGCCGCAAACGCAACCCCTTGCCCAGCGCACGGGCCGCCGCTCCCGCCAGGCAGGTGTTGACAAAGTGACCAAAGTGACTTTGAGTTTCCCCGACCCCGCGGTGGGCGACTGTTGGGGTATTTCCCCTTGCGGACCGGCACCCCCGGGAGGATGCTGACGGTACTTCTCGGTCGATCCAGGGAAGAGGCCACCCATGACCTTCCAACCGGCGCCCGCCTGGGACGGCGACCCCCCCGACCACCGCCGCCTTCTCGAGATGGCGCACGAGCTGGGCCCCGTCTCCAACAAGGGCGACCACGTCCGGTTGAGCGACGTCGCCTCGGCGCTCCTGGAGTCGTTCGTCCGTCACGCCGAGGCGGAACGGCCCATGGTGCTGCGGCTTTCGCCGTTCACCGCCCGCCTCATCGAGCACGGGCAGCAGCGGGTGGTGGACCGGCTGGTCTCGCTCGTGCTCGAGGCCGACCTCGCCGAGGAGCCGTGCCGGTGCGCAGAGCTGGCCGAAGAGGTCGCCTCGCTCATGGAAGTGCAGATCATGTCCGAGGAATGGGACCAGTCCGACCGCTGACGCAGCCCTGAGCGCCCGGCCCCCCCGGCCGTATGCTCCGGCGGTGGAGAAGCTCGTCTACCTGCTGTGGGGCGACGGGTCACCCGAGGATGGCGACGAGCTCCGCGACCGGCTCCTGACCGACACCGCCCCCGCCCTGGTGCGGGCCGAGGCCCACGCGGTGACGGTCAATGTCCACGACACCGCGGCGGCCGAGGCCCCCTCACCGGTGCCCACCCCCCAGGGCGAGTACCCCCATCTCGCCGAGGTCGCGGTGTGGGTGGACAGCTACGACCGTCGTGCAGCGGTCGAGAGCCACGTCGTGGGCGTGGGGCTCACCACGGCGGGCTATCTGGTGGTGGAGTCGCTCTACGAGGACTACGGAACGACGCCGCACGCGCACCCGCGCCACTGGCCCGACGGCGAACGCTCGCCGGGGGTCCTCACCGTGTCGCTCATCCACCGCCCCGCCGGACTCGACTACGCCACATGGATCGAGCGGTGGCACGGGACGCAGTCGCCGTTGTCGGGCGAGCTCCAGCCCCGGTGCCGGTACGTGCGCAACGAGGTGGTCCGGCCGCTGACCGCGGGGGCGCCCGAGATCCACGGGATCGTGGAAGAGTCGTGGCCCTCGGCGCGACACGTGGCCGACCCCATGCTGTTCTTCAACGCGCACGGTGACGCGGCGATGCTGTCCGAGCACATCACCGCCATGCTCGAAAGTGTCAACGCCTGTCTCGACCTTGCCCGCATCCGTAACGTGACGATGAGCGAGTACCTCGTCAAGACGCGGTGACGTCGTCGTGACGCGACGTCCGGAAGTGTTTTAGGGCCCCGTACTCACGCGCGTCGTCGCGCTGGGGACGTCGCGCACGAATCGCATTCGACGAAACGGCTGCGCCGGACAAAACCGCGGGTGCCCGCGAGCCTCGTAAGGAATCGAGCGTGGTGCGCGACACCGGGGCGGACTCGATCAACCTCGAACGCAAGACGGCCCCGACGGGGCCCCATCGGCGTGGGAATCACCGGGCCGAGTGCCACCGATGCCGGCCCGACGGTGTCCCGAACCGCCTGCCCGACCCCGTCTCCGGTCCTGTCCCCGGGGTCGGCCCAGGTGGCGGGGCTGATCCGGACCACGGGCTCTGTGGCTCAAATGGCCGCTCTCTGTGGTGGACCCCTCTCTCAGGGGGATCCAAGGAGAGATCTCGAGGGCTTTCCGGGGGCCAATCTGAGGCGACAGTCGTAGGCTGGTGCAGGTGGTGGGTGTGGGGGGCTGGGATTCTGCTGGCGCGACTCGGAAGGCGTTCGGAGCAACACTCTCTGTCACTGTCGCGTCCGCACGCGTGCAGCCGGTCCTTTGCCGACGGTGAACGGGAACCGGAACTGACATGGCGCGGCACCCGGCGCGACTGAGACGCTCCCGCCTTCCGAAGTCCGTCTCGCTGCTCGGTGCCGCGACGCTCGTGAGCGGTGTCTTCGTGTTCGCCCCCATCGGGACGGGCATCGCGTCGGCCGCGACCACGCTCATCAACGACACGTTCGCCAACTCGACCTCCGCGTCGAACGTGGCCACCGCGTCCAACGGCGCCACCGGGGTCGAGAACGAGTCGTTCCCGTGTCTCACCGCGGCCGCCATCTCTCAGAGCAGCCCGGACTCGGTCACGACCACGACGAGCGCCAGCTCGACCTTCACCGACCAGATCGCGACGACGGGCAACAGCGGCGCGGTGACCTTCACCACGACGACGAGCTCCCCCGTCGTCGCCGTCTCGAGCTCGGGCGCGGTGTCGACGACGGGGTCGCTGCCGGTGGGCACCTACACCGTGTCCGGGACGGACACCGACGGGACCGGAACCGGGACGTGGAGCTACACCCTCGACGTCGCGTCCTCGTCGTCGATCGTGCAGAGCGCGCCGAGCGCCAACACCACTACGACCGGTGACAGCTCGAGCTTCACGGACCAACTGGCGACGACGGGCAACAGCGGCGCGGTGACCTTCACCACGACGACGAGCTCCCCCGACGTCGCCGTTTCGAGCTTGGGCGCGGTGTCGACGACGGGGTCGCTGCCGGTCGGCGCCTACACCGTGTCGGGGACGGACACCGACGGGACCGAAAGCGGCGTGTGGAGCTACACGTTGCACGTCACGGCGTCCCCCTCGTCCATCCAGAACTGCCACGAGACCGCTCCGGACGCGGACGGCTCGGGGTCGCTCATGCTGACCGACGCCGGCTTCGGAGAGGCCTCCAACGTCATCTACGGAGGGTCCTTCCCCACCGTCGACGGGCTCGACATCACCTTCGACGCCCACATGTACGGCGGCACCCCCCTCGGGCCTTCCTACGCCGACGGGATCTCCTTCGACCTGGCGGCGGCACCCCCCAACCCCGGGGCGGTGGGAAGCCCGGGCGGGGCTCTCGGCTACTCGACCGACCAGTCCAAGCCGGGCATGCCGGCCGGATACCTCGGCGTCGGCCTCGACGAGTACGGGAACTACAGCACCACCGGGTACGAGGGGGCCGACTGTTCGGGCTCGGACCCGTCGTGGGCGAGCTTCGCTCCCAACGAGGTGACGGTCCGGGGACCCGGCAACGGGACCTCGGGATACTGCCTGCTCTCCTCGTCGCTCCAAGACGACCCCGACCCGTTGGGCTCGAGCGGGATCCAGCTCCACGGCGCCGACTTCGAGTCCTCGGAGATCACCGTCCACGTCGTGATCGACACCAGCGACCCCAACAACCCGACGTACACGGTGACGCTGCAGCCCGTGGGGGCCGCCTCTCCCACCACGATCACCTCGGGCCCGCTCCCGGACTTCTACTACGACCCCGCTACCGGACAGCAGGTCACCGGCATCCCACCCCAGCTCACCTTCGCCGTGGCCGCTTCGACCGGCTCGGGGTCCGACGTCCACGAGATCGACAACCTCTCGACTACGACACAGAGTGGAAATCCTCTCACCACACTGGACCTGGCGGCGTCCGACGACAGCAGCGGGTCCGTAGGGATCGGGGAGAGCTTCAACTACGTCCTCACCCCGAAGGTGGACCCCGAATCGGCCGTCTCCGAGGACGACCCCGTCACGCTGGTCGACCACCTGCCGTCCAACCAGGTCCTGGCCGGGACCCCGTCGGGGACCGGCTGGGACTGCTCTGCCACGAGCACCACGACAGACACGGCCGATTGCACCTACACCCCGACCTCCCCGATCGCGGCGGGGGACGCCCTGCCCCCGGTGTCGGTGCCCGCTGCCACGACATCGGGGAACCCCGGCGACAGCGTGACCGACACGGCGTCGGTGTCGTCGACGGACTCGATCAGCTACGCCTCGGCCACCGACACCGTCACCCTCGGAGCGACCAATCCCCTGCTCGACGCCTCGATCTCGGACTCCGACTCGGGGACGGTCCCGCTGTCGTCCCCGTCGTTCGACCTCACCCTGGGCGCGTCCGTCGACGGCAACGGCCCCTCGGAGAACTCCCCTCCGTTCATCAGCGCCACGCTGCCAAACCAGCTCGATCCGGTGTCGACCCCGTCGGGCACGGACTGGGACTGCTCGGCGAGCGCGGGCCAGTCGGTGAGCTGCACGTACACGGGCGACCTGCCCATCGGGAGCGACAGCGCGTTGTCGGAAGTGACGGTCCCGGTGCAGCTCGATCCCTCCGACGTGGGAGGCGAGCAATTCCCGGTCTCGGACACGGTGTCGTCGGCGGACGCCGCCCCGTACTACGCGACTTCCACAGCAACCGACACCATCACCGTCTCGTCGGCCGGGGGCGTGCAGCTCGACCTGACCGAGACGGATTCGGGCACACCCCCGGGCACCATCTACGGCGGGACCCCGTTTACCTACACCCTCGGCGTCACGGTCGACGCGGAGAGCCAGCCCGAGTTCCAGCCGATCACCCTGACCGAGACCACCCCCACGGGGGTGGGGCTGCAGGCGGTGCCGACCCCGACGGACCCGAACTGGGATTGCTCGGCCACCAACGTCGGGACCAACACCGTCGACTGCGTCTACACCCCGACCTCCCCCATCGCACCGGGGACGGCCCTGGAGCCCATCGTGGTCCCGGCCTTCATGTCCGACACCACCGTCGGTGACCAGATCACCGACTCCAGCCCGACGGCCTATTCCTCGGACTCCACCGAGGTCTACGCCAGCGACACCGTGACCGTCGCCCAGGCACCGGTCGGGCTCTCGATCAGCGTGGGCGACGACATCGGCGGCACGGCGCCCACGGGCACAGCGTTCAACTACTTCGTGAACGTGAGCATCGCCTCGGGGCAGGCCGAGTCCGACACCGTCACGGTGACCGACCCCCTGCCGGCGGGCACCGAGCTCACGGCGCTGCCCTACGGGACGGACTGGGACTGCTCGAGCTCGGTCCTGGACCAGACCTTCATGGCCTACTACGTGGACTGCACGTACACACCGCAGGCCGGTGGCGTGTCGCCGGTGACGGCGTTGCCCACCATCAACGAGCCGGCCATGCTGACGGGCCCGACCGTGGGTGACACCCCCGTCAACACCGCGCAGGCCGGCAGCGACGACGCCGCGCAGGTCACCGCCTCGGACACCATCACGGTGAGCCAGGCCTCCCAGGCCATCACCTTCACGTCCTCGGCGCCGAGTAACGCCACCGTGGGTGGCGTCACCTACACGCCGACCGCCACGGGCGGCGCCTCGGGTAACCCGGTGACGATCACCATCGACGCCCCGAGCGCTTCGGTGTGCGCCATCACGGGCGGGGTCGTCAGCTTCACGAGCGTGGGGACCTGCACCATCGACGCCAACCAGGCCGGCAACACCGATTACGCGGCGGCACCCCAACGGCAGCAGAGCTTCTCCGTGGGCCAGGCCTCCCAGACCATCACCTTCACGTCCACGCCTCCTGCTCTGGCCACCGTGGGTGGTGCCACCTACGCGCCGACCGCCACGGGGGGGCCCTCGGGCAACCCGGTGACCTTCACCATCGACGCCCCGAGCGCTTCGGTGTGCGCCATCACGGGCGGGGTCGTCAGCTTCACGAGCGTGGGGACCTGCACCATCGACGCCAACCAGGCCGGCAACACCGACTACGCGGCGGCCCCGCAGGTCACCCAGAGCATTCCGGTGAGCAATGCCTCGTCCAGCTGCACGATCGTGTGGACCGGCGGCACGGGCGATTGGACCACGACGGCCGACTGGACGCCCAAGACGGGTCCGGCCCGCCTGCCCAACAGCTCCGACACCACCTGTATCCCGGCCCCCGGAGACGTCACCCTGAGTTCGACGGACCCCGCCGAGAACTCCGGGACGCTGCTCCTCGGGAACGCTGACGGCAGCGGCGCCGCCGTGCTGCAGGTGCAGGGGACCCTGACCATGCAGGCCGGAACCGTCTTCCCGGGTGGGGTGCTCAGTCTGGGTGCCTCGGGTGCGGTCACCTCCCTGGGAACAGTGATCAACACCGGCTCCATCTCGCTGGCGTCGGGGGCCACGTTCACCGACTCGGGAACCGTGGACAACGACACAGGCGGGTCGATCACCAACGATGGCCTCTTCGCCACAGGTTTCGGCGGTGTGTTCGCGGAGGACGGGGGCACAACCTCGGCCAACCCGGTCACCATCGACAACGGCTACCTGACCTTCAGTGCGGCGGGGAATTCCAGCTTCAGCGTGGTCAACTCCACCTTGAACCAGATCACCGGCGCGCCCTTCGCCGGCCAGACCCTCACGGTGCAGGCGGGCGCATCGGCCTTCATCGTGAACACCGCGACCAACAGCGGCACCATCGATCTGGTCCCGACCTCGACACTGACCCTGGGCGGCACGCTCACCAACGCCGGGACGATCCAGATCGAAGCGGGTACGGGCACGGCCACCATCTCAGGCGGGAACATCGCGAACACGGGCACCATCACGGCCAACGGCTCGCTCACATTGTCGGGTGCGGGAACTCTGACCAACATCGGCAGCATCGCGGTGGCGTCGGAAGTCACGTTGACCTACGGCGGGACGGTCCACAACGACGCCGTCGGATCGATCACCAACGGTGGCACCTTCACCACGGGGTTCGGCGGCGTGTTCGTGGAGGACGGGGGCACCACCTCGACCAACCCGATCACCATCGACAACGGGTACCTGACTTTCAGCGCGGCGGGGAATTCCAGCTTCAGCGTGGTCAACGCCACCTTGAACCAGATCACCGGCGCGCCCTTCGCCGGCCAGACCCTCACCGTGCAGGCGGGCGCGTCGGCCTCCATGGTGAACACCGCCACCAACAGCGGCACCATCGATCTCGGAGCGGGGTCGACGCTGACCCTCGGCGGGACGCTCACCAACGCCGGGACGATCGATTCGCAGGTCAGCGCGGCATCCGGGGTGACGATCTCGGGCGGGGCGGTGGTCAACGACGGGGACATGATCCTCAGGACCGGCAACACCACCAAGGTGACGGGCTCGTACACGCAGGGCTCCACCGGCACTCTGAACGTGGACCTCGGCGCGGCCACCGGCTTCGGCAACCTTGCCGTCGGAGGTGCCGCCAGCCTGGCGGGGGCCTTGGATGTCGACACGACCTTCACACCGAGTGCCGGGTCCTCGTTTGCGGTCGTCACGAGCGGCGGTCTGAGTACCCACTTCTCGAGCGTGGTGTTCACCGGCTTCTCCGACTACACGGTGGTGTACGCCGCCAACGACATGAAACTCGTGGTGCCCGGCACCCTGACCCAGGCCGCCCCCACCACCGGCAGCGCCACGGTCCCCACCTCCGCCACCTTCAGCGCCCAGCTGGCGGTGACCGGCGCCACCGGCGCCGTCACCTACACCGTGACCACGCCCGCCCCCGGCATGGCGGTGTCCTCGACCGGCGCCGTCACCACCACCGGCCCCCTGGCGACGGGCACCTACACGGTGAGCGGCACCGACACCGACGCCGACGGCGACACCGGGACGTGGAGCTTCACCCTCACCGTCACCGCCGGGGTCCTGACCCAGGCCGCCCCCACCACCGGCAGCGCCACGGTCCCCACCTCCGCCACCTTCAGCGCCCAGCTGGCGGTGACCGGCGCCACCGGCGCCGTCACCTACACCGTGACCACGCCCGCCCCCGGCATGGCGGTGTCCTCGACCGGCGCCGTCACCACCACCGGCCCCCTGGCGACGGGCACCTACACGGTGAGCGGCACCGACACCGACGCCGACGGCGACACCGGGACGTGGAGCTTCACCCTCACCGTCACCGCCGGGGTCCTGACCCAGGCCGCCCCCACCACCGGCAGCGCCACGGTCCCCACCTCCGCCACCTTCAGCGCCCAGCTGGCGGTGACCGGCGCCACCGGCGCCGTCACCTACACCGTGACCACGCCCGCCCCCGGCATGGCGGTGTCCTCGACCGGCGCCGTCACCACCACCGGCCCCCTGGCGACGGGCACCTACACGGTGAGCGGCACCGACACCGACGCCGACGGCGACACCGGGACGTGGAGCTTCACCCTCACCGTCACCGCCGGGGTCCTGACCCAGGCCGCCCCCACCACCGGCAGCGCCACGGTCCCCACCTCCGCCACCTTCAGCGCCCAGCTGGCGGTGACCGGCGCCACCGGCGCCGTCACCTACACCGTGACCACGCCCGCCCCCGGCATGGCGGTGTCCTCGACCGGCGCCGTCACCACCACCGGCCCCCTGGCGACGGGCACCTACACGGTGAGCGGCACCGACACCGACGCCGACGGCGACACCGGGACGTGGAGCTTCACCCTCACCGTCACCGCCGGGGTCCTGACCCAGGCCGCCCCCACCACCGGCAGCGCCACGGTCCCCACCTCCGCCACCTTCAGCGCCCAGCTGGCGGTGACCGGCGCCACCGGCGCCGTCACCTACACCGTGACCACGCCCGCCCCCGGCATGGCGGTGTCCTCGACCGGCGCCGTCACCACCACCGGCCCCCTGGCGACGGGCACCTACACGGTGAGCGGCACCGACACCGACGCCGACGGCGACACCGGGACGTGGAGCTTCACCCTCACCGTCACCGCCGGCACCGTGGTCACGGTCGTGACGACTCCGAGTCCGACCGGCGTGAGCACGCCTCCCACCATTACGCCTCCTACGACGACCACGACGACCACGACGACCACGGTGACCACGGTGACCACGGTGACCACGGTGACCACGGTGACCACGGTGACCACGGTGACGACCCAACGTGGACCGAGCGCGCCGGCGGTCCTGATCTCTTCGGGCCTGCCCGCGCCGACGCCGAACGCCCCGACGCCACATGGGTCATCGGCGCCCGTCTCGACGAAGTCGGCGATCGGGTCCCAACCGGCGAATCCGCTCGTGCTCAGTCACGCCACCGTCGAGCCCGGACAGTCGATCGTGGTGTCGGGCTCGGGATGCTCGGCCGGCACCGAGGTGGAGCTCTTCATCGCCGGCCAGGTCGTCGGCACCGCCACGGTGAGCGGGCAGGGGACATTCTCGGCCTCGGTCGCGCCGCCCGACCAGACGGGTCAGGTGACGATCACGGCGAGCTGCGGGTCGAAGCGATTCGCAGCCGAGGTCTCTGTCGTGGACACGTCGACCGCGACGCCGCCCGAGGGGAGCGTCGCGGTGTTCGGGATCTTCGTCCTGCTGGGAGCGGTGTTGATCCGGGGACAATTCGGGAGTGCCACGCGCCGACGCCACCGGAGGCGCATCGGAGTGTCGGACATCCTCGAGATGGACTAGACGGGCCAGGTCGCCCCGGCCGCCAAGGAAGGCTCAGCGAGCGGAGACTCCGTAGATCGTCTCGATTCCGACGCGTCCCTTGACGGTTACGGTCTCAGGGTCTCCGAAGGAGAACTCGCCCTTCGCCGCTTGTCGCACGGATTCGGTGGCAAGGATGTTGGGGCGCCCCTCGCGTCCGGCGATGCTCGAAATGCGGAAGCCGAGATTGACCGCGTCTCCCAGGACCATGACGACGGAGCCGGGCATGAGTTGCATGACGACTGGCCCCATCGTCGCTCCCCATCCCATCCGCAGGGGTGTTCCATCTGCGTATCGCAGTTCGAAGCCGGCCGTGCACTCCGACGCCAGCTTGTCGGCAGCGAGCGCGAATCGCAGCGCGTTCACCGCGGCGGCAGGGTCGACGTCGAGCTCCCAGCTAGCGAAGAAGGCGTCGCCGACATAGTCGACAAGGGTTCCCCTGTGCTGCGCGAGCAACTCGCGAAGCTTGGTGTAGAGCTGGTGGACGTCGCGGACGAGGACCTGTTGGTCCGCCTGTTCCGAGACCGTCGAGAAATTGATGAGGTCGCCGACGATCATGGCCATCGTCATCGGGGTGGCGACCGAAACCGTCGACCGTTGTCCGGTGCCCTCGGGCCGTGTGGTGGTCACGACCCCACCACGGAATTCGAGGACGTGGCTTCCCACCTGGATCTGGTCCCCGCCGTTGAGCGGAACGCCCACGGCACGCTCGATGCGGATGCCATTGACCCGGACGCCGTTGCTCGACGTGTCGACAACCACCGCCCTCGAGAACTCGGGATCCACCCGGATCTCGAGATGGTTGCGCGACACGGCGAGATCGTCACCAAGCAGGATCCGGTGGGAATCGTCGACTCCCGCACACTCGCGACCGACGAAGATCCTGTCGTGGAGGGGACGGCTGGCCTCGCCCGGAGTCCCCGGGTCGACAACCACGTAACCGAATGGCTGGCCGTCACCCGTCACTGCGCCCGCCTCCTCGTCCCCTTCGCTGGTTTGTATACCTCAGCCTGGGCCGTTTCCCAGGACGGTAGGAGAAACAGGGGTGTGTATGCAATGACCGTGAGCTATCGTTTTGGGCGGGGTCCCGACACGTTGTCGGGGGCTGGCGAGGCGTCTCGAGACGGCGAGACGTCGACGGGAACGCCAACCGAGGAGCCTGGTGGAGATCGAGAACACCCTGGGCGCTGCTCTGCCGGGGTACGAGATTGGAGCGGAGCTCGGGCGGGGGGCGTTTGGCGTTGTGCTCGCCGGACGCCACCGCCAGCTCGGGCGCGAAGTCGCCATCAAACAACTGGCGCCCGGTCTCGTCAGCAACGACATAGTGCGGACCCGTTTCCTCTCTGAAGCACAGGTCCTGGCGTCGATCGACCACCCGCACATCGTCCCAGTCTACGACTACGTCGAACATGACGACGCCTGCATCCTGGTGATGGAACGGCTCGCAGGCGGCACGGTCTGGCGGCGGTTCGTCGACCGCGGGTTCGACCAGCAGACTGCGTGTGCCATCGCCCTGGTGGCATGTTCAGGCCTCAGCGGTGCGCACCAACGTGGCGTGCTGCACCGCGACATGAAGCCGGAGAACATGCTTTTCGGCGGAGACGGTGTGTTGAAAGTGACCGATTTCGGGATCGCCCGCGTCCTCGGCGAGGACGACACGCTGGCAACCCGGGACGGGGAGCTCCTCGGAACTCCCGCGTACATGGCCCCCGAACAGGCCAGCGGCGTGGACCTCGGGCCCACCACCGACGTCTATGCGGCGGGCGTCATGCTCTACGAGCTGTTGTCGGGCCGACTTCCCTACCCCGAGGAGGGAGGCTCGCTGGCCATCGTCCTCCGCCACATCAACGAGGATCCCGTCCCTCTCACCGAGGTGGCTCCCGGGGTCCCCTCGCACGTGGCCGACGTCGTCATGCGGGCACTGGCGCGCGACCCCGGCGACCGGTTCGAGACGGCCGAGGCGTTCGGGGTCGCCATCGGCCAAGCGGCGAGTGCCTCATGGGGCGGCGGCTGGCTCGAGCGCTCGGGCATCGGCCTCCGGGAGCCCGGTCCGATCCTGGCCAGCGCCCAGCACTCCTCGGCCATGGACACCGGCGCCGCCGGCAGCCGGGACGGCGCCGTGGTGCGCCCGGTCATCGACCTTCACGCCGGTGGTGTCGCCGGCACCGGACTCGTGCTCAGTGATCTCATGCCGTTGCGCCGGGCGCCGGTGACGATGCCGCCGTTCCCGACGCGCCTGGCGTGGGCAGGGGTCGCCGTCGCCGTGATCGCCGTCGTTCTCGGACTGCTCGGAGTCGGCTCCTCGAGCCCCACTCCCGTTCTCGGCGCAGGGTCGGTTCTGGTGGCGGGACATGACCCTGCCGCCGGTGGACGGGTGTCGGTGAACCTCGACCACCAGATCCCGGTCCTCATCCGGAATCTCCCGGCCGATGTGGGAACACCCGACACGGCCCAGCTCGTGCTGTCGCTCGGGGGCCTGTCGGTGGTCCGTTCGACCGCGGTGCCCGTGGTGCACGGATCCGCGGGATTGCTCGCCACCATGGACGCCAGTGCCGGTCGCTACATCGTGGGAGGAAAGCTCTCGGGAGCCCTGAAGCTGTCAGGCTCGCAGGGCACGGTGACCGATGATTTCGGAGTCCAGGCGGCACGGTCCCCGTTTGCCACCTTCGGGGGAGTGGTGGGGATCGTGCTCTTGCTGTTCGTAGTGGCCTACGCCGAGTCGCTGCTACGCAGTCTCCGACGCGGGCGTCGACGCGACAACCGCACCGCAGCCGTGGTCGGGTTGGTCGTGGTCGGACTGATCGGGGGGCTGACCGCGACCCTGTGGGGCTGGATGTTCGGGATCGCCGCGCCCACGTTCGCCGCGTTCGTCATCCCGGCGGTGTTGGGTGCGGTCGCCGGCCTGTTGGCGGGGTTGGCGGGCCGGCAGGTGGGGGAGCGGACCCGTGCCCGCCGGCAAGCCAACCGCCTGGTGCTGGTGGCGCGGCGCACGGCGTCGCCGCCCACGGAGCCATCTCCTGTCTGGGTGGGTCGCTGAGATGTCGACAGCGATGACGTCTTTGACCTCGAGGCACGACCTTCGCGCTGCTCGGGCCTTGCGGTGGCGCTGGGCGGCTTTGTCGGTTCTCGCCGTGCTGGCCGCAGTCGGCCTGCGGGCCCCGGTCGCCGAAGCGGCCGCCACTGGCGTGTCCTTCACCGCCGTCGTGAACGGTCAACCCGCCGTCACGTCCTCCGACGCCCACCCCGCACAGCTCTACCCGTCGAGATTGGCCCCGATTCGGATCACGGTCTCCAACCACGGCGCCTCGACCGTGGAGGTCTCTTCGGTGCGCCTCGAGGGTCAAGTGCTCGCCCTCCCTCTTTTCTCGTACGACACGGCGGTGGACTTGGTGGTGGCGCCGGGGTACACCAAGTCGCTGACCTTCCCCGTCAGCATGAGCGGGGTCGGCAGCCAAGCGACCGGACTGGTCGTGGCCACCCTCACGTTGCTCGGGCCCAACGGTGACGAGGTCGCGTCGCAGCCACTCGTGACCAAGGTGCACGGCTCGCTGCATTCGCTCTACGGGTTGTTCGGGCTCGCCGTGCTCGTGCTCACCGCATCGTCGCTCGCGCTGGCACTGCTGGCGATGGCTCGTCATACGTTGTCCCAGAACCGCTGGCTACGGGGGACGAGGTTCCTCATCCCCGGGTTCGGGATCGGGCTCGTGTTGACCTTCACCTTGGCCGCCTTCAACGTCTTCACGGCCGGCCCTGGTCACTGGCTCCCTCTGCTCATCATCACGAGCGCTGCCGGGTTCGCCGTGGGGTACCTGACCCCGGCACCCAATGAAGAGGAATTCGACGACTACGACGACGACGTGCTCCTGGCCCAGATCGTCGTGGTCGACGACGATCCTCTTGAGAGCGAGAACGGCAGCGGGGCACCCGGCGTCGTGACGTCCGCGTCTTCGGGGGTGCCCGACAGCAGAGCCACCGCCGCGCCGTAGGGACGTCGCGGTCTCGTCCAAGTAGATCGAGTCCGATTCGGGCCCAAGAATGTCCCCTGGTGAGGATCACTATCACCACGGATTTGTCACAATGGGACGGTGATGCACCTGCTGACACGATCTTTTCGAGTGGTGGCGCTCGCCGCGGCCCTGGGTGTGGCGGCGGCGGCCTGTAGCTCCACGCCGGCTGCTGCCCCCCCGACGCAACCCACCACGACGGTGGCACCGACCACCACGACGACGGTCCCCACCACGACAGCCCCCACGACCGCGGGGACAACGGCGCCTCCGACGACGGCGGCCCCCGCAATCCCGGCGGCTCCGCAGCCGAGCGCGGAGGACGCCGCCAACGCGCTCGTCGGGTACTGGGCCTCGGGGAACAGGGCCGGCGCATCGCGCGTGGCAACGGCTCAAGCGGTCGCCACGCTGTTCGCGGTTGCCTATCCCAACGGGTTGGCCATCAACCGGGGGTGCAGCTCGTCGTTCTCGCCCATCGTGTGCACCTATGGGGCGCCCGGCGGGGGACCTGTCAACGCTCCCATCTACCAGCTCGACGAGGTGCAGGCGCCGTCCGGACTCTGGTACGTCAACACGGTCCAGATCGAAGGCTGAACACCGCCCGTCCAGGGTCGGGATCGTCGTGGCACACACACCGCGACACGTGCGCCAGTGATGCGCACGGCTTGGACACTCAAAGAAGCTCAGGCCGCATTCTCATAAAGAGCGGTCCACCCAAAAGGGGTCAACCGCAGTTGGTCGGGCTGCCGGGATTTGAACCCGGGACCTCCACGTCCCGAACGTGGCGCGCTAACCAAGCTGCGCTACAGCCCGTGGTGCCGGTCGCCGGCTACGCCGGATCGCTGTCAGCCGGTCGGCAACCGGGTCGATGGTAGTGGGAAATCGGTTCGCATCTCTGCGGTCCGAGTCGGAGCACCCGTCGTGGCTACCCGCGAGCACTCCGTAGGAACCGGTCATTGGGCGCTGGGCTGCTCCTCGGCCACGGTCTCGTCGAGCGCCTGCATGACGACCTTGGCCACCCGGCGCTTGTCCATCTCGGCCACCCGGAGCTCCCAGCCGTCGTGCCGGAGCCGCTCGCCCTCCTCGGGGATGTGGCCGAACGCGTCGAAGAGGAAGCCGCCGAGGGTCACGTACTCACCATCGGGGATGTCCACGCCGAGCTGGTCGCGCACGTCGTCGATGCTCGTGCCTCCGTCCACGAGCCAACGATTGCGGTCGACCCGGATGATCTCGGGCTCTCCGCCCGGGTCGAACTCGTCGCGCAGGTCGCCCACCAACGCCGCCAGGAGGTCCTTCACGGTGAGCACGCCCGCCACCCCGCCGTACTCGTCCACCACAACGGCGAACGCTCGCCGGTCGCGACGCATGTCGGCGAGCACGTCGAGCACGAAGCGGCTCTCGGGCACGGGATAGGGCTGGCGCAGCCGGCGCGAGATGTCGAGCGGCGTCGGCTTTTCGGGCTCACCACCACCGTTGCCGTTGCGCGCCTCGACCGCCCATCCCGAGCGCAGCAGGTCGTTCACGAAGAGGATCCCGATCAGGTGGTCGAGGTCGTCGTCGTAGACGGGGAAGCTGCTGTGACCGCTCTGGCGCACAGCCCGGGCCACGTCCGCGGCGTGCACCGGAATGGGGAGGCCCACCACGTCGACGCGCGGCGTCATCACCTCGCGCACCGTCGTGTCACGCAGGTCGTGAAGCGCGGCGAGGATCAGTTGCTCCTGGTCCTCCCCTGCGACCGCTCGCTTGCGGCCGCGACCGGGGCGGGATCCTGGGGGGCGGTCCTCAGGTGAGTGTTCGCGTCGGCGGAACACGTCGAGGAGGCGAGCGATCAGCTGCTGGCACCGGCGGATTCCCCGCCGTGGTGCGCGCCCTCGACCACCGCCAGCACGGGCACCGGTTGGAAGGACTCGTCGTGGAAGGTCCCGCCCTCGACGACCGCCGTCGTGGCTTTCCGAAGGCGGATCGGGTCCAGGGGCTTCACGATCCAGCCCTCCGCGCCCGAGCGCTTGGCGAGGAAGACGTCGGGACGCCGGTCGAGGAGCATCAGCACCGGCACGTGGGGGAGGTTGCCGTAGGACTCTTCCAGGCGGAGCTCGAGGCAGACGGCCATGCCGCCCATGCTTCCCATCTGCAGGTCGACGATGACCAGGTCGGGCTCGTGCTCGTCGACCGCAGGGGCCACGGCGTGGCCCGAGTCGACCTCGATGATCTCGGTGCCCGGCTCGCCCACCACTGCCACGACGTCGGCCCGTACCGAGGGGGCGTCGCTGGCCACCACGATCGTGCGCACGGGCGTCAGGCTAACGGGTGTCGACCTGACGGGCGAAGACGGGTCCGGCTACCCGAAGACGTAGTCGGCCACGAGACCCAGCCCTTCGACGTCGTGCACGTCCACGTCGAGCAGGGGGACCAACGACACCGGCGACGGTGCCACCTGGGTCACGAGAGCGGCAAAGGCGTCCTCTTCGCGCCTGTTCACGGCCTGGTAGCCCCGCAGGTTGGCGACCAGGGCCTCGAGAGCGCTTCCCGGAGGAGCCTCGGGGAGGGGCCCGCCGGAGCCGAAGGCGGGGTGGACCCGGTTGACCACCAGGCCCTCCACCGCCAGCCCCGACTCGTTGAGCTTGTCGGCGAACCACCCTGCCTCCTCCACCGTGTCCGAACGCGGAGAGGTCACGAGCACGAAGGCGGTGGTGCGCCGGGCGAGCAGCTTGCGCATGTGGTCGGCCCGGGTCCGGAACCCTTCCTCCATGCCTTCGAACGCCTGGAAGAACGCCACGGCGTCGTGCACGATCTCCGCCCCTGCCACCTTGGAGATCGTCCGGAGCAAGGCCTGGGTGGCCACCGACACCGCCCGGAGATAGGCCCGCGTCGGCATCAGCAACAATTGGAAGAGACGGTGGCCGAGGAACCGGGTGAGGCGGCGAGGGGCGTCGAGGAAATCGAGGGCGTTTCTCGTGGGTGGGGTGTCGACCACGACGAGGTCGAATCGCCCTTCCTCGGAGAGCTCGTAGAGCTTCTCGATGGCCATGTACTCCTGTGTGCCCGACAGCGCTCCGGTCAGGTTGCGGTAGATCCGGTTGGAGAGGATGCCCTCGGCCTGTTCGGGCGACGACGCGTACCGGGCGATCAGCTCGTCGAAGGTGCCCTTGGGGTCGAGCATGAGCGCCCACAGCTCCCCGGGCCAGTCTCCGTCGATCCGGCTCGGTGTGTTGGCCAGGGTGTCGATACCCAGGGCATCGGCGAGGCGCTTGGCGGGATCGATGGTGACCACACAGGCCCGGCGGCCGCGCCGGGCGGCTTCGAGCGCGAAGGCGGCGGACACCGTGGTCTTGCCCACACCACCCGACCCGCAACAGACGACGATGGCGCGCTCGGCGACGAGCTCGGAGAGCCCGACCGTGCCGCTCGACGCCGGAGGCTCGGGAACCGTCGTCACGTCGTGTCCCCACCTTCGGTCTCGTGCGTCCAGACCGCTTCCTCGGAGGGCGGGGCCACCCCGGTGGGTGCCGCGGGGCCGTCGCGGTCGAGCGTGGAGCGGCCACGTTCCTCGGGCAGCGCACGCACCGCGTCGGCCAGCTCCGCCGCCAGGCGTTCGAGCTCGTCGGGGCCGATCCCGTCGCTGAACAGGAAGGGGGCCTGCAACTGCGGTAGGGGCAGCTCGGTGGCGAGACGAGCCCGTTGCTCTTCTTGCAGGCGGAAGCGGTGGGCGCGGAATGCGGCCGCGGCCCGCAACGCGCCGGCCTGGTCCTCTGAGAGGGTGACCCCCGCCTCCGACGCGGCCTCGGCGACATCGCGCTCGAGCCTGGGGTCGGCCGGGAGGCATGCATTGACGATGACCGGCCCGAGGGAGATGCCGATGCGGTCCTCGAGCGCGTAGGCAGCCTCGACCACCTCGTTGACCGGCATCTCCTCGGGGAGCGTCACCAGGGCCACCTGGCACCGCTCGGCGTCCGACAACAGATCGACGACGTCGGCCGCCTGGGTCCGGACCGGGCCGGAGCGGGCGGCGTCGAGAAGGCCCTGTGCCGAGGACAGGAATGTCATGGCGTGCCCGGTGGCGGGGGCGTCCACGAGGATCAGGTCGGCGATGCCCTGGCGCTCGAGGCTCTTGACCTTGCCGAGGACGAGGATGTCCCGGATCCCGGGAATGGCGGTCGCCACCACGTCGAGGGCGCCCGACGACACCAGCCGCTTCGAGATCCGCTTCATGCCGTGGTCGGCGAGGTATTCCAGCAGGGCGTCGTCGGGGGTGATGCGCCGCGCCCGCACCGACCCGCCGCCCGTCACCGTCTGCAGACCCTCCAGCAGCGACTCGTCGTAGGCGAGGGCGCCGGAGCCGCCGAACGCGGCCGGGACCCCCGACTTGCCTTCGAGCTCCACCACGAGGACGGTCAGGCCGGCGTGGGCCGCCATGCGGGCCAGAGCGGCGGTGATGGTGGTCTTGCCGACCCCGCCTTTGCCCGCGACCACGAGGACCCGGCTCTGGCGGCAGAAGGTGGCGACGTCCATGTGCGGGCGAGCGTATCGGTCTCCTCCCTGTCGGCGCGAAGGGTCATACCGACGCCGCGCATCGCCCCCGGGACGCTGCGCGTGGCTGCGGGTGGCATCCCCCCGGCCCCCCCAATTGGACAGAACTTCCTGGTCACACCCCTTGTCGGCTTCCGACGCCGGGGAGTAGCGTCACCAGAAGGAGGGGGAGTGGCGACTCGTACTTTGGGGGAGGCTTGGCAGGCTCGGGCGGCCTGCAGGGGACCGCAGGCGGCGGTCTTCTTCCCGCCTACGCACGCTGAGCGCAAAGAGGACAAGATCGAGCGCGAGAGGCGCGCCAAGGAGATCTGCGCGACCTGCGTCGTTCTCCAGGACTGCCTGGAGTACGCCATCAGGATCCGTGAGCCCCACGGGATCTGGGGTGGGCTCAACGAGAACGAGCGCAAGCAGGTGCTCCAGCGTCGGGCGGGCTAGCGCGCCCTGACCTCGGTCAGGGCAGTCCGAGCCGGCTCGCTCCGGCCCGGACCCCCGGGGACGTGCACACCGGTCCCGGCTGCCCGCCCGTGGCGGCGCAGATCGCGGCGGAGAGCGTGTTGGCCGCCCCCACCACGGCCTGGGTGTCCGATTTGGACGGGTCCGAGAGATCGCCGGCGACCTGTTCCAAGGACAGGCCCTGGAGGACACCGGGAGAGAAGCCGATGCCGGCGCCCGACACCACGAGCCGGTTGTCGACGTCGATGAAGGGGAGCGTTCCCGTTCCGGGCACGAACGGGCCGCGGTCGTAGTGCCGGAAGAGCGCCCACTCGACGGGCGTGGGCTCGTGCAGGCGGGGGAAGCCGGCCGGTGCGGTGGTCGAGAGCCGGTCGCCGTACTCCTCGACGCTGGCGAAGGACAGGTAGGTGCTCCGGTAGGTGGTGCCGTCGAAGGAGAAGGTTGGCGTCCCGGGGAAGATCTCCGCAGTCGACGACGACGTCGCCCCGAGGTGTGCGAAGGACCCGAAGCGAGCCAGCGCCACCACGAGGGCCCACCGTTCGGCCGCGCAGTAGGGGCAGAACTCCGCGCCCACGTAGACCACGACGGGCCGCCCACCGATGGTGACACCCGGCTGCCCCGAGAGCACGGTCTCGCCCGAGTCGGTCGGCGGCGGAGCGCCCACCGCGTCGAAGACCGTGCTGGGGATCGACGTCACGTCGTGCACGACCGAGGACGACACCGGGGCGACGGGTGGAGGCGCGACGGTGGTCGAGCCCCGGGTGATCTTCACCACGAGCAGCACGACCACGAGGAGCAGGACGAGGGCCACGAACACCCAGGTGACGAGGGCCATCGGGACGCGCCGAGGCGGTGGGCCCTCCGGAGTCCGATCCTGGGTGCCGTTGACCTGCGTTGTCGCCATCGTCGAGGAGCCCCGCTGTTCGATCGGGATGCCGGCGCCGACACCGTCCCCCGGACCGGGGAGCCGCCAGCCTACCTACGGCTTCCCCGTGCACCCCGTCGCGCCACGGGCGACCGCCCGGGAGCCGGCGGTCGTCGGCGGCGCGCCGGTCGGCGTCGGTAGCCTGGGAGGATGCCCCCGCCCGACGAGTCTCCGGACCAGGTCGCGGGGCCGGTGGCGGCCCGTGACGCCGCCACCATCATGCTCGTGCGCGACTGCGAGTCCGAGGCGGGCCCCGCCCTCGAGGTCTGCATGCTGCAGCGGCACCTCAACTCGGACTTCGTCGGCGGCGCCTACGTCTTCCCCGGCGGAAAGGTCGACGACGAGGACCGGACCCCGGCTGCCGAGGAGGCGTGCGCGCTGCGGAGCGACGCCGAGGCCAGTGCCATGCTGGGCGTCGAGTCCGGTGGCCTGGCGTTCTGGGTCGCGGCGCTGCGGGAGTGCTTCGAAGAGGCGGGCGTCCTGCTCGCGTACCAGGACGCCGGGGTGATCCGCGAGGACACCCTCGTGGATGTGCATGATGCCGGGACCCGCCGCCGCCTCGCCGCACTGCGGGTGGCGCTCAACGCAGGGGAGGTGCGGTTCCTCGACGCCTGTCGCGGTGAGGGCCTCCGGCTGGCGACCGACCGGGTCCACTACTTCAGCCACTGGATCACCCCGGAGCCGGCGCCCAAGCGCTACGACACCCGCTTCTTCGTGGCGGCACTGCCGCCGGGCCAGGTCCCCATCCACGACGACCTCGAGACCGTGGACACCGTATGGGTCCGGCCCGACGACGCGCTCGCCCGGGCCAAGGCCGGGGAGTTCGACCTCATCTTCCCCACGATGAAGAACCTCGAGGCGATCAGCCGCTTCGCCACCAGCGACGAGCTGCTGGCCGCAGCGGCCGCTGTGGAACGGGTCCCCACCGTGCTCCCGCGGGTCGTGGTCGACGAGCGCGGTTTCCGGATCTTGCTGCCCGGCGATCCCGGCTACGACGAAGCGGTGGGCCAGGGCACCCCGGACCCCGGTAGCGGGCGCACCATGACTCCGTCGGATCTCGGTGCCATCGTCCGCAGCATCGGCGCCGACGGGCGCGCCGAGCGCCCCTGATCGGCGTCGTTGGCGACCGAAGCGCTTCCCCTGGATCCGGAGGGCGCGCCCGAACCCGGCCGCCCGGTGGCGCTGTCGGCGCTCGTGGTCCGGGCCACGGCCCCCAATCCGGGCATGATGACCGGCCCCGGGACCAACACCTACCTGGTGGGGACCGACGAGCTGGCCGTCGTCGACCCCGGGCCCGACGACGGCGGGCATCTGGACGCATTGGTCGAGCTGGGATCGGGGCGTATCCGATGGGTGGTCGTCTCCCATACGCATCCCGACCACGCCCCGGGAGCCGCCGGGTTGTCCGCCCGGACCGGTGCCGAGGTGCTCGGCTTCGGCCCCTGTGACGGCTTCGTCCCCGAACGGGCCGTCGGTGAAGGCTTCGAGGTGCACGGGGCGGGATTCACCCTCCGTGCCCTGCACACGCCGGGACACGCGTCGAACCACCTGTGCTGGCTGCTCGTCGAGGAGCGCATGCTGTTCTCGGGGGACCACGTCATGCAGGGGCCGACGGTGGTCATCGCACCGCCGGACGGGGACATGGCCCAATACCTGGCGAGCCTGCGCCGGCTCCTCGTCCTGGACCCGCCCATCAGGGTCATCGCGCCGGGCCACGGTTCGCTGATCCGGGAGCCCGCGGCCACCGTGCAGGGCATCATCGACCACCGCCGGATCCGTGAGAAGGCGGTAGTCGACGCCCTCACCCGCGCCGGGCGTGCCACTGTCGACGAGCTGGTGTCGACGGTCTACGCCGATGTGGACGAGGAGCGGTTCCCGATCGCGCGCAAATCGCTGTGGGCCCACCTGCGCAAGCTGGGCGACGAAGGCGCCGCCCGGAGCGACGATCCCGCCGACGTGGACGCGCCGTGGGAACCCGTCTCCCCTCCGGAGCGCTGAGGCTCCTGTCGCGCCGCGGGCGCGCAGAGCTCCCGTCGCGCTTCCGGAGAGCTGAGGCTCCCGTCGCGCTTCCGGCGCGCTGAGGCTCCCGTCGCGCTTCCGGAGCGCTGAGGCTAAGAGGCGTCGTCCAGCGCGGCCTCGATCCTGTCGAGCAGGCGCGCCGTGCAGCCCGACACCTCGACGACCGGCGCGATGTCCTCGGCGATGCGCGTGGCCAGGGCGTCGAAGGCGAGGCCGAGCGCCCCTGTCGCCAGCGCGACGGGTGTGCCGGTGTCCCCGGCGGCTGCCATGTCGGGGTGGAGCGGGACGGTGCCCACCAGGGGCACGCCGATCTCGGCGGAGAGTCGCGCTCCACCACCTTCGCCGAAGAGCGCGTACGTGGTGCCGTGGTCGCAGGTGAACGCCGACATGTTCTCGATCACGCCCGCCACCCGGAGATGGCCCTTGCGCGCCATGTCGGCGGCGCGGGCCGCCACCTTCTGGGCGGCGATGGGCGGAGTGGTGACGACGAGCACTTCGGTGCGCGGGAGCATGCGGGCCAATCCCATCTGGATGTCCCCGGTCCCGGGGGGCATGTCGATGAGGAGGTAGTCGAGCGCTCCCCAGCGGACGTCCTCGAGGAACTGCTGGACGGCCCGGTTCAGGATGAGGCCCCGCCACATGATGGCGGACTCCTCGTCGGCGAGGAACCCCATCGACACCACCTTGAGCAGACCGGCGCCGACGGGCTTTTCGAGGGGCACGATCTTCTTGCCCTCGGCGCGCAGCTCACCTCGCATCCCGAGCAGGCGCGGGACCGAGAACCCCCAGATGTCGGCATCGAGGAGCCCCACCACGAGCCCCCGCTGGGCGAGCGCCACCGCCAGGTTGACGGTGACCGAGGACTTGCCCACCCCGCCCTTCCCCGACGACACGGCCAGGACCCGGGCGGTGGCAGGGATGTCGGTCGACAGCGCCCGGTCCTCTTGTGCCCGGCGCCGGGCCCGGTCCATGAGGGCGCTGCGCTCGGCGGCGTCCATCTCGCCCATCACGACCTCGACGACGCCCACGCCGGGCAGACTGCCCACCCGGGACTCGACGTCGGTCCTCAGCTGGGTCCGCAAGGGGCAGCCGGCGACGGTCAGGGCGACCTCCACCTCGACCCGTCCGTCGGGGTGCACCGACACGGCCCGCACCATGCCGAGGTCGACGATGTTGTCGCCGAGCTCGGGGTCGATCACGCCCAGCAGTGCGGCACGGACCGTCTCCTCGGTCGGGGACGAGGAAGGGGCCGGCACTCCACCGATCCTACCGTTCACCTGGTCCGAAACGGTCCGGAGGGCCTCGGACGCGGGCGTACGCGGCAGATGGCGGGACAGGCTCGGATAAAGTAGTGGAGAAGCACCCGGGCCCCTGGGGCCGTGGTGGGTCGGTGGACGATGGCCACGACCGGAGGAGGCAGAGCGGTGACGACGATGAGCTCGGTCAGCATCGGTCGAAAGCCGACCGTGATCACGCTGACGGATGGCGCGATCACCAAGGTCTCGGACCTGCTCGCCCAGGAGGGCAATGACGCCCTGTCGTTGCGTGTCGCCGTGCGCCCCGGAGGCTGCTCGGGCTACAGCTACGAGATGTTCTTCGACTCCGAGCAGACCGAAGACGACGTCGTCTCCCGGCAGGGAGCCGTCACCGTGGTCGTGGACTCGGCCAGCGCCGAGCTGCTCAAGGGCGCCACCCTCGAGTACACCGACGGCTTGCAGGGCGCCGGGTTCAACATCTCGAACCCCAACGCCACCCGCACCTGCGGGTGCGGTTCCTCCTTCAGCTGACCCACCTTCCGTCCGGTCCCGCACCGGCGCTCTCTCTGCGCGTCAACGGGATCGCCGTCGAGGTCCCCGACGACGGCGCCTCGCTCTTGGAGGTCCTGCGCCGCCACCTTGGGAGCCGTTCCACCAAGGACGGCTGCAGTCCCCAGGGGCAGTGCGGGTGTTGCACGGTGTGGGTCGACGGCGCACCACGCGTGGCGTGCGTCACGCCCGCCCGCCGCGTGGCCGGTCGTGAGGTGACCACCCTCGAAGGCCTCGACCCCGAGGTGCGAGACGCGTGGGCCGATGCATTCACCTCCACGGGGGCGAGCCAGTGCGGCTTCTGCACGCCGGGGATCATCATGCGGTTGGCCGCTCTCGGAGGGCGCCGCGCCCCCGACGACGATGCCGTCGGGCGTGCGCTGGCGGCGCACCTGTGCCGCTGCACGGGGTGGCGGACCATCTTCGACGCCGCGCGCCGGGTCTATGCGCCCGACGACGTCGATTCCCGCCCGCCGCCACCCGCCGCCACCCGTCGCGATCTGGTGGCGGCGTCGGCCCGGGCGACACTCGAGGGGGGCGATCCCCAGACCGTCGGAGAGGGTGTGGCGTGCGGGGGGGGCGGCTTCGCGGAGGACACCGCCCCCGACGACGCGCTCGTGGCGGTGCCCGACGGCCGCGGCGGTTGGGCCGTGGCGCCCTCGCTCGCAGAGGCACGGGCGCTGGCGGAGCGGGTTCCCGGCCGCAACTCCACCGTTGCCCTGCGCCATCCCGTGGAGGTTCCCCCCGGTGCATGGGAGCTCACCTTGCGAACCACCTTCGTGGAGCCCGCCTACCTCGAGCCCGACGCGTCGTGGTGTGTGCCCGGCGGCGAGCCGGTGACCCCGCTCGCCAACGGCGGGGCCTTCGGGGGCAAGCGGTCCTCGCCGGTGCGGGCCGCGGCGCGCCGTCTGGCCGAGGAGGCAGGCCGTCCGGTGCGCGTGGTGTTCTCGCGGGAGGACGTCGTCCGGCTCGGTCCCAAGCGCCCCCCCATGGCGGCGGGCGTGCGGGCGGACGGCTCGGGGGTGCTCCGCGTGGCGCGGACCCCCGGCTCACCCGACCTGGCCCGCTGGGCGCGTGCGGTCGCTTCGGTGGCGCCGGGCCTGGTCGTGGAGGAGGTGGCGGCGGCGGGCCCGCCGGTCTCGGTCGACCTGCGGGGAGCGGGCTGGGCCGAGGCCACTGTGCTCCTCGCTGCGCTCGACGTGGCACAGCGCGCCGGGTCGGGGCCGGATCGTCCCGTCACGGTCCGGTCGCCTCTGGGTGCGAGAGCGACCGCCACCATCGCCTCGACGGGGGAGCTGGTGGTGTCGGTGTCGGCGGGAGATCCCCTCGACGACGTCGTCCTCCGGTCGTATGTCGTGGGGGCCGCCCACCAGGCGCTCGGTTGGGTCCGCAGTGAAGGTGTGGCCGTCGACGAGTCCGGAACGGTGCTGGACCTCACCATCAGGTCCTTCGGGATCATCCCGGCCCGCGCCATGCCCCCGGTCGAGGTCGTGGTGGAGGACGATCCCAGACCCCCGATGCCGGTGGGGGATACCGTCTTCGCTGCCGTCGCCGCGGCGGCATGGCTGGCGGCCGGGCTCCCTCGGTCGTGGCCCGTCGATCCGGGAGGTGGGACGTGAGCACGCCGGTCGGGCCCTACTCACCTGCGGTGCGCGCCGGGCCGTGGCTCGTGTGCTCCGGACAGCTCGGCATCGAAGAGGGGCCCGAGGGCCCCGCGCTCGTGGTGGGGGGCTTCGAGGGGCAGGCCCGAAAGGCCCTGGCGAACGTCGAGTCCCTCCTGTGGGGTCGGCAACTCGGCTGGAGCCACGTGGTGAAGACCACCGTGTTCCTGACCGACATGGCCTACTACGCCGCCTTCAACCTCATCTACATGGAGATGCTGGGCCAGCACCGCCCCGCCCGATCGGTGGTGGCCGTCCAGGGGCTGCCCATGGGAGCGTTGGTCGAGATCGAGGCGTGGGCCTACGGCGGGGACTCGGCCATCAGCTGAGGGCTGTGCCCCTGTTCACGGCGCCCAGGTGCCGTGCCCGAACCGGTAGCCGACGGAGCGCACGGTCTCGATCAGGTGCGCGTGCTCCTCACCGAGCTTGGCGCGTAGGCGCCGCACGTGGACGTCGACGGTGCGCGCCCCGCCGTAGTACTCGTAGCCCCAGACCCGGCTCAGCAGCGTCTCCCGCGTGAAGACCTTGCCCGGGCGCGCCGACAGGAAGCGGAGGAGCTCGTACTCCATGTACGTGAGGTCGAGGGCGCGTCCCGCTACCGCCGCCTGATAGGTCTCCAGGTTGAGCACGAGAGGACCGTGCTCGATCAGTTCGGGGCGAAGCCCCCGGCCGGTGCGCCAGAACAGGTGGGCGAGGCGCGCCGCGACTTCCTCGGCTCGCACCGGGAGCACGCAGAAGTCGTCGAAGTGGTCTTCGCGGAGATGGAGGTCCGAGAGCTGGGCGGCTCCCACCACGAGCAGGAGCGGTCGCAGCGGGACGTCGCGGGCCCGGAGCAGCCGGCACAGGGCGAACGCTCCGGTGGCGTCGGGCTCCGCGCACACCACCGCCCCCGCCCAGCCGTCGTCGGGCTCGTCGGACTCGGCGTGCTCGGGTCGGGCGATGGCCTTCCAAGGGTAGCCAGCCCGCTCGATGACGAGGGCGAGCTCGGCGGGGAACGGCTCGGGATAGCACAGCAGCGGTTCCATCAGCTGTCGTGTCTCTTTGTGGGCGGCACCATGGAGCGGGGCACCTCGCTCAGAGGAGCGGGAAGTAGCGGTCGAGCTCGAACTGGCTGATGTGGGTCTTGTAGGCGCCCCACTCTGCCCGCTTGTTGCGGATGAACCACTCGAAGACGTGTTCGCCCAGTGCTTCGGCGACCAGCTCGGAGTGCTCCATCTCGGCCACGGCCTCGTTGAGGCTCCCCGGCAGCGGCCGTATGTCGTCGGCGGCGAGCTCCTCGGGGGTCATGGCGAAGAGATTGGTGGCCGCCTCGCGGGGCAGCTCGTAGCCCTCCTCCACGCCCTTGAGCCCCGCCGCCAGGATCACCGCGAACGCCAGGTAGGGATTGCAGGCGGTGTCGGGAGCCCGGTACTCGATCCGCGTCGACTCGTACTTGTTGCGCTTGATGACCGGGACCCTGATGAGCGCCGAGCGGTTGTTGCGGGCCCATGACACGTGGATCGGCGCTTCGTATCCCACCACCAGGCGCTTGTACGAATTCACCCACTGGTTGGTCACGGCCGTGATCTCATGGGCGTGGCGCAGCAGTCCGGCGGTGAACCGCTTGGCCACCTCGGACAGGCCGAAGGGATCCCCGGCGTCGTAGAACGCGTTGGTGTCGCCTTCGAAGAGCGAAAGGTGGGTGTGCATGCCCGAGCCCTGCACGCCGGTGAGTGGCTTGGGCATGAAGCTTGCGTGCACGCCCTGGCGCTGCGCGGTCTCCTTGACCACCAGGCGCACGGTCATGACGGTGTCGGCCATCGTGAGCGCGTCGGTGTAGCGCAGGTCGATCTCGTGCTGGCTCGGGGCGTCCTCGTGCTGCGCGTGCTCGACGGGGATGCCCATCTCCTCCAGGGTGAGGACGCTGCGCTTGCGGAGATCGCTCGCCACGTCGGTGGCGGTGAGCTCGAAGTAGGAGCCCGTGTCGAGGGTCACGGGCGGGTTCGTCGGGTCGGGGTTGGCGAAGTAGAAGTACTCGATCTCGGGGGACGCGAAGAAGGTGAACCCCCGCTCGCGGGCGCGGTCGAGGTTCCGGCGCAGGACGTGTCGCGGACAGCCTTCGAAGGGAGTCCCGTCCAGGTTGAAGATGTCGCAGAAGACCCGGGCGACGGGTGCGTCGTCGGGATGCCACGGGAGGATCTGGAACGTCTTGGGATCGGGCCGGGCGAGCACGTCGCTCTCCTGGACCCGGGAGAAGCCGTCGATAGCCGAACCGTCGAAGGTCATGCCCTCCTCGAGGGCGTTCTCGAGCTCGGCCGGCGTGATGGCGAAGGTCTTGGCCGTTCCCAGGACGTCGGTGAACCACAGCTGCACGAAGCGCACGGCTCGTTCCTCGACGGTCCTGAGCACGTACTCCTGCTGGCTCCGCATGTCACCTCCGCTGGGGGTCACTCCATTGCCGCCGGCCGCGCCCGGGTGGGGCGGGTCAGCCGTGCCCTTAAGTGTCGCAGGCTCCGGGGGGGTAGGCGGACGAGTTCATACGCCGTTTACAGAGGGGCAATGCACGCGAAATCCCCCCGTGGAAAGCTGGCGCCCGGCGATCGGCCAAGCTGGGCCCGCGCGGGGGCGGCTGACTTGTGAGTGGGCGTGCCAGCCACCACCATGGTGCCGCCGTGCTGGCCCCCGGCCGCTTTCGCCGGGCTGAACAGACAGACCGTGGATCGGCCTGACCGGGTCGACGATCGGCCAGACCAAGGAGGAAGTGTGCAGAAGCGGACCCCGGCGGAAGTGCTCCGCCTGGTGCAAGACGAGGGCATCGAGATTGTGGACGTCCGGTTCGTCGACCTGCCCGGCCTCATGCAGCACTTCTCGGTTCCCGCCCACGCGCTCACCGAGGACGTCTTCGAAGAGGGCTTCGGCTTCGACGGGTCGTCGATCCGGGGTTTCCAGGAGATCCAGGAGTCGGACATGTTGCTCATGCCCGACGCCAACACCGCGGTAATCGACCCCTTCCGTGAGCACCGCACCCTGAACGTCAACTGCTTCGTGCGCGATCCGGTGACCCTCGAGCCCTACTCGCGCGACCCCCGGTACGTGGCGACGAAGGCCGAGGCCTATCTCCAGACGACGGGCCTCGCCGACACCTGTTACTTCGGGCCCGAGGCCGAGTTCTTCATCTTCGACGACGTCCGGTACTCCCAGGACCAGCGCCACGCCTTCTACCAGGTGGACTCGGTCGAAGGGCACTGGAACTCGGGCGCCGACGAAGGGCCCAACCTCGGTTACAAGATCCGCCCCAAAGAGGGCTACTTCCCCGTTCCCCCGGCGGACCACTTCCAGGACCTGCGGTCTGAGATGATCCTCACCATGGAGCGCCTGGGCATCGAGATCGAGGTGCAGCACCACGAGGTTGCCACCGCGGGCCAGGCCGAGATCGACATGCGCTTCGACACGCTCCTCGTCATGGCCGACAAGCTCATGCTCTACAAGTACGTGGTCAAGAACGTGGCTCGGGCGGCGGGGTTCACCGCCACCTTCATGCCCAAGCCGCTGTTCCAGGACAACGGATCGGGCATGCACTGCCACCAGTCACTGTGGAAGGACGGCAACCCGCTGTTCTTCGGGGAGGGCTACGGAGGCCTGTCCGACATCGGGCGGTGGTACATCGGTGGCCTGCTCAAGCACGCCCGGGCGGTGCTGGCCTTCGCCGCACCGACCACCAACTCCTACAAGCGCCTCGTGCCCGGGTACGAGGCGCCGGTCAACCTGGTGTACTCGCAGCGCAACCGCTCCGCGGCGTGCCGCATCCCCCTGTACTCGCAGAGCCCGAAGGCAAAGCGGGTGGAGTTCCGCTGCCCCGACCCGTCGTGCAATCCGTACCTCGCGTTCTCGGCGATGCTCATGGCCGGGCTCGACGGGGTGCAGAACCGCATCGAGCCGCCCGACCCGATGGACAAGGACCTCTACGACCTGCCCCCGGAACAGCTGTCGAAGGTGCCCCAGGTGCCAGGTTCGCTCGACGAGGCTCTCGCCGCGCTCGAAGCCGACCACGACTTCTTGAAGGCCGGCGGGGTGTTCACCGACGACCTGCTCGAGACCTGGATCGAGTACAAGCGCCTCAACGAGGTGGACGCCGTCCGACTGCGTCCCCATCCCTGGGAGTTCATGCTCTACTACGATATCTAGGTCTGACCAGGGCTTATCCACTGTCGTCCCTAGAGTATCCCTATTCTTACCCCGCCGCAGTACAGTAGAGCCATGGGGTACGGACAGGGCAGCATTCGATTGCGTAAGGGCGCAGGCAAGGGCCAGGTGTACGAGGTTCGGGCCTTCGTTGGCACCGACCCCGTCACACACCAGCCCCGCCAGGTTTCGCGGACCGTCCGGGGCGGAATCACCGAAGCTCGACGCATTCTGCGGGAGCTTCAGGGGGAAGTAGCTGAAGGGCGCCACGGTGGAACGCGAGCCACTTTTGGCGCTCTTCTTGATGAGTGGGTCAGCGACGTCGAGCGTCGGGGGAAGCCCGGAACTGTGCGAGGCGTTCAGCTCGTCGTAGCGGGCGTGTTCAAGCCGGCCCTTGGACACCTGGCGCTCGACAAGGTCAGCGCCCACACCCTTGAGGCGTTCTATACGGCTCAGGCCGAAGCGAACAAGAAGCCAGGGACGATCCGCCGTTATCACGCCCAACTGTCGGCAGCCTTGTCTCTCGGCGTTCGATGGGGATGGATTAAGGCCAACCCGGCGAATAACGCCCGTCCACCGTCGGCGGAAACGGCCGAGATTCGCCCGCCGTCCGTCGAAGACGTTCGCCGGTTGATCGAAGCGGCCGAGAAAGAGCACGCGAGCCTTGGAGCGGCCCTAGCGCTGTTGGCCCTCACGGGTATGCGCCGGGCCGAGCTGTGTGGGCTCCAATGGGGAGACGTCGACCTGGACGCCGGCACCATTGAAATTCGGCGGTCTGTGTCGCGAGGCATTGAGGCCGGCACTTTGGTCCTGACGACTCCGAAGACGGCCAGGAGCGTTCGACGTTTGGTCATCGGGGAAGCCGGCGTGGCCATCCTGAAGGCGCACCGTGCGCGTTGCGAGGTCTTCGCGGCCAGCATGGGCACGAACCTGACGGACGAATCCTTCGTCATCAGCTATTTCCCGAACGGCAGTGAACCGTTGGCGCCCGAGACGCTGACGACCCTGATGTCGAAGCTGCGGCGCAAGCTGAAGCTGCCTGAGCTCCGTCTTCACGACCTTCGGCATTTTGTGGCGTCGGCCATGATCGCTCAGGGACTCAACGTGCGGCAGGTGTCCGACGCGCTGGGCCATTCTCGCCCCTCGATCACGCTCGACGTCTACAGCCACCAGTTCGGCGGCGACCTGGACGAACGTCGCAAGGCGTCGTCCGCATTGGAAGCGCTAGTCCTGCCGGCGCCAACAGAATCGGCTGAACTGTCTGTCTGATCGCGCGTCTACAACTGTCGGCCATGCCAAGCAACAACAATCCCGCGGCCAGACAACCATCGGCCGAGTGAAGGGGGCTGGTTGTCGTGCTGTTCGACGTCGACGCGGTGAGTGCGCGGGACTTCATCGAGTTGTAGCCACGTTGTAGTTGCGGATCCGGGCCACAGCGAAGTGCCGGAGGTACAGAGCGGGGGTGAGTGGGAATCGTGATGGATGGCGGGCGGACCCGACCTGAATGAGTTGAGACAACTGTGCGCAGTCCCTCGGTGCCCCCGTCAGCGTGGCCCTCAGGTTCTCGGTAAGTCCGATCGGCGCTGGACGTTTGCACATGGCGGCCTCCGCAACGATTATTTCGCTGCCCCTGGAGCGATACCGATCGGCCTAGTCCCAGTTGGACCCGAGGAATGTTGGATCGGGATCGAGCTTGATCCGGACAGCCTGACGCCACTGCTGACCGCAGCAAAACGGGTGTTCTGCGCTACCTGGTAGTCGGCTTCAGTGATGTCGCCAATGCTGCCGCCTGTTGCGTCGAAACGACAACGCCGTCCAGATCCCAATCGTGCGTCTCCACCACGAGGACCGGAGTGGCTGCGCCTCGCAGTGCGAAGTAGAACCTCCCTGTCTTGATGCGACGCCGACCGAAAACCCAGTGGCCGGGCACGACCGGGAGGGTTCTGAAGCCCCGCCCAAGACTCCAGGAGATTTGCTTCATATCGGGGACTGAGGAGAAGTCCGGATGCGACACCGCATAGGAGATGACGCCGGATGGCACTAGGACCTCGTTTGGCTCGGGCCAGGCAAGGAACCGCTCGGTTCCAGTAAGCCGGACGTGCAGTCCGTTGGGGTCCAATGAGACCGAGATCACCCCCTCACCCTGGCACAAGCCTGCGGTTTCCGTCACGATGCGTATCCAAGGGGCGGGCACACTGGATGCGGGGTTCCCGGTCACTATCAGGCGATCGTGCTGGCCCTGTTCAGGGCATCCTGTACCTAAGGAGTCTCGTTCACAGGGCATCATTGACCCGATGCCGGATTGGGACGAGACCTACCGAGCCGAAGCGGCAAAGCGACGATCCGACGCCGCACGCTTGCTCGGCGATGGCGACTTCATCACGGTCGAGTTGCCACCCGACCCCGACTGGCCGTCCGACGCCGGTGACGTCCTTGTCGAGTTCGGTG
>CAWEMO010000007.1:0-7943 GCA_963810195.1 uncultured Acidimicrobiales bacterium | reverse complement strand
CCAGGGCGATTCAGTGCCGGTCAGCCCTCGAGGGAGAGGTGACCATAGACCCTGGCGCCATGCGCCGCCCGGAAGGACGATGGCCAAACCCCACAGCGAGGAGACAGTGAGATGCGCACCGCGGCGAGGCGGGTGGCAGGTGGCTTGGCACTTGCGGGCGTGGTGGCGTTGTTCCGGCCCGGGACCCGAGCCAACAAGCTCGTGCGCCGGGAGCTGGGCGAAACCGTCCGGCGGGTGCGCTACCTGGGCGGACGCCTCCAGGGGGCGAGCTACCGGCTGCGGGGCCAACACCCGGATCCCCACGTCATCGATAACGTCCTGGCCGACCGCATCCGCTCGAGCCTCGGCCCAGTCGAGAAGCGCCTTGACTTGCCCCACATCCACGTCATGGTCGAAGACCACGTCGCGCTCCTCCACGGCGAGGTCAGCAGTTCCGAGGACGTCGACGAGCTCGAGCGGGCGGTCATGGCGGTTTCGGGCGTGACCGGCGTGGAGTCCTACCTGCACGTCGGGCTCACCAGCGGCGACACCCGGCCATCAGCGGGGCGATCGGTCCACCCGCCCTCCGCGGCGCTGCGGCGCCTCCTTGACACCGCCATCGGCGCCGGTGTCGATCCCGGCTCGGCGCAACGGGTGGTACGCGGGATCCTGGCCACCTTCGCCGACCGCCTCCCCGTCGGCGAGCGGGATCACGTCGCCACTCATCTCCCCGTCGACGTGCGACCCATGTTCTCCCCGCCGCGACGGGCCCGGCGCACAGCGCCGCCTCGCACCGTGCACGAGCTCGTCGCCGGGCTCGCCGCCACCACCGGCGAACTGCCCCGCGACAAGGCGCAGTGGGTCACCACGGCAGTCATCGAGGTCTTGCGGGAGCTGGTGCCCGAGGAGGCGGGGGACGTCGGCGCCGTCTTGCCCCCGGAGCTGCGGGCGCTCTGGCAGGGCCACGCCATCGGGTAACGCGAGCAGCGTGATGGCCCGCTCGAACGACGCCGCGGCGGACATGCTCCAGGAGTTCGCCGATCTGCTGGCGATCTCGGGGGGCGACCCCTTCAAGGTGCGCGCCTACGAGAAGGCGGCGCGGGCAGTCGCCGGCTACCACACCGAGGTCGCCGACCTGGACGAGAAGGGTCTCGACGCCATCCCCAGCGTGGGCAGCCACCTGGCCCGCAAGATCGTCGAGTTCCGCGACACCGGCTCGGTCGAGGAGCTCGACGACCTCCGTGCCCGCGTCCCTGCTGGACTGCGCACACTACTGGGCGTGCCCGGCCTCGGCCCCAGGCGGGCACGGCAGGTGTACGACGAGCTCGGGATCACCTCGATCGGCGAACTGCTTGACGCCGTACACGACCAGCGCCTTCGGCCTCTGCGTGGTTGGGGCGAGCGCAGCGAGGAGAACCTCGCCCAGGCCGTTCACGAGGCCCACGCCGGCGGCGCCCGGATCCAGCTCGGCGTCGCCCTCGATCTCGCCGACGACCTGCTTGCCGCGCTCTCGGCTCTCCCTCAGGTCTACAAGGCCGCCTATGCGGGCTCGCTGCGGCGCATGCGCGACACCATCGGCGACATCGACTTGTTGGTCGCCTCCCAAGAACCCGGGCCCGTCATGGAGGCCTTCTGCGCCTTACCGCTCGTCGGTCGCGTCCTGGCCCGGGGCGCCACCAAGTCGACGATCATCACGACCAAGGGCATCCAGGTCGACCTGCGGGTCATCGAGCCACCTGTGTGGGGGGCGGCGCTGCTGTACTTCACCGGCTCCAAAGCCCACAACATCCGTGTCCGCGAGTTGGCGGTGCGCGCTGGGCTCAAGCTGTCCGAATACGGCCTGTTCGACGTCGACACCAGCCGGCTGATCGTGGCCGAGACCGAAGATGAGGTGTACGAGCGCCTCGGGCTCATCTGGATCCCACCGACCATCCGCGAGGACACCGGGGAGATCGAGGCGGCGCTCGACGGAGCCCTTCCCGATCTCGTCGAACTGCGCGACATCCGCGGCGACCTCCACACCCACACCGACCTCACCGATGGTGTCGCCACGCTCGAGGAGATGGTCGGCGCCGCCAAGTCGCGCGGCTACCGCTACTACGCCATCACCGACCACGCGCCGCTTTTGTACATGCAGCGCATGACCGCCGAGAAGGCGCTCGACCAGCGGACCCGGATCCGAAAGCTCGAGCGCACCATGGGCATCACGCTGTTCCACGGCACCGAGCTCAACATTCAACCCGACGGCACCCTCGACTGGGACGAGGACTTCCTCGCCGGGTTCGACATCGTCGTCGCCTCGGTGCATTCCGCGTTTCGCCAGTCCCGCCAGGCCATGACCGCCAGGATGGTGCGTGCCATCGAACACCCCTGTGTGCACGTCATCGGTCACCCCACCGGGCGCAGTATCGGTCACCGCCCGCCCGTCGATGTCGATCTGGACGAGGTGTTCCGCGCTGCCGCCCGCACCGGCACGGCGCTCGAGATCAACTCGTTCCCCGACCGCCTCGACCTCGACGACGTCCTCATCCGCCGGGCCGGCCACGCCGGCGTGCACTTCGCCATCTCCACCGATGCCCACGCCGTACCCCACCTCGGCTACATGCGCTTCGGCGTGGCCACCGCCCAGCGAGGCTGGGCGGGGCGAGCTGACATCATCAACACCTGGCCGTTGGCCAAGCTTCGCCGGTTTCTCACCAAGCACCCGCCCGCGCGCTGGCGCCAGCTGACAGCTGAGGTCGGGTTAGCCGTCAGATCCAGTTGAATCGTCGCCCGCCTTGGCCGCCGGATTGGCGAGCGCCTCGGTGTCAATTCTGATCGACGGGCTCGGCCTTCGTCGGGAGATTGGCGTCGTCGGCGTGACAACGATCCAGTCGTCCGCCGCACCTCCAGCCGACCACCAAGACTAGTGTCATGACACGTAAATAGACGCGCACTAGGTATAGGGTGTGCCGATGGCCCGCCCACCTGCTCCACCGCTGCGCCTCACCAAGAAGGAACGAGCGTCACTCGAAGACATAACGGGGAGCGTCTCGTTACCCCACCGTGCCGTGCGCGAGGCCAAAGGCCTGTTGATGGCCGGAGATGGTGTGGCAAACACGAAGATCGCCGAGATGCTCGGGGTGTCGCGGTCGACGGTCCTTCAATGGCGGAGCCACTTCGAAACCGACGGGATCGACTGGGTGGGCGAGGTGCACGAAGGCCGGGGACGAAAGCCGGTCATCAGCCAGGAACAGATCGATCTGATGATCAACGACACCTTGCACACGACACCTCCTGACGCCACCCACTGGTCGAACCGCACCATGGCCGAACACTGTGGGTTGTCACGAACGACGGTCCAGCGGGAGTGGAAGGCGCGAGGCATCAAACCTCACCTGGTCAAGACCTTCAAAGTCTCGAACGACCCGAACTTCGAGTCCAAGCTGATCGACGTGGTGGGCCTCTATATGAACCCACCCGACGGCGCCATCGTGTTCAGCTTCGACGAGAAATCCCAAATCCAGGCCCTGGACCGCACCCAGCCGAGCCTGCCGATGAAGCAGGGGCGCTCAGGGACGATCACCCATGACTACAAGCGTCACGGCACCACCACATTGTTCGCCGCCCTCAATGTCCTAACCGGTGAGCTCATCGGTCGGTGCTTCGCCCGCCACCGCCACGAGGAGTTCCTGGCGTTCTTGCGCTTGATCAACCGCGAGGTTCCCAGGGGCAAAGAGGTCCACGTCATCCTCGACAACTACGGCACCCACAAGCATCCTGATGTGGTCGCCTGGCTCGAGAAGCACCAGCGCTTCCACTTTCACTTCACACCGACGAGCTCTTCCTGGTTGAACATGATCGAACGGTGGTTCGGCGATATCACGACCAAGCGGATCCGGCGCGGAAGCTTCGGCAGTGTCCCCGAGCTCGTCGAGGCGATCGAGGGCTATATCGACCTCAACAATGAAGACCCCACACCGTTCATCTGGACCAAGACGGCCAAACAGATCATCACCAAGGTGCGCCGTGGACGGGTCGCCCTTGAGGCCGTTAAGCAATCGCGCGCTATTTGAATGTCACCGCACTAGGAACACATCGAAGTGGCGCAGACCAGCCGACAAGACAAGGTGCTAAGAGTGGTACTTGCCGGTGACACCATGCTCGGGCGAGGCATCGTCGAGAGGCTTATCGAGGACCCGTTGACGCGTTTTGGTGGCTCCCGAGATCATCGACCTGGAGCGTGCCAGGGCGCCGGCAGTCCTCGAGGTCCACGGCCACTGCATTGCCGTGGTGGGAGTCACCGACCATCCGGCGGCCTTCGCCGCCGGTCCCGATCGGCCCGGCGTGGCGTACGCCGACCTACGTGCCGGCATCCCGTCGCGGTCGGCGCGGGCCGCGGCAGGGATGGGCGAACGGCTGACAGCATTATGAGCTCGTTACGATGTGCTTGGCGAGCAGAGCGGCGATGTCGATCACCGTCATCGGGCAGGGCATGTCCAACAATTGCGAAGGAACGGTGTTGGTGACGAACAGCCCGTCGATCGGTAGTCCTCGCAATCGCTCGGCGATCGGTCCGACCAGCAGTCCATGAGTGGCTGCCACCAGCACGCCTGAAACGGACCCGCGCTCGAGCACTGCGGCGATGGCACCCGCGATGGTGCCGCCGGTGGAGACCATGTCGTCGACCAGCACCACCTGTCGACCACGGACGTCGCCCACGACCTCCTCCACGCAGACCTTGTCACCCGACAGCCGTCGCTTACGCACGAAGGCGAGCGGTAGGCCAAGGGCGGTCGCATACCGATCGGCCAGCTTCAGGGCTCCCTCATCAGGCGCGACGACCACTGCGTCGGGCATCACGCCGGGACGCAGTGCTTGGGCGAGGGTTGGCTGGGCGGAAATGACCTCCAGGGGCACGGAGCACAAGGCCTCGAGCGCTTCGGTGTGGGGATCGACCACGATGGCCCTGTCGATGCCGACCGTCGCCAGAAGGTCGCCCACGACGCGGGCACCTACTGCCTCTCCCGGGTGGGTACGCCGATCGTGCCGGGCGTATCCGAAGTACGGGATCACCGCCGTGAGCCGCCACCTGCCTGAACGGCGACAGGCGTCGGCAATGAGCAAAAGCTCCATGAGGTGCTCATCGACCGGTGGCCCGGTCGGTTGCACTACAAAGACGTCGCGACCTTCGACCGGGCCGACCGCCACATGGGCCTCACCATCGGGGAACCGCTCTATCGTGCACGGCATCATGTCGATGCCAAGGTGGCGGGCAACCGCCCCCGCGAGCGAGGGATTGCCGCTCCCAGCCAGAAGTGCCATGTCCATAGTGTGACCATCGCTCTCGGCGAACGCCCCTGCAAGGGGCCAAGGTCCCGTCCGCTCCGAGTCGCGATGGTCCGTCAGCTCGTAGGACTCAGGTACAGGTACAAGACGGTGCACCCACCGGTGGCCGAGGCGTCGATGTCGTGCTCCACGCCGCTCGGGATGTGGACGTAGGAGCCTGGGCCAAGCTCGGTGCCGAGGATCGTGGCCCGCCCTTCGATGACCCACATATGGTGGTCGTTGGCGTGATGCGTATGCCAGCCGAGGCGGTGGCCCGGCTCGACGGTCAGGACACCCGCCATCGAGGTGTCGCTTCGCCACGTCACCCTGTGGGTGACGCCCACCAGCGATCCCAACGGGACGAGCGGGAGTGCCGCGATCGCCTCCGGCGTAAGCACGACAGGCTGCGAGGTTGTAATCGGGCTCATGATGGCCATTGTGATTCGGTGGCTGCCAGCGCGCCAGGGTCGAATGACCCCGAACCGCAGCCTCGACTGGCCGTTGCGGGCGGGCCTCGGCGAAGGGAGAATCGGGCTCGAAAGCTGCGGGCGTCTCGATCGACCTCGAATCGCCTCGTCGCCCTGGCCGGTGACCTCGGAGAACGAGGACCCGTCGGCAGGGAGAATGGATCAGAGCTTGTATCCGATCGCCCGGAGCAGCGTCTTGCGGTCGGCCACGTCGACTTCGCTCTCGACCCCAGCTGGTGGCTGCCCGTCGATCACGCCCACGATACCCCGGCCCAGCTCGGTCTCGGCCACGAGGATCTCGACCCGGTTGGCGCTGGCGCAGAAGATGCCACACACCTCCGGGACCTGCTTGAGCTGGTTGAGGACATTTATCGGATAGCCGTTCTGCAAGAACACGAGGAACGAGTGCCCTGCCCCCACGGCCAGGGCGTTCGCCGTGGCCAAGTTGATGAGCTCCTCATCGTTGCCAGATCGGCGAACCAGGCACGGTCCCGAGGCCTCGCAGAACGCCACGCCGAACCGCAGCTGTGGGCTGGTACCGACGAGAGCCTCGTGGAGGTCCTCGACCGTCTTGATGAAGTGGGCCTGGCCCACGATGACGTTCATATCCTCGGGCTTGTCGATCGGGACGACGTACAGCTCCACAACGACCTCCTCGAATGGATCAGCGGCCTTCGGCGACGACGACAGCGGAAGTCCGATGCAGGCCTCCAAAGCTAGATCCGCGCCAGCACCAGTTCCGATTCTTGCCCTCCTGGTTCGACACCAAGGTCCTCCGACTCTCTTCGGTGTGGTCGGTGATCGAACGGATCGAAGGCTCCCGGCCCTTCGTTCACCGAATCGCCGACGAAACCGAGGTCCGGCCCGAGCAGTGCCGAGGTCGAGGCGTCCTTGACCTGCGCAGCGCGGGGCGCAGATCGCCGACCGGCTGACGAAGATCTCGTCCATCGAGCTGGGGAGCTGGGGAGCTGGGGAGCTGACACCACATCACGGGAATCTGGCATTCGCGGGCCCCTACGCTCGGTTCCGATGCCCCACCGGGTCGACATCCGCCTCTACGCCGAGTTGAACGACTTCCTGCCGTCGGACCGGCGTGGCCGGCCGATCTCACTCGAGGTGGGCGCAGGCACCACGGTCAAGGACCTGGCGGAGTCGTTGGGGGTGCCACACACCGAGATCGACGTGATCCTGGTCAACGGCGAGTCTGTCGATTTCGGATACCAGGTGGGTGAGGGCGACCGCGTGAGCGTGTACCCGGTGTTCGAGGCGCTCGACGTGTCACCGCTGGTGCGACTGCGTCCGCGACCGCTGCGTGAGGTGCGCTTCGTGCTCGACGTCCATCTCGGTCGTCTCGCCCGGACCCTGCGGCTCCTCGGCTTCGACTCCGTGTGGCGCAACGACGCCACCGACGACGAGCTGGCGGCGATTTCAGTGGATGAGAGGCGGATCCTCCTCACCAGAGATCGTGGCCTTCTGAAGCGCGCCAAGGTCACCCACGGCTATTTCGTGCGGGAAACTGACCGCCGTCTCCAGATCATAGAGATCCTGCGCCGGTTCGACCTGTTCGGAGCGATCGCCCCGTTCGGCCGATGTCTTGCGTGCAATGGCGTGCTGGAGCCCGTGGCGAAGGCGGAGGTGGAACCGCGCCTGCCGTCCCGGACGCGTCAGGACTACGACGACTTCTGGACGTGTCCGGACTGCAGCCGGATCTACTGGAAGGGGTCGCACTACGACCACCTCGCTACCCAGGTGGAGGGCATCCGCCGCGCCCAACACGACGCCGGGTCGCACTGAGCACGTCCCGCATCGGCGCCGGTGACAGCCCTTGAACCTACGTCGGTGACGGAGAGGGGGTGGCGGGTCCGGGACTTCTTCCTCTGGGCCCCGTGGGTGTGATGGGCGACGCTGTGGTCGTGGACTCCACGGTGACGAGGACCCGGACACCCCGGGCCTGTGCCGCACTGGATGCGGTCGACCAGGGGTGGTCGGTGCTCCCGATACACAGCGTGAAAGCGGGCCGATGTTCGTGCGGCGACCTCTCGTGCCCTGCGCCGGGTAAGCACACGCATATCGCCTGGAAGCGACGTATGCGCGACCCCGCCGGACCCGAGCAGGTCCGGCGGTGGTGGCGACGGTGGCCCGAGGCCAACGTAGGCGTCGTGACCGGTGCGGTCTCCGGGCTGGTGGTGC
>CAWEMO010000006.1:0-41504 GCA_963810195.1 uncultured Acidimicrobiales bacterium | reverse complement strand
CAGGGCCTGAATGGGCACATGGCAAGGCGGACTGGGCGCCCACCCGGTTGGCGAAGCCCGGGATCACCACGGTCTTGCCCTGTTCCAGGCCGGCCACCACGATCCGCACGAGACCTCGGCGGCAGGCAACCACATGATCTGGGGCAGCGAATTCTCGGACTCCTCGGTGGTGAACCCCGCCGTCTCGGCGAACTCGGTCCGCACCGGGCCGGGGCACAGGACGTAGCGTCACGCCCGTCCCGCGCAGCTCGGCGCGCACCGAACGGCTGTAGGAGAGCACGAACGCCTTGCTCGCCCCGTACCCGCCTGTCCGGGGAGGGGCTGGAAGGCGGCCGTCGACGCCACGTTGAGCACGGCCCCGCGCCGCGCTCCACCATCCCGGGTAGGAAGATGCTGCACAGATCGGCGACCGCCTGACATCGGTGCGGATCGTGGCCATCTCACGCGCACGGTCGCTGCGGTGCACCGGACCGGTGGTGCTGAAGCCGGCGTTGTTGACCAGCACGTCGACGGTCAGCCCCCGTTCGGCCAGGGTGGCGGGGAGGCCGCCTCGTGCCCCGGGGTCGGTGAGGTCGAGGGCGATCACCTTGGTCCGCACGCCCCTTGCACCGTGCAGCTCGGCGGCCAACGCGTGGAGCTTCTCTTGGCGGCGTGCCACCGACGTAAAGTCCGTGCCCGCGCGCGGCGAGCTCGCGGGCCAGATCGGCGCCGATGCCCGAGGATGCGCCGGTGACGAGGGCGGTGGTGGTCGGTGAGGGGGGCGGCAGGGCCATGGCCCCGATGGTACGAGGCCCAGGATCCAGCCGTGCGGGTGAAGGCGCCTGACTCTTCTTTCCCTCGTGAACGGGGGAGAGGACCTACCCTGGGCCCAGTGTCAGACGCCCGCTCCGTCGTCGTCGTGGGGTCCGGCGCCGCCGGGTTGGCGGCCGCCCTGGCCGCGTCGGGCGCGGGTGCGGACGTGCTCGTGGTCGAGCGTGCCGACGCCGTGGGCGGCACCACGGCCATGTCCGGCGGCGTGGTGTGGATGCCGGCGCACGGCCGCAACGGGCGCAGCACCACCGTCGACGACAGCGCCGACGAGGCGCTCGCCTATCTGGGCGCCCTGTCCGGCGGCGACGTCGACGCCGGGCTCGTGCGGGCCTTCGTGTCCGACACGCGCCGCGTCACCGACGAGATCGAGAACCGCACGCCGATCGAGTGGGAGGTCCTCGAGCACTGGCCCGACTACCGCGGCGAGCTGCCCGGTGCCAAGAGGGGGGACGGTCGCTGTGGCCCCGGGCGCTGCGCCTGGCACCGGACATCGAAGCCCGCGTCCAGTTCGCCTTCGACCAGCCCTCCCCGGCAGCTGCCCATGCGGGCACCGCCACCGCGGGCTCGTCGGCCTCGGGCCTGGACGCGAGCACCCCGGCCAACGACGGCGTGGTCCTGCGTGGGCACGTGCGGGGCCGGGCGCTGGCGGGTGGCCTGCTGGCCGCCGTGGTCGACGCCGGGGTGGAGGTCCGGACCGCGGCGCGCGCCACGCGGCTCGCGGTCGACGACGGACGCGTGGTGGGCGTCATCGTCGACGGGCAGCTCCAGTCGGGCCGCGTGGTGCTGGCGTCGGGAGGCTTCCAGCACGATGCCGGTCTGGTGGCCGAGCTCCTCGGTGGCGCTCCCCTCGTCGCCATGGGCCCGGCCGGCTGTGGCGGGGACGGCGTCCGCATGGCGCGGGCCGCCGGTGCGGTCCTCGGGAACACGGCGGAGGGCTGGTGGATGCCGGCCATGCACGCCCCGGGTGAAGATGTCGACGGTGTCCGCCACTACCGACCGCTGCACGGCGAGCGCGCCCAGCCCGGGGCGATCATGGTGGACCGGGCCGGCGCGCGCTTCGTCGACGAGGCGCAGAGCTACGGCGAGGTGGGGAGGGCCATGCGCCGCGCCGCTGCGGGCGAAACGAGGTTCCCGGCCGCACCGTGCTGGATGGTGTTCGACGCCGCCTATCGCCGCCGCTACCCCGTGGGCCCTCTCGAGCCCGGCTCGCCCGACCCGGCGTGGTTGGCGCGTGCCGACGATCTGGCCGGGCTGGAGCGGCGCACGGGCATGGCGCCGGGAACGCTGGAGCACACGGTGACGCGGTTCAACGCCGGCGCCGCGCGTGGCGAGGACCCCGACTTCGGCCGGGGCACGTTCCCCTACGACCGTTGGATCGGCGACCCGAGCGCCCCTCACCCGACGTTGGCACCGTTGGGCGAGGCCCCCTTCTACGCCTTGGACGTCCATCTCGGCTGCATGGGGACCAAGGGCGGACCGCGCACCGACGACCACGGGCGTGTGCTGTCGGCAGGCCGCGTCCCGGTGGTGGGGCTCTACGCGGCGGGCAACGCGGCCGCCAGCCCCTTCGGGACGGCCACCGCGGCGGGGGGTGCCACGCTCGGGCCCGCCCTCGTGTTCGGCTTCCGGGCCGGCGAGGCCGCGGCGGGGGACCGGTGACCGTGCTCCCCCACGGGGCGCGCGTCGTGCAGGAGCTGCTCGACGCCGAGACGCGCCCGGTACCCCCCGTCCTGCGCGCCGTCGGTGACGCCCACCTGCGCACGTCGGGCGTCCCCGGGCGCGTTACACGAGCCGTGCCGTGCACGAGCGCGAGGTGACCGCGGTGTGGCGCCGGGTGTGGCAGATGGCGTGCCGGGAGGAGCAGATCCCCGAGGTCGGCGACTCCGTCGTCTACGGCGCGCCGGGCCTCTCGCTCGTCGTGGTGCGCTGCGGCCCCGACGACATCCGCGCCTTTTCCAACTCGTGCCTGCACCGCGGGACGCGGCTGCGCACCCAACCGGGTCGCATCGGCGAGCTGCGCTGTCCCTTCCACGGGTTCACCTGGAACCTCGACGGCACCTTCGCGGGCATGCCGTGCCCGTGGGACTTCCCCCACGTCGAACCGGCCGAATTCTGCCTCCCCCAGGCGCGGGTGGGGAGGTGGGGCGGGTTCGTGTTCGTGAACGTGGACCCCGGAGCCCCGAGCCTCGAGGACTACCTCGAGATCCTCCCCGAGCACTTCGCGTCGTGGGACCTCGGGGACCGCTATCTGGCCGCGCACGTCGTGCGCGTCGTGCCGTGCAACTGGAAGGTGGCGCTCGAGGCGTTCATCGAGAGCTACCACACGGTCGCCGTCCATCCCCAGCTGCTCAAGACGAGCGGTGACACCCAGACCGAGTACGACGTGTACGAAGGCGTCCGCCACGTGAACCGCATGATCACACCGGTCGGGATCGCCAGCGACCACGTCCACGAGGTGGGGGAGCAGGACATCCTCGACGCCATGTTCCTCACCAAGGACGACGCCGATGCCGTGGTACCCGAAGGGGGCACGGCGCGCCAGGTGCTGGCCGAGCGCACCCGCACCCAGCTGGCGCAGCGCACCGGCGGCGACTACTCCGCGGTCACCGACTGCGAGGCGCTCGACGCCATCGAGTACTTCGTGTTCCCCAACTTCGTGCCGTGGGCCGGGTACACGACTCCCCTCGCCTACCGGTTCCGGCCCCACGACGACGACCACGCCGCCGCGGTGATGGACGTCATGCTGCTCGAGCCGGTCCCGGTTGCGGGCCCCCGCCCACCGGCCGCGCCCACCCGGTACCTCGATCACGGGCAACGCTGGGCCGACGCACCCGAGCTCGGCTACCTGGGCCGCATCCTCGACCAGGACACCGCCACCCTGGCCCGCGTCCAGCACGGGCTGGAGGCGGCGGACGGTCCCGACGTCACCCTGGCGCGCTACCAGGAGAGCCGCATCCGCCACTTCCACGCCACCCTCGGCGAGTACCTCGGGGACTGACGATGGCGCGGGCGGCACAAGAACCAGAACCGGAGCCGCAACCGCAACCGGAGCCGCAACCGCAACCGGTGTCGATCTGGGTTCCGGACGACTCCGAGCCCGTTGTCGACTCCACCGTGGCCTCCATCCTGCGCGACGCGGCGCGCCGCAGCCCCGACACCACCGCGCTCGTGGCCGGCACGGTCGACCCCGCGGCGCGCCGGCGCTGGAGCTACTCCGAGCTCCTCACCGACGCGCAGGGCGCGGCGCGGGCGCTGGCGGCTCGGTTCGCGCCCTCCGAGCGCGTGGCGGTGGTGGCGCCCGGCATCCCCGAGTCGTTGATCCTCACCTACGCCGCGGCCCTGGCCGGCCTCGTGCTCGTGCCCGTCAACCCCGCGCTGCGTGCCGCCGAGCTCCGGCACGTGCTCGGCCAATCCGCCACGTCCGGTGTGTTCGTGGTGCCCGAGCACCGCGGACAGGACCTCGCCGGGACCATCGACGCGCTCAGGCCCGACCTCCCGGCGCTGCGGGAGGTGTGGTCCTTCGACGACTGGGACGCGTTCTGCGCGACGGCACCGCCGGGCACTGCACGCCCGGAGACTGCACGCCCGGAGACCGTGGACCTGACGGCGCGCACACCAACGCCTCAGGACGTGGCCCAGCTCGTGTACACCTCCGGGACGACCGGCGCGCCGAAGGGGGCGCTGCTCACCCATCGAGGCATGACCAACGCGGCGCGCTTCGGGGCCATGCGGTTCGGGATGCAGCCCGGTGACGTCTACGTGCAGACCATGCCGTTGTTCCACGTGGGCGGGCAGGTGGTGTCGTTCCAGCTGTGCCAATTTTCGGCCACGGCCGTGCTGGTGCCGGCCTTCGACCCGGGCCTCGTCCTCGAGCTCGTCGAAGCGGAACGGGCCACGCTCACCTGCGGCGTCCCCACCATGCTGCTGGCCCTGGTGGAGCACCCTGACTTCGGGCGCCGTGACCTGTCGACGCTGCGGGCGGTGAGTGGAGGCGGTGCGGTCGTGCCCGCCGAGCTGGTGCGCCGGATCGAGGCGGCCCTGGGCGTGCAGTTCGCCGTGGTGTTCGGCCAGACCGAGGCGTGCGGGTTCATCTCCCAGACGCATCTCGACGACTCCGCCGAGGACAAGGGCGCCACCCTGGGCCGGCCCCTGCCGGGGGTGGGGGCACGCGTGGTGGACCCCGAGAGCGGCGCCGCGCTGGCCCGCGGTGCGGTGGGCGAGCTCGAGGTGCGCGGCCCCAACGTCATGGCCGGCTACCACGACCTGCCGGAGGCGAGCGCGGCCGCCATCGGGCCGGGGGTTGGTTGCGCACCGGCGACCTCGTGACGATGGACGACCGCGGCTACCTGCGCATGACGGGGCGCCGCAAGGAGATGATCGTCTCGGGCGGCGAGAACATCTTCCCCGTCGAGATCGAGAACGCACTGCTCGAGCATCCCGACCTCTCCCAGGCCGCGGTGGTGGGCGTGGCCGACCCACGCTGGGGGGAGGCGGCGGTGGCCGTGGTCGTGCCGGCCGCGGACCGGAGCCCGGACCCGGCCGACCTCGAGGCGTTCCTCCGGGAGCGCCTGGCGGCCTTCAAGGTGCCGAGGCGCTGGGTGCTGGTCGACGATCTGCCCCGCACCGCGTCGGGCAAGGTGCGCAAGCACGTGGTCCAGGAGCAGATCGCCGGGCGTCTGTAGGGTCCCGGGCGTGGATCGTCTGAGCAGGCGCGACTTTCTCCGTGCCGGCGGGCTGGTGGCGGCGGGGACGGCCTCGGCCGCGTTGGCCGGTTGCTCCACGTCCCCCGGGCGCGGGTCGGGGTCGACGGCCACGTCGTCGGCGGCGCCCTCGACGACCGAGGCGCTGGACCCCGCGGCGTGGTCGAAGCTGTCCGCCTCGTTGGCCGGGACCCTGGTGCTGCCCTCGAGCGCGGCGTATCCCACGGCCCGGCTCGTGTACGACCCCCGCTTCGACGACACCCGCCCCGCCGCCATCGCCCGCTGCAACTCGCCCGCCGACGTGCAGCGCTGTGTGGAGTTCGCCCGTGCGCACGGCATCACGCCCATCGCCCGCAGCGGAGGCCACAGCTACGGCGGCTATTCGACCGGCACGGGACTGGTGATCGACGTCACGCCCATGAGCTCGGTGGACGTGGCAGGCGCGGGGAACGACGCTGGAGCGGGGAGCGTCGGTGCGGTGGGGGACACCGGCGCGCCGTCGGCGGGCCGCGTCAGCGCGGTCGTCGGCGCCGGCACGCAGCTCGTCGACTTCTACGATCAGCTGTCGCAGGCCGGTGTGCTCGTCCCGGGAGGTTCGTGCCCGACGGTGGGGATCGCCGGGTTGGCGCTCGGCGGCGGGGTCGGCGTCCTCGGTCGCAAGTACGGGCTCACGTGCGACGCCATCGAGTCGGTGCGGATCGTCACCGCCGACGGGCGCCTCCTCACCTGCGACCCGACCCACGACGCCGATCTCTACTGGGCCTGTCGCGGCGGGGGAGGGGGGAACTTCGGGGTGGTGACGTCGTTCACCTTCGGCGCCGTGCCCATTCCGGAGCTGGCGCTGTGGACGCTCGACTGGCCGCCGTCGGCCGCCGCGGACGTCCTCGGCGCCTGGCTCGCCTGGGTGCACACCACGCCCGACGAGCTGTGGTCGAACTGCCAGCTCCTGTCGAGCGGCGGGCAGATGCAGGTGAGGACGGCGGGGATGTTCGTCGGCTCGGCGACCTCGTTGGGATCGCTGGTCGACTCGTTGGTCGCGGCGGTGGCCACCCAGCCGACGTCCCGGTTCGTGGGGCCCGAGCAGTACCTCCACGCCATGCTCGTCGAAGCCGGCTGCGAGAGCCTCGACGTGGCCCAGTGCCATCTCGTGGCCCAGTCGCCGGCGGGGGTGCTCACGCGCGCCGTGTCGGTGGCTTCGTCGGCCTACATCTCGGCGCTGCCTCCCGCCGTGGGTGTGGACGCGTTCGTGTCGAGCGTGGAGGACCTCGGCCGGACGCTTCCCGGGCTCGGGGGCGGGGTCGCCTTCGACGCCTACGGGGGTGCCATCAACGCCGTGAAGCCGGGCGACACGGCCTTCGTGCACCGCAACGCACTGTGCGGGATCCAGGCCAGCGTGGCCTCCGGGGTGGCTGCCACCGCGGTGTCCCAGGGCTGGTCGTGGTTGGCGCACTTCGCCGCAGCGGTGGCTCTGTACGTGGACGGGTCCGCGTACCAGAACTACATCGACCCCATGCTCGCCGACTGGCAGCGCGCCTACTACGGGGACAATCTCGGCCGGCTGGTGTCGGTGAAGGCGGCATACGACCCCGACGACGTGTTCCACTTCGCCCAGTCCATCCCCACCCGTCTCGCCTGAGCCCCGGACTCCCAGCCGGGTGCCCGTGTCCGGCCGGCTGCTTGTGCCCGTGTCCGGCCGGCCGCTTGTGCCCGTGTCCGGCCGGCCGCTTGTGCCCGTGTCCGGCCGGCTGCTTGTGCCCGTGTCCGGCCGGCCGCTTGTGGAGGTGACGGGCCGATGTCACCATGAAGCCAGGCGAGGAGGTGCCCGGTGCACGATCTGGTGGTTCGAGGCGGCACCGTCGTGGACGGGACCGGAGCACCCGCACGCACCGCCGACGTGGCCGTCGACGACGGTCGCATCAGTGCGGTGGGCACGCTCGGCGGTACGCGGGCGCGGCGGACCATCGACGCCGACGGTGCGTTGGTCACGCCCGGGTGGGTCGACATCCACACGCACTACGACGGCCAGGCCACCTGGGACGAGGTCCTCGCCCCCAGCTCGTGGCACGGGGTGACGACCATCGTCACGGGGAACTGTGGCGTCGGCTTCGCCCCGGCGCGCCCGGACCGCCACGACTGGCTCATCGGCCTCATGGAAGGCGTGGAGGACATCCCCGGCACCGCGCTGGCCGAAGGCATCACGTGGGACTGGGAGAGCTTCCCCGAGTACCTCGACGCCTTGGAGCGGCGCCGCTTCACGGTCGACGTCGGGACGCAGATCGCCCACGGCGCGGTGCGCGCCTATGTGATGGGCGAGCGCGGGGCGCGCAACGAGGCCGCCGGGCCCGAAGACATCGCGGCGATGCGCGCCATCGTCCAGGACGCGCTGGCCGCGGGCGCCCTGGGGTTCTCCACCTCCCGCACCATCGCCCACAGGGCCATCGACGGCGAGCCGGTCCCGGGGACCTACGCGGCCGAGGACGAGTTGTTCGGGATCGGGTCCGCGCTCGGCGAGCTCGGCGCGGGGATCTTCGAGCTGGCTCCCGCCGGGGTGGCCGGCGAGGACGTCGTCGCCCCGGCCAAGGAGGTGGACTGGATGCGCCGGCTGTCGGTCTCCATGGGGCGCCCCGTCACCTTCGCCCTGTTGCAGATCTCCGACGCTCCCGAGCTGTGGCGCGAGCTCATGGACGAGTCGATGCGGGCTGCCGACGAGGGCGCGCAGCTGTGGCCGCAGGTCGCGGCGCGCGCCACGGGGCTCCTCACCGGCCTGCACACGTCGTACTGCCTCTTCGACTCGATCCCCGCCTACCAGGCGCTCAAGGCGCGCCACCTGAGCGACGGGCAGCTCGTCGAGGCGCTGCGCGACCCTTCGGTGCGCGACGCCATCGTGTCGTTCGAGCCCGAGCCCGACCACCGCGCCGCGCTGGAGCGCGCCTACAAGGTCAACTTCGTCCTCGGCACGCCCCCGGACTACGAGCCGGGCCCGGACCGGTCGCTGGCGTCGATCGCGGCGGCGGCCGGTCGCCCACCGCTCGAGGTGGCCTACGAGGTCATGCTCGAGGCCGATGGGCACGGGCTGTTCTACTTCCCCATCCTCAACTACGCCCAGATGAGCCTGGAGCCCGCCCGCGAGATGCTGCTGCATCCGCGCGCCGTGGCCGGCCTGGGCGACGGCGGCGCGCACTGCGGCGTCATCTGCGACTCACCCCAGCCGACGTTCATGCTGACGCACTGGGTCCGGGACCGGACGCGTGGGGGGCGCCTGCCCCTCGAATGGGTGGTGAAGAAGCAGACGCACGACACCGCCCGCCTCTACGGCCTGGGCGACCGTGGCACCCTAGAGCCCGGCATGGTGGCCGACGTCAACGTCATCGACTACGAGCGCCTGCAGCTGGGCACTCCCAGGGTGGTCACTGACCTGCCCGCCGGGGGGAGGCGCCTCGTGCAGGAGGCCGTCGGCTACCTGGCCACGGTCAAGTCGGGGGAGACCACCTTCGAGGACGGGCGTGACACCGGCGCCCGCCCGGGGGCGCTGGTGCGGGGCGCCCGCTGAAGCTCAGCCCGGGCGCTTCCTGAGGATGTAGCGCAGGATCCGTGTGTGCTTGTCGGTGTCGGCGATCATGAGGTCGATCAGGAAGGGCCAGATCGTCCCGGTGTACTTGCGGAGCCTGCGGCGCAGTCGCCGGAGGTCGGCCCGGTCCTTCTTCTCCGACGCCAGCAGCTCCCTGGTCTGCGCGACTAGTTCGTCGTCGCCCGCGCCCACCACCATGCGCGGCAGCGCCGGTTCCGCGGTGTTGAGGCTGCCCCACGCGATGGTGTGGGCGATCTCGGCGAGCATCTGGTGGTGCCTGCGCTCGTCCTCGAGGATGAGGTGCACGAGATAGCGCGTCACCGGTGACGGCGCCTCCCGCGCGAAGTGCTCGTACCTCTGGAGGAGCGCGCCCTCCTCCTTGCCGTGGCGCGCGATCCATTCGACCATGTCCTTCTCGGACGTGCTCGCCCCGGCCACGCGCAGGCCCTGTACCGACGATTCGAATGTCGCCACAGGAGCCACTCTCCGTGCCGGAGCCGCGATTGTCCAGGGTCGAAGGTCCCAGCGGCACAAGGCTGTGGACAAGTGTGGTCCCCCCGGCCCCGTGCCGGACCCTGTCGGGTCGGCATACGGTAAGGGCGATGACAGCCGAGGCCCCCGACCACGCCGCCCTCCTCGAGATGTTCGACACCATGGCGCTCATCGCCGCCACCGACGACGCCGTGCGCAGCGCCATCTCGGCGGGGAGCGCCACCCTGGCGTACTACTCGCCGCGGGGCCAGGAGGCCACCGCCGCGGGCATGGCCGCGGCATTGCGACCCGACGACTACCTCGTGACGACGTACCGGGGCCTGCACGACCAGATCGCCAAGGGCGTGCCCCTGCGCCCGTTGCTGGCCGAGATGCTGGGTCGGGCCGAGGGCACCGGCAAGGGCAAGGGCGGTCCCATGCACGTGGCATGGCCCGACGTCGGGCTCATGCTGACCACGGGCGTGGTCGGCTCGGGCCTGCCCATCGCGACCGGACTGGCCTGGGCGGCGGCGCGGGGGGAAGCGGGACGCGTGAGCGTGGCCTCGTTCGGCGACGGGGCCACCAACATCGGCGCCTTCCACGAAGCGCTCAACCTGGCCGCGGTGTGGGGGCTCCCGGTGATCTTCCTGTGCCAGAACAACGGGTACGGCGAGCACACCGCGGTGCGCGAGCACCAACGCATCGAGCACGTCGCGCAGCGGGCCGCGGCCTACGGCATGCCCGGGGTCACCGTGGACGGCAACGACCCCGTGGCCGTGCACGAGGCGATGTCCAGCGCCGTGGCCCGGGCCCGGGCGGGGGAGGGGCCGACTCTCGTCGAAGCCGTCACCTACCGGCTCTTCGGGCACGTCTTCGGCGACCGCATGGGATATGTCGATCCCGCCGAGCTCGAGGAGGCGTGGAAGCAGGAGCCGCTGTCGCGCTTTCGGCGCAGGCTCGTCGAGCGCGGCGTGCTCACCGAGGACGCCGCCGACGCCGTCTGGGAGCGGTGCGCGGCCCGCGCCACCGACACCCTGGCGGAGGTGCTCGAGCTCCCCGAGCCTGGCGCCCAGGAATTGCTCACCGACGTCGTCTCGTCACCGGCATCGTCGACTGTGTCGACACGCGCATCGTCGACTGTGTCGACACGCGCATCGTCGACTGTGTCGACACGCGCATCGTCGACGGCCCGGACCGGGGTCGCGCCGGGTGAGACGAGCGTCCGGTCCGCCATCACGCTGGCGCTCGACGAGGCCCTGGCGACCGACGACCGGGTGGTGCTGCTCGGGGAGGACATCTCCGACAACGGGGTGTTCGGGGTGACCAAGGGCCTGGCCGCCAAGCACGGCGCCGACCGGGTGCGCGACACGCCCATCTCGGAGCAGGCCATCGTGGGCGCGGCGGTGGGCGCCGCGCTCGGGGGCCTGCGCCCTGTGGCCGAGATCATGTTCATGGACTTCCTGGGCCTATGCCTGGACCAGCTGGCCAACCACGCCGCCAAGCTGCGCTACATGTCGGGCGGCCTGACCTCGGTCCCCATGGTCATGCGCACCGCCGTAGGTGGCGGGCTGCAGGTGGGCGCCCAACACTCCCAGATGCTCGAGGCGTGGCTCGCCCACGTCCCGGGCCTCAAGGTGGTCGTCCCGAGCACGCCCTCCGATGCCCGGGGGCTGCTGGCGTCGTGCATTGCGGACGACGACCCCTGTGTGTTCATCGAGCAAGTCGTCCTGCTCTCCCGCAAGGGTGTGCTCGACGACGCGCCGGTCCCCCTCGGGGTGGCCGACGTCAAGCGCCCCGGCACCGACGTCACCGTGGTGACCTACGGCCGCCAGGTCCACGAGGCTCTCTCCGTGGCCGACGCCATGGCGTCCAAGGGTGTCGAGGTCGAGGTGCTCGATCTTCGCTCCCTCGTGCCCTTCGACGAAGCGGCGGTGATGGAGTCCGTCGGTCGCACGCGCCGGGCCGTCGTCCTCCACGAGGCAGTGGTCACCGGCGGCTTCGGCGCCGAGCTCGCGGCGGGGATCTCCGAGGCACTCTTCGGCCGCCTGGTGGCGCCAGTCCTGCGCGTCGGCGCCCTGCCCGCACCCCTTCCCTACGCGCGCGGGCTCGAACGCCTTGCCCTCCCCGGCCCCGAACGCCTGCTCGAAGCCCTTGAGTGGGTCATGGCCTACGAAGGCTGAGGTCCCGTGCTGCTCCGGCTCCCGAAGATCGGCATGGAGATGACCGAGGCCGTCCTGGCGGCCTGGCTGGTGGAGGACGATGCGGTCGTCGACAAGGGCCAGGCCCTCTACGAGATGGAGACCGACAAGGTCACCAACGAGATCGAGTGCCCCGTCCCCGGACGGCTGCGTCGGATCGCCGAGGAGGGCGTGACGTACCAGGTGGGTGACCCGGTGGCCGAGATCACCGAGATCACCGAGCAGTGACCGCCGGCGCGCTGACCGCCGCGCGCGCCTAGCCAGGCCCGGGCGGCGCCTGGAGCAGCGAGGGCGTGAACAGCACCGGCCTCCCCGCGCCGCTGCCGTTTCGACTCGCGCATCGCCGTCTCGGACTTCGCCAGCAGTGCGCCGGCATCGGTGTCGGACCCGTTCGACCAGGCCACGCCGATGCTGGCGCGCGACCCGATCCGGGCGTTCTTGAGCTGCACCTCGTGGCTCAGCGACGCCGCGATCCGGACGGCGGTCCGCACCGCCTCGGCGGCGGTGGCGACGCCGGGGCACACCACGACGAACTGGTCGCCTCCCATCCGGCCCACGACGTCGTCCTCGCGCACCGCGTTGCGCAGGCGCCTCGCCACCACGCCCAGGAATTCGTCACCGGCGTCGTGGCCCCGGCCCTCGTTCAGCTCCCTGAAGTGGTCCAGGTCGACGAAGATCGCGGCCGGTCTGGCCCATTCGTCGGATCCGGCCAGCATCGCCTCGAGGGCCGCCAACGTGGACTCGCGGTTGTGGCAACGGGTGAGCGTGTCGAAGGTGGCGCGCAGGTGCAGCTCGTGGCGCGTGCTGACGGGTTCGGTACCTTCGGTGGCACAGACGACGACACCCGCGACCGCGCCGTCGTCGCCGGTGAGCGCGCGCAGACGCAGCGTGCACAGGTGCACCTCGGCGTCCTCGGCCCAGAGGGGCCCGAGCGCGACGTCGACGTCACGGTCCACGCCGTCGTGGACCACGGCTTCGAAGGCCGCCAATGCGACGGGGCGGTCCCGGTCGAGGACCGTCGTCAGCTGCTCGTCGAGGGTCGCGGCGCGTGCCGACCCGAAGATGTCGTCGAGGCGGTCGTTGGCGTAGACGACACGTCCCGAGGTGTCGAGCTCGAGCACCCCGATCGCCAGGGCCTCGGCCAGGCGTCCGAGCAGCCGCTCGCGGGCCCGCAGCGCTTCCCGGGCGGCCTCGAGGTCGCCAGCCGCCTCCGGGTCGAGCTCGCCCCTCGCCCCCAGGTCGAGCTCGCCGTCTTCGCGCACGGAAGAGGTATCGACGCGTTCGCCCACGGCGTTGAGGCGCGGGCTCGGGCTCCGGTCCCGCCCGTCCCCGCACAGTTCCCGGCGCCCCCCTCGGAACCGGAGAATGTCCAGGTCCTGGGCCTGCTATCAAGTTCGGGACGGGAATTTCCGAAACCTCGGTGTGGTGTCCCCGGCTTCCCGAACCCACTCGCTGGCGCGGCTGTTCCTGACCTATGCGGCCATCACCGCTTTGCCCGTGATCCTGCTCGGCGTGGCTCTGGCCTTCAGCTACGGGAACGAGGCGCGCCTGAGCGGCGTCGCCGAAGGCCGGTCCGAGGCGCTGGTCGTGGCAAAGACCGCCGTCGAGCCGGTCCTCGACGGGCGTCCCCTCAGCGAGGGGCTCAGCCCGGTCGAGAAGGCCGCCATGAACCGCCTGGTCAAGAGGGCCGTGGGTGACCACGACATCCTCCGGTTGCGCCTGCAGGACACCTGGGGCCACGTCGTCTACTCCGACGACGGGTCGGGATTCTCGAAGAACGTCGACGACGAGGCCGTCGACGCCGCGCACGGCGAGCTGACCGCAGACCTCACGCACCTCAACGCCGACAGCGACGACGCCGGGCTGCCCCTCGGCCCGCAGGCGGTGGAGGTCTACGTGCCGCTCACCGCCGGGTCCCCCGAGCACGTCGTGGGGGTGTTCGAGGTCTATCTGCCCTACGCGCCCATCGCCGGCGACGTGAACGCCGGGATTCACAACCTGTACCGGGACCTCGCCGTGAGCCTGGGCGCCCTCTACATCGTGCTGTTCCTCATCTCGGTGTCGATGAGCCGCCGTCTGCGCCAGCAGGTCAGGGAGAACAAGTTCCTGGCCGAGCACGACGCGCTCACGGAGCTGCCCAACCGGTCGCTGTTCCACCAGCGCGCCCGGGACGCCGTGGTCCAGGCCGTGCGGGCCGACGCGCGCGCTGCCATCGCCATCGTGGACCTGGACCGGTTCAAGGAGGTCAACGACACGCTCGGTCACGACAGCGGCGACCAGCTCCTGACACTGCTGGCGCAGCGCCTCGCCGAGCACACCCGGCCCCAGGACGCCGTGGCCCGCCTGGGTGGGGACGAGTTCGGCGTCATCCTGTCCGAGGTCGGGGACGCCGAAGAGGTGCTGCGCCGGCTGCGCGACGTCATCGAGCACGAGGTCGAGGTGAGCGGGCTCCCCCTGTCGGTGGAGTCGAGCATCGGGTACGTCATCGCCCCCGACGACGGGACCGACGTGGACCAGCTCCTGCAGCACGCCGAGGTGGCCATGTACGTCGCCAAGGCCCAGCACGTCGGCGTGACGCGCTACGACGTGCACCACGACCACTACGACGCCGCCAACCTCGGGCTCATCGCCGACCTGCGGCGCGCCATCGACGCCGGCGAGCTGGTCGTGCACTACCAACCCAAGACCACCCTCGCCGACGGGCATGTGGAGGCGGTCGAGGCGCTCGTGCGCTGGCAGCACCCGACACTCGGCCTGCTGTACCCGGACCGGTTCATCCCCCTGTGCGAGCAGACCGACCTGATCGACCGGCTCACGACCTGGGTGATGCGCACCGCGCTCGGCGACATCCGGGACCTCGGCGACGTGGCGGTGTCGGTCAACGTGTCGGCCCGGACCCTCGGAAGAGCGGGATTCGCCGAGCAGGTCATCGAAGTGCTCGAGGAACTCGAGGTGTCTTCCCGGCGCCTCATCGTCGAGATCACCGAGACGTCCCTGCTCACCGACCCGCCCCGGGCCGCCGCCGTGCTGGCCCAGCTCGACGCGGTGGGCGTCCGGGTCAGCCTCGACGACTTCGGCATCGGCCAGACGTCTCTGGGGTACCTGTCGTCGCTGCCGGTCCACGAGCTCAAGATCGACAAGAGCTTCGTCATGGACATGCTGGGGAACCCGGCCCATGCCGCCATCGTGCGGTCCATCGTGGACCTGGGCCACAACCTGAACCTGCGGGTCGTGGGCGAAGGGGTGGAGACCGACGGCGTCTTCACGATCCTGCGCGAGGCGGGTTGCGACCTCGCTCAGGGATACCTGCTGGCCAGGCCCATGCCGCTCGACCAGCTGCGACTCTGGCTGGACAGCGCGTCCCGGCCCACGACGCACGCGCTCTGACCCGGCCTGCCATCCTGGGCGGGGCGCCCGGCCGGCGCCCCGACGAGGAGGTGTGCGGTGCCGTTGCCGTGGGGTGGAAAGCTGGCAGGGAGGATCGACGAGCACGTCCTCACCTCGGCCGCGCTGGCCGGGAACCCCCTCGGGGATCCGGTGCAACGGCCTCTGTGGGTGTACGTGCCACCCGGCTACGACGAGGGTGACCGGCGCCTGCCGTCGGTCTACGTGATCCAGGGCTACACGGGGTACCTGACCATGTGGGGGAACCGGGAGGCCTACCGCCAGCCTTTCCCCGAGACCGCCGACGCGCTGTTCGCGTCGGGCCAGGCGCCCCCGTGCATCGTCGTGTGGGTGGACGCCTGGACCGCGTACGGCGGCTCGCAATTCGTGGACTCCCCGGGGACGGGCCGCTACCACACCTATCTGTGCGAGGACGTGGTGCCGTTCGTGGACGGGCACTACCGCACGCTCGCATCGGCGGCGCATCGCGGCATCCAGGGGAAGTCGAGTGGCGGATTCGGGGCCATGATCACGCCCATGCTGCGCCCCGACTTGTTCGGCGGGCTGGCCACCCATGCCGGGGACGCCCTCTACGAATGCTGCTACATCCCCGAATTCCCCAAGGTGGTGCGGGCGCTTCGCGACTGGGGCGGCGACATCGGCGCGTGGTGGGAGGACTTCGGGAGCCGTCCCGCCTTCACCCGCGCCGAGGACCACCTCCTCCTCATGATCCTCGGGGTCTCGGCGTGCTTCTCCGCCGACGGCGACGGGCGCCCGATGCTGCCCTTCGACCCCGCCACCGGGCGCCTGCGCGACGAGGTGTGGGAGCGCTGGCTGGCGTGGGACCCGGTGCGGATGGTGCCGGCCCACACCGACGCGTTGCGGTCGCTGCGGGCGGTGTGGATCGACGGCGGGACTCGCGACGAGTGGTACCTCGACCTCGGAGCGGTTGCCTTCCGCGACGCGCTGGCCGACATCGGCGTGACCGACGTGCACTTCGAGCTCTTCGACGCCACCCACGGCGGGATCAGCTGGCGTTACCCGCTCTCGCTCGCCTACCTGGCCGAGCGGCTGTCGCCCGTCACGAGCTGAAGATCTGCTCCACCAGATTCGCCACGAGGCCGCCCACGAGGGCGTCGCAGAGATCCCCCGCGATCGTGGTCCCCACGTGCTCGCTCACCTCTCCGCTGCGCTTGGTGGGGCCCACGGCCAGTTTGATCCGGACGAAGTCGCACCCCTCGGTGGCCGTGAGGGTCAGCTTGCCCGGGCCCCGGTCGCCGAACCGGGCGATCCACAAGGTGAGGTCGAAGCTGCGCGGCACGCGCGCCGGCTCGTCGCGCAGCGTCTCGGTCACCTGAGCCTCGAGGCCCCACTCCTGGAGCATCTCGGCACTCGTCTCGAGGACGGGTCGGAGCTCCTCCTCGCACAGCTGGCGCACCGCGTCGAACGACGCCTCGGACCGGGCGCGCTCGGCGTCCTGGCTGGCCTGGCGGGCGGCGTCCCCCGAGAGCCCCGACGACACCACGAGGTCGATCCGGGCCTGCCAGAGCTGGTCGCCTGCGCCGAGGCCGGTGAAGACGCTGTCGGACCCGCGCCTCGTGTCGTCCCCGTTGCCCGCCGCCCGGTATCCGGAGCTGGCGGCGAAAGTCGCGGGGTCCGCCGTCTGCCACAGACGTTCGTGGCGCGTCTGGTCCCCTATGACGTGCATGCGGTCGTCGACGATGGACATGGGCCCCCCGGCGGAAGAAGCGGCCGCCCCTTGTCCGGCCGCCTTCGTGGGTTTCACCCTGGCAGGCCCGGCTCACCGGATGCTCTATCCCGCCTCAACAATCGGTCAACCTGGGGGTGCGCCCGGGGGAATCAGGCCTGGCAGGTGAGGGGCCGGCCGCCGTTGAAGGCCACCATCTCGGCGAGCGCGGCTGGCCACGTCGACGGGGTCGCCGGGCCGGGCGCCGTCGCACTCCGCGAAGGCGCGGTGCAGGTTTCCCACCAGCCGTTCGGGATGGGTGAGGTCGGCGAAGGGGCCGAGGTCCACCTGGCGGGCGGCATCGAGGGGGCTCAGCCCCGACCCCTTGGCCTCGAGGGCGATGTCCTGGAGGAAGCGGAGGTATTCCCCGGACGTGTCCACGACCTCGAGCCCGCACACCTCTCCGTGGCCCGGGACGATCACGGCGGGCTCGAGCTCCATCAGGCAGTCCAGCGCCACGAGCGACCCGGCCACCGACCCCATGAGGACGAAGGGAGTGCCCCCGTTGAACACGAGATCGCCGGTGAAGAGGACCCGATGCTCGGGGATCCACGCCACCACGTCGTTGGTGGTGTGGGCAGCCGTGCCGAAGTGGTGCAGCTCGACGAGCAGGTCGTCGACGTGCAGGTCGAGACGGTGCTCGAAGGTGACGAAGGGCGGGGCCGGTTCGAGATCGCCCCAGTCCACGTGCTCCCACAGACCATCGGGACGGAGGATGCCCATCGTCTGGATGGCCTCCCGGCAGCGGCGGTGGCCGATGATGGTGGCATCGGGCAGCAGGCAGTTGCCGTTGGTGTGGTCGCCGTGCTGATGGGTGTTCACGAGCATGCGCGCCCCGGGGTGTTCCCGGTTCGTGCCACCGGCCGGGCTCCCGGCCCCGTGGTCGCCGGTTCGGCGGTGGCGGCGCTGGAGCTCGTCGACCACCTCGAGAAAGGCGCGCGTGCGACGCTCGGTGGCGCAGCTGTCGATGCACAGCACTGCGTGCTCGCCGACGACGATGCCGGTGTTGTTGATCCACCACCCGCCGTCGGGCTGGATGTAGGCGTACACGCGTTCCGCCACCTCGTCGGTACGGGGCGGCGGGAGCTCGTCGGCACGCGGGTGGTCGTGGTTCGTCGAGGTCATGGTGCGCTGCTCACCACCCCGGTGTGCTGTCGCCCTCGAGGTGCGCGCGCCGGGCCGCCTCGACTGCCTCGTCCCCGGGCCCTCCGCTCGACGCCTGTTCGGGACGGAACTCGACGTCGAGCACCGCGGCCAGGCTGGCGCCCACCGACAGACGCAGGGCCTCGAGGTCGTAGCCACCCTCGAGGATGAGGGCTAGGCGCCCCGGTCGCGGCGCGAACGCCTTGACGCGGCCGGCGATGTCGGCGAAGTCGCCGGCCGTGAGATGCAGCCCTGCCATGGGGTCCGACCGGTGCGCGTCGTACCCCGCCGAGGCCAGCACCCACGTCGGGGCGAAGTGGTCGACGATGGGTGCGACGACCTCGTCGAGAGCGGCCAGGAGCACGTTCCCCGTGGCGCGCGGGGGCAGGGGGACGTTGACGGTGAGACCGGGGGCCTCCGGCCCGCCCGTTTCGGTGACGCGGCCCGTGCCCGGGTACAGCGGCCACTGGTGTGTGGACACGTAGAGCACCCGGGGGTCGTCCCAGAAGATCGCTTGTGTCCCGTTGCCGTGGTGGACGTCCCAGTCGACGACCAGCACCCGCTCGCCCCGTGCGGCGAGCGAGGCGGCTGCCACCGCCACGTTGTTCAAGAGGCAGAAGCCCATCGGCTCCGCCGCCAGGGCGTGGTGCCCCGGGGGCCGGGCCGCCACGAAGGCGACGTCCCCGTCGCCTCGCGCCAGCGCGTCGACCACCTGCAGGGCGGCGCCCGCCGCCAACAAGGCGGTGTCCCAAGACCCGGGCCCCGCCATCGTGTCGGGGTCGATCGCACCCCCGCCGGCTTCGCAGAAGGCGCGCAGCGCTTCGAGGTACGACGCGGGATGGACGAGGATCAGCTCGTCTTGCGTGGCCCGGCGCGGCTCGAGCGCGATGACGGCGTCGCGCAGCCCGGCGGCGTCGATGCCGCTCAGCGCGGCCTGTACCCGGGCCGGGCGCTCGGGGTGGTGGGGCCCCACGTCGTGGTGGTCGAGCGCCGGGGATGCCGCCAGCAGGAGCACCGCCTCACTGTACGGCGCTCGGAACGGTCCGCAATGCAGGGCCCACCGCCAGGCAGGGTCGATGGCGGGTCAGGGGCTGCAGCGTCGGCACGCCCTAGGCCGGCCCTCGCCGCGCGCCGTGCTCCACGCCTCGAGCGCACCCGAGCTCGGGCCGCACACCTTGACCGCGCCGGCGGTGAGGGCGTCGGCTCCGTCACGCGGTGCCAGCGCCGCGCAGCCCACGCGGTGCAGCGTGAGTGCCTTCGAACGCGCCAAGCGTGGCTGGTTCAAGACGAATCCCGCGGGATGGCTCGCCACCCAGGCCAGGTAGCCGGGATCGTCGTCGCAGAACTCGTGGCACAACGGTGTGACCTGTGCCCCAGCCTCCCGGGAGGGACCCGGGACGGGCTCGAGGCTCCGGCGCGCGCCGTTCGACGGATGGGCGTCTGCCGGGGAACGGGCCGCGTGCACCACACCACCGGGCCGGTTCGGGCCCCCGGGCCCGGTTCGCGAGCGTCGCACGATCACGGGAGGCTTGGGCAGCGGCTCGGCCGACGGCATAGGCCGCAGATCGCGGATCGTCGCGGACGTCGACGCGCCCCTGGCCGCACGCTCGGGGACGCGTGGGGAGACGTGCTCGGAAGGCTGCATCGAGGGGTGCGTCGACGCGTGCATCGAGGGATGTTCGGAGCTGTGCCTCGCGGACCACCCGGACGGGTGTCTCGAAACGGCCTCGCCGTCGATCACCGATACCAGCCGCACGTGGGCTTCGACCGCCGCCACAGGGACGAGGCGTCCCATGCTCGCGGGTACCGGTCGCAGGAGCGGCGCGGGCCGCGCACCGTGCCTCGGCGCATCCGCCTGCGCGCTGCTGTGTCCGTGGACGTCGCTGTGTCCGTGGACGTCGCTGTGTCCGTGGACGTCGCTGTGTCCGTGGACGTCGCTGTGTCCGTGGACGTCGCTGTGTCCGTGGACGTCGCGACGAGCGTGACGTGGGTCTCGCGCCCCGCCTTCAGACGGGGGTCGGAACGGTGGTTCGTCGTCGAGGGAACGGGTGTAGCGAGCGCGGCGATGGCGTCGATGATCGCCCACATGTACTCGCCGGACCGGCCCGAGGGGTCCTCACCGAAGTGGTGCCACCGCCGTTGCTCGTGGAACAGGCATCCTCGGAGCTCGTCGAGCGTCGCGGGCAGGCTGCGAAACCGGGTCCAGCGCTGCAGGACGCGCTTGGCGAGCTCGTGCAGGTCGTCCCAGTAGCCGTATCCGTCGTAGGAGAGGGCGAAGTCCGACACGACGTCCCAGGAATTGCCGCGTCGGGGAACCCCGACACTGGCGAGCTCGACATTGAGAATCGCCGATGCGGCGAAATCGCCTTCGGGGGCGCGGCGCCCGTCGGTCCACTTGAGTCGCGGCTCGGGCCGCTCGTATCGGGATCTGTCGGGGCAGCTGCTTACGACCGTGAGAGCGGGAGCCGTGACCGACTTGGCGCGGGGGATCAGAGAGCGGACGAGGTTCCTGAGGCTCCGGACCGGGCGGGCCGGAGTGCCCGTCGCCCAGAGGCGGTCGCTGCGGAAGGCACTCGGGAACAACGTCATCCCAATTGTTATCGGCACCGCCCCGAGATGATTGAGCCGGGTCACCGTGCGCGTCCGGAGATCGCCTTGCCGGGGCACGCCCCATCGGTGCCCGACCGCGAGGAGCGGCGACCGTGCCGGGACGGGCGGGGAGGCCTGTCCCCGGTGGTGCCGGGCCCGTCCGTACGAGGCGACCCTCGGTCGGGTCGCCCGCCCGGGGCGCGGCGCCCGGCTCGGATTTGCCGTTGCACAGCGCCCGGGTCGCCATGCCGGTGCTGACCGCTCGGTAGCCTGCCCGTCCAATGACGAGAGTTGTCGTCGCCAGCTACAACGTGCACGGCGGCGTCGACGGTTGGGGCCGGCCCTTCGACGTGGTGGAGGCGTGTCGTCAGGTCGATGCCGACGTCCTGATGCTCCAGGAGTCCTGGGCTCCTGACGTCGGTGCGTCGATGGCACAGGACGTGGCCCACCAGTTGGGGTACGTCGCGGCGGAGCTGCCCTTTGCCCGGGGCCGGATCGTGGTCCCCCCGGACGTCGAGTCGGATCGGTGGGGCCCGCGTCTGTGGGCCAGAAACGCCCATGGAATGCGGCTCGATCGGCACGCCGAATCGGCTGGGCATCGGGACCGGCCCCGGTCCGCGCGCAGGCCGTCGCAACGCGGTACGTGGGGGATCGCGGTGTTGTCGCGGCTTCCGGTGAAGGGCTCCCGGATCATCGACCTCGGCAAGCTTCCCACCGATCCGTCGCGCCGGGGTGCGATCGTCTTGGACGTCGAGCTCCCCGGTACCGAGACCCCCTTCCGTGTAGCGGGTACCCATCTCGCCCATCTCAGCCAGGGATCACCGCGCCATATCCATGCCTTGCGCCGGGCTCTGCACGATATGGACCCGGTCCCGTGCGTGCTGGCGGGTGACATGAACCTGTGGGGACCGCCCTTGGTTCTGTTGTTTCCGGGTTGGGTGCGCGTGGTGAGAGGTCGAACCTGGCCCGCATGGTGGTGGTGGCCTCTTGCGCAGAGCGATCACATCCTCGTCAGGGGACCCGTGAAGGTCGAAGAAGGTGAGGTCCTTCGCCTCGCGGGTTCCGACCATCTTCCACTTCGGGCGTCGCTTGTGATCGAATGAACGAACACATTGCACACATGTGACGAAACGAGGGGCTAGGTTCTGATCCCGTGATCACAGGGGTGCACCCGAAGGGAAAGGGCGTCGCCGTCTGTTCGTTGGCATCACCAGGGACTTTCGGCCCTGTTGGCTTGCGGCAGATGAACACATGCTGTGGGGACGCACGTGACGATGTCAGTGTTACGGACGGGTTTTCGCCGCTTGCGGTCGTGCGAGCAGGGCCATTGACGGGTGTAGCCGCGCAGGCTGCCAACTAGGGAGGTCACAGACCATGGACATCGTTCGCAAGGTCAGTCGTACGAGGCGGTGGGGGGTGGCACTCGCAGCCCTGGCCATAGCCGGGACGACGGCGGCGTGCAGCAGCACCCCCAAGACGGCGTCGACGACGACGACGTCGGCATCCGCCAGCGTGCCTGCGGTGAACACGAGCTCGTTCGACGTCAACTTCTCGGTGATGTCGAAGTTCAAGAAGCTCACCGCGGCGGGCACGGGCCTGGTCGGTGTGATCCTGCCCGACGAGACGTCCTCGACACGGTATGTCGACTTCGACGCCCCCTACCTGGCCAAGGCGTTCCAGCTGGCGGGGTACTCCTCCTCGGACTTCAAGATCGACAACGCCCTGGGGGTCGACGCCACTGAGCTCGCCGATGCGCAGGCTGACATCACCGAAGGCGCCAAGGTGCTCGTCTTCGACCCGATCGACTCCACTGTCGGGTCCGAGGTCCAGTCCTACGCGCAGTCCCACGGTGTCGCCGTCATCAGCTATGACCGGGCCACCTTCACGGGCACCAACACCTATTACGTGAGCTTCAACAACTTCAAGGTGGGCCAGCTCATCGGCCAGGGCTTCGAGGCGTGCGTCGCCTCGTGGGGCATCACGAGTCCCAAGGTCTTCGAGCTCGACGGCGGTGAGGACACCGACCCGAACGCCGTGTCGTTCGCCCAGGGCTACAACTCGGTGATCTGGAACTCCCAGACCACCCCGTTGACGGCGGGCCTGACCAACAGCAAGGGCTACACCCTGGTCGGCGACCAGATCACCCCCGGATGGGTGAACGCCACCGGTGCGACGATCTTCACGCAGCAGTTCACCGCCCACCCGACGATCAACGCCACGGTCGAGGCCAACGACGGTCTGGCCAACGCCGTGATCGGAGACCTGAAGGCCAAGGGTGTCGGGCCCAAGAAGATCCCCACCACCGGCCAGGACGCCACGCTGCAGGGCATGGAGTGGATCCTCGAGGGCTACCAGTGCGGATCGGTGTACAAGCCGATCTACCAAGAGGCACAGGACGCCGTCGCCCTGGCGACGATCCTGCGTGCCGGCAAGACCCCGCCCAGCAGCCTGGTGAACTCGACCACCACGCCGCCCAAGAGCGTGACGGGCACGGCGCAGCCTGCGTCCCTGCTCACGCCGGAGTGGGTGACCTCCTCCAACATGGCGACGACGGTGATCAAGGACCAGTTCATCTCGGCGTCGGCCCTGTGCACGGCGGTGGGCAACAGCGTCTGCACTGCCGCTGGCATCACCCCGTAGCCCGGGGGTTCTCGATGTGACGCGTGGACCGCCGCCGCCTCGTGCGGCGGCGGTCCCGCGTCTGACGTCGATCGTGCCGTAGTCTTCCTAGGACGGAAAGAGACGACATGGCCGAGGCGAGCGTGGACGAACCTCTCCTGAAGGTGCGGGGCCTCTACAAGAGCTTCGGCGCGGTCCAGGCGCTGGCCGACGTCGACCTCGACGTGCCGGCCGGAGTGGTGACCGCCCTGTGCGGCGACAACGGCGCCGGCAAGTCGGTGCTGATCAAGTGCATCTCCGGCATCCACGAGCCGGACCGGGGCCAGATCTTCTGGGAGGGGCGACCGGTCCGGATCCGCAGCGCCCACGACGCCGCCGCCCTGGGTATCGAGACCGTCTACCAGGACCTGGCCCTGGCCGACAACCTCGACATCGTCCAGAACATGTTCCTGGGGCGCGAGCGGCTCCGTCACCGCCTGCTCGACGAGGACGACATGGAGCGCGCCGCCGCCGAGACGCTCGCCAGCCTGCGGGTGACGACGGTGCGGTCGATCCGCCAGCCCGTGGGGTCGCTGTCGGGAGGCCAGCGCCAGTCGGTGGCGGTCGCCAAAGCGGTGATGTGGAATTCGAAGCTGGTCATCATGGACGAGCCCACGGCCGCCCTGGGCGTGGCCCAGACGACGATGGTGCTCGATCTGGTGCGCCGCCTCCGGGACCACGGGCTGGCGGTGGCTGATGATCTCGCACAACCTCAACGACGTCTTCGCCGTGGCCGACCGGATCGCGGTGCTCTACCTGGGAAGGATGGTGGTCCAGGACGAGATCTCGGACTTCGACCGCCAGAGCGTCATCGAGTACATGACCACAGGGGGCCTGGGCGCTGATGTCGGCGGGGCCCCACGGGGGGAACGGAGCTGTCGAACATGGCGCGGATTGATCCAGGGCCGGCTACCGATCCCACCGGGGCGAACCCGGCGTCGAATCTCGGGGCACCCGTCGAGCCGCTCGAGGACCTGACCGCCGCCCCCGAAGGCAGCGCGGCCCTGGTCCCGCCCGAGATTCTCGCCCAGACGCTTCGGGAGTACGTGCGCGGCCAGTTCCTCCGGATCAGGGGCGGGGAGAGCGGGGTGCTCCCGGTCCTGCTCGGGTTGGTCGCCATCGTCATCGTCTTCCAGGCGATCAGCCCGCATCACGTCTTCCTGTCGGCCGGCAACATCGTGAACCTCTTCCAGCAGAGCGCGGTGTTCATGGTGCTGGCCATGGCCGAGATCTTCGTCCTGCTGCTCGGCGAGATCGACCTGTCGATCGGCTACGTCGGCCCCGTCGGGGCCGTCATCGCCGTGCAGCTCGTACAGCCCGTGCACGACGAACTGGCCGTGGTGGGCGGCCATCGTCGTCGCGCTCGTGGCCTGCGCCCTCATCGGATTCGCTCCAGGGCATCGCTGGTCACCCGGCTGCGGCTCCCCTCCTTCATCGTGACCCTGGCCGGGCTGCTCATCTTCAACGGGGTCCTCCTGATCGTGCTCGCCTTCGGGCCCTTCTCCGGGATACCCCAGCCTCCTCGGCAAGTCATCGAATCTGCACGCGCTCTACGACCTCATGTGGGGCCACGTCACGCCGCTCGTGGGCTGGATCGTCGTGGTAGTCATCGTGGGGCTGCTGAGCCTGAACCTCTATCTCCGTGACTCGCGTCGGCGCAGAAGCGGGCTGGTCGCGCCCCCGATCGCCCTGACGTTCATCAAGATCGTCTTCATGGCGGCCGTCGGGGCGGCGGTCGTGCTCGTGTGCAACGTCAACCGGGCCGCCATCGGCAAGCTCGAGGGGGTCCCGTGGGCGATCTTCATCGTCCTCGGCGTCCTCGGTGCGTGGACATTCCTGCTCCAGCGCACCCGGTACGGTCGCTACGTCTACGCCATCGGCGGCAACCCCGAGGCGGCCCGTCGGGCCGGCATCAACGTGGCGAAGATCCGCACGTGGGCCTTCGTCCTGTGCGCGATCACGGCCGGGATCGCCGGACTCCTCTATGCCTCGTACCTGGGCGGCATGTCCAACAACGTCAACGGCGGTCAGCTCGTCCTGTACGCGGTGGCCGCCGCCGTCATCGGCGGCACCTCGCTGTTCGGGGGCAGGGGCAAGGCCGCCCACGGCGTGCTCGGAGGCCTGGTGATCGGCGGCATCTACAACGGGATGTACCTGCTCGGGTTGGCGGTACAGTGGGAATTCATCGTCACCGGGGGCGTGCTCATCGCGGCGGTCACCATCGACGCCGTGTCACGGCGGGGGACGACCAAGGGCTCGGTCTGACGCCGCGAAGCCCAACCCGGGACGGGCGGTGACGGCGCTCCGGGTCGGGCTGATCGGCTACGGGCTGGCGGGCTCGGTGTTCCACGGCCCGCTGCTGGCCGCGACCCCGGGACTCGAGGTCACCACGATCGTCACCGCCGACCCCGGCCGCCGGGCCCGTGCCGAGCGCGATTTCCCCCGGGCCCGGGTGGTGGCGCACGCGGAGGAGGTGTGGGCCCGGGCCGACGAGCACGAGCTCGTCGTGGTGGCGACGACCACGGGAACCCACGCACCGCTGGCGTCCGCCGCCGTCGATGCCGGCCTGGCCGTCGTGGTCGAGAAACCGCTGGCTCCCCACGCGCCGCAGGCCCGTGGCCTGGTCGAGCGGGCCGCCAAGGCCGGCGTCATGCTCACCGTGTTCCACAACCGCCGTTGGGACGCCGAGTACCTCACGCTGCGCCGCCTCGTCGCCGACGGGGCCCTCGGTGACGTGGTCCGCTACGAGTCTCGTTTCGAGCGCTGGCGTCCCGAGCCCACTCCCGGCGCGTGGCGAGAAGAGGTGTCGGCCGACGACGGGGGAGGGGTGCTCCTCGACCTGGGCGTGCATCTCGTGGACCAGGCGCGCCTGCTGCTCGGGCCCGTCACCCATGTCTACGGCGAGGTCGCGGCTCGGCGGGGGGGATCAGACGACGACGTGTTCGCCGCGCTGGAGCACGCGTCGGGGGCGCGCTCGCACCTGTGGGCCAGCGCGGTCGCCGCCGCGCCGGGGCCGAGGTTGCGCGTGCTCGGCACCGCGGCGGGGTACGTGGCCCCGGCCCTCGACGGCCAGGAGGACGCCTTGCGGGCCGGGCGACGGCCCGATCAGGCCGGGTTCGGGGACGAATCGCCCGAGCATTGGGGGCGGTTCGTCCGCGGCGACGAGGAGGAGCCCGTCCCGAGCACCCCGGGGCGTTGGGCGGAGTTCTACGAGGAAGTGGTGCGGGCGCTGCGCGACGGTGGGGCGCCACCGGTCGACCCCGACGACGCCGTGGCGGTGCTCGAGGTCCTCGACGCGGTCCGGCGCAGCGCCACCGACGGCGAGGTGGTCGCGCTGTAGCCGGCCTCGCCGGTGGATTCTGCCTCCGTGGCTTGACTGTTTATACCCGGCATCGTAATATCCGAATCCGGATATTAGCTATGGACCATTTCGCCCCGGCCCTTCCGATCGCGCCGGACCCCCCCGGGGCTCCGACCTCCCATGCCCGCCCATGACACGGCGCAAGGTCTCGAATCCCCTGGCCCTGGTGGTGCTGGCCAGCCTCGTGGAGAAGTCCATGCACCCCTACGAGATGGCCACCACCCTGCGCGCCCGGCACAAGGACGAGAGCATCAAGCTCAACTTCGGGTCCCTGTACACGGTGGTGGAGGCGCTCCAGCGCCATGGGCTCATCGAGGCGCAGGAGACGGAGCGGGAGGGGAGGAGGCCCGAGCGCACCGTCTACCGGATCACCGAGGCCGGCTCGGCCGAGCTCTTCGACTGGCTGAGCGAGCTCATCAGCGTCCCGGGCAAGGAATACCTCCGGTTCGAGGCGGGTTTGTCCCTGTTGCCGGTGCTCACGCCGGACCAGGCGGTGCAGCTCCTCGGGATCCGCTGCCAACACCTCGAGGTGGACCTCGCCCAGCGCCGCACGGTTCGGGACACGATCGCGGCGCAGGGCGTGCCGCGGTTGTTCTTCGTGGAGTTCGAGTACATGACCGCCTTGGTCGAGACCGAGCTCGAGTGGACCCGCAACCTGATCGAAGAGGTGAAGTCGAAGACGCTCGAGGGTGTCGAGCAGTGGCACGGCTTCCACGCCTCGGACCCCGACCCCGAGAGAGGACATGCCCAGTGACCCACGCCATCGAGGCACATGAGCTGCGAAAGACCTTCGGCGGGGAGGTGCGCGCCCTCGACGGCGTGAGCTTCGCCGTGGAGGAGGGCACCATCTTCGGGCTGCTCGGCCCCAACGGCGCCGGCAAGACGACCGCGGTGCGCATCCTCACCACGATCCTCTCCCCCGACAGCGGCACGGGGCTGGTCCTCGGGTACGACGTGGTGGCGCAGGCCGACCGTGTCCGGACCCTCATCGGCCTGGCCGGCCAGTACGCGGCGGTGGACGAGAACCTCACCGGGCGCGAGAACCTCACCATGGTGGGCCGGCTCAACCATCTGGCGCACGACGTCGTGGCCAAGCGGGCGGTCGAGTTGCTCGAGCAATTCGGGCTTACCGATGCGTCGGACCGCCCCCTCAAGACCTACTCCGGGGGCATGCGGAGGCGTCTCGACGTCGCCGCCGCCCTGGTGGCCCGGCCCAAGGTGCTGTTCCTCGACGAGCCCACCACCGGGCTCGACCCCCACAGCCGTGTGGATGTGTGGGGGATGATCGACCGGCTCGTGGGGGAAGGCACGAGCGTGCTGCTCACCACCCAGTACCTCGAGGAGGCCGACACCCTCGCCCGCGACATCGCCGTCGTCGACCACGGCAGGGTGATCGCGGAGGGGACTCCGGCGCAGCTGAAGGCGAACCTCGGCGCCACCGTGCTCGACGTCGGCCTGGCCGACGCGGAGCTGGCGAGACAGGCGGCGCAGATCCTGGGGTTGGTGGGGCCCAAGAGCCCGACCGTGATCGGGAACATCGTCGAGCTCCCCGTCGACGACGGGCCGCGGGTCGCCATGGAGGTGTTGCGCCTTCTCGACCAGCACACGCTGGTGCCCACCACGTTCCGGATCCGCGAGCCCAGCCTGGACGACGTGTTCATGGCGCTCACCGGCAAGCGGGCCGAGGCTGACGACGACGACGACGAAGCGACGACCACCCCGACCGACGGCAAGCACCGCCGGCGACGGGCACCGGCAGTCGCCGGCACGAGCACCGACGGAGGCGCCCGATGAGCACGACGACGACCGCCATCACCTACCAGGCAGGGCTCGCGCCGGCCGGCGACCCGGTGCTGCCCCACGGCGCGGCGCGTCTGAAATGGGCCGTCGCCGACACCCTGACGATCACCAAGCGGAACCTGATCGCCTTGACGCGCACCCCCGAGGCGCTGTTCTTCTCGACGCTGCAGCCCATCATGTTCGTGCTGCTGTTCCGCTACGTCTTCGGAGGTGCCATCCATCCGCCGCTGGGCCTCACCTACATCGACTTCCTCATGGCTGGGATCTTCATCCAGAGCGTGGGGTTCGGAGGCATCGGCACCGCGGTGGGCCTGTCCGAGGACCTGCAGAAGGGGCTCATCGAGCGGTTCCGGGCGCTGCCCATGGCCCGCTCGGCGGTGCTCGCCGGCCGGACCACCGCCGACCTCGTGCGCAACGTCTTCGTGCTCCTGCTCATGACCGGCGTGGGCGCGTTGGTGGGGTTCGACTTCCCCAACGGCGCTCCTGGGTTCATCGCGGCGTGCGCCCTCGTCCTGCTCTTCGCCTACGCGCTGCTGTGGGGGTTCGCCGTCATCGGGCTCGCCGCCTCCAACAGCGAGACCGCTCAGGTCATGGCCTTCCCCATCCTGTTCCCCTTGATCTTCGCCTCGCCCGCGTTCGTGCCGCTCACGTCCATGCCCGGCTGGCTCCGGTGGTTCGCCACCAACCAGCCCATCGGTGTGGTGATCAACGCACAGCGCGCCCTCATGCTCGGCGGCCGGTACGTGCCGGGGAGCGTGACGGGACACGTCCTGGTGGCACTGGCCTGGTGCGTGGGGTTGCTGCTCGTGTTCGCGCCGCTCGCGGTGTGGCGCTACCGCCGTATCAGCTGACCCGACCGTCCCATCTGCCCGAGCCTCGCCGGTCGGCGGCTGGCGCCGTCGGTGTGGTCTCGGTTCAGCGGGCCGCGGTGAGCACCGGGGGACCGGTGGTCGGGGTCGTGCCGTTGCCCGCCCCCAACGAGGAGTAGGCGACCGTACCTTGAGGGGCGCTCACGGCGACGGGTTCCCCCCATCGGCTGAAGGTGATCACCAGCGTGCTCTTGGCGCTTTGCCCCCCGGCGCTGATCGTGCCGTTCTCGGTGTACTGCACCGGGAGATGGGGCCGCGACGCGGTGACGTAGAGGGTCGCGGTGCCCTTGGCCTTCTGGACCTGCCCGTTCACGATCTGGTTGCTCATGGGGCCGGTGATGGCCATCACGCGGTATCCCGACCTGGTCGTGGTCCCGGCTTCGCTGTGCGGCGCGAAGGCGATGTTGGATTCCAGCGCGGACCGGGTCTTCACCGCCACGTACACGGACTGATAGGGAACGTCGCCGGGGGAGAGTGAGATCCACTCCCCGGCGTGAGCGGCGGCAGTCGCCACGGGCAGTCCCAATTGCTCCACCATCTGCCTCTCGTCGCCCTTGAAGTAACACGCCGAACCTGTCACCAGGACGGTGAACGTGTCGGAGCCGATGGTGATGACCTGTCTGCCCGCCGAGTTGCCGGCGTCACCGACGGTGATCTGGGTCATGCCCCCTGAGGTGAAGCTCGAGACGTAGTGGAACGAGCCCGCGTCGTATGTGGCCTTCAACGCCACCTTCACGAGGTGCTTGGCCGCGGGCGAGGCCACGCTCGGACCCGACCCGGACGTGACGATGAGTCCCACGCCCACGCCCACGAGGACGACGACGGCCACGCCGACCGTCACGGCGATACGTCGCGTGCGGCGGGGGCGGGGGGGTCGCGAGCCGCGGGTGTCGCCCGCCGCGGCCGGCTCGTGCCCGGGCTCCGGGGAGTCGGGCGACGCCGGGTGGGGTCTGCTCCCTTCGGGCGGTGGTGGGGGTGGGGGTGCGGTCGGTGCCGCGGCACCGGGGACTGGTGGGAAACCGGGGTGCGGGGGTGGGTACCCCGGGGGTGGGTACCCCGGGGGTGGGTACCCCGGGGGTGGGTACCCCGGGGGTGGGTACCCCGGGGGTGGGTACCCCGGGGGTGGGTACCCCGGGGGTGGGTACCCCGGGGGGGGTGGCGGAGTACCGGGAGGTAGGTACCCCGGAGGCCAGGGCGGCGGGGGAGGTTGTGTTTCGGGCGGCGTGTCGTCCTCGTGGGGTGCGTTGGGGTCGTCCGGCACGCGGTCACACTACGCCCGACCCGCCCGGCTTCTGCGGCGCGGTCAGGCGAACGGTGCTCGAGCCACCACGAGACGTGACGAGGCCTGGACCCGCAGCACGCCGTCGTGCTCAAAGGGTCGCAACAGTTCCGTCACCCGCGACAGGAATTGGATGCGAGCCTCCTGCGTGCAGTGGCGCCATGCCTGGGAAAGCGGCGGGAGCGAGGGGTACACCCGTACCCACTGCGCCACCCGGGGCAGGGCCGCCAGCATGCGGACCGTCCGGCACGACACGTCCGTGAACCCCGAGCTGCGAACGAGATCGCGCAGTTCGTCGATGCGGTGGAACGCGAACGCATCTAGGAGCACCTCGACGACGCCGGACTGGTCGAGCCCGGACTTGACGATGGCGTCGAGCTCGGCGGCGAAGGCGGGGTTCTCCTCGATGGGCCCCCACGTCGTGACGCCCAGTCGGCCGCCGGGGGCGAGGACTCGCCGCATCTCCCGGAGCACCGCGCCGGGGTCGCCGAAGCGGTGCAGCGCGTGCTGGCACGCCACCACGTCGAAGCTCTCGCCGTCGAAGGGAAGCCGCCACCCCTCCCAATGCCGCCACTCGACGATGCTCGTGACATCGATGCGCCGGGCGGTCTCGACCGCCACGCGCGACGGGTCGATGCCCACGACCGTTCCGGCCGGCCCGACGACGTGTGCCGCCATGCGGGCGAAGATGCCGGTGCCACAGGCCACGTCGAGTACACGCGCGCCGCGCACCACCACGACGGAGTCGAGCGCGCGTTCCGCGAAGTGGCGGCCGAAGACGGGATCGAAATGCTGCGCGTAGGCGGCCGTGGACCCCTCGTCGTCATGGGTGCCCCGACGCTGCACCGTCTGCGTGGCGACCGCGCCCGAGCGCGACGAGTGTCGGCTCTCGTTCTGGCGCGACGGCACTGAGGGCACGCTGACGTGCACATCTCCCTCGGCCCCGCCGGCGTGCGCGTCGCGGCCGGTCACCACGAGGAACGAGGCTACTGGACATGTCATGGAACATCGCGGACCGTCATCGGTGACGAAGCCTCGTCGGCCAGCGCACGCGCGGCGCGGAGGTGGGCGCTGAGGTCGTCGAGGCGCGCGTGCGCGTTAGCTCCGCTCGTCGACGGCATGACGTACACGGGGCGACCGCCGATCGGCCGCGTCTGGGGACCCGCCCGCGCATGGCTGTCGACGGCGTAACGCCACCCGGTCAGGCCTACGAAGCACACCGCGCCGGGCTCGAGCCACCGCACCAGTCGTTCCACGCGCGCCAGGCCCGCCCGGTACTCGTCCGGCGACAGCTCCGCGGCCTTGGCGGTGGCGCGCTTGACGATGTCGGTCATGCCCATGCGGTGGGCGTGCAACGCATGGGCCGGGTCGCGGTCGCGGGTGACCAGGCCCGCAGCACGCGCCGCGGGCCAGAAGCGGTTGCCGGGCCGGGCGTATCCCACACCGGCGTCCGCTGCGTACAGGCTGGGGTTGAGACCGACGACGAGGAGGTGCATGCCGGGCCCGACGACATCGGACAGGCTCCGGGCCCGCACCGCCGAGGCGCGCACGAAGTCACGCTCGATCTCGACCGCTCCCACCTCGAAGCCGGCGCCGGCGAGGACGTCGGTGAGCCCCCGGGCCGTCCACGACGCGAAGAAGCGGCCCCCGATGCGATCGGCGGGCAGCGCGTCGCCTTCGTAGTCGCCCGCCAGCACCTGCACCTCCACGGGGGCGCCCACCACGAGGGCCCGGTGCAGGTCGGCGAGCGCGCCCGGGAGCCGGACGCTCGGCACGTGGAGGTAGCTCATGTGCGCCCAGCCGCCGTGCAAGGTGCCGGTGCGGAACGGCAGTTCCTCGAGGTCACCTTGCACCAGAAGGGCGCCGGGCACCGCACTTCGGCACCGCTCGAGCATGGCCCGGGCGGCGTTGATCCCGACGACGGGGACGCCGAGGTCGCGCGTGTAGCGGCCCGTGCCACACCCCAGGTCGACGCGCAGCGCCCCGGAGGCGACGCCCCGGGCGAAGCCGCGTGCCTCGGAACGCTGCACCGGTGGGTGGTGCTGCGCCCACTCGAGGCCGCGCTTCTCGTAGATGTCGACGGTGGCCCGGTCCATGGCGAGTCATTGTCCCGCATCGGGGCGCCGGCCCTTCGAGGCCGGCCGCGGCGGCGCTCTACTCGGTGACGACGTGGAGGTTCAGGTGCCCAGTGCCGGTGGCTTGGCGCATGGCCACCCACAGGGGCAGGTACATCTCGGCCCCACGGCACACGGTGATGCCCCCGAGGTCGAGGATGTCGCTGCGGGGCCAGCCCAGCTCGACGAGCACGGACGCGGCGGTCTCCTTGGCGCCGGCGTCGTCCCCGCAGACGAAGATGGTGTGGTTCCCCGGAACGATGGCCGGGTTCACCATGACGTCCGCGTTCACCGTGTTGAGGGTCTTCACCACACGAGCGCCGCGATGGGCCCGCTGGATCTGCTCGCCGAGACTGTCGGTGTTGCATACCGTCAGGGTCGGGGGCATGCCGTGGGAGAAGTCGAGCGGGTTCGCCACGTCGAGGAGCACCTTGCCCTCGAGGTTGGCCTCCCCGGCGCGGGCGAGCGCCTCGAGGGAGTGCGCGCCGTTGGTGGCGTTGACGAGGACCTCGCCCGAGCGTGCTGCGTCGGCGAAGGTGCCCTCGAGCGCCGTGCCTCCCGACGCGACGGCACCCGACCCCACTTGGGCCGCCAACGTGGCCACCCACGCGGTGGCGGCTTCGCCGTGGGCGCTGCGCCCTCCCATCGTGACGGTGTGGCCGAGCGTGACCAGCTTGGTGGCCAGCGTCCGCCCGACGACACCGGTGCCGAGCACGCCGAAGTGCATCGTGATCCCCTTTCGCTATTCGTCCAGTCCGACCGGTGTGCCGTCGACGATCTGGTCCAGGTACTCCGACAGCCCGTAGCCGACGCGCCCGTCGTCGAGGGTCCACTCGGTGAGCCCTTCGGAGATGCGCGTGACCAGCTCGTTGTCCTCGGGGTCGCGGCGACGGTTGCGCAAGGGGATCAGCCCGAGCACCGACCCCCGCACCACCCACGTCCGACCTTCGGTGACGAGCTCGGCCTCGAGGCTCCGGTGGTAGTGGGCGTCGCCCTCCCAGGTGGAGCGGATGCGGAAGTCGTGGCACAGTGCCAGGGTGTCGCCGTCCCACACGAAGCCGCCCCGGGTGCCCGGGCCGTCGCGCCGTGCGATGCGCGACCCCATGAAGCCGAAGTCCCTGCCGACGTTGCCCGTGAGCCAGCGGTAGTACCACGGCGCCTGCCAGTAGCGGGGGCCCCAGCTGTGGTCACGCAGCCCGTACCCGTGGAGCTCCCAGCGGTCGTCGCCTACCTGGACCGTGCCCGACGCTTCGACAAGCTGTTCGTAGTGGCCGCGCGCGAATTCCTCGCCGGGGCGCTCGGCGGGCTCGTCCGGCTCGCCGCCGAACATGGCGGAGCACCCGCGGTAGACGAGGTCGACCGTGCACCGGGTGTGGGGGTTCGACACGAAGGCCTGGCGGGGGTCGGCCATCTGCAACGGATCGCTCAGCACGACCGCGGACCCTTCGTAGGCCACGGTCAGCTCGACGAAGGGCTCCACCACCTCGAAGCGCATCCCCGCTGCGTCGAAGGCGTCGTTGTCCGTGACGCGGGGGCGGCGGAACATGAACGCCACACGGCCGTCGGGGAGGTACAGGCACAGCGTCATCTCGCCGCTGCCCTCGTTGGCCCGGTTCCCCAGCCGGAAGAACCCGCCCAGGCGCGAGGCGGGATCGTAGGCGTTGAAGTACATGGATTCGTTGAAGTTGGGCTCGGGGCCCAACTCGTGCATGTACTCGTCTTCGGGATCGAGTCGGACGCCGATGCGCCCAGCCTACCGGCGCGTAGCCCCGGTGGGTCATTAGTGTCCGCGCATGGACGTGACCGAGCTCGCCGGGCAAATCCGCACCGTCGTCGCTGCCGCCTTCGACGGGCCCGTCGACGTCGAGGGCGTGACCCGGTTGCCCGGCGGCGCTTCTCGGGAGACCTGGAGCTTCTCGGTGCGCGGGCCCGGCGGGGCGACGCGGCGACTGGTGTTGCGGCGCGATCCCCCCGGGGCGCCGGTCTCGGGGCTGGCACTCGAGGCCGGCCTCATGCAGGCCGCGGCGCGCGCCGGGGTCCCCGTTCCCCGGGTCCTCGTGGCGGGCGACGCTTCGGGCGGGCTCGGGGCCGCATTCATCGTCATGGAGTTCGTCGACGGGGAGACGATCCCGCGCCGCATCCTGCGCGACGAGAGTTTGGCCGGGGTGCGGCGCCTCCTGGCCGGCCAGTGCGGGCAGGTGCTCGCGGCCGTGCACCGCATTCCTCCCGTCGAGGCGCCGGGTCTCGCCGGCGGGGATGCGCTCGAACAGCTTCGCGGCCTGCTCGACCGCCTGGGACAGCCCCACCCCGCCTTCGAGCTGGGGCTGCGGTGGCTGGCGGAGACACGCCCGGCGCGCTCGGGCGAGTCCGTGGTGCACGGGGACTTCCGCAACGGCAACCTCGTCGTCGGGGTCGAGGGCATCCGAGCCGTGCTCGACTGGGAGCTGGCCCATCTGGGGGACCCGCTCGAGGACCTCGGCTGGCTGTGCGTCAAGGCGTGGCGCTTCGGCGCGGAGCTGCCCGTCGGGGGCTTCGGCACCGTCGAGCAGCTCGTCTCGGCGTACGAGGGCGCGGGCGGTGGCCCCGTCGACCCTGCCGCGCTGCACTGGTGGCAGGTGCTGGGCACCCTGCGGTGGGGGATCATCTGCATCGTGCAGGCGCTCACCCACACCACCGGTGCGCTCAGGTCGGTCGAGTTGGCCGCCATCGGCCGGCGCGTGTGCGAGGTTGAGTGGGACCTGCTGGAGATCTTGCCGTGAGCGGTGGTACCGGTCTGCCCGAGCCGCCCGCCCCGGTTTCGGGGGCCGGTTCCCCGGTTCCGGCCGGGGGGTGGGCCCCGCACGACATCCCCTCGGCGGCCGAACTGCTCGACGCCGTGCGGGAGTTCCTCGAGTCCGAGGTGCTTCCCGTCACTGAGGGGAGGGTGCGCTTCCACGTCCGGGTGGCGGCCAACGTGCTGCGCACGGTCGGCCGCGAGATCGTGCTCGGGCCCGAGCAGGCCGCCGCCCACGTCCGGCGCCTGGAGGGCCTCGGGGTGCACAGCGACGCCGAGCTGGCCGCTGCCATCCGCTCCGGCGCGCTCGACGCCCGTTGGGAGGAGGTGCGCGCCGTCGTGGGCGCCACCGTGCGCGACAAGCTGGCTGTGGCCAACCCCGGGTACGTCGGGGCTGAAGCGGACGTCGAGGACCGGTCCCGCCGCCCGTGACGCCGTATGGTCGCGCCATGAGATTCGGCATCGACATCGCCCAGCAACGCATGGAGTTCGACGAGGTCGTCCAACGGGCGCGCTTCGGTGAGGCCCTCGGCTTCGACGGCGCGTGGGGTTTCGACCACTTCGTCCCCATGTACGGCGAGGGCCCAGGCAACTGCTTCGAGGGCATGACCACCTTGGCGGCGCTGGCGACGGCTACGAGCACGATCCGTCTCGGCCTGCTCGTGACGGGGGTGACCTACCGGCATCCCTCGGTACTCGCCGCCCAGGCGGTGACCGTGGACCATGCCAGCGGGGGCCGGCTCGAGCTGGCGCTCGGGGCGGCGTGGTACGACGCCGAGCACCGCCAACTCGGGATCGAGTTCCCCCCGACGGGGCGCCGATTCGACCGGTTGGAGGACGAGCTCGAGATGCTCACGCGGCTGTTCACGGGGGACGTGGTGTCCTACCGGGGTGCCCGGTACAGCCTCGACAACGCCCAGATGCGGCCGGTCGCGGTGCAGCGCCCGCACCCGCCCATCTGGATCGGGGGCTCGGGTCGCCGGCGCACCCTCCCGCTCGTGGCGAAGTGGGCCGACGTGTGGCACACCTGGGGCAGTCCGGAGCACCTGTTGGTCCTGTCGGCCGAGGTGGACCGGCTGGCCGAGGCCGCCGGGCGCGACCCGGCGTCCATCGCGCGGAGCCTCGTCTGTGTCGCTGTCGGCGTCGTGGGACGAGGTCCGGCGTGAAGTGGCAGCGATGCGCGACGCCGGCATCGCGTACCTGGTGTGCGGCTGGCCGGCCGAGGGGCGCGCCCGGGTCGAGGAGTTCGCCACCACGGTCATGCCGGAGTTCACTGGCGGCTGACTTCGACAGCAAGGCGAGGTAAAGCCACACAAAGAGAACCTCCGGCCGGGCAGCCGGAGGAGGTGCCCCGAACCCCCGATGATTGGTTGTGAGGCGGCCCGTGGCGTGGATCCCCAGACGTCAATTTTCCGGGTGTCAGGTCACCCAAATGTCAACCTCGGCGTACGGCGGTTGGAGCGATACCGGGAGGTCAGCGCCGGCGGCACGTCCATGAGTTCGGTCCGGGGAACCGGCATGTCGGTTGGTCTTGGCCCGTGGATCGGACGCTCAGGCGCCGTCCCAATCATGAATCAGGGTGATCCCGACCGGCCTGGGGGTGGCCGGGCTGGTCCATCAGGGACGCACAGATCCAAGGGCATTATCCGCTCGTGGCCCTCGCTGATTGCTCACAGCCCCCTCCGGGGAGTGCGCTCTGCCCCTGTATCTGATCGGACTGGGCGACACGTGCCGATTTGGCACACCATGGCGGAATAGAGCCGTCCAGTAGCGTGATCACATGTCCAGTCTCGGCGGCCGGGTCGTGCTCATCACCGGTGCGGCCAGCGGTATCGGTCGTGCCACCGCACTGCTCGCCGCTCAGGAGGGGGCCTCGATAGGTGCCATCGACATAGACACCGCTGGTCTCCAGAGCGTGGTCGATGCCGCGCGGCGGGATGGCGGGCACATTGCCGGGCGGGTCACTGATGTCTCGGACGTCGCAGATCTGACTGCCTCGATTGCCTCGCTAGTCGAGGAGTTGGGGATTCTCCACGGCGTTTTCGCCAATGCTGGGATTCTTCCACCTCCCGTCCCGTCACAGGCAATCGACTGGACCGAGTGGCGGCGGGTCTTGGACGTCAACCTCACCGGAGCTATATCGACGATCGTGGCGTCACTGCCTTACGTCGTAGACGGCGGGTCCCTCCTAGTAAACGGATCATCCATGGCCATACGCCCTCGAGAGGAGAGACTCGCCTATGTAGCTGCCAAGGCGGGACTCCACACTGCAGCGCGAGCCCTGGCGCTGGAGGTTGCTCCGCGTCAAATCAGAGTGAACGTGATCGCGCCTGGCCTCACCGACACCCCCATGGTTCGGCGCATCCCGGGCCACATCGAGAGCGGGCTTCCCTCGGTGCCACTCGGCGAGCTGGTTCCTGCCCAGGAGGTCGCCGCCTTGGCGATATATCTCCTTTCCGACGCGGCTAAACACCTGACCGGCGCCGTCGTAAGCGTGGACGGAGGACGCACCGCCGGATGACCGACTATCGAATGCTCCGAGTGGGCGGACATAGACACTCTTGCCGTGAGGAGCTGATCCGCCCGACGATCTTCGCGGAGGGATGTATTGATTTGGACAGGCAGGGAGTGCCGCTACCGGTCGACGTCTGGCAGGAAGCCTTCCTCCGTCGGAGCCACTCATTCGGGGATCCCGTAGCATCATGTATCCATCTGGCCCGGGGCCGGACGCGCCGATCTTTCGCACCCCGGCTCGGAGCTGACCAGAGCTGTATCCGCGGCCCGGAGGATCATCGGTCGCCCAGCCCCTGGTGGGGCCCCGCCCGGCCCGAGCACCACCTGTGCAGTTGCGCGCACTTCTCCGATGCTCGCGAGTGATAGCACCCTGCTTCCACCGTCCCGGACGATGTGCCTGTTCTGTCGTACCCCGAACGAAGCCTGTTTGTGTCAAGTCCCTGGTTCTTGGGCGCGGCCGAGCACGGATCGTCCAAGTGGCATAGCGTTGTCCTGGGCCCGGGAGTGACTGCACCGAAGCGCCGGTATCAGGGTTCGAGCCGGCCACGCAGGTTTGTAGACGTCCCTGGGTGTCCTCCCGAGCCCGCTATCAACGTTGAGCGTCGCGTACGAGCTGGCGGTACACGACGTCGGAGATCCGACGCTTGAGCGCTCGCACCGCTTCCTTCTGCGTCTTGCCCTCAGCGAGCTTGCGCTCGTAGTAGTCGCGTCCAAGACCGGCGTGAGAGAGCTGGGAGAAGGCGATGATGTGCATGGCGTGGTTGAGTTGACGATTGCCCCGAGGGTTGAGGCGATGACGCTTCCTTGGTCCGCTCGATGCCTCGATGGGGGCGGTGGCGTTGTAGGAGGCGTAGTTGTCCTCAGTTCCGAAGCGCCCGATGTCTCCGCTGTGGGCGAGGATGATGCAGGTGGCCACGGGACCCACGCCCGAGAGGTCTCCGAGGCCGGTGGGCACCGCCGATAGCGCCTCGACGATGGTGCGTTTCGACGCCTTGAGCAGTGCGTCGAGACGGCGGACATCGCCCACGAGATCCCGAGCCTGGTCCCGTCGCGCCTTCTCCACCGCCGTGGTCGGCCGGAAGCCCAAGAGCACCGCAGACGCCCGGTCGGCCGACAGCCGACGACGGGTCCCACCAGGGACAATGACAGCCAGAAGCGCATGGAGCCGGCACACCGCTTGGGTGTGGAGCGAGGTCAGGTTCTTGTGGCGGTTCCACAGAAGTCGCAGCACCGCGATGTGGTCTTCTGCCACCACCGGGCGAAGCCGGTCCGAGTGCAGGGCGGCGATGGCGACGGACAACGCATCGTTGGGATCATTCTTCTGGGACTTGCCCGTCCCCAGCACTCGCACCCGGGCCGACAGCGTCGGTGGGACGTCGAAGACCTCTTCGCCCGCCGAGCTGCTGAGACAACAGAGCCCCGAGCCCGTTGGCCGACTCGATGGCCCAGGACCGTTCGGGGAATGCTGACGCCCAGCTCCTCAACGCCTCGAGCTGTCGTCGGTCAGCGCGGACGCGCACCTCGTCGAGCTTGCTCTCGTCCTCGTCGATCGCCACCGCCGTGTGGGACCCCTTGTGGGGGTCGATACCGATGACCACCATCGTGTTCTCCATTCACTTGTTGGGAAGCCACGACGGGCAATCCTCATGAGAACAGGTGCTCGCCTGTTTCGAGCCACGTCGCGGCCAGGAACCCGGCCGGTCAGCGCTTCGTTCAAAAGCCAACCCGAAGGCGGCAGGCACTTCGTGAGCCGACCGGCCGGACTCCTGAGACGCTAGAACCGTGGTTCAGCGCCCACCCCAACTATGAATGAGAAGCCACTTATGCCCACAGACTCGGCGCGCGAGGGGGGAGATGCAAGTAGGGTGCTGTTCGCAGCACACGAAATACGAACCCGAGGGGAGCGAAGATGTCGGTATTGGCGAGGTTATCTGCTTCAGGAATGACGACGGACATGTACGACAAGGCGTCAGAGCAGCTAACGCCCCGCGTTCTGTCCGCGCCGGGATTCGTCGCCCACGTGGCCTTCGTGGGAGACGACGGGTTTCACGTATCTGAGATATGGGAGAGCCGAGACGACTTCCAGAACTGGTTCGACAACAATGTGAAGCCGAATGTCCCCGGTGTCGAGATCGACGTGGTGAGGGAAGTTCACAACGTCATAATCAAGAAGTAACGAGAAAGCACCCATCCGCTGGGTGCTTCGCTCGCCCAGCACACTGGTCCCTGCCCACGTCGGCGGCCACCCACCATGACATGTGCGTAGTCGTTTCTGCTGCAGTCGCCGACGAGGTCTTACTTGCTGCCTGACAACTCGATCCGGACCGTACTGGAAGTGTCTGATTCATGATTGTCGCGACGCTGAGCTTCGGCCCTAGCGTCTCGGGAGCTCGGCGGGCTGGCTCTGGAAGTGCCTGCCGCCGGGTTCGTTGGCCGCCACGTGGCTCGAAAGAGGCGAGCACACAGATCTCATCAGGAGTGCCCGTCGTGGCTTCCCAACTCACAGAGGGAGGAACACGATGGTGCTCATCGGTATCGACCGCCACAAGGCGACGCACACGGCGGTGGCGGTCGACAACGAGGAAACTGCGGATTACGAGAACTCCAACGACTCCTACTGGCTCGCGAACCCGAGTACACCATTCCCCGCCTACTCCCGATCATCGGTGCCATCGACACCGCCCAAGGGCTGAGGACCCAACTCGGTAACCAGATGATCGCCAAGCGGGTGGCCGGAACCGACGGGCTCGGGCCCCCCAAGTTCACGCGTTCAAGCTTGCAGGCGATGTGGGAGAGCGACCAGTCGGGCCTTGCACAGTCCGTGCTGAAGCCCTTGGTGAGCGCCTGCGAGGCCACGCCCGCAGTGAAGGCAAACAACGGCACCGAGGCCGATCTGACGGCGTGCACTGCACTGGCCGCGTACAAGGGCACGGGGCACCTGAACGCAACTGGCGGATGGCTCGTTTCGGAGTGGTATGCCGAGGCACCCTCGAATAACTTCTGGGTAACCTCGTTCAACGCGGCGGCACCTCTGACCACCCCTTCGGGCCTCGACACATCGAACCCTGCGATCCTGCGAGCCCTGGCGGACGCAGTCCTCAGCCGGCGTTCCCATCACATCCCCATCGACGCCAGCTACGGACAGGTGCAGTACGCGACCCGGAATGGAGCGAAGATCCCGATTCCTGGCTGCGACACAGGTTGTTTCAACGCCATCTACGCCGCTGATGGCCAAGGCGGTTCCCTCGACGCCGATCCCTACGGCGAGGTGTACGACCGTTCGTCTCTCGTCATGACCACCGAGCTCACCGCCCACGGGCCGGTGTCCCAGAGCATCGTCACCTATTCGCAGGCCACCAACCCGAAGCCCCCATGGTTCGCCAACATGACGAAGCTCTACTCCGAGGGCGGGTGGGTCTCTCTCCCCTACACCGCCGCCCAGCTAGCCCACGACCGGGGCACTCATACCACGACGCTCAGCACCAAGTGATCAGTTGCGCCCCAGTTTGCGCTGTCGTCACCGCCC
>CAWEMO010000005.1:0-752454 GCA_963810195.1 uncultured Acidimicrobiales bacterium | reverse complement strand
GGAGCTACTCTCAGGGCTGGTGAGCCGCTCGGGTGCCTAGGAGCACGGCCGACCGGGCACGCGGGGAGGACGTGGGAGTCCCGACCCGTGGGGGGACGAGAGATCGCTTCCCCGGTGCGGCTGCCCCACCATGCGCCGTTCGCAGGCGCCGAGGCAGAGGATTGAAAGACCATCACTGACTTGTCCTCCGTTAAGACTCCGGCGCGATCGAGCGCCGAGCCCGTCGACGGCGCTGTCCGGCGAAACGGCCTCCGGCGAAGGCGCCGCGTCGCGGAGGTCGCGGACCACCTACGCCGTTCTCCTCGTCGGCGTCTTCGCCGCCCTCATGGCGGAGTGGCTCTGGATGCTCCGGGTCATACGCAAGCAGGGCATCATCATCACCGGCGACGAGCCGCACTACTTGGCCGAGGCAATCTCCCTCGGCCGCTTCCACACGCTCAACCTGGCACCCGCCTACGACTACGCGGTCGAGCACCACATCGTGTACCCGTGGCCCGGCCGGCCCGGGCCTGGCGTGCCCCATCGGAGAGGGGATCCCGGCACATCACCTGTACCTCCCTTTCCACGCCATCGGGCTGTCCGCGTTGCTGGCCGGCCCCATGCTCGTCGGGACCCATACTGCGATGGTCGCCCTGGTGGCGATGCTCGCTGCGCTCACTGTGGGGTTGGTGCACCTGACCGGGGAAGTCGTCGGTTCCCTGTCGCCCTGGAGGGTGGCGATCGCCGGGCTGTTCCTCGCTCCCGCCTTCGCCCTGGCCGCCACGCAGGTCTACCCCGATCTCATCACGGGCCTGGTGATGGCGAACGCCGTCATGGTCATCGCCCTCGTGGAGACCCGCAAACGGTGCCCGGGTACGCACCTGGTCGTGCTGGCGCTCCTCCTGATCCCGCTCCCCTGGCTGGACCAGAAGAAAATCGTCATCGCGACCAAGTTTGATCGCTTTCAGAATCAACCGCGTTCGACCTCGAGGAGTTGCTTGTAGGCGAGGGCGAGATCGGTGGGTGTCAGGGTGTCGTCACTGGTGCGCAGCAGCCACTTGCCGTCGAGCTTGGCCTCGTTGGCGATGGCGGCCTTATCGATGCGAAAGCGTCCGTCGTTGAGGCGCCGCACCAGTCGCCACAGCGCCGGCGTGGTGCGCAGGCGTCCCGCCAACTCGTCACGGCGTGACTTGCTCCACTCATCGGACCCCTCGATCTGGGTCTCGAGGTAGGCGACCAGATTCGCGCGTACTTGTTGGTCGCGGGTCGCTGCTTCGGGGTTGTGACACACCACGAAGCGTTGCTCTCTCGCGCCCTCGCCGACGCGGACCTCCTTCACCGATAGGTTGCCCGCGACGTGGGCGTAGCGGCCGGGGCGCGCGAGGGCCTCCTTCGCCTCGCCACTGGCGTGGCGCAGTTTCTCAGCGACCACGTAGTGACCACCCCCGCGTTGGAGGTAGGCGCGATTGGCCACTGAGTTGAAGCCCCGGTCCGCGACCCACACCACGCGACTCAGCATCCAGCCCGCCAGGTCGTCTTTGATGGTGCGGATGATGACCTGGTCCGAGGTGTTGCCCGGGAACGTCCAACAGCGCACCGGCACCCCTTCGGCGGTCACGGCCATGCCGATGCACGACTTGGGGCAGGTCGGGGCGGTGATCTTTCGAGTGCTTGTTGAACCGACGAGTGGCCCGCTCTTGAGGCCCGGAGGGTTCCGACTGCGTCATTTCAGCGTTCTCCTCGGCGCTCTGGGCCAGGTCGAGGTCCACTTCACCGTCGGCGACGTCGCGCTCGAAGTAGGTCGAGCTGGTGTCGACGAAGATGACGTCGCAACTGAGGTTGAGCAGGTTGGAGGTAGTAGAGAAGATCCGCTCGGCGATCTCGGGCAGGGCCGCCAGTAGGAAGTCCATCGCCGCGTAGGCCGCCTGATCGTCGAAGTCGGGACAATCGACGAGAGCCACCCGCTCTCTCGCCCAGCGCACCGCGGCCAACTTCGAGGCTGGTTCCAGGCAGCGCTGGGCGACGAGGGCGAAGCAGATTCGTTCGACTACTTCGGCATCGAGGCGACGCCCCTTCGCCGCTTCTCGCAGGGCGCCACCGACACCCAGGCGGTCCCACAGCTGATCGAGCACGAAGGCACCACCCAGTCGCCGCGAGTCAACAATCTCCACCTCGGGACTCGTGGCCGGGGTCACCCCCGTGTCGCCGAGCACTCGACTGATCGAGGACACCAAACGGGCGAGGGCCTCCTTGTCCACCTTGGAGGCGCGACCGAAGTTGTGGATGACCTTGGCGACCGGCACCCCGGTGACCGGGTGGCGTTCGTTGTGGGCCAACTGCAGATAGGTCACCTTCGAGCCGTCCTTGTTCCGGCGACTGGACTCGCGTAAGTACACACCTACATTATGACTGGATTATGCCTGTTCAGTCAAGTATTCGTGTGCCTACGCTTTTCGGAGTTTTCAACGCTCCGCAACCCTATGACCAGGGATGATGTCTCGCCGGGTGCCCGAAAATGCCTACGAACTCAGTAAGTCCGGCAAGAGCGATTCGCACATTCCGATGGATTATCGGCCATATTCCATTGGCGTCGTGTTGAAGCGGGTGAGGACTCGGAGACTGGATCCGTACCACGGACTGCTCTTGTTAAGATTGTAAAATGGCGTTGTTAGTATGCGACCCATGAGTCCCACCTACTACGTCTACGTGAGCAACCGCGGCAATGTCTTCATGACCGAGATCGTGGCCGTGCTCGCCGCGCGCTTTCCGATCTGGGCTACCACACGGTATATCCCGCTCCGGACCTTCCCGAGCCCGGTCGGGACCGAGTCAACCTGGTGGTGGCCCCACACGAGTTCTTTACCCTCAAGCAGGGTCTGAGCGAACGGGAGCTGCTCGAGGCTGCGGAGGTGAGCGTAGCTGTCGGTGTCGAACAACCGGGTACGAGCTGGTTCGAACTCGGCACCCATTATGCGAGCGTCGGTCCCGTGGTTCTGGATATCAGCCCGTACGCGGTGAACGAGCTGAGCCAACGGGGTCTCGATGCGATCCATCTCCAATTGGGGTACCACTCGAGTTGGGACCAGTGGGGTGGAGACTCCATCCAACCTCGATACACCGATCTCCTCTTTCTCGGCTCCTCGACGCCGCGCCGGGAATGCATCTTGTCGGAAGCGGCGCCTCTACTCTGGGATTGCAACGCGGATATCCGGCTATTCGAGTTCCCGAAGCCGATGATCGAACCTCGGGCACACTTCGTGGCGTCGACGGCAAAGTGGGAGTTGCTGGCCTCCAGCCGTGTCTTACTGAACATTCACCGTAGTGAGGTCCCGTATTTCGAGTGGGTGCGAGTGCTTGAGGCGGTCGTGAACGGCTGCCTGGTCGTGTCGGAGACCTCTACCGACTATGGACCATTGATTCCAGGAGAGCACCTGATTGCCGCGCCGCCCGAGCTCCTCGGCGCCTACACAGCCAGCATCATGACTGACGAGGCGCTGCGAACAGATCTGGCGACCGCTGCCTACGATTTTGTTCGTACCAAACTTGAGCTCAAGACCCTGCTTCAGCCCATTTGCGCCCACGTCGAGGATGCCGTGGTACGCGTTACTTGTCACCGAGAGGCCCTCCCTTTCCGACCTGCGGCCCCTCAGCACGCGACCCCAAGCTCAGCGGTCGCCGAGTTCCCCTCCGACTCCATGCGCAACTTATGGGCCCGGATCAAAGCGCTGCTCGATGGAGAGACCGATTTGTTGCAGCGGGTCGAGGCGTGGCAGGCCCGCCTCCTCTACGGCGACGCTGATCACGTCGACGTGTTCGTGACACGGGCATGGGAGGGCTTCGTCCCCGACGTGAGCGTGGTCGTCACCTCCTACAACTATCAGGCGCTCGTCACCGAGGCGATCGAATCGGTGATGAGTTCGTCAGGCGTAGCCGCTGAACTGATCGTGGTCGATGATCACTCCCAGGACAATTCAGTGGACATCATCAGGGAGCTGATGAACATCACCGAATGGTTTCCCACGATGTTGCTGGCCAAGGCGGCCAACGGCGGAGTTGGCTCAGCCCGGAATGTCGGCGTCGCTCAAGCCCGCGCCGAACGGGTGTTTATCTTGGACGCTGACAACTTGATCTACCCCATGACTCTGAAGAAGCTGTCAATCGCTCTCGACGAATCGCCCGACGCTGCGTTCTCCTATGGAATCATCGCCAAGGACGGGAATTCGGGTCTCTTGAGCCAGTTGCCGTGGGACGTGGAGCGCCTGACCGAGGCCAACTACATCGACGCGATGGCGATGATCCGACGCCGCGGTGGGACGAGATCGGTGACTACGACCGGTACTTCAGCCTTCGGGGCTGGGAGGACTATGAGTTTTGGCTGCGACTGGCGGCCCAGGGATCCTTCGGCGCCTTCGTACCTGAGTTCGTGGGTTGTTATCGGGTGCATTCGATGTCGCGCCAGCAGACGGTCAACCTCGACACAGGACCTTTGATGAAGGACTTCCGCGAACGCTACCCATTCCTGCCCTGGAGCCAGGGCTGATCTCCGCGACGAGGTGAAGATGCCTGACCATACCGAGTTCATTGATATTGCCAGAGTGCAGACACTCGAAGCTGAGGTCCGCACTCTGCGGCAGCGGTTGGTGCAGCGAGAGGAGCTGCTGAAAGTGCTCAACCGCCGACTGCTCCAGCTCGAGCGCGGCGAGAGCGGCTTGTCCGGAATGGACCGGGCCGAAGTCGGACTGCTTCAGGAGCAGTTGGAGTCGTTGCGAAACACGAAGCTGTTCCGTTGGTCGTCTCCAATTCGGGACGTCTACAGCCGAATGAGGATTCGGAAATGAGCCCCGCAGCGTCTCGCTATACGGCTGACCTCAACCTTCGCGGTGTCAACGACGCTCACATTCTGGCGATCGGACGGGTCCCCGCTAACAGCCGCGTTCTCGATCTCGGCGTGGCCGACGGGTCGGTTGCGACCCTTCTCAAGGACATGGGCTGCAGAGTGTGGGGGGTGGAACTCGACCCTGTCGCCGCCGAAGCGGCGCGGGTCGTGTGCGAGGAGGTAGTGGTCTCAGACCTCAACACTCTTGATCTCGCCCAGCGGTTTCAGGGCCAGCAGTTCGATGTGGTCCTGATGCTCGATGTCCTCGAACATCTGAGCGATCCGGTAGCAGTCCTAGGACGACTGAAACCAGTCCTGGCCGAGGGCGGCTGGGGCGTCATCTCACTCCCCAATGTGGCCCACCTTTCGCTGCGGTTATCCCTCCTACAGGGCAACTTTACGTACACGGACGTGGGACTGCTCGACCGAACTCATCTACGGTTCTTCGACCGTGCCGGGGTGGATGATCTTCTCGAACAGGCGGGGTGGGGAATGTTCGACATTCGAACGTGTGACTCGCCGACTCGGGACGACAGAGATAGAGGTCGATGATGTCGACCCCGAACTTGTCCGGCAACTGGAGTCCGAGACCGAAGCTCTCACGTACCAATTTGTCATAAGCGGGGCCCCTTTGGGATCCGCCTTGCTCGACAGTCCGCCGATCCTTCCTGCCGCGGTCGCTCAGGGCGCGCTCTTGGAGAGCCTCACGCGGATCGCTGAACTGGACGAAGAAGTACGCCAGCTACGCCGAGCGCTCCCGACCGATCTGTTGGAGCAACTGACGGCCATCCGGGCCGGAGGAATTGAACGTCGCGGCCATTTGAAGTACCTCCTAGAGGCTATGCAGTCGGACACGTTCGGGAACCGGGGTTTGGGCTAGGTGGCCGCGAGCAGAAGACCTGAAGTGCGCGCCGTACGAGGTGTCTCATCAACGGCTGCAGAATCCGTCACGCATCATGCTTCAGCGGTTCACGAGTCCGTTTCGGTGTCGTCACATCTATTGATACTGGTGGGTACTGCCGTCGGCCGCCCGCATCCGTGGGACGTCTTCGTCGCATCCAGGCCATCACGGAAAGCACAAGGATGAAGACACAAATCGCCGCCGACACGATGCTCAAGACCAGACCCTGTGCCAAGCCCACCGGGCTGTACCGCAACTGTACGATCGACTCGCCCGCCGGAATCCTGACCGCCTGTTCGTTGAAGTCAGCCCTCTGAACCGGCGTTCGTACGCCATTTACCGTTGCCGACCATCCCGGATCCCACATGTCTGGGACCACCAGGAATCCCGGCCTGGAGGAGCGGACCGTTACACGCGGAGTGTTCACCCCTTGCTCGGCGGACATGATTCTCGCTCGGCCCGATCCCGTTGAGGCTTTCCCCGTGCCCTCCAGAATGACTCTCTGACGATAGGGGAACGTCGCACTCGCGAATCGATTCAGACTGACGCCATCGCTCTTGACGTACACGTCGTTATAGACGACGAGCGGACCGGTCGGAGCGCCGGTCCACGCAAAGACGCTTCCGTCATTACCGGCGTAGACCCTCTTCCATCCGAGCGCCTCGACCCTGCTGATCAACGAACTCATCGCGGCGGTCGCCGGAGTGAAGGCTATTTGATCGACTCCGAGCCTGGGAAGAAGGTCGTAGCGAACCGTCAGCGTGTCGAATGTGGGCTGGAACGCGCCCTGGAGCTTTGTCGCGATGACCTCGCCCGGCTCCTCGCCACCGACCACGCGCCACACATCCACTGTTCGGGTTGGGACAGAGCTGTCGTATCCGTTGGCACTCGCAATGCCGAACACTAGTGTGTCATTCGAATCGAGCATCGGAGGTGCCCAACCCGACGAGTCGTCATCGGCGGGAAGTACGCGGTTCGCCCATCCCGCGACTCCGACATTCCCCGACTTCAAGGCGCGAATGAGCGGAGTCACAGGAAATGCCAGGTTCGGTGTCCGGGGGAGAAAGGGCGGATTGATATCGCGGCCATACCACCCAAGCTGAAGGGCTGTGACCGCGACGACGACCACGGCCATACACCGAGAGATCCACCACCGACTCGTATGGCGTGAATACAAACGAAAGACCAGAGACGGCGATGGGGTCGATCGGGGAACGTTTGGTCCGGCGACCGCGCGCATCAAAGCGTCGAGCCCAACCGCGCCCAGCACAGCCAATCCCAGGTCGAAAAGGAAAAGTAACCGCGAGTAGGGGCGAAAGATACTCATTCCCGGGATGAGCTTGTACGCAAGCCAACTCACTGGGCCACCGATCGCCACGAGGACAGATCCGACAACCAGCCCCCGTCCGAGACCCGACCCTTTTCGTCGGAGGAAGAACCCGACGACGGCACAGACTGCGGTCAAAGTCCCGGCAAACGCAACTCCCCACTGCATCTTTTCTGCGGTGATCGGGAGTGAGACGGGCCAGATTGCATACCGTAGGTCTGACGGTGCGAGCAACATTCCCCGCGTGATGTCCGCGAAGGTGAGCGTTTGTCGGGAAATGTCGCTCGTCAAGTACGCCGTCGGAATGAGAAGAAATCCCGCCAAACCGACTCCGAGCCCTGCGCTGGTAAGACCACGAGCAAATGGTGCGAATGCGTACCTGGAGCGGCGCTTCCGCCACCGCGCCAAGAGTTCGCCGATGGCGAGAAAACCTCCATAAAGGCAGATGGCGACCACGCATATGTCAGCAAAGAGGAGGTGGGTGGACAAGAATAACAACGCGATGCACGCGGCCGCCGCCACTGACCAGCGCCACGAGCGAAGTATCGATCTTCGCATCGTAAGCAGGCCTGCCGGCAGCCACGCAAAAAGCGGCGCTACGACTTCCAACTGCAACCAGGCAAGCGTGAACGATCCGAACATCCATGACACTGCACCGAGAAGAGCAGCGAGGGGGCTGAGTCCGAGATCCGCAAGAAGCCAATAAGTAAACAGTCCCGCGAGTGTGACGTGAAAGACCGACAATGCGTCATGCGCGGTCGTGGGACTTACTGTTTTCGCGAGGAACAAGCGCGGTGGGTAGAGAAGGGCGCTGGATCCGTCGGCAAAAAGGGGTTGGCCCCCGAATGAGTCGGGATTCCACCATGGGATCGTCCCCTGTTTAACAGTGGCCGTGAGCTCGCTCTGCAAAGGGAAGTTCAGTGCCGCCTGATCAGACTGTGGATAGAACTCATAGCCTTGGCTTTGGGCGGCCCACGGATACACCACCCCCTCGTAACCCGGAACAGCGGAGAATACGTGCCCCGTGAGCAGCGGAAAGAACCATGTGAGCGAGAGCGCAATGATGATTCCCACAGAAGCCAGGTGTGCACCCCAGGGAACCCTGAGCTCTTTGTCCTCCACGACGGGTTTCGCGGTCTCGGAATTAGACGGTGGCTGCATGTGCGCGACAGGGACGACTTAAGTTCGCGGTCAGCGAATCTCAGATCCCTCGCGCACAATCGCGAGGGCACCCGGGATCGGCGATTGCCAAGTTTCGTGTTTCAACGAACGCGCAACCAGAGACTTCCGCCGGGGTTCTCGGACCAGATCGGTAAAGCCGTGCTGACCTGGTCCCAGTGACAGCGCGCGAGATAGTTGTTGAACCATACGATCTCGAAATCCTGGTTTGCAGTCAAAAACGCACGAACGAGGTAAGCTTCGTTCCATGCCCTTCCCTCCAGAATCCAGGATCGGGGGTACTCGAACGGCCAAAAGATGTCGTGGATATGAATGAGCACCCCGGATGGCAAGGAGGGGATGACGTCGAAATACAGGTGGTTAACATCACTTCCCGCCTTGGTGACGTGGCTCGAATCAATGAACAGGATGTCGCCTGGCCCGAGCGACGAGAAGACTTTTGGAGCCACGTTTTGGACGGGTTCAGCGATGATTTCGACGCTCTGATCGTTGGAGCCGAGCAACTCGAGCATCCGTCCAGGGTGGGGGTCGATAAATGTCGCGGTACAGCTGTTGTCGAGGAACTCGTCATCGGTGTCGAGGAGGAGGGCCGATGAGTACCCGATGCCCACCTCGATGACCCGAGTCGGCCGAAGGTGACGGAGGAGACAGTGGTATACGAGCGCGTCTCCCGGCCCGAACCAAATGTTGTCGTAGTAGTAACGATGTCGCCCGTCGGGTTGGACCGAGAAGGGTTGTTCATTGCTGAACGGCACAAGGTGGTCTAGGAGCTCGAGTTGCCGCTCGACTCCTAAATCGACACGAGCCAAGGAATCGGGCTCGTGGCCGAAGATTCGAGCCTCGTCCTGTCGGACGGCGTCGAGGTCAGGATGAGGAGAATAGAAGTGGCCCGGAGGCCACAATCCGTACCGATCAAACGTTTCCTGAAGCGCAGCGAACCTGTCGGTCAAATTCCGGTTCTCGGATTCCAACCGCATACGGGCGGCAGCCAGGTCATCGCGCTCGGCTTCCAATCTTTGGTTGCGAACTCTCAGGTCATCGCGTTCGGCTTCCAAGCGTGAGCTGTGGTCGGCCAAGTCGTCACGCGACTCCAAAAGAGACCGGAGACGAGGCACGTGCCGACCAAGTGAAGCCGCATCCATCGTGATTCTTTAGGTTACATCAGTGCACCTATGCAAACGTCGACGCTGGTACTCACCGAACCCCGAAGCCAGACAGTCCGACACCTCCGTATTCACGTCGCGGGGCGCCCATACCACTCGCAGCGATGTCACCAGCACGCCGAGTGATTCACTCGTCAGCTCATGACGGCCCTCGTCCTGACGATCGTCTCCAGCACCGCGCAATCCGATGACCGGTTTGGTGCGAGCCATCTCGTCGGATCAGGAGCTCAGGGACGAAAGCTCGAGTGGAAGATCGACGAGCGCCGGGTCGTTACTCACCGGCGGTTCAGTCGAACGTGCAATGCAGTGCTCGACCTGATCGTCGCAGCACCCACCTCCGGTCACGCCAGCAACGGCCAGCTCGTGAACAGTGTCTGCCCGCCGCTCTCCTGGCGTGACCCACAACGCTGCCGAAAGGAGCCGCGCCTCAAGCGACACCAAGTCGGGAGTGACAGGCCTCCGATGTCGTGCTCGGCGTCATGCTCACGGTACGCTCTGAAGCTTCATGCCCAGCACAACTCGTCGTTCGCCCCGAGTCGGCACGTCCGTCTAAGACGAGCCACCGGTGATCGCCCACGCGGCATCATTGTCCAGGCGCCTCCGGGCCCCTGACCGAGGGACAAGCCCAACGGACTTCTGGTCACTCACCCAGAGGAACTCGCCATGAGTCGCTTCGTGGTTCGTGGCCTCGTCCGAGCGATCGTGGCCGCGACCGCAGTGGTAGTGATCGTCTCGGCAAGTCACACGTCGGTCAAGACGACGTCGTTACTGGCAAACCAGGCGTCCGCCCGGGCCTGGACGACTCGATACGACCAACTCACGTGTCTCGAGGCCGCGTTCCGACATGCCGTCCCCGAGGGAGCTCGGGTTTACATGGAGGCCCCGAATAGCGACGATTTCTGGATCTTGACGGTATCTACAGCCCAGTGGGCACAAGCGACGGCCAAGGCGGCGGTCGCCCAATGGACCGTGACGGTGAAGCAAGTGCCCAAAGGGTGCGATGGTATTCAGTTAGTGGCGGTGCGACGATGATCGCGCATGCTGCGTGGGCCTTGTGTCTTCTCACCTTTCCCGCTCTAGTACCGACTGTGGCTGTCGTCGGGCTGCGCCCCACAGCGCTCTTTCTCGTGCCACTGGCGGGGTCGGTGCTAGCTGCTTTGGCAGCAGAGTTCGAGCTGGCTATCGGTGGCTCGATCCTTCCGTGGTTCGTCGTCCTGGCCGCCCTCGCCAATGTGGTGGGCGTGTGGCAGTTGTGGAAAATCGCTTCACGGGCGACAATCGAAGTTGAACCAGCGCCGCATCCATCAGTTCGTGCTCCGCTTCGTCGCTTCGGAAGGGTTCTACGCCTGACTCCGTCACCATGGTCCTGGATCACCATTCTCGCCGTGGCAGGGGCCGTCGCATGGCCCCTGCAAGCCTTGCGTACTCCGATGATCTTCGACGACGCATACGCCATTTGGACACTTCATTCGATCTTCATCTACGGAGGACATCACGCCTTCCTGTCGGGTCTCAAGAATCCGGCATACGGATTTTCGAACCCCGACTACCCGCCTCTCGTGCCCGCCAGTGGCGCTATGGCCTTCGTGAGTGAAGGTCGTATCGATATCCGCCTAGCGGTCATCCTGACCAGCGTCCTCAACGCCTGCGGCCTGGGTGTGATCGCATGCGGCATTGTCGAAGCGGCAAAGAGAAAGGGGCAGGCCGTGGCTCGAGGGGCCGCCATCGCAGTAGCCGTGGGCGTTTGTCTGGTCGGGTTCGGTCTCGCCGGCGGCTACGCCATCGCCGGATACGCCGACCTGCTGTGGGCGGCAACGGCAACTGCTGCAATAGTCTTCGGCCTTCTTCTCCCTCGTTCGTCGAGGAATCTCGCCGTCGCGTGGCTGTGCGCGACTGTCGCAAGTCTTACCAAGAACGAAGGCCTCACGACGGCACTAATGATCTTCGTCCTGATTGCACTCCGGTACCTGGTCGCCCTGCGAGCATCTAGTTCAAGCCTTATCGGTTTCGGGGGATCAGGCGTCGACGAGAATTACCTGAAGGTACGCCCACTGCCTTCCGGCTGGGCAAGACGAACGATGTTTGCTGTGACAGCCGTTGTCATTGCAATTGTCATGACCGCCCCTGGCCTGGCCTGGGCCGCACTGGTCAAGATCGATGGGATCGGAAATGCCTTTCTCGGGCGCTCGCCACAGACGGTCGAACAAAGAGTCCGCCCCACGCTGGCAGGCCTCGCCGACAACCTTCACATCCTTCCGGTGGCTGCCGTCGTTGCATTCGTCGGACTTCTCATACTGCGAAGCGATCGGTCTCGAGTTGGGCTCGGCAGCTCGTTATGGCTATGGCTCGTCGTCTTGGGATCTCTCACGGCCCTTGCCTTGACGTATTTGTTCGGTGCATTTGAGATCCATTGGTGGCTCTCGACTTCTGTCCAGCGGACCACAATCTTTGCCAACTTGGCTCTTTATACCGACCTATCTATCTGGCTCGTGGTCGCCGCTAGTCGAGGCGCTCCCAGACACGCGCGACATGCAGATGCGATCCCGCACAATGGGGATGAAATTCGGGCCTCCCGGCATGAATGTGGGTCAATCTAGGGAATGCCTGTTCGCTCGTGGGGTAGGACGTGGGTGATCGGGCCCACGGTGAGCATGATGAGCGCCGAGCGCGGCCCGGCAGAGTGGAAGCCGTAGGCGCGGTTGATGATCATGCCGCACCCGCCGGTTAAGCGACTCGTGGCGGGCGTTGTTCACGCCCAAGACGCACGGCTGCCAAGATGCCCGCCCGGTGCTTGCGGATGGTCTGAGCCAGGCTGACGAAGGGCTTGAGACCGCTTCGCGATGCGCGTGAGCAGAACCGGTCGAGCAAGTAGGCGACCTCGGCCTCGTCGAGGTCTCCGGCAAAGACGGCCCGCAGGGCCTCCTTCAAGGAGTAGGCACGCCAGAGGTCCCCGCCCTGGCGCCGGAGCTTGCGCAGGGTGGCCGCCTGGTCCTCGTCCAGGTGCTCGGGGTTCTTGAGCAAGCACCACCGTCGCCCCCTTGAACCGCTTGGCCGCAGTCTCGTCGGCCCGCGCATCTCCTGCCACTGCTGGCGCCTCACGGTGTCGAGGGCTTTGGTGCCGAGGGCGACGACGTGGAAAGGGTCGTAGCAGATGATCGCCTTGGTGGCATGCCCCTCCTTCTTGACCGACTTGGCGTAGCCGGCAGACATGTCCATCGAGACCGCCGTGACTCTCGGCGCGCTGCTGGCCCGAGCTCGGAGAAGAAGCAGTCCAGAGTGGCGGTATCTCGGCCTTCCTTGCCCCAGACGACCTTGCGGCTCTGGTGGTCCGAGACGAGCGTCAGGTACTTGTGGCGCTTGCGCCAGCTGACCTCGTCGACGCCGATCTCGAACAGCTCCTCGAGGCGGCCTGGGGTCGAGGCCGTCTCCATCACCCGGGCGATCATCCGTCCCACGGTGTCCCAGTCGACGCGCAGGAGGCGGCCGATGGCGGTCTTGTCCGTCGTCGTGGCGACGAACCCGACCAGGTCCTCGAAGTCGCGGGTGAAGTGTGCTCCTGATCGGGCGAAGGGGACGCCTTCCACCCGAACCGAGTGGACAGGGCAGCGCAGGCGCCCCAGCCGGGCTCGCACCTCGAGATTGAAGACCCCGAGATCGAGATGGCGCCAGACCGAGTCCACGCGCCTCGTGTCCTGGCAGGAGCGGGTCGTGAACGAGCACTCCGGACACACCAGGTGCAGGCGGCGCGGGGCGACGGTGACCGCCACCGTGTCGGGGAGGAAGGCCATTTCGCGCACCCAGATACCGGGCAGGCGCAGGAGGCGAGAGAACGCGGTGGTGACGCGCACCGGGGGCCAGCTCCTTTCGGATTGGTTTCAGCACCGACGGTAGAACCCCCGGGCGTGTCACACCGATCGAGCATCTCGTTGTCGTCGACGGCAGGCTGTGTCAGCCTGCCTGAGCCTCACCGCAGCCGGCGTGGCGGGGTCAAGGCCGGTCCGGAGGGCCGTCCCGAAGGAGCCGGAGCGAAACGGACGGCCTTGACGTCGACTTGGAGCCGGCTGCCACCACCTACACCCACGCCGAAACCCCTTTGATTACAAGGGCTCCGTGCTCGCCGGCTCGTCACGGGCACCCACATCGATGCCGGGAGAGCCGAATTTCAACGATGTGGTTCTCTAACATAGGGAGGCACCTCGATCTCGAGCCCCGAAGATTCCCTCGAAGCCCTGCTTCTGCTCAACGGAAAGCCAACACGCGAGCCAACAATCGCGTCCCATCCCGTTCCGCGACACGCTACGACGTTGATCGCCCTACCACACATAGGCAATGACCAGGTTATTCGCGACGTCGTGATACGTGATCGGACACGGCGACCAAACGTTGATCGTCTTACGGAGTCAGGCACCGCGACCTCAGGGGTCAAGTGATGAGGAAGAACCGCGGCTCAAATGATTCAGTGATTTTGCCCCCGCGGGTGGGCCTTGCCGCAGAGGGCTGAGGCGTTCGACGCCGATTCGGTCAGCGCCGGTCGGAGGTGTCGGGCGTGAGCTCCAGGATGAACTGGTAGGCGAACATCGTCGGCCAGATCGTCAGGAACAGGTGATCGATGGCCCGCAGCCATCTTCCCCCCGTCCCCTTGATCTCGAGCGCATCGAGGGGGAGGCCGACAGGCTCGAGCCGGCGGACCTTGAACCCCTCACGCTCCACCAGGCGGCGGATGCTGCGACGGGTGAAGAACCGCAGGTGGGTGCGGTCGAGAATCCCGCGCTGGTCGTAGTCGAAGGCGCCGAGAAGCGAGCGGAAGCGCGGATACCAGTGGGCCACGTTGGGCACGCACACGACGGCGATGCCTTCACTCCGAAGCAGTGACCGCATCTCCCCCAGCAACTGCTGGGGTTGGCGCACGTGCTCGAGCACATCGGCGGCAAGGACGATGTCGAAGTCGCTGCCGACCTCGGCCGGAATCCCCTGGTCGAGGTCGGCCTTCACGAACACGCCGACGCGTTCGTGGACGCCTTCGAGCTCGAACATGTCCACACCGGTGACGTGGTGACCGGCAAGTCGAAGGCGCTCGGCCAGCGCGCCGGACGAGCAACCGAGGTCGAGGATCTTCCCCGGAGGGCGCGATCCCAGGAGCGCGAGGATCCGACCGTGTGAGCTGTCGTCGCTGTCCTTGAGCTTGTACTCCTCGTTCAGCGCAACCCTGGAGCCGTCGCCGAATCCCGCCTTTCCGAGCCGGTACGCAACCACGTCCTTGGTGACATCCGCTGCGTAACGGACGCCGGCGACATAGCAGATCTCGTCGCCGTAGTACGTAGGGATGGGAACCTCGACGATGTGCTTCCCGGCGTCGTGGAGCTGGATGATGATCTGAGTGTCGAAGTTGAATCCGTCGGAGTTCTGTTCGAAGGGGATCTGCTTCAGGGCCTCGACGCTGTAGGCGCGGTACCCGGAGTGGAACTCCGTCAGGTCGGTTCCGAGGGCTGCGTTCTCGAACCTGGTCAGGATGCGGTTGCCCACGTACTTGTACATGGGCATGCCACCTTTGCGCGCCGCCCCCTTGATCATGATGCGCGAGCCGAAGACCGCTTCCGCCTCGTCGCTGAGGAGCGGGGCCACGAGATCGGGCAGGCACTCGGGGGCGTATTGGCCGTCGCCGTGCAGCATCACGATGATGTCGAGCCCGTGGTCGATCGCCACCTGGTATCCGGCCTTCTGATTGCCGCCATAGCCGAGGTTGCGCGGCTGGCGGATCAGCGTGATCGGAAGGTCCGAGGTCTGCTGGTAACCAAGGCCCACGAGATAGGTGGCGTCCTGGCTGTGGTCGTCGCTGACGATCACCTCGCTGATGCGGGGACGGAAGTCAGGGGGTATGCGGTCCAGGACCGCCGCCAGGGTGCTGGCGGCGTTGTACGCCACGATCAGGATGCCGATTTTCTTCTCGCCCACGTCCATCTGGTCCCCCCACCCCCGTCTCCACCAGCCACACATTGAACCACGAGCCCACTCCGGGCTCTATTTTCCCACGAATACCGCTCTTCCACGAGGGCATTCGCGCCCGGGCACCAGGGGCCCGGCCGGACCGCCAATCTCGGCGCCCCGACCGCGGCCACAGGGCCAGGGCACAGACGTTCGGGCCCGGCGGTCTCGCCGGATCTCCTACCGGTCCCGGGGCGATGACCTGGGGGTATCCCTTGACCGACGTGCTCCGGCTCTTCGGGCTCGAAACCGCATAGGGCGGGGGGAACTGGGCGACGTCGACCCCCTTCGAGACCAGGGAGCTGCACTCGTGCCTGACGTTGGGGACCGCCTTGTTCGCCCGTCGTTGTTGCTCGGTGACCGGAGCTTTGAGCGCGGCACGGCGATCGATCCAACTCGTCACCCCCGTTGCCGGCCCGAACTCGGCAGGAAACGTGAGCTCGATGTGGAGGCGGCGATACCTCCCCGCGGTGTAGATCCAGGCCTTGAGGTCGTCGGAACACTGGGTCACCTGTGCCGCCGACGACAGGTGCGAGCGACCGGGGACGGCGACCGCGACTGCTCCGCCCACGACGACGACCGTCAAGACGACGGCGACGAATGGCCCGAACCTCGTGCCGAGGAATCTCATGCTGACGAGCCCGCCGCCTGGGTGCGCAATATGCCCGCGCCCCCACATAGCAATGAGCCGAGCTCCACTGAGAGCCGGCTTGCTCACCCGCATTGTGAGGAGTGCACGACAACGCCCCGATGTCCCCCCGTATCTCGGGCAGTAGCGGTGACGCCGCACCGGTGTCAATAGCTCACTTCCTAAAACCAAGAAACTACAGTGCTGTGCTTCCCCCCGGAGGCGCTCGCACCATGTCGGTGGGCCAGGTGGAGAAGGGTCTCGAAATGGCGACGTTCCACTATTGTGTCGTGCTCTGTGGCCCGACGGACGACACGACCGAGATGAGATTCCCCGGTCCCGAACGGTGGTGACCACGAAGGACGCAACTCCGCGATCCACGGGCCAGAGGCGGCTCACCATCTGGCTGTACCCGGCTCTGCTGGTGGTGGTGACGATCGGCCTGAGCGCAGCGGGGTGGTCGGGCACCTCGGTCGGAGTAATCAATGCGATCTACGGGAAAGCCGACCCCGCCCTCGTAGCCGGAACGCCGCGCGCCATTCGTAGTGACGAGTGGCAGGTCGCCACTCCGTTGCTGGTGGCGCAGAGCCACCACGGGTTTTCCTCGGTCTCCGATGACAGCATCGGCGACCACACCGTGACGGTCCTCCCGGACATCCCCAGCACCGACTGGTCGACGCTCTTCAAGCCCTGGGACCTGCCGGTCCTGGTGCTCGACCTCGAGCACGGATTCGCGGCGCGGTGGTGGATGATGTCGCTCGTCCTGCTCCTCGGTGCATACCTCCTGCTCCTGGCACTGACGGACCGGGTCGACATCGCGGTCGTCTTCAGCCTCGCCCTGTGGCTGTCACCCTTCTTCCAATGGTGGTACGTGCCGAGCAGCTTGGACACCGTCGGTATGGCAATGGTGTCGGTGGGAGCCTTCCTCTACTCGCTGCGTGCGTCGTCGACCGGCCGTCGGGTGGCCTGGTTGGCGCTCTCGGCGTACTCGGCGATCGGCTTCACACTCCTGTTCTACCCACCGTTTCAGATCCCCACCGCGCTCGTGGTCGGCGTCGTGGGCGTGTGTTACGTCGCCGGCCGCTGGCACGAGCTCGGGTTGACGGCGCGGCGTCTGGTCATCGACGTCGCAGGATTGGCGATCGTGATCGGAGGGACGCTCGGGATCTACTACCTCCATACGCGCTCCACCATCGTGGCCATCGACGGCACGGTGTACCCCGGGCACCGTCGGGTCAGTGGAGGTGGCACCTCGCTCCTTCAGCTCTTCTCGGCACCGTTCGGGCTGAACCTCGCGCAACATGGGACATCTCTGCCCTTCACGTTGAACCAGTCGGAGATCTCGTCGTTCATCCTGCTCGGCCCGTTCGCCCTTCTGCAGATCCAGCGCGTGCGCCTCAGAGCGCTGGCGAGTCGGTGGAGACTGCTCCTGGTGGGGACGGCGGCGGCCTTCGTCACCCTCACGACCTGGTACCTGATCAGCCTCCCCCCCGTCCTGGCGTCCATCCTCCTCCTCGACCGGGTGGAGGCCAGGCGCGCCATCCTCGGGGTCGGGCTGGCCGGCATCCTCCTCATGGCGCTCTTCTGTGCCGCCGAGTTCGAGCACGAAGACGCCCCCCACCCCGACACGCAAGAAGAGGGATCTCCCGCTCCCGAAGACCGACAACGGCGACTGCTCACGGGGGCGGTCATGTGTGCCGGCCTCGCGTTCGGCATGTACTTCTGGGCCGGGCGCAACCTGAGCCACACGGTACGTGGACTGCACCTGAGCCTCTTCGACGCCGGGATCATGAGCGCCGCAGCCGCGGTGGTCGTCGGTTTGCTCTGCGCCCGCAAGGTCCTCTGGGGCGGCCTGGCCGTGGTGGTCTTGGGCGCCGCCATCGCCCTCCCGGTCAACCCCCTCTACCAGGGCCTCGGGCCGCTGACCTCATCCCCCATCCTGGCCACCTTCGACCGCGTGGCGTCCAAGCCCCCGGACGCGACGCATCGCGCATGGTTGAGCTACGCCAACTTCGCTTTCAATACGGTCCTCGTCGCATCGGGCCTGCACACCCTGAGCGCCCCGAGCGTCTACCCCAACGCCAAGGCGTGGAGAATCCTCGAACCGAAACACCCCCGCGTGTGGAATCGATATGCCAACCTGAAATTCGTCCCCGGTGCGAGTGGCGCACCCATCCAGGTCACCGTGATCGGGACCTTCCGCGCCGTCCGTGCAGATCGTCATCGACCCGTGCGGCGCGGCCGCCGGGAGACTCGGCGTCGGCTTCGTGCTCGACACCTCGCCGCTGACCGGCTCGTGCCTCCAGCTCGACACGAAGACGACGTTCGACGGCAGCCCCACATACATCTACACGCGGACGACCGCAGGGAGCACCTGAACGTCGCGTCACCGGGCGTGGACGAACGCCGCCAACAACGTGCGGGCGTATTTGTAGTATGCGCCTAGCACGGCATCGACAAATCGGTGTCGTGCGAATGCATCTATCAGCGGGGTGTCGATCCGATAAGCCAGCATGTCGAGGAACTCCAGCGGCCCTATCACCCGGCTCGCTTGGAGCTCGCGTCGGGAGCGGAGGGCGAAGGGCACGACCTTCACGAACGCCAGGCTGGAACGGACCTTCAACCAGAAGCGCCCCTGCACGAGGCTGATGAGCCACAGCGCAACCTCGACGGCGAGGAGCAACGGGGCCAGGACCACGATGACGCTCGAGGGCCACGTCCGGATGATGAACAGGTACCGGTTGCGCTCCAGGTAGAACCACTTGCGGTCGTTCTTCTGGAAGTCGTAGTCGTGCTCGATGTGCGACTTCGGCACGATCCCGGTCTTGTACCCCTTCATCTGCAGACGGAAGAACAGGTCGATGTCCTCGTAGTACAGGAAGTACTCGGCGGCGAAGCCGCCGATTTCTTCCCACACCTTACGGTCGACGGCGAGATCCGCCCCGGAAAGACAGGAGATCTCTTCCTCCGACGAGTACCGGTCGGCAGGCTCGGCGTATCCCGCACACCAGGCGAGCCCCGAGACGTGCACGACGTTCCCGGCGCAATTCACCCGGCCGTCGGGCAGGAGCACCAGACCCATCCATGCGGCCCAACCCTTGGTCGAAGCGTCCCGCAGGACGTCGATCGATCCGGGCTTGGGGAATGCGTCAGGGTTGAGGAAGAGCAAGACGTCGACGTCGTCACCGAGCGACTCCGCACCCAAGTTGCACCCGGCGCCGAAACCGATGTTGCCCGGGCGCAGGACGTGGTCGACGCCGGGGTGGTCCTCGGCGATCTTCGAGCACCGGAGGTCGGGGTGGTTGTCGACCAGGACAACCTGGTCGCCCACCCGCTTTTCTTGTTCGACCAGGTCCAGCATTCTGGATATTTCCTGATCGTGATTGCCGTAGGCGACGATGACGATACCGAGTTTCGGGTATGAACAAGGTGTCGCCATGACGTCTTCATTCCCCCCCAAGAGACCTCAGATTAGCACGGGGTGCTCCGAACGAGCCCCGAGAGCTGCACTTTCGCGGTCGGTGTCACGGCACGAGCTCCGGGCCGACCGGGTACGGCTCGGGCACGATGCGGGCCCGACAACTTCCCGAAATGCGCACGTGACGACTACCCTTGACCCAGAGTGTGTGCGCTCTAAGGGGGAGCGGTGTCGCCTGGCGAGAACGAGCGTCTTTCGGCGTCTGCCAGCCCGGCCCGAACCCGGTCGTCGGTGCGCGTGGGCCGGTCCGCCCCGAGCACCACAGGCGGGACGGTCGAGACGGTCCCGACCCCGAAGAAGCCGGCCGAGCACAAGCCCCCGGAGCCGGAACCGGCCTCACGGCAGCTCCCCGAGGCGGACACGGACGACTCTGCGGCCGGGGCGCCCCAGGTCCGCCATTCCCGGATCTGCGTCGTCGTCCCGGCCTTCAACGAGTCCCGTTCCATCGCCCGAGTCGTCGAACGCCTCTGCCTCTCGCTTCCCGACGCCCACGTCATCGTCGTGAACGACGGCTCCCAGGACGACACGGCACGGCGCGCCCTGCGGGCGGGGGCCACGGTCATCAGCCTGCCCGTGAACCTCGGCATCGGTGGCGCCGTCCAGGTCGGCTATCGCTACGCGCTGCGCAACGGGTTCGACATCGCCATCCAGGTCGACGGCGACGACCAGCACGACCCGTCCGAGATCGAACGGCTGCTGGCCCCGATCCACGAGGGGCGGGCGGAGATGACCGTCGGTTCCCGGTGGCTCGGCCGGGGGGACTACGCGGCGACCAAGGGCCGCCGGGTCGCCATGCGCTTCCTGGCCAGGCTGGTCGGTTGGAGGACCGGTGCCACCTTCACCGACACGACGTCGGGCTTCCGGGCGGTGGGCGTCGAGGGCATCGAGCTCTTCGCCCGGACCTACCCCACGGACTTCCCCGAGGTCGAGTCCCTCGTCCTGGCCAGCCGCAACGGACTGCGCCTGGAGGAGGTGCCCGTGCGGATGTCCCCGCGCGGGCACGGGCAGTCCAGCATCACCGGTTTCCGCTCCGCCTACTACATGGCACGGGTCACGGTCGCTCTTCTGGTCGGTACCCTCAACGAGCAAAGGCCAACGGAGAAGGAGGCCACGTGAGTCTGTCCCTGCTGTCGGTGGTCCTGAGCATCAAGGCGTTCGTCCTGTCCATGGTGCTGAGCGCGGGCTTCCTCGTCGTGTCGATCTTCGCCATGCGCCGCCAGCGGCTCCGGGAGCACACGGCCCTGCTCTGGTTGCTGGTGAGCGTCGTCATGGTTGTCGTGAGCGTCTCGCTCCCGACCGGTCTGCTGACCCGCGTCTCGGACCTGGTGGGCATCGCCTACTCGCCCGCCTTCGTGCTGCTGCTCGCCGTGTTGTTCCTCCTCGTCCTGGTGTTCCAGCTGTCGCTCAGCGTCGACCGCCTGTCGGCCAAGCAGACCGCACTGGTCCAGGAGATCGGGCTCCTCACGGCGATGTCACCGCCGAGCCCCGACGGGGAGAGCGAGCAGGGCCCGCCGGGTGGCGAAGCGCCCGAGGGACCCGGAGACCTCACGCCGAGGTTGCAGGGGCGCTGACCCGATCACAACAGGCTGGCTGCCAGGCCGTCGAGGATGTCGTCCTCCGATACGAGGCACTCGTCGCGGCCGAACCGGTCCATCACGGCGTCCAGGATGAGCACGCCGCCCACGATGACGTCGGCCCTGCCTTCGACCATTCCCGGTCGGGCCATCCGGGCACGCCGATCCTCGGCGGCCAACGTCTCGCACCAGTGCGCCACCTGGCGCCGGGAGAGCACGGCGTGGTGGATGGCGGCCCGCTCGTAGCGCTCCAGGCGCTGCTCCAGCGCGGCCAGCGTCGACACCGTGCCGGCCAGCCCGATGAGCAGCCCTCCGGGGGCCAGCGCCGGGAGCACGCGCCAGGCCCCGTCGAGCTCGGCGTCGACCACTCGCCGGGCCTCGGCCAGCTCCTCGGTCCGCGGCGGGTCGTGAGCGAAGAAGCGTTCGGTCACCCGGACACACCCGACGTCGAGCGACACCGCCGACACCGCCTCGCGCCACGGTCCCCCCGCGGCGAGGTCTCCGGCCGCGAGCTCGGTCGACCCTCCGCCGATGTCGACCACGAGCACGGGACCGGGACCGACGCGCTCGGCGGGGACATGCGCCGTCGCGCCCGCGAACGAGAGCGCACCCTCCTCGAGACCGCTGAGAATCTCGGGCCTCACCCCGGTGACCTCCTCGGCGGCCGACAGGAACCGCGCCGCGTTGGTGGCGTCGCGCGCCGCGGAGGTGGCGACCAGGCGCGCCCGCCGCACACCGTGGTGGTCCATGAGGCGGCGGTACTCCCCGAGGACCGACACGGTGCGCGCCATGGCCTCGGGAGAGAGCGTGCGCGTGGCGTCGACGCCTTCGCCGAGCCGCGTGATGCGCATCTGCCGCTCGAGGGCCACGCCGCTCGCAGAGACCACGAGCAGTCGTGTGGAGTTGGTCCCGCAGTCGAGGGCGGCGACGGGGCCCGGGCCGTCGTCTGGCATCGTCCCCTCTCTCACCGCGGTCGGCCCATCGTCACTCCGACCGGGCCTCGACCACGAGGTCCGACGTGTCGAGCGCGAGCTCGTCGGCCGTCCAGCGTCCCGACGGGGTCCTCGCCGCCCGCGAGGAACCAGGCCAGATGGGCGTGGAGGCACTTGACGCCCCGACGGGTCCCCCCCACGCCTCCCGAGGGCCTCGGGCCCGAATACCCCTCGGGGAGCGCCCGGTCGCGCTCCGCGCCGTGGCGGGCGTGCGCCTCGGCGAGCTCGGCGGGGTCGACGGCGGCCTCGGCACGCCGCACCCCTCCTGCGGCCTCGAGCCTGCTCACGGCGTCGCGCAGCTCGGCGTCGACCAGCCAGAACCGGGTCGGCATGGGACTGCCGTCGTCGAGCAGCGGGTCGTTGACGATGACCGCCGGCATGCCGTCGCGCCGGCGCACCGCCACGGTGAAGCGTCCCGACGGCGGCCGCCCGAGCAGCCGGGCCACCGCCTCCCGATCGGACTCGCCGAGCGGGAGCGGAGGCGGGCTCAGCTCCAGAACTCCAGGCTCTTGACCACCCGGGCCCAGTAGCTGCGGGGCTCGGGGCTCTCACCGCCGCCCGCGCCCCCGGACCCGGCCCGGGTGGTGATCCGAGGTGCGCTCGTCCCCCCGGCGGGAGCGACGATCCCGGTGAGCTCCTGGGAGCGCGACGAGCCGGGCGCCACCGGGGGCTCGTTCAACGACACCTGGCCCGACCCCGGCAGCGCCGAGCCCGACGGGCTCGACGAGGGCAGGATGTCGTAGGCGCGTTGGCCCTTGGGGACGAAGCCGTAGTCGAGCCGGGCGAGCCCGTCGACGGCGGCCGGGGTGGCCAGGTCCGAGACCTGGCGGGCCAGCGCCCGGTTCTGCGCCTGCACGGTGGCGAGCTCGTGGGCGGCGCCCGACAAGGCGGAGCGCTGCGACAGGACCCCGCTGAGCGGGAAGCTCGTGAGGAGCACGACGCACACGAAGACCACGGTGGCGCCCACCAGGGTCCGCGCCCGCCGGCGCTCGAGGGTCATCTCGGCGCGCCGGGCCCTCCACCGGGCCACGGCGCCCACCACGAGCGGCAGCGGAGACGGCGGCCGGCGCAGGCGGGGCCGGGGGACGTGCAGATGCGGATGCGGCAGCCGGGCGGTCGGCAGGTGCACGTGCAGGTGCGGGCGCACCCGCGGTGCGCGCTTGGCGGCGTGCTGGGGCCGACGCCTCGCCCGGCTGAGCATCACCGAGCCGACCGACCTCCGCCGGGGGGGCTCGAGAGCGCGGCGCGCCCGAGATACGCCGCCGACTCGCCGAGCTCCTCCTCGATGCGCAACAGCTGGTTGTACTTCGCCACCCGGTCGGACCGGGCCGGGGCGCCGGACTTGATCTGCCCGCAGTTGGTGGCCACGGCGAGATCGGCGATGGTGGTGTCCTCGGTCTCGCCCGAGCGGTGCGAGATCACGGACGCGTACGAGGAGCTGGTGGCCAGCGCCATCGTGTCGAGCGTCTCGCTCAGCGTGCCGATCTGGTTCACCTTGATCAGGATGGCGTTGGCCGCGCCGCGCTCGATGCCGAGCGCCAGGCGCTCCCGGTTGGTGACGAAGTTGTCGTCGCCCACGATCTGCAGCCGACCCCCGAGGGCAGCGGTGAGCGCCACCCAGCCGTCCCAGTCGTCCTCCGCCATGCCGTCCTCGAGGGACACGATGGCGGGGTAGCGGTCACTCAACTCGACCCAGTAGTCGACCATCTCCTGCGGCGAGAGCCGGCGCCCCTCGCCCGCCAGGTTGTACACGCCGTCCTCGAAGAATTCGCTCGTGGCGGGGTCGAGCGCGATGGCGACCTCGTCGCCGGGCACCCGGCCCGCTTCTTCGATGGCCTGCATGAGGATGGCGACGGCCTCCGCGTTCGACGGCAGATCGGGCGCGAACCCGCCCTCGTCGCCCACCGTCGTGGCCAGACCGCGCCCTTTGAGCACCTTGGCCAGCGCGTGGTAGGTCTCGACGCCCCAGCGCAGCCCCTCGGAGTACGACGCCGCCCCCACGGGCATGACCATGAACTCCTGGAAGTCGACGGAGTTGTCGGCGTGGACGCCGCCGTTGAGGACGTTCATCATGGGCACCGGCAGCACGTGCGCGTTGGCGCCGCCGACGTAGCGGAACAGGGGCATCCCGGCGTCCACCGCGGCGGCCCGGGCGACGGCCAGCGACACGCCCACCACGGCGTTGGCCCCCAGCCGGCCCTTCGACGGCGTCCCGTCCAGGTCGACGAGGGCCATGTCGATCCCGCGCTGGTCGTAGGGGTCGAACGCCGAGAGCGCCTCGGCGATCTCGCCGTTCACGTGCTCGACGGCACCGAGCACCCCCTTGCCGCCGTAGCGGTCTCCGCCGTCGCGCCACTCCGTGGCCTCGTGCACACCGGTCGACGCGCCCGACGGGACGATGGCCCGCCCGCCCGCGCCCGAGTCCAGGACGACCTCGACCTCCACGGTGGGATTGCCGCGGGAGTCGAGGACCTCGCGCGCTTCGATCTTCTCGATAGCAGTCATGTGTTGTCCCTGTTGTAAGTGTTGTAGAAGTTACTCGCTGGGCATGAGCGGCAGGCGGAGGCGGCGGGCCCCGACTCGGCGCCTCGGGCAGGATCCCGGGCACGATCCGAGCAGGGTGCGGGGCGGGTCCGGGCCGCGTCCGAGCCGGCCCCGAGGCACGTTCCGGGCCGCAGGCGCCACCGGACCAGGGCCGATACCCGGGGTTCAGCCCGGCCGGGCCTCGGTGGCTTCGATGGCGCGGCGGAATCCCCCCGTGTAGCCCCGCAGCGCCGTCTCGGGATCGACCCCGAGGCGCCGCGCCGCGTCGGCCAGGGCGAAGAGCATCTCCCCGAGCATCTCGACCGTCGCCGGCAGGGCCTCCAGGGTCTCCCCCGAGGATTCGGCGACCGGGCCGCTGCGCCCATTGTCCGCGGGGAGGGTGGCGCCCAGCGCCTCGAGGCCGGCGGCGATCTGACGCCGCCGTTCGTCGAGCGATCCCGTGTCGATGCCGATCGACTCCGCCTTGCGCTGGAGCTTGGCCGCCAGCGCCAGCGCAGGCAGCGCCCGGGGGATGCCGTCGGTGACGCTGGTGCGGCCCTTCTCGGCCTTCTTCAGCACCTCCCACCGGGCGGCCACGTCCTCGGGGGTCTCGGCCACGGCGTCGCCGAAGACGTGGGGATGGCGCGACACGAGCTTGTCGTGCAGCGTGCGCGCCACGTCCGCCAGGGTGAAGTGACCCTCCTCCGTCGCCAGCAGGGCGTGGAAGTAGACCTGGAACAACAGGTCGCCGAGCTCCTCCTCGAGGTTTGCTACGGCTTCGGGGGCGACGTCGGGCTCCGTGGCGGCGACCACCTCGATGGCGTCGAGCGCCTCGTACGCCTCCTCGAGGAGATGGCGCGCCAGCGAGGCGTGGGTCTGGCGCCGGTCCCAGGGACAGCGCGCCCGCAGGGTGCGCACGAGCTCCTCGAGCGCCACCAGCTCGGCGGCGACCGGTGGCGCCAGGTGCCCCACCCACAATGCGGTGAGGTGGTCGGGCTCCAGGGTGCGGTCGACGTCGGCCCACGGCACCTCGACGACCCGCTCGTCGGGCAGCCCGAGATGGTGCAGGAGCACGGCGGTGCGCCCCGGGTCCTCCCCGGCAGCGTCGTCGGCGGCCAGTTTGACCGCACCGAGCACGGCGCGGCTGTGGCACTGCGCCACGAGGAGGGGGCCGCGCTCGCCGGCGGCCCCGGTGGCGAAGGCGGTCCCGTCGACGAGCCGCACCCCGGCATCGACGGGGTCCACCCCCAGGCGCTCCCAGGCCAGGTCGAGGAAGGACGGCGCCACGACGACCTCGACCGTGACGCGGGGATCGGCGCGCACCAACGCCACCGAGCGCTCGGCCACGAGCGGCGAACCGGGGACGGCATAGGCGACGTACCCCGAACCCGCCACGGCGCGCGCCGCGACCACGACCTCCTCCACGATCGCCGCGTACACGTCGTCGAAGGTGCGCGACACGTCGTAGAGGCGGTCGAGGAACTCGACGGGCCCCGTGGCGAGGTCCCGGACCGCGGCGGCAGAGGGATGGCGCGCCGTGCGCACGAGGCACCGGGCGGCGCCCGCCAGCGCGTGGCGCGCCGCATCGGGCATCAGCTCGGGACCGGCGGGGCCGAGCCCCACGACGATCACCCTCGGGTGACCGCCCTCCCGGGGCACGGACGGGCCCACGGCCGCGTCAGCCCGTGGACTGGCCGCTCGGACCGAGGATCGACTCGCCCGAGCTCGGGTCGACCGCCGGGTTGAGCACGAAGGCGGGCTTGGGCGGGGTCGGAGGCGACACGCCTCGTCCCGCGCTCCACGTCCCGTAGCGGGGGTCGAGGTCCACCCGGGCGCTGCGCACCACGCGGGTGAGCGCCGCGGTCAGCTTCGCCCCGCCCATGCCCAACAGCGCCTGGCGCAGGCCGGACTCGGCGTCGGCGAAGGAGACCAGGTTGTGCGCACGCACCCCGATGACGACCCACACCGTGGTCGCCCCCGTGCTGCCCTGGACCGGGATGCCCTGGGGAGCTGCCAGCTGGCCGTCGCCCAACGCCTCGACCGCGGCGGCGGCCGACTGACCCAGCTGGGCCACGATGTCGGAGGGGTACACGCACGGCCCCTCCCCCCCGGCGGGGCTGTTGGAGTCGACACCCGAGCCCTGCGAAGCGGTTTCGAAGCTGGCACCGGCCGCGATCTTGTCGTGGATGGCCTGCGCGGAGGCCTGGTCGGTGGCGATGATGAGGTTCAGGCACAGCTGGGTGACGTCGGTCAGGTGCGAGTCGTAATAGGCGCGCAGGGCGGAGGTGCTCACGTCGACGCGGCCGACGACCTCCTCGAGCTTCTCCTGGTAGGCGAGGGACAGCGCCTGCTGGTCGACGAACTTCCGGGGCAGCGCGGCGACGAGGCTGGTGCCGGTCAGGCCGCACGGTGAGCCGCTCTGCGCCGCGGCCGCTTCGAGCTGGGACTCGTAGTCCTGGCGGGCGGTGGCGACGTCGGACGCGGTCACCTCGACGTGGCGCTGCGCCAGAGACCACTGCTCGAGGCTCTGCTCGACGACGCCGTTGAGCTCGAAGGCGGCGAACTGCGTCGACACCGTGGCGTCGCCGGTGCCCGCCACGGTCGGCAGGGTGCCCCCGCTCTGGGTCTCCTCGACGGACAGCGCGCACTGCGCCGCGGTGCTGCCCGAGACCACCGACAGCTGGCCCTGGAAGTCGGACTGGCTGATGGTGAGCCCGTTGACGGTGGCCGCGGTCGGGCCCAGATCGCATCCCGCCGCCCCCGCGCACAGCGCCCCCAGGACGACGAATGCCAGGAGGCGCTTCACGGAACGGGCACTCTACCGGCGCGCCCCCGCCCCAGACGATTCGGCCCCGACGAGGGCGCCGGGCACGGGCACGAGCTCGCCGATCAGCTCCGTCAAGGCGTCCACCGGCCGCTCGTCGGGCCCCAGGGGCACCACCAGCTGGTGGGTCTCCTCCTTGACCACGGCCTCGGGGCGCAGGCGCCGCAGGCGCACCCGGGCGGAGGCCGGCAGCTCGAGCGGCGCGATCCGGGCCACGAGCCCGCGCCGTCCCGGACGGCCCGCCCCCTGGCCCGGGCGCGCCGGGGTGGCCGACACCTCGCGCACGCCGGTGCGCAGGCACTCGACGCGCAGCCGGGCCACGGCGAGAAGCCCCTCGGCGGGAGCGGGCAACGGGCCGAAGCGATCCAGCCATTCGGCGCGGATGTCGTCGACCTCGGCTTGGACGGTGACCGACGCCAGGCGCCGGTAGGCCTCGAGGCGCAGGTCCTCCCGGGACACGTAGTCGGCGGGCAGATGCGCGTCGGAGGGGACGTCGATGGTGACCTCGACGGGGGGCCGCAGCGGCTCGCCCTTCATCTCGGCCACCGCCTCGGCCACGAGCTGCACGTACAGGTCGTACCCGACAGCCGCGATGTGGCCGGACTGGTCGCGCCCGAGCAGGTTGCCCGCGCCCCGGATCTCGAGGTCGCGCATGGCGATCTTGAAGCCGGCACCGAGCTCGGTCTGCTCGCCGATGGTGCGCAACCGCTCGTAGGCCGCCTCCGACAGCACGCGGTCGGCGGGATGGAGCAGGTACGCGTAGGCGCGTTGGCCGGCGCGGCCCACGCGCCCGCGCAGCTGGTGGAGTTGGCCCAGCCCGAGGCGGTCGGCGCGGTCGACCACGAGCGTGTTGACGGTCGGCATGTCGATGCCCGACTCGATGATCGTGGTGCACACCAGCACGTCGAACCGTCTCTCCCAGAAGTCGAACACGACCTGCTCGAGCGTGCCTTCGTCCATCTGGCCGTGGGCCACCGCCACGCGCGCCTCGGGGACGAGCTCGCGCAGGCGCGCCGCCACGGCCTCGATGTTCTGCACCCAGTTGTGCACGAAGAACGCCTGGCCCTCGCGCAGGAGCTCGCGGCGCAACGCCTCGACGACGGCGGCTTCCTCGAACTCGCCCACGTAGGTGAGGATGGGCTGGCGCGCCGCGGGCGGCGTGTTGATGAGGGAGAGGTCGCGGATGCCGGTGAGGGCCATCTCGAGGGTACGGGGGATGGGGTTCGCCGTCAGGGTCAACACGTCGACGCCCGAGGCCATCTGCTTCATGGTCTCCTTGTGGCTGACGCCGAAGCGCTGCTCCTCGTCCACCACGAGTAGGCCCAGGTCCTTGAAGGTGACGTCGCCCGCCAGCATCCGGTGCGTGCCGACCACCACGTCGACCGCACCCGAAGCCAGGCCGGCCACGACGTCGCGCGCCTGGGCCGGGGTGAGAAAGCGCGACAGCATCTCCACGCGCACGGGGAACCCCGCGTAGCGCTCGGAGAAGGTCTGGGCGTGCTGCTGGGCGAGCAGCGTGGTGGGGACGAGCACGGCGGCCTGCTTGCCGTCCTGAACGGCCTTGAACACGGCCCGCACCGCCACCTCGGTCTTGCCGAACCCGACGTCGCCGCACACCAGGCGGTCCATGGGCACCTCGGCCTCCATGTCGGCCTTGACCTCCTCGACGGCGTGGCTCTGGTCGACGGTCTCGGTGAAGGGGAAGGAGTCCTCGAGCTCGCGCTGCCACGGCGTGTCGGGCGCGAAGGCATGGCCCTTCACGTGCAGGCGCCGCCGGTAGAGCTCGACGAGCTCCTGGGCGATCTCGTGCACCGCGGCGCGCGCCTTGGCCCGCGTGCGCTGCCACTCCGAGCCGCCGAGGCGGTTGAGCGTGGGCGACTCGCCCCCGCTGTAGGGGGTGAGCGCGTCGATCTGGTCCGACGGCAGGTACAGCTTGTCGTCACCGCGGTACTCGAGCAGCAGGTAGTCGCGCGACGCGCCGTTGACGACGCGTGTGACCATCCCGCTGTAACGGGCCACGCCGTGCTGGCGGTGCACGACGTAGTCACCGGGTGAGAGGTCGTCGAAGAACCCGTCGGTGGGCCGCGCCCGTGCCCGGGCGGGCCGATGGGCGCGGCGTCGCCCCGTGAAGTCGGCCTCGGCGAGGACCGCCACCTTGGCGGCGGGCACCACCACGCCGCGCTCGAGCGGCGCCACGACGATCCGGATGCCGGGGCGGGTCAGGTCGACCCCGCCGCCGAGGTCGGAACGGTCGCGCCCGGCCCCGTCCCCACCTGCTCCGTCTGCGCCGGCACCGGTGACGACGGTGACGACGGGGACGACCATGCCCTCCTCGGCCAGCACCGACGCCAGCCGCGACGCCGAGCCCGCGCCCTCGGCGCACACCGTCACCGAGTAGCCCCCCGCCACCAGCTCCGACAGGCGAGCGGCCAGCAGCGCCCGGTCGCCGTGCACCGGGTCCATGCCGCGCGCCACCACGGCGGGGGTGGCGGGCGAGTCGGCCACCGGCACCATCGACAACACGGGGGCGGCCGAGCCCTCGAGCAGACGCTCGTAGGGGACGTTCAGGCGCGGGAACCGCTCCGAAGGATCGGCCCTGTCACCGGGCGTGGCACCGGCTCCGGCACTATCACCGGGTGTGGCGCCGACGTCGGCACCGTCACCTGCGTCGGCACTTTGCACGACTCCCCACGTGACGGCGAGGGCCCCCGCCAGGGCCGCCTCTTCGTCGTTGAGCTCGGCGGCGCGGTCCCGGATGCGGCGGGGATCGACGAGCACGATGCGCCCGCCGGGGCCGATCAGGTCGGGCAGGACACGCTCGGTGTCGACGAGCCACGGGAGCCACGACTCCATGCCGTCGAAGATCTGGCCCTCGGCCAGCCGCTCCCACTGCGAGCGTCCCCACGGTTCGGTGCGGACGAGGGTGGCGGCCCGGGCACGCACCTCCGGCGTGGGGAGCACCTCGCGGCACCCGAAGAGCTCGATGTCCGCGACGTCGGCCACCGAGCGCTGGTCCCCGGGGTCGAACTCGGTGAGCCGGTCGACCTCGTCGCCCCACAGGTCGATCCGCACCGGGAGCTCGGAGGTCGAGGGGTACACGTCGACGATGCCGCCCCGCACGGCGAGCTCGCCGCGATGCTCGACCTGGTACTCGCGCCGGTATCCCAGAGCGACGAGCCGGGCCACGAGCTCGTGCAGCTCCACCCGATCGCCGCGTGCCACGCGCACGGGCACGGCGGACTCCTCGAAAGGGCCCAGACGCTGCAACAGGGCGCGCACCGGCGCCACGATCACCGCCGGCGCGCGCCGGGGTCCTGCAGGCTCCACAGCAGGCGCAGGCGCCGCCCCATCGTCGACAATTCGGGACTGACGCGCTCGAAGGGCAGCGTGTCCCAGGCCGGGAACATCGCCACGGCGTCGTCCCCGAGGAAGGCGCCCACGTCGTGGCTCAGGCGCTCGGCGTCGACGACGGTGGGCGTCACCACCAGCAGGGGCCGGCGCTCGCCCAGACGGCACATCCCCGCCACCACAAAGGCCACCGCGGCGTCGGGCACGGCCAGCGCGCCACTGCGCGACCCCATGGCGTCGACCATGGCGGGCTCGTGACGGAGCAGTGAAGGGAGCGAGCGGAGGCTCACCCCAGCAGGTTAACGGCCGTCACCCACGACACCCACGGCGGACGAGGGGCCAGGTGCCCTGCTCCCCCGCTGGCTTCTACAGCTAGGCCGTGTCGCCGTTGAACCGCGCCATGGCGGCGTCGACACCCTCGAGGGCGATCACCTCGACGGCATCGGCGGCCACCGCCACCGCCACGTCCAGGGCGTCGCGCTGGGCACGGGTCGGGCGGCGCAGCACGTAGTCGGCCCCGGCCTCGCGCCCGGGGGGCTTGTCGATGCCGATGCGGACGCGTACGTACCCCGGGTCGTGCAGATGGGAATGGATGGACTTGAGCCCGTTGTTGCCGGCGGTGCCGCCTCCGACCTTGACCTTCACCCTGCCCGTGGGCAGGTCGAGCTCGTCGTGGACCACCACGAGCCGGTCCGTCCCCGGGACGCGGAAGCGGCGCATCAGGGCCGACACCGCCATCCCCGACTCGTTCATGTACGTCTGGGGCACGGCCAGCACCACCAGCTCCTGGTCGAGGCGGGTGGACGCGGCGAGGGCCCGCGTGCCCTTCTCGGGCCGCAGCCGAAGGCCCCGACGTGACGCCAAGAGCTCGACGACCTCGGCGCCGAGGTTGTGGCGGGTCCGCTCGAATTCGGCTCCCGGGTTGCCGAGGCCCACCACCAGCAGGTCGGCCGCCGTCCCCCTGGCCCCCCTGCCGGACGCGGGCAGCAGGCGACGCAGGGGTTAGCTCTCCCCGCCCGGCTCGCCCCCGCCCTCCGCGGACGGCTCCCCGCCGGCGGACGGCGCACCTTCGCCCGCCTCGCCCTCGGCCGCCTCGCCCTCGGCCGCCTCGCCCTCGAGCACCTGGACGCGCGGGGGCTGGCCGGCGGCGACGATCGCCTCGGGGTCGACCTCGGTGACCACGTTGGGGGGCAGCACGATGTCCGAGACGCGCACCGCGGACCCGATCACGAGATCGCTGATGTCCACATCCAGGTGGGCGGGGATGTCGGCGGGGCGGGACTTGATGGTGAGCGAGAACATCTGCTGCTCGAGCACCCCGTCGGCCCGGTGCAGCTCGAGGGCCTCACCGGTGAGGGTGATGGTGACCTCGGCGGTGACCTCACGGTCGGGGTCGACCACCTGGAAGTCGACGTGCGTCACGCTGCCCCGCACCGGATGGCGCTGGAGCTCGCGGGCCATGGTCAGGAACTTCTTGCCGTCGACCTGCAGCGACAGCACCGCGTTCAGCCCGGCGTCGGTGCTGAGCGCGGCCCGGAGCTCCCTCGCCGCCACCGACACCGGCATGGGCGCCACCCCCGGGCCGTACACGACGGCGGGGATCCGCCCGTCGTGGCGCAGCCGGCGCGCCGCGCTGGAGCCCGACGGACGACCGGTCTCGGCGACCAGGGTGATCTCGGCCATGGGTGCAGCGCTCCTCGGGTGCTCGGGTGCGGCGAACGGGCGACCCAGTGTAGAAGGCCCGGGGGCGGGGACGGAAGCCGGCGCCTGCCGGAGCCCTTCCCAGGGTGCGATCGCAGCCCCCGCTCCTAGGTCAGGTTGTCGCCCCCGAAGATCTCCGACACCGAGGTGTCCTCGAACACGGCGTCGATGGCATCGGCGATGAGCTTGGCCACCGAGAGGACCTTCAGCTTCTCGATGCGACGCTCCTCGGAGATGGGAAGGGTGTTGGTCACCACGACCTGCGACAGCGGGGACTTCTCCAGGCGCTGGATGGCCGGGTCGGAGAGAACCCCGTGGGTCGCCATGGCCGAGATGTCCGCCGCGCCCCGCTCGGCCAGGAGCTCGGCCGCAGCGCAGATGGTGCCGGCGGTGTCGATCATGTCGTCGATCAGCACGCAGTGGCGCCCTTCCACCTCACCCACGACGTTGAGGGCTTCGACCTGGTTGTGGGTGCCCCGGGGCCGGCGCTTGTGCACGAAGGCGAGATCGGCGCCCAGGTGCTGGCTGAAGCGCTCGGCCACCCGCACCCGGCCGGCGTCGGGGGCGACGATCACCAGATCGCTCGTCCCGAGGCGGTGCAGCTCCTCGACGAGCACCGGCGTCGCGATCAGGTGGTCGAAGGGGATGTCGAAGAAGCCCTGGATCTGGCCCGAGTGCAGGTCGACGCTCACCACGCGGTCCGCCCCGGCCACCTGGAACATGTCGGCCACGAGCTTGGCGGTGATGGGCTCGCGCCCGGTGGCCTTGCGGTCCTGGCGCGAGTACCCGTAGTAGGGGCACACCGCCGTGATCCGCTTGGCCGAAGCCCGCTTGGCGGCGTCGATCATGATCAGCTGCTCCATGATCGAGTCGTTCACCGGGCCCGCGTGCGTCTGCACGATGAAGATGTCGCTGCCGCGCAACGAGCCCTCGTAGCGGCAGTGGATCTCGCCGTTGGCGAACTCGCGCAGGTTGGCGCCGCCGAGCTCGACGCCGAGGTGCCCGGCGATCTCGTGGGCGAGGGCCGGGTGCGACCTCCCGGACACGAGCTCGAGACGCCGACGGGGGACCAGCTCCATATGCCCGCACGCTACCTCTCCACCGGGGTGCCGCGTCCAGGGCGCGCCGCGGCCGGACGACCCGCTGCATCCCGGGGACCGACGCCCGCTACCCGTCGTGGAAGACCTCGGCCACCGCCGGGAGGTCGAGCTCGCCGTGGCGCGGCGCGGCGCGGGCGAAGAGCTCCTCGGTGAGGGCGGTGATAGGCGTGTCGCTCCCCGAACGCCGGTAGACGTCCAAGGCGAGCCCCAGGTCCTTGAGCATGTCGGCCAGCCGGAACAGCACCGGCTCGTACCTGCGGTCCACGAACCCCGACCGCCTGACCTCGAGATAGGGCACGAACCGGACCAGGACGGCGAAGACGGCGTCGACGTCGAGACCGCTGGCGACCGCGGCGGCAAGGAGCTCCCCGGCCGCGGCGTGGGTGATGCCCAGGTAGGAGTTGGCCACGAGCTTGAGGCGGATGCCCGCCCCCAGGGGGCCGATGTGGCGCAGCTCGCCCAGCGTCTCGAGCACGGGACGGGCCGCGTCGACGGCGGCGGTGTCGCCTCCGACGAGCAGCAGGAGGCTTCCCGAATCGGCGGCCGGGATGCTGCCCAGCACGGGCGCCTCCACGAAGGCCGCCCCGCGTTCGGCGGCGGCCGCTGCCACCTCCACGTGGACGTCGAGGCTGGCGGTGGTGACGTCCACGTACACCCGGTCGCCGCCGGCCTCGAGCGCGCCGTGCTCACCGAGATACACCTCGCGCACCGCCTCGGTGCCGTTCAGGATGCTGAGCACCACCTGGGCCGGGCCCGCCGCCTGCTCCGGGGTGGCGTAGATGGACCCGATCCCGAGGGCCTCGGCCCGGTCCGGAGTCCTGTTCCACAGGTGCACGGTGTGGCCCTGTTCGTGCAACCGCCGGGCGATGGCCGACCCCATCTTCCCCGTCCCCAGCACCGCGACGTCCATGTCGTCTCCTCGCCTCGCACTTCGTCTCGCGCTTCGCCGCGCACCGCCCGTAGAACGGCCGGGCATCTCCATCATCCCTCTGGCATCATCCCCTCTAGGCGGGCAGCCCATTCCCGCGCCTCGAGGGCGAGTCTGCCCAAGGGATCGAGGGAGACGAAAGGGTAGAGTGCGCCCGTAGCGCGGGCCGGGAGGTCGATGCCCATGTTCTCTACCGTGGTGGTGGGCACGGACGGTTCCGACACGGCCGCCGAGGCCGTACGCCGGGCCATCGAGGTCGCCAAGCTCTACGGGGCGAGGCTGCACATCGTGACGGCCTACAAGCCCAAGCCGGTGCGTGCCGCCGGGGTCCCCGAGGAATTCCGGGAGCGGCTCGGGCCCGGCGCCGCGGCCGACGCGGTGCTCGACGACCAGTGCGCCCGGGCGCGCGCGGCGGGGATCGAAGTCCGGGGCCACGCCGGGACCGGTGATCCGGCGCAGTCCATCGTGGACGTGGCCGAGCGCGAGAAGGCGGACCTCATCGTGGTGGGCAACAAGGGCATGGCCGGTGTGCGGCGGGTGCTCGGCAGCGTCCCCAATTCGGTCGCCCACCAGGCGCCGTGCTCGGTGATGATCGTGCAGACGACCTGAGCCGCGAGCCCGGTCAGTCGAGCGCGGGGAAGTCAGCCCCCAGACGGGTGAACGGCCCCACGACCGCACCGTCGGCGACCTGCGCACCGGGCCCGAGGACCGCGAAAGGCCCCACCCGGGCGTCGTCGCCGATCTCGGCGCGCAACACCGTGCTCTTGGTCACCTTGGCGCCCGCCCCGACGGTGCTGTCGACGATGTGGCAGTCGGGTCCGACCTCGGCGCCCGCACCGAGGGCGCACTCTCCCTGCAGGACCACGCCGGGCAGCAGGACGACGTCGGCCTCGAGGCGGGCAGCGGCGTCGATGTAGGTGTTCTCGGGGTCCCACATCGTCACGCCACGCCGCATCCACCGCTCGTTGATGCGGTCGCGCAGCTCGGCGTCGGCCACGGCCAGCTGGGCCCGGTCGTTGACCCCGGCGGCCTCCATGGGGTCGCCCACGACGAGCGACTCGACGCCGTACCCGGCGTCGTGCAGCACCTCGTAGATGCCGGTGAGGCAGTGCTCCCCGGTGCGGACCACGGGCCGCAACCTGCGCAGCGCCGGCGCCAGCACGGCGTGCCGGAAGCAGTGGATGGTGGTGGCCACCTCGTCGACGAAGGCGTCGTCCTCGTGCACGTCCGCGGCCTCGACCACCCGCACCACGGCGTCGTCCTTTCCCCGCACCACGCGGTCGTAGCCGGTCGGGTCGGGGAGCACGGCTGTGAGCAGGGTTGCCGCCGCACCGGTGTTGCGATGGTGCCGGACGAGGGCGGCCAGCGTCGGCGGGCGCACGAGCGGCGTGTCGCCGGGCAGCACCACCACGTCGCCATCGGCGTCGAGGAGCCCGTCGGGCAGGGCCGTGAGCCCCACGGCCAGGGCGTCGCCGGTCCCGAGCTGCGCGGTCTGCTCCACGAACTCGATGGCGAGCGAGTGCGGCGCGTGGTCGACGAGCGTCTTGGTCACCCAGTCACCCCGGTGTCCCACCACCACGACGACCTTGCGCACGGGGAGCTCGGCCAGCGCGTCGAGGACGTGCAGGATCATGGGACGCCCGCACAACCGGTGGAGGGGCTTCGGGCGCGACGAGCGCATCCTCGTCCCCTCGCCGGCGGCGAGCACCACGGCTGAGAGCGGCCTCGTCTCCATGAGGTTTAGTCTGTCACCCGATGACGGGGGGGACAGCGCAGTCCACGACCACCTCGGGCGCCCCCGGAGCGCCCGGGAGAAGGCCCTCCCCCGCCCGATGCCCGTCCTGAGCTCGACGATCGACCCCGGCTCGGACACGTACCGCCAGAACCGGGCGGCCATGGAGTCCGCCCTGGGCGAGGTGGAAGAGCAGCTGGCGGTGGCCCGGGGCGGCGGCGGCCCTCGCTACGTGGAGCGCCACCGGGGGCGGGGGAAGATGCTCGCCCACGAGCGCGTCGAGCTGCTGCTCGACCGGGACTCCCCATTCCTCGAGATCGCCCCGCTCGCGGCGTGGGGGACGGACTACGCCGTGGGGGCGAGCCTGGTCTCGGGCATCGGCGTGGTGAGTGGGGTCGAGTGCCTCGTGTCGGCGAACGACCCGACGGTGCGCGGGGGAGCCACCAATCCCTTCACCATGCGCAAGTCGTCGCGCCTGGCCGACATCGCGCTCGAGAACCGGCTGCCGTCGATCAGCCTGGTGGAGTCCGGGGGTGCGGACCTGCCCACGCAGTCCGAGATCTTCATCCCCGGCGGGCGGGGATTTCGCGATCTGACCCAGCGCTCCGCGGCGGCGGTCCCCACCATCGCCCTCGTGTTCGGGAATTCCACCGCGGGCGGGGCGTACGTCCCGGGCATGAGCGACCACATCGTGATGATCGAGGGACGCTCCAAGGTCTTCCTGGGCGGGCCGCCGCTCGTCAAGATGGCGACGGGCGAGGAGTCCGACGACGAGGAGCTCGGGGGCGCGTCCATGCACGCCCGGGTGAGCGGCCTGGCCGACTACCTGGCCACCGACGAGACCGACGCCATCCGCATCGGGCGCGCCATCGTCTCCCGGCTGAACCGGCACAAGCACGGGCCGGGCCCGTCGATGCCGGCCGACGAGCCGGTGCACGACCCCGACGAGCTCCTGGGCATCGCGTCGGCCGACCTGCGCGTCCCCTTCGACCCGCGCGACGTGCTGGCACGGGTGGCCGACGGGTCGCGCTTCGACGAGTTCAAGCCGCTCTACGGACCGAGCCTCGTGACGGGTTGGGCGTCGATCCACGGGTATCCCATCGGGGTGCTCGCCAACCACCGCGGCGTCCTGTTCAGCGAGGAATCCAACAAGGCGACGCAATTCATCCAGCTGTGCAACCAGACCGACGTCCCCCTGCTGTTCCTCCAGAACACCACGGGGTACATGGTGGGCAAGGAGTACGAGCAGCGCGGCATCATCAAGGACGGCGCCAAGATGATCAACGCCGTCTCGAACTCCCGGGTCCCCCATCTCACGGTCAACATCGGCGCCTCCTACGGGGCGGGCAACTACGGGATGTGCGGGCGGGCCTACAACCCGCGGTTCCTCTTCTCCTGGCCCAACGCGCGCTCCGCGGTGATGGGGCCCGCCCAGTTGGCCGGCGTGCTGTCCATCGTGGCCCGCCAGGGGGCAGCCGCGCGGGGGGAGGACTTCGACGAGGAGGCCGACGCCCAGATGCGCGCCATGGTCGAGTCCCAGATCGAACGCGAGTCCCTGCCCCTGTTCCTCACCGCCCGGCTCTACGACGACGGCATCATCGACCCCCGCGACACCCGGCACGTGCTCGGCATGTGCCTGTCGGTCATCCACAACACCCCCATCCACGGCACGCGCGGCTACGGCGTGTTCCGGATGTGAGCGTGACCGGATGATCGCCAAGGTCCTCGTCGCCAACCGGGGCGAGATCGCGCGCCGCGTGATCCGCAGCGCGCACGCGCTCGGCATCAGCTGCGTGGCGGTGTGCTCGGATCCCGACGACGGAGCGCCGTACGTGTCGGAGGCCGACGAGTTCGTGCGCCTGCCCGGTGCCGCCCCCGCCGACACCTACCTCAAGATCGACGCCGTGGTGGACGCGGCGCTCTCCAGCGGGGCCGACGCCGTGCACCCCGGGTACGGGTTCCTGTCCGAGGACGCCGGGTTCGCCCGGGCCTGCGTGGCGGCGGGGCTCGTGTTCGTGGGGCCCCCGCCCGAGGTGATCGAGGCCATGGGCTCGAAGCTGGCCGCCAAGGCCACCGTGGCCGCGGCGGGGGTGCCCGTGCTCCCCACCGTGGAGATCCCCCGCGGCGCGGGGGCGGGTCCCCGGGGCACCGCCCTACCGGACGCGGTCCTCGAGGCGGTGGCCGCCCTGGGGTGGCCGGCCCTGGTCAAGGCGTCGGCCGGTGGAGGCGGTCGCGGCATGCGCGTGGTGGAGGGCCCCGCGGTGCTCGCCGACGCGCTGGCCTCGGCCGAACGAGAGGCGGCCTCGGCCTTCGGGGACGGAACGGTGTTCGTCGAGCCGTACGTGGCGCGTCCCCGGCACGTCGAGGTGCAGATCCTCGGGGACTCGCACGGCACCGTGGTGCACCTCTTCGAGCGCGAGTGCTCGATCCAGCGCCGCCACCAGAAGATCATCGAGGAGAGCCCCTCCCCTGTCGTGACACCGGAGCTCCGGGCCGAGCTGGGGTCGGCGGCGGTGACCGTGGCGCGCACCATCGGCTACGTGAACGCCGGCACCGTCGAGTTCCTGGTCCTGCCCGACGGGCGCATCGCCTTCCTGGAGGTCAACACCCGGCTCCAGGTCGAGCACCCGGTGACCGAGCTCGTCACCGGGCTCGACCTCGTGCGGCTGCAGTTCCTGGTGGCCGACGGCATGGCCCTCCCCCCCGAGGTCCTCGACGCCACCGTGACCGGACACGCCATCGAAGCGCGCCTGTACGCCGAGGACGCCACGCGGGGATTCCAGCCGTCGGCCGGGCACCTGCACCGCTTTTGGTTCCCCACCGTCGACGGGGTGCGGATCGACAGCGGCGTCGAGGACGGCTCGGAGGTCCCCGTCCACTACGACCCCATGCTGGCCAAGGTCATCGCGTACGCCCCCACCCGCCACGAGGCGGCGCGCGCCCTGGCCGGCGCCCTCGACGGCGCGCGCATCCACGGCGTCACCACCAACCGCGACCTGCTGGTGCGCATCCTCCGGCATCCCGAGTTCCTCGCCGGCGACATCGACACCGGATTCCTAGTGCGCCACGACCCCGCCGAGCTCGGCGCGCCGCGCGCCGACGCGTGGGCACACCGGCTCCACGCCGCCGCCGCCGCGCTGTGCGCCCAGGCCCGGCGGCGAGCACATGCCCCGGTGCTGGGGGCGATGCCCTCGGGCTGGCGCAACAACCCGTCGGTGCCCCAGACCGCCGTCTACATCTCGAAGGAAGGGAGCATCGAGGTTGCGTACCGTTTCGACCGCGCCGGGAGATGCACGCACCTCTCCGTCGACGGCGACGCGCGCGGAGACGTCGCGGTGCTGTCGTGTACGGCCGACGCCGTCGTGCTCGAGGTGGATGGGGTATCGCGGCGCTACGAGGTCGAACAGGCCGGGCCGATGTCGTTCGTCGACGGCGCCGACGGGTCCAGCGTGCTGACCGAGGTCGAGCGCTTCCCGCTCCCGGGGAGCCAGCTGGCGGCGGGCGCCCTCGTCGCCCCGCTGCCGGGGACCGTCGTCAAGGTGGCCGTCGCGGAGGGTGACCCCGTCGCCGCGGGCGACACCCTCGTGGCCATCGAGGCCATGAAAATGGAGCACGAGGTGCGCGCCCCCTCGGAGGGGACCGTGACCGAGGTCCACGTCACCGCGGGCGAACAGGTCGAGGCGGGCCGGCTGCTCGTGGTCATCGACGGCCCCGGCGCGGACGGTCCCGGCGCGGACGGTCCGGGCGCGGAGACCTGATGCCCGAGGTCCTGCGCATCGCCAATTGCTCGGGCTTCTTCGGCGACCGGCTCGCCGCCCCGCGCGAGTTGCTCGAGGGGGGCCCGATCGACGTCCTCACCGGGGACTACCTCGCCGAGCTCACGATGCTCATCCTGTGGAAGTCGCGCCAGCGCGACCCGTCGCTCGGCTTCGCCCGCACCTTCTACCGGCAGATGGAGGACGTGCTCGGCACCTGCGTCGACCGCGGCGTCAAGGTGGTCGCCAACGCCGGCGGGCTCAACCCCGCCGGGCTTGCCCACGCCCTGCGCGAGCTCGCGGCCAAGCTCGGCGTCGACGCCAAGGTCGCCCATGTGGAGGGCGACGACATCCTCGACCGGCTGGCCTCGTTGCAGGCGGCGGGCGACCCTCTCGCGCATCTCGACACCGGTCGGCCCCTGGCCCAGGCGGGCAGCGAGCCCGTGAGCGCCAACGCCTATCTGGGCGGGTTCGGGATCGCCGAGGCGCTGGCGGGCGGAGCGGACGTGGTGGTGACCGGGCGTGTCACCGACGCGTCGCTCGTGGTGGGCCCGGCGGCATGGCGCTTCGGGTGGGCGCGCACCGACTGGGACCGGTTGGCCGGCGCGGTGGTGGTGGGACATGTCATCGAGTGCGGCACCCAGGCGACGGGGGGCAACTACGCGTTCTTCCGCGAGGTGCCGGGGCTCGAGCACCCCGGCTTCCCCATCGCCGAGATGGCCGAGGACGGCTCGGCGGTGATCACCAAGCACCCCGGCACGGGCGGCGAGGTGTCGGTCGGCACGGTCACCGCCCAGCTCCTCTACGAGATCGGCGGGCCCCTCTACGCCAACCCCGACGTGGTGGCGGACTTCTCGACCATCCACCTCGAACAGCACGGGCGCGACCGGGTGCGCGTGTCGGGTGTGCGGGGGCGACCGGCGCCGGAGAAGCTCAAGGTGTCGGTCAACCTGCTCGGCGGATGGCGAAACACCATGACGTTCGTGCTCACTGGCCTCGACGTGGAGGAGAAGGCGGCCCTGGTGCGCCGCACCATGGACGAGCTCGTGGGCGGGCCGTCAGGGTTCGCCGACTACGACGTCCGCCTGATCCGGACCGATGTCCCCGACGTGCCCAGCAACGAGCAGGCGAGCGCCCAGCTGCGCGTGACGGTCAAGGACCCGGATCCCGACGTGGTGGGCCGGCGCTTCTCCAACGCGGCGACGGAGCTGGCGCTGGCGAGCTACCCGGGCTTCTACCTGACGTCCCCGCCTGGCGAAGCCAGTGCCTACGGGGTGTTCTGGCCGACGCTGGTGGCGCGCGAGGCCGTCGAGGAGACGGTGGTCCACCACGACGGGCGGCGCGTGCAGATCCCGCCCGCACCGGTACCGCCCGCCGCTGCGCCGAAGCCGACGGCTGCGCGCGGGCCCGACGGGCCCGAGCATCGCGCCGGCGAGCGGCGCAGGATGGCGCTCGGGACGGCGATCGGCGCCCGATCCGGCGACAAGGGGGGCAACGCCAACGTGGGCTTCTGGGCGCGCAGCGCGGCGGGGTTCGCGTGGCTGGCGGCGGAGCTCACGGTGGAGCGCCTGCGCCAGCTCCTCCCCGAGGCCGAGCACCTCGAGGTCGACCGCTACGAGCTGGAGAACCTGTGGGCGCTCAACTTCGTGGTGCACGGGCTCCTGGGCGAGGGCGTGGCCTCTTCGACCCGGCCCGACCCCCAGGCCAAGAGCCTGGGCGAGTACCTGCGGTCGCGCCTGGTCGAGGTGCCCGTGGCGTTGCTCGCCGACGCACCCACGGCCGACCGCGACGCGGCCGACCGTCACACGGCCGGCATTCCCGCCGACGACGACCCGAGGTGACCCATGGACTTCCGTGAGACCGAAGAGCAGCAGATGCTGCGCGAGGCGGTGGGCGGCATCGCGGCGAAGTACGGCCACAGCTACTTCGCCGAGAAGGCCCATGCCGACGAGCGCGCCGACGAGCTGTGGGACGAGCTCGCCGAGGGCGGCTACCTCGGCGTGAACGTCCCCGCCGAATACGGCGGGGGCGGGATGGGGATCTCCGAGCTCGCCATCGTCCTCGAGGAGCTGGCCGCCAACGGCTGTCCTCTGCTCCTGCTGGTGGTGTCGCCCGCCATCTGCGCCACGATCATCGCCCATTTCGGCCTGGAGGAGCAGAAGCAGAAGTGGCTGCCGCGCTTCGGCTCGGGCGAGCTCAAGATGGCCTTCGCCATCACCGAGCCCGACGCCGGCTCCAACAGCCACCGGATCGCCACCGCGGCGGTGCGTGACGGCGACGTCTACCGGCTGTCGGGGACGAAGTACTACATCTCGGGCGCGGACGAGTCCGAGGCGGTGCTGGTGGTGACGCGCACCGGGGTCGACGAGGACACAGGACGGGGCCGCTTGTCTCTGTTCATCGTGGACCTCGACAGCCCCGGCCTCGACAAGACGCTGATCCCCGTGGAGATCGTCGCCCCCGAGAAGCAGTACACGCTGTTCTTCGACAACGTCGAGGTCCCTGCCGAGCGCCGCCTCGGCACCGAGGGCGACGGCCTGCGCCAGGTGTTCGTGGGACTGAACCCCGAGCGCATCATGACGGCGGCGATGGCCAACGGCATCGGGCGCTACGCGCTCGACAAGGCCGCCGCCTACGCCCGGGACCGCTCGGTGTGGGGGACGCCCATCGCCCGACACCAGGGGATCTCCCACCCGTTGGCCAAGGCCAAGATCGAGGTCGAGCTGGCCCGGCTCATGTGCCAGAAGGCGGCGTGGGCCTGTGACACCGGCGCCGACGCGGGCGTGGCGGGCGAAGCGGCCAACATGGCCAAGTACGCGGCGGCCGAGGCGGCGCTAGGAGCGCTCGACCAGTCCATCCAGACGCATGGGGGCAACGGGATGTCGTCGGAATTCGGGCTCGCCGACATGTGGGGCCTGGCCCGCCTGATGCGCACCGCCCCGGTGAGCCGGGAGATGATCCTCAACTTCATCGGCCAGCACTCGCTGCAGCTCCCGAAGTCCTACTGACACAGACCACCGCTGGCTATATTCCTCCCACAAGGAGAGCCGATGAAGCTCAGCATCCTGATGCCCATCTACAACGAGGCCGCCACCCTCACCTCGGCGGTGGAGCGCGTGCTCGAGGTGGACTATCCCTGTGAGATCGAGCTCGTCCTCGTCGACGACGGCAGCACGGACGGCACCGCCAAGCTGCTCGAGGAGTTGGACGACCCTCGCCTGGTGAAGCAGACCCACGCCGTCAACAGCGGCAAGGGGGCGGCCGTCCGCACCGCCGTGGGGCTGGCGACGGGCGACTACGTGATCATCTGCGACGCGGATCTGGAGTACATGCCCTCGGACATCCCGGCGCTCCTCGAGCCCGTCCTCCGAGGTGAGGCGCAGGTCGTCTACGGCACGCGCTCGTTCGGCAGCCACACGGCGTACTCGTTCTGGTACGTCATGGGCAACAAGGCCGTGACCCTGGCCGCCAACGTGTTGTTCAACGCGTGGCTGAGCGACCTCGAGACATGCTTCAAGCTCATGCCGCTGACGCTGTACCGGGACCTCGACCTGCACGAGAAGGGCTTCGGTGTCGAGCCCGAGATCACCGCCAAGCTCCTGAAGCGCAACGTGCGCCCCTACGAGGTGCCGATCAACTACCGGGCCAGAGGACGCGAGCAGGGAAAGAAGCTCACCTGGCGCGACGGCGTCAAGGCCCTGTGGGTCCTGGCCCGGATCCGGTTCCTGGCCGGCCCCTGAAGGCGACGCCCCCGGGCGTCAGGAGGCGGGGGGGGCGCCGGGCGTCGAGTCCACTCCTCATGGGCCCCACTGCATTCCCTGGACTGGAATTCCCTGGCCTGGATTCCCTGGCCTGGATTCCCTGGTCAACTGCGTTTTCTCCAGGCGCGAACCCTGAACAAGCCTAGGTCAACACAACAGCAATGTTGTGTTGTGATCCCGGATTTCGAGGACGGGATGCCGACGACGTTCCTGACGGTGGTCCCAGGGGCATTCATGATCACGAACGAGCGGTCATGATTACGAACGAGCGTCAGTACAAGGTGACCAAAGCAGCAGCCCGGTGGTTGCAGGAGGGACTCGAGGCTGCGCAAGAACGGGAGCCGAGTGCCAACGTCGACCCGCGAATCCACACCGCCATGCAGGATGGCATCCGTAGCCAGCTCGGTGAGCTCAACGAGCAGCTCGCTGACTACGAGCGCCTCCGCCGAGGCGAAATACGGGCCCGCGTGTTCAAGACGCTGAGTGACATCACTCAATACGCAGGAGTCAGTCTCGACCGCATTCAGCAAGTCGCCGAAGCACTGGAGATCCAGATCGAGCCCCAGGTCACCTATTCGATCCCGTCTCGATAGGCGCGTCGAGCAAGCGAAACGATTCTGAATCTCAGGAAGCGGGGGCGAAGCGCCGGGCGTCGTCGGCCGCGTACTTGGCCACGACGGTGTCGACGGCCGCGGTGCGCTCGACCGCCGCGGCCACCTCGGCGAGACGGCTGCCAGGAAGCGCGAAGGTCATCTCGTCGGGCCGCATGCCCGTGCGCGCCCTGCTCAGCGCGCACCCCACGCTGGCGACCACCTCGTCGTGCTCCTTGGCCATCGCCACGATGTGACACTGCGGCTTGCCCTGGATCTTGAGCCCTGGCAAGGCGTCGGACAGCACCATCATCTGGCGGCCGTTGACCCGCAGGAGCACCACGTCCGGGGTGGTGGCGGCGTCGACGACCGGGCCGTAGGTGATCGTCTCGGGGCGCTGTGAGATGGCGGGGATGGCGCCGACGGCCTCTGCGTCCACCCATCCCGACTCGAGGAGGGCGGCGACGTCGCCGTTCCCGGCCACGTCCTCGAGGCTGGCGAGCCCGTGGGTGTAGCGGCCGACCGAGCAGTTGCCGTGGTCTTCGGGCGCGGTGGTGAAGCTGCGCTCGGCGGCCCGCACCCAGAAGACGCACCCGGCAGGGACCCGCCCCGCACGGCCGTCGGCGGCGGGCTCGGACATGGGCTCGTCGAAGGCCGGCACGCCGGCGGCGGCCTCGGGCCCGAAGGAGATGCCGATGGGCGCCACCGCGAGGTGCAGCGCCTTGCTGAGGGAGTCGGCCAGGGATCGGTGATCGGTCATGGCCGTCATCTTCGGCGCCCCGTGGGTGCGAGCACAAGCCCGCCGCCGCGGCGCGGGCGTCGCCGGGGCGTGGTCCGGCGGCCGGGGACTAGCCCAGCTGTGCCGAGGAGTCGGCGACGAAGCTGAGCCGCACCTGCCGGTCGGGGTTATCCGCGTTGGTGTCGACCAGCACGACGCGCTGCCAGGTGCCGAGGGCGGGCCGCCCCCCGAGCACGGGCAGGACCAACGACGGGGACACGAGCACCGGGAGCAGGTGATCGGCGCCATGGCCCGGTGCGCCGTGTCGGTGCCGGTAGCGGTCGTCGCGCGGCAGCACGCGCTCGAGGGCCTCGGACAGGTCGGCCTCGGAACCCGATCCCGTCTCCATGACGGCCACGCCGGCAGTGGCGTGAGGGACGAACACCGAGCACAGGCCATCGCCCCGACCCGTGCAGAACCGCTCCACGTGATCGGTGATGTCCACCACCTGCCGACGCGACGTGTCCACGCCGATGAGCGTGCTGTCCACTACGAGCCGTCCCTACGAGCCGCCGGGGAGTGCTCCCTCGACGGCGCCGACGAGGCCCGGGTCCTCGGGCTCGACCCCGGGGCGGAAGCGCGCCACGATCTCCCCCTCGGGCGAGACGAGGAACTTCTCGAAGTTCCACTGGATGTCGCCGGCCGCGCCCTCGGCGTCCTCCTTGGCGGTGAGCTGCTCGTAGAGGGGATGGCGACCCGGCCCGTTCACCTCGATCTTCTCGAACAAGGGGAAGGTCACCCCGTAGTTGACGGAGCAGAACTCGGCGATCTCGTCGGGAGAGCCGGGCTCCTGCTCGAGGAACTGGTTGCAGGGGAAGCCGAGCACGCTGAACCCTCTCGACCCGTAGGCGTCCTGGAGCTTCTGGAGCCCCGCGTACTGCGGCGTCAACCCGCAACGCGACGCCACGTTGACGAGCAGCAGCGCCTTTCCCTTGAAAGGTGCCAGCGAGGACGGTGCACCCTGGAGCGTGTGGATGGGGATGTCGTAGAGGTCGGACACGGTTCCTCCTGAGCGGGTCGCGGCGCGGCGGGTTTCACACTACCGTCGTCGCCGTGCCCACGATCCAGACCACCGCGACCGGGGAAGGCACCTTCCAGGTCGAGGTGCGTGACGGCGCCGTCACCACATCCCACACGGTGACGGTGCCCCCCGAACTCCCCGCCGCCCTCGGATGGGCGCCGGGGCGCGAGGCGGAGCTCGTCGGGCAGTCGTTCCGGTTCCTCCTCGAGCGCGAGCCGGCCACCTCGATCCTGCGCCGGTTCAGCCTGGAGGTGATCGGTGACTACTTCCCCGAGTACCGGCGGGAGATGCAAGCGGTCGCAGGCGACGCGGGGTAGGCGTTCGTTCACGCCGGGCCGGACGCGGCCAGGCCGTCCCACACGGCGCCGTCGAGCTCGAACAGCGAGCCGAGCACCACGTCGGCCCGCGCCAGGACCTGGACCAGGGTCTCGCCCCCGCCCCCGGCGCCGGGCAGCCCGGACGCGGCGGTGGGGTCGGCCTCGGGGACGGCCACGCACGCCATGCCCGCGCCCTTGGCGGCAAGGACACCGGCGGCGGAGTCCTCGAACACGACACACGTGTCCGGGGCCACGCCGAGGAGCCGGGCCGTGGTCAGGAAGATGGCGGGATCGGGCTTGCCCCGCACCTCGTCCTCGGCCGAGTGCACGACGGCGAAGCGGGCGTCGAGCCCGAAGCGGCGCACCACGGTGTCGATGAGCCGACGCGGCGACGACGACGCCAGGGCCAGCCGCGCCCCGCGACCACGGCAGAAGTCCAGGGCGTGGAAGGCGCCGGGCTTGAGCTCGACCGCGGCGTCGAGACGGTCGGCCATGGCCTCGACGATCTCGGCCGCCACCGCGTCACGCGACGCCCCGTTCCAGGGGTAGCGGGCGTACCAGTGCTCGACGGCGTCTCCGAGGAACATGCCCTTGGTCTCGAGACACCGCTGCACGGTGAGGGGCACGCCGTGGCGGCCGAAGACGTCGATCTCGACTTCGTGCCAGATGGGCTCGCTGTCGACGAGCAACCCGTCCATGTCGAAGATGGCAGCGTCGATCGTCACCGGTGGTGCACGGTCAATCGAGGTGGCGCACGGTCAGTTGAGGATGTTCACGGCCCGGGACACGACTAGGGCCACGGTGAGCAGCGACGCCATCGACTGCACCATGAAGAGGATCTTGGCCCAGGGCGTGAGCGGCATGGTGTCGGTAGGGCTGAAGGCGGTGGCGTTGGTGAACGAGGTGAAGAGGTAGTCGATGAAGGCGGGTGACCAATTGGGCCGAGTGGCGTCGGGGGCGGTCATCTGCGGAAAGAGGAAGTCGGGCTGGCGACGGTCGGCCTCGAGCCGGGCCACGGGCCCGCCGCGGTCGAGCTCCCAGTACCACAGGGCGAACACGAGCACGTTGGTGACCCACACCGGCACCGACGCATAGACGAGGTCGCGGCCACGGGTCACGTGTGCGGCCAGAAGCTCGTGGACGAGCTCGGCCAGCGACACCACGTTGGCGAGGTTCACGCAGGCGATGAGGGCGATAGCCACGGGGCGCAGCCGCCGCGACTCGCGGGTGAGGCGCGGGCTGGCGATCAGCAGGGACGCACCCAGCACACCTTCCAGGGCCGGGACGAGCCAGCGGGGCCCGAGACCCGAGATGAGCTTGTCGGGCAGCGCGAAGTAGAGGGCCATGGCCGAGACCACGGCCAGCAGCGCCGGCCAGCGGGGCACGCTCGTGGCCCTTTCGCCCCACTCCGCCTTGTCCCGGCGGACCTCGTCAGCACCGCTCGCGGCAGGGGGGGTCTGCTCCTCGGCCATCTCGGTCCACGGTACCGAGGCGGCGTCGCGCACCGCGTGACCCTCGCACGACCCTCCCTGCGGACTACACGCGACGGGCCACGGATGAACGTGGGGACCCCCTCGTCCGTATCCTGGGTGAGGACCTGTCGCACCAGGTCGCCGACCCCACAAGGAGCTTCCCGATGACCCACCTCGCTGACGCCGACACCCCGTTCGGGCGACGCGGGCGGCTCGCCCCGACACGGTTGGCGAGCCTGGCCCGCCCCGGTGCGGCCGTGGCCGCCCTGGCCGTGGCGGCCCTCGCCCTGGCCGCCTGTGGTTCCTCGAGCCCGAGCAGCGCCACGACGTCGCCTCCGAGCCCCAGCGGCAATTCGGGCGCGGCCAACTCCCCCGGCACCACCGCGGCGGCCAACGCCACCGTGAAGACGGCCAGCACCGCCAACTTCGGGACCGTCCTGGTCAACAGCGCCGGCATGGCCCTGTACACCTATGTCCCCAACGGCAGCGGGACCACCAACAAGTGCACCGGTGCATGCCTGCAGGCCTGGCCCGCCCTCACCGTGCCCGCCGGCACCACCCCCACCCTGGCCGCCGGCGTGCCCGGCACGCTGGCGACGGCCAAGCAGGCCGACGGCACCCTCCAGGTGACCTACGACGGCAAGCTCCTCTACACCTTCTTGTCCGACTCGTCGCCGGGCCAGGTCACCGGGAACGGCGTGGCCATGTTCAGCGTGGCCAAGGCGTCGACCTCCGCGTCGGGCGCCTCGGCCGGCACGACCACGACGATGGCGACATCCTCGGGCGGGGGCAACGGGTATTGATCCGGGACGCGACCCGAGCCCGGGACCGCCAGGAATCCGTGCCCGTAGTGACACACGGTGGCCCGACAGAGCCCACCTTCTCCGACCAGGCCGGCACGCCCGCGCCGTCGGCGCGCTCGTCGCGCTCGTCGCGCTCGGCGCGACGCGGGGAGGGCCAGCCGGACCCCGTGTCGGAGTCGGCCGACGCGGCCGGGCTGCGCGTGGCGTTCCTGGCGCACGGCGGCGAGCTCTACGGGTACGCACGGCGCTCGCTCGGCGACCCCCGCGCCGCCGAGGACGTCGTGCAGGAGACCTTCATCCGGGCGTGGCGGGCCCGGGACCGCTTCGACACGGGACTGGGGACGTTGCGGACGTGGCTCTTCACCATCGCCCGCCGGGTGGTCATCGACCACGCCCGCGCCCGCGCCATCCGCCAGACCGAGCCGTTGCAGGCCGACCTCGCCGTCGACGACGAGCTCGAGAACGCCATGGTCGGCTGGCAGGTGGAGGAGGCCCTGAGGCGCCTGCGTCCCGACCATCGCCAGGTCCTGGTGGAGACCTACTACCGGGGGCGCTCGGGACGCGAGGTGGCCGAGGAGCTCGGGATCCCGGAGGGAACCGTGCGCAGCCGCCTGTACTACGGGCTGAGGACGCTGCGGCTCGCGCTCGAGGAGATGGGGTGGGAACGGTGACCCCCGACGCCTGCGACCACTTCCGGGGACTCATCGCCATGGAGGTCGTGGGCCAGCTGTCGACCCCGGAGCGGGCCGCGCTCGGCGCCCACGTCGAGGGATGCAGCTCGTGTCGCGACGAGCGCCGGGAGCTGATGATGCTCCCGGCGGTGCTCGGGGCGGCAGACCCCGACCACTTCGACGCGCACGAGCTCCCGTTCGCGCTGCGCAGCGCCATGCTCGACCGGCTGCGCGCCGAGGAAAAAGCCGAACGACGCGCGCACCGCTCCCGCTACCTGGTGGGGTCGGTGGCCGCCGCCGTCGTGGCCGCGGCCGTCCTGACGCTGACCCTCGCCTGGCCCTCGGGCCCGGTGACGAAGACGGTGGCGCTCCAGGGCCTCCCCGAGGTGCACGCCACCGCTCGCCTGACCTCAGAGCCGTGGGGCACGGCCATGGAGCTGCACGAGTCCGGGCAGCCGCCCGGAGAGGTCCTCTCGGTGTCCGTGCGGACGGTGTCGGGCTCGTGGTGGCAGACCGGGACCTACCGGACGGTCGGGTCGTCGCTGCGCGTCACCATGGCGTGCGCCCTGCAGATGTCGAAGATCCGCAGCGTCTGGGTGCGCGACAGCACGGGCCATGTCGTCATGCACGGCTACCTCGACGAATACCAGGCGGGGTCGGCGTACGTGAACTGAGGAAGAGGGCCCGGGTCGCGACCCCCGTCCCGTACGCTGCCGCACGTGGGGCCGCGACCGGATGAGACGCGACAGGGCGAGGCGCGACAGGGCGAGGACGGGGCCGGAGACCCGTCGGACACGCCCTCGTCGTCCCCGACCGGCGCGCGCACCGTCGCCGAGCTCCTCTGGGCGCGCTGGGACGACGACCGGGCCGGCCTGCACTACGACGGATCGACGTGGAGCTGGCGCCAGGTCGTGGCCGAAAGCGCCCGCCGCGCCGCGCTGGCGTCTCAAATGGGCCGGAACGGCCCGTTCCACATCGGGGTCCTTCTCGACAACGTCCCGGAATACCTCTTCTGGCTGGGCGCGGCCGCGCTGGGCGGGGCGGCCGTGGTGGGGATCAACCCCACGCGGCGCGGAGCCGAGCTCGCCCGCGACATCCGGTTCACCGACTGCCAGCTGGTGGTGACCGACGAGGCCGGAGCCAAGCTCCTCGACGGCCTCGCCCACGGTGTCGCAGACGACCACATCCTGCGTGTCGAGGACGACGAGTACCTCGCCCGTCTGGAAGCACCAGGTGTGGCGTCGACGGTTGCGACGGTTGCGGCGGTTGCGGCGGGGTCGACGGCTTCGGCGTCGCCCAGGGACCTGCTCCTCCTGCTGTTCACCTCGGGCACCACGGGCGACCCCAAAGCCGTGCGCTGTACCCAGGGGCGCCTGGCCGCCATCGCCGGCCGCGCCGCCCAGGGCTACGGCTTCGAGCGCGACGACGTCTGCTACTGCCCCATGCCGCTGTTCCACGGCAACGCGGTGATGGCGCTGTGGGCGCCGGCACTGGCGGTGGGCGCGTCGGTGGCGATCGCCGGCCGCTTCAGCGCCTCGCGCTTTCTCGCCGATGTCCGTCGTGTCGGTGCCACGCGGTTCACCTACGTCGGCAAGGCGCTCGCCTACATCCTGGCCACGCCCGAAGGCGACGACGACAGCGACAACCCACTGCGTCAGGGCTTCGGGACCGAGGCCTCGGCGCCGGACCGGTCCGTCTTCGAACGGCGCTTCGGGTGCCGTCTCGTCGAGGGGTACGGCTCGAGCGAAGGCGGGACCTCCATCAACGTGACGCCCGACACGCCCCCCGGATCGCTGGGCGTCCCGCTGCCGACCGACGACGTGGCCGTGATCGACCCCGCCACCGGGCGCGAATGCGACCGGGCACGCTTCGACGCCGGCGGCAGGCTGTGCAACCCCGAGGACGCCATCGGGGAGATCGTCAACCGCTCCGGGGGGCGGGGCTTCGAGGGCTACTACAACAACCCCGAGGGCGATGCCGAGCGGGTACGCGACGAGTGGTACTGGTCCGGCGACCTCGGATACCGCGACGAGGACGGGTACTTCTACTTCGCGGGACGGGGAGGGGACTGGCTGCGCGTCGACTCCGAGAACTTCGCGGCCGCTCCCATCGAACGGGTCATCGAGCGCCACCCCGACGTCGCCGCGGCCGCGGTGTACGCCGTGCCCGACCCGCGCTCGGGGGACCAGGTCATGGCCGCCTTGGAGCTGCGCCCCGGCGCCCGGTTCGACCCCGTCGCCTTCGCGGCCTTCCTCGGCTCCCAGACGGACCTCGGGACCAAGTGGCCGCCGCGCTTCGTGCGCCTTTCCCCGGGCCTCCCCCTCACCGCCACCGGCAAGGTCACCAAGGCGTCGCTGCGCGACGTTGGCTGGCAGTGCGCCGACCCGGTCTTCTGGAGCCCGCAGCGCGGCGAGCTGCGGTACCGGCCCCTCACCGACGACGACCGGCGCGCGCTGCGCGCCCAATTCGCCGACCACGGCCGGACGCAGCTGCTCGGCCTCGGTGGTGCCCCCGCTCTCGACTAGTGGGTCCCGACGTGCTCTGATCGTTGCTGGACACCAGGGAGAAAGGCCAGAACAGCATGAGTGTGATGAAGCGGTTGTCCGGGATCGTCCAGGCCAAGGCGAACAAGGCGCTCGACAAGGCCGAGAACCCCGCGGACATGCTCGACCTCTCCTACGAGAAGCAGATGGAGAACCTCACCAAGGTCCGCCGCGCCCTCGCCGACGTGGCCACCGCCCGCAAGCGCCTCGAGCTGCAGGCGTCCCAGCTCCAGGCCCAGGCCCAGAAACTGCAGGACCAGGCCAAGCAGGCGCTCGGGCAGGGCCAGGAGGACCTGGCCCGCCAGGCGCTGGCCCGCAGGACCACCCTCGCCGAGCAGCTCGAGAGCCTCGGGACCCAGCACCAGCAGGTCGAGGCCCAGCAACAGCAGCTCGAGACCACCGCCACCCGGCTCCAGGCCCAGGTGGACGCCTTCCGCACCAAGAAGGAGACGCTCAAGGCGAGCTACACGGCCTCCAAGGCCCAGGCGAGCATCGGCGAGGCCGTCTCGGGCATCTCGGAGTCCATGACCGACGCGGGCATGACCCTCGACCGCGCCCAGGACAAGATCGCCCAGATGCAGGCCCGGGCGGGTGCCATCGACGAGCTCCTCGACACCGGGGCGCTCCCCGACGCGCTGGGCGGGGGCGGGGACGACATCCAGAAGCAGCTCGACGCGACCTCGCGGGCGGGCCAGGTGGACGCCGAGCTGGCCGCACTGAAGGCGCAGATCGGCACCGGGGCCGGGACCGAGCCCAGCGCCAGCCTTCCTCCGGGGGCTGCTCCGGGCACCAACGGCGGGCCGAGTGGCGATGCGTCGGGCAACGGCGCCCCCGCGCCCGAAGGAGGCAACGGCTGATGATCGTCCGCATTCTCGGAGAGGCGCGCTACGACGTGCCCGAAGCCGACCTACCCGCCATCGAGCAGCTCGACACGCAGCTCGTCGACACCATGGACCGCGAGGACGAGGCGGCGTTCACCAGCACCCTGGCGGATCTCATCGGCCTGGTCCGCCATGTCGGCACGCTCGTCGCGCCCGACGACCTCAGACCCTCCTCGTTGGTCGTGCCGCACGCAGCCTCGACGCTGGCCGAAGTCCGCTCGCTGCTCGCCGAAGGGGCCTGACACCAGGCCCGAGGTCTCGACGGGAGGTCGGTCAGGAGACGCCCTTGTGCGCGGTGGTCGCCAAGTCGACGAGCTCGGAGAGCTCGCCGGCGTCGAGCACCGAGTAGGCACGGGCCACGATGCGATTGGTGGCGGCTTCGGCCTGCTCCCACGTGTCGCGACGCGATTCCACCTCGGGGAAGGGCTCCACCCAACCGAAGAGCTCAGTCATGAACGGGGTCTTGAGGAGGACCGCCTCCATCGGATCGAGGCCCCACGCCACGACGGCGGCGCCGTGTGCCGCCCCCCGCAGCTCTCGCGTCACGTTCAGCCGATGCAGGGCCACAGCCTTGGGATCGTCGGGTTCGGGCATGGCCCGCCACGCTGCGAACAGCGGCGAGACCGAGGGTGAGGCGGCCGCGTTGACCCGTCCGAGCAGCTCGGCCAGGCGGGCATAGTCCACTTCGTCGGGGAGGTGTTTGGCCGCCCAGGTCGTGAGGCATCCGGCGAAGGCCTCCGCCGCCTCCCGCACCGGCATCACGGCCCGGCCGCGCTCCCAGACGTCGTGCACCTTGGTCGGGTTGAAGAACACGAATGCCGCCGCGACGACGCTGCCGTCCACCTCGCCCAGAGCCCCGCCCCGTCCCGCGAAGTAGAAGTCGACGCCGTCGAAGCCGAGCTCTGCGCCCCGCTTGTAAGTTGCGCCGGCCATCATGAAGCCGGCGGGCAGGTAAGCGACGGCGTCGGTGCTGGCGCGGGCGGCCTCTTCGGCGTCCATGGTCATGCTCCTGTGTCTGGGCTGGCCGCCGACGCTACCAGTGGGGACGCGGCACTAGCCTTCGCCACCGATGGGGACCGACCTCTGTGCGAACGACCGGATCCGATCATGAAGGTCCGCATCGGGGTCGGCACGGGGACCTCCGTCATGGCGGGAGACGAGCTCGGCCACCTCGTCGAGGACCTGGAGTCCAACGGCTTCGACTCCCTGTGGTGGTCCGACGTCCTCACCGTCCCGGGCGACGACCCCCTGGCGGCCATGGCCTACGCGGCGGGCCGTGCACCACGGCTGAAGATCGGGACGACCATGGTGCTGCCCGGGCGCAATCCCGTGCGGCTGGCGAAGCAGCTCGCCACCCTCGACCGGCTGTCGGGGGGCCGGCTGCTGGTCACCTTCGTGCTCGGACTGCGCCTGGCCGCCGAGCTCGACGCCATGGGGGTGCGCGCCGGGGACCGGGGTCGTGAGCTCGACGAGCTGCTGCCCCTCGTGCGCAGGCTGTGGACAGAGGACGCGGTCGACCACGAGGGCGAGGCGTGGAATCTGCACGGGGTGACCGTGGAGCCCAAGCCGCAGCAGCGCCCCTTCGACGTGTGGCTCGGCGGCAGCGCACCGGGCGCGCTCCGGCGGGTGGGCGCCCTCGGTGACGGCTGGCTGCCCGCGCTGTGCACACCCGAGGAGGCCGCCGCCGGAAGACGCGTCATCGAGGACGTCGCGGCGAAGGCCGGCCGGCGCATCGACCCCGAGCACTTCGGGGTCAGCATCGGCTACACACGAGGGGACGCGCCCGAGCAGCTGCTGCGACGCGTGGCCGCCCGCCGGCCGGGCGCGGCGAGCTCACCGGACGAGACCGACATCCGCGACCTCGTGCCCGACGGAGTGGACGGGCTGCGCCGGCTCATCGGGAGGTTCGTCGACGTAGGGTTCTCCAAGTTCGTGCTCCGCCCGGTCATCCCGCCGACCTCGTTCCGAGAAGAGCTCGAGGAGCTCGCCGACGGGCTGCTCGACCTGCAGACCTGAGGAGGCGCGGGCCCAGGTCCGATCGTGATGACCTCGATCGTCGATGGGCCTGACCTCGCTCCGCCGTGGCATGCTGCGGCATTGCCGAGTGATGGAGGGGCGATGGGCAAGGCGCGTGCAGAGATCGACATCGACAAGCCCGCCGACGCGGTGTGGGCGGTCGTCGGGGACTTCGGTGGCATCGCAACATGGATGCCCGGGGTCGAGTCCTGCGACGTCGACGGCGACGGCGACGACCGGGTGCTCAAGATGATGGGGATGGAGATCACCGAGCGACTCGAACGCCGTGACGACCAGGCGCGCGAGCTCGTCTACGGCATCGTGGGTGGCGTTCCCGTGATCAACCACAAGGCCACGATCACCGTGGTGCCCGAGGGCACGAAATCCCACGTCACGTGGGACGTCGACGTAGACGATGAGATGACCGACATGATGTGCCAGGTGTACCAGCAGAGCCTGCAGGCCCTGAAGGACCATCTGTCAGGCTGACGTGGCCCGGCGCTACGAGTTCGAGGCGTCCGCCCGCTCGCGTGCCCCGGTCGAGACGATCTGGCCGCTCGTCGGCGAGGCGTCGCGGTGGAGAGAATGGGCGTGGATGACGCGCACCTCCCTCCTGCGCGAGGGCGACCCGCCACCCGACGGGGTGGGGGCGCTGCGGCGCTTCGCCGTCGGCCCCGGCGGCAGTCGCGAGGAGGTGGTCGCCTGGGACCCTCCCCGTCATCTGGGATACGTGGTGGTGCGGGGCCTCCCGGTGCGCCACTACCGGGCGGACGTGCATCTCGACGACGACGCCACGGGCACCGTCGTCACCTGGCGGTGCAGCGTCGAGCCCCTCGTCCCCGGCACCGGCGCCGCCCTGCGGTTCGTGCTCCGGCGCATGGTCCGGGGGTTCGCCCGCCGGGTGTGCCGCTACGCGGACCGGGTCGTGCCCGAAAGGAGCTGACGGAGGCTCAGACGCTGCCCTCGGGGAGATCGAGTGGCAGGGGATCCGGGTAGCGCGGGTCCATCTGCTCGAGCGTGTGGAGCAGCACCTGGCTCACCGCCCAGTTGCGGTACCACTTGTGGTCGGCCGGGATCACGAACCACGGGGCAACCTCGGTCGAGGTCTGCTCGAGCATGTCCCGGTAGGCGGCCTGGTAGGCGTCCCAGTGCTTGCGCTCGGCGAAATCCGCCGCTCGTGCCTTCCAGCGCTTGTCGGGCTGCTCGAGACGGCTCTGCAACCTCCTGCTCTGCTCCTCGTAAGAGACGGAGAGGAAGAATTTGACCATCGTGGTCCCGGCGGCAGCCAGGTTCTTCTCGAAGGAATTGATGTGGCCGTACCGTGCCCGCCACACGCGCTCGGGCACGAGCCCGTGCACGCGCACCACGAGGACGTCCTCGTAGTGGGAGCGGTTGAACACGGCGATCACCCCGGCCGCCGGCGTGCGCGTGTGGACCCGCCACAGGAAGTCGTGGGCCTGCTCCTCCGGGGTGGGCTCCTTGAACGACGTCACCGTCGTGCCCTGCGGGTTCACTCCCCGAAAGACGTGTTTGATGGTGCCGTCCTTCCCCGAGGCGTCGAGGCCCTGCAAGACGACGAGCAGGGAGCGCCGCGACTCCGCCCACAGCCGGTCCTGAAGGGCGAAGAGCTCGTCGTGCAGAGGAAGGGTCGCCTCCTCGGTCTGGAGGTGATCGCCGGGAGCGCCTGCGGTCGACGCCGGGTCGTGCGCGGCGAGCTGCACCTTGCCCCCGGGACGCACGCGCCACCTTTCGACGTCGCGCACGGGGCCGCTCGACTACGCCTTGTCGTCGGGGTGCCGTACCACAACGACCGGGCACGGCGAATGTGCCGCGCAGTACTCGCTGACCGAACCGAGCAACATGCCGGCGAAGGCGCCGTGGCCCCGGCTGCCGACGACGAGCAGCGCGGCTTCCCCGGCCGCCTGGACGAGCACGTAGGCGGGGTGGCCCTCGGTCACGCTGATCTCCACCGCCACTCCGGGATCAGCCCCCAGGACGGAGTCCACGGTTTCCTGTAAGGCCTTTCGGGCGTCCTGTTCGGGGTCGAAGTCCGACGGGTACGGCGGGGCCCACCCGAGCGTCGGCGGGTACTCCCACGTCGTCACCACCTTCAGCTGCGCACCGGTGAGCTTGGCCTGATCGGCTGCCCATCGAAGGGCGCGCTTCGACGACTCCGACCCGTCCACCCCCACCACGATCGTCGGTGACGTCCCTGCTGCGGCACTCATGGCCCTCCGTCCATCACGTTCGGGGCGAGCCGTCCCTGCTCGTGGGCGACCCAGCCGGCTTCCTCCGGGATTGCGGTGGTCCCATCATGCCGGAGCTGGACCGATGGTCGCGCCACGTGCTCCGCTCAGGCACCGAGCTGCTCGCGCAGGTCGTCGAGGGCGCGACGCAGGGCCTCCACCTCGGCACGCAACTGCCCGACCTCGGCCCGCAGCGCCGCCACCTCGTCGGGTCCGGCCGCCTCAGGCTCGCCGCGGATCGCCGGGGACGGGCCTCCGGCGGGTCCCCCCGTGACCGCTTCGGGCTCTCCCCCACGCCGCGCCTGGTGCACCGGACCACCCAGCACCTGCCCGTACCTGTCCTCCTTCTGCCCCGAGCCCCGAGGCAGTCGCACCGTCAGGGGCTCGGCCCGTTCCTCGAGAGCGTCGAGCTCAGCCTGGACCTCGCGGCAGATCGGAGAACCCCACCATGCGCTCGGTGCGGGTCCGCAGCTCTCCCAGGGTCTGCGGTCCGCGCAGCATCAGCACCGCCAACAGCGCGAGCTGGGGCGGGGCGAGACCCAACGCGTCATCGAGGGCATGCGCGTAACGGAGGGCGGAACGCCCGTGAGAAGGGTGCACGAACCGCGCCAGGCCCTTGGTCTTGACGCTCGTGACCGCAGCTTCCACGGTGTGCTCGTCGTAGGCCACGACCGGGTCCCTGTTCGAGGACTGGCTGCACGCCAGCGTCAAGGCGTTGAGCGTGAGCGGATACTGCTGCGGGGTCGTGAGCTGCTTCTCCACGAGGCTCCCGAGCACCCGGATCTCGGCGGCGGAGAGGTCCATGGGAGGGAGCCTACGGGCCGAGGAATAGTCTGCGCCCGGGACCGTGTTGCATTGGCCGCGTGCGACGGGGAGGGATCATGGAAATCAAAGAGCTCGGGCACCTGGTGCTTTACGTACGGAACCTCGAGCGCTCGGCCGCCTTCTACCGTGACGTGCTGGGCTGGAGGCAACTGGCTCCCGACGTGGAGTTCGGGTTCCCGGCCACCGCGTTCTCGGCACCTTCGAACCGTACGCACCACGAGCTGCTCCTCATCGAGGTCGGTGAGGACGCCCAGTCGCTGCCCCGGGGCCGGCACGTGGGTCTGTACCACTTCGGCCTGAAGGTCGGCGACACCGACGACGAGCTACGCGACGCGCTCAGAAGCGTGCAGGAGGCGGGCGCCACCGTCGTGGGGACGAGCGACCATACCGTCACCCACAGCCTCTACATCCTCGACCCCGACGGCAACGAGATCGAGTTGTACGTCGACGTGCCCGGCGTCGACTGGAAGACGGACCCGGCACTGGTGTTCAGCCCCATCCGACCGCTCGTGCTGTAGCTGCGTCACCGGGAGATCCTTGACACCGGTCGCTTCAGATGTTCTAGTCCGAATCAGCGAATCGACGACCCGGAGTCCGTGCCGCCTCGAGCCCTCGGCGGCCGGGCTCCGGGCCCCGGTTCGGAGCGGAGCACCGTATCCCGGCGCAACCGTGTCGGTCGTGGTGTCGGCGCCGGGGGCCCACCGTCGGCGTCAGACGATGGGGGTGGTCATGTCGACCGATGGCGCAGCGTCGGCCCAGCCGGTGTGGACGGATCCGGACACCAAGAAGCTCCACGAATTGGGCTACGCCCAGGAGTTGCGCCGGAGAATGAGCGGGTTCTCCAACTTTGCGGTGTCGTTCACGATCATCTCGGTCCTCTCGGGCTGTCTCACCCTGTACTACTTCGGCATGTCGACGGGTGGTCCCGTCGACATCACGTGGGGCTGGCTCCTCGTCGGCGGGCTCACGCTGATCGTGGGACTGGGCATGGCCGAGGTGTGTTCCGCCTATCCCACCGCCGGCGGCCTCTACTACTGGTCGGCCAAGCTGGCCAAGAGCAACGGGGCGGCGTGGAGCTGGTTCACCGGGTGGTTCAACCTTCTCGGCCAGGTGGCGGTCACGGCCGGCATCGACTTCGGGTTCGCCTTCTTCTTCACGACGTTCCTCAACCTGACCACCGGCTGGACGGCAAGCCGCGGCCACGTGGTCATCGTGTACGCGGGCATCCTGGTCGTCCATGCCCTGTTGAACATCTTCGGCGTACGGGTCGTGGCGTTCCTGTCCGACGTGAGCGTCTGGTGGCATCTCCTGGGTGTGCTCACCATCGTGCTGGTGCTCGCCTTCGTCCCCTCGCATCACGCCTCGGCCTCCTTCGTGTTCACCAAGTTCGAGAACCTGACCGGTTTCCACAACACGTTCTACGTCTTCTTCATCGGCCTACTCCTGGCTCAGTACACCTCCGTTCGCCATCTCCGGCGTCAACTACGCCACGGTCGCCGGAAGCACGACAGCGCCGGTGTTGATCTGGATCAACGCCATCGGCCGTCACGGTGGGGAGCTCCTGCTCGTCATCGCCTTCATGGCCCAGGCCTATTGCGGCATGGCGTCGGTGACCGCGAATTCCCGGATGATCTACGCCTTCTCACGTGACGGTGCCGTGCCGAGATCGAAGTTCTGGCACCACATCAATCCCCGGACGCGCACACCAACACGGTCGATCTACTTCGCCGTCGTGTTCGCGTTCCTCCTCGGCCTGCCCTACCTGTGGAACACCACTGCGTACTTCGCCGTGACGTCGATCGCCACGATCGGCCTGTACATCGCCTACGTCATCCCCACGTTCCTGCGGCGCCGAGCCGGCGAATCGTTCAAGACCGGCCCGTGGAGCCTCGGTCGCTGGAGCCCCCTCGTGGGCTGGCTCGGTGTGGCGTGGGTGCTGATCATCACCATCTTGTTCATGCTCCCTCAGGTGAGCCCCATCAACTGGACCACGTTCAACTACGCACCCATCGCCGTCGGAGTCGTCCTCCTCTATGCCGGGACCTTCTGGTTCGTAAGCGCGAGGAAGTGGTTCAAGGGCCCGCGCGCCCAGGGCGACGAGGCTGCTCTCGAAGCCATCGAACAGCACCTCCAGACGGCCGAGGAGCTCGAGGCCACGTTCTGAGACCTCCTTCTGCGGGTCTAAATTCTCACCCATGAGTGCGACGACGGGGAACGGCGGACGGGTCGTCACCGTCTTCCGGTCGCGGCTCAGGCCCGAGTCGCTCACCGAGTACCACGACACCGCGCAGCGGATGCTGGAGATCGCCCGCGGCATGCCGGGCTTCGTGGACTTCAAGACCTTCGAGGCCGACGACGGGGAGCGGGTGTCGGTCATCACCTTCGCCTCGATGGAGACCCACCGGGCCTGGCGAGACCATCCCGAGCACCGCGCCGCGCAGCGGGCGGGGCAGGACCGCTTCTACGCCTCCTACGACATCACGGTGTCCGAGGTCGTCGGCGAGCACCACTTCGAACGCTGACCTGCGGCGGCGGTCCTGCCGTCAGGTGATGGTGGGGCTCTCGGCCACAGGGGCGTGCGTGGGCCGGACGACCCCACCGGCCGCCTCGTCGGTGACGGCGAAGGCCGAGATGGGCGCGGACGGGTCGACGGTGAACGCCACGTCGTGCGGCTGGCTGCCGAGGAGGCCCAACGACACGGTCTGGCCGCGCACCACCCCCCACAGCTGATAGGTGCGGTCCGCGGCCAGGCGGGGAAGGCCGGTGTTGAGCATGAAGGCTGAGCCGTCGGGAAGCACCACGACGACGCCAGCCCGTGCACCGGTGCCCGGAGACGTCACCCCTGTCGCCGCCGCGCCGGTCGCGGCCAGGGTCACCTTCTGGGCGCTCGGGTCCAGCAGCGCCGCCTGGACGGCCTGCTCGAGACCGGACTGCCGGCTGGCGGCGGCCAACTGGCCGACCCGTTGGTCGAGGCGGCCCACCTGGACCGCCAGCAGCACCGCCACCACGGCCACGGCGGCGGCGACGGCGCCCACCGCCGACCATGCCAGACGCCGGCGTGCAATTCCCCGGGCGCGGGCCGGTGCCGGAGATCGCGCCGCGAGGTGCAGTGGTGCAGGTCGGCGGGCACCGGCCCGAGTGTCGTCGATGCGCGCCGCGATACGGTCCCAGAGCTCGGGGGGCGCGTCGACCCCGGCGTTGGCGATGAGACCGGTCACCTCCCAGTGCTCGGCGACCTCCGACGCACACCGGGGGCACTCGGCCAAATGGAGGCGGATCGCCTCGGCCTCGTCGCCGTCGACGGCGTCGAGGGCGAAGGCTCCGAGCAACTGGGCGACCTCGTCGTGGGTCATGGCTCGGTCCATGCCGCCTCCACGCCGTGTTGTGCCAGTGCGGTGCGCAGGCGGCGCAGTCCGCTGCGGATCCTGCTCTTCACCGTGCCTTCCGGCTGGCCCAGGAGCGAGGCCACCTCGCGGTAGGTGTGGCCGTCGAAGTAGGCCATCTCGATGGCGGTGCGCTCCTCGGCGGGCAGGCTCGTCACCGCCGCCTTCACCTGCTCGGCGATGGCCAGGTCCCATGCCTGGTGCTCGATGTCGTAGCCCGACACCGCCGTCTCCCGCACGGTGCGCTCTTCACGCTGCTTGCGCGCTGACTCGGAGCGGACGATGTCGACGGCCCGGCCGTGCGCCTTGGTCATGAGGAAGGTGCGCAGGGCGCCCCGGCCGGGGTCGAAGCGCTCCGGTGCGTCCCACAGGTCGACGAAGACCTCCTGGGTCACCTCCTCGGCCAGGTCGGGGGACCCCAGGACCCGACGGGCCAGGGCGAACACCGCTCCCCCGTGACGCCGGTAGGCCTCGGCCAGTGCCGGCTCGTGCATGCGGCCGATCGCCACCATCAAGGCGGCGTCGCTGACCGTCTCGAGCTTGGGCATGTCGCCCCGTTCTTCGGAGCCGCCCGTCGACCTGGATGACAGGCTCGCCACGTCCCGAGGGTAGCGCCGGTCCCAGCCCCGGGTTCAGCCCCGGGTTCAGCCCCGGGTTCAGCCCCGGGCACCGGGCACCCGGGAGTCGAACGTCGGTTCCTGATCCCCGATGGAGACATCCGCGAGGCGGTCGTGCACCGAAGAGGAGCCGTGACCACCGACATCGACTCGCTGATCCGACGCTCGGGCCGCCTCGAGACCGACGACATCGACTTCAGCGCCTTCGGCCGGCGCCCGCTCGACGCCGACACCCTGCGCTGCCTCCGCTACATGCACGACGTGGAGGGACACACCGCCTGTTACCTCCGCGACCTTCTCGCCACCCGGGCCCACCGGGACCCCGAGGTCACGGCCTTCCTGGCGTGCTGGTGCTACGAGGAGCACTGGCACGGCGAGGCGCTCGCGGAGGTCCTGCGCTCCCACGGGGAGCCCGCCGGCCGGAGCCGGCTGTCCGCGTCGCGTCGCCGCCTGCCGCGCCGCGATGCGCTCCGACCGGCGGCGTTCACCGTGGCGTCGGCTCTGACGCCGCACATCGTCGCCGTCCACATGACGTGGGGCGCCCGTCAACGAATGGGCCACCCAGGCCGGCTATGGACGCCTCGCCGCCAAGGCGGGGCACCCCGTGCTCTCCGAACTGCTGCGCAGGATCATGCGCCAGGAGGGAAGGCACATCGACTTCTACGCACTGGGGGCACGGCAGCGTCTCGCCGACAGCGCCACCGCATGCAGGCTCACCCGTTTCGCCCTGCGCCGCTACTGGGCACCGGTGGGAGCAGGCGTCATGCCCGACTCCGAGCTGCGGTTCCTCGTGACCCACCTCTTCGCGGACGCCGACGGCCGCGCCGCGGCCCGGCGCTTCGACCGTTCGGTAGGACGGCTCCCGGGCCTCGCGGGACTCCGTCTGGCCGAGTCGGCCGTGGACGACCTGGCGTGGCGAGCTCCGAGCGCGCTCCGCCCCCGCACCCCTCTCGACCGATCCCCGGACGAGATCCGACCGGAAATTGGAAACCGATAAAAAAGGGAGCAACGTCATGCTTGCTGAGATCTTCGGGTTGGACGGAGTGGTCGTCCTCGTGGTCGTCGTGGCCGTGCTGTTCGGGGGGACCCAGATCCCGAAGCTGGCCCGTTCGCTCGGGTCGGCCCGGTCCGAATTCAAGAAGGGACTGGCAGAGGTCCAAGACCCGTCCGTCGACACCGACGCAGGTGCGAAAGCCCAGAGCGGCTGACCGGCACGGCTGCGTCGAGGTCGAGCTCCCGCCATGGTCCTGCTCAGTCCACCCAAGCTGCTCATGGTCCTCGTGATCGCGCTCATCGTGCTCGGCCCGGACAAGTTGCCGTCGATGGCCCGACGCGTGGGCGCGGCGTGGAGCGAGTTCACCCGGTGGAGGGCGCATCTCGAGAGCGAGGTGCGCGCCACATTCCCCGACCTTCCCTCGACGACCGAGATCACGCGGGTGGTGCGCTCCCCCCTGTCGCTCCTCGACCGGCTCGCCGAGGAGCACGATGCCACGAGAACCGGCGCCCACCCCGATGGCACGCCCCCGGGCTCGTCGCCACCGCTGCGCCCGGGGCCGGCCAACGGCGGGCCGGCACCGGTCATGCGCCCAGATGCGCACCGGGCTCCCCCGGTGGGGGCATCGTCGAGGCTCGACATGTCGTCGATGAACTGACGACACCTCTGACCGACCATGTCGATCACGCTGATCCGCGCCCGGCGCCGAGCGCCCGAGACCATGTCCGTCGGCGCGCACCTGGCCGAGCTCCGCCGCCGTCTGGTCGTCACCGCCGTCACCGTCGCCGTGGCGTGCAGCGTGGCGTTCGTCGCCTACCCACAGATCCTGCACTGGCTGCAGGCGCCGTACTGCCAGGTGACGACGCACTGCAGTCTGTACGTGACGGGCCCACTCGACGGGCTGTCGCTACGGATCCACGTCGCGACCTACGCGGGGTTCTTCCTCGCCTCCCCCGTCATCTTGTGGCAGGTATGGCGGTTTGTGACACCCGGACTGCGAAAGCAAGAGAAGCGCTATGCCGTGCCCTTCGTCGCCGCGTCCCTCGTGCTGTTCGTGGCGGGAGCGTCGCTGGCCCTGGTGAGCCTGCCGCACACCCTTCGCTTCCTCGGGAGCATCGGGGGGCCGACACTGCGGCAGATCTACAACCCCAACAACTACGTGGGCCTCGTGATCGCCCTCATGGCCGTGTTCGGGCTCACCTTCGAGTTCCCGGTCGTCCTGGTCGCCCTGCAGCTGGTCGGGGCCGTGCGCCCCTCGACCCTGGCGGCGCAGCGCCGCTGGGCCGTCGTGTTGATCGTGACCGCCGCGGCCGTGATCACACCGAGCGGCGACCCGTTCTCGATGCTCGCCCTCGCCATCCCGCTCTACGTCTTCTACGAGGTGTCGATCCTCCTCGGCATGCTGCTGCGACGCGCCAAGGACGGCACGTCCACACGCCCGGCCGTGTAGCGCGTCGAACCCCTCGGCCCTGCTCACTCGGGGTGTCGCTCACTCGGGGCGTCGGGACTCACTCGACGCGGGGCTCACTCGGGGCCCAGATCGCCCCAGTCGTCCTCGTCGTCAGCCGGTCCCGAGGCGCCCGCCCCCTGCCGGGCGCGGAGCCAGGCGCTGATCTGGTCGGCGACACGCTGCACACCGCCTCCCACCCGGTCGACCATGGCGACGAACCGGTCGCCGTAGTGCGTCACCGCTGCTTCGAACTCGGCGGAAGCGGGCGGCTCCTGCCCTCGGCGGACGTAGTGCCCGGCCCGGATGGGGTCGAACTCCCCTTCGCTCACCCACTTCACGAGCTGCCGCACGCGACGCACCGCGAAGGGGTGCGGTCGGCCGATCTCCTCCCAGAAGCGGGCGTGGCGGGCGTAGAGGTCGTCCTCCTCCTCGTACTCGGTGGCCTGGCGGATGAACGCGTCCAAGCTCATCCCCTCGAGCGCGCCGCCCGCCGTGCGCATCAGCATCTGGCACACGGGCAGCGGGTCCCCGAGCACCAGGGCGCCGGCGCGGTCACACGACAGCTCCGCCATCCTCGACCACTCGAGCAGGGCCAGGTACAGCGCACGGATGGGCAGTCCCGCGAACAGCGACCGGGGAAGTGCACCCTGGACCACCTGGGACAGGATCAGGAGAGCGGTGGTGTAGGTGTAGTGCTCCGACAGCACGTGCCCGAGCTCGTGGGCCAGCACGGCGCGCACCTCGAGCGGCTCGTAGGAGCCCACGAGCGACGAGTACACGATCACGACGGGGTTCTGGGCGCCCACGGTCATGGCGTTGACCATCGGGGTCTGGGTGACGTAGAGCTCCGGCGTCCGTTCCAGATCGAGCACCCATGCGCAGCTCCGGTAGCTCTCCCACAGAGCTGGTACCTGTCCCTCCCCGATGTGCACCGCGTTGCCGAGCATCACCTGGCGGAGCCGTCGCTCGTGCCCGAAGTCACACAGGCGCTTGATGAACTGGTCCATCAAGGGGATCGACCGGAGTGCCGCCGTAGCCGCCCTGTCCGCCGGATGCTCGTAAGCCTTCGGGCTGATGCCCTCGTAGCGCACGGCGGGGTCGATGGTCATGGGCTTCCTCGGGTGAGGATAACGCCGGACGCTCGGCACCGCTCGGCCACGGATGGCGGGCCGCGAGCCAGCGCCGATGCTCGCCTGCGCTGCTGGCGATCCTCGCGTTCGCTTCTAGGACGCCTTGCGGCGCCGGGCGGGCTTGCCGGCGGCTGCCACCGCACTCTCGAGCTCGTCGCGGGTCATCTTCGACCGTCCCGGGATCCCGAGCTCGGTGGCCCGGGACAACAGCTGGGACTTGCTCAGCCCCGACGCCTGAACCGGCGATGCGGGGCTCGACGCCGCACGCTTGGAGGACCGCTTGACGGGAGCTTTGGCCCCGGCGCCGGGGACGGCGATGTGATCACCGGGCCGGTGCGCGCGCGCCGCCTCCACGCTGGCCTGCAGCGCCTCCATGAGGTCGACCACCGCGGTCGGTCGGGTCTCGGTGCGCTCGGTGACGATCACCTTGCCCTGGCGCTTCTCGTCGATGAGCTTCTCCACCCGCTTGCGGTACTCGTCCTCGTAGAGGTCGGGGTCCCATGCGCTGGCCATCGACTCGATCAGCAGCCTGGCCGTGCTCAGCTCCCGGTCCGAGAAGCTCAATTCGCCCTGTGCCAGCGGGATCTCCTTGCTCGGGTCGCGGATCTCGTCGGCGAAGTACATCGTCTCGAGCGCGAGCACCGACTGCATGGGCCTGATCGTCACCAGGTGCTCCTTCGTGCGCAGCACGAGAGAGGCGACGGCCACCTTGTTGCTGTCCGCCATCGCCTCACGCAGCAAGGCATAGGGGCGGGCCGCCTGGTCACCCTGGGGCCCCAGGAAGTACGTGGACTTGTAATAGATCGGGTCGATGGCGTCGAGGTCGACGAAGTCGGTGATCTCGATGGTCCGGGAGCGGCCCGGCTCCACCGATTCGAGCTCCTCGGGCGTGACGATCACGTACTCGCCCCCGCCCAGGTCGTATCCCTTGACGACGTCCGCGTACTCGACCTCCTCGCCGGTGCGCTCGTTGACGCGCTTCTGGCGGACCCGGTCAGAGGTCCCGGACTGGAATTGGTTGAAATGGATCGCTTTGTCGTCCGTGGCCGTGAACAGCCCCACCGGCACGTTGACCAAGCCGAAGCTCAGGGACCCCGTCCAGATCGCTCTGGGCATCTCGACTCCTTTCGGCGGAGGGGAGGCGTCCAGTCAACCACGGGCGCCGGTGCCCTGACCAGGGTATGTACCCAGGTCCACCACCCTGTTACACCCCGAGTCCACACTGGATCCAAGGACAAACTGACGTGCTGACCAGGAGGTTCCGGTGTCAGGGGTGCGGCTCGAGGCGATAGAGGAGGAGTCCGTCGAACGCTTCGTCCACGAGGCGTTGCTCGGCCTCGCCGACCTCGAGCCCGAGGACCTCACCCAGGGGAACCTCACCGTGCCCCTCGGCCTGAGCCTGTGGATGCGGCGTGGCCGGATCCGCGTGGAGACCGCCCGCGACGCCATGCTGGAGCTGCGCGCCGCGGTGCTGCGCGCCTCGGGTCTCGACGAGCGGACCGAGCCCGTACCGCTGCTCGTGGCCGACCCGGTGGCTGCCACCATCAGCCTCGCGCTCTACATGGACGGTCTGCTGCAGCGGGCGGCCCGGATGCAGGCGACGTCGCGCGAAGACATGGCCCGGCGTGCGCTGGAGCTCGTCTCCGACTGACCGAGCTCGGAGAGCCGCCGCCGACCGGCGGGTAGCTTGAGAGGTCGTGCCCCCGCCCGATGCGACCCAGAACGTCGGACCTGCGCCCCGCGGGGGACACGAGCACCTGGTGGTCGCACGGGGCCTCACGAAGCGCTTCGGGGACTTCGTAGCGGTCGACGGAATCGACTTCGAGATCGGCCGCGGCGAGTCCTACGGGCTGCTCGGCCCCAACGGAGCGGGCAAGACCTCCACCATGCGGATGATCGCCTGCATGTCGCCGGTTTCGGGAGGGACGCTTCGGGTGCTCGGCATGGACCCTGCCCACGAGGGCCCGCGCATCCGGAGCCGCATCGGCATCGTCCCCCAGGAGGACACCCTCGACCTCGAGCTCACCGTCCTCGACAACCTGATGGTCTACGGCCGGTACTTCGACCTGCCTCGCCGGGTCATCCGCGAGCGCGCCGAGCAACTGCTCGAGTTCACCCAGCTCTCCGAAAGAGCCCACGACAAGGTGGACCCGTTGTCCGGCGGGATGAAACGACGGCTCACGATCGCGCGCTCACTGGTCTCGGATCCCGAGATGCTGATCCTCGACGAGCCCACCACCGGCCTCGACCCCCAGGCCCGTCACCTGTTGTGGGACCGCCTCTACCGCTTGAAGCAGCAAGGTGTCACCCAGGTCATCACGACGCACTACATGGACGAGGCCGAGCAATTGTGCGACCGTCTCGCCGTCATGGACGGGGGGAGGTTCGCCGCCGAGGGATCTCCGAGCGAGCTCATCGCCAGGTACTCGACGCGCGAGGTGCTCGAGCTGCGCTTCCGTGATCCCGACACCGACACCGAGGGCGTCGCCGCGCGCCTGGCCGGCCGGGTCCAGCGCTACGAGGCCCTCCCCGACCGGCTGCTCCTGTACACCGACGACGGCGAGGCCGCACTCACCGAGGTGCACCAGCTCGGGCTCAATCCCGACAGCGCGCTGGTCCGTCGATCGACGCTCGAGGACGTCTTCCTCCGTCTGACCGGCCGGTCACTGGTCGACTGAGCGGGAGACGCGGAAATTGAGCACCACGACGAGGGATGACCCGCAGAGCCCGGCCAGCCCGCCGGGCCCGGCCAGCCCCCGGCGCCACCGCTCCTCGCCCACGTGGGTGCGCTCGATGCGCTACTGGATGTACCAGTACAAGCGCACGTGGCGGGGGTCGATCACCACCAGCTTCCTGTACCCCGTGCTGTACCTCGCCGCCATGGGACTCGGGCTCGGGTCGTTGATCAAGGGCCGCGTCGACGGAGTGCGGTATCTCGACTTCCTGGCACCGGGACTGCTGGCGTCGACGGCCATGCAGATCGGTGGGAACGAGGCCATGTACCCCGTCATGGCCGCCGTCAAGTGGCTGCGCACGTATTTCGCCATGCTGGCCACGCCGCTGACAGTCATCGACGTGCTCGTGGGCCACCTGGCCTGGATCGCGCTCCGTCTCGTCATGGTCACCTCGATCTACCTGGTCATCATGGCGGCGTTCGGAACCGTGCACTCCCCCCTCGCCATCCTCGCCCTCCCCGTCGGAGTCCTCACCGGACTGGCGTTTGCGGCGCCGATCGCGGCGTTCGCGGCCGCGCAGCAGAACGACACCGGCTTCTCCACCATCTACCGCTTCGGGCTGATCCCGCTCTTCCTGTTCTCGGGGACCTTCTTCCCGATCACCCAGCTGCCGGGCTGGCTCCAGCCGATCGCCCAGGCGACTCCGCTGTACCACGGAGTGGCGCTGTGCCGGAGCCTGGTGCTCGGCCACGTGGGGTTGGCGGGGGCGGGCGCGCATCTCGCCTACCTGGTGGCGTTGACGCTCGTGGGGTTCGCGCTCGCCATACGGACATACCGGCGAAGGCTGGTGACGTGACCGACGTCTCGGACAGGACCGGCACCTCGGAGCCGGGGGGATTCCCGTTGCGGATCACGCCCGTGGCGATGCTCGGCACACGCCGCGCCCGGCGCCTCGTGGAGCGGAACGTGCTCGTGTACCGGCGCTCGTGGGTGTTCTTCGTGTCGGGGTTCTTCGAGCCGTTCTTCTACCTGCTGTCCATCGGCGTGGGACTGAGCAAGCTGGTCGGCGCCATCCACGTGGGACACGAGCTCATCCCCTACACGACGTATGTCGCGCCCGGGCTCCTGGCGTCGTCGGCCATGAACGGCGCCACTCTCGACTCGACGTTCAACGTCTTCTTCAAATTGAAGATCGCCAAGACCTACGACGCCGTGCTGTCGACACCCCTCGGTCCCGGTGACGTGGCCCTCGGGGAGCTGACGTGGTCGCTCATGCGGGCGACGATCTACTCCACCGCCTTCTTGGTGGTCATGGCGGGGCTCGGGTACGTGCTGTCGCCCTGGGCGATCCTGTGTCTCCCCGCTGCGATGTGCGTGAGCTTCGCCTTCGCCGCCGTCGGGATGGCGGGGACGACCTACATGCGCAGTTGGCAGGACTTCGACAAGGTCTCTCTCGCCCTCATCCCGCTCTTCTTGTTCTCGGCCACCTTCTACCCGTTGTCGGTGTACCCGGGGTGGCTCCAGGCCGTGATCCGCTGCACCCCCCTCTACCAGGGGGTCGCCCTGCTCCGGGGGCTCGACACGGGCATCGTGTCGTGGCCGCTCGCCGGCCATGCCGCCTACCTGGTCGTCGCCGGTTACCTCGGCCTCGTGGTGGCCACGCGCCGCATGGCCGCCCTGCTGCTGCCCTGACCCCGGCCGCTCTGCTCCGGGACCGGAAGATGTCCGCTAATATCCGTGTGATAGTACGGATATACGGAGATTATGTCCTCGACCGTCTTCCCCCATGACCATCCCGTGGACCCCGACCGGGTCACGGCCTCCCGGGACCGCCTCATCTCGGTCGACGATGCGGGCCGTCTGGCGGGACTGCTCGGCCTGATCGCCGACCCCGTCCGCTCACGGCTGCTGTTCGCGCTGGCGGCGGTCGACCGGCTGTGCGTCGGCGACCTCGCCCTGGCTCTCGACGTGTCCGACGACGCCGTCTCCTACGGGTTGCGCATGTTGCGCACCGCGGGCCTGGTGACCTTCCGGAAGGTTGGCAGGGTCGTCTACTACTCCCTGGCTCCGTCGTTCCCGCACCCGTTGCTCGAGCACTGCCTGCGCCAGCTCCTGTCGGTGGCGGTACCCGAGGACGAACGATGACCGCATTGCGCGCCGTCCGCCACGCGCTGGCTGTCACCGGGTCGATGACCTGGGAGATCCTGTGGGCCCTGATCCTCGGCTTCACCCTGGCGTCGGTCGTCCAGGCCGTCGTGAGGCGCCGAAGCGTCGAACGGCTCCTCGGAGGCGAGGGCCCACGTGCCATCGCGCTGGCCACCGGGCTGGGGGTGGCGTCCTCGTCGTGCTCCTACGCCGCGGTGGCCCTCGCCCGGGCGCTGTTCCGCAAGGGTGCGAGCTTCACCGCCGCCATGGTGTTCGAGATCGCCTCCACCAACCTGGTCGTCGAGCTGGGCATCATCCTGGCCCTGCTGCTCGGGTGGCAGTTCACGCTGGCCGAGTTCGTCGGCGGTCCGGTGATGATCGTCTTCCTGGCGCTGTGGTTCCGCGTGTTCCTGCGCGGGCGCGTGCTCGAGGCAGCGCGGTCCCAGGCCGCCAAAGGCGTCGCCGGCTCCATGGAGGGGCACGCGGCGATGGACATGAGCATCCAGGGGCCCGGGAGCGTCTGGCGCCGGCTCCGGTCCGGGCAGTCGCTCACCGCCATCTCCCACATCTTCGTCATGGAGTGGGCTGCCGTGGTGCGCGACATCGTCATCGGCCTGCTGGTGGCGGGTGCCCTGGCGGCGTGGGTGCCGTCGAGCTTCTGGCAGCAATTCTTCTTCGCCGGGCATCCCCTCCTGTCGAAGGTGTGGGGTCCCGTGATCGGACCGGTCGTCAGCCTCCTGAGCTTCGTGTGCTCGATCGGCAACGTGCCCCTCGCCGCCGTGCTGTGGAACGGAGGCATCAGCTTCGGCGGCGTGGTGGCGTTCATCTTCGCCGACCTGATCATCGTGCCCATCCTCGCCATCTACCGGAAGTACTACGGGACCCGGATGATGCTGTTCATGCTCGGGAGCTTCTACGTGACGATGGTGACGGCGGGATACGTCATCGAGCTCGTCTTCGGTGCCGCGGGCCTCGTCCCGACCGCTCATCACGCCAAGGTCGCGGAGATGGCGGTGCGCTGGAACTACACCACCGTCCTCAACATCGTGTTCCTGGTCGTGGCGGCGGGGCTGATCGTCCGATTCCTGAGGACCGGCGGACGACCCATGCTGCGCATGATGGGCGGGTCACCGGAACCAGCCACGCACGCGCACTGACACGGACTCGATCACGGTGGTGGGCTGGGCCGGTTGCCGAGCACCGATGCCCACCGTGTACTGTCCGCACCGTGACCCAACTCTCCCCCCTGCTGCCCGCCCCGGTCGTCGAACTGCTCGACGTCGCCCTGGTCGGGGAACTGACGGTGATCGACGAGTCCGGTCGTCCCGTCACGTATCCCCTCATCCCCTTGTCCGACGGCGACCTCATCTACCTCACGTCGTCGGTGCTGTTCTCGCGCAAGCTCCGCCACATCAAGGCCAACCCCAAGGTGTGCCTTTCGCTCACCGATCCGGTGGCCGTCCCCGTCGAGCCGTTCCATCGTGCCACCATCCAGGGCGACGCCCGCGTGGTCGAGGACGACGTGCACGAGGGCTGGGAACGGCTGCTCCCGCTGTGGCGGGCCAAGGAGCCCGCCATCGACTTCTTCCTGAAGAAGCGCTTCGGGATCCCCCTGTTCTTCGAGCGCTCCGTGATCGAGATCACGCCCCAGCGGGTGTTGTGGTGGGAAGACGGCCGGGCGAGCGTGCCCGCTCGCGTGTACGAGCTGGCGGGGGTGTCCTGAGATGGCTGCCCTCGACGTCACCGACGCGCTGACCCGGGCCCGGTCCTATCCGCACGCCGTGCTCGCCTATGTGGGCCCCGATGGCTACCCGGTGAACATCGCTGTCGACTTCAGCGAGTCGGTCGACAGCGCCGAGGTGCAGATCGGGCCACTTGACCGGGGTCTTCGTCCCGCCGACGGCCAGGAGGTGGAGCTCACCTTCAGCCACATCCGCCCCCAGCCCGGCGTGGGCTATGACGAGCGGCGCTACGTCAACCTCTGGGGCAGCGCCACGCCCGCGGGGGAGGGCCTGCGCGTGGCGGTCCGCCGGGCCAGCGGATGGGACGAGGCCGACACCCCGTTCTTCGAGTACGCCGAGCGCAGCGTGCCGGCCGGACGCGGCTATCTCGACGAGTTGGGGGCCCGGCCCCGGCTGAGCCGTCTGTGGACCGTCTTCCTGGCCACCCGTCTCCCCTTCCTCACCGCCACCCTCGTCCCCGTCGGGCTCGGCGGGGTCATCGCGGCGCGCGACGGTGCCTTCCACACGCTGTGGTTCGTGCTGGCGCTCGTGGCCGCGGTGGCGGTCCACCTCGGGCTCAACATGGCCAACGACCTGTTCGACGACGCCAACGGCGCCGACGCGGCCAATGTGACCCCCACCCCCTTCAGCGGCGGCTCACGCGTCTTGCAGTACGGCCTCGTTTCCAAGCGCGCCATGGTCACGGGATGCGCCGCCCTGTACGCGCTGGCGGTCGGACTGGGCCTGTACCTTGCGGTCGAACGCGGCTGGGGCCTCCTCGGCATCGGAGCCGTGGGCATCGTGCTCAGCCTGGCGTACTCGGCTCCACCCCTGCGCCTCGTGCACCGCGGCCTCGGCGAGCCGGTCACGGCGCTCGGGTTCGGCCCGGTCATGGCGGTCGGGACGTACTTCGCAAGCGCGGGCCGGTGGAGCTGGCAACCGGTGCTCGCCTCGCTTCCGGTCGCGCTGCTCATCGCCCTGGTGCTGTACGTCAACCAGGTCCCCGACCGCGCCGGCGACACCGCGGCCGGCAAGCGCACGCTGATCGTGCGGCTGTCGCCGGCGCAGGTCCAAGCCCTCTACGCGGCCGTGGTGGGGGCGGCCTTCGTCTGCATCGTCGCCGAGGTCGTCGCCGGCGTCACCCCGGCGTGGACCCTGCTCGCCCTGGCCCCGCTCCCGCTGGGGTTGAAGGTGTGGCGCGGGTTGCGTGCGCACTACGGGGACCCCTACGCGCTCATGCCCACCATGCAGTCCAACATCGTGCTGCACCTGGCAACCGGGCTCCTCCTCGTCATCGGTTACGTGATCGCCGTGGTGTCCTGAGCTCACCGCATCGTCGCGACCCTGGCCGGACCGGGGTCTCATGTGGCCTGTGGTGCCGGAGGCAGGATTAGTCTTCGGCCATGGAAACAGTCGACCTCCTGCGGTCCGGCGTCGATGCTGCTTTGCAGCGGCGCGGTTGGCCCCGAACCGGCAGCGCCGAGTGGGGCTTCTTGGACCGGACGGGGTTCCTCGTCGACGCGGCGGCCGAGGACGACCCCGCCGACTTCCTGGCCGAGGAGATCCGGGAGCTGCGCCACGAGGTCGACGCCATGGCAGCCGAGCGCTCCCCGGTCCCCGCCGGCACCCGATCCCCGGCCGACCTGGCCCAATGGATCCAGGCCGAGCTCGAAGCGTCCGAGCCGGCCGGCGACGACGACCGCCCCGGGTTGTGGGAACGGGCCCGTGCCGCCGCGCTCCTCTTCTACCTGGAACGCACGGGTCGGTCCCCGACCGAGAGCCGCCGGTCGCGCTCCCACGCCGCTCCCACGGACGAGGCGGCCGCCTTCGAGATCGCCCACCCCGTCCGGGTGCTCGGGATCACGACGGTCGGCGAGTACCAAGCCACGACCAAGGTGACCCTCGCTCTCGATCCGACCCTCAGCGCCGCCCAGGTGGCGGCGATGTGGCAGAAGGTCCGTTCCGCCGTCCTGCGCCAGGGGGCCCGGGGGCGGACGGTGAGCCGCAAGTCCGTGGCGCTGGCGCTGTTCGTCGCGCATCACCCCGGTCGGACGTGGGCAGACCTGCGCCGGATGTGGAACCAGCTCTACGCCCACTGGGCCTTCAAGTCCCCGGACCTGCGCGTCTTCCGCAACGCCGCGGTCCGCGCCCGTCGGTACCTCCTCGAACCACCCGAGCTCGACGACATGGACAGCGGGAAGTGGCAGTGGGTGCAGCGCCGCGCCGCGCGCCTGGCGTCGGGCGCGAACAGCGGCTGACGGCACACCCCGCGCCGTCGCCCGACGAAGCCGGGCCGCTACGTCGGTAGGGTTCTCCCATGGTCCACGGGGTGCGAACCATCGAAGCGTCCGAGATCGACTCGTGGGCGCAGTGCATGGGGATCGGCTTCTTGTACACCGTCGCCGACGGGTACCCCGAGTACCTCCTGGGTGACGTCGACCTCGGACGGACTTGGGGCGCCTTCGACGGCGAGCGCGTGGTCGGGACGCTGCGATCCTTCGCCACCGACTTCACGGTCCCCGGTCCCGCCACGGTGCGGGCTGCCGCGCTCACCAACGTCACGGTGGCCCCCACCCACCGCCGCCAGGGCATCTTGACGGAGATGATCACGGCGGACTTGCGCGCCAGCGCGGAACGAAACGAGCCGGTGGGGATCCTCATCGCCTCGGAGTACCCCATCTACGGACGCTTCGGCTACGGGGCCGCGGTGGAGGGCGCCGCCTATGCGGTGGACCTCGCATCCACCCGCTTCCGTCGTCGCGGAAGTGGGGTCGGGAGCAGTACCGGGAGCGTGGAGCTCGTCGACCTCCGCATCATGCGTCTCGAAGCCCCGGCGCTCTACGAGCGCTTCCGCATTGCACAGCCCGGGTCGATCGAGCGCAGCGGGCGCTGGTGGGACAGGGTCCTGCACCAGGTGGAGGTGCCGGGAGCGAAGCCACCCCGGGGCTACCAGGCGCTGTACCGCTCGCCCGAAGGCGTGCCCGAGGGATACGTGCGCTACGGCGCCACCAATGAATGGGACTCCATGCGCCTGACCGGCGAGCTGACCGTGGAGGAGCTCGTGGCGACGACCCCCGCCGCCTACGAGCGGTTGTGGCGCTACTGCTGCGAGGTGGACCTGGTCGTCAAGGTCCGGGCCGGCGACCGCCCTGTCGACGAAGCCCTGCCGTGGATCCTCGAGGACGGGCGTGCGGTGCGCCAGACGGGCCGGTTCGACTTCTTGTGGATACGCGTCCTCGACGTCATGGGCGCCCTGTCGGGGCGCCGCTACCAGGTCGACGGGCGCGTGGTGATCGAGGTGACCGACACGCTCGGCTTCACGGCAGGACGCTACGCCTTGGAAGGAGGGCCGTCGGGCGCGCTGTGCACACGCACGGACCAGGCCGCCGACCTTTCGATGCCGGTGCAGGCCCTGGGCTCGCTGTACGCGGGAGGTGTCTCCGCACGCGTCCTGCACGACACCGGGTACGTCGACGAACACACGCCGGGAACGCTCGACCGGGTCGACGTCATGTTCCGGTCGTCCCCGTCACCGTGGTGCTCGACCTGGTTCTGACCCCCCCGGCGAACTCCGCCAACAGGGCAGCCCGTGGTGAACATCTGACCCGTTCGTGGTGAACATCTGACCCACCTGCGCCGTACCCGACCCTGTGCGGTCTGTCCGGACCGGCAGGAGGTGGTCACCCGTGAACGACAATCATGACCGTCAGACCCGCGACCTCGCCGCGAGCACTTCTGGGCAGTCACCTGCCCTCGAGCCGGATCCGGGCACGCGACGGCGACGGCCCACCCGACGCTCTGCGGCGCTGATGGCGGTGCTCGCGCTGGCGGGAACCACAACGGGTGTCGCAATCGCCACGAGCGGTGCAGCGCAGGCCACACCGCAGGGATTCCTGAGCCACTTCGACAACGTGGTCCCGGGACCGTCGACCGTGCCCACCAACGGCGACGTGAATCCCTACGGAATCGTCGTCGTATCCCAGAGCACCGGGAACCTCGTCCAGGGTGGCGTGCTCGTGAGCAACTTCAACGACGCGGCCAACGCCCAGGGTACGGGAACGACCATCGTGGAGGAGATGCCCGACGGCTCGGTGAGCCAGTTCGCGCAGATCACCCAGGCGTCGACCACCGGGCCCTGCCCGGGCGGGATCGGTTTGACGACTGCATTGTCGGTGCTTCCCGGTGGTTGGGTCGTGGTGGGGAGTCTGCCCACGACGGCCGACGGGCCTACCGACGTGGGGACCCCGCAGGGAATCGGGCCGGGATGCCTTCTCGTGCTCAACTCCCAGGGCCAGCTCGTCGAGACATGGGCCGGAGGCGCCATCAACGGGCCCTGGGACATGACCTCGACGACCGTCGGGAACACCGCCTACCTGTTCGTGACCAACGTGCTCAACGGCACCGTGGCGGCGGACGACGGAATCCCTTCCGACCAGCCCGGTAACACCGTCGACGGTGGGACCGTGGTGCGGATCAAGATCGGGCTGGGTTGGGGCCAGAGCCCGAAGATGGAGTCCCAGACCGTGGTGGCCTCGGGCTTCGCGGAGCGCACCGACCCGGCGGCCCTGGTGGTCGGGCCCACGGGGGTGGCCCTGGGCTGGAACGGGACCCTCTACGTCGCCGATTCGGTGAACAACCGGATCGCCGAGGTGCCCAACGCCTTGTGGCGTACCACCCCCTTCGGCGTCCCCGGAGGCCTGACCCTGTCCGACGCGTCGGTGCTCGACGATCCTCTCGGGATGACCCTCGCGCCCAACGGCAACGTGCTGACCGTGAACGGCAACAACGGCCTCATCGTGGAGACCGCCCCGTGGGGGCAGACCATCGACACCGCCACCCTCGACGACTCGGGCGCACCCCCCGGCGGCGCCGGTGACCTGTTCGGGCTGGCGCTCGTGCCCGGAGGGCGCGGGATCTGGTTCGTCGACGACGGGACCAACACCCTCGACGTGTTCTTCTAGAGGGCCCGTCGGCACGCGCGGAGGGGGCCGCTCGTCGGCCCTCCTCCGCGCCGAGGCGTGTGCGCCGTCGTGTCGGCGCGACGGCCCCGCCCCGACGGCCGCGCCCCGACGACGGGGGCGCACGTCGGGCGCACGACGGGTAGAACGTGTCTCTCGACCAACGCACGCGGAGGGAGCGCACCACCCCATGGCCGTCATCGAAGTCGTTACCTTCCGGCTCGCTGCCCGCGTCGAGGAGGACGAATTCCTCGTCGCCGACAAACGGGCCCAGACCGAGTTCCACTACACGCAGCCGGGCCTGTTGCGACGCACCACGGCCCGGGGCGCCGACGGCGAGTGGCTGGTGGTGTCCCTGTGGGCGTCGGCCGGCGACGCGGAGGCGTCCGCGACGGCTGCCCGCGACGATCCGACCGTCTCCGGGCTCACGTCGTTGACGGACCCCTCGAGCATCACGACCAAGCGCTACGCCACCCTGGAGTGACGCCACGTCGTCGACTGGTTGATGCCGACTGGCCTGCTGCCTGCTGCCTGTTGCCTACTGTTGCACCAGCATCACGGGGTTCCCCTCGGGGTCGGTGATCGGAGCCAGGGTCGGCCCACCCGGGAGGTCGAAGGGCTCGGCGATGACGGTGCCACCCAGATCGGCCGCCTTCCGCAGCGACGCCTTGATGTCGCGGACCTGGACGTAGAGCGCGACCCCACTGCGCTCTCCCTGGCGGATGTGACCAGCCGGCCCCGGCTCGGGCCCGCCCAAGCCGGCCGGGATCTGCATGATCGGGCCGTCGCCCACCTCCCACGAGAACAGCTCACGGTAGAACGCCCGCTGCCGCTCGGCGTCGAGCGCCTCGATCTCCCAGTGCACGACGGGTCGCGCCCAGTCCTCCCCCACGGCTCACCCTCCTGATGTCCCTGCCAGGCTCCCGGAACCCGTTGAGGGTGCCAGCGCGTTGAGCTTGAGCTCCTCGAGGTGCTCGAAGAAGAGGTCGGGGTCCTGGAACATCCAGTCGTGGTCGATGGGTCTGCGACGTGCCGCCGACGCCACCGTGAACGACGCGTTGAGCTCGCGCGCGAATCGCCGTCCGTCGTCTTGCGACAGGATCGAGTCGCGGTTGGCCCACAGCACGTGGGCCGGGAGACCGTGGCGCGCCACGGCCTCGCTGGCGGAGTCCCGGCCACTCGTGAAGCCCCACCACGCCGCGTTCACGAGCTGGCGGGGGTGAGCGATCCACGAGCGGGCGAAGGCGGCTGCGGCCGTCGGTGTCGCCAGGCGCAGCAACCGGATCGGGTGGCGCATCGTCTCGTCGGCCAGGCTCCACTCCCGCGAGGCCGCCAGGGTGTCGGAGAACACGAGCTCCACCACGCGGCCAGGGAAGCGGTTCGCGAAGCCGAGCTCGATGCCACCCCCGAAGGAATGGCCGAGCAGGGTCACCCTTTCGAGCTCCAGGCGGTCGAGGGTGGCGGTGAAGGCGTCGAGCACCGACGGGTAGCTCCAACGGCCTCGGAGGGCGAAGAGGTCGGGGATGATCACCCGGCAGCGCCGGGCGAGCAGATCGGCCAGGCGCCCGTAGGTGGCCGGCCGCATGGCATAGCCGTGGAGCAGGACCACCGGGGGACCCTCTCCCCTGTCGACGGGCACCGCGAGCTCGTTCACGGTGCCAGAGTCAAGCAGAAGGCGGTCCGCGGCGCTGCAATCTCGGCGAGCTGCGCGCGACGGGAAGAAGGTCGGCGGCCCGGCGGGTTGGACGGTCGTGAGCTACTCGCGCATGACCGATGAGGAAGCCTGGGCATTCTTGGATTCGTCCCCGCCACGGCCGGCGATCCTGGCCACCACCAGGGAGGACGGACGTCCCCACGCCGTACCGGCGTGGTACGCGCTCGACGGACGGACCATCGTCTTCACGACGGGGGCCGACACGGTGAAGGGTCGAGCGCTCCGGCGCGACCCCTGTGTGGCGATCTGCGTCGACGACGACCGACCACCGTTCTCGTTCGTGGCGGTGGAAGCCGATACCGAGGCATCTGACGACCTCGCCGAGGTCCGCCGATGGGCGACGGCTATCGGCGGTCGGTACATGGGTGCCGATCAGGCCGAGAGGTTCGGGGCCCGCAACGGCGTTCCCGTCGAGCTGCTCGTGCGCGCCCGCCCGCGGCGCGTGACGGCGTTTCGGGATCTGGCCGGGTAGTTCGCCTCATCGGGCCGGGCTCCGACAGGTGGCGCTCAGCAGCCGGGAACCTTTCAGGTCCGCGCCGCCTCTAGTAGACGGACCGTCTCCCGACAGGACACCGGGGCCTGCCGGCAATGGATCGGAGGTCGGACGATGGCACACGTGCATCTCGCGGACAAGGCGGACCGATTGGTCCCCAGGCTCGCGCTCCGCTACTCGAAGCGGCGTTTCGGCCGCGTCGTCGAACCGGTGGCCGCGGCGGCGCACCACTCGGGCGTGCTCATCGCCTGGGGCATGCTCGAGACCGTCGCCGAGCGTGGATGGCGCCATCTCGACCCCCATCTCCGGTGGCTGGCGATCCAGGCGTCGGCCGGGGAGATCGGCTGCTCGTGGTGCACGGACTACGGGTATTACGAAGGGCTCCAGCAAGGGATGGACCCCACGAAGGTCCGGGACGTCCCCCGGTGGCGAACGAGCGGCGCGTTCGACGAACGGGAGCGAGCCGTCCTCGAATACGCCGAGTCGGCGACCTCGACCCCGGCGACCGTGACCGACGAACTCGTGCAGCGGCTCCACCACAACTTCAGCGAGGTCGAGATGGTGGAACTCGCCGCGTGGGTCGCCATGGAGAACTTCCGGTCGCGCTTCAACGCCGGCCTGGGTCTTCGGAGCCAGGGCTTCTCCGATCACTGTGCCCTCCCGGTGGGCGGGGAGGCAGTCCAGGCGACCAGATAAGGGGTCCTCGACCGCGGCTCGCGGGCGGAGCCGCAGTGCCTGGGGCCGGCCCTTCCTCACCCGGCCAGCGCCCCGAGGAGCATGCCCGGGACCGCGTGCGTTGACGGCTACCGTGACGTGGGAATACGCACACCCACGATGCGGGAGGACCCGCTCACCATGAGTCAGGTGACTGCCGGCGTCGATCTGGGCGGCACGAAGATCCAGGCCGTGGTGGTGTCCTCCGGCATCGTGGTCGGCCAGTCCCGACACCCGACTCCGAACACCAATGCCGCGGACGTCGTCGCCGAGATCGTGGCCAGCATCCGCAGCGCGCTGGAAAACGCCGGGATGGAGCCCTCCGCCCTCCGTGCCATCGGCATCGGGACACCGGGATCCGTCGACGTGACGACCGGCCACGTGTCCAACGCCCGCAACGTCCCGGGCTTCGTGGACGACGTGGCGCTCGGGCCCACGGTCAGCGCTGCGTTCCACGGGATACGGGTGGTCGTCGACAACGATGTACGGGCCGCGGTCATGGGTGAGTTCAGGCAAGGGGCGGGGCGACGCTTTCGGGATTTCCTGGGCGTCTTCGTCGGTACGGGCGTCGGCGGCGGCCTCATCCTCAGAGGCGAGCTGCACCACGGCCGCGGCAACGCCGGGGAGATCGGCCACACCACGGTCAAGCCCGGCGGCCGCCGCTGCGGGTGCACCCGGCTGGGCTGCCTCGAGGCGTATGCGGGCCGGCTGTCGATCGAGCAGACCGCACGGCACCGGATCGAGAAGGGCCAGAAGACCAAGCTGTTCGAGATCATGGAGCGCAAGGGCCGTGACCGTGTCACGAGCTCGGTCATCGCCGATGCCCTCGAACAGCGTGACCGTCTCACGATCGAGCTCATCGACGAGGCCGTCGACGCCCTGGGCCTGGCATTGGCGAACGCCCAAAACCTGCTCGAGCTCCAGGCAATCATCGTCGGAGGGGGTCTCGGGGATCGGTTGGGAGAGCCCTTCGTCCGCCGCGTCGAGCAGGCCATGGTCAGGAACCTGCGCTTCCCCGAGCTCCCCCCCGAGGTCCTCGGCACCGAGCTCGGCGACCTCTCGGGCGCGGTCGGGGCCACGGTGCTGGTCGAAGAGCGTTTGGCCGAGGAGCATCCGAACGACGAAAGGCCCATCGATGAGCGGTCGACAGACAAGCGGCCGACAGAGGAGCGACCGACAGACAAGCGACCGACTGAGGAGCGGCCGTGAGCAGCGAGCCACGGCTGTACGCCGTCTACCTGGGGGGCGATCCCGCCCCGGGGCGCCTAACCGAGGATCACGAGGTCGTCCTGGTGGTAGCCGACGACCTGGCCGAGGCCCGTCGTCGGGCACGGACGAAATGGGGCGGGGTGGCGCGGCCCCACGTCGACGCCGTGAAGCTCGTGGACGTGGTCGACGGTTTCGCCATCACCCTCGACCCGACCAAGCGCCCCGACTCCGTGAGCGTCGACCTCACCTACGAGCCCGGGGACAGCTCCCCGATCTCCGGCTGACAGGGCGCGGCCGGCGGGACTACGCCTTGTCCGGTCGGGCGGTCCTTCCCCGCCTTCGGGCCGGCGCGGTGACCGGTGGGGGCCGATGCAGGGCGGCAGCCTTGGCAACCGGGCTTCGTTGTGGTGGACGGCGCGGTGCGACCGGGCCCGACCGGAGGTGTCGGCGCGGCCCCGACCAAGGAGCAGGTGGCGCCATGACTCGGTCGGCCAGTCGGTAGGCGTTGGTCTCGTAGTTCACCCGCCATCCCCGGAAGTTCGGCCAGGCGTCCTCGGCCGACAGCTCCATGGGGAATCCGATCTCGGCCAGCATGTGCACGGCCTCCTCGAACTCCTCGAAGGTCAAGGTGATCGGCCCTTCGGGATTCGGATCGGGGTCCACGTGCCATCCGAGCGTCTTGGCGATCCGGTTGAGGGCCGTGAACCCCATGCGCAGGCACAGGCGGGCTTGGGACGAGGCCCCGTCGGGCGACAGGGCCAGGTGCATGGCGGCGCCGTCGAGCACCGCCAGCAGGCCCACGACCCACGAGTACCAAGGCTCGGGCGACCTGAACAGCAGCAGGACCGGATAGGTGGTGTGGCTCTCGGCCAGGTCTGCGGCCCACTGCTCCCACTGGGCGTAGAAGTTGGGGAGGGCGTCGACGATCCCGACCAATTGATGGCGAGCGAGCACCTCGGGTCCCCACGCCGGGAGCCCGGCCCGGCTCTCGAGCATCGCCACCAATGCCTCGCGGCGATTGAAGGCGTCGTAGAGCGAAGGGAGGTACGCGATCTGCAGCGTCACCACGATGGCCCACGTGGCGCCGGCCGCGATGTCGAGCCAGCGACTGGGCGGGCCCCCGGCGTGGGACGTGCCCACGCTGAACAGGGCCACCGCGGCCTGGGTGAACGCTGCTGAGAACGTGTGGGTCGTCCGCTCGAGCATGCACGCGTAGCCCAGGACGAAGAATCCCAGCCACACCACGAGCTGTGCCAAGAGCGCGACCGGGGCCGCGGGCGCCAGCAGGGCGTCTTTGACCTCGTAGCGCCTCCCCGCACGCGAAACGGCGAGAAAGGCCATCCGCACGATCCTGTTGACCACGAGCGACAGCCGCTCGATGCCGGCGGGCCGCCTGGGCAGCACCAGGGTGAAGACGACGTTGGCGGCGGTGATCACCACGATCACCAACCCGAGCGCGAACAGGAACTCGCTCACCGCAGCGCCCCTGGTGCCCTAAAGGTCGTCACCGCCACGTCACGCCAGATCCTCTCATGATGCCCGCCGGTCATCGGTCGACGCCGCAGGAGCGTACGACGGTTCCCCTGACCTCGGCGACGTGTCGAGGGCGGGCCTACGCTGTGGACGTGGGTGGGGCCATGCGATTGGGTGGCGTGCGGGGCGTCATCGTGGCGGCCGCGGTGCTCGGCACCACGCTCTTCGCCATGGCACCGGTGGCGAGCGGCAAGAGCATGTGGGTCCCCAGCCCGGGTTTGCGATGGCAGTACCAGCTCCAGGGAAAGCTCAACACCACCTTGTGCGCGGTCTCGCAGAAGGGGGGCGCCTGCGTCCGGCCCAACGTCTACGACGTCGACCTCTACGCCACCAACGGCACCACTCTCAACACCGCGTCGGTGGCGGCCATCCACGCGGTCGGAGCCCATGCGGTCTGTTACGTCGATGCCGGTACGTGGGAGGACTTCCGACCCGACGCCAAGGCGTACCCGGCCTCGGTCCTGGGCAAGTCCAACGGCTGGCCGGGCGAACGCTGGGTCGACATCCGGGCCACCGCTGTCCTGCTCCCCATCATCGACGCCCGGGTCGCAAAGTGTGAGACGGCCGGCTTCGACGCCGTGGACTTCGACAACGTCGACGGGTACGAGAACGCCACGGGTTTCGCGCTCACCGCGGCCGAACAGCTGACGTTCAACGAGGACCTCGCCGCCATCGCGCACGCACACGGCCTGTCGGCCGGACTCAAGAACGACACCGGCCAGCTGAGCCAACTCGAGAGCACCTTCGACTTCGCCATCAACGAGCAGTGTGCGAAGTACCACGAGTGTGCCCTGTACAACGGGTGGACCGCAGCCAGCAAAGCGGTGGTCGAAGTGGAGTACCACGTCCCGCCCGCTCGCTTCTGCCCGAGCGCCGACCTGTCCGGGCGCGACGCCATCGAAAAGGGCCTGGCACTGAAGGCCAAGCCCTGGAAGCCCTGTCGCTGACCGCACTCGGCCCGGGTGTCGCCGCCGGGGCCCTGGTCTCCGGCGTGCGCAGCGGTCGGTCAACCGAGACTGGGGCTCGGGATCCCGGACGAGGGCCGCGCCCGGGACGGCAGCTGTGCCAGCCCGAGCACCAGCGGGACCAGGGCGGCCATCAGGAACAGGGCTGCGGTCAAGGTCAGCGGTGCATGCGGGGCGATCGGGGAGAGCCCGTAACGGGTGGCGACGATCCAGGCCACGGACCACAGGGGCAGGCGCCGGCGGATGAGGTCGAGCAGGAGCAGTGCGACGGCCACGGCCAGGAAGTAGTAGTTGAGAAGGGAGATCTCGAAGACGAGCCTCGTGGCCAGGCAGGCGAGGGCCAGCCCGACGAGCGGCACCGGGGCCAGGAGCAGATCTCGGCTCCGCCACCTGGCCCACAGGGCGAGTCCCGCGGCCGCCACGAGCGGTGCGTCACGAGCGATCTCGAGCTTCAGGTGCTCGCTGATGTTCAGCACGCCCACCATCGTGGGGGTCTTGACGAGCGCCACGCCTTCGACGTACACGGCCGTCATCGCCCGCACGGTGTCGACGGGGGCGGCCAGGTAGAACGGCACCACGCCCAGGGCGACGACCCCTGCCAGCGGAATCAGGGTCCGGGCCCGGCAGCGCCATCCCGGCGCGGCTGCCAGGGTGGCCATCAGCGGTAAGAGTGCGAATTGCTTGCACAGGAACGCCGCCGCGAACAAGACGCCGACCCACACCCATCGTCGCCGCAGCGCCTGGGAGAGCCCGGCGCAGGTGAAACCCATGCTCATGAGATCCTGGGGATGAAAGGTCTGGGCGATGGCGTCCGACGACGCCGGGAGCACGGCCAGGGCGACGACGAGGACCACCTCGATCGCCCCTCCCCCCGCTCCGGATGCACCCAGGAGCATGACGGCTCCCGCACTGAGCACGACCCATCCGAGAATGGCGAGCACCGCTTGCGAGCGGTACCAGATGGGATAGGGCTTCCCGTGATCGCCCCCGTGCTTGGCGGTACAGGGCCCGAGTATCGACCGGAAGTACGCATCCCCGAACGTCTGCAGAATCTTGGGGATGGGTTTGTCGTCGCACCACCGGGGCGATCCGATCCAAGGTCGCAGTGCGATCACCAACGGGGCCATCAAGAGGGGGTAGCCCGGTGGATTCGGCACGAGGGTGTCGCGTTCGGCCGCGTGCAGGTCGCCGTGGGAGATGTCCGTGGTGGGGAGCGTCACGGAATGCGCATCGGTCTCGGCCGGATTGGGCCCACCCCGGACGAAGAGGATGACCACGAAGAGGGCACCGGCGGCGACGTAGACCACGATCCGCACAGGGGTCGGGAGGGGCTTCGATCCGAAGCGCGGCCGCCTCTCGGACACGACCAATCCCTTCCCCTCTCGATCTCCGGCGGCGTGCCGGCCTCTTGAGCAACGCCTGGCGCCGATCTGTCTCGGCCGGTGGTCGGGACACCTGAAGGTCTAACCGGCCCGCATTCCAGTGTCGCGGACACCACTCTTCGAAGTCGTGTGGGGGTCACGCACGATGCAGAACCGCTTCGAGCACAAGCGTGGAGCGAGGAACGCGGCACACCTGGTCAAGTTCGGCCGGACGGGAGTCGATGCAGTCCAGGGCGGAAGTGGAGGCACCCGATGTCCGGATCCATGTCAGCGGCGATGAGGTTCGAGGATCGTTTGGGCCCCGTGACGCCCGGAGACAGAACCAGGCTCCGCCAACTCGTCGAGCACATGCGCCTCTCGGTCGTCGAGGCCACCATGGCTCGGGACCTTTCCGAGAAGATCGAGCTCTGGGAGTCCTACCGCCAGGCGCGCGCCGAGGCCATTGCCTTGCTCGGATCCACCTCGGACGCACCGAGCACCCGCCGGCTACGCAGCGTCTGATCGATTCAGCCCGACGACGCCAGACGCCCACGACGCCACGGCGGTGGCCGACGGCGCAGTCAGAAGGCGGCGATTTCGACGGCAGCCTCGGACCCGGTGCCCTCGTTCCCCCCACCGCCGTTGCTGGCGCCCCGATCCGGCACGGTGGGGGGATTGAACGCGGTCGTACGCAACGGGATCTCCTTGATCAGCCAGCTGAGCGCGAACGCCAGCACCGCGAAGGGCACCGCGACAAAGAAGACCGTCTGCAGGGAATGGCTGAAGGCCTCCACGATCGGGGCCCTGACCGCAGGTGGTAGGTGGTCGATGGCGGCGGGGTTGACGACGATGCTCGAACCGCTCACGACGGCGCGCGCCGACTTGGGCAGGTGGTCCATCGACAGCGCCGAGAACAACCGGTTGTTGAACACGGCGTTCAGGACCGACACGCCGAACGCGCCGCCGATGGTGCGGAAGAACGTGGCAGTGGCGGTGGCCGTGCCGAGCTGCTCGTAGGGAACCGAGTTCTGCACTGCCACCACGAGCACCTGCATGACCAGGCCCACGCCGAGCCCGACCACGACCATGTAGACCGAGGTGAGCGCGAACGACGTGCTCACCCCCATACGCGAGAGGAGGAAGAGACCAATCGCCAGCACGGCGGAGCCCAGGATCGGGAAGATCTTGTACCGGCCCGTCCTCGTCACCAGCTGCCCGCTCAGGATGAACGTGAGCAGCATGCCGCCCACCAATGGCAGCAGCTCCAGGCCCGCGGCGGTGGGCGTGGCGCCGTGGACGGTCTGCAGATAGAAGGGCAGGTACACGATGGCCCCGAACATCGAGAAGCCGACGATGAACCCCACCCCCGACGCGGCGGTGAAGGTGCGGTTCCTGAACAACAGGAGCGGGATCAGCGGCTCGGCCGCCCTCGCTTCGACCACGCAGAAGGCCGCCAGCAGTGCGGCACTGAGCACCCCCAGCCCGATGATCAAACCCGAGCCCCAGGCGTATTGAATCCCGCCCCACGTGGTGAGGAGGATGATGGCGGTCACCCCCGACGACATGAAGGCGGTGCCGAGCCAGTCGATCTTGTGCGGGACGCGCTTGACCGGGACATGGAGCACTGCCGCAATGGTGAACATGGCGATGATGCCGATCGGCACGTTGATGTAGAAGATCCAGCGCCAGGACAGGTGCTGGGTGAACAAGCCTCCGGCCAGCGGGCCGACGACGCTCGTGATGCCGAACACGGCGCCGAAGTACGACATGTACTTCCCGCGCTGGCGGGCCGGGATCACGTCGCCGGTGATGGCCTGCGCCCCGACCATCAACCCGCCGGCGCCGATGCCCTGCAGGGCGCGGGAGGCGATCAGGTCGGCCATGTTCTGAGCCAGCCCCGACAAGATCGAGCCCACCAGGAAGATCGCGATCGACAGCTGGAAGAGGTTCTTCCGGCCGTAGAGGTCCCCGAGCTTCCCCCACAACGGGATCGAGATGGTCGAGGCCAAGAGGTACGCGGTCACGACCCACGACAGGTGGTTGAGCCCGTGCAGGTCCCCCGCGATGGTGGGCAGCGCCGTCGACACGATCGTCTGATCGAGCGAGGCGAGGATCATGCCGAGCATGAGCGCCACCACGATCACGAGGATCCGGCGGTGCTCCGCTTTGTCGAACGCAGGGTCAGCCGGCGCCGGTGCCGGCGCCACCGCCGTCTCAGGAGCCACGGGCGTCCTCCAGGTCGCGCTCCAATGAGGCGGAGAACCGGCCCAACAGGGCCCCGAACCGGGCCAGGTCCTCGTCGTCCCAACCCTCGAGGAGCCGGTCGATCCAGGCCCGTCTGGCCTTCATGACCCGTTCGAGGGTGCGTCGGCCCGACGGCGTCAGCCGGATCCGCGAGGCACGGCCGTCGGCGGGATCGGCATGACGGACCACGAGCCCGTCACGTTCGAGCTGCTGGATCTTGCGGGTGACCGTGGGGGCGTCGACACCCAGCATCTCGGCCAACGCCGTCACCCTGATGGCGTCGCCGTGGAGGTGCAGCTTGTACAGGGCGGCCGAGCCGGCACGGTCGAGGCGGACCCCTGCGGCCTGCAACAGGCGCTCGTGCACCCGGACCTGGGTGACCGAGCGGGCCACCACCTGCAGGCTCTGTTGGATCTGCTCCACCGCCACGTCGGCGACGGGCGAACCCGAACCCCCAGGTCGGAGCGACGAGGGGGGGCCCTGCGGCAACGTATTTGCTTGCGGCATGTAAGTATTTTGCCACGGACCGGCCCTCTTTTCAAAGCGACCGGAGCACAACACCGTGCCCGACCCGGCTCGCGCGCCGCCCGGGCCGGCGGGTCGATGGATGCCCGGGCCCCGGGTCAGCCGGCAACCCATGACGTCACGGGGTCGGTGAGGTGACGTTTTTCGATAGAATGAACGAGAACCGCAACACCGGGAACCTTCTGGGCCAGGTACCTCGGTCTGCACTCGGAGAATCGGGCCCTGGAGTCCCACAAACATACAGACAACGAAACACCCCACCACCAGGACGTTCGGGCCGCCGGCCGTCGTTCCCGACGACGCAGATCGAGCCGAACGCTTACGTTGCGGTGCTTCGGGACAGTCATCAATCGGGCGGGTTCGTGTCGCAGTGAGCCTGCATGACCCCGGCCCCGTCCCTTGGCGCTGCGGAGAAGAACTGAAGAGCAAGGACATGGTGCCCACATCCGGGCGCCGAATCGCCGGCGCGGTGCGACGGTGACCAGAAGGAGAGCTCGATGGCGATGAAGCGTGGGGATGGCGATGACGCCGACCTCGTCAAGCTGTACCTGAGGGACATCGGGCGTTATCCCCTGCTCACCAAGGACGACGAGGCTCGTCTGGCACAAGCCATCGAGGCGGGCCACGAGGCCGCCGCCATCCTCGCCGACCCGAGCTCCAAGCCGACGCCGGCCAAGAAGCGCGAGCTCCGCAGGATCCAGTGTGCGGCTGCCGCCGCGCAGCAGACCTTCGTCTCGTCGAACCTCCGCCTCGTCGTATCCATCGCCAAGAAGTACCAGGCGTCGGGACTGCCGCTGCTCGACCTGGTCCAGGAGGGGAATCTGGGCCTCATCCACGCGGTGGAGAAGTTCGACTGGCGCAAGGGCTTCAAGTTCTCCACCTACGCCACGTGGTGGATCCGCCAGGCCATCACCCGCGGGATCGCCAACACCGGTCGCACGATCCGCCTGCCGGTGCACGCGGGGGACATGCTGAGCGCGGTGCAGAAGGCCCAGGGCTTCCTGGAGTCGAAACTCGGCCGCCAGCCCACCGTGGACGAGCTCGCGCTCGAGACGACCCTGTCGTACGAGACGCTGACCGACGTCCTGCGGTGGCGCTCCGAGCCCCTGTCTCTTTCCGAGCCCCTCCGTGAGGACGGGGACGCGGATCTGGGGGACGTGGTGGCCGACGTGAATGCCACCTCGCCCTTCGACCATGCGGCCGAGGCCCTCCTGGTCGAGGAGATCAACGAGTTGCTCGCTCCGCTCGACGACCGCGAGGCCAGCATCCTGCGCCTGCGTTTCGGTCTCGACCGCGGGGAGCCGAGGACCCTCGAGGAGGTCGGGCAGCACTTCAACCTGACGCGCGAGCGGATCCGGCAGATCGAGGCGAGGGCGATGTCGAAACTGCGTCACCCGTCGTCGGACACCGGCGCCCGCGACCTGCTCACCGGCTAGTTCCTGGTCGATCACCGCGAGGCCCGTGCTTCGCGGTGACGGGTCGGTGGACCCTCCCCTGTTTCATACAATCGGTGGGTGTTCGACGCGCCTCGCCCGCTGGTGGTCGGGTTCGACCTGGACATGACCCTGATCGACCCCAGGCGCAGCATCCGGTCGGCCTTGGCCGCCCTGTCCGAGGAAAGCGGCGTCGCCATCGACGCGCAACGGGTTGTCGGCACGCTGGGACCGCCGCTCGAGGTGGCACTGGGCCCGTGGTTCGAGGGCGCGGACCTCGAGCACGCCTGCCGGCGGTTCCGCCAGATTCACGGGCCATTCCTGACCCACCAGACCGATCCGATGCCCGGCGCTCTGGAGGCCGTCGACGCGGTCCGTAGGTCCGGCGGGAAGACCCTCGTCGTCACGGCGAAGTACGAGCCGCACGCGAGAGCGAGCCTGCAGGCGGTCGGCATCGTCGCCGACGAGGTCGTCGGATGGCGCTACGGCACCGAGAAGGGCGAGACGCTCCGACACCATGCGGCACAGGTGTACGTCGGCGACCATCCAGCCGACGTTGTCGCCGCAAAGGTGGCGGGTACCGTTTCGGTTGCCGTGGCGACGGGCGGGACGACCGAACCCGGGTTGCGCAGTGCGGGTGCGGACGTCGTACTGCCCGATCTCCTCGCCTTCCCCTTGTGGCTCGAACGATGGATCGCTTCCGGATGACGCCTCGACCGGCCGCAACGCTGAGCGGGCCCAAGCGCGGCAAAGGAGCCGACACCCAAGGGGGCCCCAGGGTGTCGACTCCTTCACCTCACCGAGGTCGGACAAGGACAAGGAGCGAACCTCGTCCCACCTCTGGGCGACAGGTCAAGTCGGCCGAAACGGTCGTAACGCCCACCGTGTGATCGCCAGCGACACGCCGAGCTGTCGGACAAGGTCTCGCATCCTGCCCACGCTTCGCTCCTTCCCTAGGTGCTGCCGCTACGACGAATCATACGGAGGGGAGGTGAACAGGAGGGGTCCGCGAGATGACGGCTGCATTAACGAACCGAGGAGTCTGTTCCGGGGATCAAGGCAGGTGCGGACCCCACGGGCGCGCCAGCGGCGTTCACCGGTTGATGCGGTCTCTCGCCTTCGCAATGCCGCGGATCCGTGCTTGGGTGTCGAGCCACTGACTGTTGCGAACCAACTGCGCCCCACGCGGAGCGTGACTTCCTTGGGGCCCGTCGGTGACGGCGCCGCATCGTCGGCACACGGCCATCCGCCCGTTGGTCTCCGGGAGATGGTCCTCGTCGAGCCGAGCCCCGAGTTGGCGTTCTTCAGGTGACACCATGGATGTTCCCGCCCCGTCTGGTCTTCCCCGACCACCGAACCGGGTGGAGGCAGTTGGCTCGAGGTGGAGCGAGCCCCGCCCTTGACCTCCAGCCTACGGCGCGGGGCGCGGCCCCCCGAGCGATCGATCCCGATGCAACAGGTGGCCCCTGACGCCAGCGTCAGCGATCGGCCATACTGGCCTCCGGAGGCGGCTCGAGAGACGGCTCGGGGAGGCGGCTCGCGAGACGGCCGAGGAGGCGACAATGACCACCATCATCGACTCGGATCAGCACCTCTACGAGAACCGGGCGCTGTGGGGACAGCACATCGAGCCCGCTTTCAGAGACGAGGCCCTCGCCATCGTCGACGACGAGCTCGGCTACCCCTGGCTCACCTGGCGGGGACGAAAGCTCGACGTGGCCGACGTGCAGATCCCCGGCGACACCGCGGTGCTCGGTCGGAACCGCGAGCGCTTGCGTCAGCACCTGCCTCCGGAAACCGACTATGACGAGACCCTGCCGGCGCACTACTGGGACCCCTCCGCCCGGGTGAAGCAGCTCGACGTCATGGGTCTCGACGCAGCCGTGGTATTCCCGAATTTCGGCTTGCTGTGGGAACGCCGGTTGTCCGAGTCCCTGACCGCCCTGACCGCCAACATGGCGGCCTGGAACCGTTGGTGTGCGACGGTGGTGGCAGATGGAGCGGGACGGCTCCACCCGGTGGCCCACCTGACCCTGCGGGACCCTGAGTGGTTGGAAGGCCAGCTCGCTGAGCTCTCGGCGGCCGGCGTACGCCTGGGGATGATCGCTCCGGCGGCGGTCGACGGGCGCCCGCTTTCGCATCCTGACCACGACCGGATGTGGTCCGCCTTCGTGCACCATGGGATCACTCCCGTGTTCCACGTGGCCGACCAGCCCCGGGTCCTCGACGAAGCCTTCTACACCGACCCCGACGACAGCTTCGTGCCGGTGATCGAGTCCGTCTTCCTCTGGGTGCAGCCCGCCATCGCCGTCACCGATCTCATCGTGAACGGGACGCTGGCACGGCACCCCGGGCTCCGCATCGGGATCGTCGAGCTCTCGTCGATCTGGGTGCCGCAGTACCTGTTGATGCTCGACGGAGGGTGGCAATTCACCACGGCACTGAACGGGCGCCCGCTCGCACCGCTCGACCTACGGCCCAGTGAGTACTTCCGCCGTCAGGTGCGAGTCGCATCGTTCTCCTACGAGCAGCCTGCCCGGCTCACAGCCAAGTCGGGCGACCTGTACATGTGCTGCAGCGACTTCCCCCATTCCGAGGGGACCGCGACGCCCGTCCAGGACTACTCGCGCATCGGCTGTCATCCCGACCAGGCCGAAGGGCTGTTCCACAGCAACGTGGCCACGCTCCTCACGCCGTAATCCGGGACCTGCGGCTGAGGTCCTCGATCACCGGCAGGAGCTGCGACCGGGGGATGTCATTGGAGAGTGCCACCATGTCCTGCTAATGTGACATTTCGCTGGTCGACCGGGCTTTTCCAGTGTTGGGGACAAGGGGTCACGGGGGCAGCCGCGCGACGGGGCGCTGGGACCACCCGCCAAGGTCCCGGCGCCCCGGTCGCGCCTCCGCCGAACGGCGTCTTCCGGCCCGACAGCGCCCCTTCCGGTCGACAGGAGCGCCTCGACCTCGGAGCACCGACGAATTCGCGATGTGGGGACCGCCAGGCCTTGTGACCTTGGGGGCAGAGCCTGGCGGTTCCCGCATCGCTCTGAGCAGCTGGGACTTGGCCGCCGCTCATCGCTACCTGTCGTGGCAGATCATGACCTGACTGCGTGGCGGGTGCCATCCTCAAGAATGATGAGCACCGTGGTCTGTCGCCGCGGCAGAAACCACTGTCACCTCGCCGCGACCTGATCACCGATCACGGGCGGTCGAGCTCTTGGTCGAACGATGCCACGGAACCCGACGGTTGTACCTTCCCCGGTTTCCTCTGGTCCGCCGAGCGCTCGGCCGCCTTCCTTGGAGCCGCATCAGCACCCTGGCGATCTCCGCACGGGCCTTGTCCGCTCCCTCCTGCAGCTCAGCGGATGATCTGGCCAGACACAGCTCGGCCGACCTCGGAAGGATGTCGTCGAGCCCGATGACCGCCTGCTTGAGGACGTCGCACTGGGCGCGTGTCCTGGGCGAGAGTCCGTCGATCTCGGTCTCCGTCTGCGACGAGAAACTGACCTCTTGGACCAATTCCCCTGACGCGCTCGACGCGGTGCCGCAGGCGGGCGCGTTCTGCCGACTGGCGCGAGACGAGCGCGAGATCTGCAGCCCGTTGGGCGGCAACGGTGGCGTCGTGTGCCGCATGTGCCGATGCTCGGGCATACAAGAGACCGGACGCCGCTGCGACTGCAGCCACCGAAGCCGCCACATCAACGACTACGTCAAACCGCACCGTTCACGTGCCCCCACGAGAATTGCTGATGCCCCGACCCTTCGGAAGTGAAACGAATGGTCAACGTCGCGAAACCACCACCACTGTGTCACGAATCGCCTGCCCCCGAAAAGGGCGTCGGCCCCCGTGCCACCCCCTCGGGGAGCAGTGCACTTCCAGCGTGCCCCACGGCAACAGGCCTGAATAGAGGAGAACGGCACAAAAGCGCACTACAGGGGCGCGGCATCCGTCGCATCTGGGCATATCGTGGGGGTAGCCAGGTGCGGTACTATTTGGCACGATCTCGCTTCACGTCGAGGGGCAGCGTGTCGGTATGAATTGCTCACCGGCCTGGACATTCGGAGGATCTGGCCGTTCGCAACCGGGGTGAGCACGGTCGGCGTCGATGTTGCGACACACCCAGATCCAGACAAGCGTGAGATTCTTACAGACCTCTCAGTGCAAACCCGCTCGATGACTGTGCGCAAAGCCGAGTGCACCGACCAAATCGAGAAGAGTGATGAAAGTCGACCTCATAAGACGGGCACGAACGAGTGACGATCCCCGAGGAGGCTGCTGTGGATGAGACTCCTTCCACGCTCGCGCAGGAACGCCGGCAGCTCACGCGGTCACGGATCAGGCGGGCGGCCATGAAGGTCGTCGCCCGGCGGGGTTTCGACGCCACCGTCGAGGAGATCGCCCAGTTGTCCGGGGTGAGCCCACGCACGATCTTCCGGCACTACAAGAGCCACGACCATCTGATCGAGGCCACCGTGAAGGACATGTGGGAGGCCTGCGGGCAAAGGCCCATCGAAGGGCTGCCCGCCCCGAGTGAGGACCTCGACGGCTGGATCGAAGGCTTGGCAGCGACGATCCACACGAGGAACGCAGAGATCATCGGCGAAGCCTTCTGGGACATTCACGCCCCGAGTCATAACGACGCCCAAGCCCTCGCCGATCTCCCCGAGCTCAGGCGCGAGTACCGAGTCCGAGGTGTCCGCCACCTCGCCGCCCTGGCCTGGCGAACCGCCGGAGGCGTGGGCGACCCACCCGAGGCGTTGACACTGGCCTTTGCTCTGCATTTCTCGGCTTTCGCGACCCAGGCGCTCATGATCGACTTCGACCAGACGCCCGCGGAGGTCGGGGAGCTCACCGCAGACCTGTTGAAGATCGCACTGGCGCGTGCGCTTCGAGCACAGCAGGCGAAACCGGGGTCAGACGCCGGGGAGCCGGAGCTCGGGCGGGGCTGAGCCAGCGGCGGCCACGACGGGGAAGAGCCGCCGACAGCGCGTCGAACCCCGGTCGAGCGCATCTCGCCCTGTCGGTTCAGCCTGGCACGAGCCGAGCCATCGCCCGGACGGTGTCATCGGTGATGGGCGCGAGCCAGGGGGCGTTTCGCCACCGACGTCGCTCGGCGAACGTGCACAGGGCGGCCGACGCCCCGGCCGCGCCGACCGCGAGCCACAGCCACTCGGTCCGCCCTCTGATGGCTCGCTGTTGCCGAGCGCCGATCCCCTGGGCGACATCACCTCGGGTGTACATCATCCCCGGGGACACCGAGATCTCGTCGACGACCGCCGCCACTGCACTCTGCGGGAGGGTCGCTTCGACCCAAGATCCGCCGGCGGTTTGCAGGTAGGCGACAGGCGTGTTGCCCTTGCCGAAGAGCACCGCGCCTCCCGCAACCTGGTGCAGCGCGAGGTACTCCCCCACGCGCAACGCCGACACGGAGACCACGTTCGTCGGCGGGAAGTGCCAGGGCTGCACGGTGAGGAGGACACCTCCTGCGGCCAGCAGCGCGATGAGGATTCCGGGCCCGCCGGCTCCAGCCCGGCCGCGAGAAGGAATCGTCCGGGCATGACGCCAACGGGCGGTCGCATAACCGGCCGTCCCCGCCGTGACGGTCAGAGCGAAGACACCTCCCACCAGGGTGAGCACAACCCGTTGGTCACTCGAGGTGACAAGGGTGGGCATCGTGCGCAGCACCAGCCAGCCACTGGCGGCGCCGGTCACGAACGCTCCGCATCCAGCCAGGGCAGATGCCTCGAGGGCCACGAGCGGTGACCTCCGGCACAGCAGTCTTCCTTGCACCTGACGGACGCGAGCCACTCGCTCTTGAAGCTCGGGAGACAACGACGTCAACCCGATCGCCGCCGGCACCGACGGGTCGCCACCTGTGTGCGGTGCAGCCCCGGTGCCGTCGACCGCCACCATCGGCACGTCCCCTCGGAGACGCCCGGCTCGGTCGGGGGATCTGACCCACAACTCGTCCTCCGACATCGCGATCAGCGTGACGTCTGCTGCAGGCTCCTCGGCGTCCTCGGAGTCACGGGTGGCGACGGCGGTCGTCGGGGGTCGGCTCCGCCGGGGGCGTCACCCACAGCGCGCCGGGGTGGGGATCCGATTCCGGGCGCCTCGGCGGGGACGACGTCGTGCCCCGAGCGTGTCCCCACCGGCGGCGCGTCCGGCCACCGAGCTGGCGTAGGGACCACAGGGCACGACGCGGGGCGTCGACGAGGACGAGCAGGACCAACCCCAACAAGAGAAGCGCTGCTCCAAGCAAGGCCGACCACCCGATGTCGCGAGTGTAAGCCGACGAGGGCCAGCGCGGCTCGCCCGTTTGCCTCTGCCCGTCCCGGGGGGAACGGGGACATCTCCACCGGCAACCCGCCGATCGGAGGGGTCGGGCTCACGTCCGGGTCGCCACGCCCTGGAAGTGGTAGGTGCCTGCGCCCATACCCAGGACCGCGGCGCCGGCGACCGAGGGGGCCACACGGACCCCCGGCGCATGCGCCACCGGCGTGCCGCTCTCGGTGATCACACTCGGATGGATGCCGGCCAGGGAGACCGTGGCGGTGGCGTTGGGGGGGACGATGAGGTCGAGGGTCGTCGCCGGCCCGCGCGTGGCAGCCCGCCGCCACCCCACCGCCACGGTGCCGCGCGGCGTGGGCACCGTGCCTTCGACCCATTCCGGGCCCGTCGGCGGAGGAACCACCTCGAAGGTCGCGTATCCGGGGGCCGTGGGACGGACACCGAGGAGCCATCGCTGGATCTCGACGAGGACGTTCGAGCCCCACCCGTGCGACATGCTGTCGCCATTGGCGTCGGAAGGCTGCCACACCTCCCACGTGTAGGTGGCGCCCCGGGCGAGGATGTTGGCCCAGCCATTCGTCGTGGCGTCGGTGAGGCGGGCCATGAGCTCGTCGTAGTTCCCCACGGTCGCCAGGGTCCGGATCACCTCGGCCGCGGTCTGCGGCTCCGCGTGCAGCTCCAGCCCGGCGACGTGCGCCGCCACCGCCGACAGCCGGCCGGCAGGGACGACCCCGTAGACGACGGCGCACGCGTTGACCTCCTGAGATGCCCTGGGAGCAAGCGTCTCGCGGCCCACCAGGCCGTCGACGTAGATGCCGTCGGACCGGGTGAGGTGCTTGTTGAGCGCGGCGGTCAGCGCCGCCTGGCGTCCGCGCTGACGGGTGACCTCGACCGACGGCCGGCCGAGAATCTCCGCCACATCGGCCGTGCGGCGAAAGACGTTCGCCCCGAGGATGTTGAGCCTCGTCGCCACTCGATAGGGATAGGACGATTCGGTGGTCTGGAGCCCTGTCACGAGGCCCCTCGACCGGTCGACGGCGCCATGGACGTAGCCCGAAAGCTTCACGAGGACCGGGTACACCTCCTGCAGCAGCAGTCGGTCGCCCGTGCACATCCAGTACTGCCACACCCATTCGGCGTAGATCTCGGAGTACTCGTCGATGTCCTCGGCCCCGAGGCCCGTGGGGTAGATCTTGTTCACCGCACCACTCGGCCAGTAGCGGGCTTGGGACTGGGCGAACTCCTGCAGCGACTTGCGCGTGAGGTTCTGATCCGCCAATGCGGCCATCGCCGTCAGGGACTCGTTGAACCCGTCCCACAACCAGGGCCCCTTCTCGCGGGTGGGTGTGTCGATGAACTGTTCCTGGGCTCCGAAAAGGGCCGAGTGCCGGCTGAGCTCGAAGATGGCGTCGACGGTCGGTTCCGAGGAGGCGAAGGTGGCGGCATGCTCGTCGGGCACCGCGTCTGTGACGGGTGAGCGCGACCACGTCCGAGGGTGCCAACGTCTCGCCCGGGTTGTCGATCTGGAAGTAGCGGAAACCGAGGTAGTCGAAGGGTGTGAATGCCTCGGCTCCGCCCCGCTGGATGTAGGAGTAGTGCATGTTGGTGTGCTGGGTCCCGTGCTCGGTCGACACCTGACCCGGTACTCCGGTGAACGCCGCCCCTCCGGGCTCGTCGAGGAGGTACCCGGCCCGCATCGTGATCAGACGTCCGGCCACCCCCTGGTGGAAGGTCACCGTGGGCACGGCCGCGTACACCTTGCCGAAGTCGGCCACGACCGCACCGGAGGACAGCGTCGTCAACGTCAGCGCCGGCACCGGTTCCTGGACGATCCGGGTGCGCACCGAGACCAGGTGCGTCCACGGCTTGGTGCCGGCAACCCCGAGCACGGAGGCCGCGGCCCAGGTCGTGTCGTCGTATCCCGGGCTCTCCCAGCCGACGGGGATGTCGGGGCCGTTGATGTTCTCGGTGTAGTCGACCAGGTCCCCTTCGAGGTCGCGCTGGGTCCCCGGCAGCCACGCCCCCTCGCGCATCTTCCACGTCCCGTCCGTGGTGATCCGCTCCGTCGATCCGTCGCCGTGCAGCACCGACACCTGCACGATGCAGCCGGGATGTGCGGCGGGGTGGCCCTTCGTCGCCCCCTGCCAGCCGTAGAGGACAGCCACCGCGTTGACCGAACCGGGGACCAGGAGCTGCGTGACGTCAAGCGTCTCGTAGTACTGGGAGTCGGGGTAGCAGTATGCCTGGCCCTTGCCGGCGCGGGTGCCGTTGACGTAGAGCTCGTACTGCTGGTCTCCCGAGACGTAGGCGCGCGGCCTCGCACGATCGGCGACGGCCCGAGCGTGACCTCCTTGCGGGCGTAGGTGTACTCGTCTGGGGCCAGGTTCGTCGGCCGCCAGATCCACTGCGCCTTCCAGTCGCCGTCGCGCAGACCGGTCTCGAACGTGCCCGCCGGCGCCACCGGGCCGGGGCCGCCCGATGCCGCCCACGTCTGCACCGTCCAGCTGTACACGGCGTCGGCCGCCAGGGCGGGGCCGCCGTAGGGGACGAAGGCCTGCGCGGAGGAGAGGACCCGGCCGCTGTCCCACACCGTGGCGGAGGAACCGCCGCCGCCGGTGGCGCCGGACAGACGCGACACGACGATCCGGTATGCGCTCTGCAGCGCGCCACGACGTGGGTCGCCGACCTGCCATGCGAATTGGACGTCCGCAGGGTCGAGCCCGATCGGCGAGACGAGCCCGTCGACCGTGAGAGCGACGGGACTCTGCGGGGGGCCGGGGGCCTCGCTGGAGCGGGCGGCGACGCCCGTGGCACGCATCGCTCCCCGGGCGCGCGCCCGGGTACCCCTCGCGGCCGACGGTCATCGCCCCGGCCGCGCCGAGGACGCCGCCTTGGAGCACCTGGCGGCGGCTCAGGGTCAGGCGGTCGTCGCGCCGCTGTCTCCGGGGTGTCGGCGTCATGGGGTCAGGTCGACAGGCTGGGACTCGCCAGTGTCGAAGTACACCGCCACCATGGAGGGCCTCAAGCTCGCCAGCACCGGGCCGTAGCTGAGCACGATCTGCGTGCCGGCACCCGCAGGCAGTGGCACCTCGGAACGATCGGCATGGTTGGCGGAGTCGCTGTCCACCGTCAGTCCCTGCCCGAAACTGATCGGGCACAGCGAAGACGGATAGCCCGGATCGACACCGCAGTCCGACGAATACCCAATCGTGGCGGCATCGGTGGCGCTCACGACGAAGTCGACGTCTCGGGCCAGGCCACTCGTCAGATCGTCGAAGTCCGACAGGTTCTCAATGTTCGCACTCGAGGCATTCGTCACGGTCAGCGTGGCGGTCAGAAATTCCTGTCCGGGGGCCGAGCTCCACAGGAACGTGTTGGCGTCGACGTAGAGGACCGATGTCACCGGCGACACCTTCACCAGAAATGACGAACCGCTGGGATCCGACACCGTGAACGATTGCGCAGCCAGAGACGACGTCGACGAGCTTGGCGGGGTTGATGATGTGGCGGGCGGACGGGTTGCGGACACAGAGCCGGTCGAGCCGGGGCTCCCCCCGCACGCGGCGACGAGCACCGAAACGGCAAACAGGAAGGTGGCGGTGGCGATCCCCCGGCACGCAACTGGCAGCGCGCGCCTTGGATGTCATCGACGGTTCCGGTCCATTTGACGAATGAGCATGGACCCTACTCCAGCTGGCCCCGGACGATCCGGGTAGTTCAGTGGCCCGCCGTGACGACTCTGGTGGGGCTCATACCGACAACCGGCTGGTTGAGACGGATGTTGCCGTCGAGCCGTAGAAGGTGGCGTCGCCGTAGGCGAAGATGCCGCCGTCGCTGACCACGAACCAGTAGCCCTTGCCGTCGGGCGTCGGCGTCATACCCACGATGGGTTGAAAGTGGGGCTTGAGATTCCGTCGGTCGGGCAGCTCGTCGAAAGCAAGCACCACCACCTTGGCCACGAGAAACCTTCCTTCTCTTGCTACAAGGGAATCGGCAACCCGGGACCCCGCGAAGAGGGGGATGCCTTGGAGAACCGGTGGGGCCGACCCTGAGGCGTGCCTGGGCCGGCCCCTCACACTCGAAGGCACCGCGATTGGCGTAAGCTCAGTTTTAGCTTTGCTTCACCCGGGTTCCCGGTCTCCCGAGCCCTCGCTCGTCAACGGCAATCACCTGATCTGCCGCCCTCGACTGCAAGGAGCTGGGAGATGACCCATGATCAAGCCCCGGTCAAGGTCGTGCTCGCTACCGACAGCTTTCTGATCGGTGACGGCCTCGTCTCTCTGTTCGCGGACGCCGCGAGTGTCGAGGTGGTGGGGCGGGCCCGCGACCACGACGACATGCTCCGGCAGGTCAACGAGCACGCTCCTGAGGCGGTCATCATCAGCATCCGCACCGCAGTCATCACCACGATGGCCACCATCGCCATCGCCCGGCGCCTCCGCGTGGACTACCCCGAGATGGGGATCGTCGTCATCTCGGACCGCGTCGACGGCTTCGCGCTCGAGCTGCTGCAAAGTGGGGCGTCTCGAACCGCCTATCTCATCGACGAGCGGCTTCCGAACGTGGACACCATCTTGGACTCTCTTCGCCAGGTGCGTGCCGGTCAGTCCGTGTTGGACCCGGGCATCGTGGACTCGTTGGTGCTCCGCCGCAACAACATCGCCATCGACGACCTCACCATCCGCGAGGTCGAGGTCCTGGAGCAGATGGCCCACGGACTGTCGAACACGGCCATCGCCAACGCGCTGTGCGTCTCGGTCAAGGCGATCGAAAAGGGGGTCACTACCATCTATCGCAAGCTCAATCTGACCGACCAGAACCTCGTCGATCGCCGAGTGGCGGCCGCAGTCATCTTCCTCCGCGCCCAGACGACTCCCTTCGTGCCCCAAGTTCCGGCGCAGATCGCCGGACGCATGAGCGCCTAAGACTAAGAGGCAAGGGGCCAGCCGGAGCTTCCCTCTGATCACGGCCCGATTCACACCAGGACCCTGCCCTACCGGAGGCACGGAGCCCACCTCCTGTTCCAACGGCTGCGGATTGCCGATGTCGGTGCAGCACTCCCATCGACAAGCGCACGCGAGGGCGAAGCTACGAGTCGGTCAAGGCGGGGTATGGACAAGAGTCGTGCGAGGGTTCCTAGAGGAATCGTCCGCGATAGACGGGACCAGACCGTCGATCCTCAACCCAATCACCAGAACTCCGGAGTAGAGGATTTCGCGCTGTCCGCGCCCAAGCGGAAGAAGGGAATCTGACCCGCTTGCGGATGGAGTCGTCGCCTCGTCGCTGAGCATGGTCGAGTGGCACAGAGGTCACCACCTCGTAGCGCCGCTCGACCCCGATTGACCGGACGCGGAGCCGACCCACGCCAGGAGCCGCTTGGGACGGATTTGGGCGCTCGTTGACCACCCGGTGGGAATGGGCGGGCACGATGGAGGGCTGGACGCTCTGCCGAAGGTGTCGTGCTGAGAGACGGTGGAGCACGGACGCTGGGAAGTGGCGTGCACAGAGTCGGCTCGAACGGACGGTTGCACGATGTCGTCACGAAGGTCGCGGTAGGCGCCGCCGTCGCCGCGGTGGGGGTGTCGGGGTTCGCCATGGCGACCGGAGCCACCACCCCCGCCTCACCCACCGTCACGGCAGTCAGCCCGGACTCGGGGTTCCCCAACGGGGGTACCTCGGTGACCATCACCGGCACCAACTTCACCGAGGTGACCGCGGTCAGCTTCGGCACCACCCCGGCCCACGACTTCACCGTGGACAGCGCCACCGCCATCACCGCCCACTCGCCGGTGTCCACCGGAACCGTCGACGTCACTGTCACCACCTCCGGCGGCACCTCTGCGATCAACGCACCAGCAGACTGGTTCACGTTCTCTGTGCCCTCCCCGACCGTGACCGCGCTGAGCCCGGCCTCGGGGCCCAGCTCCGGAGGCACGTCGGTCACCATCACCGGCACCAACTTCACCGAGGCGACCCAGGTCAGGTTCGGGGCGGTGGCCGCCACCACGTTCACCGTCAACAGCGACACCTCGGTCATGGCTACCTCGCCCAGCGAACCCCCGGGACCGGTGGACATCAGCGTGACCAACGGCTCGGGGACGTCGAACCCCGACCGACCCGCCGACCAGTTCGACTTCACCATCGCTCCCATGGGCGTCATGTCCTCGATGGGAGGGACCGGTCTCACCACGTTGTCGGTCACAACCCAGACCGTGGGTGACGTGCTCGTGGTGTGCGCCGAGGTGGACTCGGCGACGCCGACGGTGTCGTCGATCTCCGGAGGCGGGGTGACCACGTGGACCAGAGGTGTGCAATTCGCGGGGTCCGGAACCAGCGAAGAGGAGATCTGGTTCGGCCCGGTCACCACCACGGGCACCTCGACCGTCTCCTTCACCTGGACGAGCCCTGTCACCAGCGACACCACCGAGTACAGCGCCCAGGAGTTCAGCGCCGGGCTGGGGACGAGCACGGCGTGGGCTCTCGACACCGCCGGAACCCTCGACAACGCCTCGTCCACCACGATCGCGTTCCCGGCTGCGACGCCGGCCGGAAGCGGCGAGCTCTACTTCGGTTACGCGGTGGCCGGAACGACAGCATCGAATGGGAGCACCCCGGGCTTCACCTATACCGCCACCGCTTCGGGCAACATCACCGCCTACGACCCCGACGTCTCGGGTGCCGTCTCCCCCTCCGCCACCCAGACTCCGGCGGGCACCTCGTCGTCGGTCGCCGTGCTGCTCATCGTAAGCGATGGTGCACCACCGCCTGCCCCGACCGTGACCGCCGTGGGCCCGGGCAACGGCGCCACCTTCGGCGGAGACTCGGTCACCATCACCGGCACCAACCTCGCCGGGGCCACCGGCGTCCAGTTCGGCTCGGTGCCGGCGACCTTCTTCCCCGTGAGCGCCACACAGGTCTCCGCCGTCTCGCCGCCACAGTCGGCCGGAACGGTGGACGTCACCGTCACCACCCCCGGGGGCACCACGGCGATCAACGCGCCCGCCGACCAGTTCATCTACGTCGCCCCACCACCTCCCCTCGTCAACGAGGTCAGCCCCTCGTCCGGGCCCGCCGTGGGGGGCAGCACGGTCACCATCACCGGCAACAACTTCACCGGGGTCAACGCCGTCATGTTCGGCACGGTGGCGGCGACCACGTTCATCATCGACTCCGGCGGTCTGATCACAGCGGCGTCGCCGCCGGGGTCCGGCACCGTCGACGTCACCGTCACCAATCCGCAGGGCACCTCGGCGGTCAACGCACCGGCGGACCAATTCACCTTCGTCGTACCCCCTCCATCGCCCTCCGCACCGACCGTCGGCGCCGTCGATCCCCCGTCCGGTCCCGTGGCCGGGGGGACCTCGGTGACCATCACCGGCACCAACTTCACCGGGGCCACCGCCGTGTACTTCGGCGCGTCGCCGGCACCCGCCTTCACGGTCGACTCGGCCACCGTGCTCAGCGCCACCTCGCCGGCGGGCGCGGCGGGCACCGTCGACGTGACGGTCGTCACACCCGGGGGCACGAGCGCCGCGGTACCCGCCGACCGGTTCACCTACCAGGGCTCGGGCTACTGGATGGTGGGGAGCGACGGCAGCCTGTTCGCGTTCGGGGGGGCGCCCTTCCTCGGATCACTCCCGGCCCTCGGGGTCCACGTCGACGACATCGTGGCGGTGGTGCCCACCGCCGATTCCAAGGGCTACTGGATGATCGGGTCCGATGGAGGGGTGTTCGCCTTCGGCGACGCCGGGTTCGTGGGGTCGCTCCCGGGCCTCGCCGTCCACGTGCACGACGTCGTGGGAGCGGTGCCGACCCACGACGGCCGCGGCTACTGGATGGTGGGGTCCGATGGAGGGGTGTTCGCCTTCGGCGACGCCGGGTTCGTGGGGTCGCTCCCGGGCCTCGGCGTCCACGTGCACGACGTCGCGGCGGTCGTGCCCACGGCCACCGGCCGCGGCTACTGGATGATCGGGTCCGACGGGGGTGTGTTCGCCTTCGGCGACGCCGGGTTCGTGGGGTCGCTCCCGGGCCTCGGCGTCCACGTGCACGACGTCGTGGGAGCGGTGCCGACGGGCTCGGACGACGGCTACTGGATGATCGGGTCCGACGGGGGTGTGTTCGCCTTCGGCGACGCCGGGTTCGCGGGGTCGCTCCCGGGCCTCGGCGTCCACGTGCACGACGTCGTGGGAGTCGTCGCCACGCGCGATGGCAAGGGTTACTGGATGGTGGGCGACGACGGGGGCGTGTTCGCCTTCGGCGACGCCGGGTTCGTGGGGTCGCTCCCTGGCCTCGGGATTGCGGTACACGACATCGTGGCCTTTGCCCGCCAGTAACGCACTGAGGCTCGCTCGGATGACGAGCGGTGATACGGTGCCACCCCCAAATCCTGTGCCACCCCCAAATCCTGTGCCACCCCCAAATCCTGTGCCACCCCCAAAATTGACGATTCCTGGTCGGTCTGTCCCGAAGGCATCATGGAACCCGTCGGAGAGACGGCAGTGAGGGCGAACCCACGAGACTCGGTGAAGACGGAGGTGCGGTGATGAGGACGCCCCCCGCCGGTCCGCCCGCAGCCTGGTACGACAACCCGACCGGCGACGGTCTGCGGTACTGGGACGGAGCGGCGTGGACCGACCACGTCGCCCGGGAGCGAGTTGCCGAACCCGCCCCGTCGACCCCGCCCACCGCTCCCCCGTCCGGCGACGGCGGGCACGTGCCGTGGCGTGGCGTGGCGTCGTCCACCACGGCAAGGGTGATGATCGACCTGGCCATGGTGGTGGTGCTCGCCCTCGTCATCGTGGTGGGGATCGCGACCACGCACCACCAGGCCCAGGCCCCCACTCCGATCGTCGAAGCGGCCGGGGGGTCCTCGACGACCTCGGCCCCGACGAGCACCACCGAGGTCCCCACCACGCAGGCGGTCCCGACGACCGTGCCGCCGACGACCGTGCCGCCGACGACCGTGCCGCCGACACCGTCCACCGACGACCGTGCCGCCGACGACCGTGCCGCCGACGACCGTTCCCGCCACCGTGCCCCGAACGACGACCCCGCCGGCACCGAAGCCCGCTCCGCCGCAGACGTTGCTCACCGAGAGCAACGAAGGGAGCGAGGCGACGTCCCCGTTCGTGGTCCCTTCCAACGCGGTGGCATGGGACGTGCAGTGGACGTATAACTGCTCTGCCAACGGGGGTGCCGGTACCTTTACCGTCGACGTGCTCAACGACACCGGCCGCGATCTCAACGACGCCGTCGTCAACCAGAGCGGGGGCGGCGGTTCGGGGACCCAGTACTACTTTGACCAGGGAACGTTCTCCCTGCAGATCACCTCCGACTGCATCTGGAGCATCCAGGCAGCCGTCCCCGGTTGAGCGCGGCGGGCACGCCTCGGGAGATCAGCGACTCTGGCGCCAGCCGCGCTCGAACGGGAGCCGCCACGTGTGCGGCGCGATGAGCTCGCGGATGGAGCTGGGGCCCCAAGATCCCTGGCGGTAGAGCTCGACCTCCGGCGGCGACTCCAGAAGCGGCATCGACACCTCCCACAAACGCTCGATGCCTTCGGCGGTCGTGAAGAGGGTGTGGTCCCCGCTCATGGCGTCGTATATCAGCCGTTCGTAGGCCTCGAGCACGTCACCTTCCTGGCCGGTCTCGTGGAGGGCGAACTGCAGGCTCAGCTTGTCGAGCCGCATTCCGGGCCCGGGGTGCTTGCCGTAGAAGGACAGTGAGAGCTTCGACGCGTCGGCGAGGTCGAAGGTGAGGTGGTCGGGCCCTTTCGTGCCGACGCCGGAATCAGCGGGGAACATGCTCTTCGGAGGCTCGCGGAATGCGATGGAGATGATCCGTGCTCCCTCGGCCATGCGTTTGCCGGTACGGAGGTAGAAGGGGACCCCCGCCCATCGCCAGTTGTCGATCACACAGCGCAGGGCCACGAACGTCTCGGTGTCCGAATCGGGCGCCACGCCGGGAGTCGACCGGTATCCCTCGTACTGCCCCCGCACCACGTTGCGCACGTCGATGTCCTGGAGGGACCGGAACACCTTGTTCTTCTCCTCGCTGATGGCACGAGGTTCGAGGGCGGTCGGGGGCTCCATGGCCATGAAAGCCAGGATCTGGAGGAGGTGGGTGACCACCATGTCCCGGTAGGCCCCAGTGGCGTCGTAGAAGGCGCCACGGTCGTCCACCGAGATCGTCTCGGGGACGTCGATCTGGACATGCTCGATGTGCTCACGGTTCCAGATGGGCTCGAACAGCCCGTTGGCGAAGCGGAAGGCCAGGATGTTCTGGGCCGCCTCCTTGCCCAGGAAATGGTCGATCCGGAAGACCTGGTACTCGGAGAAGACCTCGTGCACGGTCGCGTTGAGCAGCTGCGCGCTGGCCAGATCGGTGCCGAAGGGCTTCTCCATGATGATGCGGGCCCGGTCGACCAGGTCGGCCTCGGCCAGCATGTCCACCACTGCACCCGCCGCGCTCGGCGGAATGCTCAGGTAGTGCAACCGCCGGGGCAGGCCCGGAAGCTCCCCCTCGACACGCGTCACCACCTCGGACAGGCCGGCCGGACCGGCACTCTGGGCGACGTAGGTCAACCGCTTCGAGAAGTCCGCCCACTCCGTCTCGGTGACACGGTTGAGCGCGAATTTGTCACACGCTTGGCGGGCGAGCTCACGGAACTGCTGCTCGTCGATCTCCTCCAGCGACGTCCCGACGATCCGGTACTCGGGCAGCAGGCCCGCCCGGGCCAGGTGGAGGATGCCGGGTAACAGCTTTCGTTGGGCGAGGCTGCCCGTCGCCCCGAACAGCACCAGGACCTGGGGGGGAAGGGCCGGGACCGATTCCGGGCTGGCATCGGTCGGCGAATGCGGGGTCGTCATGAGCGTCACACCTATCCGGGCGAGCTTCGAGTTGAGAGGGACAGCGCCCGACGCCGCGATCTTCGCGCGAACACGCGTGGGCCGTGCGCACGGGTGGTGACGTCGCCGGCCGACGGCATGCCAGGACGGCAGGGACGGCTGCGGATGGTCACCTGCCTGGGCCTGCGGTCCGGGGCCCATGTCCGCTACCGGTCAGACGTGAGACTATTTTCGCCCTATGTCCGCACACCAAGAGGACCGGGCCGGCTCCACGCCCACGTGTCTGGTGGTGCAGCACGTGGAGCCCGAGCACCCCTATGCGATCGGTGACGCGCTCGGCGCCGCCGGCGTGGCCGTCGACCTGCGACGGGTCTTCGCGGGCGAGCCACTGCCGTCGGACCTCGCCGGGTTCGCCGGTTGCGTGGTCATGGGCGGCCCCATGTCCGCGTGCGACGACGAGGGCTTCCCCACCCGGCGAGCCGAGCTCGACCTGCTGGCCGACGCGCTGGCGCGGGGGGCGCCGACCGTCGGGGTGTGCCTCGGTGCACAGCTCCTGGCTCTCGCCGGCGGCGGGAACGTGTTCCCGGGGGTGGCCGGTCCCGAGGTCGGGTGGGCCCCGATCGAGCTCACCGAGGAGGCCACGCACGACCCGCTCCTCGCCGGCATGCCCGACCGGCTGACCGTCCTGCACTGGCACGGGGACACGTTCGACCTCCCACCCGGTTCGGTCCACCTCGCCACCAGCGCCCGCTACCCGGGCCAGGCGTTCCGGATCGGGGCTCGAGCGTGGGGCCTGCAGTTCCACCTCGAGGTCGACGACGCGGCCGTCGCCGCGTTCCTCGCCGCCTTCGGTGAGGACGCCGAGCGCGCCGGCACGACCGCCGAGTCGATCGCCGCGGCCAGCCCGGCCGCGCTCGACGCCCTCCGGGCCCAGCGCGCCCGGGTGCTGGCCCGGTTCGCCCAGCTTGTCGCCACCCGCTGCGAGCGCGAGCAGCTCGTCGAGCGGTAGCCCTCCCTGGCCACAGGGCCCGTCCGCCGGACGTTTCGGCGGTGTTAAATGTGACAACTTCTGTTGTCTCAGAGGCAACACAGCCGTATGGTGGTCCCATGGCCCCAGACACCGGAGCCCTCCTCGCTTCTGTCGGTGAGCGTCTGCGAGCGGCGCGCGAGCGCGTCGGACTCACTCTCGACCAGACGGCAGAGCTCTCGGGCCTCTCCAAAGCCCACCTGTCGCGCCTCGAATCGGCGGAACGCCAACCGTCGATCGCGGCCCTGCTCGCCTTGTCCGATGCGCTGGGCACTCCCGTGAGCGCCCTGCTCGGGGAGAACCAGGACGCCAGCCCGCTCGCCATCTCCACCGAGGGCGCGGCCCGGCACGAGTCCCGCGGGCTCTCCATCGCGCCGTGCAGCGGCTACAGCGGCTCCTCTGCGCTCGAGGCGCTTCGCATCACCGTCGGTCCCGACCGCCCGCCCACTCCCCCGGCGCATCACCGGGGCGAGGAGTGGCTGTATGTGCTCAAGGGCATCCTCCGTCTGGAGTACGACGGGGAAGTCCACCATCTCGGCCCCGGGGTGAGCGCCCACTTCGACGCGGAGCGCCCCCACCGCCTCGGTGCCGAGGGCCGACCGGCCGATGTGTTGCTGGTCGCAGCCAAAGACGCCCGCAACGCGCAGACCGTCCACTGACGGCACCCGAGGATCCATGAGGAGGCCATGACATGCAATCGGCGACTGACATCCAGAGCCTCGAGGGGACCGGCGAGCGGTTCTCCATCCAGGAGCTCCTCTACGTCCGGGCGAGGACCCGACGCGCCGTCCACATGATCGCGGATCGCGTGAAGGTGGGCATGAAGGAAGAGGAGGCCAAGGACGTCGCCCGCTCCATCCTCACCTCCCTCGGGATGCGACGGGGCTGGCACCACATCATCGTGCGTTGCGGGTCCAACACGACGAAGGACTTCATGGAGCGCTCCGAACCGGGAGTCGTCCTCCAAGAGAATGACATCTTCTTCGTCGACATCGGACCCATCTTCAGGGACACCGAAGGCGACGCCGGGGACACCTTCGTCTTCGGGGACGATCCCGACCACCATCGGGCCAAGCGCGACGTGCGGGCCATCTGGGACGACGTCCGGCGTGTCTGGTTCGAGGAGCGCATCACCGGACAGGACCTCTACGAATATGCCGGGAAGGCTGCGAACGACCTCGGGTGGAAGTTGAACCTGGACCTCTCGGGGCATCGTCTGTCGGACTATCCGCACTCTGCGCATTACGACGGTGGACTGGCCGACGTCCCGTTCCGCCCCAATCCGAACCTGTGGGTGCTCGAGATCGCCATCGCCCACCCCCATCGCGGGTTCGGCGCGTTCTACGAGGACCTCCTCCTCGAGGACCAGTCGTTCCCCGACGCGGTGTTCGTCCCCTAGGCGACAGCCAAACCACTTGAGCCAAATTCGCATATGACGCCCGGCACTTCTGGCGATTTCATTGCCTGAAGTGTCCAGCACTGATCCGCTCTTGCGGATAAAGCGGCGATCGGTCTCCGTGCCGATCAGGTGACGCGCCCCGAGTCGTTCGCGCCCATGTTCTTGCCAAGACGGCATCACTTCACGACCCCGGCCCCGGCCCCGGCCCAGCGTCGGAAACACGAATGATATGAGGGCTTAATAGGGCTTAACGCGGGATCTCTTGTTTTCATCTTGCTCCTGCTTGATATTGGGCGATAGATGCAATCCATCTGGGTCCATATCAAGAAGAGAGGAAGCTGAGCGCCATGGAGACAACCGTTTCGCGAACACCGCCGGCTGCGCCCGGCACCCATCCGGGGCTGCGGAAGAACGCACTGGGTTTCCCCACCGTTCTGGCCCAGTCCATCGCGGTGATCTCGCCGACCATGACGGCGGTCCTGATCATCGCCCTGTGTTTCGGCGACGCCGGCAACGGGACCTGGCTCGCCTATGCATTCGGCACCGTCATGCTGCTCTTCGTCGTCGGCTGCCTGAACCAGTTCGCCAAGCGCTCCGCGCTGGCGGGCTCCATGTACGGCTACACGGGACGGGGGCTCGGGCCCACATCGGGCGTGATATCGGGGTGGAGCCTGATCTGGGCATACCTCTTCATCGGCGTCGCCGGCCTGACGGGCTTCTCGATCTTCGCCGGGCAATTCCTGTCAGGGATCGGGATCCACACCGTGGTGCCGCCCGTGATCTTCTTCTTGCTGAGCGCGGCGGTGTGCTGGTTCATCGCCTACAAGGACATCCGCGTCTCGTCCCTGCTCACGCTGGTCTTCGAGTGCGTGTCGGTGGCCTGCATCCTCGCCCTCGCCTTCGTGGTCCTGTTCAAGCACGGGCTCACGATCGACACCACCATCGTCAAGGCAAAAGGCATGACCTTCCACGGCCTTAGCCTCGCCATCGTGATCTGCATCTTCTCTCTCGTCGGATTTGAGAGCGCCACCACACTCGGAGGCGAGGCCAAGAACCCGCTCAAGAACGTGCCGCGAGCCGTGGTCGTCAGCCTGCTCATCACCGGCGCCTTCATGGTGTTCATGAGCTACGTCGAGGTCTTCGGCACCCGGCACTACGGCACCACCCTCGACAAGATCGCACTACCGCTGACGGTGCTGTCCAAGATCTACGGCGTATCGTTCTTCAAGGTCCCGGTGGCGCTCGGAGCCATGGTGAGCTTCTTCTCGCTCACGCTGTCGTGCCTCAATGCGGGATCCCGCATCATCTACCCGATGGCCCAGCACACCATCTTCCCCAAGCACCTCGGCCGGGCCCACCGGGACAATCAGACGCCGCACGTTGCCATCACCGTCTACATCCTCGTCATGGTCGCCATCCCGGTGGTGCTGGAGATCTTCACCAACCCGTTGACCACGTTCGGCGATGCGGGGACCCTGGCCGCGTTCGGCTTCCTCACGGCCTACTTCCTCATCTCCGTCGCCGCCCCCGTCTACCTCAAGAAGCAGAGAGAACTGCGGGCGCGGCACGTCGTGGTGGCGGTGATGGCGTGCGTGTTGCTGATGGTCCCGCTCATCGGGAGCTTTTACCCGGTGCCGCCGTTCCCCGTCGACGTCTTCCCGTACATCTTCCTGGGGTACATGCTGCTCGGTTCGGGGTGGCTCTTCATGCTGAGTCGCCGCAACCGGGCGATCTTCGCCGAGATCGAGATGGACCTCGAAGCCTCCATGCTCTCCCCCGAGAAGCGCACCGCGGAGGTCGAGCGCGCACTGACCGAGGGGGGCGGCGTCGAGCCGATGCCCGAACCCCTGCCCGTCCCCGTGCTGTCAGCGGAGAGCCCGGTCCCGGCCCCCGCCGGATAGGGGCGGCAGTCCTCGACAAGGCCCACAGGGGCCGCTCGTCACGATCCGGTCACGATCGGGTGGCGAGCGGCCCCGGGCCGTCCAGGGCCAGCCTTCTCGACAGAGCTCTCTCCGCCACCCGGCGGGCATGTCCCCGGTCGGGCTCCTGGCCGGTTCTCGAGCGTCGAGGCCGCCGCGGTGACACAGTCCTGGCAGATCGCCGCCGCCCCCACGGCCACGTAGCGCGGGACATGTCGGAGGTCTCTCCCGCAGAACGAACAGGCACCGCGCCAACCCGTGTCTGCACCGCTCGCCCCGGAGCTCGCCCCGGGAGCGAAGGCGTCGTGGGACCAGGGGCCCACCGGCGCCATCCCCGTGTCCCCGACGGACGAGGAATCCCCGGGGCGAGGAAGGCGGGCGGTCACGTGCCGGCCCACCTCCGCCAGCGGGGCGCCGAGCCCGACGAGCACCTCGGCGGAGACACCTGTGCCGTCGTGGACGAGGCTGAGGAGCATGTGCTCGGGGCCGATGTAGCCGTGACCGAGCTCCTGCGCCTCCCGTAGGGAAGACTCGAGGACGTTCTTGGCCCTCGAGCTGAACACGGGGTACTCGCTCGCGCCCGGGTCCGACGACGGACCAACGGTCTCCTCGACCTTCTTGCGGGCGGAATCGAGAGTCACCCCGAGCTCGGCGAGGGCGGCAGCGGCGACGTTCCCGCCATCGTGGATGATCCCGAGGAGGATGTGCTCCGGACCGACGTAACTGTGCGCCAGCAGGCGCGCCTCGACCTGAGCCAGCACCAACACGTGCCGCCCCTGGTCCGAGAAGCGCTCGAACACGAAGACCCGCTCGTGCGGCCCGTCGGTCATCGATCGGCCTTCCTTCCCGTTGCGCTCGGACGGGACCACCATGCATCTGCACCGCCACGCGACACAGGGTCCAAGGTCCTAAGGGATCAGAAGTTCATCTTCCGATCACCCTGCGTTCACGGGTTAGACACCGCGCTCGCAGGCCGAACGCAACAGGCGGGTGGAAGCGTCGATCTCCGCATTCGGCACGCTCCCGCCCGGCGCGATCAGCCCGGGATCTCGACCGCCGCCAGCTTTGCAGCCGGCTTCTTCAGGAACCGGTCCATGGCCTCGACGTCGAGTGGCCGGGCGAAAAGGAATCCCTGAGCGATGTCGACCTTCTCCGCCGTGAGGTTCCTCCGCTGCTCGTCGTTCTCGACACCCTCGGCGATGATCTCGAGCCCGAGCACCTTGCCCAGCTGCACGAGAGTGTGGACGATGGCGGCGGAGTCCGACGAGTGGGCGACCCCCGCTATGAAGGACTGGTCGATCTTCAAGACGTCGATCGGGAATTGGCGCAGGTAGGCGAGCGATGAGTAGCCGGTGCCGAAATCGTCGATGGCGAGTCGCACCCCGATCGCCTTCAGCAATTCGAGACGGGCGAGCGTGGGCTGGACATCGTGCATCAACGTGGTCTCGGTGAGCTCCAAGGTCAACAGGCCAGGTGCGAAGCCGGACGCTGTGAGTGCGTCGTGGACTACCTCGACGATCCCGTCCTGACCGAGCTGGGCGGCCGCCAGATTGACCGACACCGTCAACGGATGCTGCCGCATCTGCCATTCCGCACCTTGCCGACATGCCTCCTCGAGCACCCACTTGCCGACCGGAACGATGAGGCCGTTCGACTCGAGGTGCGCGATGAACGCGTCGGGCTGAAGGACGCCTCGTTTCGGATGGCGCCAGCGCAACAGTGCTTCGACACCGGTGACCGCACCGGTGGAGAGGTCGACGGTGGGTTGGTAGAGCAGGAAGAATTCCCCCACCTCGAGGGCCCGACGCAGATCGAGGTCGAGGGTCCGGTGATCGTCGACGGCTTCGCGGATCGAGTGGGCGAAGAGCACGGCTCGCCGCTTCCCTGTCGCCTTGGCCCTGTAGAGGGCGATGTCGGCATCCCGCAGCAGCTCTTCGGGTGTCGCCCGGTCGCCCTCGGCGATGCCGATACTGGCCGTCACGACCAACGGGGCGGCGCCGGGAAGCTCGAACGGGGTCTCGAGCACGCGAAGGATCCGATCCGCCACGGCGTGGGCCCCGGCCGCCAGAGCAGCGCCTTCGAGCAGCACGACGAAATCATCCCCACCCAGGCGTCCGACCGTGTCCACTTCGCGAAGGGCGGTGGCCAGCCGGGTCCCTACTCCGAGGAGCAGCTGGTCACCGGCATCATGGCCCAGCGTGTCGTTGATGTCCTTGAAGTCGTCGAGGTCGAGGAACATAAGGGCCACGGGGACGTGTTCCCGGCGGGCACGAGCCAGCATCTGGCCCGCTCGATCGAGGATGAGGGCCCGGTTGGAGAGCCCGGTAGGCGAGTCGTGGAACGCTTGGTGGCGAAGCTCACCGGTGCGTTCGTGCACCAGCAGCAGGGCTCGCGTCCGGCCCGTCCCGATCACGTAGATGAACGATCCCAGCAGGACGGTGAACGCGAAGCCACCCAACAGGACACCGAGTGCACCCGGGTCGGTGAGCACCCCTTGTTCGGTCGCGGGCGCGAAGGTCTGGACGACCCATCCGTTGTGGAGGTCGATCGTCCTCGACTCCTCGCCCCGGTGCACCGGGCCGGCTGCGAAGGAGACCGTGCTCGGCCCCCCTTCGTATCTGAAGACCACCCTGTCCTTCGGATAGCCGGCCAGCGCGCTGTCGAGGACGACGCTCGGGACGATCTCGGTCCCGACCCACCCGATGAAGGCGTCGTGGCGGGCCTGGACGGTCGTCGGCAGGGAACTCCCCTGGTAGACGGGCGTTCCCAGGATGAGACCCGCGCTCTTCCCCTTCCCGTAGGGCAGGTACGCCCCCTGTCCGGAGTCCCGGGCCTTCATGATCAATGGGCCCAGGCTGGTGTCGCAGACATCGAGTCCGCCTCCGGCGAAGGATTGCCCTACACGAGACTGCAGCAAGGTCGTGAAGCAGTAGTACGGACGGGAGCCCGGAGGGCTCAGTTGAAAGCTGCCGGTCTCGGCCACTTCCCTGGCCGCGAACGCCCCCAGCTGTGACTCCGGGACCAGTACCAGTTCGGCGATGCCCTGCAGCTCGGGGTACCGCTCGAAGGCGCGAATCGAGGTCATGGCCTGTTTGAACTGGGCCTGGGTGGAGTCCGGGTTCCCGGCGATGAACGCAGCCGCGGTGACGACGAGGTCCTGCTCCCGCTGGATGGCCAACCCCAACCTCGAAGCGATCGCAGTCGATGTCGCGAACGAAGCCAGTCGTTGCTTCTGCCCGTCGTTGCGCGACACCGCACGGGCGCCGAGGACCGAGCCGATGACACCGAGGAGCACCAGCAGCATCCCGGCCGTCGCCCATTCGCGGCGCCGTGCGTTTACCGATCCGATTCCATGGTCACGTGAGCCTGCCATCGTGCACCGGGCGCTATCCGGTGGGACAATTCGCCACGCCATCGAGCCCGGAGCTGAACCCCGCCCACGGCATCAGGCTTCGCATCAACTGCCGTGTCCGGCCCAACGATCGGTCCGAATCCCGAGCATCGAGTCGGGCAAAGCCGGCGTTGTGGGCACCGGTTCAACATCGGAATCCGGCTTCGTCGGCAGTAGAGTCTTAGGACCCTTCGGCCGGCCTCCTTTCGGCTTTCGAGGCCGACCTTCCGCCCCTCCGAACCGCGACCGCCGGAACCCTCAGTGCGGTCCCGAGGGGGGCACCGCCGCCACGAGGTAGACCCCGATCGGCCCGGCTGTCGGGAAGAGCATTTCGACCCTGCCCCGGCGGGTCGGGCGGTGCCAGGCTCGAGCGGGGAGAATGGAGCGCGATGTCCATGGAGCCGCTGGCCGTGCGCGTGCGCGGCCTCTTCAAGTCCTACGGGGACGTGCCCGCGGTAGCAGGAATCGACTTGGACATCCGGCGGGGAGAGATCTTCGCCCTGCTCGGCCCCAACGGAGCCGGCAAGACCACGACCGTCGAGATCCTGGAGGGCTACCGGGCCCGCGACGACGGCGGGGTGAAGGTCCTCGGCCTCGACCCCAACCATGAGCGCGTGCTCCTGAAGAGCCGCATCGGGATCGTCCTGCAGTCGACTGGCGTCGAACCGTACCTCACCGTTCACGAAACGGTCACGATGTACGCCGACCTCTACTCGCACCCCCGGTCGGTCGACGAGGTCATCGACCTGGTCGGGCTCACGACCAAGCGCAAGGAGCGGGTCGTGCGGCTGTCGGGCGGCCAGCAGCGGAGGCTGGAGATGGCGATCGCCCTGGCCGGCGACCCCGAGCTCCTCTTCCTCGACGAACCGACGACCGGTTTCGACCCCTCGGCTCGACGCGAGGCGTGGGACACGGTGAAGGACCTGGCGTCGCTGGGCAAAACCGTCGTCCTCACGACCCATTTCATGGACGAGGCCCAGTACCTGGCCGACCGCGTCGTGGTGATCGCCCGCGGCCGGATCGTCGCCGAAGGCACGCCCTCGACCCTCGGCTCCCGTGACCTTGCCAGAGCCCACGTCCGCTACCGGCTTCCGACCGGAGTGGTGCCCCCGGCCAGGCTCGGCGGCACTCCGGGGCCCGACGGGTTCGTCGAGGTCGCGTTTGACGAAGCCGTGGGTGACGTGCACACGCTGTTGCACTGGGCCATCGACCAGGGTGTCGAGCTCGAAGGTCTCGAGATCACGAGGCCGTCGCTCGAGGACGTGTACCTCTCGTTGACGAATTCGTCGTCGGACGATGGTGCCGCCGCGGCTTCTCACCCCTTGCCACGGGAGCCGTCATGAGCGCGCTGGCTCTGACCTTCTCCCAGATCCGCTATGTCAACAAGGCGTTCTGGAGGAATCCCTCGCGGGCGTTCTTCACGTTCGCGTTCCCTCTCATGTTCCTCGTGATCTTCACCTCCCTGCTGGGCAACGGCACGGTGCACATCGGGGCCCTACGGGTGAAGGAATCGACGTACTACGTGGCCGCCATGGCATCGTTTGCGGTGATCACGGCGTGTTACACGAACATCGCGATCGCCATCAGCTTCCAGCGTGACGGAGGCATCCTCAAACGCATCGATGGGTCGCCACTTCCCAAGGCATCGTTCATGGGATCCCGCATCCTTCATGCTCTGGTGATCGCGGTCCTCCTCGTTATCGTCACCGCCGCCTTCGGCCGGGCGTTCTACCACGCGGACGTCCCGAGCGGGGTCGCGCTCTTGCGCTTCCTCGTGATGCTCGTGGTCGGATCGGCCACGTTCTGTGCACTCGGGCTGGCGGTAACCGCTCTCATCCCGAACGCTGATGCCTCCGCCGCCATCGTCAATGCCAGCATCCTTCCCCTGCTCTTCCTGTCGGGAATCTTCATTCCGTTCGGCAACGCCACACCATCGTGGATCCTCTGGGTGGCACGGATCTTCCCGGTGAGACACTTCGCCAGCGGGATGATGGCGGGATTCGTGGGCAGTCCCTTTGACTGGACCGACGTGCTCGTCGTGGCCGCCTGGGGTCTGGCGGGGCTGCTGTTCGCGATCCGCTTCTTCAGTTGGGAACCCCGCACGGGATAGAAGGGGCCGCACCGCAGGCTCGTCAGGAACACGCGTCAACTCGTCAGGGATACACGTCAATTGGAAAGAGAGGTGCCATGCCCATCGTGCAAGCGAAGCGACCCGTGGATATCGAAGAGGTGCAGCAGGTGTTGTCCGACGTGCTCGGCTCGACGTACCAAGTTCGCACCACATCGGGCTCGGCGCTGAAGGTGAGGCGAAACAGCGTCATGACGGCGGCGGTCCGCGTCGTCCAGAGCGGAGGCCTGACCTCTTTCCGAGTGAGCAGCGGTGGCTTGATCCTGTTGAAGTTGATGAACTCGCAGTCCATCACGCCAAAGGTGGTCCGACTACTCGATCGAGCATTCTCCGATTCGTCCACGAAGTGAACGACGGGGCCGTGCTTGACCAAACCGTAGGATTGAACCATGGACGAATCACGAGCGGGTCGGTGCTCTGACCGTGGGCTCGAACAGAGGCCCGCGTCTTGGCGCAGAGCACGCAGGCCCAGCACGACAAAGGAAGGCGGAGGTGCCCAGCAATGAGTGACGTATCGCAAGGCCCCGGCTGGTGGGTGGCGTCGGACGGCAGGTGGTACCCACCGGAGCAGCATCCCAATTACACGCCCACTCCCCCGTCCGCCCTCGCGAATCGCCCCGTGACGGGTTTGTTCCGAAACGCCCAGCAGACCCTGAACGTCCCCGCCGGCGGGGTCGTCTTCCGGGAAGGCGATTTGGGCGACGACATGTTCGGAATCATCGAAGGCCAGATCCAACTTCAGACGACGGACCGCGTCATCGCCATCCTCGGGCCGGACGACGTCTTCGGTGAGATGGCGCTCGTCGATTCGTCCCCCCGTATGGCAACCGCAGTGGCGACCGCCGACAGTGTCCTGGCGGTGCTCAACAAGCACCGCTTCCTCTTCTTGGTGCACGAGACACCGACGTTCGCACTGTCGGTCATGTCAGCCATGGCCGATCGATTTCGTGCCCGCTGGCAGACGAGTAGATGACGCTCACGTCATGAACGACCAAGAAGCAACCGATGAAGAACCTGACGTCCGGTTCTCATTCGCCAACGAAAGAACCTTCCTCGCTTGGAACCGCACGGCTCTGGCCCTCATCGCCACAGGCATCGCTGCCACGCAGCTGCTCCCGAGCTTCCACGTAGCCGGGGGTCGGAGACTCCTCGGTCTGCCGTTGGTGATCCTGGGCGCGGTGGTGGCTGGTGCCAGTCTCTGGCACTGGCGCTCCAACGAGAGAGCGATGCGAAAAAAGCAACCTCTCCCGCGTTCTCCCATGCCCGTCATTCTCGCGGTGGGAGTCGTGGTCGTCGGTGTGATCGGCGCCATCCTCGCTGCGTACGGACATGGTTGACGCACGATTGCCGGGACACGAGCCCGTCGACGGGGGTTTGGCACGCGAACGGACCGAGCTTGCGTGGAACCGGTCGGGCCTCGCCGTCGCCGCCTGTATCGCGGTGATCCTGCGACGCATCTGGCCGTTGCAGGGAACGGACCAGATCGTTGCACTGGCGTGCATATCCGCCGGTGCGTTGGTTTGGGCTGTCGCCTTGGCAGCGGGGAGTGTGGTGTCCCGGAGGGCGGCCCGCGAGAGGGGGCGACTGAGTCAATGGCGTGCCTGTGCCATCACTGGGGGAACGTTGGCGATCGCCCTCACCGCGCTCGTGTTGGCATTCTTTCCGCCCTCGTAGACAGGCTATGCCCTCCACACCGAATCAGTCGGTGCCGTCCCCTTCGACCGCCCGGAGCGCCCCCCGGGCTCTCGCCTGTACCGGGTCCTGTTCTGGCTCCTATGCCGGCCGACGAAACACCAAGAGCTCGGAATCGTCGCGCTCGGTCACCCGAACGAGTTCCCAACCGAGATTCTCTCGAGAGCGGACAACCGCCTCGATCACCTCACTACCCTGGTCATCTGAGGTTGCCTCACGCGGAAGCAGCGTGAGCCCGTAACGCCATGTCTTCACGGCGCGGATGGTAGCCAAGCCTTGGTGAATGCGGTCAATGCCCGTTGACCAGGGAAGTTGGGGACGATTTGGCCCTGACCTGGGCATGAGACCTTGAGGTGCCGTCGGTATTTCTCCGCCAAATTTCCCCTCCCCGCACCTTTGAAGGTGTCGCCCTACACGGGGAGCGAATCGCCCACCACCGAACGTTGCGGGCGAGCACGGGCGAGCCGGTGTGCAAGGGCGGGCGCCTGCATCAGTGATGGCGGCCCGGCCCGCCGCTCCCTGTGTTCCCCGAGCCTGTGTTGCCGCTGCCTGTGTTGCCGCTGCCCGTGTTGCCTGAGCCGGAGTTCCCCGGGCCCGTGTTGCCGCTTCCGGTGTTGCCTGAGCCCGGGGAGGTGGTCGGCGCCGAGCCCGCCGCGCTCAGGCCGAGGTCCGAGGCGAGGGACGAGAGATCAGCCTGGAGGGTGGTCCCCTCGGACGGGGAGATCGAGCCGTTTCGGACTGCGCCGGCGATCGCTTGCGCCGCTTGCTGGAGGTCGGATGCTGCTTGGTTCGGTTTCCCTGCAGCTTCGTCGGAAACCGCCTGCTGGGCGGGATCCGAGACCGACTTGGCTGTTCCCGAACCCACAGTCCCCCCTTCGGTTGCCGCGGCAAGATCGCGGACGAGGACGGCAAGCGCCGTGGGTGCGTTCGGCGTCGTGGTGGTCGGGATCGACGTCGACGTCGACGTGTTCGATGACGATCCCGCTGCCGTGCCGGGGTGATGCTTGGTACGAGGGCGCGTCACCCCGGTGGAACCAATCGCGCTGCGACCGTGGGTCGTGGGGACCGACCGAAGTCCGAGGACCAGGCCGAGCACTAGGGCACCGATGCCGATGACAGCCGCAGTGGCAAGCCACCCCCGCCGGAACCGTGTCGAGTTCGCCTTCACCGACGGCGGGTTCGACACGACGCGGGGTTCGTCGGCGGCCATCTTCGACGTGGTGCCCGCTCCGGGGGCAAGAGCCATGAGGTCGTGGGGAACCCCCGGCGCCACGAGTTCGGACCGAGAGGGGCTCGAGGGATCCCACGGTGTGGCGAACGCCGATGTGGCCAGGAGGGCAGCGACCTCGGCCCCATCCAGGCGCTGGTCGGGCCGGTGGTCGAGCATCCCGCTCAAGATCGTCGTCCACGGTACCGGCAGCCGGTCCGGGAAGGGCACGGGCCCGGCCAACCTCCGGGCGACCACCTCGCTGGCGGTGCCTTCGTAGACACGACGCCCCGTGAGGCACTCGAGGAGCACGATCCCGAGCGACCAGATATCCGCGCTGGGCCCCACCTGGTGATCCTCGAGCTGCTCCGGGGCCATGTACGCGGCGGTGCCCAGCGTGGTTCCCGTGATGGTGAGCGCGGAGGAATCGAGAAGCCGGGCTATGCCGAAGTCGCCGAGCTTGCCGTCGCCCTCGTCGGTCAACAAGATGTTCGACGGTTTGACGTCCCGGTGGACGATCCCGTGGTCGTGTACATAGGCCAGGGCGTCGGCAAGACGCGAACCGAGGACAGCACTGCGGACGGCGCCGAGTGGTCCGCTCCGTAGGCGTTCTGCGAGAGTTGGACCTTTGACGAGCTCCATGACCAGATAGGCCTGGTCGGATTCGAGCCCCGTATCGAAGAGGCACACGAGGCCCGGATGGTTCACGCGTGCGAGGGCCTTCGCTTCCTGTGCCATCCGGCGGGCAAGGGCGGGGTCACTTGATCGGACGATCTTGATGGCGACCGTCTCACCGCTCCACTCGTCGACGGCCTCGTAGACGTCGGACATGCCGCCTCGTCCGAGCAGGCCAGCGAGACGGTAACGGTCCGAGAGGTGTTGCGTGGTGTAGGTCATCGTCAGTTATCACCGTGGTCGATCACCGTGGTCGATCACCGTGGTCGATCACCGTGGTCGATCTCTGCATGGCTCACAGGGTTACCTTCACAGCCGAGCGCCCGAGTCACCGATCGACATCTCAAGGTAGCCGTTGGTCCCGGGATTCCCCAACCCGATCTGGGCCGCACGAGGTCCATATCGGAAGGGCCAAACATGCAGCGAACCCCCAGGATGGCACCGATCGTCATGACGTGCCGTTGGCGACAAACAATCAAACAAATCGTAAGAGATACGGGTGGCCTTCGGGCACATTCCCCGGGCACCAGGTGATTTCACGGTGTCGCTGCCAGTGATGAGTCGGTAACGTCGTAGAGAAGGGAGTCTCTCTACCCCTCCTCCGCGCTCCTCGACGACTAAAAGTGTCAACTCGATCACTGAGAAGGAGGCCGAGTACATGGCAACTGAACTGCGACCCTACAACTGGCGCGACGAGACGAGCCGCCTGGTCTGGGAATTGGATCGCGCTCACTCGAGGATCGAGGACCTCGGATCTGCACTCGACAACGGTGATCGAGTCTCCGCAGATCACACGCTTCGGCTGGCGCATGACACCATCACCTCGGTGGCCCAAGCGGTCAAGACGATAGGAGTCGAGTTCCCGCCCAAAGCAGACGCGGACGAACCGGATGCCATCGGATCGAGTTTGGCCATCGGAGGATCAGGAGCTGCCGCCATTGCATTGGATGTGCTCATGAACGCCATGGTGGCCTTGGCCCTGACCGACGACACCAGCGACGCGGATTTCTTGATAGGTGCCTGCGTCGATGCCGAGAACGCCTACGAAGTGAGTGCCGCTGTCTTGGAGGCCGCACCTCATGGGGACGGGCCGGCGCTGTTCGACCTGCGTCGCGCCTTCGAAACCGAGGGCGAAATCGCTCTCAGGAAGAAGTTGACCACAGCCCGACCTCGAGTACGCCAGATCTACGAGCGGGTACGACGGGCAGCCTGATCCGGAGACCGCTCCATCGACGTGCTCGACCCTCGCCGTCGAAGACCCGTGCTTGATCCCCCGAAGCGGAGGATCGGACTCTGAGCGGCCCCACTCCGGGCGCCACTGAACACACGTTCCCTGGTAGTTCCCGGGCCGGTGTTTCCGGGGTGGGGTGTTCCCGGGTTGCCGTGTCGCACGGCACTCAGCCTCACCCGAGCGAGGCTCCCGAAGGCTATTAGCCTTTGATATCCGTGAGACCTCGGCGAATCGATCTGAGCGGAGCCAAACTCCGGTCACGGGTCGTCTTCGTCGTGGTCATCCTGACCGGCGCGTTCGTGGCGGGCCCGGTTCTCCCACGCCCCGCTAGCGCTGCGACGCCCAGTGTCCAGAACGCCTACGGCTTCCTCAACCAGGCAATGGACCTGTACGCCACCGGGTCAACACCCCGGCTGGTGCAGAGCTTCATCGGAGGAACCCTCGGCCGACAGGGTTTCACCGACTCGGAGACCTACGACGATGCCCTGATGATTGATGCCTACCTCGTCGAGGGGACCCCGGACGGTCTCACGCGGGCCAAAGTCATCGGAAACTCCCTGCTCATCGTCCAAGCGCACGACCCGGCACACGATGGCCGCGTCAGGGCAGCGTATGCACCTGCTCCTCTTTCCACCACCACGAGGCGCGGTCGTCAGCGCGTCACCATCAAGATCAGGGATAAGACGAGCGATATCGGCAACATGGCCTGGGTGGGAATGGCCCTTGCCCGCTTGTACGCCGCCACGGGCGACAGCGCATACCTGTCGGGTGCCGAATCCATCGGCATCTGGGCGGTCCGAAACTGCTCTGACCAACGAGGCGGTGGCGGATTCACGGGCGGAAAGAGTGCCGCTGGTGCCCGGATCCGGTGGAAGTCCACCGAGCAGAACATCGACCTCTATGCGCTCTTCACGATGCTTCGCGCCGAGACCGGTAACCCTGAATGGACAGGTGATGCGGAACGAGCCAGGACGTTTGTGGAGGCCATGTGGGATAGGGGCACGGGATCGTTCTACGTGGGGACCACGACAAACGGTGTGACTCCAAACACGAGCGAACAGCCCGAAGACGTGAACAGCTGGTCCTATCTGGCTCTGCAGGACCCCGCCTACGCATCCTCCATTGACTGGAGTGTGCAGCATCTCTCGGTAACAGCTGGAGGATTCAGCGGAGTGAGCTTCTGCCTCGGAGACAAGAGCGGGGTGTGGTTCGAGGGGACGGCTCACCTCGCTGACGCCCTCGAACTCCGTCAGGGCAATGACGACATCGCTCTCGCAAACCAGTATCTCTCCGACATCCAAGTCGCCCAGACAAACGGCCCGAACAACAATGGTCTCGGCATCATCGCTGCGTCAAAGGACAGACTGAGCGACTGTGATGGCGATTACTACTATTCGTCCCTTCATACCGGGGCCACGTCCTGGTACATCCTCGCATCTCGCCAGGTAGACCCTTTCACGATGTGAACCAAGTACACGATGTGAACCAAGTACAGATGGAAAAAACGATGTGAACCAGGTGATCGTGAGTTGTTCAGTAGCCCAAACCCCGGACGAGTCCGTCGAGGTCTGACACAGTGACCGTCAGCGCCGTATGACCCTTACGACTGAGGGGAGAGCGAACCCGCTCCCGGAAGTGGATACAGACTCCCGCCTTCGAGTTCGTGCCAAGAGTCACACCGTCATCCACAAACGAGCGCCTGGCCCCCACCGCGGTCCACCACCGATAGCCGCGAGTGATGTGGGCGCCTTCAATGTTGCTGAGCGGGGTCTCAAGACGCACAAAGCCGAAGGTCGCGCTGAGGACGCCGGCATCAGTGATGGTGACGCCGTCCTTCCCAGGCCGCAAGCCAAATGGGGCCCACATAGGCGCGAATCTCATGTCTACGGCGTACGTGAAGCGTTGGCTCATGGCGGTAATCCCGACTGACGACCACTTCCGATTGGTCGCAAGGGCTACATTCTGCCAGCCAACTAGACGTCCCTCAACGATTCTGATGGACCGCTTGTTCGGTCTCGTGAGCCTTTGCGGTCGCTCGCGCCTTTTCGGCTTCTGCTTCTTTGACGGCAGCGTCGCGTTGCGCCGTCGCCTTGTCCTGTTGGGCCTTGCCCTCGCGTCTCAGTTCCTCGTCGTCCTTGAGAGCCCCGGCAGCCTCCTTGGCCTTTCCTTTGAGGCCCTCGATGATCCCCTCGGCACCTTCGCTTGGCCCTGACTTCTCCATTTGACGTCACTCCCGTTCTGACAAAGGGAACTCGTTGCGCGAAAGCAGATCTACCCACACGCCCGGGATCGTGAAACATCAATCGACTGTATTGGACAGGTGCTGGGGACTGCGCCAACGTCATTTCCACCGGAAGTGAACAAACACTCTCCCGAAGTTGTGAGAGTCCTTTTCGACGCGATCGTAGAGCTCCTTGACCTCCTTCTGGTCGAGAAAACGCAGCACCCGCTTCTTCAGTTGCCCGCTGCCCTTGCCGGGGATGATCTCGACCAGGGAAGCCTTCTTTCGCACCGCCTCGTCGATGACGGCGCGGAGGGCTCGCTCGATGTCCTCACCGCGGTTGTAGACGTCGTGCAGGTCGAGCTTGAGCTTCATGAGAAGCCTCCCCCGTCGCCTTGATATGACAAGGATTTCGAGACTCGCATTCGGGCACCTTGGGCCTAGGTTGACGTGACGGGCTCGCGCCGACCGAACAGAGCGCTCTCCACCCTGTAGAAGGCGGCGATCGCCGCGAACAGGACGACGCTGATGGTCGGCGATCTGGGAGAAGACCCGTGGTGGTTGACCCACATGATTCCTATGGTGACGAAGCTGACCGCGTGGGCGGCGAAGCTGGGCCAAGCCCGCGCCAGAGCGTGGCCCAGATGGGAGCTGTCGGCGTGGACATTCAAGATCAGCAGGGTCGCGGTTATCGCGAACACACCGTCGCTGAAAGTCTCGATGCGGGAGGTCGGCATGCGGCGGAGGCTACCTGTAACCCCTGGTCGTCGTGCCGGTGGCACCCGTTCATCGAAGGTTTTGCGTGCGTTCGCATCCTGTTCATCAGCCTGTAATGCGACCGTCGTACCCTCTAGGTGACAGCACACCGATTGTCGGCGATCTGGAGGGTCGATTGGTACAGTGGCACCGAGCCCCTGGTGGCGAAACCAAGAGCCTGCCCATCTTCGCAGGCTGCACGAAGAGAACCATGAAGCGTTTGTCGAGTCTTGGCACCCGGGTCCACATGGCCGCCGGAAAGGCCCTCACCAAGACCGGAGCCAGTGGAGCCGAGGTGCTCATCGTGCTGGCGGGCACCGCGATCTGCCAAGTCCACGGCATCGAGGTCGCCCGTTTCGGTCCTGGTGATTTCTTCGGCGAGGTCGCCACACTCGACGGTGGGCCTCGTACTGCCACCGTCGTCGCCAAGACCGACATGGAGGTCCTCGTGCTCAGCCGGCTCGAGTTCGAGACGCTCGTCAAGTCGTCTCCTGAGGTGGCACACCGGATCCTCAGGGCGATGGCACAACGGCTCCGCCATGCCAATGCTGCCGCCGTCGCATGAGAGACGAGAGCTCGCGAACTGGGCCGAGGTGAGGCCGGAACGTCGATATTGGGAATTGGGAGGTGCTTAATGGCCGTTTCCGAGGAGCTCCTGCGACATGCCGTGGACGCGGTATTGGACCCTGCCTGGCCCCTCGAGCGTCGTCGGGCCGCTCGGCGACTGATATATGCCACGTTGGCCCGCATCATCGGAGGGTTTCTGGGGCTCTGGAGTCTCGGCTTCGCCGCGCACCTGATCGTCGGCGGCTCCTTCCCCTGGATGTTCTTTGGCGCTATCGCCCTGCTTGCCTCGATTGCGGTATTCACCACCCAGAGTGACTGGTCCCACCTACGTCGGAACTGACGGCGCGCCGGCTCGGCATCGCAGGTGGACCCGTCAAGGAGAGTCCAGGCAGACCTGCCCGTTGGTATCACGCACCATCACCCTGAGGATGTCGAAGGCTCTCCGCGCCGGTGTTGTTCCAGTCACAGCCTCGATCTCGTTGCGGAAGTCCTCGGAGATCGCCTCTGAGTCGTCGAGTCCTTCGTCCCAGAACGACATGGCGACGATCTCGGGCCGAGGACCCAACTCACTTTGCAGGGCGACGAAGCCCAGGAAGTGCGGCAACTGCGAGAAACGCGGCAGGACGTCTTCCTGGATACGACGGACTACCTCAGGGATCAAGGGTTCGTCTACGAAGAAGCTGACGCACCGGCTCTTCATGGTAAGGAACGAACCTGGTTTGTGATGAGGCGGTGAGGCACTGTTTCTCCCTCCCGTGTCTCGCGCAGAACCGATCCAAACCCCGCCCTCCACTGTCGACGTGTTCAGAGAAATCCGTCCCGGCCCCAGGGCCCACGGGTCCGGTCGACGAAAGTGGCGAGCTGTCAGGCCAAGGTTATGACAAGCGATCCGCCCGATCCACGAGCCGTGAACGATCCCGTGGCTCGATCTACGATCTCAGAGTCGGGAGGATGAATGACCGGACTGGCTGAGTGCCACCTCCACGCATGCGAAGGGTTCTCCCGCGTCGTCGCCCAGGCAGAAGGCCGATGGGAACGGCGATCACCGTGTCCCGAGTCGGACGCGCGGGGTGTCGTCGAACATGTGATCGGGTTCCATGACGTGCTCTTGCTCCAGCCCCTCGAGGCCAAGCCGCGACGGCCAAAGGGGGATCCGGTGGAAAGATGGCGGGTCTCGCAGGCTGCCATAGTCGCCGCGCTCAGCGGCCTTGCCGATGATCCCCGCCCGCCGGTGAGAGACATCCCCATCCGTGACCTCGGCCGCCTCCTGCCCGTGCTCAGTGCTGAGGTGTTGGTGCACACCTGGGATCTGGCCCGGGGGATCGGCGTCGACCCCGCCCTCGATCCGGGCCTGTGTGAGATCGCCCTTGCAGTCGTGCGACCGCACGAGAATCAACTCCGGGATTCAGGCATGTTCGGCGCTTCGGTTCCCGTGCCGGAGGACGCCGACGCCGCCACGTTGCTGGTCGCGTTCCTGGGCCGCGATCCATCGTGGGCGGGGGTCTGAACGACACGATGGCTCGACCCGCGGGGAAATACTCGACCCGCCGGGAAATAGAGACATACCGATAAGCACTTGGGCAGTCGTGCATGCCTTTTCGTTGCTCCCCTATCGGTTTCATACGCCGCATCTTTGTGGCAAATGGCCCTAGCTCCGCCCGACGCCGAGGGCTTCAGTAGGACCATGACGCATGTGACGACCTGGCGCCCCGTCGCCGCGAAGGCAGTGCTGGCGGGCTGCATCTCCCTGGCGACGGTCGTCGCCATGACACACGCGACGGCGACCGCAGCGGCAGATGATCCCGATGTCGCCGCCCAACCCGTGGCCTTCGGCGATGCCGGCTTCTACGGGTCCATGGGCGGCCAGTCCCTCGCCGCGCCGGTGGTGGGCATGGCGCCGAGCCCGTCGGGACACGGCTACTGGCTCGTGGCGTCCGACGGCGGGGTCTTCGCCTTCGGCGATGCCGGCTTCTACGGGTCCATGGGCGGTCAGGCCCTCGCCGCGCCGGTGGTGGGCATGGCCCCGACCCCGTCGGGACACGGCTACTGGCTCGTGGCATCCGACGGAGGGGTCTTCGCCTTCGGCGACGCCCGCTTCTCCGGGTCCATGGGGGGTCTGGCCCTCACCGCGCCGGTCGTGGGTATGGCGGCCAATCCGTTGGGCAGCGGGTACTGGCTGGTGGGCTCCGACGGCGGGGTGTTCGCCTTCGGCAGTTCTCGCTTCTACGGCTCGATGGGCGGACAGGCCCTCGCCGCGCCGGTCGTGGGCATGGCCGCCGCCCCCTTCGCCCTCGGGTACTGGCTGGTGGGCTCAGACGGCGGCGTGTTCGCCTTCGGCAGTGCTCGCTTCTACGGGTCGAAGGGCGGTGAGGCCCTCGCCGCGCCGGTGGTGGGCATGGCCACGACCCCGTCGGGACAGGGTTACTGGCTGGCGGCGTCCGACGGTGCCGTGTTCTCCTTCGGGAACGCCGGGCCCTACGGGTCGATGGAGGGACAACCACTCCCCAACCCCGTCACTGAGATCGTCGGGACCCCGGACGGCGGTGGATACTGGCTGCTTCCCACAACCCCTGGCGCGAGTCAATGGGCCGTCCCGGGAACGGTGATCTACAACCTCGACACGGCGCCCAACTCCCCATACAAACGTGGGCAGAAGGTGGTCGCGCTCACCTTCGACGATGGGCCCTCTCCAATCTACACGCCACAGGTGTTGCAGATCCTCGTGGCCGACCGCGCCCCCGCCAGCTTCCAGATCATCGGTGAGAACGGCGCCGCCTACCCCGGCCTGCTCCGTCAAGAGGCAGCGGACGGTATGTCCCTTGTGAACCACACCTGGACTCACGTCGATCTGACCACGCTCCCGGCCTCTGGCTGGGCCGGCGAGGTGGACCAGACGGATGCTCTGCTCCAGAGCATCACGGGTCATCCGGTCCAGTGCCTGCGGCCGCCGTACGGCTACACCGACTCGGCCGTGGTGGCGCGACTGGGCCAGCGCGGCCTTGCCGAGCTCTACTGGGACGTCGACCCCTCCGACTACCTGAAGCCCGGCGCATCGGTGATCGCCCAGCGAGTGCTCTCCGCCCTCCATCCCGGCGCCATCGTGATCATGCACGACGGAGGTGGCGACCGTTCTCAGACCGTCAGCGCGCTTCCGACCATCATCAGCGGGATACGAGCCGCCGGGTACCAGATCGTTCCCGTCTGTGGCAGCTGAGGTCCACGCAAGGACGAAGGAGAGCGGAGGACACGAAGCGATCGCCATGATCCGCGCGCTGCTCTCTCGTTAAGGTGTCGTGACTGTGGGGCGTCTGAACGGCAAAGTGGCCATCGTGACCGGTGGTGCCAGAGGGATCGGCGCAGCCACGGCATGGGCATTGGCGAGGGAAGGCGCGTCGGTAGCCATCATCGACATCGACGGCGCTCGGGCGGAACAGATCTCTCAGGCCATCACGGCATCGGGTGGCGCCGCTCTGAGCGTTCGGGCGGATCTCTCGGAAGAAGCCGGGGTGGTGACGGCATTAGAAGCGACGGTCTCCCGCTTTGGGAGCGTCGACGTGCTGCATAACAACGCGGCGATGACGGAGTCCGACTTCTTGTCGCGAGATACCCAGGTGACCGATCTGGCGCTCGAGGTGTGGGAGCGCACCATGGCGGTCAATCTGCGTAGCCAGATGCTCATGTGCAAACACGTCGTCCCCCAGATGGTGCGCAGCGGCGGCGGCTCGATCATCAACATGTCCTCAGGAGCGTCGCTCAAAGGTGACCGAACTCGCACCGCCTACGGCGTGTCCAAAGCAGGAGTGAACACGCTCACGATGTACGTAGCGGCTTCCTACGGAAAACAGGGAATACGCGTCAACACCATTGTTCCCGGCCTCATCATCACCGACGCGGTCCGCGCCCACTTGACTGACCGGATGCTGGCCGGGCTTGGACGGGCGACGCTCACCCCGTATGTCGGTGAGCCCGAAGACGTCGCCAATCTCGTCGTCTTCCTGGCGTCTGACGAGTCGCGCTACATCACAGGACAGATGATTGCCATCGACGGCGGCATGTCCGCTCATGTGGGCTCCGCCGGACAGGATGCCCGGTGAGCTCGCCCGGGCGTCAGGTCGGCCCGAGGACGTAGGAGCCGTTCTCGGGATGGTGGTACCAGCCACTCGAGGCCTGGGTCCCGCCGTCGACATGGATGGTCTGTCCCGTCACGTAGCTCGACAGCGCGCCGGCCAGGAACACGGCCGCGCCCCCCATCTCGTCGACATGGCCTGCTCGGCCCATCGGGACCGTGAAACCGAAGTGCACCTCGGCGCCGGGGGGCGCCACCGAAGCCATGCCCTCGGTCAGCGTGATGTCGGGAGCCAAGGCGTTCACCCTGATCCCGTGGGGCGCGAGCTCGAGCGCCGCGGTCTTCGTGAAGTTGATGACCCCGGCCTTGGCGGCCGCGTAGGCCGCGTATCCGGGGGCCGCCCGCACACCCTCGATCGAGGTCACACTGATGATGCTGCCGCCGGAGTGGTTCTCGACCATCGTCCGTGCCACCCGCTGCGTGCACAGCATCACGTGCCTGAGGTTGGCCCGGTAGAGCGCATCCCAGCCGTTCTCGGACGTCTCGAGGATCGGCGACGAGAAGACTCCTCCGGCGTTGTTTACCAGGATCGTCACCGGTCCGAGCTCGGCCGTCGTCCGGGCGAGTGCGTTATCGACCTCGCCCGAGTCGCGAACGTCGGTGACGAGGCCGAGCCCCCCGATCTCCTTCGCCGCCGACATCGCAGACTCCCCATCGCGCTCCCAGATGGCCACCGAGGCGCCGAAAGCGGCGAAGGCGCGGGCGATTCCCCGGCCGATCCCGGCTCCGCCGCCTGTCACGACAGCCACCCTGTCGGTGAGCAGCACAGATGAAGGCTCCATGGACACGACATCACCTGCCTTATAAGTTCGATCAGGACACCAACAGATCCGCTTCGTGGCCGAGAGTAGGTAAGCCGTGCCCAGGATAGAACCGATCCCGCTGGACCAGCTCGCTGACGAACCACGCCGGATCATCGAGGAAGGGGTGGCCGACGGCACCTATGCGACACCCGTCCCGCTCCAGATCTTCGCGTACAAGACGGCGCAGATCCTGATGACCCATGCGGCGCGTGGCGTCATGGGGAAGCAGAGTCTCCTCGGGGGACGGATCGTCGAGCTCATCCGGATCCGCAGCGCCCAGCTGGGTGAGTGCCAGCCCTGCATGCAATCCCGGAAGCACGACTCGATCACCGACGAGGACGTCGCCTGCCTGGTGGCTCCAGGGCATTCGGAGCTGACCGAGCAGGAGCGGTTGGCCGTCGAATTCCTCGACCTGCTGTCGGCGGATCATCATGCCATCGACGACGAAATGTACCGGAGACTGGGGAAGGTCTTCACCGCTGCCCAGATCGTGGAGCTCGGATTCACCTGTGCCAGCACCATGGGACTCCATCGTTTCATCCATACTCTCGACGTGTTCGGAACGAGTCCCCCCGTCATCGCATACGGTCCAGACCAGGTCGACAATGCCTATTCGGATGTCTCCGAGCAAGCGCCGGCATGAGCGAGACGATCTTTGTCACCGGCGCCACCGGGCTGGCCGGTGCCAACATCTGCAAGCTCCTCACCGAGCGCGGTGACAGCGTGCGGGCATTGGCCCGCGCCTCAGCAGACACGGACCCGCTCGTCTCCATGGGCGTCGAGATCTCCAAGGGGGACATTACCGACGCCGACGATGTCCGCCGCGCCGCCTCCGGTTCCGATGCGGCGATCCACTGTGCCGCGCTCCTAGGTGGTGCCAGTCAGAACCTGCCGGACTTCGAGGCAGTGAACGTCCAGGGCACGAAGCACGTCCTCGACGCCGCCGAGGCACTGGGCATGCGCCGGGTCGTGGCAGTCAGCACCGGCACGTTCTTCGACACCGCAGGGGGTCTCGAGCGCGAGGACGCCCCGGTGATGAAGGATCCGAGTTCGGACCCTTACACGATCACCAAGATGGCGGCATTCCAAGACGCCATGGCCCGCGCTGGCGCCGGGCAGGACGTCGTCACGACGCATCCGGGTGCCATATTCGGGCCATCCCCGGTGGCCAGCAACGCCCTAGGTCGGACAAGCTTCAATCGGGTCCTCCTTTCCGCCCTTCGTCGGCGCATCACGCAGTACCTGACCTTTCCTGTGAGCTGGGTATTTGCCGATGACATCGCACGCGGATGCATCCTGGCCCTGGACCGTGGCGTGTCAGGTGAGCGCTACATGCTCGATGGCCGGCCCGAGGACGTGGTGAGCACGGCCGAGGCCTGCAACCGGATCTGTGCCCTGGCCGGCATCGACCACCGAGTTGTGGACGTCGCACCGTCGGATGACCCGGAGCTGCTTGCCGTCTTCGGACCGACGCTGATGGCAATCGCCTTCAAGTTGGCCTCGGTCACGACGCCGCGCCGTCCCTTGGCCGAGTCGAAGACGCACAAGCGGCTCGGGTACGAACCCATCAGCCTTGACGACGGGCTTCGACGCACTGCCGAGTGGCTGCACGAGATCGGGAGCATCGACCACACCAGTCGCTGAAGAGGCCGATCCGCGACGCTCGGACCGATGCGTCGGTGCTGTCCGATGCGCACGAGCGCCCGGGCACGTAATCTTTGTCACCAATCATGCATCAGGCACTCGATTCGCCCTTAGATCGGAGGAGACAATGATCCTCTCTTCGTACCCACTGCTCGACGCTTTCTGGACGATCTTGGAGGTCGTGATCTTCGTCCTTTGGATCTGGCTGGTGATATCGATCTTTGTCGACATCTTCCGGAGTCACGACCTGTCGGGCTTCGCCAAGGCGCTGTGGGTGCTCGGCATCTTCATCGTCCCCCTCATAGGTGTGCTCATCTACCTGATCGCGCGGGGTGGCGAGATGCACGAGCGAACGTTGCGGGCAGTCCAGGCGCAGAACGAGGTGCAGCACCATCTCCGCGGGTTTGGTGGCACGGCATCGGTTTCCGAGGAGTTGAGCAGACTGGCGGAGCTCCGCGACCGGGGAGTGCTGTCCCCCGAGGAGTTCGAGGCCGCCAAAGCGAAGGTACTCCAGAAGGACTCCCACCCGGCGTGATGAGCTCGGTCCTTCCGCGCCAGAGTGGCCTCACATCGGCCGAGGAGAACCGAATCGACACATGCAGATTCCGGGATGAGAGGACGCCCGACTGGGAGCGAGCCGGTACGACTCCTCAGAGCTCCCAGGCCTGGCTGCGCCCATTGGCCTCGAAGCCGCGGCGCAGAGTCTTTTCCTCCTCTGCGGTGAAGCGGCGAAAGAAGGCCTCCTGGCGTGGACGCATGTAGAGCGGATCCCCACCAACACGATCGAATCGGAACTTCTCGTGGACGAGTGCCCGGGTGAGGATCTTGTTGGTCGGAGTGGTGGGAAGCACCTCGCACAATCGGACGAAGCGCGGCCGCCACTTGGGGCTGAGATCGGGCTGTCGATCCAGCCAGGCAGCGAAGGCCTTGCCATCGAAACTGAGCCCGTCGCGCAGCACGAGGGCCACCATGACCTGATCGCCTGAATCGACGTCGGGAACGCCGTAGACCGACGCCATCATGACGTCGGGATGGCGGGTGATGATGGCCTCGATCGGAATGGCAGGGAAATTCTCCCCGTCCACTCGGAGCCAGTCGGACGTGCGCCCGGCAAAGTACACCCAGCCATCTTCGTCGACATACCCGAGGTCGCCACTCCAGTACCAGCCCTTGCGCGTGGTGTGTCGCATGGCCTCCGCGTTGCGGTAGTAGCCCTCGAATGGCCCCACGCCAAGTGTGTTGACGATCTCCCCCACGCACTCCTCGGCATTGACGAGACGGCCATCATCATCGAATCGAGCCTTCGGGACCTCGCCACCGTCGGAGTCGACAACGGCGATCCCCTTCCGGAGGCGTCCGACAGAGCCCCGGGGTGGACCGCCGGTGCGGTCCAACGCGATGGCACCCTCGGTGGAGCCGAAGACGTCGACGATTTCGATACCAAAGCGCTTTGCCGCTGCCTCGACGACGTGAGGTGAACCCTCGTTACCGAAGGCAATCCTCAACGTGTTTTCGGCGTCGTCCTCTCGCTCCGGCGTGGCAAGAAGGTAGGCCAGCAGTTTGCCGGTGTAGTTGAACCAGGTGGCCCCGTAGTGCCGCACATCTGGGAGGAAACCGGAAGCACTGAAGCGGCGAGCCAGAGAGAGGGATGCGCCCGTCACCAACGCGGGCGCAAGGCCCGACATCAAGGAATTGGCGTGGAAGAGTGGCATGGCTGCGTACCCGACGTCGTCAGGACCGACTCCGAGCATCGTGGCCATCCGCACCCCCGTGGTGAGCAGCCTGCGCTGTGAACAACGCACCGCCTTGGGCGCGGCGGAGGTGCCGGACGTGAAGAGCAGAGCCCATAGGACCTCGGGCTCGTATTCAGTGGTCCGCGGGTGTCGAAGACCCTCGCCTAAGACGTCGTCACCGGCCGTATCGAGCGCCTCTTCCAATGGCTCACCTGCCGAAATGGGTGGATCCTCGGGGTCGGAGAAACGCTGCGAGACAAGGAGCCCACCCGGCAGCTCAAACCCGTCAGCGACGGGCTGGAGCAGTTGCTGTTGGCGACGCTCAGTAATGACGAGCTGTACGTCGGTGTGCGACATGTCGCGCGTCAGGTGTTCCCCCCGCCGTGTGTGATTCAGCCCCACCAGTGCAGCTCCGACAAGTCCGGCCCCGCAAAGCGCGAAGACATAGTCCGGGGTGTTGTCGAGGAGCACGGCGACATGAGGAGGCCGGCCAGGGTCGAGCCGGGCCCGGAAGAGCGCGGCGAACCGCTCGGCTTCAACTAGGAGCTCTCGATGGGTCCACACCTGGTCGCCGAAGCGAAGCGCAGGCCGGCTGGCGAGGTTCGCCTCGGTTCCGTTTCGCCTCAGCAGGGCGGCGACGTTCCTGGCGGGGAGGGGCACCTCGGCGAGGGGTGGGGCGAGCGCCACGCGTTGGGGCATGTCAGTCGACTCTGCCGAGCGCCAGGTTGAGGCGCGAGGTGCTTCCCTTGTGTCCGGGCGCGATCGCATCGTGTGCCGACCCCGGTGTTGGTGTCGGCCTGGTCAGATCCGCTCCAAGATCGTCCCAGTGGCGAGCCCACCACCACAGCACATCGAGATGAGGACCAGGTTTCCATCGCGCCGCTCGAGCTCGTGCAGAGCAGTGGTAATGAGCCTGCTACCGGTCGCGCCGACCGGATGGCCGAGAGCGATGGCGCCCCCGTTGACATTCACCTTGTCCCAATCGACGCTATGGACCTTCTGCCATGAGCACACGACCGAGGCAAAGGCCTCGTTCACCTCGAAGATGTCGATGTCGCCGACGGTCATGCCTGCTTTGGCAAGAACCTTCGTCGTGGCGGCGATGGGCCCATCAAGTTGGTAATAGGGATCCGACCCCACCAGGACTTGTGCGACGGCTCTGGCTCGGGGCCGCAGACCCGCAGCCTTCGCCCTCTCGGTCGACATCCACAGAACAGCAGCGGCGCCATCGGAGATCTGCGAGGAGCTGCCGGCGGTATGGATGCCTTCGGGCAACACGGGTTTGAGGGCGGAAAGTCCCGCCTCCGTCGTGTCACGCAGTCCCTGATCCCTGTCGACCACCCGCCTTTCGCCTGTCGCGCCGTCGGAACCGACGATAGGCGCCTCGACGGCGACGACCTCACGGTCGAAACGCCCCTCCGTCCAGGCTTGCGCGGCTCTCGCCTGCGATGCAAGACCAAGCGCGTCGGCGTCAGCACGGCTGACGGAGTACTTCTGGGCGATGCGCTCGGCTGCATGGAACTGGTCAGGTACCTCCAAGGGGAACGCAGCCGGGAACGGCCGACCCGGACCGTTGACGACGTTCATTCCCAGACCCACCCTGCTCATTGCCTCGACACCACATGCGATGCCGACGTCCACGGCACCGCTCGCAACAAGCCCGGCGACGAGATGATTGGCCTGCTGAGACGAACCGCACTGGCAGTCGATGGTGGTCGCAGCCACCTCGTAGGGAAGTCCCTGTCCGAGCCATGCGGTGCGAGCGATGTTGAACGACTGCTCACCCGCCTGGGTGACACACCCTCCGAAGATCTCGTCCACCTCTGCTGGATCGAAGCCTGTCCGTTTGATCAGCTCGACCTGGGTCGCACCGAGCAGTTCGGCCGCGTGGAGCCCGGACAGGGCGCCATTGCGCTTCCCGATTGCGGTCCGCACCGCCTCGACGATCACGGGCTCTGTCATGTTCGTCCCCTTCGGCATGGCCTTCGCCGAGCCTCGACGAGTATACGGCTTCGGATGCGGGCGCCGCAGGGGCCAACGACCGCGACAGGAGCAGGCCCGGGATGTTCGTTCCCTCGGCCCTTCGATCGCACGGGTCCCACCATGCTGATGCCTCCGGCCGGCTCCGAGCTTCGGTCGGGCCAGCGGCGATGCCGTGCCCCCGGTCCGGGGCAACCACCACCCCCAACCGCCACCCGGAGGACGCATAACATGTTGTGAGGATTGTTTTGCTCGCCACGGGTACCAATCTCGTCGCTTGATTGAGGGGGAAAGTGGACCTGATCACCGATTCTGTTTTCCTGACTGTCTGATGAGAGACCTCGATCTCGGGAGCCTCCTGGTCGGCGACGATGACGTCGTCCCGCGCGCTCGCTACACGAGCCCGCAATTCGGGGCGATTGAGTTCGAGCGTCTTTGGGCACGTGTGTGGCAAGTCGCCTGCCGCGACGAGGAGATCGCCGAAGTGGGCGATTTCTGCGAATATCAGATCGGCGACCAGTCGATCCTCGTTGTGCGGTCCGCTCCCGATGTGGTCGGCGCATATCACAACACCTGCCTGCACCGTGGCACGCGCCTGGCCGAGGGAACCGGACACCTCGACGACGAATGCATCCGGTGCCGCTATCACGCCTGGCGCTACGACCTCGCCGGCAAGCTGATCGAGGTCGTCGACGCCGATGAGTTCGCTCCGATGCCGCAGGACATTCGACTCGGTCAGGTCCAGGTCGATCGATGGGGCGGTTTTGTGTGGGTGTGCCTGGATCCCACCGCACCGCCCTTGCTCGAATACCTTGACCCGCTGCCCGCGCTCTTGGCCCCCTATCACCTCGACCGGATGCGAATTCGCTCTTACCGGGGGACCGCGCTTCCTGCCAATTGGAAGGTGGTGGTCGACGCCTTCAACGAGGGCTATCACGTCCAGGGCACACATCCGCAGATCCTGCCCTGGACCGACGACGTCAGTCTCGCCTACGAGCCATTGGGTATCCACTCACATTACGGTCGCCTGCCCAATGCGCGCCGGACCCTGCGACCGAGCCCGCGCCTCGGGCTCGTCGAGGGCCAATACGATGAAGGCGAGATCCTGGCGTCGTTCGTCGAGGGCCTGGGCGGCCTGTTCTACGAAGATGAGCGCGCCCTCATCGACAAAGTCCGGTCGTCTCCTTCAGACGGGGAGACCCTTTTGAGCCGCTACCAACGGGGACGGCGCGAGTTGTTGGCGGCGCGAGGTGTAGCTGTCGAGGAGTTCGCAGACGACCAGCTGACCAGCGCGGATGACGTGTTCTTCTTTCCCAACATGGTCGGGCCGATCTATCCGGGTAGCGCCATCATCTTCCGGGTCCGTCCCAACGGGAGCGATCCGGACAGTTCGATCAAGGACACATGGTTCCTCGAGTGGCCTCGCGAAGGCACGGTCCCCAAGCGAGTCCAGAGGCGATTCCACCCGGACTGGACCGAGCGCGACTGGGGCCTCATCACCAACCAGGACTATGCCAACATGGAGCACGTACAGGTCGGCCTGAAGTCGCGCGGGCAAGGCCTACGCCTCAATCGTCGTCAGGAGAGCAACGTCCTCCATATGCACCGAATGATCGACCGCTACCTCACTGATTCGTGATCGATGTCGTCGGTCCCTCCCCCGATGCAGACGGGATCCCCCCGGGAACTCGGCGGACAGCGGGGCCACTCGCCGGGCTCCGCGTCATCGAACTCGCCGGGCTCGGTCCCGGGCCGTTCTGCGCAATGGTGCTCGCCGACCTCGGAGCGGAGGTCATCCGCCTCGAGCGAACCGGGATGCCAGCGGCCACCGCCGGTTCTGTGGACCGTCGGGTCGTGCTCACGAGAGGACGTCAGGCAATAGGCGTCGACCTCAAGCAACAGCAAGGAATCGAGTTGGTGTTGCGGATGGTCGTACATGCCGACGTTCTGTTGGAGGGATTCCGGCCGGGTGTCGTCGAGCGATTGGGACTCGGTCCGACGGTCTGCCTGCAGCGCAATCCCCGACTGGTCTACGGACGGGTCACCGGATACGGACGCGTGGGACCTCTCGCGGCTGAGGCCGGCCACGACATCAACTACATCTCCATGGCCGGCGCGCTCGCTCTCATCGGTCGTCGAGGTGAAGCCCCGGTTCCCCCGCTGAACCTGTTGGCTGACTTCGGAGGCGGGGGAATGCTGCTTGCGATGGGAATACTCGCCGCAGTGTACGAGCGGTCTCGTTCAGGCCTCGGCCAGGTGGTCGACGCCGCCATGGTAGATGGAACGGCTCTCCTTACGACCATGATCCACGAGATCAGAGCCCTTTCTCTCTGGCACGACGAGCGTGGGACCAATTCGATGGACACCGGCGCCCATTACTACAACGTGTACGAGACTTCTGACGGTGAGTTCGTATCAGTCGGAGCCATGGAGCCTCGCTTCTACCGGGCGTTCATGAACGGGCTGGGCTTCTCCGACGAGCACGTCCCTCCCCAAGACGACCGAGTCCAGTGGGAGGATCTCAAGCGCCGAGTGGGGGAGATCTTTAGGAGCAAGACGCGAGCCGAGTGGCTGGACACGTTCCACGGTACCGATGCGTGCGTGACTCCGGTGTTGTCGCTGGGCGAAGCTCCCAACCATCCCCATAACCGCGAAAGGGCCACGTTCGTAGAGGTTGGGGGAAACCGGGAGCCGGCGCCAGCGCCACGGTTCAGCCGCACTCCTCCCCCCACCCCGTCCCCGCCGCCGGGCCCGGGTGTGCATGCCACCCAGGAGCTCCTGCATTGGGGACTGACGTCGCCCGAGATCGAGCACCTGGTCGACGTTGGTGTCATCGACTGACAGATGATCGCCGGCCCTGCGTGAGGTCCTGACGGGATGGTCCGCTCACCCGGACACCGACCCGTCGACCGACACCGGGCCCGATGGAGCAGAGCTCGAGAGCATGGCCACCAGAGCCCGGGACCGAGGCTGATTTCGTCACTATTGATGAGGTTGGTGACCAGTGGCCTGAAGCATTCTTGGGTTGGGCACTGTGCTGCCCGGTGGATCAGCCCGGCGGGCGTGAGGCGTCGACCTGACACCGAGTGTCGAGACGGAAGTGAGCCCCCAGTGCGACGCTTGCATACCAAGGCGATACGAATCGCACTTATGGGCTTCGCCACCTTGTCACTCGGCATTGCGATGGTGATCGCTTCGTTGGTTCAGGGTTCCGGGGTGCCCGCCTTCGCGGCCTCCACCCCCTACGAGCTATACTGCCCGGGCACCCCGGTGGGCAACGTCGTGCTCAACGACGCCGTGACCTCGGCCACGCTGTCGCCGCCGAATCCCACGACGGGGCAGTCCTTCAGCCTCACCGGCTACCAGACCGTGGTCAACCTCCCCTCCTCACTGGCCGGGGCAGCAGCGGCGGTGCAGCCCAATCTCGTGGGCTCGGCCACGACCCAGATCGACGCCAACGGCGCCACCCCCGCCTCCACGCCCCAGGGCCCGCTCGACTTCAACGTGCCCATCCCGAGCCCGGTGCCGGCCGCCGGCGTGTCCCTGTCGCTGCCGTCCACGGCCGCCACCGTGAGCGGGTTCACGGCCACGAGCAACCAGATCACGATCCAGGAGGACTCCGCCGCCAGCCTCACCCTCACGGTGTCGGGGGCTCCTCTGTCGCTCACCTGCACGGCGTATCCCAACGACACCGTGACGCCCTCGGGTATCACCACTTCGACGCCCAGCGCCAGCCCCATCGCCCCGGTCATCGCCGTGGCCGGTGGCGGGTCGACGACCACGACAGCACCTGCAGGCACCACGAGTACCACTTCGGGCACGCCCTCCACCACGACGCCACCGACCGCACTCACCGGCGCCTACGAGCTGTACTGCCCGGGCACCCCGGTGGGCAACGTCGTGCTCAACGACGCCGTGACCTCGGCCACGCTGTCGCCGGCGGATCCCACCACGGGGCAGTCCTTCAGCCTCACCGGCTATCAGACCGTGGTCAACCTCCCCTCCTCACTGGCCGGGGCGGCAGCGGCGCTGCAGCCCAACCTGGAGGGCTCGGCCACGGCCCAGATCGACGCCAGCGGCGCCACCCCCGCCTCCACGCCCCAGGGCCCGCTCGACTTCAACGTGCCCATCCCGAGCCCGGTGCCGGCCGCAGGCGTGTCCCTGTCGCTGCCGTCCACGGCCGCCACCGTGAGCGGGTTCACGGCCACGAGCAACCAGATCACGATCCAGGAGGACTCCGCCGCCAGCCTCACCCTCACGGTGTCGGGGGCTCCTCTGTCGCTCACCTGCACGGCGTATCCCAACGACACCGTGACGCCCTCGGGCATCACCACTTCGACGCCCAGCGCCAGCCCCATCGCCCCGGTCATCGCCGTGGCCGGTGGCGGGGCGTCCACCACCACGACCAGCTCGACCCCGGCGTCGACCACGACGACCACCACGGTGTCCCCCGTGACGACCACCACGGGTACGGTCACGTCCACCACGGCCGTGTCGACCACCACCCCGACGTCGGCCACGACGACGACATCCGCGACGTCGGCCACGACGACGACGTCCGCGGCGTCGGAAACTACCCCGACGTCAACCACGACCACGACGGCTTCACCGACTTCCACCACCTCTACTACGACAACCACCCCTGTCACGACGAGTACCGCGCAACCTGGTACCTCGGGCACCACTGGCACCACGTCCGCGCCGATCACTGCTCCTTCTGGTTCTCTTGCGTTCACCGGTTCGGGACTGGGGCTCAAAACGATGACCCTCGTCGGTGCCATCGTGATTCTGCTCGGGCTCGCGATGCTCGTCCTCGTCGACATCCCACGCCGACTGCTGCGTCAACTCGCGCATCTGCGCCTTGGTCACTGGCAAAACCGAGGATCTGTACACGCTCGGGCCATGGCCGAGTCGGTAGGTCGCGGAATCATCCGACGAATCGATTGGCTACTGGGTCGCTGAAAGGGTCTGTCGGGCACGCCTCCAAGCAGGTGACGCGATCAAACCCTGCCGACTCCTGAGCCCCAGGTTCGGAGCGGGTGTCGATGCCCCGGTAATGAGATCGTGGTGGAGCCTCGGGACCCGAAGTGCATTTCGAGTCCCAGAGACCCCACGAGACGGGGGGTCAGACACCAACAGCCCCCGCCCGAGGGGAAACGCTACGCCCGGGACACCTAGGTGTCCAAAGATCGTCCTGAGCCAATAGCGGAGACTCGGACGACGAAATCGCGCGCCACTACCGACGCGTTTGCGCGTCAGGGTGGGACTCTGGCCTCAGGGTGCGACGCAGATGCAGCCTGCATCCGCTCGTGGCATCAAAAGCCCAGCCACGGATGCGCGGCTGCTGAAGACGGGCCCCCCGGGAGCGATCGATTTCGAGTCTGCGGTCGGGTGCGGCCTCCCGGCAATCGGGGTGGAGCGAATCAACGAATGCAGGTAACGATCGTCACCCATCGAGGGCCGGCCCTGCCCGTGCCCGTGATGCCGCGATCGCGCTCGCCACGTCGTCGTAGATCGACAGGGATTGGTCGACGCCGGAGATCCTGAGGACCTTTGCCACCTCCGCGGGAAGACCCACTATGTACATGGCACCCCCGCTTCCGTGCAGCCGCTTCGATGCGAGAGCAAGGGTGATGAGACCCATGGAGTCCACGTCTGAGACCTGCTCGAGGTCCACCACAACGAAAAGACCTTCTCGGGCCTTGGCTGAGAGAACATCTCGTATCTCCGGCGACGTGGCGGTATTCACAGCGCCGTCGATGGTTATCACTCGGAGACCTTCCTGCACGGCCTCTGAAATCCTGCACTCGGCGTCAGGAATCATCATGTCCCTTGAGGGTGGCCCCCACGGCGCTGTCCTCCAATCCGGCCCGCGATGTCCCGTCTGCAAACCCAGCCAAGTGGCCGTTCAACTACCCAGAGGACATTCTCGGCAATCGAACACAGCGTTCAGTTTCGGTGACAGGAGACCGGTCACGGCCATACTCGTACAATTACCACACAAGTTGTTGCAGGGGTGACGAATGCGCTTCGTGTGACTCAAGCCGAGGCCGTGTTGGACTGCCGCCAACGGACTCTTCGTCAAGGAGAACCGCCCTCTTGGAAATGAGTGGAGTGAGTGCAGCAACGGTGGGCCGCTTCGATGGTCCACCCTATGACCGCGGACTCGATGCGGACGAACCTAACCTCCGACCAGTGTGATCACGTCCCAAGCGAGATGTGTCACGATCTCCTCCCGGAGGTCTCGCCCGTCTCGACGACCGAGAAGATGCTCACCTCCGCCGCTGACGCCGTTGTCGCCAATCCTTGCGATCCGCAGGCTTCCCCGACAGGCTCTACCGGGCAGCTTCAACCAGGCCTCCACAATGCCCCGCGATGTGATGATGGTGGCCTTGCCGCTTTGCCACAGCTCCTCCACGGCCTCGTCGACCCAGCGGACCACCCAATTCTCCACATGGGTCAGGTGATCACTCGGCTCAGCGGGTACTGCTTCGATCCGTTCGTCGGCGATGACGCGCTCGATCATGGCACCGGGTCCGCCCACGTAGGTCCAGGCGAGATCGATCTCGGTGGCAACGCACCAGGCGCGGTCCGACGGCCACCACAGGTTGGGGGTCTGCTCTAACGGCGTCAGAGAGACCGTGGCTGTCACCGCCTCCACCGGACCGTCGTAGAGCAAGTAGTCCCGGTTCGGCAAGTGCACCCGGGGACCCCGGCGGGCGCTCGGGGGGATGGGGTCGGGGAGGACGACGCCCGCTTGTCCGATGGGCGTGAGCTGCGCCCTGTTCTCCCAGCCGTAGCCGTCCCAAACGCAGAACCAGCACCGGTCCGGAGTCGAAGTACAGCTTCCCAGGATCTCGGCGAGACGCTCGGCGTCAGGGGGAAAGAGACGGCCGGTGCTCGGCCCTTGTCCTCGCCATGGTGCGTCGGTGACGGGACGAATCGGCGGCAGCGCGATCGAGTGGAACTGAGTGCTCGGTCCCAGGGGGATGCCGCTCCAGGTCGCGACCTCTTGCCAGCGCACGAGGCGGCCGTGGCCACGGTTGGGGGCCTCGGCGGGGTGCAGCACGCGGGCGTACGCCTCAAAGCCGCCGGGGACGACAGAGGTGACGACCCCGAGCTCGAACGAGCTGAGCCGATTGGATATCCATTCGGCTTCGTCCACCCCTTGGCTCCAGTTCGGATCCGCTGGCACGTCCGCGAGCATGGCACCTGCGAGGTGTGAGTTCGTCAACTCGTGTCAATCAGGGCCGGGGCGGGATTCCACTGGACATTCCGGGCGTCTCATCTGTAAGCGGGCGAGCGGGCGGTCCGATGTTCGACGGCCCGCTCGAACCCGCTTCACCCGGTGCGTCGTCGCCGGGTACCTGTGGCTCGCTCGAACGAGGTCACGAGCAGGCCAAGAGGCGGTGGCGCCCTTCCCATCCGGACCAGTCCAATTGTTGTCACAGCATCACGGGGCTCAAGAGTGATCTCACCTAGACGGGGCACGTGATTTCACCCGGAGCCCCCATGCGGGTCAGAGCAGGCGCCCCGGCGACGAAGAAGGAGACCCCATCCTTGTTCGGGTGGGGTCTCCTTCACAAGCCGTCGCTTCGGCGGCGGAACGGACCGCCGTCGGCGTCGACTACAGCTCTACGGCAGTTCCCTTGGCGTTCTTGATCTTGCCTTTCGAGGTGATGCACACGGTGGTCTTGAATGTGTCACCGCTGTGGGTCACAACACCGTCGCCGACCGCCACAGTCCCCGTTGCTGTCTCCGTCGTGTCCTTGCTGGGGCAAGCACCCGCTGGTCCTGAGGTAAGGGTAGGCGCACCGATGGTGACATGGTCGCCACTTGAACTCCAGGTCAGGGTGCCCCCCGTAGCCAGGGCAGTTGCGTTGGAGGCGGTGAGGGTCTTGAACGTCTTCTTGTCGGCTTTGGGCACCGAGCACTTCGAGACCGAGACAGAACCGGTCTCCGAGCCCTTGAGCTTCGCACACGTCAACGAAACGCCAGCATTTGCTGCCGGTGCCAAGGTGACAGTGGCGATACCCACCGGCACCGCCACTGTGGCTACTGCTGCTACAACCATGATCAGACGACGCATTGTCCCTTCCCCTTTGACTCGACTGTCATCCGCTGCTTTGCGGGCAGATCGCGGCATTCCCGGACCTGCGCGATTGACGGTACGCCCGTGGGAGCAGAGCGCCTAGCGAGAAAACACCTGATGAAGCAGGCGAGAAATCACCTAGAACGCGTTGCTCCCCACGACGACACGACGGATTGTTCAGATGCAGTTAGGAGTCTGAGCCGGTCTCGATGCCATCGATTATCGTCTCATGCTTACCCGTGAGTAACGACAAGACGAGCCTGTCGTGGTGGTTGTCCGGGGAGCCACGCGCTAAGGGTCCGGCGGTCAGTCAGCCACCATCGACGATACAGCCCGGGGCTTGACGCCCAACTCATCGTGCCCCCCGGGGACTCGCGTCTCCCGTTGGAGCTCTACGACTATCGCGGTGCGTACCCCGGCTTGCTGTCCTCCGAAACACTCTTCTTGGCGGACCGGCGCGGACACGTCGCTCCGAGTCCTGATGGAACTCCAAATGAAAATTCATCGACGATCAAGCGTAGTAGTGGTCACCGTTCCCATCACCATCCTGCTGGCAGCCTGCGGGTCGTCCTCGTCTCCCACGTCGACGAGTTCGAGCGCGACGAGCGGTTCCGCATCGTCGCCGTCAACCCCGACGACCGGCGCCGCCACCGCCGCCAACTTCAACTCCTGCTCGGTGGTGACTCAGGCCGAGGCAGCGAGCGCCATCGGCACGTCTGTGACCTCGGGCGTCCTCGGCAACGCCACTGTCGAAGGAGGTCTGGCCTGCGTCTTCTACGGGCCTTCGGCGGAGCAACTCGCCGCCGCCATCCTGCCGAAGTTGTAGTCGGAGAAGCTCCCAGACTCGATACCGTAACTCGCCTCGCCCGGCGGATCCGATCTGAGCCCAACCGGAACCCTATGCGCTGTGCAACATTGGAATATGCGAGTTGAGATCCACGTCAGACCGAGTTCATCGGCGACAACAGTCGGTGGAGAATACGACGGCGCCCTCGTCGTGCGCGTCGTTGAGCCGGCCGCCGCCGGACGGGCGACAGAGGCTGCTCTGCGTGCGGTCGCCAAAGCAGTCGCTGTGCCCCGCCGCTCAGTGAGGCTTGTGCGTGGTACTACCAGTCGGCGGAAACTGATCGAAGTCGTGGTTGGGCGGCAAGACGCCCAGTCCGTCAGGATCGCATTGCAACGACTACGCGGTCACCAGGGCCAATGATTGTCGTCCTCGATGGGCGCATCTCTTGGGATGACGCGAGCGCCCTCACGCGCTCTTTCGGATGGGGTTAGACGACCGGGTGCGTGGGCCACTGCTGTGGGGCATGGGCCCTCGGAGGACGGTCCGGCGTTGCCGTCGTACCGTCGGAGGTGACCAGTCGTTGGCACTGCGGGCACCTAGTGGCAAGGGTCGACTGGTCCCATGTCCGGTGCGGCTCTGACCGGTAACGAAAACCGCAAAGCGCATTCATGTGTGGCTGCGCCGTATCCGTCACTGCGTGCCATCGTGGCATCCAATAGGTCCGCCGTAAGAACGTGACCAACAAATGACGACGTGGCATCTCCGGAACCGCCAGGTACCTCATTGCATGGACCCCCCCTGCACCCACTCCGCCCGAATCCTACCCCTGGGGGCCGCTGATCGCATGGGGAAAATCCGGCAGTGCCGAGCCGACCGAGCACCGATCGGCACGACCCGACGGAGACGACTCGTCAGCCGGCGCTGCTTCGATCATGGTCTTCATGACCGGGCAGCCGACTTCGGCGCCAGTGGCGAGCCGGGACTGGTGGGCCATGACGGCGGCGGGGTTGTTGGCCGGGCGAAGGCGATCACCGAGTCGGTGGCGGCGGAGTTTCCCGGGCGCACCCCCGACGCCCCGGCTCGGGTTGAGGAGCCCCTTTCGGCGGCAGCCGCTCCCGGTGTGTATTTGTGCGCTCAGTCACAAGCGCGTCGGGCCTATCGATCATCCGCGTATCCCGGAGGCACTTGACTCGATCACCCGCATATCCCCGACCACCGGGTGCCCCACGCCCCGTCGGCTTGGGGTCGAGAGCCCCAGCCGAACCGGCACCTATCGCACGGTCCACTTCGACACCGCGAGTGACGTTACCGAGCGGGTCAGCCTCTCACAGCGAACAGCCTCCAAGTGTCCGAGTTGCCTTTGAGTTCGTGTTCACCTCGGTCCTCAAACGTGATCCCGGACCCCGATACGAGCATTGGGACAGCAGCGGACACCAACACCTCGCCAGCGGAAGCGAAATCAAGGACTCTCGCGGCGATGTGGACGCCGATACCTGCGATGTCTCCCGCTCTGATTTCAACTTCGCCTGTATGTAGACCGGCCCGGATCTCAAGACCGAGCGGTCGCAGCGCATTGCCGAGAGCGATGGCGCAACGAATGGCCCGACCAGGGCCGTCGAAGGTGGAGAGGGTCCCGTCACCCATCATCTTCACGAGTGTTCCTCGATGCTGTTCGACGACCGTTCGGGCAACAGCGTCATGAGTCTCGAGGAGATTGCGCCGACCTTTCGGCGCGCATGGTGTGGTCCGGCCAACGGCCGGGAGGGCTCAAGCACTTACGCGATCTGCTCCCCGAAGAAGAGGGATCCTGCCGATAGACGAGCCGCACCCGACCGTGGGGCCGAGTCTCACGACGCCTCTTCGGCCAGGCAACGGATCTCGTTGTCGCGCAGGCCGTAGTAGACGAGGGTGAGGAGTTTGCGAGCAACCGCGGCACGGGCCTTGTACTTGCCCCGGCGCTCAGCGATCTGGTGAAAGTCTTCTCGCAGTTTGGTGCCACCGCGCCGCCCCGAGACAGCTTCGATGGCGGCCCAGCGCATGAGCTTCGATCCCATCTTGGTGATCTGACCGCGCACGACCTTGGTGTCGGACTCGTGGTGTCGAGGGGCGAGCCCCGCCCACGAGCTCAGCGCCTCGGGGCCTTTGCACCGACTGACGTCGCCGATCTCAACTACGAAGGTGGCCCCCAGAACGCGGCCCACTCCGGGGATGACCTGCATGGCGTCGTAGCCGGGGCCGCCTTTCAGACGGCGATGGATCTCGCGCTCGAGCTTGGCCACCTCGGCGGTCGTAGACCGCGATCAGGTCCCGCAGCGACGCCACCCGCAGGGAGTACGACTCGGCCAGCTCCATGGCATCGAGCTGGGCGTTACCGCCGGGCCCGCACATCTCACCGAGCGCAGGGAACACCCCCTCCTTGGCCATGACCGCGTGCACCTGGGCCTTGAGGCCGGTACGTAGGCACCCGAGCTTGGAGCGGTAGCGCACGAGCTCCCGCAGCTCCCGAGTCTCGTTAGGAGCGATCCACGCCTCGGCCAGACGTCCGAGCCGCAGGAGATCCGCCAGGTGTCGGGCGGCGCGCTCGTCGTTCTTCACCCGACGCTTGCCCCAGTCGTTGCCGGCCGGGTGTGCAAGGTGGACGTGCACGCCTTCGTCGCGCAACAGGTCGACGGCCAGTACCAGCCGTAGGTTGCTTCGATGACCACCTCGGCCTCAGTGCCGAACTCGGTCACGGCTTCGACCAGGGCCGTTGGCTCGTTGGCGATGCGCTTGCAGCCGAGCCTCTGGCCGTCTGCGTCCATGGTGAAGATGACCGACCGACGGTGGTGAAGGTCGATTCCCACGTAGTGTCGTTCCCTAGGGGCCTCCTCCTCTTCGTTAGAGGTTTGGTTTGTGGAAGCCCCGAGTGTCCTACGGGATACCCGGACCTTTCACGGGGAGCAGAGGCCCCGCTCCTTCACCACATCACTTACAGGTCGGTCCACGCCGATCCAAGGTGCGACCGGGATCCACGAGTATGCGCCACCCGAACCGCACATCCCAGGCGGGTCTCAGACCGACTCCAGTGACGAGAACCCAAGGCGAGGTGGCGGCGGCCGAATATAAAGGCCAGGGCGTACAGGACAGCCACCACCACGAGCAGAAATCGGAACCCCGTGATGAGCGACAGGTACTCGAGCACTCCTCCGACTATCGCCCCGAGGAGATTGGCACCGAAAGCGATGGTGGAAGAACCGACGTCCTTGAACCGCTGGGCGAAGACGAGGTTGGCGATGAAGACCGGCGTGAACGCGAGCGCTGTTGCTGCCACGAACCGCAACACCACCGGCAGGTCCAGCAATGAGTCCTGCGGGACGCTGTACGAGACGGCCAGCGCCACGAACAGCGCCACATACAGCAATGCCGGGCGCGGAAGCTTCACGTGGCGCGCGGTTTCCACCGCCGCGTAGACGCTCAAGAGCACGCCGGCGAAGACGAGCGAGTTCACGTACCATGTCGTGCCAAATAGCAATGCGAACTGCACGATGTTCTTGGACTCGAGCAGCAAGAAAGCCGCCCCCATCCAGAACAGGTCGATGAACCGTGCCATCTTCTTGAACGGCCCCCCTGCGACCCGCACCACCACGAGGGATGCCGCCAGGATGAGCCCCACGACCAACAGATAGAAGTTTGGGATCGAAGGAGTCGGGAGATAGGGGAATGGACGGTCGTCGGAGACCGGCGTGACCTCATCACCATTCCAGAAGCTGGAGCAGTTCGGGGTGTCACCATTGAGGGCGACGGTGAGCACCGCCTGCTCGCGTCCGCTAAGGGTGTTGCCGATCTCCACGCACGGGCGCGAGCCGAAGACCTGGTCGAGAGCGGTCGCATAACGGTCGAGCAGGAACGGCTGGTAGTAGTTGTACATCACGAACGTCCCGCCGGAGGCCAGATGATCACGGGCCTCTTGAATGGCCTCGGTCGTGAGCAAGTAGTTCTCGAGGCCTACCGGTGCGGACTGGCCCGTGAGGGCTGTGAGGGAGTCCGGGAGCGCGTAAAGGATCAACGAGTAGCGGTTGTTAGTGTCCTGGAGGAAAGCCCGACCGTCGTCGATGTGGATCGAAACGCGTGGGTTTTGGTAGGCATGCTCCGGGTTATGCTCCTTGCCGAGCTGCACCAGGTCTGGGTCGATCTCGACAGCGTCGACGTGGTGCGCGCCTTCGGACAGTGCCACGCCGACATCGTTGCCAGTCCCCGCGCCGATCACAAGGACGTTGGAGAGAGAGCTTTTCGTCACGTGCCGATAAGGAAAGAAGTAGAAGGCCTCGATCCTGTGCAGGGTAGGAATCGAGTACAGGGTCTGGTAGGGAATGTTGTTCGCTGAAACAGCCAGTCCGTGGTACTTATGGCCGTCGACGGTCGAGGTCTCATGGTTCGTCGTGATCTTGTAATAGGGGGACCAGACGTCGACACTGGAGAGTGACTCGAACAGCAGCATCACCACGATGGCGGTGATAGCCGCCCACTGCAACCACCGCTGGCTTATCCCGAGAAGCAGCACGAAAAGCGTGGCCACCACGGCACCCCAGGCGATGGGTGGCAATCCGATAAAGGAGAGGACGGAGAACAAGATGATTCCGGCGACACTTCCGAAGATGTCGAAGCGATACGCGTCCAGAGGCTTGAACTGAGCGAACGTTTGGGCGGTTGCCTGTCCGAGACCCGCCATCACCACGACGACGAGCACGAAGATCACCGGGAGACTGACCCACTGAGACACGGGACCGTGTCCTGCGAGGCCCTCGAACTCGTGGGGGCCACGAAGCGTCACGAGCTTCACGGGGAAGATGAGGACGAACGCGATCAGGACCGCAAGCGACATCGGTGCTAGCCGAAAGAGATTGCGTGAGGAGCCGGCCAGCAGAAAGCCTGCTCCGATGCCCAAGAAACTCGCCAAGAGCACGAAGTTCGTGATGTTGGCAAGGTGGACGTTGTTGGCGGCGGTCCACCGGATCAGCGCGAGCTCGACAAAGAGCATCAGCATGCTGAGAACGACGAGTCGCCACGGGCTCAGCTCCGACATGAAGCTGCTTAGCCCGGCCGCGGGCACGTGTTCGGACTCGATGCCGGTGGTCGTGGACGTGGAGGAGGTGGCCATCAGGATGTATGGGTGAGCCGCCCAGGCCTAGTCGGACTTCTCGGGCATCTTCGTAAAGATAGGAGCCCTCGCTGGGTCGGGGGCAATCCGCGCTAGTGAGCCCGTCCCAGACCGTCGGGCTGGTGATCGTTTCTCGACCGACGGTCGAGTGTGGGCTGCTGTGCCCCAGCAGGGATGGGTCCTTGGCCGGACCGGGCGGAAATGCCGTTCCTGAAGGGGTGGGGCCATGTCAAGGGACAGGTTTTCAAGGTCTTGAGCCTGGTAGTTCCAAAGTGGACAAGTGCCCAGGCGCGCAACGCTAGGGATGCAAGGAGACAACTGACTGCAGTAGGTAGAGCCCCTCCCCCTGGCTGCGGGTTTGGGTTTCCCATCACGGTGTCGGTGTCCTGACACGGGCGCCCGTAGGCCGCCAGCCATTCCTCCGCTGATGTCCAAGCATGATGGGATTCGGCCACGTCCCGACGGGCTCAATCAGTTTCTCGGCCTCGCCAGCGCACTGGGGGCCACGGCAATTCAACGAGCGCGCGCCGGGCCGTGTCCGATTCGGCTCACGCCGCCTCCTGGCGTTCGAGACAGCGGACTTCTCCGTCTCGAAGACCGTAGTAGACGAGGGTGAGGAGTTTGCGGGCCACGGCCACCCGGGCTTTGAACTTGCCTCGGCGCTCGGCGATGCGCACGAAGTCGGCGCGCAACTTCGGTCCACCGTGGTTCTTGGAGATGGCCTCGATGGCACCCGAATCCGGTGCAACCTATCGGACGCAGAGGAAGACACTGGGGGCGCATAGCCCCGATTCTGCGCTACCTGGCCTGACCCTCGCCGTTGCACTGGACCCCGGTCGGGAACGGCACTTGTGCACTACCTTCTCACGACGGTTTCGGACAGCCGCTTGCGATCGCGAGCGCTTGCGGATAACGCCGAACGCCGATGTTCATCTGGTAGCTGCTCCGGAGTGGCGGTGCCTCCCATGCCCTAGGATTCGGCACGTGTACAGCGAGATCGCCAGTAACAAGCGCCGAAGCGTCATCTTTATCAGCTTGTTCTTCGTGATCTGGCTGGCTATCGGAGCTGGCTGCGGCTTCCTCTTCAAGGCCATCTACAGCCACTCGGCCAACACCAGCTTTGCGCCTACTCCGCCGACCAACTACGGCTGGACCCCGGTCATCACCGGCATGGTGATCTGTGGGCTCTTGGCCGTCTGCGGGATTCTGTACTCCCTGCATTCTGGAGCGGCGCTGGTACTCCGGGTTTCGGGGGCCGAGCCCGCCGATCCAGCCCAGTACCCGCAGCTGCACGACGTGGTGGAGGCCTTGGCCATCGGTGAGGGGATCCCCAAGCCCGCCGTCTACGTGATCAACGATCCCTCGCCCAATGCCTTCGCCACTGGGGTCAGCCCAGACAAGGCAGCTATCACCTTCACCACGGGGCTGCTCGCCATCATGAACCGCGAGGAACTCGAGGGCGTAGCCAGCCACGAGATGAGTCACATCAAGAACCACGACATCCGTCTCCTGCTCGTGGTCGGCACCATGATCGGTATGGCTGCCCTGCTGGCCAGCATCCTGTGGCGGAGCGCATTCTTTGCCGGAGGCGGGCGAGGCAGGGGGGGCCAGCTCATGCTCGTGATCTTCGTCGCCGGCGCGCTGCTCGCCATAGTGGGCTTCATCTTTGGCCCACTCATTCGCCTGGCACTCTCGCGCCGCCGCGAGTCGTTGGCCGACGTTAGCGGTGTGGAACTCACCCGCAACCCGGCGGGGTTGCTGAGCGCCCTCAAGAAGCTGCAACAGAACGACGAGCCATTCAAGAAGATGAACCACGCCACCGCTGCGATGTGCATCGACGACCCGTTGCAGCACCACGAGGCCTGGTACCATCACCTTTACGACACCCACCCTCCCATCGAGGAGCGGATCGCTGAGCTCGAGAAGATCGCCTCGGGCCAGTCCCTCTGATCGGCGGCCCACCCGGTGGTCTTAGATGGCTGGCGGAGGTCCCTCGGAACCATCGGCAGGTGGCAGCCCCTCTGAGCCACCAGCAAGCGGCGGTCCCGAGGGCGCCGGGCCGGCCGCACCTGAGCCAGAGCCGGAGAAATTCACCTGAGGTACTGTACGGTCCTCGTCGTCGGTGGCGAAGAAGGCGACCGCCTTGAACCCGAACGGCCCCGCGATCAGGTTGCGCGGAAATGTCTGCAACGCGATGTTGTAGTCACGGGCACTGGTGTTGTAGTAGCGGCGGGCGAACTCGATCTTGTCCTCCGTGGCAGTTAGCGTCTCTTGCAGCTGGAGGAAGCTCTCGACGGCACGCAGCTGGGGGTAGTTCTCGGCGACCGCGAACAACGAACGCAGCGCCCCGGACAGAACGTTTTCAGCCGGAGCGATTTGAGCCGGATCACCTGTCGCGCCGGCAGTGACTGCGTTGGCTCGTGCCTGGGTGACCGCCTTGAAGGTCTCCTGTTCGTGGGCGGCGTAACCCTGCACCGTCGACACCAGATTGGGGATGAGGTCGTGACGGCGCTTGAGCTCGACGTCGATCTCGGACCACGCCTCCTGGGTCCGGTTGCGCTTCTTGACGAGACGGTTGTACCCGGCCCACAAGCCGAGTCCGAGGAGTACGACGATGACGATGACGATGATCAGCACAACCATGTCGAGCGGACCCCCTCGGAGTTTTGGTGGCGCAAACTGTATCGGCTATGACCCCGAGCGGCCACGGGTCGGAGGTCCGACCATCTCGACAACTGCGGGTAGCTCGAGCGTGTGGGGCAACCCTAGGAGCTCATCCAGCGTTTCCGGAGTCTGGAGGCTGATTGGGTTTCAGCCGCCAACGAGTATTCGACGAGGGTGGCCGGAGGGAAGTGGTCTCACTCCCCAAGCTTGGCCTCCCTGCGGTGCGCCATTCGCCTCCAGCGCCTGAACAGCCCGCCGCTGCGCTCCTTGGGGTGGCGTATTCGGATCACCCCGGTTGGTCCGGATGTGGCAATCCGCAACATCGGCCCGCCGGGGACGGGCGGAGACAGCGACGCGAGCTGGACGTGTCCTGACCCGCCGACCACCTGCACCGCCACTCCTTCGGGGACGAGAACTTCGATCGAACGCCAGGTCTCTAGGCGGAGGTTGATCTGCGGGGCGTCCCAGCTGGCAGCAGTGAGATCGAGCCGGGTCGAACCGAAGCCGGTCCTGATGGTTGTGTCGGCGGCCAACTGCCAGCCAGAGCCCAGCTGCAGATCGCCGTCTGCTCCTTTCAGCACGAGTGGCTTGGCCAGCCGCCTCGAGGCGGGTGTGAGCCGGACAAGCGGTGGCAGCGCCAACATTGCTGCCTCCAGATCGGCGTGGCTGGGCGCGGCAAAGACCTGCTCCAGGACTCCAGAGAAGCGCTCAAGGGACAGATTTCCGCCGCTGAACAGGTCATGCAACCGGGCAATGGCCGCGACCCGGGCGTCTTCGTCAACCCCGCCCAGAAGTGGTGAAACCGGGTGGTTCTTGTTCACGGACACCATCTTGGCCCAGAGGAACCCTGATGTGTCCTGGGAATTGTGGAGGCTCCATCTTTCGGAGAGAGGATGGAGTCTGTGCCGAACAACAAGCCGTATCCCAAGGAGCTGCGGGAGCGGGCAGTCGCCATGGTGCTCGAGTGGCGCCGTGAGCGAAACCGCACCGACGGAGGCCTGAACGAGATAGGCGAGAAGCGCGGGGTCCATCCCGAGTCAATCCACAACTGGGTGAACCGCCAGCAGACCGATGCCGGCGAGCGCCCGGGTCTCAGCACCGATGAGCGGACCCGGACAAGGGCCGTGGAAGAGCATCGAAGACGTAGAACTGGCCACCCTCGCCTGGGTGCACTGGTACAACACCGAGCGGCTGCACGAGTATCTCGGCTACGTTCCGCCCGGAGAGTTCGAGGCGGTCTATACCGCCGAGAAAGCCGACCACGAACTGGTCGGAGTCATGTAGCGAGAGCCTCCATCAGACCCAGGACACATCAGCCTGGGTCGCCATGGTTCTTCCCTTGCTGGGGGGTTTCAGGCTGAACGTTAGGCGGGCACTCCCTGCCCTTCCATTTGCCACCGAGGGGTCCGCTATCGGTCCGGTCCCCTTCTCTCCGAGTCGGGGGTCCGACGACCACGAGCGGGAGCGTGGCACTTGCCGTAAGGTCAGCATTTTGGCCCGACAACCAGGAGAGCGCTGATGATCTTCATCACGACATATAAGGTGAAGCCCCATCTCACCAAAGAAGAGACCAAAGAACTGATGGGCGTCTTTGCTGCTCAGGGTGAGGCGCCCGGCACCACGGCCCACTACGTGTCCGCCGATAACAGCCATGGGGTAGTGATCCACGAAAACGATGATGCGGCCGAGATCTACCGAGCCGTCCTCAACTACACCCAGTGGATCGAGTATCACACTCATGCGATGCTGAAAGTTGAAGACGCCGTCCCGCACATCATGGACGCACTCGCTTGAGGCAGGCAGCAGAGTTGGACGGCCCGATTTGATCAGAACCTAGAGGCAGGGTCCCGGGCTAAAGGTCTGGGGCCCTGTCTCAGCCTCGGATCCCATTTGGATCCGAGGAGGCCGTGTCGGAGTTCAGCGCCTTGATGGCGTTGCGCCGTCATCAAGACCCGTCAGGATGGCGACTCGAGGTCCGCCAGCCCCAGGGTTGACCTCCCCTATTGCTCTCCCATCTTCAGGACCCAAGGAGCGTGAGGAGCATTACCGTGGGCTCAATGGCCACGAGGGCGTGTGGGGTTCCGGGTGACATGTGCAGCCAGGAGCCCGCCATCAGTTCCCGGTCCTCACCATCGAGGGTGAACCGAAGTCTCCCTGACAAAACCTGGACAATGGCGACCCTATTGGCCCGGTGCTCGGTAAGGCCTTCCCCGGCGTCAAAGCCAAATACCGTCACATTGAGGTTGTCGTCTCGGTAGATAACCTTGGATACGACGGCCCCGGGTTGGATTTCCACCTGGGCGGCTAGCGAAACAATGGTGTTTGGCATGGCCATACCTCAAGGTTGAGTAACGACGGTTGCTGAAGAGTGCCACTACTTGTTGGCTCGCTTGTTCGACTTCCTCGCCGTTGTCTTGATCGACTTCTTGTCGGTAGTGCTGGCGAGTCCGCCCATCCGAAGCAGAGAAGCGATCACGAGATCTTGTCCGTGGTTTCGCTGGTCATCGCCGGTCTTCGCTGTTCGCCAGGCTCGGGTTCGCCAACCAAGATGGTCAGCAGCCGAATGACTATGTCGAGGCGATCGTTGGTCTCCTGGAGGCGATCGGCGATGATCTTCTCCAGCGACTTTAGGTCAGGGACCAATCCCATGGGTCCTCCCTTTCGAGACGCATGTCGTCGCGTTCTTCGACATCGACTCCAAGGCCGGCCAGCCGCTGGAATACGACAGGCAGCCGACCGGTCCAGGGCATCGAGTCAGCCTGGCAAACTTCGTCATGCGGGTAAAAGATGGCCATGGGGCGTTGCCGGCACGATAGCGCTCAGGTCGCAAATCGACCCCATGGGGCGGGCGGCGACGGGAGCCACGCACGCAGCCTTCGGTTCGCCAACCATCTGACGGCCCTCTCCGAATCCTAAATCTCCGACCCGATCCTCTGGTTTGCCACCAACAAACGGTGTCGGACTTCAGCGTCGGCATTCTCGATTTCCTCGCTAGGAACGAACCATCGGATGACAGCACCGATCACATCAGGACCACCACCCTTGATCCATTCGATAGAGCCATGGCGGTCCGGCGGTTCTGCTAACTGAAAGATCTCGGCCCATTCAAGTTCGGGTTTGGTGCTCAGCCGCCATTCGATCTCGAATCTGTCGCCGACCTCCTTGACGGTGGTCCGGTCGACGATCCTGATGTCTTTGGCTTCAGCCACATGCACCACCGTCCTTCTGCCGCCTCTCTGCGACTTAACGAGATTAATGAGGTCACCGGGATATTGTTCCCTTCCCCGGGCTCTCTGCAGGCTTGTCCACATGCATGCCTTTTGGATATCGACCCCCCCATCATCGGCGAAGCAGAAATCAGCGGGTCCCATGCCAAGGGACATTTTTGAATGAGGCGCTCTCGGCGCCGAGTAACACCCGTCTTCGACCACCGGCTCGTCGAAAAACATGCCCTCCGTGGGTCCGCTGGGTCCGCTGGGTCACGAGCGGGTCACGACCGCCTAATTTCGACGACGTTCTCCAAGCCCGATAGAGGCCAAATCTCGCCTCAAGCTGGCCATTCTTGTTCTCAAGTGTGACCTTAACCCCATTCTCCGGACCACGGTTGCAAGAATTAGGCTCTGGATTGATGCTGCTGATGCTGAGTGTAGGGCTTCGAACTCCACGGGAGGGACGAAGCCGAGCGAGCTGTGCAGGCGCTCGGGGTTATAGAAGTGCTCGATCCACTCGGCGATGGCGATCGACAGCTCGATCTTGGTCCGCCACTTCTTCCGGTTGAGAAGCTCGATCTGCATCGTTCCCCAAAACGATTCCATGGGAGCGTTGAAGCTCCTATAGACGTCAAGTGGTTCTACGCGGCGGACGCGAGCACGGTCAGAGCGCTGGGTGCAGGGAGAAGTCCGTAAATCTCGCGGGCGAGGAATCGCTTGAGACAGCGGATGACGTCCTTCTTCGAGAGTCCTTCGGCGGTGCGGCGCTCGACGTAGGCGATGGTCGGGGGGTGCCAGCGCATGCGAACGACGATCGTTCGGTGCAGGGCAGAGTTCGCTTGGCGGTTCCCGCCGCGGTTGAGCCGGTGACGACCTGCGATCAGGCTCCTATTAGGTCACTGCCCGCCCGGCTGGCAGGCAGTATTCGAGTGCGCTGCCCCGGCCGGACGACACGTCAACGCCTGGGCACGAGGCCGGTCATAGCAAGGGTCAGGCCGGCCGGAGCAACGCAGGAGCATCATCGCAGTCGTAGGAATCGCCGATGGTCCCCATCGAGCCCACGAGGTGGTGCTTGCGGACCAGTTTGCTGAATCCCCATGACGTGAACTGACTGCCATGGTCCGAATGGATGACGGACCTTGTACCTACGGCTCGAGATTCGCTTGCCATGCTCAGCGCGTCGTTCACAAGTGCGGTCTCGCAACGCCGGTCGATCGCCCAGCCGACGACCCGGCGGCTGAAGGCGTCGAGCACGACGCAGCAGTAGACCTTGCCCTCGCGCGTCGGGTGCTCGGTTATGTCGGTGAGCCAAAGGACGTTCGGGCGGTCGATGGTGAAGTTGCGCTGGACCAGGTCTTCTTCAGTTGCCTGGTTCACCAGGTTCTTCTTGCGCCTCTTCGGGCCCGGCAAGCCCTTGATCCCGAGCTCGCGCATGATCGAGAAGATCAGCTTCTTGTTGACGACCATGTCTCGCTCGCGTTTGAGCGCCGCCCGGATCCGCAGCATCCCGTAGGTCCCATGGGATCTCTCGTGCACGTCCGCGATCAGGTCCTTCAACAACAAGCGCCGGATCTCGCGGTCGGAGGGCAAGTGGTACTTGTGCTCGTAGAAGCACGATCGTGAGACCCCGGCGAGCCGACAGGCCACGCGCTCGGAGTAGCCCAGGTTGCTCAGGCCCTCGGCAACCTGGCACCGCCTTTTGGGCTTACGGGCTCCTCGCCGTTGAACAGGGCGCTCGCCGCCTTGACGGCCGCCAGTTCGGCCTCGAGCTCCTCAATGGTGCGGCGGGCCTGGGCCAGCTCGTCGACCTCGGTGCTCCTCGTGCCCGGCTTCAGGCCGGCATCGATGAGGGCCTGGCGCTTCCACAGGTGGAGGGTCGCAGGTGAGACACCAGTCTCTCGTGAGAGTTCGCTGACCCGTTCGCCGGCCACGAGGCGCTCACAAATCGCCCGCCGAAACTCTCTCCCATATCGCTTGGGCATGGACTACCTCCAGGTAGCTCACGACCAAACTCTCATAAGCGTGGACCGCCAAACGGGGTCAACCTCATCTGGCAGCCCCAACGGGATTCGAACCCGTGTCTCCACCTTGAGAGGTTGGCCAGAGGGCCAGGTCAGCTCGTGGAAATGGGTTTTAACCAGGGATTTTCCTAGTCATCCCTTCGCACCCTTTGCCATCGTTTTTCGACCTCTGACGGACACAGACGGGGCCACGTCCACGCACGTGGTGTATGACGACCACCACATCGACCTTCGCCTGTTGTTCTAACTGACGTCGGCCAGCTCTGCCAGCTCCACCTCCTCACCGGTGCCGTTCATGACCCGGAGACGAGCCTTGGCGAGCGACTCGACGCCCATGTAGCGCCGGGCCACGGCCCACTCGTCGTGCTGCTCGGCGAGCACGGCGCCGACGAGGCGAATGACCGCCGCCCGGTTGGGGAAGATGCCGACGACGTCGGTGCGGCGACGGATCTCCTTGTTGAGCCGCTCCTGGGGATTGTTGGACCAGATCTGGCGCCAGTGCTCTTTGGGGAAGGTGGCGAAGGCCAGGATGTCGGCGGACGCGCCGGTGAGCATCTCGGCCGCGTCTGCGAAGCGCTCGGTGAGCTGCTCCACCACCCGGGCGTGCTGGGCCAGGACCTGATCGGCGTCGGGCTGCTCGAAGATGGAGCGGATGAGGGTGGCCACCATGGACTGGGCGGTCTTGGGCACCTTGGTCAGCACGTTGCGCACGAAATGGGCCCGGCACCGTTGCCAGGTGGCGCCGGGCAGCACCGAGGCGATGGCGTCGACGAGGCCCCGGTGGGCGTCGGAGACCACCAGGGCCACCCCCGAGAGCCCCCGGGCCACCAGCCCGCGCACAAAGGCCGTCCAGCCCGCCCCGTCCTCGGTGGTGATGAGGTCGACCCCGAGGATCTCCCGGTGTCCGTCGGCGTTCACCCCGGTGGCCACGATGACGGCCACGTTCACGATGCGGCCCCCCTCGCGCACCTTCTGGGTGAGGGCGTCGAGCCAGATGTAGCTGTAGGGACCGCCGTCCAGGGGGCGGTTCCGGAAGGCGCTCACCATGGCGTCGAGGGACTTGGCCAGCTCCGAGACCTGGGACTTGGAGATCCCGTCGATGCCCATGGCCTTCACCACGTCGTCGACCCGACGGGTGGAGACCCCTTCCACGTAGCACTGGGCGATCACCGCCACCAAGGCCCGCTCGGCCCGGCGCCGGGGCTCCACCAGCCAGTCGGGGAAGTAGCTCCCGGTGCGCAGCTTGGGGATGGCCAGCTCGATCGTGCCCACCCGGGTGTCGAAGTCCCTGGTCCGGTAGCCGTTTCTCGAGTTGACCCGGTCAGGGGTGACTTCGCCGTAGCCGGCGTTGCACATGGCGCTGGCCTCGGCCGCCATGATCTGCTCGGCGAAAGCACCGAGCATGGATCGCAGCAGGTCAGGGTCGCCCTCTTCCAAATGCTTGCGTAACCAGGACACAGGGTTCATCGTGTTGGGGACTTCCACCGCATCTTCTCCTTCGTTCTTTCGACGGAACTTGAAGGTTGATGCGGTGGTCGTCGCGAGTGGGGGACCTCGCGAAACACCTGTTCGTCGTCGGGCCCCACACTCCGGACTGCTCGCTTCAGCGCCTCACGGCGAACCTCAGCGGGTCAAACCCGTACACCACGCCCGCGGACGTGAACCACAGACGGACGAAGTTCCGTCCCGACACCTCTCAGTAACGGTCCAGGCTCCCCCGCCGCCCGCAGTTCCACCCCATCTCCGCTCAGCCCGCTCTTGACGGCCCCACGAGCGCTTGGGTACAAGCGCCCCAGAACCACCTTCGGGCCGGGTGCCCGCCCCTCTGTCACTCAGGGTTCCTGGAGGGCATGTGGGGGGTCCTCGGAGGGTGGCACGGTGCTCCCCAGCCGCCCCTCGTCCGGCGACGCGGTGCCCGAGGTTTTCGACAGCCTCGGGGCGTATGGTCGGGGCATGCCTGATGACCAGTCCGCAGACATCGAGGAGCGGCGACAGCAGTTGGCCGAGGCCGAACGGGAAGCCCGGGAACGCCTCACCGCGGCCAGAGTCGCTCTGAAGGCATTCAACGAGGAGCACCCTCCGGAGTCGGTCGTGAGTCACTGACCCGATCCCCCACTCGGTGTTAGAGGGTCCGGCGGGTGCAGCACGTTGGAATCCCCGCACTCGCTTTGGGGTATCACGCGCAACGACCCCGCACCGTGCCGAGCGGGGGGTCGTTACATCGGTCCCGTGAGCGAGGACCTGGCCCTTCTATCGGCCGGGAGGGCGGAGCACCTTAGGTCGCGTCGGCTGATGCAGTGTCGAAACATCCCTATGGCTGACTCCGTAGACGGGGCTCGCTCCCGGGCATACGGTGACGGCCGTGGGGAGTCCTGAACCCCCAGGGGGTCGTTTAGGAAGCCTTGGCGGGGCGTGGGTCTGGCCACTGGGGGGCCTGCGCCCCGCCGTCCACTGCCAGGTATTGACGGCCCTACCCTGGGTCCGTGGTGGCGCGTCGTGTCTACGGCCTGGTCCCCTCTGAGGGCCCACCCACCGCCCAGCACGTCCAGTCCGCCATTAGGGGTCGGAGTAAGTGCTCCCCGTCGACACGGCCCTCCCCATCCCGAAGGCCCTCCCGACCTGCAAGAGGTGCACGCAGTTTGACGAGATAAGGGGAGCCTTTGGTCGCAGGCCGTGGCAGGGGCTGAAGCGCAGACCGCCGACTGGTTGACTCTCCGGCGACTGAGCCCGGCCCATTCCTGTCGCCCAGGCGCAATGGGCTAAAGATGTCGCTGGGAACACACGATTACGTACGACGTGCGCCGATCCATCGAGGCACTGGGGCCATGAACCGAGCACGCGACATCGAGATGGAGCGCGCTCTGCTCAAGCGGTGCCCCTTCTGTGGCGGGTACGTCCAGGGACGGGCCGAGACGTTTCACGGGGCGCGTATCGCCCTGCGGAACGCCATGGTGCGGCATATGGAGGACGGACATTGGGATGAGGAAGGGAGCGTGGGGTAAGGCCCCGCTCATTCCTGGCCCCCGAAACGGAAGGGGCGTCGGCGTGGGTCTTGCGAACCTAGGGGGAATACAACCCCCGCCGCCGACGTATCCCTGGGACGCCCCCGGAGACGTAGGGATAAGGACCGCCGCCGAGTGCCCCTAAGGAACGGTAGGGCACCTCTTTGGTGAATGTCTACGGGATTGGGACTGTTCGGGCCTTGACGCGCAACGGCCCCCGTACCGCGAGCGGGGGCCGTCACTAAAGGCCCGAGGGGGTCCTTTCACCCTGGCTATCGGCGAGGAGAGCCAAAAACCTTGAGACCTGCCATCACGCACCACCGCGGTGAACACGGTGAGTCGCGCGGGCAGCGGGTTCGACGGCACTCGCCCGCCGTCCGCCTCTCATTGACGATGCAGCCCGATACGCTGTCAGTCATGACAGTTGATCCATTGGAAATCTTGGGTCAGATGGCGAAGCATGCTCGACCTCCGCAGGATCCGTGGGAGGTAGCCAGGGGCATTATTTGTAGCGCCCTCAATGAGGCATATCTCAAAATCTACGAGGCGAGCAACCTTGACGGAGGCGTTGTCAAGGACCAGCGACTCGTGTTTCTCTACATCGGAGGATTCGGTGAAGTTCCGTGCTTGATGTTCGCACTCGGCGGTGAAAACACGGAGATCGAGATCGCGTACGGCACTGCCATTCCGAACCCGCCGGAGAGCACCAGATACGACGGACTCCATACGGCCCGAGTCAAGGGCAGTTTGTCTTTCGAGGAAGTAACCCGCGATGCCGTGCTTGATGCGGTGAACTCTTGGGTACGGATTGAGAGCGTGTTCGAGTCTTCTGAGACGCGCTGAAAGCCAATCGACTCCTCGATCGCGTCCGGTCACGACCCTGCTCACACCTGGCGGATTGTTTGCACAATCTGCTCGGCGCGTCCAGGGGCACCTCCAGGGAGTTTCACCGTCCCAGCGGCTGAGACGGTTATGCAGAGACGACTCCGAGGCACCCAGACTTCAACGGTCGTGATGGTTGCACTACCCCCGAACGTACCGTGGAATGCCTCTTGTTCCTTACGTGCATGCACGAAAGTCAAAAGGCCATTGATGTCCTCTGATTTCGCCAGCTCCTCGCAGTCCCCCGGCGGCGCGGCGAGGACGACCTGAGCAGGTCCCGTTATGGTGATGTCGGCGCAATCGAGTGTCGTGGGCTTATCGGCATCAACGAAGACCGTCGGGGTCGTTGCTCCGCAGTTCAGCCGCCACGTCTCCCAGTTACCGGGCACGTCGATGCCTACTCCGAGATAGCTGACCCTTCTCCATCCAGCGGGGAGTGGCGAGGGGTTCGAGGCGGCCTTCGAGGAGGGCGCTCCAGTACAGGCAGCGAATCCCACGCCACAAATGACTATCGCTGCCACGAGTTTCCATCTCATCAACGGAGTTTGACGCACAAGCCGGGTAGTTCGTTCCTGGTCGAGCGGACCTGCGTCCATCGACCTCACTGGCTGGGAAGTCTGGCAGGGCGTACGCCCGAGCCACTGACCCCACACGCCCTTCAGGTTGCGTCCGAGGTCACGAATGGAACCTGAAGGGACTTGGCGGCCTTCTTCTTCGCTTGCTCCCCGCGTCGGTCGTATCTGGCCGTTGTCGTGACGTTGGCGTGCCCCACGAACCGTTGGACCACGCTGATGTCGACTCCAGCGTCCAGCAGGTCCGAGACACACGACCGCCGCAAGTCGTGGGGTGAAAATGCCCGCACGTTTGCCTTGTCGGCTCGGGTCTGAAGGATGCCGTACACGGCCTGGTCCGTCATGAGCCGGATGACCACCTCTCCGGTCTGGGTCACGGGGCAGAACAGCGGGCCGGGAGCGTCCCCGCGAAGCGCCATCCACTCACGTACGGCGTTAGCAGCACCGTTGTCGATGTAGGCGATGCGCTCCTTGTTGCCCTTTCCCCTGACGATGAGGGCACCGGTCTCGGGGTCGTAGTCCGACACTTCGAGCGCCACGACCTCGGCCCGCCGCAGTCCGGCGGCGTAAAGGACCCCCATGAGGGCGGCGTCACGGGCGTCGGCTGGGCTTCCTCCGCGACAGGACTCGAACAGAGCCCGCAGTTCGCCACGCGACAGGGCCCGGCCCCGGGGGAGGCGCTCACCCCGGACGGTGGGGAGGTCGATGGCGCGCTGGAGGTCCTCTGCGGACATGAGCCCGAGGCGCCACGCCTCGCGGAGCACCCCGCGCAGGGCGGCGAGGTGACGGTTGGCCGTGGCCGGGCTGTAGCGGTCAGCGAGGGCAGCGCGCAGGGCCTGGGTGTGCTGGTAGCCGAGGTGGTGCCAAGGAAGCTCCATGGCCCCCAAGCGGTCGCTGGTGAGGAGCCTGGCCATGACCTCCAGGGCAGCCTTCTGGGATCGGCGGGACCCGGGAGCCAGGCGGGCGAGGTAGACGGCGACCGGGTGCCGGGCGGGGTCCTCGACGGGGACGGGCAGGAGGTCGTCGGGGGTGGCTGGGAGGTTGTCGGTCACGCTTGGGACCTTGTTAGAACACACATTCTCATAAGCAGCTTACCGGGGCCTCGTATCGGTCAATCCGGGCGATGATGGGGCCATGACCGTCATCCGCATCAATGCCATCACCGTGCCCGAGAGCGGCGGCGAAGAGCTGGCCCGCCGATTCGCTGACCGAGCCGGTGCCGTGGACAACGCCGAGGGCTTCGAGGGGTTCGAGCTACTCCGCCCCACCGACGACCGGCTCACCTGGCTCGTCGTGACGCGGTGGCGCGACAAGGAGGCCTTCGAGGCGTGGGTGACCTCACCGGCCTTCGCCCATGGCCACCGGGGAGCGTCACGTGAGGGTGAGAGTCGTCCCCCCGTAGGTACCCACAGTGAACTGTGGTCGTATGACGTCGAGATCCAAGTGCGACGCCCTCTGGGCTGACGACAAGTTCAAGGCACTGTGTCCACAAGAGGTAAATGGAGGCGGAGACATGGGACCGATCATCAGAGTTCCCGACGACGTCGCTCAGAGACTCGTGGAGGAGACCGACCTCGTTGAAGTTGATCCCGTGCTGCCAGATGCAGTGGAGGAAGTCGACGTGGAGCTGGGTGGTTCGTCTGGGGTGGACGTGCTCCTCAAAGAGGACCCGAAAGGCGGATTTGAGATCCTGGTGAGCATGATTGCTATGTCTGACTACGCCAAGAGCGCTCCAGAACCCTTCGAGTTGATTGTGCGCGACAAGGACGGCAATCCGCACGCATTTGCCGCGACTGCGGTGAATGGACAGTCGATCCTGGAGCACTTGAAGCTGGGCTTCTTTGGAGAACCAGGCGACCGGCATCCATTGATCCCGGCATGAGGTGAGCAGGCAGCCTCCATACTCACGACCTGCGGCACGCGTTCGTGACCCTGTCTCTAGACGCTGGAGCCAGCCTTCGTGACGTCCAGGACGCCGCCGGGCATGCAGACCCCAGGACTACGAGGCGGTATGACCGCGCACGGCACAACTTGGACCGGCATCCGACCTACGCGCTGGCAGGGCTGATCGCAGGTTGAGATCCGGGCACCGTTCCCCACGGCGCGCAGAGGTCCCGAGTGACCTTCAGGGCAATCTTTCAACCGCCCTTCAGCCGCTCGGGACCAACACCATTAGATCCCCCCTGGACCGATTGTGCAAGAGGCCAGTGAAAGACTCGGCAGGTGCCCAGATCGGACCGGCGTGTGTTCGGCAACCTTCCCCTGGTCCTGGCCGTTTCAGCCCTAGCGGCCCTGTTGGCGGCGTGTGACTCGTCGGGCGTTCCGCCCACGGGCAGCCCCACCACTAGCCCTTCGACCAGCAGTGCGTCGAGCGGCCCCACCACGACAGGACCAGCGGTCCCGCCCTGCGGCGTGGTGATCAGCCCCGATGTGGCGATCACCGCCCAGCCCGAACCCTGCACCGTGACCACCCACGTCGGCGCCACCATCCACATCGTGCTCGATCCCGGGTTCCGCTGGGACACACCGTCGAGCGATTCGAGCATCGTGGAGGTCGTGAACGTGGAACGGCAGTCCACGGGCAGACTCGACGCCGACCTGCGCGCGGTGGGTGTGGGCCAGGCCACCGTGTCCGCCACCGGCGGAGTTCTGTGCCTGCCGGGACAGCCCTGTCCGGCCTTGGTCAGGATTTGGGCGCTGCACATCACCGTCAGCTCCACCTGAACCCACGCCATCGCGGTAACCGCCGGTCGAGTTCGGGCATCGTAACTTCCCCCGATAGACATACCTGGACCGATACCAAGCCATGCACCCCAAACGCCCTGGCCACCCTCCGTCAAGGAACGAAGCGGCTGTGCCGATGATTACCGACGTCGGACGGAATGGGCTGGCAGGAGGGCGTCGACCCAAGCGAAGTCGGCAGGAAGAGAGCGCTCATGAGTGTCTTTCGGGTCGTCTACCGGCAGAATGGTTCTGACCATCCCCGATCTGAGGAGGTCCAAGCCGTCGAGTGCATACGCCGTGATCCCTGGATCGTATTTCTCGATCCCGCTGGAACCTGCCTCGTCGTTCGCTCAGAAGATGTGCAACGTGTCGAACGGATTTCGCTCGCGCCTCCTCGCACTGAGGCGACACCAAGCTCGCCCTCGGATCTCCCTCTTCCAACCTCGTTGGGCTGGCGCCAAGAATCATGACCGCCAAGGCTTCCCACAGCCTCGAGATCACCATCATTGCCACAATGCGGTTGGCCTTCTCGTTGTAACCGATACTGCCGATCACCAGAAACGGAGGGGTCGGCGGCATTGATCCCAGACGCCGCACGAGAGCGTAGAGTTCTCTTATGAGACTACGCCGGGCGGGACGCGCTGGGAACCAGGATCGCGGACCCACTTGGACATACCGTCGGGAGCGGGTACAACCTGAAGTCCGGCCCCCTGCGCGAGTTCTGCTGCCGCAAGTCGATCTCCGCGGCGGTGCACTACCCGCCAGTCTGCATAGATGAACTCGATCAGGCTGCAGAGCTAGCGCCAGATAACAGTGTCGATCTCGGGCTCTTTCATCTTCACCGAAATCTACTTCCAGGACCCAGGCCTTTCGTTGGTATTCTGATGCTCTTGACCGACGGACCCGCAAGGCCCGAAGGAAGAGAGGGAGGCAGGCCCCGGGCTTCGTGCTCGGGGTCTGTCGCGTCCCGATCTCTTTCCCTCAAAACCCAACAGACCCAAAGGAAGAGAGGGAACGTCAACATCCAAGTCAACGTCAACACCAAAGTCAAAGGCACGCGTCCCGTCTCCCCATCGGCATCGGTGGAGCGTTACCGGATGGGTCGGCCACCAGTAGCGAACACGGAACTGCCCAGGGATCGACGATTGGAGGCTGTTGCGCGGTGTCGGCGGAGGGCGGGCAAGATGGGGCGTGCGCCATGAGCACGAGGGGACCCCATGAATGGAGGTGGCGAGAGGATCGTGGTGGGCGTGGACGGCTCCCCGTCATCCCGCCAGGCCCTCCGTTGGGCTGCCCGCCAGGCCAAGCTCACCGGCGCGTCCCTGCAGGTCATCGCCTGCTGGGAATCCCCAACCACCGAGATCTGGGAAATCCCGCCCGCCTTCGACTCCGGGGACGACGCTCGGCGCTCCCTTGAAGAGCAGGTGGCCGAGGTGCTCGGCGACGACCCTGGCATCGACATCACCGTGACCGTGGTCGAGGGTCAGGCCGCCCCCGTGCTCCTCAACGCGGCCCGGGGAGCGTCGCTCCTCGTGGTGGGTGGCCGGAGCCATCGGGGGTTGACTGGCAGACATCTCGGATCGGTGAGCGAGCACTGCGTGACCCACGCTCCATGCCCGGTCACGGTGGTGAGGGACATGGGCGACCACGACGCTGGCACCCCCAGCTAAGTCGTATTCCAGCGCGAAGAGAAGCTCGTTCCATTCGGTACCCGCCACGGATCATGCTCGCTCCCGCCCAGAGGGTCTTTCGACCCTTGGCCCACGGCCAGGGAGGAGCCATTGTGGGGATGCACCAATCGGGCGGAGGATCCCAGGAGACTGGGAACCGAAGTGACAGGAGGTCTTGCCTATGACTCGTTTGATCTCCAGCGCCGCCGTGTGAGTAGCTTCAGGCAGGCGTCCGGTGGTAATGCACCGGGATGTTCCTCAGTGGTGACAGGTGCGATTGTCTGGGATGCAGTGTCCTGGTCCGCACGAGGTCGGAGCGCCTAAAGCTTCGCTGAGTGTCCGTCTGTCGATTCGGCGCCTACACGGAGTCGCTGGTTACAACTGAATGATGGCTCGCCCGTCTTGCCGGAATGGTGGGACGGGCGAACTCGCGTCACACGACGAGTGCGACGGCACCCGGTTGACCATCCTGAACGTCCCTTGCTTACGTTCACTGGCGCTCGGTCACGACTTGGTGGCCAGCCCCTCGAACATGTAGCCCATCGGCTTAGGGCCTCTCATGTAGTAGTTCTCCATCCGGGTCACCGTGAACCCGGCGTGAGCTTCCCCCGCTCTGACGGACACCGAACATGAGGCGGCGAGAGCCGGCTCTTGGAAGGATGTCCACATGCCCAGAGCCCATCCACCGGAGTTCCGCCAGCGGGCTGTCGAGTTAGCCCGACTCCGAGAAAAGCCTGTCGCCAAGATCGCTGAGGACCTCGGCATCGCCGAGTCGTGCCTGCGTAACTGGATGAAGCAGGCCGACATCGACGACGGCAAGCGTCACGGACTCAGCTCCGATGAGCGAGAGGAGCTGGTCCGCCTGCGTCGGGAGCTGCGGGTGGCGAAGACCGAGGTCGAGATCCTGAAGCGCGCTGCCGCCTACTTTGCCAAGGACCACGCCCTCCCAAAATGATCTACACCTTCATCGCCCAGGTGTGCCGCGACCTGCCCTGGCCACCTGCTGTCGGGTCATGAAGGTGTCGACCTCGGGCTACTACAGCTGGCAGGCAGATCCGGTGAGCGAGCGGGACCTCGACGACGCCTATCTGAGCGACACGATCGTCGATATTCACCGCATGTCGAGGCGCTCGTATGGATCGCCAAGGGTGCACGCCGAGCTGCGCCTCGGTCAGGACATCCGGTGCTCGAGAAAGCGCGTCGAACGGCTCATGCGCCAAGCGAAGGTGGCCGGCATCTATCGCCGCCGGCGTCACGGGTGCACCCGCCGCGGAGCCCGCCGATGACCTCGTCAACCGGGCCTTCGACCCCGAAGGGCCTGACACGCTCTGGGTCATGGACGTGACCGAGCATCCCACGCCGGAGGGGAAGCTCTACTTGGCCGTCGTGCTCGACGCCTTCAGCCGCATTGTGGTGGGCTGGTCCATCGCGGATCACATCCGCTCCGAACTGGCGGTCGACGCTCTGCAGATGGCCATCTGGCGGAGGCGGCCGCCGAAGGACCAGACGGTGGCCCACTCGGACCACGGCTCGACCTACACGTCGTGGGCGTTTGGCCGGCGCCTGCGGGCTGCGGGGTTGCTCAGCTCGATGGGAACCGTCGGCGATTGCTTCGACAACTCCGTCGCCGAGAGCTTCTTCGGCACTTTGCAGCTCGAGCTGCTCGACGAGCACCACTGGACGTCTCGCCAACACCTTGCCCTGGCGATCTTCGACTGGATCGAGGTCTGGTACAACCCCAAGCGTCGCCACAGCTACTGCAACATGCTCAGTCCCGTCGACTACGAGGCCGCACACGCGGCATGATCAACACAACCAACCTGTCCGCTGGGGTGGGGGAAGCTCAGTACTCATCAGGCGTTGTCATCACGCCTTAGTTTGCGCTGTCGGTCGATATAAGTCGATAGGGTATTGCCATCTATCGCTCGCTGCCATCAATATTGTGGGGTGCCCAAGAACCATCCCCTCGGGCTGACGGGTTTCGAGCTACGAGAACTTGCCGGTCACCCACACGCCTGGGAAGAGATGGAAGACGTTGTGGCGATCGAGCGGCGCGTTCAGGACTGCCCGGATTGGATCATTACAGGCCGCTTCTACGCTGGAAGCCATGGCCTACAACTCCTGTCCTTGACCATCGAAGCCGCCAGTCTCTATCCGTGGCCTCCTCGTCAGCCCTTGAACACGGCGGTCGTCAGGAGTGTTCACCTCGCCGATCTCCATCGACGCGCCCGTGCTGCCATGGCAGCCGGCCAGCAGATCGGCATCGGGGTCGAGATGGAGGCATCCGAGTTCCGGCTCAACCGGCGTCCCGGCAAGGCGGGACGACCAGACATGTTCTACGTCCGGATGGTTGTGAGGTACCTTCAGCTCGTTGAGACAACCTCATCGCCTACTAAGAGCCTCGCTGCCGAGATCCACGAGAGTCAATCAACAACACGCGACATCATTAGCGAGGCACGGCGCCGGAGACTGCTCTCCAGGACAAGGCGGGGTGTGGCGGGCGGCCAACTGACTCGGAAAGCCCTAAGGCTCTTGGAAGCCGACAAGGATGCGGCGATGCAACCGAACTCCTCCGCCAAACCTGACCCCAGGCAGGCCCAGCCTCCGAACTCCAAGTCCTCGAAATCCAGCAGACCCAAGTTGAAGGAAATCTGATGGCACACGTTCAAAAGCGCATCGACAAATCTCGACGGACGGGCAAGAAGACGATTGCTTGGCAGGCGAGATACACAGGTCCCGATGGCCGAGAGCGCAGCAAGCGGTTCGAGAAGAAGGTTGACGCTGAGCGCTGGCTCATCGCCAACAGTGCTGCGATCGCAAAGAACGAGTGGATCGACCCCGAAGCAGGCAGGATCACCCTGCGGCTCTATGCTGCGGAGTGGCTCGAAGGTCGCGATCTCAGACCGACCACCCGATCCAAGTACGACTACCTCCTGGATCGACACATCTTTCCGACGTTCGGCGACGTGCTATTGGCATCCGTTACGCCCAACTCGATCCGTACATGGCACAACAACGTGAGCCGGAGCCATGCCGCCACAGCAGCAGGTGCCTACCGATTGCTCGCCGCGATGTTTCGGACCGCAGTCGAAGACGAGCGCATCGGACGCTCACCATGCAAAGTAAAGAACGCGTCCTCAGAGAGCGCTGCCGAGCGTCCTGTGGCGACGGTGGCCGAGCTAGCAGTAGCTGTCGCTGCTGTTCCTGCGCGATACCGACTGGTGCCCCGTTGCTCGCAGCTTGGTGCCAACTCCGGCGCGGGGAAATCCTGGGATTACAACTTCAAGACGTCGACCTTCTACACGAGACCATCAAGATTGAACGAACCTGGGTCCTCCAGACTGACGGTAAACATGTCGAAGGACCTCCCAAGACTGACGCTGGACGTCGCACCATCACAATCCCGCCGAACGTCCGACCTGTACTAAGGGATCACCTCAACCGATTTGCAGGACCAGTGTGGCTATTTCCTGGCGACGGTGAGTATCCGGCGTCACCAAGAACAATCGACCGGGTCTGGCACAAGGCGCGTCAAGCCGCCGACCGTCCCGACCTCCGATTCCACGATCTCCGGCATAGTGGGCTCACGTGGCCAGCGGCCACCGGAGCCAGCACCGCCGAGCTGATGCGGCGCGCAGGTCACACCAGTGCGACTGCCGCTCTCCGTTACCAGCACGCCACGGAGGATCGCGATCGCGCGCTCGCCAACGCTCTCGGAAAACTGGCCGCACGCGCCAAGGTCGTCCCACTGAGACGGACAAGGGACGGACGAAGTTTGAAGACCGCTGCCACCGCACGAGCGGACTAGGCCATCTACCTGCGGTTTCCCTGGCAGCCCCAACGGGATTCGAACCCGTGTCTCCACCTTGAGAGGGTGGTGTCCTTGGCCACTAGACGATGGGGCCGAGCACCCTTTCGGGCCGAGCCACCCTATCCGATCGACCGCGATCCCCGTCCCGGCGCAATCCAGGTCCGACGGCCACACGAGCGCACGGAGACGTGGGCGCGGCCGTCTGCCCCAGGCGGGTCAGCCACGACCGGAGCGCCCGTCAGCAGGTGACGGTCGGCCACCGGACCGGAGTGCAAGACATGTCCGGGCCCCACCGCGGTGGGGCCCGGAGAGCGATTTGGCTCGGGGGGGAGGACTCGAACCCCCAATAACAGGGCCAGAACCTGCCGTGTTGCCGATTACACCACCCCCGAACGGGTGACTGCGAAGGCTACCCCAGCGCGTGGAGACGCGAGTAGCCGATGATCCGTCCCACCGCCACGCCCACCGTCTCCTTGAGGTAGTACGGCACGGTCGCCCACCCCTTGATGGGTGAATTCGAGGTCGGTACCGGCCACGCCTGGAGACCCAGCTGGGAGGCGATGGCGAGGCTGCGGTCCTCGTGGAACCCGTCGGTGGCGATGAGGACCTTGGTCAGCCCCCGCTGGTGCAGGGCCGCCGCCGCCAGTGACAGGTTGGTCCACGAGTCGTTGCCGCCCACCTGGACGATGTCGGCCGGCGGCACCCCGTTCTGCTCGAGCCACGCCGCAGACGCCTCCGCCTCGGTGTACTTGTCGCCGGGCTCCTTGGAGCCCGTGACGATCACGACGGGGGCGAGACCGCGATGCCACAGGCCATTCGCGTCTTGCAGCCGAGCCACGAGGTCGGGCGAGGGCACCCCGTCGTACTGGGCCGCACCCATCACCACGATCGCCTGGGCGGCCCGGGCGTCGTTGTGGCGCGACGTCAGCCACACCTGGACCCCGGTGACGGCGAGGTACCCCCCGATGAGCAGGGCGATGATCAGCAGCCTCTGGAGCACCCACCGGATGGCGCGCGCGCCCCGCACGACGGCGTCTCCCAGCACTGCCACCGGTTTAGTCCTCCCATCGCTCCCGGGCCCCGGGCTCCCCCGGGGCCGCGTCTCAGCCTGTGGTGCCGCCGAGACGGTCCCGGGCGACACGTAGTCGTTCCAGTACAGCCTCGCGCCCGAGCACCTCCAGAGACTGGAATAGGGGCGGCCCGACCCGCCGGCCGGTGACCGCCACCCGGATCGGCGCCTGGGCCTTGTTCAGCTTGCGGCCCAGGGAGTCGGCCAGCGCCTGGGTGGCTCTGTGCAGGGCTTCCGCACTCCATTCGCAGTCCCAGTACGTCTCGAGGGCGGCGTCGAGCACGGCGGGAGCCCCCTCGTCGCCGGCCACCGACGCCCACGAGCCTTCGTCCATGGGCGGCTCCTCGAGGAACAGGAAGTCCACCATGGGAGGGACCTCGCCCAGGACGGCGATGCGCTCTTGGACATAGGGGGCCATGGCCCGGAACACGCCCTCGTCGAAGCGCTCGGGGGGCCAAGGGACCTGGTCGGGCGCCAGCCAGGGCCGGGCCGCCTCGACGAACTCGTCGACCGACATGGCCTTCAGGTACTCCTTGTTCATCCATTCGAGCTTCTTCAGGTCGAAGAAGGCCGGCGCGTGGTTCACCTCGGACAGCTCGAAGGAGCTCACCATCTCCTCGACGGTGAGGATCTCGCGCCCCTCGGGGTCGCTCCACCCGAGCAGCGCGAGGTAGTTGCGCATGGCTCCCGCCAGGTACCCCCGTTCCCGGTAGGACTCCACGGCCACGTCGTCACGGCGCTTGGACAGCTTCTGGCGGCGCTCGTTCACGAGCAGCGGGAGGTGCGCGAAGGCGGGCAGCGCGGCGTCCTCCCCCTCGAGCGCCGACCACAGCAGCAGTCCCTTGGGCGTCGACGGCAGGAGGTCCTCGCCCCGGATGACGTGGGTGATGTCCATGGCGACGTCGTCGACCACGTTGGCGAGCACGAACAGCGGGGCGCCCGACGACTTCACCACCACGAAGTCCTCGATGGCGTCGTGCGCGAAGGACACGTCGCCGCGGATGAGGTCGTGGACCACGGTGACCCCCTCGCGGGGCACCTTGAACCGCAGCGCCCGTCCCTCGCGACCGAGCCCCCGCTCCCGGCAGAAGCCGTCGTAGCCGGGTGTGGCATTGCCCTTGGTACGGGCGTCGATCTCCTCACGGGTGCACGCACACGCGTAGAGCACGCCCTTGGCCCATAGCGAGTCGATGGCCCGGTGGTAGGCCTCGGTGCGCGCCGACTGCCGGTAGGGCCCCTCGTCGGGCTCCATCCCCAGCCACGACAGCGACGACACGATCCCCTCGACCCACTCCTCGCGGTTGCGCTCGGTGTCGGTGTCCTCGATGCGCAGGACGAAGGTGCCGCCGCTGTGGCGGGCGAAGAGCCAGTTGAACAGCGCGGCCCGGGCGCTGCCGACGTGGAGGAACCCGGTGGGCGACGGGGCGAAGCGGACTCGCGTGCCGCTCGTCGGGGCGGGGGACGGTCCGGGAGCCGCTGCGGTCCCCCCGGTCCCGCCGGCGGCGCCTGCCACGGGCGCTACTCGTCCTCGACGAGCGTGATCGCCCCCGTCGGGCAGTTGTTGGCCGCCATGCGGACCTTGTCCATCAGCTCGGGCGGGGGGTTCTCGTCGAGCACGTACAGATACCCGTCGTCGCGCACCTCGAACACCTCGGGTGCGATGCCCATGCACACGGCGTTGGACGCGCACACGTCGTAGTCCACGACCACCTTCATGGGACGTACCTCCGTCTCGACCCGACCCGAAGTGTAGTGGTGGGCACCGGGAGGCCCCGGACCGGCTCCTCAGGGCTTGTCGGTGCTCAGCACCCACATGGCGAAGAACTGCGAGCCGCCGCCGTACGCGTGGCCGAGCGCGGTGCGGACGTTCTCGACCTGGTGCGCCCCGGCCTGGCCCCGCACCTGCATGGCCACCTCGAGGAAGCGCAGCATGCCCGAAGCCCCGATGGGGTTCGACGACAAGACGCCGCCCGAGCAGTTCCAGGGGATGTCGCCCCCGTCGAGTGCCGTGGCCCCGGCGTCGGTGAGCTTCCACCCGTCCCCCTGCTCGGCGAACCCGAGGTTCTCGAGCCACATGGGCTCGAACCACGAGAAGGGGACGTACACCTCGGCCACGTCGATCTGGCGCCGGGGCTCGGTGATGCCCGCCTGGCGGTAGACGTCCGCGGCGCAGTCGATGCCCGCCCGCGGGTTGACCTGGTCGCGCCCGGCGAACATGGTGGGCTCCGAGCGCATGGCCATGCCGTGGATCCACGCCGGAGGACGGCTCGATCCCGAGGACTCCGCCACCCGCTCCGACGCCAGCACCATGGCCGCGGCGCCGTCCGAGGACGGGCACGTCTCGAGGTAGCGGATCGGGTCCCACAACATGATCGAGTCCTTCACCATGTCGAAGGAGATGTCCTCGATGTGCAGGTGGGCATACGGGTTCTTGAGCGCCTGGAGGCGGTCCTTCACCGCCACCAGGATCCCGATGTGGTCGGGCGCCCCCGAGCGCCGCATGTAGGCGCGGATGATGGGGGCGAAGAACCCGCCCGCACCCGCCAGCAACGGAGCCGAGAAGGGTTGGGGAACCGACAGTGCCCACATGGCGTCGGAGTCCGACTGCTTCTCGAAGGCGACGGTGAGCACCCGCTCGTGACGGCCCGAGGCCACGAGGTGGGCGGCCACGATGGCCGTCGACCCGCCCACCGATCCCGCCGTGTGCACCCGCAGCATGGGCTTGCCCACCGCGCCCAGCGCCGGCGCCAGGTACAGCTCGGGCATCATCACGCCCTCGAACATGTCCGGGGCCTTGCCGATGACCACGGCGTCGATGTCGCCCCAGTCCATGCCGGCGTCCTCGAGGGCGCGCCCCGCCGCCTCGCGCACCAGCCCCGCCATCGAGACGTCCTCGCGCTTGGCCGCGTGCTTGGTCTGCCCCACGCCGATCACCGCGCAGCGCTCGGCCATCACGCCCCCTTTCCGGCCGGGCCCGACGGCTCGGCGGCCAGGGCGCACACCAGGTTCTGCTGCAGGCACGGCCCCGAAGTCGCGTGCGCGATGGCGCTGGCGGCGCTGCCGTCCATGATGCGCGACGCCGCCTCCGCGATGCGCAGGAGCCCCGCCACCATCAGCGCGTTGGCGGCGAGCGCCCCGCCCGAGGGGTTCACGGCCACCGAGTCCGCCAGGCCCAACGCATCGCGCAGGATCAGCTCCTGGTGGGCGAACGGCGCGTGCAGCTCGGCCACGTCGACGTGCACGGGCCCCGGCGAGCCCCCCGAGGCGTCGAAGACGCCGGCGGACTGCGCCGCGGTCCGGGTGGAGGGGGACACCGACAGGTCCCGTGCGCCCAGGGCGTGGGCCTCGATGCGGTGGTCGATGCCGGTGATCCACGCCGGGCGCTCGCACAGCTCCCGGGCCCGGTCGCCGGCGGCGAGCACCACGGCCGCCACGGCGTCGGTGATGGGCGGGAGCGCGTGACGCCGCAACGGGGCCACCACGTAGTCGTCGCGCAGCAGGTCGTCGGCCGACTGGTCCTTGGCCACCTGGGCGTTGGGGTTGCCAAGGGCATCACGCCGGCTTCGTGCCGCCACCGCGGCGAAGTCCTTCTCGGTGGCCTTGCCGGCGTCGATGAGCGCCTGGGCCTGCAGGGCGGCCAGTGCGACCGGGTCGGGCCACATCGGGGCCATGTAGTACGGGTCGAGCTGCAGGGCCAGGACCCGGTCGAGCTGGCTCGGCGACGAACGGCCGAAGCTGTAGACGAGGGCGGTGTCGATCTCACCTTCTTGGAGCAGGGTCCACGCCTCGTACAGCGCCCAGGCTCCGTCCATCTCCACGTGGCTCTCGCGCATGGGCGGCCACACCCCCACCGCGTCGAGCGCCATGACGAAGCTGAAGGGCGCGCCCACGAGGTAGTCGGTGCTCCCCGAGCACACAAACCCCATGTCGCTCTTGGTGACGCCGATGTTGGCGAACACTTCTGTCACCACCGGCATGAGGATCTCGACCTCGTTGCGGTGGTCCTCGCGCCGTACCGACTTCGACTGCGCCACCGACACCACCCCGACGGGGCGGACCGGGGCGCGTGCACCCGGGGCCGCGCTCACAGGTACTCCTTGAACGTCTCGTAGTCGGCATCGGGCTCGCCGTTGGGCCGGAAGTACTTGACCGACGCCATGGTGAGGCCCCACTGGTCCGGGGGGAGCCACACCGCCTCCACCCGCATGCCCATGCGCACCTGGTCGGCAGGGAGCTCCTGGATCAGCCCCATGAAGGCGATGTTGGCGCCGTCGAGGAGGATCTGGGCGCAGATGTAGGGGATCTCGATGGACTGACCCTGGAACGGCACGTTCACGACGCAGTACGTCGTCACCGTCCCGGTGTTGGCCAGCTCCACGGGGTCGGTGGTGGCGACGCCGTCGGTGGGGCACGACCCGCGCGGCGGTACGTAGACCTGGTGGCACGCTGGGCAGCGCTGGCCGATGAACTTGCCCTGGGCAATGCCCTGGAGGAAGCGGGACTGCGACAGGCCCGCCGTGTACTGGTATTCGAGGCGGATCGGGGTGGCGAGCGTCGTGACGGGGGCCTCGCCGGACGAGGTGGAGTCGGTGAGGGTGCCTGCGTCGCTCACTGCGTGCTCCCCTCGGGAACGAAGCACTCGATGTCCTGGAGGCGTCCCTCGCGCTCGGCCGCCGGGCGCCAGCGCGGGCTGACGCGCATGCCGCTCGCCATGGCGTCGCGCGACCGCGCGTCCACGACGTGCAACATGCCCGTGCTGGCCCCGTCGAGCTTCACCAGCGCCCACGCGAACGGCCGGTCCAGGGGCTGGCCCGCCTTGGGCTCCGCCGCCCACGACCACGTCGTGACCACGCCGGAGGGGCCCACCTCCACCAGCTCGCCGACGTCCGCGCCGCTGATCGGGTCGTACTCGGTGGGCGGCACGATCACCGTTGCCGCGCCGTCGGGACCGGTGGACCGGGCGCCCAGGATGCGCCCGTCGCGCAGTGCGGTCAGGAAGGCCCCGATCACCGGTCCCACCGAGCGGACGTAGGGATACTCGAGCACGTGTGGCGCCCGCAGGACTTCGCTCTCGGCCATCGGCCCCCTCCCCTCGCTCGGCGCGTCCGAGGGCGCAAACTAGAACACATTGCAGTTCCCTGCCAGCCCGGGCTCATCCCCACATGAGCGATCCCGGCGTGGTGAGGAGCTGGCCCGACTCGAGCCACGTCTTGAGGCCCGACAGGACCATGGGCCACCCGCCGTAGAGCTGGGCGTCGGCTCCCTCGCGCAGCTGGTCGTGGGTCAGCACCAGGCGGCAGGAGTCGCCGACGGGCTCGATCTCCCAGGTGACCCGGGAGGTCCCCTCGGCCTTCGCCTCGTCGCTGAAGTACGCCTGCATGGTGTGGACGAGGCGCCGGGGCGGGTCGACTTCGAGGATCTCGCCCTCACCCAGGATCCCCTCCGCCTTGGGCGCCGTCATCTCGAAGTGGGCGCCGGGCACCAGGTCGGGGACGACCATGGCGGCGCCGAAGTTGAATTTGGCCCTGATCTCGGGATCGACGATCGCCTCCCACAGGCGCTCGGGGGTGGTGCGGATGTAGATCTCGAAAATCTTCTCCATCGGACTCTCCAGTCTCTGCTTGAGGCCGCTGAGCGTCGCCGCCCACGGCTCCGCGTACTTGCTCACCCACCGGTCGTGGACGAGCCGGATCGGGACCGGGTTCAGGAAGTGGAGCTTCTCCCGGCCTCGCCGCCGTGTGACCACGAGGCCCGCCTCCTCCAGTTGCTTGAGGTGCTTCATCACGCCGAAACGGGTGATGTCGAAGCGCGCCTCGAGCGCGCTCAACGTCTGGCCGTCCTCGCGAAACAGCTCGTCGAGCAGGCTCCGCCGGGTGGGATCGGCCAGGGCCCTGAACACTGCGTCCACCCCGGGGACAATAGGTGACTATTTGGTCACATGTCAACGGGCCGTACGCGCCCCGCGCGCATGACGCTCCCGGAATTGCGGCTCGGCGCGGAAGGCGACGCCCGGTCAGCGGTGTCAGTCCGGTCAGCCGGGCAGGCGAGCCGGCCGGGTCAGAAGGTGAGGATCTGGCGGATGATCTCGCCCTTCTTCATGGCCTCGAAGGCGTCCTGGGCCTTGGACAGGTCCATGCGCGACGAGATCATGCCCTCGAGGTCGAGACGGCCCGCCCGCCAGAGACGGATGAGGCGGCCGAACTCGCTGCGCACGTCGGCCGAGCCGTAGTACGAGCCCAGCAGCTTCTTCTCCATGAAGAACAATTCGAAACAGTTGAACTCGACGTTCTTCTCGGCACTGCCCGCGCCCACGATCACCGCCGTGCCGCCCCGCCGTGCCGCGTCGTAGGCGGCCCGGATGGTCTGGGGCAGGCCGATGCACTCGAAGGCGTAGTCGAACCCGCCGGCCGCACCGTTGATCTCGGCGTTGGCCGCGCTGAGGTCGTCGGGCTTCACCCCGTGCGTCGCCCCGAAGCGCAGGGCGTCCTTGAGCTTGGAGTCGACCATGTCGACTGCCACGATCTCCGCCGCCCCGGCGATGCGCGCCCCTTGGATCGCCGCGATGCCCACGCCACCGGCCCCGAAGACCACCACGCTCGAACCGGGCTGCACCTTGGCCGTATTGAGCGCGGCGCCCACGCCCGTGGTCACGCCGCAGCCGATGAGGGCGCCGATCTCGTAGGGCACGTCGTTCGGGATCTTCACCACACCCTGTTGGGGGAGCACCATCTCCTCGGCGAACGTCCCGGTCCCTGCGAACCCGAAGACGGGCTCACCCCCGCGGGAGAACTTCGCCGCGCCGGCGATGTTGAAGAAGATCTCCACGCACAGGTTGGCCTCGCCGCGCAGACACGCCGCGCACCTCCCGCACGGGGGGGTCCAGGCCACGATCACGTGGTCGCCCACGGCCACCTGGTCCACGCCCTCGCCCACCTCGATGATCTCCCCCGCGCCCTCGTGGCCGAGGACGGCCGGGGCGGGCTGGGGCAGGGTCCCGTTCATGGCCGACAGGTCCGAGTGGCACACGCCCGCGGCGTGGAGCTTGAGCCGGACTTCGCCGGGCCCCGGATCGGCGACCTCGACGTCGTCGTAGATGTCGATGAACTCCTTGCCGACCTCGTTGAAAATCGCTGCGCGCATGCGGACTCCCTCCCTGGGTGTCGACCGTGCCTCTGTGACGTCGACCCTGCCTGCGCATTCGACCATGCGCCGCCCAGAGCCGCAACATCTTGACGCCCGGCAGGCCGGCCGGCCCGGTGGGTCCCGCTACGCGTCGCGAGGCGCCACTGCCGACTGGCCGTTGGGGACCAGGTTGTTGGGGAGCAGCAGGTGCACCGCCACCGCCAGCTCGTCGCGCACGCGGTCCATGTCGCTCCATCCGTTGACCCAGCCCACCAGCGACGAGTACCAGACGTGGCCGATGATGCGGGTGCGCTCGGCGTGGTCGGGGGGCTGGGGCTCGCCGATGGCCCTGATGATGATGCCGTCCATGACCGCCCCCATCTGCTGCTGGCACTCGATGGCAGCGAGGTCCGGGGAGGCGAGGGAGGCGAACACCGCCGCCACCAGCTGGGGCTGGCGCCCCATGGCGCGCAGCGCCCGGTCCAGGACGTCGAGGACCCGTTCCGAGGCGTCGGCCCCGCGCGCCGGCACCTGGGCCAGGCGTTCGTCGAGCTGCTCGACCCAGAAGACCAGCGCCGCGGCGAGCAGGTGGTCCTTGGAGGAGAAGTAGCGGTACACGGTGCCCATGGCCACGTGCGCCCGGGCGGCCACGTCACGCATCTGCACCGCCTCGTAGCCGCCCTCGAGACCGAGCTCCATGGCAGCGTCGATGACCCGTTGACGCCGCGCTTCCTGAGCGCGGGTCAGGGAGCGGGGAAGCACTCTCTGCTGCACGGACATTCACGCTACTCCCGGTCCTGCCTGGAACGGAACCCGTTCTACTTCCTTCCGCCGCGCCTCGGCGGGCCCATGAATCTGACACGGCGTCAGCAAATGGGGGCTAGCCTTCGCAGCACATGCCCCCCGATACGGGCGACGCGGCCCTAGACACCATCCTCGACGACGCGGAAGACGCAGGCTCGATCGCCGCCACCGACGGTCGGGTCCCGGGCCGTCGCGGGCTCGCCACCCGGACCCGCCTGCTCGAGTGCACCGCCGAGCTCCTGGCGACGACCCCGTGGCGCTCGATCAAGGTCATCGACATCGCCCGCCAGGCGGGGACGTCGCCGGCCACGTTCTACCAGTACTTCGAGAACGTGGAGCAGGCCATTCTCGTCATGGCCGAGGAGCTCATGCAGGGCGCGGGGACGCTCGCCGAGCTGGTGGACGGCGACTGGTCCGACGATGCCAGCTGGGCCACGGCCCGGCGCGTGGTCGAGGGGTTCATGGCCTACTGGGACACCAACCGGGCGGTGTTCCGCGTGGTCGAGCTCGCCACCGAGGAGGGCGACCTCCGGTTCCAGGGACTGCGGGTGCGCGCCCTCAACGCGGTGACCGTCACCCTGGCGCGCGTGATCGCGTCGGGCGTCCCGAACCGCAGCCCGGCAGGGACCGACGCCATGGCGGTGGCGGCCACGCTCATCTCGATGCTGGCCCATGTCGCCGCGCACCGCTACGGGTTCGAGTTCTGGGGCATCCGCACCACGGCCATGGTCGACACCCAGGCCCGCGTGCTGCACTGGGCCGTCACCGGCAGGCCGGCGCCCTCGAGCGCCGAGTCCCCGGCCGTGCCCGCGCCCCGTACCGGCCCGGTGGTGGGGGGTGGCGCGGCCCAGACCCGGGCCGGCCAGGCGCGACGGCGCCCGGGCCCCGAGGTCCCCCCCGACGGCCGTCTACTTGAGGGCCACCGGATTGAGGGGCGACCCGCACCCGTTGGTGAACGGCAACGGCGTGGCGTCGAGAAGGAACGTGTACTGGCCGTCTGCAGCGCAGTCGGCCGCGAGCTCGTCGAGCATCCAGTTCTGGCCCTGGGTCATCCCCATCTCGACGATGTGCAGGAGATGCACGGGGAGATAGACCTCGGCGTCCTCGCACGGGATGACCTCGAGCGCCAGGGTGTCGGTGGCCACCGCGGCGACGTGGCGCCCGTGGAACCACTCGGCCGTGGCCATCGACAGGCCCGACGACAGGCCCATGTACCGCATCACGTCGCCGAAGCGCAGCATGTTCGGGAGCGGGACCGTCGCACCCCCCGCAGGGAAGCGCTCCCGCATCCGGAGATGCGCCATCTGACCGGTGCGGACCAGGACGACGTCCCCGGGCTCGATGTCCACCCCGGCCAGCTCGCAGGCGGTGTCGAGGTCGGCGGGGGTGATGGCGTAGCCGCCCTCGAGGACGTCGGTCTGCTTGGCCCGGGCCACGTCGAGGAGCACCCCCCGGCTGACGAGCGAGTCCACGAGATGGATCCCGAGGCGGCTCGCCCCCGCCGAGGTGACCGAGATGGCGGGGTACCCGTTGTAGAGCGTGCCGCCGTAGCTCACGTGGGCCAGCCCGTCCCAATGCGTGGCGCACTGCAGCGGCATGACGACGACGTCCTCGTTGGCGCAGATCCAGTCGGGGTCGTCGGACAGCGGCACGTTCACGTACGACATGGTGCGCAGGGGGTTGAAGCGCGCCGGCACGACGCCTTTCTGGATGCCTTCGGCCTCCGACAAGGCCAGGCCCAGGGGGAAGGCCCGGCCCGTGCGCACGCAGCCCGCGGCCCGGAGCCGCACTTCCTCGGTCACGAAGTTGAGCGTGCCCAGCTGGTCGTCGTCCCCCCAGCGGCCCCAGTTCCTGACCTTGGCGGCGATCGCCGCAAAGCGCTCGGAGGCACCCATCGCCGCCGCAGGCTAGTGGCGCCGCCGCCCGGGAGCGATCGCCCGCCGGAGCCGGGGCCGGGGCCGGGGTTGAGAAAGCCCCTGGTCGCGGGAGCAGCGCGGCCGTAGACTCGAAGGCAGTCTCGCCACTCACGAGACCGTCTGGCGACTCACGAGGAGGTGTGCCGGTGCGGATCTCAGCACTTCTCGCTGGCAAAGGAGACTCGGTGGCCACGATCACCGCCGACAAGACGGTGACCACCGCGGTCGACGAATTGCGTGCGCACAGGATCGGGGCGCTCGTGGTGTCCTCCGACGGCGAGCACATCGACGGCATCGTCTCCGAGCGTGACATCGTGCGCGGCCTGGCGGGCCAGCTCGGGGCCCTTCTCGAGGTGCCCGTGGGTTCCATCATGACGACGACGGTCTTCACCTGCTCCCCCGACGACGAGGTGGAATCGGTCATGGCCGTGATGACCGAGCGCCGCATCCGCCACGTCCCCGTGGTGCGTGACGGGCGCCTGTGCGGGATCATCAGCATCGGCGACGTGGTGAAGAGCAGGTTCGACGAGCTCGAGAAGGACCGCAAGGAGCTCGTCGAGTACATCAACGCCCGCTGACACGCCTCGCGCCGATCCGCACACCCCGGTTGCAGACGCGCCGACTCGCCGCGCGCCGACTTCCCCCGATTTGACGCGTTGGCCGTCTCGTTCCGACCGCTCGAGCGCGCCGACTTCGCCATGCTGGCGCGGTGGCTGGCGTTGCCCCACGTGGCGCCATGGTGGCCCGACGAGCCCACCGTCACCGCCGTCGAGGCCAGCTACGGGCCCACCGTCGACGGGACCGACCCGACCGAAGGGTTCATCATCGAGCTCGGAGGCCGGCCCGTCGGGTTCGTCCAGCGCTACCGGTTGGACGACTACCCGTCTTGGAGCGCGGCCCTCGGCATCGAGCACGCCGCGGGGATCGACTACCTGATCGGCGTGCCGGAGCTCACCGGAGTCGGGCTGGGCCCGGTCATCGTGGAGGCGTTCACCACCTTGACCTTCGAACGGTACGCCGACGTCGAGCGCATGGCGGTGGCGGTGCAACAGGCCAACCACCGCTCGTGGCGCGCGCTCGAGAAGGCCGGCTACGAGCGAGTGTTCGCGGGGATGATCGACTCCGAGAACCCCAGCGACGCCGGGCCGAGCTACGTCTACGTCCGGTCCCGCTGGCGCTGAGGGCCGGCACCGGGGCCACTGGTCGCCGCCATGGCGGAGGTGGACGTCGACTCTCCGCACAGCGGCCCCGTCCACTCACCGACGAGGACGCGCGACGGGCGGACACCATCGTCACCATGGGGTGCGGCGACAGCTGCCCCGTGTACCCAGGCAAGCGCTACCTGGACTGGCCCCTGGCCGACCCCGCGGGGAAGAGCGTCGAGGAGGTGCGGCCCATCCGCGACGAGATCGACCGCCTCGTCCGGGGGTTGGTCGACGAGCTCACCGCCTGAGGCGGGCCTTCGGCGCCCGGTGTGGCTCAGGGCACCCCGGGCCGGACGACCTGCCCGGGAAGGTTCGCGGTGAGCACCTCGCCGTTGCGCACGATGGGCACGCCGTTCACGATCGTCCAGTAGACGCCGCGGGGGCGGGCGGAATAGCGCGCCTCGCCGCCGGGGAAGTCCTTCACCTGCTTCTTGGACTCGAGCTCGATGGTGTCGGGGTCGAACACGAAGGCGTCGGCCCAGTACCCGGGCAGGAGCATGCCCCGGCCCTCGAACCCGAGCAGCGCGGCCGGCACCTGCGTCATCTGGCGCACGCCCTCCTCGAGACTCCACAGCTTGCGCTCGCGCACCCAGAAGGCGAGGAACGCCGTCGACCAGTCCGACCCGTCGTCGCGGTCGAGGTGGGCCCCGCCGTCGGAGACGCCGATGATCATGGCGGGGTGGCTCTGGCCGTGGGCCACGGCCTCCTCCCACGCCCGGCTCTTGTTGACGTAGCGGAACACGGTGCGCAGGTCCTCGTCGAGGGCCAGGTCGAGGAGCACGTCGGCAGGCTCCTTGCCGAGCTCGGCGGCGATGTCGGCGATGGTGCGGCGCACGAACTTCTCATTGTGGGCTTCGGCGACCTCGTCGACCTCGACCACGCTCCAGCGCGGGGGCGGAAGCGTCGACCCCTTCGAGCCGTCGGTGTTGGGGTGCTCCACGGCGTGGCGCATCGCCTCGCGCGCCGCGGGATCCCGCAGCAGGGCGAGACGGTCCTGCCGGGCCACGCCGGGGCCCAGCGCCTTGTGCCAGGACGGCACGCCTTCATAGAGGTTGGTGCCGGCGTCGATCCGGAAGTCGCGGTCGAAGGGGTGGTTGCGCAGCAGCGAGAAGATGCCCACGCCCTTGCGCCCGACCTCCTCGATCCACTGCGACACCTGCTCCCACTCCGCGCCCGGCACGTCGACCTTGGAACGCCCCCCGAGGCCCTGCAGGATGATGGGCAGGCGGCTCACCGTGCCCAGCCGGAAGAGCAGGTCCTTGTCGGGCTGGTCGAGCCCGCCGATGGCGCTGCGATGGAGATAGCTGATCGACCCCCCGTTGTGGCGGCCGGCCTCGGTGCACAGCACCTCGAGCTCTGCCATCGACGCGAACCGGCTGGGGACGGGGCGGTCGTCCCCGTCGAGCTGCGTCGGCCCGTGGGAGGACGAGAAGCCCGCCGCTCCCGCCTCCATCGCCTCGGCCACGATGCGCCGCATCTGCTCGACTTCGTCGTCACCGGCCTCACGCTCGGACCCGGCCTCGCCCATCACGGTGCGGCGCACGGCGGAGTGCCCGACGTAACAGGCCATGTTCACGCCGAGCCTGCCCCGCCGCGAGGCGAGGAACTCGGGGAACGTCTCGAAGTCCCACTCGACCGCAGATAATGCCACCGGGGACATGCCCTCCACCTTGGCGAACATGCGCGCCAGGTAGTCGCGCTGGTCGGGCCGGTTGGGGGCGACGGAGAAGCCGCAATTCCCGGCCAGCACGGTGGTGACACCGTGGAAGCACGACGACGTGGCGTGGGGCTCGAAGGTGAGCTGCGGGTCGTAGTGGGTGTGGGCATCGACGATGCCCGGCGCCACGTGCAGCCCGTCGGCGTCGATGACCTCGTCGGCCTCCGAGGGGTGCACGAACCCGATCTTGACGATGCGCCCGTCCTTCACGCCGATGTCGCCGCGCCGGCGGGCCAACCCGGTGCCGTCGACGACGATGCCGCCCATGATGGCGAGGTCGTAGGTGCTCACGTGCCGTTCCTCCATCCGGCCCTCCGGCCGGTCATCCTGTCGGGCCGGTCGCTGCCGGTCTCTTGCGGTCTCGGGCAGTCGCTGCCGGTCTCTTCGGTCGCTGCCGGTCTCAGCCGGTCCAGACGATCGACTGCAGCTCCGAGTACGCCTCCAAGCCGTAGTCGCCGCCGTCGCGCCCGACACCGGACATCTTGAAGCCGCCGAAGGGTGCCTCGTGGTTGCGCTGCGCGGTGTTGATGCCGACGTGCCCGGCGCGCAGCTGCTGTGCGACCGCGAACGCCCGGGCCGTGTCGCCCGAGAAGACGTAGTCGTAGAGCCCGAAGTCGCTGTCATTGGCGATGGCGACGCCTTCGGCCTCGTCGTCGAATGGGATGACCACGAGGACGGGCCCGAAGATCTCCTGGCGCGCCACGGCCATGTCGTTGTCGGCGACGAACAGGGTCGGCTCCACGTAGAAACCGCGGTCCATGTGCGCGGGACGACCGCCCCCGACGACGAGGCGGGCACCCTCCTCGACCGCGCCGGCGATGTGCTTCTCGACGCGGTCGCGCTGGGCCGCCGAGATGAGGGGGCCGACCACGGTGTCGAGCTCGGTGGGGTCGCCCACCTTCAGGGCGCCCGCGTACCCGGCCAGCATCTCGAGGACCTGGTCGAAGACCCCCCGCTGCACCACGGCGCGCGTCGGCGCGGTGCAGATCTGCCCGGAATGGAAGCTCCACGTGGACCCGAGGCAACCCACCGCCTTGTCGAGCTGGGCGTCGTCGAACACGATGCAGGCACCCTTGCCGCCGAGCTCGAGCAGCAGCCGCTTCATGGTGGCCGCCCCCGCGGCGGCGATGCGCGTGCCGACCTCGGTCGAGCCCGTGAAGCTGATCATGTCCACGTCGGGCGAGTCGACCAGTGCCGCGGCGGGAGCGGCGTCGGCCGAGTTCACCAGGTTGACGACGCCGGGAGGAAACCCCACCTCTTCGAGGATGCGCACGAGCTCCACCACGGCCAACGGGTCCTGGGCAGCGGGCTTCACGACGACGGTGTTGCCCATGGCGAGCGCGGGAGCCACCTTGCCCGCCATGTTGACGAGCGGGAAGTTGTACGACGTGATGCACGCCACCACGCCGACGGGCTGACGCAGCGCCAGGGCGCTGATGAGGCCGCCGGGGGCCAGCGGCGTGGCCTCGGCCACCTGGGGTGGAAGGGCGCGCTGGGCCACGGGTCTCAGGTCGAGCGAGTAGCGCTCGAAGCGGCTGACCGCGATCGGCACCTGCAGGCTCGACCCCACCGCGGCGGTGGCCCCGGTCTCGGCGATCACCATCGGCAGCAACTCGCCGGCGCGAGCCGAGATGGCCTCGGCGGCACGGGCCATCAGCGCGGCCCGCTCCTCGGGAGGCGTGGCCGCCCATCCCGGCCACGCCTCTTTCGCAGCCGCAGCCGCCGCCTCGGCATCGGAAGCGGTCGCGTTCGGTGCCGTACCCACGACCTCTTCGGTGGCGGGGTTGACGACCTCGTAGGTTCCCCCCGAGGCGTCCACCCACTTCCCGCCGATGAAGAGCCGGCTCTCGTCGACCTTTCCCATACTGGTCCGGTCCTCCCTGCTTCGCCCGTCCCGGAGGGCGATCGTAGCCGTGATCTGACGACTCGTCAGAACCGGTCAGCCCCGGACGGACTTGACCAGGACCACGGCCTCGAGGAACGCCTCGGGGTCCATGGGACCGGTCGGCCCCGCCACCCGCGGCCACAGCCGCGATGCCAGGTCCGAAGCGAGGCGGGCCCGGGCCTCGGCCGTGTACCCTCCGCGCCCGGCGAGGAACCGATGCACGACGTCGAGCTCCTGGGCGCTCACGTGGGTCACGTCCCAGTGGGCCAGCTCGGGGGGCATCCACCGCGGCGACGCCGATCCCGGGCCGGGGGCGCCCGAAGCCGGTGCACCGGACCAGGCGGGGGCGCTCCACTGGGCCTGGTGATCCCACGGCGTCCCCGCGGCGAGACGCGACATCGCAGTGCGCTCCCGGACGACCAGGGTGCCCGCCAGCATGTCCCCGAGACGCTGGTGGTTCCTGGTGACGAGGATGAGTATGGCGCCCACGGCGTACAGGCTGGGGAGCCAATCCACGAGGCGGACGACGTTGCGCAGCAGACTGGCACGGAGACCGACCGGGCCACCGGTGACGCGCACCACCCGCAGACCGGTCATCGCCTTGCCGGGGGTGCGGCCGGCGTTGAGTGACTCGAACAGGACGAAGTACCCCAGGATCAGAAGGACGCTGACCAATGAGATGGCGCCGGTCGTGACGTACTCCCGGGTGGGGGTGGAGAACCCGATCGACTTGACCAACGCCCAGACGATGATGACGATGACCGCGACCTGGAAGATCAGGTCCAGGAAGATGGCCAGGAACCTCGACCCCAGACCGGCGAGGACGAACTCGAGGGAGACCCCCTCGGGCGTCGCCGCCACGAACCGGTCGTCGATCTCCACGATATGAACGTAGAACGATTCGTCTCCCTACGAGCGGACGACTGGGCTGCCCTCGAAGCCCTGACCGCCCGGGCCAAGGGCCGGGGAGAGCACCTGGCACCGCCTGAGGTCCTTCGCCTCGGACACCTGTACCGCTCGGCCGCCGCCGACCTGGCCGTGGCGCGTCGGCGCTATCCCGACGCCCCGGGCACGGCCCGGCTCCAGATCCTGGTCGCCCAGGCCCACGGACTGGTCTACGGCAAGGCGGGGCGCCAGGACCCGGTCCGCCGTTTCGTGACCACCCGCTTCTGGCAGCGGGTCCGGGCCGGCGGGAGGTGCCTCGCCCTTTCCGGCGGCATCCTCGTGGGGTTCGCCGCTCTGGGAGCGCTGTGGGCAGCCCTCGAGCCCGTCGCCGCGGCCGGGATCCTGCCCGCCGGGTTCCATGCCTCGGCCCACCCCGGTGCGAACGGCGTCGTCGGCATCTCGATCCCGGCGCGCTCGGGGCTGGCGGTCGCCATCTTCACGAACAACATCGTCGTCTCGCTGGAGGTGCTCGCCGGAGGCTTCACCCTGGGACTGCTGTCCGCGTACGTGCTGGCCACGAACGGGGCGATGGTCGGGGTCCTCGGCGTCCTGGAGCTCAAGGCGGGGGGCTTCGAGCAATTCGTGCGCCTGATCGTGCCGCACGGCCTTCTCGAGCTGTCGTGCATCGCGGTGTCGGGCTCGGCCGGCCTGCTGATCGCCCGCGCCCTCATCGACCCCGGCCGACGGACGCGAGGTGAAGCGCTCACCGACCTCGTGCCCCTCATCGGCGACACCGTGCTGGGTGTGGCGGGGTGCCTGGTCGTCGCCGGGCTGACCGAAGGCATCGTGACGACCTGGGACCTCCCCCTCGGGCTGGCGCTCGGCATCGGGTTGCTGCTCGCCGGAGGGTTCTGGGGTCTCGTGGCGTGGCGCGGTCGCCAAGAGCCCGCAGGTTCGGCTTCGGTCGCGGCTTCGGTCGCAGGCACCGGTGCCGGTGCCGGGGTTACAGCCGGGCCCGCTGCTTCAACCTGACGTAGCCCGCCACGCACGCCGCCCCGAACGGCTCGGGCTCGGCGTCGACCACCACCGCCCCCAGGGCGCGCAGCACCGCCAGGGCCCGTCGCCGGCTCTCGAGGAGCTCGAGGGCGACGGCAGAGCGGTACACGTCGAAGAGACGCCGAGGCGCCGCGTCAGCGGTGGCGACCACGTCCGGGTCGCGACACGTCGCGATCAACACGGCGTGGCGTCGGAGTAGGACGGGCACCGCTTCGATCAGCGGACGCGCCGCGGTGCCGTCCGTGACGTCGGTGAACAGCGCCAGCAGGGCGCGTTTGCGACCGCTCGCGGCCTGGAAGGCCTCGTCGTACGCGGACTCCTGCTCGACGGGCTCCAGGTCGTACAGGGCGCGCACGACAGCCTCGGCTCCGCGCCGACGGGGAGCGAGCACTCGGCGCACGGCGCTGTCGAACGCCAAGGCGCCCACACGGTCCCCGGCGTCGTCAGCGGCGACGGCCAGCGCCGCCACCGCGTCCAGCGCCACGTCGAGCCGGGTCCCGCCGGCGAGCGGGGCGGCCATCAACCTTCCGGTGTCGACCATGCACAGCAGGTCGCGGTTGTCGTCGATGCGGTACTGGTTGCTCATGGGACGGCCCACCCGCGACGTCGCCATCCAATTGATCTGGCGCACGTCGTCGTCTGGCGAGTAGTCGCGCACAGTCTCGAACTCCGTGCCGAGGCCCAATCGGGATCTGATGCGGCCCTCCTCGGCTGACCGTGCCGTACGACGCGCCATCGCCATGCGGCGGGCCTTGGGGAGGTCGGGGAACACCGTGACCGGAGTCGGCTCGAGCACCGCCCGGTCGCGACGGGCGAGGCCGAGGGGCCCCGACGACCGCACCACGGCGGGAGGCACGACGTGGGTGCCCCGGTGCCGCGCCGTCAGCGTGGAGCGCAGGGACCGCCCCGGAGCCTCGGCCGGACTGACGCCCAGCTCGGGGGGCACGGGTTGGCGGACCCGGACCGAGCGCGCCGAGTCCAGCGTCACGTCCACCTCGAAAGGGACCTCCGCCCCTCGTGCCAGGACGGGGAGACGGCTGCGCGTGGCCTGCGGGGCTTGGCGCCGCAGCACGAACGCGTCGGCAAGCACGAGCCCGACCACGACACAGCCGGCCAGAACCACCACGACCGCGGTGACGGGCAGGAGCGCCGCCCCCAGGGCCACGAGGGCCAGGAGCACGGCGCACCAACGCGTCGGGGTCACGGCTGGCGCGGTCTCAACGCGGGACGGGGACGCTCGAAAGAACCGTGCGCAGGGCATCGTCGGGCCGGAACCGGTCGAGCTCCGCTTCGGGCGTGAGCAGGAGCCGGTGCCGCAACACCGGGCCGGCGATGTTGACGACGTCGTCGGGCACGACGTAGTTGCGGCCCCACATGCATGCGACCGCCTTGGCCGCGGCCAGCAGGTGGACCGCGGCGCGCGGGCTCGCCCCCAGCGCCACGCTCGGCACCTCGCGCGTCCGGCGCACGACCGCGGCCACGTAGGCGATCACCGCGTCGCTCACCACCACGGCGTCGACCTGTGCCCGTGCCGCCCGCAGCTGTGGGATCCCGCCCACCGCGACCACGTCGTCGAGCGTGGTGGGAACGACCCCGGAGTGCCGGAGCCGCAGCATGGCCTCCTCGTCAGGACCGCTCGGATACCCCACGTCGAGCTTCATGAGGAACCGGTCGAGCTGCGCTTCGGGAAGCGGGTACGTGCCCTCGTATTCGATGGGGTTCTCGGTGGCGACGACCAGGAAGGGGTCCGGAAGCCGGCGTGCCACGCCGTCGACGCTCACCTGCGCTTCCTGCATCGCTTCGAGCAGCGCGGCCTGGGTCTTCGGTGGCGTGCGGTTGATCTCGTCGGCCACCAGAAGGTTGGTGAACACCGGGCCCTGCCGGAACACGAGCTCGGCTCCGCGCAGGATGAGCGTGCCCGTGAGGTCGGTCGGAAGGAGGTCGGGCGTGAATTGCACTCTGCGCACCTCGAGCCCCAGAGCCCGGCCGACCGCGGTGGCGAGCAGGGTCTTGGCGACCCCGGGAGCCCCTTCGAGCAGCAGGTGCCCACCGACGGCCATCGAGGTCAACATGGCGTCGACGATGGGCTGCTGGCCGACGACGACCTTGGCCACCTCGACGCTGACGCGCGCCCGCAGGTCGGCGAGGGCTGACCCGGCCGGCGTTCCCGGCGTTCCCGGCGTTGCGGGTGGTCCTGGCATTCCCGAATCCGTCATGGGTGGGACCTCCGCTCCTGTTCGAGCCACGCATACGCACGTCCTGTCGCCAATGCGCTCTCCTTGTCCGTCGGTGCCACGAGCGCCGGCTGCACGAGAGCATCGGACAACCCGGTGGAGCGCGCCGCGACGGCAATCGACTCGTCGGATGAGTCGTCAGGGACCCCGACGTAGCGACACAGCGCGGACCGAGCGGCGCGGTGCACCGGCTCCACCGCCTCACCCACGAGCCGGGCATCGGTAGCAGCGAGCACCGTGGCCAACCCCTCGACGTACTCGACGCGCGCCGGGGGAAATGTGCGCTCGGAACGCTCGGGGGGCCCGAACCGGCGGGCTGCGGACCACATCCAGACCGCCACGGCGAGCCCGGCAACCGACAGCGCCCACTTCCAGTGCGACGGGAGCGCCCCCAGTCCGCCTTGGCCGAACCCGTGGACGTACTCGTCGAACGCCACGGCACGGCCAGGCCCGCCCGCAAGGTCGAGGGCGAAGGCCGCGTTGTCGGCTTCGCCCAGGAACCCGTTGCGCAACGGCGAGGCCGACGCCAGGAGCACGACCCGTCCCGAACCGGCGTTCGCCACCACGGCGAGACTGGCCCCGTCACTCCGCAAGATGGACGTGGTGCTGCCCACGTCGTCCCAGGCCCCGTCGGAGGGATCGGCGTCCACGACCGAGACGCCTCTCACCTCGGGCGCATCCCCCACGGCGTGGGCCGATGCGACACCCACGGGCGACAGCAAGGGCACGTTCGACGTCCCCAGCACGGTTCGCAGGACCGAACTGTTGAACGGCCCACCGGCGAGCACCACTCGACCGCCCGAGCGCACGAACGCGGCCAGCGCATCGGTCTGACCCGCGTCCCACTTCACGGGGTCGGCCACGACCAACGTGGTCGACAGAGGGATCGCGCCGGCAGAGAAGGACTCCTGCAACCGGCTCACGGGATGCCCGAAGCGCGACAGCAGGTCGGCCATCGCCTCCGTGCCCGTCGGGGAGGCGTCGAAGCTCGACGAGGTCCCCGAAGCCCCCTGGGTTCCAGTCGAGCCGAAGCCCCCGACCACTGCCACCACCGCGTCCACGCCCGCCACGACGGCCAGGACCACGAGCGTGATCCGCCACCGACGCGGGACAGCCCGCCAGCGCGCCGCGACGGTCGGCTGAGATGCGCCCCCCACCGGGCTCGGCGCCCGGGACCGCGCCGTCTCCCCGTCACCGCCTTCGAGGTCTCGGGTCGCCGGGTCGGCCGGTGCCGTTACCGTCACGACGGCGCAGCCGGGCGAGGGGGGCCCTGGTGTGCGGCGGCGCCGACCATCGCCGCCTCGCGAGCCTCGACCGGGATCCGGGGCCAACCCGAGCGAGCCTCGCCCACGTGATCGGCGGTGGCGGGCAACCCCGCGTAGACGATGCGGTCGAGCTGGCCGGCCAAGGTGTCGAACGTCGGTGACCGGAGAACCTGGGCCAGCTGCGAGCTCGTGTGGGTCCGGCGCCCGGTGATCAGGCCGAAACGCTCCAGTCGTGCCAGGCCGGCACGAAACCGGAGACGCACGGCGAGCTCGTAGTCACCTGCCTGCTCGGCTCGGTCCGCAGCGCGCTCGAGCTCGGCGGGATCCTCGTCACGCATCACGGCCGCTCGCGCCGCGCGGGTCACACCCACGCGGGCGCGTGTGCGGGCCAGTCGAAGCCCGACGACTGCGGCCACCACGACCACGACCGCCCCGAGCGGCAAAGGCCACCACGAGCCGAACGCCGACGAGAGCTGGACACGCACCGGATGGAAGAGGTGGTGGTCCATGAAGCGCCACACCGGGCCGACCACGTCGGACAGCCAGTGCCCGAGGTCATGGAAGAAACGGTCGAGCCCCGAGCGATGCGTGGAAGCGCTGAACGGCGGCTGCGAGAGGATGTGTCGAGCCTCTTGGCGCGCCTGGCCCGCCAGACTCGAAGAATCAACGGGCACGCCGTGTCAACCCGACGGCGCGGGCCCGGAGGGAGCACCGGGCTCCGATGGGGGCGCGGCGGGACGGCGCTCGGGCGGGTACCACTGCCCGTCCGACGCCATCCACCAGCCGGGCCCCGGAGGAGCGGGCGGGGGCGCCGAGGGATGGCGCTCGGGTGGATACCACTTCCCGTCCGACGCCATCCACCAGCCGGGCCCCGGAGGAGCGGGCGGCGGCGGTGGCGAAGCGGCCGGGGGTTGGGTGCCCTGCTGGGGAACAGACCCGGGCTGGGGAACAGACCCGGGCTGGGGCGGATAGCCGGGCTGGGGCGGATAGCCGGGCTGGGGCGGATAGCCGGGCTGGGGCGGATAGCCGGGCTGGGCTCGATTCCCGGGCTGGGACCAATAGCTCGACGCTGTGGGCTCCGAGCCCGGACCAACCCCATGGGCGCCGGTCGGTGGTGGGTAGCCGGTCGGTGGTGGGTAGCCGGCCGGTGATGGGTAGCCGGTCGGTGGTGGGTACCCAGTCGGTGGTGGGTACCCGGCCGGTGGTGGGTAGCCTCCGGGCCCCGGATATCCGGTCAGCTGCGGACCGGTCGCGTAGCGCGTGTAAGGAAGGCTGACCGTGGACGCGTCCACCCCGAGCTGCGAAGCCAGCAAAGCGACGTCGTACCCCTCCTTGCGCACGCGGAGATCGATCGACAAGACGACGAGCACCGCCCCCTCGAAGGGGTGGATGCACAGGTAGGTCAGCCCGAACAGGATGAAGTAGACGAGGATGCGACCCGCGGTCGTCCCGCCGATGGCGGCGCGCAGGGCGATGCCGAACAGCACCTCGACGATGCCGCTGACAACCGCGGACAGGATCCCCGTGACGAGCAGGAGGCCGAAGGTCCGCCACCAGTTACCGCGCACCAGGGCGAACGCCCTGCGGTAGGCGCTGAAACCCTTGTAGCCCTCCATCATGAACGTCGGCACCGCCAGGCCGGCCGGCAGTGCGAGCCAGATGAACACCACGGCGAGCGCGAGTCCGGCAATGACGCCGAGGCCGGCCGCCACCTTCGCCAGGAGGGCGACGACCAGAACACCGACGAAGCCGAGGATCACGAAGAAGAACAGGATGACAAGAGCCACCCAGATGATCGAGAGCAGGCGCCGGGCGGTGAAGCTCAGCGCCACCCGCCAGTCGGGTCGTTGCCCGATGTAGGCGTCACCGACCACCTTGTACACGATCGCCGAGGCGAAGAGCGCGGCGATGAGCGTCACCGTGTACAGCGCAAAGGCCTCTCCCACGACGGTGCTGAGGTCGGCCGTGGTGATCTGTCCCGTCTGCGGATTGACGACGCTGGTCGTCGTGATGTTGCCCTCGATCACCGCCACGATCAACGCCGCGGGCAGGACCACCACGGCGATCGACTTGGCGAGGGTCAAGAAGTTCCGGACCAGGATCTTCAGGGCCGCGTCGAGGATCTCACCCACCGAGAGCGGGCGCAGCACGGGGACGGGCACGGACCCCAAACTAACGATCCGAACGACCGTGCGACGGGATCGTCCGGGGGCCTGCGGCTGCGCACCCGAGAGGGAGGGCCGAGTGGCGCTGGTACCGTCGGGCGTGCTCGACTCGCGCCCGGCCTCACGCGAGCCGACAGACGCCAGTGACCCAGGGCCTGCCGCCCCTGGTCGGAGAAGAGGGGGACAAGAACATGAGCCCGGCAGTCGGCTTCCAGGACGCCACCGCCATCGCCGGTATCGCCCAGACGGAGTTCGCCAAGCATCTCGAGCCGACCGAGGCCGAGCTGGCATGCACGGTCATCGTCGAAGCTTGCGCCGACGCCGGCATCGACCCGTCGGAGATCGACGCCCTGTGCTCCTACACAATGGAGGCGACCGAAGAGGTCGACATCGTCCGCAACATCGGCTGCGGGGAGATCACCTTCTTCAGCCAGATCGGCTACGGAGGTGGAGCGGGCTGCGGTGTGGTCGGGCACGCCGCACTGGCCGTGGCCAGCGGCCAGGCCGAGGTGGCCGTGGCGTGGCGGTCCCGCAAGCGCGGATCCGGGCCCCGGCCCTGGACGAGCACCTCGGTCCAACTGCGGGTCCCCGGCGCCTGGACCCGACCGTTCGGGATGCTGCGGCCCGTAGACGAGATCGCCATGCTCACCCGGCGATACATGCACGAGTACGGCGCGACGCGCGATCACCTCGCCAACGTGGCCATGGCCGTGCGCAAGCACGCCAACATGAACCCGGCGGCCATCATGCACAGCAAGCCCATGACCCGCGAGGACTACATGGCGTCGAGATGGGTGTCCGAGCCGCTCTGTCTGTTCGACAACTGCCTCGAGACCGACGGCGCGCTGGCGTGCGTCGTCGTGTCGGCCGAGCGGGCCAAAGACCTGCGCCACCCGCCCGTCTACCTCCACGCCTTCGCCCAGGGCCTGCCGCCCCAGCACCAGACGATGGTCAACTTCTTCAACGACGACCCCCTCACCGGTCCGGCCTGGGCGTGCGCCCGACGGCTGTGGGCCAATGCCGCCTTCGGGCCCGCCGACGTGAACGTGGCGCAGATCTACGACGCCTTCTCGCCGCTCATCTTGCTGTCGCTCGAGGGTTACGGCTTCTGCAAGCGCGGTGAGGCCGGTGCCATGACCGAGAACGGCAACCTCCAGTGGGGCACGGGGTCGCTCCCGGTGAACACCGCTGGAGGCGGCCTGTCAGAGGCCTACGTGCACGGCTTCAACCTGATCAACGAGGGCGTCCGCCAGATGCGGGGCACCTCGACCGCCCAGGTGGAAGGGGCCGAGACCTGCCTCGTCACCTCGGGGGAGGGTGTGCCCACGAGCGCGCTCCTCCTGAGGCGCTGAGGGCAAGGCCGAGGATACGAAGAGGCCGTGGGTACGAAGAGAGGGAAGAGGGAGCAATGAGCAACGCAGCGGCGTTCTCGGGTGGGTACGTGGCCAACCTCGGCCCGTCCGAGGAAGGGTTCCTCATGCCGGCGGTCGACGAGGAGGGTGGTTTCTTCTGGGAGGGGACCCTCGCCGGCGAGCTGCGCATCCAGGTGTGCAACTCGTGCGGCAAGCTCCGCCATCCACCGCGTCCGATGTGCCCGTGGTGCCGGTCCACCGCACGGGGCTGGAAGCGCGTCGAGGGCAAGGGGACCATCTGGTCCTTCGTCGTCCCCCACCCGCCCCTGCTCGAGCCGTATTCGAGCCTCGCCCCCTACAACGTGATCGTGGTCGCTCTCGACGAGCATCCCACCATCCGCTTCGTGGGCAATCTCGTGACCGGTCCCGAAGGGGCACTGAACGAGATCGACCCGGAATCGATCCGCATCGGCGAACCGGTCCAAGTCGTCTTCAAGCGCTTCCGTCGCCGCGACGGCAGCGAGGAGGCGCTCCCGTTCTGGGTGCGGGCATAAGCACGCACGTCGCCCGGGTCACACCGGGGTACACGCCCGGATGGCGGCGTCTGCCGCCGTCTCGGCGCCGAGCAGCGCCCCTTCGGCCAGCTGGGCCATGGCCTCGATGCGCTCGGGGTGCTGGGCGAAGTACCGCTCGATGGCCTCGTTGTTCGGCGTCCCGTCCATGTTGGAGAGCTTGAAGACCTCCTCGTCGACGCTCCCGTCGGTGGCGCGGTCGCTGATGACCCGGAATACCGACCACGGGATGCCCCGTCGTTCGCACAGCGCCGCGATCGCCGCGGTCTCCATGTCGAGCGACACCACACCGCGGGCGCGCAGGCGGGCGATCTCGTCGAGGTCGGTCGTCAGGTGATCGGTGGTCCACATCGCCCCCGCCGGAGTGCCCTCCCCCAACGGCGCGGGACGGAACTCGTCGCCCGTCGCCGAGTCCACCACGACCTCGGGCAGGACGAGCGTGCCGATCGGAGTCTCGTTCTCCACGGCTCCCGTGATGCCCACGACCACCACCCGATCGACCCGCACGGCGTCGAGCAGGCGCGTGGTGCCGGCCGTCGCCAGTTCGGTTCCCATCCCGGTGACGACGGCCACCACGGACTGCCCGCCCAGGGACCCGCTGTGCAGCACGACGTCGCCCACGGTCGACTCGTGGAGGCCGAGTCTGCGGATCAGCGGCTCGATCTCCATGGGCATGGCGCAGATGAACGCGATCTGGGCGGTGGCGGGGCTGGAGGTGGGACTCATCCGCACAGCCTGCCCCACAGCGGAGGTCAGTGCAGGAGCGACAACACGAGACCGGCCTGGCCCAGGTGATAGGTCACCATGATCCCGACGTCCGCGCCCCGGAACGGCCGCACGAACCTGTTCCAGGCGATCATGGCGTCGGAGGACACGAACAGCGCCGCCCCGATGGCGGCGGGCACGTTGCCTGTCGCCAGGGCGGTGGCGAGCATCACCGAGATCACCACCATGTACAGCGCCACGGGGACGCCGAGCTCGCGCCGCGCTCCGATCGCGCCCAGGATGCGGCGGCCGAGCGGCACCACGACGACGGCCACCACTGCCGCCGCGACGAGGAAGGCGATCCCGCCCGGGCCGTGGGCCCAGAAGCCGGCGACATAACAGAGGTGGCCGACGAGGAAGGCGGCCAGGCCGGCCACGAACCGGTCGGCGGGGAGCATGAGCAAGACGTCTCCGGCGAGCGAGCAGACGAGCGCGGCCACGAACCAGGCGCGCCGGGTGCCGGCGTCGTGGACCGGAGAGAGTGCCACCGCGGTACCGATGAGGGCCAGCATGGTGGCCGGCTTGCACAGGTATTCGAGTGGCGCGTTCTCAGTGGCGCGTGCCACCCAGTCGCCGACGGCGAAGAATCCCGCCGCGACCAACAAGACGACAGACGCTGCAGTCACGGGGTGGGGTGGGGGCGCGGCTGGGTCGTCACTGCGACGCCGACCACCCGATGGGCCCGAGCTTCCGTGCGATGGCGGCCATCGCCGCCTTCTCGCGCTGCCAGACCGCGGTGACGTGATCGGCGTAGCCCTCGCGCAAAAGGGTCTTGTTGGCCACCAACGCCTCGACACTGTGGGCGGCGAGCGATGCCGCCACCGCCAAGGCATCGGCGAGAGCTCCACCGGCCGGGGCGCCGGCGAAGGCGAATCCGGAGGCGACCGCTTCGTCGGCACCGAATGACGAACCCGACAACATCATCCACGCCGCCTGCTGCGGTCCCACACGTCGGGGCAGGAGCCAACTGCTCCCGGCCTCGGCACACGTGCCCAGCGCCACGAAGGGCATGCGGATCTCGGCGTGCCGGTCCACCACCACGAGATCGCAATGGAGCAGGAGCGTGGCGCCGAAACCCACCGCCAACCCGTTCACGGCGGCGACGAGCGGCTTTGGGAAGCGCACCAGGCTGTCGAGGAGCGGGTCGAAGTCGACGCCGAGCTCGGCGCTTCCCCCGGGGCGGCTCATCACCGTGAGGTCCACCCCGGCCGAGAACGCCCGCCCCCGACCGGTGAGCACACACACCGCCACCCCCCGGTCCGCAGCCGCGGAGTCGAGCTGTGCCCGCAGGGCGCGATATCCCTCGGCGGTGAAGGCATTGAGCTTGGCCGGTCGGTCGAGGAAGAGGACGCGCACCTTGCCGTGGTCCTCGACCGCCACTGCATACCCCGACACCGACTCGCTCACGATCCACTCCCCTGACAGATGGGTCGACTGCATAAGCTAGAGGCGCGGGCTCGTCGACGTGGCATGCGACGCGGACGGCGGGCGATCGAGGTCGCTTGACCGGGCACGGTTCGCCTGACCGGAGGCACAGACTGTGGGGACACCGTGGAATTGACCGGGGGCGACGAGGCCGGCGTGGGTGACGAGAGCGACGTGCTCGTGGACCGGCCGAGGCGAGAGGTAGCCCTCGTCACGCTCAACCGGCCCGACCGTCTCAACGCGCTCACCTCCGAGATGCTGGCGCACCTCTACGCCGTCCTCGAAGGCCTCGGGCGCGACGCGACGTGCCGGGTGATCGTGGTCACGGGGGCAGGGCGGGGGTTCTGTGCCGGCGACGACCTTCGCGACTACCACCCCCCGGAGTGGGTGCCGACCGATGTCGGCCCGTTGCACTCGAACATGTACCAGCAGAAGTACGTGGCCGAGCTCGTTCCCCGGATGCGGGCACTCCCCCAGCCCGTCATCGCCGCCGTCAACGGGCCCGCCGCCGGAGCCGGCTACGCGCTCGCCCTCGGTGCCGACCTGCGGGTGGCATCGACGTCGGCGGTGTTCGTCGACGCCTTCGTCAAGATCGGCGCTTCAGGCGCCGAGATGGGGTTGAGCTGGCTCCTGCAACGGATCGTGGGCGCCACGCGCGCCGCCGAGCTGGTGCTCACCGGGCGACGCGTCGACGCCGACGAGGCGGCCCGGATCGGGCTCGTCCTCGACACCGTCCCCGACGGGGAGGTCGTGGACGCCGCTCTCGCCCTCGCCGAGCAGATCATCGTCAACACGCCGCTGGGCACGTGGATGGGCAAGGCCACGCTGTGGTCGAACCTCGAGATCTCCAGCCTCGAGGCCGCCATCGACCTCGAGGCGCGCACCCAGATCCTCACCCTGGGGACCGACGACGCCCGGGAACAGCTCGACGCCTACAAAGAACGACGGGTGGCGCGCTACACGAACCACTGACGCGCCGCGCCGTCAGGTCAGACGCGCCGGTTCGGAATCGACCCGGGCGGCGGCCACCTGGTTGGCAAGGACCCGCACCGGCCGTCGCCGCAGGGTCCGTCGGATCCGCTTCACCGTCCGGTCGGCCTGGACGATCTCGTGGCGCGTCAGTGCCGTCGTGCCGTAGCCGGCGCTTTCGAGAAGCTCGGCGAGCACGAGAAGGTCGCGCAGTGCGGCGAGCAGCGGGTGGTCGGTGCCATGGCGGCCCTCGTGTGCGTGGCGATCGTCGCCGTGCCGGTCAGCTTGGCGCTCACCTCGACGGGATCGGGCAACCCACCCGGCGTCAAGCTCGGGACCAGCGGAGCGAAGAACCGGGTCCTCTCGGCCCTGAGCTCCACCATCGCGTCGGGCAGCTTCAACATGACCTACGACTTCGGGCCGATGACGGGAACGGCAGCGAACGCGTCCACCAATCCGACGGTATCTGTCGCCACAGCTCTCTCGGAACGGGCGGGCCCTCACGCAGAGGTGGAAGCACGCTCAAAGCGGTGGCGGATCAGAACCAGTGGATCCAGGGGTGCCCGCTCCTCCAGATGATGAGGTCGACCTTGCCCACGATGTTCGCAAGCGGGACAGTTCCGAAGTACCGGCTGTCTTCGGAGTCCCCACGGCAGTCGCCCATCATGAAGTAGTGACCTGAGGCGATCTTCGTCGCTTTGATGTGTTCTCCCTGCTCGGTGCAGATGCCCGTCAGTGTCGGTAGCCACGGCTCGGCCAGAGGCTTCCCGTTGATGAGCACGGTGCTCCCCGCCGACGAGATCGTCTCACCGGGCAGGCCGATCACGCGCTTGACGAGCGTGGGAGGCCCTCCTTTGTCGGCCGGAACGTTGTGGAACACGACAATGTCCCCTCGATGGATGGTGGAGGCGAGCTTGTCCACCATGATGCGGTCCCCGGGAATCAACGTCGGCGTCATCGACGGGGTGGGCACGAAGTACGACTCGAACGCATAGGCGCGCGCCGCGGTCGAGACGAGCACGACGGCGACCACGAACACCACCCACCCGATGAGCGTCCGCGTCCGGCTGCGTCGCCGCCTCCGCGGAGGGGCCGACCGGCCGCTCGTGCCCGGGTCGGGGTCGACGTCAGCTTTCACGTCGCCCATCATCGCTCACCACACCGCCTGCCGATGTCCATGGGGTCAGATGCCGACCCGGTCCGCAAACAGAATCGAGGAACCGACTCCGATTCTCCGCGAACCACGTCCGTCGACGGTCGTAGCGCTCCATGCCGCCCATGTCCTCGACCATGGCGACGAAGGCCGCCTCCCCTCTGTCGACCCTGCGCCGCAGGAAGGCACCCCCGCCGGCGATGTTGCGCTCGATGGCATCGACGAGCCCGACCCGGTCCGGTGCGTCCGGTGCCAACCCGTATGCGTCCGCCACGACGCGGAGCCGGACGAAGGGATCGAGCCCGATCCGACCGGAGCGGGCAGCGTCATCGGGATCGTCGAGGGGCACGGTCATGAGGGCCAACCGCGCCAGGTCGAACAGCCTCTCACCCGGCGCGGCGAAGTCGAAATCGAGCAGCGCCACAGCCTCGCCGTCCCGGAACACGACGTTTTCGGGACACACGTCGTTGTGACAGATGACGTCTCCTCCATCCGGGTCGGCCATCTCATCGCTCCAGGCTGCACCGGCGGGAGCCACGAACCCCAAAGTGGCGTCGTGGAACCGCCTCAGCAACTTGACCGTCGAGGCCAGCACCTCGTCGGTCTGCGAGCACCTCGGGAAGGGCGGGAACGGGACGTCCCCAGGGATGAACACCAGTCGCTCCTCGCCACCAGGCTCGAGGGAAACCGGCTCGGGCACTCCCTCGAAGCCGGCGCGCCGCACGTGTCGGAGCAGGGTGTGGATCGTGGCGGAATTCTCGTTCGCGGGGCGTATAACCACATCCCCGACGCGCCGCACGGCCCCGGCGTTCGCCACCCCGCCCCGGAGCACCTCCTCATCCCTCACCGTTTCGCGTCTCCGGTCGAGCCGTCCGGTCGAGCCATGGCGCCTTCCGCTCGAGGATGCGGCCGAGGGCCTCCATTCCCGCACAATCCATAACGGCTGCTCTCGTGATGGGTTCCCGGTGCCCACGTGGTGTGCTCGTCCGTAGCCACTGCGTGGCAACGAACGAGGATGATTTGAGGACCACGTTGCGGTGGGCCGCACGGGGTCGTCGTGTGCACGGGTCGCTCCTTCCTGGTGCAGGGCGTCCGCGTGAACGATGCACACACTGCCAGCGGGATGCATGGGCCCTTCAGACCGAATAGGGTGCGAACACTCATCGCCTGAAGGAGACGGCACCTCATGCTCGTTCCCAGCATCATTCGATCACACCGCTCACGACCCTCCGGCAATGGGCCCTCAGAACGCGGCAGGCGCTTCCGGCGTCTGCTGATGGGAGGCGCCGCCGCCATCGGAAGCATCGGTGGCACCGCCCTTCTGGCGCAGCCCGCCAGTGCCGCCGCGACGCTCACCATCTCACCGACCGGCACCGACACCGGGAACTGTGTGGGCAGCCCGTGCCTCACGCTCGGATACGCGCTGTCCCAAGCAGCCGGGAGCGACACCATCACGGTCGCCGCCGGCACCTATGACGTCCCCGCGTCGTACACGGTGCCCCCTTCACTGGCCGGCACGACGGGGAACCCGACGATCATCCAGTCGGCCGGGGGGGCGGGGGTGACCGCATTCGTCTCCACGGGCGCCACCTACGGTCTGGTGGTCAACGCCAGCAACGTGACCGTCAACGGCTTCACCTTCGACAACTTCGGGGCTGCGGGGATCATGGTGTCCCCGCCGCAGTCGGCGTCCCCGCCCGCCACGGTGTCGGGTGAGACGATCGAGAACAACGTCATCAACAACGCCGACCAGTGCGCTTTGACGCCGGCGACGACCGCCTGCACGGCGGCCATCGGAGCGGGCGACTACGGCGAGTCGATGTGGATCATGAGCGTCACCGGCTCCACCATCGAGGGCAACACCCTCGCCGGCGGCTTGGCCGGTGGAATGCTCGTGAGCGACGAGCTCGGCCCGAACGACGGCAACACGATCGAAGGCAACTCGGTCCTGGACAACGCCGACGGGTGCGGGATCACGCTGGCCTCCCACAACTTCTCCGCTGTCTTCTCGAGCGGTCCCAAGGCTGGCCAGCCCGACCCGGCCGCGGGCGGCGTCTTCAACAACGTGGTGGAGGGCAACACGTCCAACGGCAACGGCGCCAACGGCGTCGGGCTGTTCAACTTCGCCTACAACAACACGATCGAAGGGAACACGACCAACAACAACGGCGGTCCTGGGATCGAGATCGACGACGACATCCCGGGAGCGATTCTCAACGGCAACACCATCACGGGCAACACCGTGGGCGTGAACTCCCTGTTCGGCGGTCCCGGCGGCAACTCCCCCGGTCAGCACACCGTCCACACCACCCAGACAGGGGGCGTGCTGGTCATCGCGCGGGTGACCCCGGTGACGGGCACCGTCATCTCGAACAACACGATCACGGGGAACTACTACGGCATCTGGATGTCGGCCCTGGCCTCGACCACGACCCTGACGAACAACACGATCACAGTCGCCAAGGGCGGGAAGGCCGTCTTCATCTCCCCGGCCCCCGGTAGTGGCTACTGGGAACTGGGCTCCGACGGCGGCGTCTTCTCGTTCGGGGCGTCTCCCTACGAGGGCTCGACCGGCGGCCTGAAGCTGGCCCAACCGGTGGTGGGGATGGCCGCCACGCCCGACGGCGGCGGCTACTGGCTGGTGGCCAAGGACGGCGGGCTCTTCAACTTCGGCGACGCCAACTACTACGGCTCCCTGCCGGGGCTCAAGGTCAGCGTGTCGGACATCGTCGGCATCGCGTCGACGCCTGACGGCGGCGGCTACTGGATGGTGGCCAAGGACGGCGGGGTCTTCAGCTTCGGGGATGCCAAGTACTACGGCTCCCTGCCGGGGCTCAAGGTCAGCGTGTCGGACATCGTCGGCATCACCGCCACCCCGGACGGAGGCGGCTACTGGATGGTGGCCAAGGACGGCGGGATCTTCAGCTTCGGCGACGCCACCTACTTCGGCTCCCTGCCGGGGCTCAAGGTCAGCGTGTCCAACATCGTCGGCATCGCGTCGACCTCCACCGGCAAGGGCTACTGGCTGGTCGGGTCCGACGGCGGGATCTTCAACTTCGGGGATGCCACGTACAACGGCTCGCTCCCGGGGCTCAAGGTCAGCGTGTCGAACGTGGTCGCCATAGCGCCCACCGCGACCGGCAAGGGTTACTGGCTGGTCGGGTCCGACGGCGGGGTCTTCAGCTTCGGCGATGCCACCTACTTCGGCTCCCTGCCAGGGCTGCACATCAAGGTGTCGAACATCGTCGGCATGGTGGCCGCCCCGTAACCCTGGTCGGCTCCACCACTCCGGGGGGACCCGGAGCACTCGGTACTGTGAAATGCTCGCCGCGCAAGTCGCGGCGAGCATTTCACTTTGTAGCCCTGCGGTCCTGTGAACCCGTGGTCCATGGTCCGACAGCTGACTCGAGCGCGCCTGCGCCGGCAGATCGACGACCTCGGGCTCCGGCCGCGCCCGGTCGGGCGTGGTTCCCCGGGGTCAGATCCTTGCCGGCCTGCCGGGGAGGTAGTTGTGCACCTCGAAGAACTCGATCGCGACCCGACCGGGAACCCCGATCTCCTTCACGATCTCACCGCTTCGTTGGTGGGCGTTGCCCTTGAACGCTTCCTTCGACTCCCACACCTCGACGATGCAGATGCCCTCGTCGGTCTTGGCGACCCAGTGGGACAGCGCCCCCGACACGATCGGTCCACCGGGAAGGTAGCCCAATGTCGCAACCGCCTGGTCGTACTACTCGAGCGAGGCACCAGGGAGATCAATCCGAACTCCGACTGGCACTGGATCCTCCATCTTCTGACCCCAGAATGAGGCTGACGCGACGATAGGTCAAGGAGTCGCGGAGAAGAAACGCCGCAGGGGACCGGTCGCCTTCACCTCTCGGTGCCGTCGGCATCGCCCCGCTCCTGCTGCGCCTCCACGGCTTGCCGGAGCAGCATCTTCAGGATTTCGGCTGTGAGTGCCCCGATCTGATCCGGCGTCTGGTCGAAATCGACAATGAGCGCCTGGGTGGTGAATACGGACAGATTGAGCGCGAAGCCCAGGACCAGGTCCTCCGGGGGCTCTCCTACGCCACCGGCCATCTTCCAGGCCAGGTTCACCCCGTAGTTGATCCCTCGCAGCCGGTAGTCACGGCGGAGGGCATCCACCTCGGCGAGCACCGCTGACGCATCGGGACGAGGGGCGCAAATGTCCCAAAAGGCCGCTCCGAAAATCGAGGCGCTTCTGACATGGAACGTCATCGCCATGCCATCGATCAATCCGTCGAGGTCGTCAAAGAGTTGGGGAAGACCTTCGATCCAGCCGTCCAGCTCGTCCACTGACCGAGGCAGGCCGCAGGCTTCGAACATGTCCCTGACCGTGGCAGCGATCAGCTCGTCGTGGCTCGCATAGTGGCGGAAGATGGTGCGGGGGCTCACGCCCGAGACCCGGGCGATCTCGTCGACGGTGGCGCTGAAACCGTGTTGGGCGACAGCCTCCATGGCCGCTCGCCTGATGCGAGACCGCGTGAGGTCTCGTTGCTCCTCAGACAGCGAAGGAGATGAGTGTCCCAGGGGGTCGGGCCTGCTCACGGTTACCCGCTCTCGGAGCCTCGACCACGATCTTGGACCGAAGGTGCCGGATCACAAGCCATGACAATCTCCCGGTTCGGGATCGACCAGGCGCCGATGATCAAAACTTAGTCCCAACACGGTCACCGAGTCCCGTTGCGGCGCGGCGCTTGTCCTGGCAGGAACCCGGCACGAGTGCGGCGCAAGGGTTACCCTCGGCTCGCTGCATGGGGTTTCTGGCACTACGAACGCCACATGAGAAGGAGGCGCCATGGCACAGACCGTCGATCTCGTCCTCGAAGGCGGAGGGGTCAAGGGCATCGGTCTGGTGGGCGCCATCTCCGTGCTCGAGGAGCACGGGATGACGTTCGCCCGGGTGGCGGGCGCGTCGGCAGGCGCGATCGTGGGATCACTGGTTGCAGCCGGCATGGGAGCCACCGAGCTCCAAGAGCTGATGGCATCGCTCGACTACACCCGCTTTCGCGACGACACCCGTCTCGATCACGTCCCCGTGGTCGGCAAGGGCCTGTCGCTGTGGATGGACCACGGGATCTACGCCGGCGACTACTTCCACGGCTGGGTGCGGGACCAGCTCGCCGGGCTCGGCGTGCACACTTTCGCCGACCTCTATCGGGCCGACCCCGCGAGCAGCCTGCCCGTCGATGAGCAGTACAAGCTGGTGGTGATGACTTCCGACGTGAGTCGAGGCCGCCTGCTCCGCCTGCCTTGGGACTACACCGTCGACGACATCGAGGCCGGTACGCAGATCGTGGCCGATGCCGTGCGGGCGTCGATGTCCATCCCGTTCTTCTTCCGGCCCGTGATCCTGGACGTCCCCAAGTCGGGGCCCTCGGTCCTCGTCGATGGAGGAATGCTGTCGAACTTCCCCGTCGACACGTTCGACCGAACCGACGGAAAGCCACCGCGCTGGCCCACGATCGGGATCAAGCTGTCGGCGCAGCAGGTTCCGAATCAGGTGGAACACGTGGTCAAAGGTGACTTGAGCCTGGCGCTGGGGATGCTCGGCACCATGCAGAGCTGGTACGACCAGATGCACTTGAACGACCCCGCAGTCATCAAACGGACGATCTTCATCGACACGTTCGGCGTCAATGCCACGGATTTCTCCATCGACAAGACGACTCAGCAGAAGCTGTTCGCCAACGGTCGGGCGGCGGCCGAGAAGTTCCTGGCGGCCCAGAGCTCCTAGCCGTCTCGGGTACGCCCGGGGCCCGGACCCTCAGGCGATGGGGAGGCGACAGATAGTTGGCCGAGGGCGAGCCCGGGCGCCGGGGCCTCTCAGCGTCCTGTTCGAAGGTCCGGCGCCCGAGTTGTTCTGTGCTCAGGTGCTTCGGGCCGTCTACCTGCGGGCGAGGCGGCGCCCGCTCTCGGTGTCGATCGGCGTGTAGTTCATCTCGAAGTGGTGATAGAGGGTCGATTCGTCCGCCTGGGAGAGCTCCTCGCCGTGCATTTCGATCTCCGGAGCCGAGCGCACCTGCTCCTTTGTGGCGGTCACTTGTAGGTCGTTCGGGCCGACCTGGATTCCTGCCAACGGCACGAACGTCAGATGACGACCGATAAATCCTTCCTTGACAGTGGCGAACTGAGGTTCGTCGGTCTCGACGTCGACGTAGACGTCCTGCAGCTTGCCGATGTTCTCGCCGTTGCGGTCCACGAGCATCTTGCCGTGCCATTCGGCGACGTTCCACTTGGCTTGGCCCTCTTCATCGGTCATTCCGCCTCCTTGCGTCGAGCCCCGGTGCGCCGGGAGCCGGGAAAAGACTCATCCCATGTTCCCACTCTGCTGGCTCCTCACGCCGATGAGGGACCTTACGACAACAGAATTTCTAGCGTGGCCACTCACGGGGGGTAGTGGGTCAGTTTGAGTCAGGAGGGCGAGGACGCAGCCAGGCGTAGACAGCTAGTCCGACGACGACGGCAAGCAGGGGTGCGAGTGCCTGGAGGAGCACGTAGGGCAGCACGTACCAACCCGACCGCCATCCAAGCCCCTCCCAGGCAAGGCGGAGAGCCGCGAAGACCCCGCAATAGGCGACAAAGGCAATCGTCCAGCGGGAAGCTCTGAGGCGCTGGGTAAGCCGCCGCCGAGCCATAAATCCCGCCTTCACCACGCTCTCAGTCAAGCAGAGCGGCGATCTGGAAGATCGACCAGGGTTGGGTTTCGACCCCGGCCGCCGTGGCGGGTGTAGTGGGACGGCCGTGGCTCTTGGTCAGGGTCTGGTGCACGCGGCCGAGGTTGTACCAGGCGAAGTGGAGGCTCACGGCCGCGGCGTGGTTCTCGATCTTCTCGGAGAAGGCGTTCGTGAGACGCATGAACCGCCGCATCCCCATCCGCATGGTGAGGTTCTGACGCTCCACGTAGCTAGTGCTGATGTGCCTGGGGTCAGGGTGGCCGGTGATGGTGGGCTTGTCCGTCCCGGTGCAGCGCGCCGGCGAGTAACAGACCTCCTCCTGGCTGGACTCGTACATCTTCACCAGCTGGGCGAAGTCCGCCCGGTCGGCGCCGAAGAGCGGCTCCACGACCTGTAGGTAGGACCTCTTGCTGACTGGTGCCGACCTCGCGGTCGAGGGCTGGGGTTAGTGCACCTCTTCGTGCACCGCCGCCGTACGGCCCTGGGGGTCGGTGACTTGGCGGTCGTACGTCCGATCGACGCTGCCCGCGGGACGGCGGGACATGCCGAAGATGATCGAGGAGGCGACGAACCCGATAGCCCCGACGATCATGAGGATCACCCCCACCGTGGAGAGCCGGAAGCCGTGACCTTGGTAGGTCACCGCCCAGTACATGATGGCTCCCGCTGCGATGGCGATGGTGCTGAAGACCAATCCGGTCAGACCCATGTCTAGTGCCTTCCGTTTCGTTGCCCGGCCGTCGGCCGGGTGGCGAAAGAGGCGGGGTCACGGACCCTTCAGCTCTCTCATGGTACCACAGTCACCACTTTGAGTGCAGAGGGCGGGAGTAACCCTTCCTTGGTGCCGTCGTCCCTTATTCGTCCCGGCAGCCACCGGTCACAATTGGAGGTGTCCAGCCCCCCGACGGGGCGGCAGGGGTAACGCCCTTTCGGGGAGGGATAGTCGCGGCGGGTACCGACCAGGTCGGGATCTCCCCGTCTCAGGTTTTGTCCCGATGTTCCTCATCCGGCGTCGATTTTTCGTGGTCCTGTGTCTGAGCATGGAAGGCGCTCGCAAAGTCAGAAGGTGGAGCAGTTGAAGGTGCGCACGGAGTCCATCAGCGGTGGGGTACTCAACGACCACGACCGGCCCCCGCGGAGGTTTGCACCGGGACGCCGGTGCGCAGAACTCGACTGTCCTACGCACCTTTCCATCTATAACGGGAGCGATTACTGCGCACTGCACACGGTGGACGTGACTTCTCGCGTGCGAGCCAAGAAGAGGACTTGATCCTTCAGGACCGGAATGAACCCGGAGCTGGCGCGGTTACCCCAAGAGTCATTCGAGAAGGGAGCCGCGATGCCGCTGGCTGTGAGATTCGACGGGTACGGCGACGTCGACGTCCTGAACGTGGTCGAGGTCGACCGACCGGTTCCCGGCCCGGGCCAGGTCCTGGTCCGAGTGAAGGCCGCCGGTATCAATCCAGGCGAGGCGTCCATCCGCAAAGGGCTGCTGCACGCCGTGTGGCCGGCCACGTTCCCTTCCGGAGAGGGAAGTGACCTGGCCGGGGTCGTAGAGGAGGTGGGCCCCGACGTCACCCGGCTCGCCGTCGGCGACGAGGTGTTGGGCCACGTCGACACGCGGGGCAGCCACGCCGAGCTGGTGGTGGCCGACGTGGACGAATTGGTGCCACGCCCGGGCAACGTGCCATGGGCGGTGGCGGGTTCGTTGTTCGTGGTGGGCACGACCGCCTACGCCGCGGTACGCGCCGTGAATCTGGTCAAGGGGGACACGGTGGTGGTGTCCGGGGCGGCCGGCGGAGTCGGTACGGTGGCAGTGCAGTTGGCCGCCGGCGCGGGCGCCACGGTGATCGGCCTGGCCAGCCAGGAGCATCACCAGTGGCTCACCGACCACGGGGTGATCCCGGTGGTCTACGGCGACGGGGTCGCCGGGCGGATCACGGAGGCAAGCGGCGGACACCTCGACGCGCTCATCGACACGTTCGGCGGCGGGTACGTCGAGATGGGCATCGGGCTGGGTGTGGCTCCCGAACGCATCGACACCATCATCGACCGGGCCGCCGCCGAGAAATACGGGGCCAAGACGGACGGGAGCGCCGCCGCTGCGACCGCCGACGTGCTGGCCGAGCTGGCCGAGCTGATCTCCCAAGGGCGACTCGAGATCCCCATCGCCGGGACCTATCCCCTGACACAGGTGCGCGAGGCCTTCCGCGAGCTCGATCAGCGTCACGTTCTGGGCAAGATCGTCCTCACACCCTGACTCACGCGCCGACGGCTCACTCCCGAAGTCATTCGTCCTGGGGAGAACGCCCGAGCACGGCGCCGTTGCGGAGCACGGTGACCGGACCGTCCTCGCTCACGGCGATCACGGTGGCCGAGGGATCGTCGTAGCTGTAGCGGCGCCCCGACGTGTGTCGGGTTCCCCCGAGTGCATCGACGGTCTCTTCGGACATGGTGCTCGGCACCAGCCGCACGCCGAGCTGGCACAGCACTCCATCGGCGTCGAAGACGGCGGCGCCGTCGACTTGGCCCAGGGCATGGCGCAGCGGGGCCAGGTGCGAAGCCTGGCGGATGCGCAGAGGAGGCGGCGGAGTCGGGAGGCGCTCTTCGACCGGGGGACCGGGCTCGGCATCGGGTCGGTAGATGAGCAACGCGCCGATGCCCAGGGACCCGAGGTCGTGGACCGCGAACCGCAGCATCGCGTCGAGCACCGCGGGATCGCCGTAGGCCGGGTTGGCCGCCACTTCGGCGCTCCAACTGCTCACGGGCGGCTCGTGGTGCCACCTGAAGCCCTTCCAGCGGAGGACGCCGAACTCCCCGACCACCCGGACCGCACCGGTGGGGTGCCGCTGGACGATCGTGGCGTCCATTACACCCGCCAGGACACCGAGGTCGCGTTCGGAACCGGCCGGCCGGTCGAACACGATCAATTCGCTCGTGCCGTCCGAGCGACGCAGGAGCCAGCTCGAGAGCCCGTCGCAGAAGCGGCGGGCAGCCGTCAGAGGTTGCGGTCCGAGAGGAGCGCGGGTGATGTCCAGCTGCGTCCCCGGTGTCCATGTGGCCGGGTCCGAAGTCGGCTCGACAATGCTGCCGGTACTCGCCACCCGCCGCTCGTGGACCGGCGGGCGCAGAGCCTGGTCGATCTCCTCCATCACCAGGTGTCGGACGGCCTCGCCACCTCCCGGGCGCAGCCCACTCTCCTCGAGCTCCTCGGCCAGTCGGCGTAGGCGCGCCGCTTCGCGCTCGGGCATGGGGCTGCACGCTACAGCCAGTCGACGAGTGCCGTCCCGAGCGGCACCGTACGGGACGAAGCCATCGACTGGCTCCTCTCCGACGACGAGGAGCCCACGGCATCGTGAAAATCGTCGACGTGGCTCGTCACTGATCAGGGGGCAGTCGCTTCAGGGCGCAGTCGCTTCAGGACACAGTCGCTTCAGGACACAGTCGCTTCAGGACACAGCGGACTTCAGGACGCACCGGCCCGAGCCGACGCCTTCGGCCGCCGCGCCCGTGTCCGCGGGGTGTGCCCTTGGGCAGCCTGCCCCCCGGCCGGGTACCCGAGGGGCAGGGTGCCCATCGAAGTCAATGGCCGCACGAAGAGCAGACGCGCGTTCGGGTACCCCACGGCTCCCGGCAGCCATGCGTGGAAGGCGACCCACGTGCTGCCCTGGGGATCCCGGAAGACCGAGGCGCCCCCCGCGCCTACCAAGTTCGCATTCGACGCATAGAAGGGGCCGCTGAGCGGCTTCGTGCAGGGACCGAGTGGGCCCTGGCACACGGCCGCCCCGATGGCGTACGACCCGCTGTTCCAGTTGTTGCCCGAGTAGAAGAGGTAGTAGGAGCCGCCCGACGACCACATGAAAGGCCCCTCCACCACCGACGCCTCCCAAGGTTGGCTCGGCTGGAGCAGGGCCGTGGGTGTGCTGTGCGGGGCCATGGCGATCCCCGAGGGTGAGAGCCCCTGTGCCCAGATCGTGGACGGCTGGCCTCCCCCGCCGTTCGACTTCCAGGTGAGATACGGCTTGCCCGACCCGTCGGTGTAGGGCGCGGGATCGATGGATCCGCCGAGGGAGGCCTGACAGACGAGAGGCGCACTCGAGGAGTCGACGAACGGGCCCCCGGGTCGGCGCGCTCGTGCCACCGAGATGCACTGCCTCGAGCCGAGCCCGGAGCCGTCGACGGTCGCGTAGTAGAGGAGGAACTGCCCGCGGTGACGGAACACTCCCGGTGCCCAGATGGACCCGGTCGACGACCACGAGGCGGGCTTCGGCAGGGCATCTCCGACCGTCTTCCAGTGCGAGAGGTCACGGGAGTCGATGATCTGGATGTTCCCGCCGGCAGAGTTGGTGCCGTAGGCGTAATAGGTGCCACCCACGTCGATGACGTCGGGGTCGGGGAAGTCGAAGGGGTACGCCGGGCCGCCCGGGGTGCTTCCCTGCAGGCTCTCGCACGGCCGCGCCACGCCCCCGATCGTGTCGATGGCTGCTTGCTGCTCCCCCGCTTGGAGGTCCTTGACCGCCTGCTGCACGCCCGACACGCACGTGTCGAGGGTCGTGATGTCGGCACTCTGCAGCTCGAGGCCCTGGTTGTCCCGGTCGAGATGCTGTTCGGCCGAGGCGACTTCGCCCGCGAGCTGGTTCAGGACCACCTGGTGTGCCGCCTTCGCGGCTCTCGTGGTGGTCAGGGTCCGCGCTGCGCCGGCGAGGCGTTGCGAGGTCTGGCTGAGCTCACCCCGGGTGACCCTCAGGTCGACCTGCGCGTGGTGCAGCCGGACCTGGGTCAGGAGGTCGTCGACGACGCCGTAGGCGAAGAGCCCCACGAGTGCGAGGCACGCAGTGATCCGGCGCAGCTGGTGGCGCCGCGGCGGCGGCTGTGCGGGCTCACCTGAGCCCCTCCCCATCTCGCCGACCCCGGGCCCGGCCACGACGACGCCATCCCTACCCTGCGGCTGGGTGCGCCGCGTTGCAGCTCGTCGAGACCGAACCGAGTGACGCCAGCGCGCCCTTGGTCTGTCCGACCGCCACTTGATCGAGTGCCTGGGTCACGCCGCCGAGACATGTGTTCAGTGCGGAGATGTCGAATCCCCCGAGCACGAGGCCCGTTTCGATCGACGAGATCTTCGTATTCGAGGAGGCGAGCGATGTCTGGTCCTGGGCGATCGACGCTTCCAACGCCCGCAATTCCGAGGCAGTTGTGCTCACCTGCGCCTGGGTGGCCACGAGGTGGGCACGAACCTGGCTCTGGCGTTGCTGCGTCGAGAGCAGTGCGTGGCTGGTCCGACGCACCTCGGCGCGCCCTCGGAGGTCGGTCACCGAGAGAGCGACGGCGGCACTCAGGACGGCAAGCGCCGTCGCCACAGCCGCCAACTTCTTGCGGGGCGGGCCGGGCTTCGCGCTGTGCATCGGGTTCGGGCCTGGCTGGAGCGGTCGTGTGCCGGTCGGTGTCTCCGGTCACGGGGACCTAGCGGTCGAGCCTGTCCTCGTCGAGGATCTCGCCTTCCTCGGACGAGAGGATCGCGATGGCACGGCGCAACTCGTTGCAGAGGCGGTAGATCTCGTCGTGCGAGAACGGCTCGTGGCGCCGGCCGTCCCTGATGTCCTCGGCCACGACCACCAAGGAGCAGAGTTCGTCTGTGACCTCTTCGCGTGCCATGTCCCCATGCTACGGGGCCGGCGGCGCCACCGCGTCGGGTCAGTGCCGCTTCACCGTCCAGACGAAGCTGACCGAGGCGGTGTCCACCGAGTCCGAGACGCTCACCGTAACGTGGGAGCGCCCCCGGGCCGTGGGGATGCCCGAGATCACCCCCAAGGTGGGACTGATCGACAAGCCCGCCGGCAGGCCGGCCCCGTGGTAGGCGAGGGTCTCGGTGGGCGAGGCGTCGACGCCGTGGATGTGGAGGCTGACCGCGGTCCCCAGGGTCGAGGTCTGCTTACCCGCGTTAGTCACCGCGATCGGCGTCCAGCACGTGGTCGGCGCCGAGAAGATGGGTGTGGTGGTCACCGGCAGCCCACTGGGCGGGTCGATCATGATCGTCGGATTGTCGGGGTCCGTGACCGAGTCCGCGCGCGTCCATGTGCTCTCACAAGCGTGGAGGGCTCTCTTCTCCGGCTGACGTCGCGACCCGGCATCCCCCCCCGCCCACATGTCGAACCGGTAGAGATGGGAGGCGCTCCAGTCCGTGTCGCACTGGGAGCACTCGTCCTCGTGGATGAAGTAGCGCTTCATGTAGGGGACGTAGATGATCTGGCACCAGCCCAGCTCGTTGACGTCGGTGGCGAAGGTGATGGGGTTGGTGTAGGTCCCCACCCCGCCCGCCGTCTGGTGCAGGCAGGGATGGGCGATGTCGGTCCCGGGCGGGGAGTTGTCGGCGTAGCCGTACAGGGTCATGAACGCCTTGACATCACTGGTGCCCTGGGCGCCGGCGGTCGTCGCGGTGCCGAACACGCTGAGCGCCACGGCCAGTGCGCCCAGCAACATCAGGCTCTGGGGCGACCGCCACGGGCGCTTCGTGGTCACGGTTCGAGCGTACCCGAAGGGGTCCGAGTCGCCCCGGTGACCGCCTGTCGCGGCAGGGCGAGCCAGCTGTCAGTACAGGGGCGACCAGTTGCTCGTGCGCAGCAGCTTGCTCTCCCAGGTGTCACGGAAGGCCAGCGCGTCGTGCATGAACTCGCCGGGCTGGCGGTGCGCGGGGTCGGTATCATGGGTGAGCAGGTGCAGGAGCACCTGGTTGTTCACGATCTTCTGCATGAGGATCGCTTCCTTGCGCAGTCCCGTTCCGAACGCCACCTGGAATACCGCCTGGATGTCGAGAAGGTTTGCCGCCCGCAGCTTCATCGGCTCGTAGTACCCCGTTCCCCAGAACTCGACATAGTCGTCGATGGGCGCGTGGGGCCAGCCGGTGTCCTCCATGTAGAGCGAGAGGTCGTGCGTGGCCCCGTCGGTGGGGACGGTGGCGAGGTCGAGCTCTGCCATCGGCGACCAGTGGACGGGGAAGAGCAGCTTGCCCGTGACGCCGTGGCGCAGCTCGTCCACCTTGCGGGCCCACTCCTTCAGGTCCCCGCGCTGGATGCGCCGCGCCAGGTCCTCCCAGGCCGCCCCGTCGCGCAGCGCGGTGATGGTGACGACGTTGTAGGCGGGCCCGCTCCCGTGGGCGTGGTGGCAGAACCACAGCAGCCGGGCGTCGCCACCTTTGGCGAGCGTCGGCATCCATTCGTCGCGGAACGCCGATTCGAACTCCTCCTCGGCGGCCCCCTTGACCCGATGCGTCTCGTGCAGGAAGAGCATGGCCGGTCACTGTAGGACGTTCCGTGGCCTCCGCACCCGACGGGGACCTCGCATGGCACCGCCCACGTCGGTGCAGGGCCCACGTCGATCTGTCCCTTCTCTCCGTTGCCGTCTCGCCTCCTCACTCCGCTCGTATCCTCGTGCTCCCTCGTGCTCCCCTCGTGCCCCGTTGACGACTCCTACAACTCATGGCATCCCCATTGGCAACTTCGAGACGGGGTGGCCCCGGCGCAAGGGGGCGTCCCGGTAGAGCGCGTCCCGGGGCGGATTCACCGGCGCGCCGCCCCTCACGCCGCGCTCGACCACATGCGCTCCCCGCTCTCCCCACCTCCTGGAGACCGAGGCGATCGACCAAACCGAGGCGATTGACAAATCAGCAAGGACTGTCAGACTCGTTGAGGAAATCCCCCACCCGGTTGGTTGGGGGTGGTGCCCGGACTTCGCGCCTCCAAGATCGGAGAGGGATCGCGGGCATGGGCGTCACCACCGAGCAGGCACTGACGTCGACCGCGCCACGTCGCGATGCTCCGGAGTTCGGGGTCGGCACCGCCGTCGCTGAACTGATCCGGCTCGGTGAGGCTCGAGGCGCCGTGGCGCGACTTTCGAGACCGGACTCCGTACACCCATCGTGCGTCGACACGCACGCCGTTGATCGCCGTGGTGGACGGTGAGCCGATACATCGACGGATACCCTTGCGACGACGCTGATTATGTGCACCAGGTACATCAGTGCAAGCGCGTCGGGATCACCCTCGAACAATGGCTCGATACGGTCGCACCGACGCAAGCGATGCTACGCGAGCACTTCCGGATGATCTGGCGAGTGGAGGAATGGCGAACACCGCAACCGGGTGAACCAGGTGCAGATGTGACGGGTTACCGGAACACGGCATGAACTGAGCGCTTGCCGCAGCCGGGTCACCATTCTGTTCGACGCAGAGTGGGTAGTCCTGGCGCAAGACGTGCCGGGCGATCGCACCGACGGGGCGGATTCACCGGCGCGCCGCCCCTCACACCGCGGTCAGTCGCCGGCGTCCGGAGGATGTCGCGGAGGCGGTGGCGACCAGATCGCCGGCGGCGGCGTTGATGGCGCTCGAGGGGCCTGGGGCGGGGGCGCCGGTTCTGGGGACGATGGTTCCGGTGGCACGGACTGGGCCGGTTGCGGTGGGAGCGGCGGCGCCCAGGGTGACGGTCGCGTCGGCGCCCGGGCCGGTGATGGTGGCGTCGTCGTCGGAGGCGGCGGCAGCGCCTGGGAGGGAGGTGGTGGCGCTGTCAGAGGAGGGGGCGGGGGCCGCAGTGGCGGTGGTGGCGGGGGCGCCGCCGGTGGCGCCGGAAACGAAGGCGGCGGTGACTGGGGCGGCGTGGCCCACTGGCTCCCCGTCCAAAAGCGCGTCCGACCGGCGTCGACCGGGTCGCGGTACCACCCTTCGGGTGGGCCGGGCGGCGGTGCGACGGGTTCGGTGTACCCCCCGGTGCCGAAGGGCTGGGGGCCGGGAAAGCCGAACTGGTACCCGCCGGCTCCCGAACCCGGCGCCATGGCCATCGCGGGACTCTTGTGCGCACGTCTGCGCAGCGCCAGGGCCGTGCCGAGGACGACACCGACGACGACCACCAATGCCACCACCGAAGCGACGATCAGTCCCGAGGAGCTCGAGCTCTTGGTGACCGAGGACGACAGTTCCGACGGTAAGGAGTGGTACTGCTGTTGGGCGATGGCTTCGAAACGCGCGGGAGCCAGCGAGTCGTTGATGACCAGAGCGAGGATGTTGACCTTCGTGAACGCCACGGCGCTGAGGTTCGAGCCGTTCGGGGACGTGGCGCACGTCACCTCGCGGGATCCCGGGATCGCCGGGAGCGGGACGTCCGATTTCGGCGGGGAGCTCGTCGCCCCTCCGCAGAACGACACTGCCGCGCTGCCGGCCGCGCCCCGCATCTCGTCGGCGACCAGAGTTCCGTTCCCCGACACACGGACGAGGATCACCAACACGCTGTTGGTGGCGATGGCCGGGTCGTGCCAACCTTCGGCTGCCGTGTCGATCGTGACGCCGGCCGAGCCGATGGCTGCCTGCTCCACCCGCTGAATGGAATCGACCGTGGTGTCGAGGGCGTCGCTCGACACGGGGAGCCAACCGGAAACGGGATCAGCGATGATGTACCGGTCCAGACTGGGGCTCCCGGCCGCGCCGGCGGGGCCGGACGCCCACAGGACGGTCATCGCTACTACGACCGCCACCGATGCCGCGAGCACGCATCTCCGTGGCCAGGCCATCTGTCGTGCTCCCTTCCCGCTCTGTCGCCCACCTCGGGCCGAGAGCGCACGGGTGCCCGTCGTGCTGCGATCCTCGACCTTCCAGTGCTCCAATTCGAGACTACTGAGGGCGCACGCGCTACAGGCGTTCCCGGACGCGTTTTGGGGCCTCACCTGCCGGTCGCCAGCCCCTCCCGGGAGGTTTCAGGCGCGACCCGCGCCTGCACCAAGGAATAGACAAGAGTGATCTGCGCCGACTCCTGCTGGGTGCCCGCCTGGAGCGGCACCGCGGCGGCGTTCCCCAATGCGGCGCTGGCGCTGGGTAGCGGGCTCGCGATGGCGTAGTCGGGCGAGGAATCGTCGGTCAGCGAGCACACCGGACCGAGACGTTCGCCCGCCGCGGCCGCCATCGACCGGGCATGGCTCACCGCCTGGCGGACGGCATCGTTGCGCGCCCGGTCCTCGATCTGGCGCGGGTCCTGGATCGAGAAGGTCAGTGAGTCGACGCGCGCCGCGTTCCCCGCCGCCGCGGTCACGGCGTCGATCACCGAGCCCGCCGTGGAGAAGTTGCGCAGCTCGGCGGTAAGCGTGTTGGTCATCTCATATCCCGTGATCGTGCCGGTGAGGCTGTAGTTCGGCTGGATCGAGACGTTCGACGTCTGGATGTCCTTGCCCGTCACTCCGCCTCTGTTGAGCACGGCGATGACCGCGGCGGCCCTGGAGTTGTCATCGACCAACGAAGCCTGCGCATTGGGATCGGTGACGTCGATGTCCACCGCCAGGGTGAGGACGTTCGGCGTGGCCGAAGCGTTTCCCGTCCCCTGAACCGTCAGCTTCGGTGTCGAGCTTGCGCACGCCGGTGATGCCGATGCCGTCGGGGTCTGGTTCGAAGCTGCCAGCCCGAGGGCCACCCCTCCGACCGCAAGCGCCGCCGCGATCCCCACCACGCCCGCCACCCGCACGATCCCTTGCTGCATCGTCCCGCACCTCCCGAGGAGAGCCGCGCATCCGGCGGACGCGTCCATACGGCCCCACCACACCGGTTCAGACGACGGCGGCCACGTGAACGTTCCCGCCCCAGCCGGGAGGTCGGTGCCGGGAGGTCAGCGCCGGGAGGTCAGCGGCTGAGGAGCGGCCCCACCTGCTCGCCGAACGCGGCGATCTGGTCGCACAGCTCCTCCAGGGAGCGGTTGGGGAACCGCATCTGCAGGTGCGACACGCCCATGTCGATCAGCTCGGCCAGGTTCTCGGCGATCCGATCGGGGCTCCCCGACACCGTCCCCCGCGGCAGCTCGTGATCGGGCTCGCCCACGTGGAACACGCCGGCCAGCGCGCCGATCTCGATGGGCGCCCCCCCGCGCAGCTCCTCCCGCAGCTCCTTGAGCTGGGCCACCTGCTCGCGCATGTCGCTGCGGCGGACGGTCTGGGGGAGCCAGCCGTCCCCGTGCCGCGCCGCCCGGCGCAGCGCGGCACGGGAAGACCCTCCCACCCAGATCGGCGGCCTCGGCTGCTGCACGGGCCGGGGGGTGGCACCGAGATCGCTCGCCGGCCAACGCGGGCCCGACAGCGTCGGGTACTCGTCGCTCAGCGCGGCCGCCAGCGCGTCGACGGCCTCGTCGAGCCCCGCCCCCCGCTCTTCGAATGGCGGCCCGAAGAGGTCGAACTCCTCGTTGACGTGCCCCGCGCCAACGCCGATGACGACCCTGCCCCCCGACAGCACGTCCAACGTGGCGAACTCTTTGGCGGCCCGCAGCGGGTGCCGCTGGGCGGCGATGTAGACGTGCGACATGAGCCGCACCCGCGTGGTGATCCCGGCCAGCCATCCCAGGGTGGCGATCGTGTCGTACCAGGTCGTGCTCATGGCCCCCGCCAGCCGGCGCGGGATGGCGGTGTGGTCGCACACCGCCACGTAGAAGAAGCCGCTCTCCTCGGCCTGGCGTGCCACCCGGGCGAGCTCGGTGGGACCGGAGCCCTTCTCCCAGTCCTCCACGTAGATCGTGGACTGCGACTGGATCGGCAGCTGGATGCCGAACGCGACCTCTCCCTCCGGGATGATCTGCACCGTCCCGCCGGCGCCGACGCGCGTCCCCGTTCCGCCCTCTGTCACGACCTGCCCCCTCTGTGGCGTTTCGATCAGTACCGCTCGGCGACGATCTCGGCCAGCGCGTCGGTGCTCCCGAGCGCACCGGCGAGCACCCGCGCCCGCATGAGATAGAGATGCGCCGGCACCTCCCACGTGAACCCCATGCCCCCGTGCACCTGGATGCACGACTTGCCGTTCGCCAGGGCCGCTTCGACCGCCAGGATCGCCGCACCCGCCGCGGCACGCGTGGCGTCGCCGACATCGGGCTGGTCGATCGTCACCGCCGCGGCGTGCACCGCGGCACGGGCCACCTCGGAGCGCACCAGCATGTCGGCACACAGGTGCTTCACGGCCTGGAACGACCCGATCGGCTTGCCGAACTGCTCGCGCTCTTTGGCATAGGCGACGGCCAGGTCCACCGTGGCGGCCGCCAGCCCCACCAGTAGCGCGCCACCGAGCACGGCCGCGTCCCGCCGCCACCGCGCCGACTCCTCGGGACCGCCGATCCTCTCCCCGGCCGGCAGGTTGTCGACGATCCACACGGGCGTGAGCGGGTCGAGCGAGCGGTCCACCGCCACGGCGTCGACGGTGGCGGGGTCGACCACGGCCAGCCCGTCGTCACCCACCACCACCAGCGCGCCCAGCGAAGCCAGGTGCTCCACGACGACCGGGCGGGCCGCACCGGTTGCCCCGGTCCGGGAGACCGCGCCCACCATCACCTTTCCGTCCGCGGCGCCCTCCACGATCCCCGCCGTGAGGTGCGTCGCCAGGATGGGCCCCGGGACGAGGGCCCGGCCGAGCTCCTCGAACACCACCGCGGCCGCCGCCATGGGCAGGCCCAGTCCACCGCCGTCCTCGGCCAGCCGCAACGAGAACACCCCGGCGTCGGCGAGCTCGGACCATCCCGGCCTGTCGATCACGACGCGCTGGCCCTCGCCGGCGCGCACCCGCTCCAACGGGAACCGCCCCGCGCACAACCGACGCATCCCTTCGGCCAGCGCCACCTCGTCCTCGGACGGCTCGAAATCCACGGCCCCTAGCCCTTGGGTAGGCCGAGGATGCGCTCGGCGATGATGTTGCGCTGGATCTGCGAGGTCCCGGCCGCGATGGTGCGCGAGAAGCTGTGCACCCACGAGTGCACGATCTCGGCGTTGCCGACCGGACCCGGGAGGACGCTGCCCTGGGGAAGGTTGCCGAAGACCAGCCCCGCCGAGCCGGCGAGGTCCATGCCGAGCTCGGCGATGCGCTGGCGCAGCTCGGACAACGCCAGCTTGTACACGCTGCCCCCGATGCCGGGCACGCCCGTGCGCGCCGCCTGCGAGACGTTGCGCCGCGCCAGGGCCCACAGTGCGTCGAGCTCGGCGCCCAGATGGCCCACCCGGCGCCGCACCTCGGCCTGGTCCCACTCACCGATGCCCTGCGCCAAGGTGCGCAATCCCCTCAACAACTCCATCGACTGGAGCACCTCCCCCACGAACGCCGTGCCGCGCTCGAAGCTGAGGGTGGTCATGGTGACGCGCCAGCCGTCGTTCTCGTCGCCGACCCGGTTGGCGACAGGCACCCGGACCCCGTCGAGGAACAACTCGCCGAACTCGGTGGAACCGGCGATGGTGCGCAAGGGGCGGAAGTCGATGCCGGGCCGGTCCATGGGCAGGATCAACCACGTGATGCCCCGGTGGCGGCTGTCCTCGGGCCCGGTGCGCACGAGGAGCTCGCAGTAGTCCGCCACCTCGGCGTGCGACGTCCAGATCTTCTGCCCGGTGACGACGTACTCGTCGCCGTCGCGCTCGGCCCGCGTGCGCAGCGACGCCAGGTCGCTCCCGGCGCCGGGCTCGGAGAACCCCTGGCACCACACCTCGTCGCCGCGCAAGATGGGTGGCAGGAAGCGGGCACGTTGGCTGGGCGTCCCCTCCACGATCACCGTCGGCCCGGCGTGCAACAGCCCGACGAAGTTCACCCCCACGTACGGGGCATGGGCGCGTTCGAGCTCCTCGAGGTAGATGAGCTGCTCCACCGGGCTCGCCCCCCGGCCACCGCCCTCGACGGGCCAGTCGATGCCGGCGTACCCGGCGTCATAGAGCATGCGCTGCCACGCCGTGTCATAGGCGCGCCTTGCCGGCCAGTCGAGGGTCGAGGGCTTCGGGCCCAGGGTGGGGAGCACTTCGGCCAGCCAGGAGCGCAGGCCGGAGCGGAAGGCCTCCTCGATCTCGGAGTACCGCAGGTCCACGCGCTTGCCCCAACCGCTCCGACGACGAGCCCGCGCCGGCCTAGGGCGCCAGGTGGTCGAGCCCGAAGAGCCGGATGGCGTTGCCCCGGACGATCTTGCGGCGCGTGTCGTCGTCGAGGTGCGCCATCTGGCGCTCGGCGATCTCCTTGGTGTGGGGCCAGGTGGAGTCCGAGTGCGGGTAGTCGGATTCGTACGTGATGTTGTCGGCGCCGATCTCCTCGACCGAGCGCAGCCCGTGGGCGTCGTCGAAGAAGCAGCCGTAGACCTGGCGGTGGAAGTAGGTCGACGGGGGCTCGGGCACCTTGTCGGCGACCCCGCCCCAGCCGCGGTTCTCCTCCCACACCTTGTCGGCGCGCTCGAGGATGTAGGGGATCCAGCCGATCTGGCCCTCCGAGTACGCCAGCATCAAGTTCGGGAAGCGCACGAGGACCCCCGAGAACAAGAAGTCCACCAACGAGAAGGTGGCATTGGTGTGCGTCAGCGTCGACCCCACCGCGGGCGGCGCATCGGCGGAGGTGGAGGGCATCTTCGACGACGAGCCGATGTGCATGTTGACGACGGTGCCGGTCTCGGCGCACGCCGCGAAGAACGGGTCCCAGTAGTTGTCGGGGTCGTGCACCGAGGGCAGGCCCAGGAAGGGCGGGATCTCGCTGAAGCACACGGCCTTCACGCCAGCGCGCTGCGTTGCGCCGAACCTCGGCCGCGGCGAGCTGCGCATCCCAAAGGGGGATGATGCAGAGGGGGATGAGCCGGCCGGCCGACTCCGCACACCACTCGTCGACCATCCAGTCGTTGTAGGCGGCGACGCACAGCTGCGCGAGCTCCTTGTCGGCGGCCTCGGTGAAGGTCTGCCCGCAAAAGCGCGGAAAGGTGGGGAAGCACAGCGACGCCTCGAGGTGGTTGAGGTCCATGTCCTCGAGGCGGGGCTTGACCTGGTAGGCGCCGGGGCGCATGTCGTCGTAGGTGATGCCGGTGATGGTCACCTCGTCGCGCGGGACGCCCACCGCGGCGTCGAGGCGGAGAAGGGGTCGGCGCAGCTCCTCGTAGTACCACCAGTCGGTGGGCACGCCCTCGCTCCCGGGCTGCACGGTGAGCTTGCCGCCCACGAAGGTGATCTCCCCCATCGGCGCCCGTACGATGCGCGGGCCGACGTCGCGGTACTTGGCGGGGAGCCGGTCCTGCCACACGTTGGCGGGCTCCACGACGTGGTCGTCGACGGAGACGATCAACGGCAGTTCGGCCACGCGAGCGAGCATAGCCACGGACCTGACGGCGTGTCAGGTTGTTGGCGAAGCTGAGGCGAGGCAACCCGCACCCCCCCGATGCGGGTGCCTCGAGCCCCAGCTGCTGCCCGTCGTCTGCGCCGGGATGCGTCTTCCCGCGCCAGGCGATGAGACAACGGTAACCCTGGCCCCGTCGTTGCTCAATGAGTCGTGCGACCCGTTTTGCCGTCGCTCGACGCGGCGCCGCCTGGCGTCGGTCGACGCTGCGCCCCCCGCTACCCTGACCGCGATGTGCCTGCTCGTGGTGGTGTCGCGCCTCGACCCGGGGACGCCGCTCGTGGTCGGCGCCAACCGCGACGAACGGCTGGAACGCCCCGCCACGGCCATGGCCGTCCTGTCCGAGGCGGGGCCGCGCATCCTCGGCGGCCGCGACGAGGAGGCCGGCGGAACCTGGCTGGCGGTCAACGAGCACGGGGTGGTGGCGGGCCTCACCAACCGACCCTCGCCCGCCGGGCGCGACCCGACCAAGCGGTCACGGGGCGAGCTCCCCCTGGCCCTGGCGGCGCACCGGGAGGCGCGCTCCGCCGTGGAGGAATTCGTGGCGCGGTTCCGCACCGCGGACTACAACCCGGCGTGGCTTCTCGTCGGTGACCGGACGTCGCTCTACGCCCTGGACATGACGGGCGCCGGCGCGGGTGATCCGGAGGAGATCCGGCCCCGCGTCGAGGAGCTGGGCCCCGGCGTCCACATCCTCGAGAACAACCCGCTGCACACACGCTCGCCCAAGGAGGCCCACGTGCGGGAATTGCTCGGGGACCTCGACGCGCTCGGGGGTGCCGACCTCATCGAGCGGGTGCAGTCCGTGCTCGTGGACCACACCGTCCCGGAGGCAGCCGCCGCACACGTCAGCAGCGGCGGCGCCGGGGAGGGGCGACCGCTGCCGACACTGGCGGCGTGCGTGCACACCGACACGTACGGCACGCGGTCATCGACAGTGGTGGGTGTCCCGGCGGCGTCGGGCCGACATCCGCAGGTCCTCGTGGCCGACGGGCACCCCTGCACGTCGGCCTACGTCGACGTGACAGACCTCTTCGAGTGCGGAGCGCCGGGGTCCTGAGCACCGGGGTCCGGAACGCCGGGGTCGCGCTCGGAAGCCCGAGTGTCGGAGCCCCCGGCGGCCACCAGGACTACTTGCCGTCCCAGCTCTTCCTGGCCTGCTTCTGCTCGGCCTGCTTCTGGTGCTTGGCCGCCCTCTTCTCCTTGAGGCTCCGGCCCGGCTTCTTCGCTTCCGCGGACGGTCGTGACTTCTCTGCCATGCCTGCAGCCTACGACGGGGAAGCGCCCCGTGGCGTCACCCGGTCCCGCCCCTGATCCGGGGATAGGTTTCGAGGATGGGCATGCCGCGACCCGACCTGCACCGCCGACGCGAGGCGGTCGTGCGCGAGCACATGGCCTCGGAGAACGAGAGCCGCTTCGACGACACCCTCGCCACCTTCGCCCATCCCCGGTACGAGCTCATCGGCACGGGCCAGGTCTACGACGGTGCCGAGGAGGTGAAGCGGTACTACGCGCAATCCCGATCGGTGTTCCCCGACCAGCGCAACGAGGTCCCGGCCATCCACACGGCCGAGAACACCGTCGTCGTCGAGTTCGACCTCCTGGGGACGCACCTCGGCTCGCTCACGGGCGAGGAACCGACGGGGCGCACCTTCCGGTGCCCGATGGTGGCCCTCTTCGAGTTCACGGGGGACGGGGACCGCATCGTGTGCGAGCGCGTCTACTTCGACTCCGGGACCATCTACGACCAGCTGCGCGCCGAGGGCTGACGTCGGCCGGCCGGGCGGCCCAGGAGAGGGGATCAGGACCGGCGGGCGAGGAGGATCTCGAGCACCCGGGCCCGATGGGCGGCGGCGTCGCCCCATGCGGTCGCGAGCGCCCAGGCACGCTTCATCCACAGGTGCAGGTCGTGCTCCCAGGTGTAGCCGATGGCCCCGTGGACCTGGAGCGCGGTACGCGCCGCCACGGTGGCCGCCTCCGACGCCATGGCCTTGGCCATCGAGGCGTGCAGACGGGCGTCGGGCTCGCCCTCGGACAACGACCACGCGGCGCGGTAAACCACGGGCCGAGCGAACTCCACTCGCACGAGCGCGTCGGCGAGGTGGTGCTTCACGGCCTGGAAGGACCCGATCGGCTTTCCGAACTGCACCCGCTCCTGGGCATAGTGCGCCGCCATCGTGACGAGCCGGTCCGCCACGCCCACCAACACCGCCCCCACGCCCATCGCCGCCCTGTCCTCGATCCCGGCCAGGACCCCCTCGGCTTCGAAGCCCGAGACCACGAGCGTCGCCGGGGACGGCTCCCACTCGACCTGCGCCAAGCGCCGCGCGCCGTCGAGCACGGGCCGCGGCGTGAGCGCCACCCCGGCGGCGGGGACGGCGTGCAGGTCCCCGTCGCGCTCGAGCAGCAGCAGGTCGGCCCCCTCGGCACCGGGCACGGCGGGCATCGACGACGTCCCCACCGCCATGGCGGCCCCGCCCTCGGCCACCGACGACAGCCAGCGCGCCCGCAGCGCGTCGCCCTGCGCGCCGGGCGCCTCGAGGAGCACGGGCACCCCGAGCGCGATGGTCTCGACGAGCGGCTCGGGCATCCCGGCGCGCCCGGCCTCCTCCAGCAGCAGCACGAGATCGACCAGTCCCAGCCCCATCCCGCCGTCCTCCTCGGGGACGGTGAGGCCCACCACGCCCATCTCCGCCAGCGCCGCCCAACGCGTGCGCGACCAGCCGAAGGGCGAGGCCCACGCCTCGCGCAGCGCGGCCGGGGTGCACTCCTTGTCGGCGAAGGCGCGCAGCTGGGCGCGGAACTCGAGCTGGTGCTCGTCGAAGGCGAAATGCACGGTCAGCCCCGCGGCAGGCCGAGCACGCGCTCGGCCACCACGTTGCGCTGGATCTCGTTGGTGCCGGCGTAGATCGGTCCGGCCAGGGCGAAGAGGAATCCGTCGAGCCACGGGGGTGGCCGCGAGTCGTCGTCGAGCATCTCGGCCTGGTCGCCGAGGAGCTCGAGCGCGGCTGCGTGGATGGCGAGGTCGGTCTCGGACCAGAAGAGCTTGTTCATCGACGCCTCGGGCCCCACGCCCCCGCCGCCGACCACCCGGGTGGCGGTCCAGTAGGTGTGCAGGCGGTAAGCCTCGGCGTCGATCACGGCCCGGGCCACGTCATCGGCGCGCCGGGCGGCACGTGCGGGGTCGGTACCCGCCTGCCGGCGGTAGAGCTCGACCAGGCGCGCCGCTGCCTCGGTGTAGCGGGCGGGGCTCCGCAACGACAGGCCGCGCTCGGAGCCGGCAGTCGCCATCGCCACCTTCCAGCCCTCGCCCACGGCACCGAGCACCTGCGCGTCGGGGACCTCCACGTCCTCGAAGAAGACCTCGGCGAACCCGGTCTCCCCGTCGAGCTGGGCGATGGGCCGCACCGTCACGCCCGGGCTGTCCATCTTCACCAGGAAGTAGGTGAGACCCCGGTGCCGCTCGGCCTCGGGGTCGGAGCGGAACAGCCCGAAGATCCAGTCGGCGAACGCGCCGCGCGAGCACCACGTCTTCTGCCCGTTGAGGACCCACGTGCCGGTGCCGTCCGTGGCGCCGGTGCCGTCCGTGGCGCCGGTGCCGTCCGTGGCGCCGGTGCCGTCCGTGGCGCCGGTGCCGTCCGTGGCGGGGCGGCGCTCGGCTCGGCTGCGGATGGCGGCGAGGTCGCTCCCGGCGTCGGGCTCGGACCAGCCCTGGCACCAGACCTCCTCTCCCGAGGCCATGGCGGGCAGATAGAGCGCCTTCTGCTCGGGGGTCCCGAACTCGAAGAGGGTGGGCGCCAGGAGGAAGATGCCGTTCTGGCCCACCCGGGTGGGGGCGCCGGCGCGGTAGTACTCCTCCTCGAAGATCAGCCACTCGAAGAGCCCGGCGCCGCGGCCCCCGTACTCCTCGGGCCACGACACCACCGACCAGCGGGCGTCGAACATGGTCCGCTCCCACACCCGGTGGGCCTCGAACCCCACCGCGGTGTCGAGCGACGGGAGCAGGCCGGTCCCCCTGGCCGACGACGGGACGTGGGCCTCGAGCCACGACCGGACCTCGGCGCGGAACCGCTCCTGCTCGGGCGTGAAGCGGAGATCCATGGGGGCGGTCAGATCCATCGAGGGATGAATCTGACACACGCCGGAATCCGGCTCTAATCGGGCTTCGTTGGGGGTGCGTTGGTCGGGCGTTGCGAGCAGGTCGTCAATGACGGCGCAGAGTGGTGATTAGGACGCGGAGTGCGAAAAAGACCCGCTCCATCGAGGACGAAGCTCAGCAATGCGAGTCATCATCCAGCGGAAGACGAGAACAGGGCGAAGGGCGAAGACCTCGCTCGCGACGCGGCTCGGTGTCGCCGGCGTCGCGGTCCTCGCCACCGCCGCCTTCTCGTTGACCGCCCCTGCTGCGGCCCGCACCCCGGCGACCACCAAGGATCTGGCCGCCATGAGCACCTGCATGACGCCTCACCAGGCGTGGGTGTGGGAGAAGGCCGTGGTGAGCGTTCCCGCCATCGTCCTGATCCCTCCGCGCATCTGCCCCTCTTAGGGCGCAAGGCCCTGTCTCAGCGAGCCGCACCGCCGCAGCCGCTGCCGCTGCCCCCACTGCCGCCGCGCTGCAGTCCTGATCTGACACACCGCCAGATTTTGGGCAACAATCGAAGGGGCCGGGACGAACGGTGCCCGGGCCGCTCCGCCCGGAAGCCGGGCGCCGGAGGTCGCGCCGCCCGGAAGCCGGGCGCAGGAGGTCTCGCATGCCCAACGCCGTCATCGTCGACGCGGTGCGCACCCCGGTGGGGCGCCGCAACGGCAAGCTGTCGGGCTGGCACGCCGTGGATCTCGCCGCCGCGCCGCTCAAGGCCCTCGTCGAGCGCAACGATCTCGACCCCGCTCTCATCGAGGACGTCGTCATGGGCTGCACCATGACGGTGGGCGAGCAGGCCATGAACATCGGCCGCAACGCCGCGCTGGCAGCCGGCTTCCCCGACACCGTGCCGGGGACGACCGTCGACCGCCAGTGCGGGTCGGCCCAGCAGGCCGTCCACTTCGCGGCCCAGGCCGTCATGTCGGGCGCCATGGACATCGTGGTCGGCGCGGGGATCGAGGCGATGAGCAGGGTGCCGATCGGGTCCACCACCGACCCCGGGCCCGGCGAGGCCTACGGGCCGACGGTGCACGCCCGTTTCGAGTTCATCCACCAGGGCCTCTCCGCCGAGGAGATCGCGGCACGCTGGCACATCGGGCGCGACGAGATGGACGCGTTCGCGCTGCGGTCGCACCAGCGCGCGGCGCGGGCCCAGGACGAGGGGCGCTTCGCGCACGAGCTCGTGACCCTGCGCTCCCCGGGCCCCGACGGGGACGCCGCCATCGAGGCCGACGAGGGCGTGCGCCGCGACACGAGCATCGACAAGCTCGCCAGCCTGGCCCCGGCGTTCAGCGAGGACGGGCTGGTCACGGCCGGGACGTCGTCGCAGATCTCGGACGGGGCAGCAGCTGTTCTCGTCATGAGCGAGGAGCGCGCCGCGGCTCTGGGACTGCGCCCCCGCGCCCGCTTCCACACCTTCGCGGTGGCGGCCAACGACCCGGTCATCATGCTCACCGCGCCCATCCCCGCCACCCGGCTCGTGCTCGACAAGGCGAAGTTGCGCCTCGAGGACATGGACGTGGTCGAGATCAACGAGGCGTTCGCCTCGGTCGTCCTGGCCTGGGAGCGTGAGCTGCATCCCGACATGGCTCGGGTCAACCCCAACGGTGGCGCCATCGCCATCGGCCACCCCACGGGGTGCTCGGGAGCGCGGCTCATGGCCACCATGCTCAACGAGCTCGAGCGCACCGGCGGCCGCTACGGCCTGCAGACGATGTGCGAGGGCGGCGGCCAGGCCAACGCCACCATCATCGAGCGTCTGGGCTAGTTCTCGGACCTGGAGCTGGTTCGGGCTCGGGAGCTCGTGGCTCGGGAGCTCATGCCGGCGTGGTGACCGGGGTCAACGTCCGGCCAGGGTCAAGCAGGGGTGAGCAGTCGGTCGCGCACGGATGGATCGAAGGCACTCTCGGGTGCGACCTCCGGCCCGCACACCATGGCGGCGGTCAACATGAAAAGGTCAGAATCCCCACCGTTCAAGAGCTCGAGGCGCCGGCGCCGTTCGTCGACCCGCTCGGGGCCCAGGGGGATGTGGGCGTCGGTGAACGCCTGGGCGCAGGTCCGGAGCCGGCGCATCCGCTCGGCACGCTCCGCGGTGTACGCACCGAACCCTTCGGGCGACCACTCGTCGTCCTCGAGGAGGATGTCGCTCACCGTCCGGGCGTCGCGCAGCGCGACGGAGAGGCCCTCGCCGATGGTGGGATCGCTGAATCCGGCGGCGTCTCCGACCAGGACGACACCCTCGCCCACCGGGTCGTCCGTCCACGAGTCGAACATGGGGTAGGCCGCGCACGGCCCTGCCGGAACCGCATCGGCCACCCTCCCGCTGTCGGGAATGGACGTGGCGCGGAAGGCCTCGAGGAACGTCCTCGCCTTCTCCCGCCCGGCCAGACGCGTGCGGTCGTCGATGGAGAAGCCGAGATAGAGGCGGGCCATGCCGTCTCGCTGCGGGAAGACGTAGAGCATCGAGTCGCCCTCGGTTCCGATGGACGAATGGCCCTCGGGCCAATCGGTCACCTCGCCGACGAGCATGCCCGCCAGGAAGATCCGCGGATCACTGCGGTGCAGGTCGATGCCGAGGTGCCTGCGCACCGACGATTCGCGCCCGTCGGCACCGACGACGATGCGGCAATCGACCCGCCGCTCGGTCGAGCCGACCTTGTAGGTCACCGACGGTGCCGCCCCGAAGCTCATGTCGAGGACGTCGGCGTCGTGGATCACCTCCGCGCCGGCAGCGACAGACAGTGCCTCGAGCGTCCGGCACGCGGTCGGGTGTCCGATCGACAGACCACCGGGGGCACCGGGAACCAACGCGTCGAGTGGGAAAGCGGTCGCTTCCGCCTCCTCGGGGGCGACCACCTCGTCGTAACCCACGAAACGCACGATGTCGCTGCCGCCGGCGGCCATCAGGGCGACGTGCACACCCAGGCGTTGCGCCTCGGCGACGCCCCAGGGATGCATGTACTCCCCGCGCACGTGGTCCACGTACTCGCGGGAGCGTTCGAGCACCAGGACCGACACGCCGTCGCGCGCCAGCGCCGTGGCCAGCGCGCTCCCTGCGATGCCGGCTCCCACGACGACGACGTCGAAAAGTTGCGTGCTCATGGCTCGCTCCTCTCGGACTCGACCGGACCGGAGAGATGGATGTGATGTCGGGAGTGGCAGAATCGTACTGCGGGTCGCCTCGGGTCGCTCTGCGCTGTCGCCACAGGGCCACGATGGCCGCGCCCACGATGACGACGGCCGGACCGCTGTGCACGCGAGCACGCCCGACGGCGGGCGCAGGAAGCAGGGGCGAGGCTGCGACGGAGTCAGAGCGAGGCGGGTGAGCAGCTCAGGGAGCAAGACGGCGCAGCGTGGCGTTGGCCTCCGTGATGATGGCAGCCACGACCTCGGCGACGGTGGGGAGCTCCTCGATCACGCCGACGACCTGCCCGGTGGGGAGCACGCCCACGTCGGTCCGGCCCTCGACGAGCGCGGCCTTGGTCATCATGGGCGCGTTGGCGGCCATCACCACCTGGGCCCACGACATCTCGTTGCCCTCCTTCATGGCGCGCCCCTCTGACAGCAGCGCTCGCAGCGACGTGCGCGTCTGGCGCCGGAACGCCAGGGCGTTGCGCAGGGCACGCGGCAGTGCGGCCAGCCGGCCCGCGCCTTCGAGATGGTCCACCACGTCGGTGCGGATCACCCGCTGGGGCGCGCCGTCGACGCGGGTGGTGACGATGGTCCCGGTGACGGTGGTACCCAGGTAGATCTTCTTCACCTCGTCGGGGACCGTGCTCTCACGCGTCAGGAGGAAGCGCGTCCCCATGGCGATGCCGGCCGCGCCGTAGGCGAGCGCGGCCACGAGTCCCCGGCCGCTCGAGAACCCCCCCGCCCCGATCACCGCCACGCGTTCCCCACCGCGTCACACACCTGCGGCAACAGCAACGACGTCGGCACCTGGCCGGTATGGCCACCGCCTTCCGCGCCCTGGGCGATGACACCGTGGACCCCCCACTCGGCCACCTTCTCGGCGTGACGCCGGGCGCCGACGGTGGGGATGACCACCACGCCCGCGTCGCGCAGCCGGGCCACCATGTCGGGCCGGGGCGCCTGCGCGAAGCTCGCCACCTTCACCCCCGCCGCCACGAGCAGATCGATGCGCTCGGTGGAGTCGGGGGCGTCGGTGCGCAGGTTGACCCCGAAGGGCGCGTCGGTGCGCGCCTTCACCTCGGCCACCGCGGCGCGCAGCTCGCGCAGCGTCATCGTCGCCGAGGCCAGGATCCCGAGCGCCCCGGCATTGGCCGTGGCGGCGACGAGCCGGGGCCCGGCCACCCAACCCATTCCCGTCTGCACGATGGGGTAGCGCACCCCTGCCAACTCGCACAACCGTGTGCGAAGAGACGGGTGAGGCTCCGGCATCTCGGGCAGCGCGGGCTGATCGGGCCGATCGGGCTGCTCAGCCGGACCAGGCTGATCGGACGGCGTCAGGACGGGACCTCCTTGTCCCGCAGGCCCCCGGGGTCGAGGACCTCGCGGATCAGCTCCAGCTCGTCGGCCGTGGGAAGGGGCGTGCGCGGGACCGGGTCGGGGACGACGAGGTCGAAGCCGGTGGCGGCGACGACGTCCTCGACCGCCACGCCCGGGTGCACCGACCGGACCCGCATGGCGTGGTCCGGGGTCTCGAAGTCGAACACACCCAGGTTGGAGACCACCAGGCGGACGTCGTGAAAGCGGGTCGCCGACGGCCCCGCCGCCGCGGCCCGGTCATAGCCCACGCCGCACACCATGTCGACGTGCTCGACGAAGCTGCGCGCCGTGTGGGCGGGGACCCAGTAGCTCGTGGTGTGGTTGAGGCTGTTGCCCGGCGCGCCGCGCACCCCGATGAGCTGGGCCTTGGGCCGGGCCCAGTCCCCGATGGCGCTCAGGTTCTGGTTGCCGAACCGGTCGACCTGCGACGCCATCATCATGATGTGGCGTCTCCCCGACCACACGACGTCGAACACCCGCCGGTACGGCATCCACGCCTCGAGGACCAGCTCGTCGCGCCCGGCGGACACCGACGGTGTGTTGGCCATGAGCGCGGCCTCCCCGTCGGTGAGCACGAGGTCGGGAGCGAACGTCAGGCGTGCCAGGCGCGCCCCGACCTGCGGCACGATGCCGAAGGGGCTCGCCATCACCTCGCCGTCACCGCGCCAGGCCTGCGCGCACGCCACCGCGCACAACTCGGCCCGCGTGACTTCGAGATCGGCGCTCATGGCGCGCGCACCGCGCCCTCCCGCACCGCGGCGCCGTAGGCGGCCTCGTCGACCTGGAGGTAGCGGGCGTCGAAGGCCGACCAGGCGTCGGGGTCGGCGGCCGCCGACGCGTATGCCTTCTGGAAGGGCTCGTCGCGCCCGTAGTCGGGGGGACACGCCGTGAAGTGCGCCCCGCCAGGGGCCTCGGCCACGGCGTCGGTCATCAGCCGGCTCACGGTCACGGTTTGGATGGGGCCCTCGTCGAGGAGCCGGCCGGGCTCGACCACCTTCTCGGCGGTGACGAAGCGCCGGCCCGCAGCACCGAGAAAGAGCTCGTCGAAGAACGGGTCGGGGCCGAGCACCTGCCCGTTGCCGTGGGTGTCGGCCCGGTTCAGGTGCACGAAGGCGGCGTCGAGCGTGAGCGCGGGCATGGCGACGAGCTCCTCGCCGTCGTCATAGGGCGAGCGCACCGTGCGCAGCCCGGGGTTCACGCGCATGACGTCGGAGCCGAGCCCGGCGCGCGTGGGCAGGAAGGGCAGGCGCTGCGACGCGGCCAGCAGCCCGAGATAGAACATCCCCTCGTCGACCTCCATGGCCCCGACGCTCCCCTCCTGGCGGGCCTTGCGGAAGTGGGGGTCCAGGGCGATGGAGTCCAGGGTCACGAAGGCGTAGACCACCTTGCGGACACGTCCGGCCGCGCACAGCAGTCCGACGTCGGGCCCCCCGTAGGAGACCACGGTGAGGTCACGGGTGTCGGCCCGCAGGATCGCCCGCACCGCCGCCATCGGCTTGCGCCGCGAGCCCCAACCCCCGAAACCGATGGTCATGCCGTCGTGCAGCTCGCCGACCATCTCGTCGACCGTGCTGCGCTTGTCGCCCACGCTCATGTCCCCATGCTCATGTAGAGGTGTCCGCCTCGCGCTTGTCCACGAATGCCTGGCGCTGTTCGTCGGCGACGCCCGACACGTGCAGCTCGTAGGTGAACCCCTGCTCGAACCGGTAGCTGCGCTTCACGTCGACAGGGTCGATGCCGTTGAGGGACTCCTTGGCGCGGCGGATGATGGTGGGGCTCTTCGAGGCGATGGACCGTGCCACCTCGTAGGCCGTGTCGACGAGCTGGTCCCTCGGCACCACGCGCAGCACCGACCCGTAGTGGTGCAACTCGGCGGCTGTCGCCGGCTGCGCGCTGTAGACCATCGACCGCATCCTGTGCTGCGGGACCAGGCGCGCCAGGTGGGTGGCGGCGCCGAGCGCGCCCCGGTCGACCTCGGGGAGCCCGAAGGTGGCGTCGTCGGAAGCCACCACGATGTCTGCGTTGCCCGCGATGCCGATGCCTCCCCCGAGGCAGAAGCCGTGCACCGCGGCGATCACCGGGACCTCGCAGTCGTAGACCGCCGCGAATGCGGCCGCGCAGCCGCGGTTCACCCCGACCAACGCCTCGTCCCCTTTGGCCTGGATCTCCTTGATGTCCACCCCGGCGCAGAAGCCGCGGCCCTCGGCGCGCACCACGACCACCCGCACCGAGGGGATCGAGCCCGCCGCCAGCACGGCGTCGGCGAACGCGAACCACATGGCCACGTCCAGGGCGTTCACGGGCGGGACGTCGATGACGACCTCGGCGGTGCCGGGCGAGCGTTCGTGTGTCTCGATACCCATGGACGGCTCCAGATCGCTGGCGGGGTCCCTCGGGGCCCAGATCCGGCTCCGCTGCGATCAGCCGTGCCGGTCCGAGCAGGGTATTCGGTGACCCCAGCCGGGTGCGAACGGGCGTCTCATGAGGCCCCGCACGGGAGCTCGGAGTACCACGACGGCGGCGTCAGGGCGAGGTTGCCCGTCCAGGACCCCGAAGGCGACGCCGCCTGATGGGCCCGGCCCAGCAACGAGATGAACGGCAGGATCCGCTTCGCCAGCCACTCGCTCCCGGCCACCGTGAGGTGCACGCCGTCTCCGCACCGGGCCTGCACCCCGTCGACGGTGGTCGAGTAGTGCCCTCCCGGCGAGAGCCAGGCCCCGGCGTCGATCACGGTCACCTTGCCGTTGCCGGAGATGCCGGGGAACATGCTCTGGCCGGGGCGCGACCCCGAGCCGTCCGAACCGGCGGAGCTGCCCGAGTCGTGTGAGCTCCCGACGGGGGTGTCGACCATCGACTCGATGATCTGGTTGTCGGCATTCACGCGGCTCGGGTCGTCCTCGGGCCACGGCGACCCGCTGGGCTGGACCCCGGTGTCGTAGAAGGGCGAGGTCAACAGGACCACGTGCGCCCCGCGCGAGCTCAGGACGTCGATCGCCTGGTGGAACCGGCTCGTCAGGTACGAGTCGAAGGCGGGCACCCCGATGTGGGTCCAGGTGGAGTCCACCTCCTGGTCGAGCACCTCGCTGCGGGCCAGGTAGATGACGACGTCAGGATTGAACTCGTCCACCCAGGCGCGCCATTGGGCGAACAGCGCGTCGGGGTTGCCGTTCACGCACGGCGCCCCGGGCGGATCGGTGAACCACAGCACCTGCACCAGCTGGTCCATCGACACCGAACAGCCGGGGCTTCCCTCGTTCACGGCCACCACGCCGTACTGCGTCATCACCCGTCCGAGCCCCACTCCGAGCGTCCCCGCCATCGAGTCGCCGACGATGAGCACCTTCACAGGAGCGGGGTACGCCTTGGCCGTGCTCGCGACCCCCACGACCGCGTGTGCCGGCCCGGTCGCGCCCGTGCTCGTGCTCGCCGTCGCCGGACCCGCCGTCCCCGCCGGACCCGCCGTTGCCGTTCCCAGCACATCGTGGCCGACACTCACCGACGCTGCGGCCACAGAGCTCACCTCCACGGTGGCGAGGAACGTCGTGAGCACGGCAAGGCTGGCGGCGACGGGCATGGCCAGAGGCGTCCACCACCTCGGCAGCCGGCCCCGGCGAATCGGCAACTCGACCAGGTACACCGAGGCCGTGGCCACGGAGACGATCGCCACCAGGCGCAGCCCCAGGAGCGGGTAGCCCCCGAGATGGGTGCGCGGGCCCGACAGCACCAGCACGGCAGGCCAGTACCAGAGGTACATGCCGTAGGAGATGCGGCCCACGTAGCGCAGAGGTCGCCAGCACAACACCGTCGCCAGGCGGCCGGCGGGCAGATCGGCGACACAGGCGATGACCCCCGCCGTGCACAGGGCGGCGACGAGAAAGCCTCCCCGGAAGTCCCACACCGAGCTCTGGCGCACGAACAACCAGAGCAGCGCCGTGCCCAGCACCCCGGCGGCGCCCCAACCCCGCACCGCCGCCCGCGCCCGGCGAGAGCGCGTCGGCCCCCACAGCACGCTGCCGACGGCGAGCGCGGCGCCCACCAGGATCGCCTGGGCCCGGGTGTCACTGCCGTAGAAGCTGCGCGTCGTGTCGCCGCCGGCACGGGTCAGGACGGCCATCCACGACGCCGATGCCACCGCACCGATGGCGGCGACGGCGAAGAGCACGCGCAGTCGGCGCCGTTCCCCGGTTGCGTCGTCAGCGCCGGCGGGGCGCGCCCGGGATCGGCCGGCCTTCAGCACGACCAGGACCACGATCGGCCACACCAGGTAGAACTGCTCCTCGATGGCCAGCGACCACGTGTGCAACAGCGGGGAGGCGGTGCCGTTGGCCAGGAAGTAGTTGGTGTGGTCCGCGATGAAATGCCAGTTGGCCGCGTAGAACACCGTCGCCAGCGTGTCGCCGCGCAGGGCGGGGCTGCCGAAGATCTGGGGCCACAGGGCTGCGCCGGCGCCGACGGCGGTGAGCATGAGAAACAGGGCGGGGAGCAGGCGCCGCGCCCGACGCGACCAGAACCGCCCCAAGGCGATGGTGTCGCTCCGGCGCCATTCGGCGATCAGGAGGGAGGTGATGAGGTAGCCCGACAGCGCGAAGAACACGTCGACGCTCAAGAAGCCGCCCGGGATCGTGGCGACCGTGTGGGTGGCGATGACGGCCACCACCGCCACGCCGCGGATGCCATCGAGCGCGGGCAGGTACTCCAACGAGACCGGTGACGCGTGGCGCGTCCTCGTTCTCATGGCACCTCCGCAGTTTCCCCCCGAGAACGCCTCCCGACGTCCTTCCCCCTCTTGCGAGTCTTCTTCCTGGTCCTGGGAAGCGCAAGGGGCCCCCTCCGGCCCACGCGGCGCCGTTCGCCGGGGTCGCGGCACTAGTTTCGGCGTTCCGGATCGAACACTCGAACAGGTCGAGCAGGATCGAGCGGGATCGATGAGGAGGGACCCGTGACCCACGACACCGGCTCCACCGGCTCCACCGGCTCCAGCTCCACCGGCTTCACCGACTCCACCGACTTCACTGGCTTCGCGGGCTTCACTGGCTTCGCGGGCTTCACTGGCTTCGCGGGCTTCACTGGCTTCGCGGGCAAAGTGGTCGTCGTCACGGGTGGGGCGCGAGGCATCGGGCGCGGCATCGCCGAGGCCTTCCTCGCCTCCGGGGCGGACGTGACGATCTGCGGGCGCACGGAGCCGGTCCTCGACGAGCTGCCCGCCGCGGGCGGGCGACGGGCCGTGTTCCTCCCCGCCGACGTGCGCGACGCCGAGCAGGCCGCGTCGGTCCTCAACGACACGGCGCGTCGCTTCGGCAAAGTCGACGTGCTCGTCAACAACGCCGGCGGCTCCCCGGCCGTCCCCGCCGCCGATGCGTCGGCGCGCTTCGTGTCGCAGGTGGTGGCGCTCAACCTCCTGGCCCCCATGTACTGCGCGCAGGCGGCCAACGCCCTGATGCAGGCGGCGCCGGCGGGCGGCTCCATCGTCAACATCGGGAGCGTGTCGGGCTCGCGCCCGTCTCCGGGGACCGCCGCCTACGGCGCGGCCAAGGCGGGGCTCGTGAACCTGACCCGCACGCTGGCGGTGGAGTGGGCCCCGAAGGTCCGGGTCAACTGCGTGGTCGCCGGGTTGATCGCCACGGAGGCGGCTGAGGACCACTACGGGGGGGCCGCGGCTGTGGCCGCCGTGGCCTCGACGGTGCCCCTGGGCCGGATGGGAACGCCCGGGGACGTGGCCGCGGCCTGCCTCTTCCTGGCGTCCCCGCTGGCCTCCTACGTCTCGGGCGCAGCCCTCGAGGTGCACGGCGGAGGCGAAGGGCCCGCCTTCCTGGCCGCCCTCGACGGTGCCTGACCGCTCCCGCCACTGCCCGACCGCTCCCGCCGCTGCCTGGCCGCTCCACCCGGTGCCCGACCGGTGCCCGACCGTTGCCCGACCGGTGTCCGACCGGTGTCCGACCGTTGCCCGACCGGTGCCCGACCGTTGCCTGACCGCTGCCTGACCCGGGAAGATTCGGGCCGGAAGTGGAGCGGCGGCACTTCACGTGCTCTGATAGCCCCCCGTGAAACTCGCCGTCCCGACTGAAACGCGCGCCGGCGAGCGCCGTGTCGCCCTCATCCCCGACGTGGCAGGGCGCCTGGCCGGCACCGGCGTCGAGGTCGTGGTGCAAGAAGGTGCCGGCGTGCTCGCGCACTTCCCCGATGCGACCTACCTGGAGAAAGGCGCCACGCTGCGGCCCGGGGCCCCCGACACGGTGACGGCCGCGGACCTCGTCACCCGGGTCCAGGCACCCACGCCCCAGGAGGTGGAGCAGCTGGGCCAGGGAACCACGGTCGTCAGCTTCCTCCAGCCCGCCTCCCAGCTCGACACGGTCCGGGCGCTGGTGGCACGCAAGGCGACCGCGTTCAGCCTGGATCTCGTCCCCCGGATCAGCCGGGCCCAGTCGATGGACGCGCTGTCCTCGCAGGCGACGGTGTCGGGATACCTGTCGGCTCTCGCCGCCGCGGTGCGCCTTCCCAAGTTCTTCCCCATGTTCATGACCGCCGCGGGCACCGTGCCCCCCGCCAAGGTGCTCGTGCTCGGGGCGGGGGTGGCCGGCCTCCAGGCCATCGCCACCGCCCGGCGCCTCGGGGCCCAGGTGCGCGCCTTCGACGTGCGGGCCGCGGCCAAAGAAGAGGTGCAGTCGCTCGGTGCCGCCTTCGTGGAGCTGGAGCTCGAGTCCCAGGAGGGGTCGGGGGGATACGCCCGCGTGCAGTCCGAGGAGTTCCTGGCCCGCCAGCGCGAGCTGATCAGCAACGAGGTGGCCGCGTCGGACGTCGTGATCACCACCGCCGCCGTGCCGGGGCGCCAAGCTCCGGTCCTCGTCACCACGGCCATGGTCGAGCGCATGGCCGAGGGGTCGGTCATCGTCGACATGGCGGCCGACGGCGGCGGGAACTGCGAGCTGACGGAGGCCGGCAAGGATCTCGAGCACCACGGCGTGGTGGTGTGCGGCCTCACCAACCCGCCTTCGGCGATGCCCACCCACGCCAGCTTCCTCTACTCGCGCAACGTGGCCAACTTCCTGGCGCTGATCGTCGTCGACGGCGCGCTGGCCCCCGACTTCGACGACGAGATCGTGGCCGGCAGCTGCGTCGTGCGCGCCGGAGAGGTCGTCCACCCACCCACCGTCGAGCTGCTCTCGGGTGGCGGCCCGGAAAGTTCGGCTGGCGGCCCGAACGGTGCGGGCGCCCCGGGCGGCCCGGACAAGGAGCACACCTCGTGATCGCCTCGACCGGCCCCGGCCTCATGACCTTCATCACCGTGTTCGTCCTCGCCGCCTTCGTGGGCTACGAGGTCGTCTCCAAGGTCCCGAGCATCCTGCACACCCCGCTCATGTCGGGGAGCAACGCCATCCACGGCATCATCCTGGTCGGAACCATGATCGTGTTGGGCCAGGCCCACGGGACCGCCCAGCTGACCCTGGGCTTCCTCGCCGTCGTGTTGGCGACCCTGAACGTGGTGGGCGGGTTCGTCGTGACCGACCGGATGCTCCACATGTTCAAGGCCAAACCCACCGACCGCAAGGCTCCGGGGGCGGACCCCGGGGCGTCGGGTTCCGGCGCCAAGACCGACGGCGGCTCGGGGGCGGCGTCGTGAGCAGGGGGACCGCAACCGACCTCGTCTACCTCGTCGCCATCGTGGGGTTCATCCTGGCCCTGAAGGGACTGAGCTCGCCCAAGCGGGCCCGGCTCGGCAACGTCGTGGGGGCGACGGGGATGCTGGTGGCGGTGGCGTGGACCTTCTCGCTGCCCGAGGTGTACTCCCACACCCGCAACCTCCTGCTCATCATCGTGGCCATCGCCATCGGCGCGGTCGTCGGGGTCCCCGCGGCGCGCCTCGTGAAGATGACGGCGATGCCGCAGATGGTCGCCATCTTCAACGGCGTCGGTGGCGGGGCGGCCGCGCTGGTGTCGCTCACCGAGTTCATCTCCTCGGGCGGGAAGTCCCTCGCCATCTACAGGATCTGCGAGATCCTCTTCGGGGTCCTGGTGGGGTCGGTGTCCCTGGCGGGCAGCACCATCGCCTTCGCCAAGCTCCAGGAGCTCATGACGGGACGACCCATCACCTATCCGGCCCAGCAGCCCATCAACGCCGCCATCGGCCTGGCCATCGTCGCCCTGCTCGTGGTCACCGTCGTCACGGCCAGCACCACGGTGCTCGTCATCGTGCTGATCCTGTCGCTGGCCCTGGGCGCCATCTTCGTCTTGCCCATCGGCGGCGCCGACACCCCCGTGCTCATCTCCCTGCTCAACGCCTTCACGGGCCTGGCCGTGGCGGCGTCGGGCTTCACCCTCGACAGCACGCTGCTCATCGTGGCAGGCACGCTGGTGGGCGCGTCGGGCACGCTGCTCACGCGGATGATGAGCCAGGCCATGGGCCGTTCGCTCACCAACATCCTGTTCAGCGCCTTCGGCTCCGTGGTGACCGCCACGGGAGAGGGACCCGATGCCGCGGGCCGGGCGGTGCGGGCGGGGACCGCGGACGACATCGGCGTGCTTCTCGCCTACGCGCGCAAGGTCGCCATCGTCCCCGGGTACGGGCTCGCCGTCGCCCAGGCCCAACACACGGCGCGCGAACTCGCCGACGCCCTCGCGGCGCGTGGCGTCGAGGTGTACTACGCCATCCACCCCGTGGCGGGCCGTATGCCCGGGCACATGAACGTGCTGCTGGCCGAGGCGAACGTCCCCTATGACCAGCTCGAGGAGATGGACGACGCCAACCAGGACATGTCGACCACCGACGTCGCGCTCGTGGTGGGCGCCAACGACACCGTGAACCCGGCCGCCAAGAACACGCCGGGCAGCCCCATCTACGGAATGCCCATCATCAACGCCGACCAGGCGACCAACATCGTGTTCCTGAAGCGCTCGATGCGCCCCGGTTTCGCCGGGATCGACAACGAGCTGCTCTACGACCCGAAGACGACCATGCTCTTCGGGGACGCCAAGGACTCCCTGTCCAAGCTGGTGGCGGCGGTCAAAGCCGCCTGAGCCTGGCTCCGAGCGGCCGGCTCAGCCCGTGCCCGCCTGCTGGACGAGCGAGGGCCCGCCCTCGAAGAGCTGGGCGAAGACGAGCTGTCCCTGGCTCGTCTGGCGCGCCGAGGAGACGATGACCTCGATGGCGCGCCGCCCCACGAGGTGCGACGCGTCGTTGACGACGACCATGTCGCCCTCGGGCAGGTAGCCGACGGCCTGTCGGGGCTGGCGTCCCTCTTTGACCAGGTCGATGACGAGGTGCTCGCCCGGAGGGTGGTCGGGGGAGAGCTCGGCGGCCAGCCGGCGCAGGTCCACGACGTCGATGTCCTGTTCCTCGGCCCGCTCGGCCACCTCGACCGAGCACGTGGCCAGGCGGACGTGCAGGCGGTGCGTGAGGGCGATGGCGCGCGCGCCGGTGTCCTCGAGCTCGGGAACCTCGTCCTCGTTCATCCAGATGTCGACACCGTCGGCTTGCAGCGCTTCGACCGCCTCGAGCCCGCGATGGGCGCGGCGTGAGGTGACGGGGTCGGGGCTGTGCGACAGCATGCGGACCTCGTCGACCACGAAACGCGGCACCACGACGCCGCCGGCGAGAAGACCGGACCGGCCCAGCACCATGAGGTGGCGGTCCATCACCGCCGAGCTGTCCACCAACAGCGCGGTCCCCGGCGGCGGTTGGGCGGGCCGGTCGACGAGATGCGACATCCCCGCGGCCTTCACGATCTCCTGTCCCTTGGCCACCCCGATACGCACACCCGCCGCGCACAGCACCCAGGCGAAGGCGGCCACGAGCGGGTAGTCGATGCTCGAGTGCACGAGGGCAACCACCGGGAGCCCGGCCACGAGCCCGAGGAGCAGGCCGGTGGTCCCGACCACGGACCCGGCGAACACCGACCCGGCGGAGACCGACCGCAGCTGGAGGACCGCACCCCGCAGGCCCCGGTCGATGAGCCTTCCGATGACCCCGCCGAGGAGATAGGAGATGAGCGCGCCCAGGGTGATCCCGATGACCGGCGCCGTGGTGTTGCGACCGATGTCGTTGCCCACGGCGTTGCCCCCGATCGTCCCTGCGATCACCAGCAGCAGCCTGAACACTTCCACGAAGATCACGCGCTTCGCCTCACTCTCCGATGCGCCCGAGCACGTTCCAGGCTACCGAGAGGCACCCGTGTGCTGGCGGCATTCCCCACGTGGGAGGCCTCGTCGTTCGTGGTTTCGTCCCGTGAAAACCCTCGTCTTGTGAGTGGAAAGGCGGGCGATCACGTCCACTAGCTGCTGCTGGCCGCGATGCCCGGGAGCACGGGCGCGAAACACAACGCCCACACATTTCTCGGTGCTCGGCCGCGACCGTGGGTGGTCACACCGTCGCGATGCGCTGCTCGTGGTTGCCCACCACCGCGGCGGCCTACCATCGAACCGTGGTCGGGCAAATCGCGTCCGGGCGAATCGCGGTGGGGCGAATCGTGTCCGGGCCAATCGTGTCCGGGCAAATCGTGTCCGGGCCAATCGTGCTCGGGGGCGGAGGCCGGCGGAGATGAGGGTGTTCGTCGCCGGTGCCACCGGCGTCCTGGGTCGGCGTGCGGTGTCCCTGCTCGTCGCGCAGGGGCACGAGGTCAGCGCGCTGGCGCGCTCCGACGCGCGTGCCGCGATGGTCGGGGATCTCGGCGCCAGGCCGGTGCGGGCCGACCTGTTCGACCCCGCGTCGACACGGAGCGCGGTGGCCGGCCACGAGGCGGTGTGCAACCTGGCGACGCACATCCCCCCGTCGCTGCGCATGGCCATGGCCCGGGCCTGGGCGGAGAACGACCGGATCCGGACCGAGGCGTCGCGCAACCTGGTCGACGCGGCGCTGGCGGGCGGCGCGCAGCGGTACGTGCAGGAGTCGATCGCGTTCTTGTACCGCGACGGAGGAGACCAGTGGATCGACGAGTCCTCGCCCGTCGACCCGGTCGCCAACCTGCGCTCGGCCACCGTGGCGGAGTCCCACGCGGCCAGGGTGACCGCGGCAGGTGCCACGGGCGTGGTCCTGCGGTTCGCCGCCTTCTACGGGCCCGACAGTGGCTCCACCCTCGACATGATCAGGTTGGCGAGACGGCGCATCGCCCTGGGTGCGGGGCCTGACGGGTACGTGTCGTCTCTCACCACCGACGATGCCGCCGCCGCGGTGCTGTCCTCGCTTTCGGCCCCCGCCGGCCTCTACAACGTCGGTGACGACGAGCCCGTGACACGACGAGAATTCTTCGGCGCCTTGGCGGGTGCGCTCGGCGTCCCACCCCCGTTCGTCGCTCCGGCGGGGCTCACCAGGCTCGGAGGACCCAAGGCGGCGGCGCTGGTGCGGTCCCAGCGCATCTCCAACCGCAGGTTCGTCGACACCACCGGGTGGAAGCCCACCTCGTCCAGTGTGCGACTGGGTTGGCCGAAGGTCGTCGCCGCCGTGCGTGACGCGACGGGCGACAGTTGACGCACAGCTGAGGCTCAGGCGCGACTCGGGTTCGACCCCGCGGAGCGCGTCGTGGCGCGCTGTCGGGCCCCATGGCGCACCGTCGTACGCCGTCGTACGCCGTCGTACGCCGTCGCGCGTCGCGCGCTGTCGTGCACCGTGACAGGGATCGGTAACCGGATCGACAACCGGATCGGTAACCGGATCGGTAACCGGATCGACAACCGGATCGACAACCGGATCGACATCCGGTTCGGCATCCGGATCAACAATCGGCCAAGAGCCTTCAGGTCCGTGTCGTCGCGCCCGATGACTTGACTGTGGCGCGTCCGTGGCAGCACGATGCTCGCGCGCTCGTTTCGTTGAACCGCTCTCGAAGGATCGCGCCGGGTGGGACAGCCCGGGCTCGACGACCCCGAGCCCTCCTCGCCGCCGCGGCAGTTGTCGTGACGTCGCTCGGCGCGTTCGCCACGACCGTCTCCCTGCCTGCCCGCGCCGCGTTCGCTGCAACCGCCGGCGCGAGCGCGACGGGCTCGCCCACCCACCCCTACTCCGGAGGCGGGATCGTCCCCTTCGGCGACGCAGCCAGCTACGGCACCCTCGACGTCGCCCTGTCCTCGGTGATCTCCGGCATGGCCCCCACCCCCGACGGCAAGGGCTACTGGCTCGTGGGGGCGGACGGCGGTGTGTTCACCTTCGGGGACGCGGGGTTCTTCGGGTCGCTCGGAGCGCTCAAGCTCGCCGGGCCCATCGTCGGGATGGCCCCCACCCCCGACGGCAAGGGCTACTGGCTCGTGGCGCTCGACGGGGGCGTGTTCGCCCTGGGGGACGCCACCTTCTACGGGTCGATGGGGGCCGTCCACCTCGCCCAACCGGTGGTGGGCATGGCTTCGACCCCCGACGGCAAGGGCTACTGGATGGTCGCCGCGGACGGGGGCGTCTTCTCCTTCGGGGACGCCACCTTCTCCGGCTCGATGGGGGGCAAGAAGCTCGCCGCGGACATCACCGGCATGGCGGCCACCCCCGACGGCAAGGGCTACTGGATGGTCGGAGGCGACGGCGGGGTCTTCTCCTTCGGGGACGCCACCTTCTCCGGCTCGGCGAGCGGCAAGTCCCTTCCCGCCTCGATCGCGGGCATGGCGGCCACCCCCGACGGCAAGGGCTACTGGATGGTGGGGGACGACGGGAGCGTGTACACCTACGGTGACGCCCAGGGGTTCGGCTCCACCGCCACGACGACGCCGATCTCCCCGGTGGCAGGCATCACCCCCACCCCCGACGGCAAGGGGTACTGGCTCCTCGAGCCCGACGACTGGGACTACTCGTTCACCGACGCGCCTCCGTACACCCTGACCACGTCGGCGACCATCACATCCGTGGCGAGCAGCCAGGTCGGTCCCGACCCCGACACCGCGGCGGGCGACTTCTGCAACCCGTACGGGCCGTGCGAGCCGTGGTGCGCGCTGTTCCTCACGTGGGTGTGGGAGAACGCGGGCATACCGGTACCTTCCATGCCCTTCACCGGCAGCATCTACGCCTGGGCGGCGGCACACGGCCTCCTCCTTCCGGCCGGCACCCTGCCCGCGCCGGGGGACGCCGTGCTCTACGGCACCGGGCCCCAGAACCCCGCCACCTCGGTCCATACCGGCGCCATCGTCCAGGTGTGGCCCGACGGCGCCGTGGTCACGGTGGAGGGCGACGCCGGACCTGCGCCCACCGGACAGCTGGCGGTGGTGATCAACGGCCCCTTCCTGCCCGCGGACTCCGCGTCCTACAACGGGTTCGGGGTGTACGCCATCGCGCAGCCGGCTCCGTGAGTGCTCGTGACCTGATCGAGTCCGGGTCGTGACCTGATCGTGTCCAGGTCGCTGCAAGGTCACCGCAACACCGTCGCGATCGTTTCGCAATGAAGGCCGCGGGTGCCGTGGGAGGACCGGAGACCTAGGCTCGTCACCATGGCAACGCCGGCAGAGGACGCGGGGATCGGGCCGCATCCGAGCGGCACGCTGGCCGCCGACGGAGACGGGATGGCTCCGACCGCGACCTCCACCCCGGCTCCGGCCTCGGCTTTCGCCGCGTCTTCCGTGAAGGATCTGCCGGTCCGGACCGTTGACCCTGACATCGCCGGCCTCCCCACCACGCCCGTCGGGCCCGGTTCGTCCACCGCGCCCCGGGGCGCTTCGCGGCCGGACTCCCACACGCTTGTGGCCCGGACCTTCGACGACGTGGTGGCGAATGTCCGACGCGCCTACATCGGCAGGGACAGCACCGTCCGGCTCGCGCTGTGCTGCCTCATGGCCGAGGGACACCTGCTCGTCGAGGACCACCCGGGCGTGGGCAAGACCACGCTCGCCAAGGCGCTCGCCCGGTCGCTCGGGCTCACCTTCGGCCGGGTGCAGTTCACCGCCGACCTCCTCCCCGCCGACGTCACCGGCGCCATGGTCTTCGACCGCGACAGCGGGCGCATCACGTTCCGGCCCGGCCCGGTGTTCACCAACATCCTGCTGGCCGACGAGCTCAACCGCGCCTCCCCCAAGGCGCAGTCGGCGCTGCTCGAGTCGATGGAGGAGCACCAGGTCAGCGCAGACGGGGTCAGCCACCCCCTGCCGCACCCCTTCATGGTGATCGCCACCCAGAACCCCTACGACGCGGCGGGGACCTTCCCGCTGCCGCACAGTCAACGGGACCGCTTCCTGCTGCGTCTCAGTCTCGGCTACCCCGACCGCGCGTCCGAGGACGAGCTGCTCGCCACGGCGCTGACTCGCCCCTCCCCCGATTCCCTATCCGGCGTCGGGGGAGCCGGGTTCCTGAGCACCTTCGCCGGTGCGGTGCAGCGCGCGTACGTGGCCCCCGAGGTGCGGGGATACGTCCTCGATCTCATCGGGGAGACACGGTCGCACCCCGATCTCACCGTGGGCGCCTCGCCCCGCGCCACCCTGTCGGTGCTCCGGGCCGCCGGTGCCGTGGCGGTCTCGTCGGGTCGCGACTTCGTGACGCCCGACGACGTGAAGCTCGTGGCGGAGCCGGCGCTCGGCCATCGCGTCGTGGTGCACCCCGCCGCCGAGCTGGCCGGAGTCACGGCGTCGTCGACCATCGGGGAGATCCTGTCGCGGCTCCTGGTGCCCGTCGGCGGCACCCGGTAACGGGAATGCCGGCGGGTCCGGGTCGCCGGCGCGGGACCTGAGCCGGCGGTGCTGTCGACACGTGGAGCGGTGCTGGCCGTGGGTGCCGCCTGCAGCGCGATCGCCGGACTGGCCTACGGCGTGGAGGAGTTCGTCCTCCTGGCGATCGCGGTCGGTGTGTTGCTCGCGCTGGGCATCGTCTCGGTGTGGTACCGGCGGCTCGTGACCCGGCGGTCACTGCGGGTCGTCGTGAAGGTCCCGGTCGCCGAGGTCAGCGCCGGGCAGTCGGCCGTCGTCGAGATGACGGTCGCCAACGGGAGCGATCATCGACGACCACCGGTGCTCGTCGAGGATCCCGACGGGAAGTGGTCGGTGTCTCATCCCGGTCTGGGTGAAAGCTCGGTGGCCGGAACCTCCCAGAGAAGCATCTCTCGGGGCTCCCGGGGGAGCACCTCAGGCGGGCGCGAAACCCCCGCCCAGGGTTGGCTCGGGGGCCCGGGGTCGCGGCCCACCCGGCGCGAGCGCGCCCGGGACCGAAGGGCGCTTCCTCGGGCGCGGCGGCTCCCGGGTCTCCGCCCCGGTTCGGATGCCACGTTCTCGATCCGTGTGCCCACAGCGACCCGTGGGCTGCTGACTCTCGCCGAGGTGGGCGTGTGGTGCGAGGACCCGTTCCGCCTCGTCGCCCGTCGGATCACGTTGGCGCCTCCGGCGCACGTGATCGTGTACCCGACGCCGGCCGAGGTGGCGGACGACGGACACCGAGCAGGGTCGCGTCCCGGGAGCAGCGCCGGCTCGCCGGGGGCGGGGGCGACCGGCGCGTTGTCGGGGGACGAGCTCAGCGGGTTGCGCCCCTACGCACCGGGCGACCGGCTCACGCGTCTGCACTGGCCCTCCCTGGCGCGCACCGGCGAGCTGGTCGTACGCGAATTCCTCGAGCCCCGGGCCGGGTCCTTGTCGCTCCTCGTGGACTTGCGGCCGTCGGCCCACACCGCGCGCTCGGTCGAGGCGGCCATCTCGCGTGCGGCAGGCCTCGCTGCCCGTGCGCTGGACCTGGGCCTCACCGTCGAGCTGTGCACGAGCACGGGCGACCGCGTGGTGATCCCCCCCGGCAAGACGGGCCGGCAGACGATGCTGCGCGCCCTGGCCCTGCTCGGTCCCGCCAGCGCGCCCCCGGCTGTGGCCCACCGGTGGGGCGACCGGCCCACCGGGGGGGCGGTCTGGGCCTCGGCCGGCGCACAGGGCGCCGACGTGGTCCTCGTGACCACAGCCACGGGCGCAGCGCAGCACACGCTGCCCGAGTCGCTGCGGCGCCAGGCCGAGACGGTCCTCGTCCCGTGAGCCCGCCCAGCCCACGCGCCGTCGCGGACGTCGGCTCGACGCCGCGCTCCCCCACGCATCCCATCGGGCGCTCCACCGCGCCCTCCACATGGCGCTCCAAACCGGCCGCCGGGCCCGACATCTGGCTCCTGGCGGTGTCCCTGGCGGCGGGACTGGGCACGGCACGCCTCACCCAGGCTCCCGGTGCGGCGCACGTCGTGGGCCCCATCACCGCCACGGTGCTGGCAGGACACCTGGCAGCGTCGGTGGCACGGCGCCTGCGCGTCTCGGCTCTGGTGGTCACGGTGGCGGGAGTCGTGGCCGTGGTCCTCGCCACGATCTGGGGGGAGTTGCTGTCGGCCACCCGCTACGGCATCCCCACGCTCGGGACGTGGCGGACGCTGGTGTCGGAGTTCGACAGGGCCGGGACGGTGATCCGCTCGCACCCGACGCCGGTGCCGGCCACTCCGGAGGTGGTGCTGTGCATCGCCATGGGCGCAGGCCTCGTCGCCGTGTTCGCCCGGGCGATCTGGGCGTGGCAGGAGTCAAAGGGCACAGGTGCGCCGGTGGCGCTCGTGCCGACGTTCGCGCTGTTCTGCTACACCGCGTTGTTGAGCTCCCAGGTCGATCGGCTCCCCGGCACCATTGCCTACCTGGCGTGCGCACTCGCGTTCGTGATCGCCGCCGACCACTCCGGCGCTGACACCCGATCGATATCGCACCGGTCGACAACCGACGCCCGTCCGGGGTCGCGCCCGGCCACAGACACCCGCGCCCGGTGGGCTGCGACGGGGCGCCGGCTCGCCTCGCGCGTCACGGCCACGCTCCCCGCGATGCTCGGTGCGCTGTTGGCCGTCGTCGTCGCCCTGGCGGCGAGCCCGGCCGCGGCGGCACTCAAGGTGGATGCCCTCCCCTTTGCGGAGCCCGGAGGTTCCCAAGGAGCCCAGGGCCTGGGTCTGGCCGTCGGGAACCCGGCCACCGGCGGCACCGGAGCGGGCACGAGCGGTTTCCCCGGCTCCGCCGGGGTGCGCGCCATCGACCTCGTCGACAACTTGAAAGCGGTGCTGGTCAACCGGACCACCGAGCTGATGTTCAGCGCCGAGACCCCGCTGCCGACCTACTGGCAGCTGGCCGTGCTCACCCGTTTCAACGGCACTGCGTGGCTGCCCGACCCGACCACAGAAGCCGCCGCACAGAGCGACGCGCTCCTCCCGCCGGACAACGAGGTGCCGGGCCTCCCGGCGCTGCCGGAGCCCGCGCCGACAAAGACGTTCCGCGCCCAGGTCACGATCGCCAACCTCGAGAGCACGCTGCTGCCCCTCCCCCCTTCGACGGTCTCGGTCGGGACCGCCGCCGATGTCGTGCCCGGGTTCGGCGCGCTCCAGCCGTTCGAGGCGGCACCGGGCCTGGCCTACGTGGCGATCGCCCGCGTCCCCGCCGACACCAGTGCCACGCCCTCGGCCGGGACAGGCTCGGCCGGGACAGGCTCGGCCGGGACAGGCTCGACCGGGACAGGCTCGGCGACGACAGGCTCGACCCGGACAGGCTCGGCGACGTCGGGCGACGTCGCCCCCGGATCGCTCGCTCCCTACCTGCAGCTTCCCACCGAGCCGGCGTCGGTCGTCGACCTCGCCCACCAGATCGTCGCCGGAGTGGACGGTCCTGCCGCCGAGGCCGCCGCTCTGGCCCGGTGGTTCGACTCCGGCCGGTACCGCTACACGCTCTCGCCCCCGCCGTCCACGGGCCCCAACCCGCTGCAGACCTTCCTCTTCACCACGCGGGCCGGATTCTGCCAGCAGTTCGCCGCCGCGTACGCCGTGTTGGCACGGATCGACGGTCTGCCCACCCGGGTCGCGGTCGGGTTCACGACGGGTGCGACCCAGGGCCACGGACGGTACCGGGTCACCGGCGCCGACGCGCATGTGTGGCCCGAGGTGTACCTCGGCCCTTCGACGGGATGGACGTCGTACGAGCCCACACCCGCCTCCTCGGGCGAGGCGGCCGGTGTGGGTGTGAACACCGGCTCGCGCACGGGTACGCAGAGCTCGGGGTCGCGTTCGACCGCCACCACGGCCCCGTCGTCGCCCACCGTCCGCCGGCCCAACAGCGCCAAAGCGACGATCCCGTCGACCATTCCCCTGGGCCCACACGGCACGTCCCCGGCGGCGGCGGCCCACGGCAACTCCGGGTGGGTGACGCCCGTGCTCGAAGCGGCGGGGGTGGTGCTGGTGTCGCTCGCCGTCGTGGTCGGACTCTGGGCGCGGCGTCGGGCGCGCCGTGGCTCGAGCCCCGGGTTGGGTCGGGGCGCAGATCGCCTCTGGCCACAGCGCTTCGGGTTGCAGCGACTGGGCCTGCGTCTCGGGCGGCGTTTCGGACAATGGCTCCGGCCGCGGGCGCGCCGCGCTCGACCCCACCGCCGAGGTCCTCGCCCGGTGGCACGACGCCGAGATGGTCCTCGAGCGCGCCCGGCTGGGCCGGCGGCCCGCCGAGACCCTGCAGGAGCACGCGGCACGCCTCGCGTCCCTGGCCGAGGCCAGATGGCTGGTGCCCTACCGGCCGGTCACCGTCGCCTCGCTCGCCTCGGGGACCGCCACCTCGTCGCCCCCGGGGACCGCCACCTCGTCGCCCCCGGGGACCGCCACCTCGTCGCCCCCGGGGACCGCCACCTCGTCGCCCCCGGGGACCGCCACCTCGTCGCCCCCGGGGACGACCGGCACGGCCGAGACCTCGATCGACGCCACCGTCGACGCCTATGGGAGGCTCGCCGCCCTGGCGGCACGGGCGAGCTACGCGTCGGACCCCTGCACCGCAGAGGAAGCGGCTGCCGCCGAGATCCTCGGAGCCGTGATCCGCTCGGGCCTGGGCCACGCGACGGGGCGCCGTCGCGCTCTCGTCCCGTTCTGAGGCCGACGGTCCCGCCCGGGCTGGGCGTGCGGGGGGCGGCGGCGCGAGGATGAGCGACGCAGAACCGGTACGGCGAAGGGGCGCGACGTGACGATCCCGCAGGCACTCCAGGTGGACGACATCGAGCTGTCGAACCTCGACTTCTGGCAGAAGCCCTGGTCCGAGCGTGAGACAGCCTTCGCGACGCTGCGGGCCGAGCGACCCATCGCCTTCTTCCCCGACCCCGAGATCGAGGTGGAGACCATCGTCCCCATTCCGCCCGGCCGCGGCTACTACGCGGTGACGCGCCACGCCGACGTGGTCGAGATCAGCCGGCACCCCGAGCTGTACTGCTCGGGCCAGTCGGGATCCACCATCCTCGACATGCCGCCCGAGCTCCTCGAGTTCTTCGGCTCCATGATCAACATGGACGACCCGCGCCACGCCCGCCTCCGGCGGATCGTCTCCGCCGCATTCAACCCCCGCATGGTGCGGGCCGTCGAGGACAACATCGAGCAGGTGGCCGACGAGATCATCGGCAAGGTCCGGGAGAAGGGCGAGTGCGACTTCGTCACCGAGGTGGCGGCCCGGCTCCCGCTGAAGATCATCTGCGACATGATGGGTGTCCCCGAGCGCGACTACGACACCGTGTTCAACCGGTCGAACATCATCCTGTCCTTCGGCGACACCGAGTACGTCCCCGAGGGTGAGGACCCGGTGCTGGCCTTCATGAACGCCGGCAACGACCTCGCCGAGCTGATGCGGGAGCTGGCCACGTTCCGGCTCGAGCACCCCATCGACGACCTCACCTCGGCGCTCGCCAATGCCAACGTCGACGGCGAGTCGCTCACCGACTCCGAGCTGGCCTCGTTCTTCATCCTGTTGGTCGTGGCCGGCAACGAGACGACGCGCAACGCCATCAGTCACGGCCTGTGGGCGTTCACCGAGCGGCCCGACCAGCGGGACCTGTGGGCGGCCGACTTCGAGGCCGTGGCGCCCACGGCGGTGGACGAGATCGTCCGCTGGGCCTCCCCGGTCATCTTCATGCGCCGCACCACCACCGCGGAGACGACGCTTTCGGGCCACACCTTCGCAGAAGGCGACAAGGTCATCCTCTTCTACAACTCGGCCAACCGCGACGAGGACGTGTTCGAGACCCCCCAGCATTTCGACGTCCTGCGCCACCCCAACCCCCACGTGGGCTTCGGCGCGCCCGGCCCGCACTTCTGCCTGGGAGCGCACCTGGCGAGGCGCGAGATCACGGTCATGTTCCGCGAGCTGTTCCGCCACCTCCCTGACATCCGTGCCACGGCCGAGCCCGACCGTCTCCGCTCGAACTTCATCAACGGAATCAAGCACCTGCCCTGCGCGTACTGAGATGAGCGACGCACCGGCACAGATGGGGCACGGCGTCAACCAGCGGGCCCAGATCAAGATGACCGGGGAGGAGATCGACGGCTTCCTGGCCGAGCGGCGTCCCGTCACGTTGTGCTCGATCAACCATGACCGCTCCATCCACGCCGTGGCCATGTGGTACGGGTTCCTCGACGGGATGCTGGCCTTCGAGACCAAAGCCAAGTCCCAGAAGGCCCAGAACCTCGGGCGCGACCCCCACATGACGTGCATGGCCGAGGACGGCGACTACTACGAGGAACTGCGCGGCGTGGAGCTCGTGGGAACAGCGGTCTTCGTCGACGACCCCGGGCGCATGTTCGAGCTCGGCGTCAACCTCTTCGAGCGCTACTACGGGACCTATACCGAGGAGCTGCGCCCATTCGTCGAGACCATGCTGCACAAGCGCGTCGTCATCGCCCTGCAGGTGGAACGCACCGTGTCGTGGGACCACCGCAAGCTGGGCCTCCCCTCGACCCGACCGGGGTGACGTCCACCCGCCTGGCCTGACACCCCCAGCCCGAATTCCCACTGGAACACGTTTCACTTCGGCGAGGCCCTGGGCTAGGGTCGGCGCCGATGATCCTGGACCGATTCCGCCTCACCGACCGCGCCGCCATCGTCACCGGGGCGGGCCGCGGCATCGGCGCCGCCACTGCGATCGCCCTGGCCGAGGCGGGTGCCGACGTGGTCATCGCGGCCCGCACCGAGGAGCAGCTCCAGGCCGTGGCCAAGCAGGTGGAGGCAGCGGGGCGCCGGGCCGTCGTGGTGCCGGCCGACCTCAACGACCTCGACGTCATGGCCCAGCTGGTCGAGACGGCCACCGACGCCTTCGGGCGCCTCGACGTCATCGTCAACAACCACGGGGGTTGGATGCCACGCCCCCTGCTCGACGTCTCCCCGGGCCATCTCGAACGGGCCTTCCGCTACAACGTGAGCAGTGCCCACGCGCTGGTGCGCGCCGCGGTGCCGGCCATGTTGGCCGGCGACGGAGGGGCGGTCGTCAACATCTCGTCCATGGCCGGGCGGGTGGCGCCGCGCGGATTCACGGCCTACGCCACCGCCAAGGCGGCGCTGTCGCACTACACCCGCCTGGCGGCCACAGAGCTGGCGCCGCGCATCCGGGTCAACGCCATCGCCGTGGGAACCATCGCCACCTCGGCCGTCGACGTCGTCGTGCAGGACGCGGCCATGCTGGCCTTCATCGAGGAGACTGCCCTGGTGGGCCGCATCGGGCAGCCCGAGGACATCGCGGCGTGCGTCGTCTACCTGGCTTCGCCGGCGGGCGACTTCGTCACCGGCAAGATCTTCGAGATCGACGGCGGCGCCGAGCGTCCCCAGGTCGACCTGGGCTGAGGGGAATGCGGTGACGTATCGCGTCGTGCTGTGGGGTACAGGCAACGTGGGCCGGAACGCGCTGGCCGGCATCGACGCCCGTCCCGACCTCGAGCTGGCGGGCGTGTGGGTGTCGAACCCCGACAAGTCGGGCCGCGACGCCGGGGACCTGGCCGGGCTGGGGCGCACCCTCGGGGTGGCCGCCACCGACGACGCCGAGGCCGTGCTTGCCCTCGAGCCCGACTGCGTCGTGCACACCGCCATGGCGGACAACCGTCTGCCCGAGGCTCTCGCCGATCTCGAGAAGATCCTTCGGGCCGGGGCCAACGTGGTGTCGAGCGGACCGGTGTTCCTGCAGTACCCCGAAGGGGTCGTCCCCGCCGAGATGACCGACCCCCTGCGCGACGCGGCCCTCGGCGCCGGCGTGTCGCTGTGGGTCAACGGCATCGACCCCGGCTTCGCCAATGACTGGCTCCCCCTCGTGATCACCGGCATCAGCGAGCGCATCGAAGAGGTCCGCTGCCTCGAGATCCTCAACTACGCCACCTACGACCAGCCCACGGTGATGTTCGACATCATGGGATTCGGGCGCCCCCTCGAGGACGTCCCCATGCTGCTGCTCCCCGGGGTGCTGACCATGGCGTGGGGAAGCGTCGTGCGCCAGATCGCGGCCGGGCTCGACGTCGAGCTCGACTCGGTCGAGGAGCACTACGAGCGCCTGCCCGCGCCGCGGGACATCGCCATCGCGTCGGGGACCGTGGACAAGGGCACCGCCGCCGGCCTGCGGTTCGAGGTGCGGGGGTGCGCGCCGGGCGTGCCGTCGTGGTGCTCGAACACGTCACCCGCCTCGCCGACGACATCGGGCCCGACTGGCCGCAGCCGGCGGGCCAGGGCGGCTACCGCGTGATCGTGCGCGGCGAGCCCACCTACACCGTCGACCTCCAGCTCATGGGCACCGACGGGGACCACAACACCGGGGGCCTCAAGGCCACCGCCATGCGACTGGTGAACGCCGTGCCGGCCGTGGTGGAGGCGCCCCCCGGCCTGCTCACGGCGCTCGACCTGCCCATGGTCACGGGACGGGGCCTCGTCGTCTGACCAGGGCGTGACGACGCCCCAGGCGCCAGAACTGCACCAGGCCGAAGGCGATCAACACCGGCACCACCGCCAGCGCGGGGCGGTATCCGGTCGCGTCGCGCCCGCCGTGGCCGAGCGCGGAGAGCACCCACCCGACGGTGAGATCGCAGACGACCGCACAGGCGAATCCCCCGATATTGACGACGCCGGTGGCGGCACCGCCGCGCTCGGGCGGGTTGGCCTCGCGCGCCAGGTCGAAGGCGATGACCGACGTCGATGCGCTCACACCGGTGACGACCGCCCATGCGACGACCAGGGGGGTCGGCACCCGCCCTCCACCCCAGCACAAGACGAGTGTCCACGTCGCCGCGAGCGCCAACGCGCTGGCGATGACAGCCGCCGGGCGCGCCCGGGGGGCGCGGATGATCAGCACCCCGACGAAGGGCGCGCTCGACACCGCGCTGAGGACGACAAGGGCCACGGTCAAGCTGGCGTTGCGGCTCGAGTAGTGCTGGGCACGGACCAGGAACGGATACCCCCACAAGGCGGTGAACACCACGAAGGGCCCGGTGAGGGAGAAGTGGGCCCACATCCCCCGCCACGTTCCCGACACCCGCATGGCGTGGCGCACCGCCCGGCGCATGCTCGGGCGCTCGCGCAGGGGCAGGAGCGCGGCGGCGTCGGGCCGGTCCCGCACGAACAACGCCAGGACGACGGCAACCCCGGCGGTGAGGACTGCGGTCCCGGTGAACGTCGTCACCCATCCGAGATGCAGGAGACTGAGGCGCAGCGGCTCGGTCGAAACCAGCTGGCCCACCGCCCCGGTCATCGACGTCAACGCGGTGAGCAGCCCGTAGCGCGAGGCGGGGAACCAGTTCTGGACCAGACGGAGGACGTTCAGGAACGTGAGCCCGTCACCGATCCCGACCAGGGCCCTCCCCGTGAGCGCGGTGGCGACACTCGTGCCCTGCCCGAAGAGGGCCTCGCCGGCGGCGAGGAACACCAGCGCGACGGTGAGCATGCGGCGGGGCCCGAACCGGTCGGCCATGGCCCCCGTGGGGATCTGCATGCCGGCATACAGGGCCAGTTGCACCGACACGAAAGTGGCCAGCACCGACGGGCCGATGTGGAAACGGTGCTCGGCGTCGAGCGAGGCCACGCCCAGGCTGGTGCGGTGGAAGACGGCCACGAAATAGGCGCTGACCGCCAGGCCCCACGCCGCCCAGGCGCTCCCGAGCCCACCACGGCGGGCCCCGGTCCCCGCCTCGCTCTCAGGGCCCCCGGCATCGTCGCGCGCACCGGGGCCGACGGATGCGGCTCGACCCCGGCCATCCCGCATCCCCCGATTGTGTCCGACCGGCGGCCAGGGCTCTTCCGGGTGCCGGCGCCGGTCGACCCCGCCCGGGGCGACCGAGGGGCGTCACAGAGCCTTGTCTTGGGGCGGGCGGGGCTACGTTGAGTCCCTCGGGCGGCGGCCCGGCGCACCAGCGCCGGGGACACCGGTGCCGAGACGACCAGGGGGAAGCCGACCACATGCCCGTGCCGCTCGACGAGTATCCCGTGCACCAGGGGCCGCTCTCGATGCGGCACATGGCGACGAGCGACCGCAACGCCTATGACCGCTGTTACTTCAACGCGCACGACCGGACCGGCGAGGTGTTCCTCGTCACGGGCATGGGCGTGTACCCGAACCTGGGGGTCATCGACGCCTACGCCACGGTGCGGCGCGGAGACGAGCAGTACACCTTGAGGACTTCGGACGCCCTGGGCGACGACCGCATGGCCCAGCAGGTCGGCCCCTACCGCATCGAGGTGCTCGAGCCCCTGGAACGGGTGCGCGTGATCTGCGAGGGCGAGGACCACGGGGTGGCCTTCGACCTCACCTGGACCGGGTCGTTCCCGACGGTCGAGGAGCCGGCACACGTCATGCGCCAGGGCGGTCGTGTCATCCTCGACGCCTCGCGCTTCGCGCAGGTGGGCACGTGGTCAGGTGTGCTCCGCGTCGGCGGCGAGGAGCTCGCCGTGCGCGACGACCGCTGGGTCGGCACCCGCGACCGGTCTTGGGGCATCCGACCGGTGGGCGAGCCCGAACCGCCCGGCCGCGGTGCGTCGGAGCCCGAGGAGGGGTTCGGATTCTGGTGGACGTACGTGCCCCTGCGCTTCGACGACTTCGCGGTGGTCGTGATCGCCCAGGAGGACGGTGACGGCACCCGCACGCTCAACGAGGCGGTCCGGGTCTTCCCGGCGTCGTCGGGGCGCCCGCCCGAGCAGCTCGGGTGGCCCGAGGTCGAGGTCCGCTACCGGCCCGGGACACGGCACCCCGAGGCCGCCGTGCTGCACATGCGCGCCCGGGGGGGCCAGGAGGTGACGCTCGAGATCGAGACGCTCGGCTTCGTGGGCCTCAACTGCGGCCCCGGCTACGGCGGCGACCCGGACTGGACCCACGGGCAGTGGCGCGGACGGGGCTGGACCGAAGGCGTGGTGGTGGACATGCGCGACCCCGCCGTCACGGGCCGGATCCCCTTCGGCGTGGTCGACCACGTGGCGCGCGCCACCTGCGACGGCGTCGAGGGTTGGGGGATGTTCGAACACGGGACCTTCGGGCGCCACGAGCCGTCGGGCTTCACGGGATGGGAGTCGGTGGCTCCCGGGGCGGCGACGTGACGGGGGCCGACGCCGGCGCCCCGTCGACCCAGGCGCCGGGGGGGACACCCGAGGCGGCGCCGCGGCCCCAGACCTCCACCCGCGACCGGGAGGAGCTGCACCGGCATCTGGTGACCTGGTTGGCGAAACGGGTGAGCAAGCCCGAGGTGTCCGAGCTCGTGGTGCCCGAGTCCAACGGGATGTCGAGCGAGACCCTGCTCTTCGAGTCCACCTGGCGCGAAGACGACGGGGCGGGGTCCCGAACGAGGGTGGTGACCCAGGCGTGCGCGGCGCGGCTCATCCCCGATCCTGAGGCCGTCCCGGTGTTCCCGGTGTACGACCTCGAGCGCCAATTCCGCGTCATGCGGCTCGTGGGCGAGCGCAGCGCGGTCCCCGTACCCCGCACCCTGTGGCTGGAGCTCGACCCCGAGGCGATCGGCTCGCCGTTCTTCGTGATGGAGCGCGTCGAGGGGTTGGTCCCGCCCGACATCATGCCGTACCCCTTCGGGTCCTGGCTGTCCGAGGCGCCACGTGCCGACCAGGACCGGCTACAGGACGCGTCGGTACGCGTCCTGACCGAGCTGCACAGCGCCGACGTCGCCGCCGAGGACATCGCCTTCCTCGAGCTCGACCGGCCCGGTGACACCGCGATGCGGCGCCACCTGGCGGAACAGCGTTCGTACTACGAGTGGGTGGTGGCCGACGGGGCCCGCTCCCCCCTCATCGAGCGCACGTTCGCGTGGCTCGAGGACCACTGGCCCACCTCCGAATCCACAGCCGTGATCAGCTGGGGAGACGCCCGGATCGGCAACATGATGTTCCGGGACTTCGAGCCGGTGGCGGTGCTCGACTGGGAGATGGCCGCGGTCGGGCCGCGCGAGATCGACATCGGCTGGATGGTCTACCTCCACCGCTTCCTCGACGACATCGCCCTCCAGGCCGGGCTGGCGGGAATGCCGCACTTCATGCGACTCGCGGACGTGGCTCAGGCGTACGAGCGTCATGGCGGCTACACCCCGCGCGACCTCGACTTCTACACCATGTACGCCGCGCTCAGGCACGCCATCGTGATGAGCAGGGTGGCCCGACGCCAGGTCCTCTTCGGCGAGATCGCCATGCCCGACGACCCCGACGACATGATCATGCACCGGCCGACGCTCGAGGCGATGCTCGAGGGCACCTACTGGAGCAAGCTGTGAGCCGCACCCGCCCCGCACCGGGGTGGTGGGCCCGTTGACCAATCCGATCGGGCCTCTCGTCCCCGCCGACGAGGGGCTGTGCCACCAGATCACCGACACCTTCGCCGTGGTGGCCACGAGCGACCTTTCGTGGACCGAGAAGATCTGCGCCATGGCGACGGCCAAGGACGGGAGCCTGCAGCTGGGGTTCGGCCTGGGCAAGTACCCCAATCGCAACGTGACGGACGGGTACGCGGGGATTTCGCGTGGGGTCGAGCAGCGCACGGTGCGCGCCAGCCGACGTCTCGACGCCGCGCCCGCCGTCACCACGGTGGGGCCCATCCGCTACGAGGTCGTCGAGCCCTTGCGGTCGGTCCGCTTCGTCCTCGAGGCCAACGACCGCCAGCCCGTCGCCTTCGACTGGTTGTTCGAGGGGATCGTGCCGCCCGCCGTGGAGGACCGCACCCACATGCGCCAGGGTTTCCGGGTCGGGTCCGACCTCGTGCGCTACCACCAGATCGGGCTGGCGTCGGGGTGGGTGGAGGTGGAGGGGGTGCGCAGCGAGATCTCCCCCGACACCTGGGTGTCCACGCGCGACCACTCGTGGGGCGTCCGCTACGACGTCGGGCTCCCGCTGCAAGACCTCGAGCCACGTGACCCGCTGGCAGGGCTTTCCTTCCGCATGATCTGGAGCCCGATCGCCATGCAACGACCCGACGGAAGCCGGTACGGGATCTTCCTCCACTACCAGATCGTGAAAGGCCCGGGCTTCACCTACAAGCAGGTCGTCATGGGTGGAGTGGAGCAGCCCGACGGGACGGTGCAGCGCTTCGTCGACCTCGAGCCGGCGCTGGAGTTCGACCCGGACAACCGCCGGCTTCGAGGCGGTCGGATCGAGGCGCGCAGCGCCGACGGCAGCGTACGCACCCTGGAGCTCGAAGCCGTTTCGGACACGGGCTTCCACCTCGGCGCCGGGCTCTACTTCGGACTCGACGGCCATCACCACGGCGAGTGGCGTGGAGACCTTCACGTCGAGGGCGAGCACGTCCTGGACTGTGCGGATCCCGCCGCGGCCCGCCGCCTGCACCAGATCCGCGACACGGTGGTGCACGTCGTCGATCCCGTCGGCGGTGGCGAGGGCTGGGGCAACTGCCAGCCGATCATCACCGGTGGCGACGAAGCGCTCGGCCTCTCCCCCGACGACAGCTTCATGTAGAGGCATTCGCCGATTCTCGGGGAGGACGCGCTGGTTCGGCGAGAGGACCCGCCGGGTTACGGATTGAGCCCCGGACCCGGGAGAAGACACCAGCTCACGGAGGGGACCCGACGATTCACGGAGAGGGTCGCCACTCGTTGCCGAGTCAGGGTCCCGTCGGGGTCATACCGGATTTCGCCGCTCCTCGGATTCGTTCGACACTGTGCGCATTGAAGCCAACACCCCATCGCGCTCTGCGCGCTCTGCGTGCCCTGCGAATCCCGCAGGCTCGGTCGGCCGGTGTCCGTGAGGACGGGCCCGGGTAGTAAGACTGTCGACGACATCGACGTTGAACCCGCCGAGCCTGGTCGGTGCCTTGGCACGCCGCACCGGATCGCGCCAGGCATGTGAAGGACGGAACCTCCATGGCGTTCACCGACCAGGCATCGACCGCTGCCACCGCGTCACCAGCCCCGGTGGCGGCGCGCGCGGTCGACCTCGTGAAGACCTACGGCAAAGGTGAAGCCGCCGTCAACGCGCTCACGGGCGTCAACGTCGAGTTCGAACGCGGGCGATTCACTGCCGTGATGGGCCCGTCGGGCTCGGGCAAGTCCACCCTCATGCACTGCATGGCAGGGCTCGACACACCGACCTCAGGGCATGCGTATGTCGGAGATCAGGACATCGGGCAGCTCGACGATGCCGGTCTCACGCAGATGCGACGCGACCGGATCGGCTTCGTGTTCCAGTCCTTCAACCTGGTGCCCACACTGACGGCCCATGAGAACATCACGCTGCCCGCCGATCTCGCCGGGACCAAGATCGACCAGGAGTGGTTCGACTTCCTCGTCTCGCAGCTGCGGATCGGGGACCGGCTTTCACACCGGCCCAACGAGATGTCCGGCGGCCAACAGCAACGGGCCGCCTGTGCCCGGGCGCTGATCGGCCGTCCGGACCTGATCTTCGCGGACGAGCCCACCGGCAACCTCGACTCGAACGCCTCCTCGGAGATGCTCGGCTTCCTGCGCCGTTCGGTCACCGAATTCCACCAGTCGATCGTCATGGTCACCCACGACCCGCGCGGGGCCGCCTTCGCCGACCGGGTCGTCTTCCTGGCTGACGGCAACGTCGTGGGCGAGCTGGTATCCCCGACGGCCGACTCGGTGCTGGAGCAGATGAAGCAGCTGGGTACCTGACGTGTGGAAGGTCACCATCAAGGGCCTTCTCGCCCACAAGCTGCGACTGGCGCTCACCGCGCTCGCGATCGTGCTCGGGGTCACGTTCATCTCGGGGACATTCGTGCTCACCGACACCCTCCACAACACCTTCACCTCCCTGTTCGGCCACGTCTACCAGAACGTCGACTTCCAGGTCCGCGGCCAGGCGGTCTTCACCAGCAACACCGGTGGGGGTGGCGCCGTCCGCAAGCCCATTCCCGAGTCGATCGTCACCACCGTCCGCAAGGTCCCGGGCGTCGCCGATGCCGAGGGTACGGTCAGCGGGTATGCGCAGTTCGTCGCGCCTGACGGCAAGGCCATCAGCACGGGAGGGGCCCCCACGCTCGGGGTCTCGTTCGACCCCGACCCGCAGCTCTCCTCGTTGCACGTGATCCAGGGCACGGGTCCCACAACTTCGAGTGACGTCCTCGTGGACGCGGCGACGGCGAAGAAATACCACTTCGCCGTCGGCGACCGCGTGCGCATCCTGCTCTCGGGTGCGCCGCAGACCTTCACCATCACCGGCATCGTCAGGTTCGGCACGGCCGACAATCTCGCCGGAGCCACGCTCGCCGCCTTCAACCTGCCGACGGCACAACGCCTGCTGGGAGAGGTCGGTCGCTTCGACGCCATCAACGTCCTGTCCAAGCCGGGAGTCGACAAGGCGAGCCTCCAACACGGCATCGCCCGGGCCCTGCCCCCCGGGGTCGAAGTGGTCACGGGGCAGACGGTCGCCAACGAGCAGACAAACCAGATCAACCAGGCGCTGGGGTTCTTCTCGACGGCCCTGCTGGTCTTCGCGTTCATCTCCCTCTTCGTCGGTGGATTCACCATCTTCAACACGTTCTCGATCATCGTGGGGCAAAGGACCCGGGAGCTGGCGCTGCTGCGGATCGTTGGAGCGAGCCGGCGCCAGGTGTTCCGCTCGGTCCTCCTCGAAGCCGCGCTACTCGGGCTGGTGGCATCCCTGATCGGCTTGGGCCTGGGGGTCTTGGCGGCTCTCGGGCTCGAAGCACTGCTCAAGGGCTTCGGCATCTCCCTGCCGTCGGGGTCGCTCGTCTTCGAAACCCGGACGATCGTCGTGGCCCTCGCCGTGGGCGTCGGGGTGACCTTGGTGTCCGCCATCAGCCCGGCCCGGCGGGCCGTGCGGATCCCGCCGGTGGCGGCGCTCGTCGACTACCGCGGCGACCAGGCCGAGTCGTCGCGCCGGCGGATCGTCATCGGTTCCGTCGTCGCCGTCCTGAGTATCGCCGCGTTGACGCTGGGATTGACGAAGCCCGCGATCCAGCTGGTCGGCGTGGGAGCGATCGCCATCTTCATCGGAATCGGCATGCTGGCACCCGTCGTGGCACGCCCCATGGCGAGCATCCTCGGACGCCCGCTGGCGCGCACGCTCAGCATGGCGGGCAAGTTGGGGCGGGAGAATTCGATGCGCAGTCCCCGCCGGACCGCCCAGACGTCCTCCGCCCTGATGGTGGGCCTTGCCCTCGTGTCCACGATCGCGGTGTTCGGCGCGTCGTTGTCCAAATCGGCAACGGCCAGCGTCGACGAGGCCATCAGCGCCGACTACATCATCACCAGCTCGGGCAGCGGCGCGGGCGGATTCAGCACTTCGGTGGCCTCCGCCGCCTCGCGCGTTCCCGGCGTGGTTGCCACGTCCACGGTGTACAGCGGCGAGTTCGAATTCCGGCACTCGCTGGACAGCTTGACCGCGGTCTCACCCCAACACCTGTCCGACACCATCATCTTGAGGATGCAGTCCGGATCCGGGGCCCCGGCCCTCGCCGCCGGGGAGCTGTTGACCGATACGACGACGGCGAGTTCCGACCACCTCTCGGTCGGCTCTGTCGTGCCGGTGAAGTTCGCGCAGACGGGGAGCTCGACGATGCGGATCGGAGGGATCTACAAGGCGAACTCGTTGCTCGGGAGCTTTCTCATCGGTGACGGCTTTTTCCTCTCCCATTTCAACAACCCCCTCCCCATCGCCGTCCTCCTCAACACCACCCGCCCCCTCGACACCCAGAGCCGCGCTCTCGCCGGCGGGCTCACGGCATATCCCAATCTGAAGATCCAGACGCGGGCGGAGTTCGAGAAGTCGCAGCAAGCCCAGGTCAACCAGCTGCTGGGACTGGTCTATGCATTGCTGGCACTGGCGGTGGTCATCGCCCTCATCGGCATCGTCAACACGCTCATGCTCTCGGTCTTCGAGCGCACGCACGAAATAGGACTGCTGCGGGCCGTCGGGATGAAACGGCGCCAGGTGCGGGCCATGATCCGTTCGGAGGCGGTGATCCTGGCCCTGTTCGGTGCGATCATCGGCGTCATCGTCGGAACCGCGCTCGGGACGGCTTTCGCCGCCTCGTTGAAGCAGCAGGGGATCACCGACATCGTCATCCCCTTCAGCAGACTCGTGCTGTTCCTCGTCCTCGCCGCGCTTCTCGGCCTCGGCGCCGCGACCTGGCCGGCCCGCAGAGCGGCGAAGCTCGACGTGCTGGCGGCAATCGCCGCGGAGTGACTCACTCGACGACGTCCATGAGATGACAGTCACGAGTGACACCGGCGATGACAGTCACGAGTGACGCATGGGCTCGGCACCCGAGGATCGCGCCCTCACACGCCACAAGCTTCACACGCGACACTCTCCGCACACGCTGACGTTTGCATCATCAACATCTCAGCCGTGTCCCAGGTCTGGCTCAGGAGGTCTTCACACTCGGCTCAGGAAACTCCCACCGATTCGTGGAACAGTTTGCGGAGTCAGTTGTGTGCCGCGCGCTCCGCGTTGGCGACAACAGCGGCGGACAACGTGCCGGACCTGGCAGGGGGGCGGCAGCATGGTCACAGAGTCGGCAGCGCCGGCGGCGATACGACAACAAGACGTCGCGGTCGCGCTGTGGGTGGTCGAACCGACCGCGCAACCCCGCCGCGGCACCCGGCTCCGGCGGCTAGGGCCCGACGCTCTGGGCTTGTTCCTGGTCGTAGTGGCCGCCGTCGCGGTCATGACGCCGGCTCTCCTGCACGGCGCGTCGCTCGGACCCTTCGACCTGTTGTCCCAAGACGGGTTGACCAGGCAATCCGGTGTCATGGTCCGCAACGGGCAAACGACGGACCTCATCGCCGAGATGATCCCGTGGACCACGCTGGCCTGGACACAGGTCCATCACGGCCAGCTCCCGCTGTGGAACCCCTACAACGGGCTCGGCATGCCCTTGGCGTTCAATTGGCAATCGGCCACGTTCGGCGTACCCGCGTTGCTCGGCTACCTGGCGCCGTTGCGCCTCGCGTACACCGTGCAGGTCCTGGTCACGCTGGTACTGGCCGGAACGGGCGTCTACGTGCTCGGGCGGGTGCTGCGGCTGCACCTGATGGCATGCGTGATGGCGGGCGTCGTCTACGAGCTGAGCGGCGCGTTCATGGGATTCCTGGGCTGGCCCATCGCGTCGGTGATGGCCTGGACGGGGTGGCTCTTCGCCGCAGCCCTGTTGGTGGTGCGCGGTCGACACCGGGTACGCGCCATCGTGTTCTTCGCCGTCGTCGTGGCATGTGCCGTCTACGCGGGGCAGCCCGACGCGCTGGTCCTGCTCGGCGCTGGGCTCTTCGTCTTCCTGATCGTCCTGCTCGTCGTGCGCGCCCGCGCCCTCGGGGGCGTGCGGGCCGTCGTCCGCCGGGTTGGCGACCTGGCCCTCGCCACGGTCGCCGGTGGGGCACTGGCCGCGCCACTCATCTTGCCGGGAGTCCCGTTGGTCACCGGCTCTGTCTTCATCCACTCATCACGCGCCAACGGCGCCTTGTCCCCCCACGATGTCGTCAACCTCGTCTTCCAGGGGTTCGACGCCCTGCCCGTGGCACAGAGCCACTGGTTCGGGATCGGGGACGCCACCTACGTGGGCGCGATCGCCCTCGTCCTGGCGGTGACCGGGGCGGTGGTCCATCGGCGCCGGGCCGACGTGCTCGCCATCACCGCCATGGGCCTGTCCATGGCCGCGCTCATCTTCTTCTCCCCGCTGGCGACGTTGATGAACCAGCTGCCCTTCCGCGTGCGGTGGCATCTCGGCCTGATCATGGTCACCTTCGCCATCGCCGTCCTCGCCGGTGTCGGGACCGACGTCGTGATCCGATCGCCCCGGGACTGGAGGGTCCGGTTGTCGCTCGGGGCCGGGTTCGGCCTCATCGGTCTGGGGGTGGCAGGCCTGTGGGTCGTGGGGCGTGGCCACCTCGCTCCGGGGCCCACCCGACTCCGCTCCGAGAGCTTCATCTGGCCGGCAGCCGCGACCCTCGTCGGTCTCCTCGTGGTGGCGGCCCTGAGACCCCGAACGAGCCGGAGTCCCGACGGGGGCGGTCCCGAGAGAGCCAAGACAGCCGCAGGCCGGCGTTTCGACGCCGGACACCGGGCGGGAGCCGTGCTGCTGGCAGTCGAGGCGGCCTTCCTCATCGCCGTCGGCGCAGGGACGTGGTCGTCGAGCGCGACCTTCCTCGCTCCCAGGCCCGCCACGGCCACGCTCGCCGCTGACGTGGGGTCGTCGCTGGTCGGGTTCGGGGTGCGTTCATGCGAGGTGCCCCCGACCCTCGGCATCCTCCCCGAGACCAACAGTGCGTTCGCGGTCCACGAGCTCTCGGCATACGACCCCATCACCCCGAAGGCGTATTTCAAGGCCCTGAAGGTCGCCCCCGGAGTCCCGGACAGCGCGTTGTGCCCGGTGATCCGCAGCGCGGCCGAGGCCCGTCGCTACGGCGTGGGCTTCGTCCTCGAGCCGCGGGGAAAGCCTGGCCCGCGTGGCACGGTGTTCGACGCGGCCGTCGGCGGCGAGGACCTCTACCGCGTCCCCCGTGCCGCTCTGGCCACGCTGACGGCCCTGTCGCCGACTGGGCAGCTCCCCGGCCTCGACGCAGCGGGCACGCCGGTCGCCGTGAGCCAACCCGACCCCGCCACCTGGACGGTGAAGACCCACGCACGTGGTCCACAGGTGCTCAGGCTCCGGCTCACCGATGTGCCGGGTTGGCACGCCACCATCGACGGCAGGCCGCTGCCACTGGATCGCTTCTCATCCATCATGCTCCAAGCGACCATCCCCCCGGGGGCCCACACGGTCGAGCTCCAGTACTGGCCCGGGACCTTCAGCCTCGGCATCGTCTTCGCCGCGTGCAGCGCGGCGGGACTGGCGACAGGACTGCTCTTCGGGTGGAGACGCGCCCGCAGGTCGGTGGCGGCGGTTCCAGTCAAGGCCAGGGGCGCGGAGCCACTCTGGCTCCACGTCGCCAGCGAGCCCCGGCCGTGATCCCGCCCGGGGATGGCGCCTGACCGGGACTCCGAACCCGGCAGGACTCTCAGAATTCGATGGTACGGATCGGATCGGAGCCGTCCCATCCGGCACTCTGCTCGCGCATGTGCTCGAAGAACCCGCCGAACCCGCTCGTCTCGACGACCTCGTTCACGGTCCCGCCGTGGGACGGGGAGTCGAAGTAGGAGAAGCGCTGGTCGTGGGTGAGGCCCCGACCCTCGTAGTAGGGCGTGCGGCCCAGCGCACGGTACGCGGCCAGTGCCGCGTCGTAGTCCCCGGTGAAGTGGGCGACGTGATGGAGGCCACTGCCATAGGTGGCCCGGAAGTCGCGGTACGGGGAGGGGTGGTCGTCGAGGGGTTGGATCAGCTCGACCTGGAGATCCCCGGAGTAGGTGATAGCCACGGCGATGCGGGCGTCGGTGGGCTCACCGCGGTAGCGGAGATCGTTCAGTGGCGGCGAAGGCAGGTAGAAGAACGGTCCCACGTCGAGCGCCCTGATCCAGTGCTCCATGGCGGACGTCACGTCGTCCACCACGTACCCGAGCTGTGCGATCGGCCCCAGGGCCGTGATCGAAGCGGGCTGTGCCATCGGGTTCCTCCTGTGCCATCGGCGTCCCGGAGCGCTCCGGATGGCGCCGGCGTGGGTCACTACAGTGGCACGACGACACCGGCGGCGGGTCGTCGGAACCGCCTCCTGACACGAAGGGGGGAGCGATGGAGACAGCTCCGATCACCGTGACGGGCTTCAGCCACGTCGCCATTTCGGTGACCGACCTCGACGCGGCGCGTGACTTCTACTGCGGCATCCTCGGCTTCGAGGAGCTCCCCCGCCCCGACCTGGGGATTCCGGGCATGTGGCTCAGGGTCGGGGACCTACAGCTGCATTTCGTGGAGACCGACGAGATGCCGACTCTGGGCAAGGGCTTCCCCCACTACGCGCTCCACGTCCCCACCGACCGGTTCGACGAGACCATGGAGGCGCTGCGCGCCGCCGGTGCCCCGTTCCTCGGCGAGCCGAGCACGAGGGTGGATTTCGGCACGACGGTGCTGGCCGCGTTCGTCAACGACCCCGCGGGCAACTTCATCGAGCTCACCAACGTCGGCCCGGGCTGAGCGACGACGTCGGCTCCGGGATCGGAGCCGAGGCGGGACGCTCAGGGGGTGAGACGTGCCCTACGGCGGCTGACGCGGACGATCGCCGCCCCGGCCACGAGCAACACGACGGCGAAACCGACGCTCTGCTCGATGTCGGTGCCGGTCAGGGGCAGACCGCCCGAGGACGGGACGGACTGGGCAGCGACAGGCACGGCGGCCGGGGGTGACTGCGAAACGGCCACGCCGGGAACCGTGATGGCACCCTGACCCACGGGCGGGCCCACGGGGCCTTGGCCGACGGAACCGACGGGAGCCGGGGCGCATCCCGTGTAGCAGCCGTCCGCGAAGGCCGGGATCGAGAGCCCGAGGGTGAGCGCGCCTGCGGTGGCCATCCCGACGAGGAGCTTTCTGAGCACATCGCAACGGTAACCGCCACGCCCGCCGAGATCGCGGCAATCGCGACAGCCACCGGCCCATCGACGGCGCGCCCTCAGCCCATGGCCACCACGGGGGCGTTCAGGAGGTCGTTCGCCGTCGAGCCGTGGAAGTTGGCGCCTCCGTAGGTGAAGATCCCCCCGTCCGCGGCCACGAGCCAGTAGCCGCCGCCACCCGGCAGGGCACGCATCCCTACGACGGGCTTGGACAGGGGCAGGGCTCCGGCCGACCCGGAGAAGGGGGCTCCGAAGGAGAACACGCCCCCGTCCGAGGCCACCAGCCAGTAGCCGCCGGCGGGATCAGCCGCCATCCCCACGACAGGCTTGTGCAACCTGGTGGCCCCCATGGAACCGAGGAACCGGGCGTCGCCGTAGGCGAACACCCCGCCGTCCGCGGCCACGAGCCAGTAGCCGCCCCCGTCGGGCGTGGACGCCATCCCCACGATGGGCGAGTCCAGGTGCTTCCCCCCCATCGAGCCGAGGAACCGGGCGTCGCCGTAGGCGAACACCCCGCCGTCCGCGGCCACGAGCCAGTAGCCGCCCCCGTCGGGCGTGGACGCCATCCCCACGATGGGCGAGTCCAGGTGCTTCCCCGCCATGGACCCCAGGAACGCGGCGTCGCCGTAGGCGAACACCCCGCCGTCCGCGGCCACCAGCCAGTAGCCGTCGCCCGAGGCGGAGTCGGCCGTGCCGACCACCGGTGCCTTGAGTGCCAAGGCACCCGCGGACCCGGAGAAGCTGTCGCCGAAGGCGAACACCCCGCCGTCTCCGGCCACCAACCGGTAGCCGGGGCCGGCCGCGTCGAGCACGCGCGCCTGCCCGGAATCGGGACTGACCATGAGCGAGGACTCGTCGACCGCCTCGAACGCACTGGCCGGGATCGTCTTGAGCTCGTCGACGAGGGACTGCGGCCACGCCGGATCGGCCGTGCCGCCGAAGTACCAATTGCTCCCGTTGTCGGCGAGGATCAGCCCGTAGTGCTGCATGGCCCGCAGCACGACCTGCGCCTGGGGCGAGTAGCCGGAGATGTCGAAGCTCGGCTTGAGGCGGAACCGCGCACCCATCGGGGGGAGGTCGGGGTCGCTGCGGGTCCCCGCCTCGTGACGGGCGGGCCAGAGGTAGCTGGTGTCGGTGGTCTCCGCCGTCATCCGGATGGCGTGGGTGATCTGGCCGGATTCGACTTCGTCGTAGCGGAGCAGGCCCGGCAGGATGGGAAGGCCCGCCGCGTCAGCCGACGTCCATCCGGCCGGCCGCAGCGCGTTGGAGCGAAGGTTCCAGATCGCGCCCGACCCCGCCGTCGATCCTCCCGCGCTGTACTGCGCGTCGTAGAGCTCGTACAGCGTGCATGTGGTGGGGTCGACCATGATGGCGTGGCGATCGCCGGTGGAGTTCTGACCTCCCTCGATCGGAGTGCCGGCGCCGAGGGGATACGGTCCCGGGTCACTCTCGCTCGCGTACTGGAACGTCACGTTCACAAAGGGCTGGCTCGGCGGCACCACCGTATACGGAATGCCGTAGGGGTTCGTCGGGTCTCCCGAGGGCCCGAAGTCCGGGTGCAAGAACGTCGAAGAGGAATCCATGCTGGCGAGCCACTGGGCGCTGTGCACGTCGACCGGCAGGGACGAGATGTCGGTGTTCCAGATGTTGTCCGACGGGAAGATCGGGCATGCAGGAGCACCGGGAACCGGCGTCCCGGCCCGGGCGGGCCCGGCGTCGAGAGCCACGACCGCGGAGCTGGCCACCGCTACGGAGAGGGCGAGGACGCCCAGGGCGGCGGTCGGTTTCCACCCGCCGGCGCGCCACGACGACCTCCCCCGCATGGGTCGTTCATCGGCACACCGATTGTCGGCATTGAAACAACACTGGGTCCGAGGCCCCACGCCCCCCGAGCGCGCCCGGTGATGAAGTTTTCGGCCCGCCCTGCCGATCACCGGGAGGGGGCGGGAAGGATCACGGCTTGTCGGTACGACTCATTTTGTCAACTGGTGCCACACCTACCACACTGGGTCGCCGGCCCCCCACCCGGCCGCCCGCCCGGGAACCCCTCGGGGCCCCGTCGATGCCCCCGGTGCGACACGAGCTGATCGAGATCCCATGACCCGTCGAGCGCGCACGCCGATCACCTTCCACACCGCGGATCCGCTCGTGGCTCGCGTGGTGCTCGACGTCCGCCGCCGGCGCCGGCCCCGTCACGCCGCCCCGGTCCACCTGCGCATCAGCCCGGTGGTCGCCTGCCTCGGCGCTCTGTCCCTGGTGGTGGGAGGGGCTGCGCTGGGATCGCCGAGCACCGGCGGGGCTCTGGCCGCGACGGCGGCTGTCCCCGGCAACAACCAGGGGGAGGGACAGAGCGTCTCGATCATGAACCCGATGGCGAACTCCCTGGCCACCTCGCAGAGCACCGTGGCGCTGCCGGCGGCGACGGCACCGCCGGCACCTGCGCCGCCCTCGCTCGAAGGCGAGCCCGCGCTGCGAGCCCACGAGGTATTCGGGTTCGCTCCCTACTGGGCGCTCCCGATCTCTTCGGGGTTCAACGTCAACGGCCTCACCACCCTCGCCTACTTCAGCGTCGGCGTGGGGGGAGACGGCACCGTGCAGCAGAGCGGGCCCGGTTGGGTGGGCTACCAGAGCCAGGCCCTCGCCGACCTCGTGACCCGTGCGCACGAGGCAGACGACCGTGTGGTGTTGACGGCTTCGTGCTTCGACCAGTCCGCCTTGGACAAGATGGCCTCCGACCCGAGCGCGGGACCACGCCTGGCGACAGCGCTGATCGCGCTGGTGGCCGCCAAGAACCTCGACGGGGTCAACATCGACTTCGAGGGGAAAGGAAGCAAGGACCAGGTGGGTCTCGACACGCTCATGGCCGCGGTGTCGAGCGCTATGCACCAGGCCAACCCGCACTGGCAGGTGACCATGGACACCTACGCCTCCTCGGCCGGAGACCCGTCGGGCTTCTACGACATCCGGGGTCTCGCCGCCAGCGTCGACGCGTTCTTCGTGATGGCCTACGACATGAACGATCGGTCGACGCCGTCTCCGACCGCTCCCCTCACCGGGGCGGGGTTCACCGACCTCGACGCCGTGCAGCAGTACTCGGCCGCGGTACCGCCGTCGAAGGTGATCCTCGGCGTCCCCTACTACGGCTACGACTGGCCCACCGCCGGCCCCGGTCTCGGCGATCCCGCCACGGGACCGCCTACGCCCATGAGCTACACGCAGATCGTGGCCGACGGGGGCCACGTCTACTGGGACACGACGACCCAGACCCCGTGGACCTCGTACCAGGTGGGTTCGCAGTGGCACCAGACGTTCTTCGACAACCCGACCTCGTTGGCGTTGAAGGCGCAACTGGCCAACACGTACCACATCGCCGGCGTCGGCATCTGGGCGATGGGCATGGAAGGATCGGACCCCGCCATGCAGGCGGCGCTGCAGGGGAACGTCACGCCGGTGAAGAGCCTGGTGCCGGGACCGGGAGCGACCGTGTCCACCACGACGACCACCGCGGCCCCTGCCGGGTACTTCTACTCGGGGACCTGGAACGGCGGCGAGGTGACGCTCAGCCCCGTCGACCCCGCGTCGCTGGTCGGCGCGCTCGCACCGCAGGCCTCAGGACTGCTCATCGGCTTCACCACCGACGACCCGGCACGGCTGTGCCTGGAGTCGGAGCCGGGGCTTTCGGTCACGGCACTCCCGGGCGACCCGGGTGTCTACGCGGTCACGACCACCCCGCCGGTCGACTGCGCGGCCGGAGCGTGGGAGTTCACCGTCTCCACCTCGCCGCAGGGGGGTGCACCACCGTCTCCGACGACGACCTCCACCACGCCGCCCGAACCGACTTCGACCACGTCCACCACGTCGACGACGTCGACGACGTCGACGACCTCACCGGGCTGACCTCGCCCGTCATCCGATCACACGACACGCGTGTCGTGGCCCTCCCAGTAGCGCTCCTTGAGCAATCGTTTGTAGAGCTTGCCGTTCGGGTCGCGTGGGAGCTCGGAGACGAAGTCGACGGTGCGGGGGCACTTGTAGCCGGCGAGCCGCTCCCGGCACAGCGCGATCAGCGCGGCTTCGGTCGCGGGCCCGGACGATGACGGGTCGACCAGGACGACGACCGCTTTCACCGCCTCTCCCATCTCGGCGTCGGGCACGCCGATGACGGCGACGTCGGCCACGCGCGGGTCGCCGGCGAGGAGGTTCTCGGCTTCCTGGGGGTAGATGTTCACGCCCCCGGAGATGATCATGTGCGCCTGCCGGTCGGTGAGGTACAGGTACCCGTCCTCGTCGAGCATGCCGATGTCCCCCAGGGTCCGCCATCCCTGGGCGTTGAGCATCGACGCGGTGGCCGAAGGGTCGTTGTGGTACTCGAAAGGACGCCCCCCTTCGAAATAGACGACGCCCTCCCGGCCGGGCCCGAGCTCCTCCCCATCGGGGCCCACGACATGGGCGGGCGACAGGGGGCGACCGACTGAGCCGGGATGGGCCAGCCACTCGGCCGCGGTGATCCAGGTGGAGCCGATGTCCTCGGTGCCGGCGTAGTACTCGTCGATGATCGGGCCCCACCACGCCAGCATCTGGTGCTTCACCTCCACCGGACACGGTGCCGCGGCGTGCACCACGGAGCGCAGGCTCGAGAGGTCGTAACGCCGTCGCTCGCTCTCGGGCAGATGCAGCATCCGGGCGAACATGGTCGGAACGAACTGCGCGTGCGTCACGCCATGTTGCTCGATGAGCTCGAGGCACCGCGCCGCGTCGAAGTGCTCCATCACGACCACCGTCGCCCCGAGACGGAGCATCGACATGCAGTAGACGAGCGGCGCCGAGTGGTAGAGCGGCGCAGGTGACAGGTACACCGAACCGGGCCCGACGCCTCGTCGCGCCAACCCCAGGGCGATCTGGACCGGGGCCGCCGACAGATCGCCCATCGGGGTGCAGGGGAGCTCCTTGCGCACCCCCTTGGGTCTGCCCGTCGTCCCCGACGAGTAGAGCATCTCGCGCCCTTCGGACTCGTCGGGGACCGGAAGGCCCTCGAATTCGGCCACCGCCGCCTCGTACCCGCGGAACCCCGGGATGGCTCCCCCGACCGAAAGCCGCACCGAGACCCGAGCCAGGTCGAGGCCCGCGACCACGTCGGTCAGCTCCGGAGCGGTCACAAGGGCCGTGGCGCCGCAGTCGTCGAGGATGTACTGGACCTCGGCGCTGCGCAGGTGGCTGTTGAGCGCCGTGTAGTAGAGCCCCGAGCGCTGCGCCGCCCATGTGACTTCGAGGTAGGTGGCGCAATTCCCCATGAGGATGGCGACGTGGTCCCCCGGGGCGAGCCCCTCCGCCCGCAGCAGCCGCGCCAGGCGGTTCGACCGTTCGTCGATCTCCCGGTACGAGAGCACCTCGCCACCCCCCATGACGACGGCAGGCACATCGGGTTGCTGCGCGGCACGCGCCCCGAGGGCGAGCGGGGACGGGGGCTCGGGGGTCTGGCTCATCGGGACGGCCGGCGCTCGCGGCACACGCGGGCTCTCGGGGTGGTCACGGACCGATTCTTGCCGATCCCGCGCATCGTCATGCACAGTGAGCGGTGGGGAGGGCCCATGGGAGAGCTGGTCCAGGTATCGAAGGTCGACGAGGGTGTCGTCACTGTCGTGCTCGACAGGCCCCAGAAGAAGAACGCCCTGTCGATCGCCCTGCGCGACGAGGTGAGCGACGTCCTCGACGGCCTGGCTGCCGACGAGGACGTGCGGTGCGTGGTGCTGGCGGCCGCGGGAGACACCTTCTGTGCCGGGTTCGACCTGTCGGAGTTCTCGGTGGACGAGCCCGGCTTCCAGGAACGCCTGTGGCAATCCGCGGACCGCTTCCACCGCACCGTCCTGCTTTTCCCACTCCCGACCGTCGCCGCCGTGCAGGGCGCGGCACTGGCGGGCGGCTTCGACCTTGCGGTGATGTGCGACGTCCGGGTCGCGGCCACCGACGCGACCTTCGGACATCCCGAACAGCGCTGGTCCGACGTCGTCTTCTCCCCCTTGGCCGACTTGGTGGGGTCCGGCCCCGCCCGCGACCTGTGCCTCACCGGCCGCATCATCGACGCCACCACGGCGCTACGGATCGGGCTCGTCTCGAGCGTCGTCGCGCCCGACGAGCTCGTCGCGGAGGCTGCCCGGAGCGCGACCATGGTGGCGCGCGGGCCGCGCGACGCCCTCGTGCGCACCAAGGCCAAAGCGCTGCGGCGAGCCGGGCATCGCCCCGAGACCGCCACGCTGGAGCTGTGACGAGCGCGTCGGAGCGGTGACGAGCACACTGCGCACGGGACGCAGCGAGGCGCACCACGTCGTCCGATTCCCGCCAGATCCGGCCGCCGGGCACAGTCATCATGGCGCCATGGACGAAGCGACCGCATTCCTCACCACACTCGACGCCACCGCGCCCACGGCCCGGACCGCCTGCGCGGGGTGGACCGCACACGAGCTCGTGGCGCACCTGACAGCCGGGGCGGCCGAGATGGCGGAGCTCACCGAAGCGGTGACGACGGGACGCGACGAGCGCGCCACCAGGGACTTCACCACGCGCGAGGCGCCGTACGTGGCGATGGACGACAACGAGCTGCGCGCCCGCCTGGTGATCGAGGCGGTCCGTCTGGGTGTCGCCGTGGAGGCGCTCGGGGCAACACCTGGCCGGACCGTGCCCTTTTCGGGACGGCGCATGGGTGCGGCCGAGGTGACCTTGCACGGGCGCAGCGAAGCCGCCCTCCACCGCTGGGACCTCGCTGGTGACGACGACATCAGCGACGAGCTCCTCTCGCAGCCCGAGCTGACCGTGCACGCGGTGGCGGTGCTCAACACCATGCTCGAGGGCGCGGCGGAGGCAGTCACGGCGCGCACGACGGCGGCTGCCATCACGGAGCTGCACGCCGGTTTCGCCGCCCCCGGGCAGATGGACGTCGTGCTCGTGGTGGACGGCGCGGGGGCGCGCCTCGAGCTCGAGGAACCTCGCGACCGGTGCTGCGCCGAGCGCGGCGCCCGCCACCCGACTGCTGGCCCTGTGGGGCCGGCGGTCTCGGGCCCGGACGATCACCTGGGACTCAGACGACCGCTCGGCCCGATCCCTCGCCGCCTTCTTGTGGGTGGGGAGCGCGGCCTTGTGGGTGGGGAGCGCGGCCCCCACCACCCTGTCCGAAATCCGCTAGCCACCTCCCCCGTGGCAGGGCAGGATGGCAGGATGGTCGAGGACTTCGAGCGCTGTTACCGCGCCGTGTTGGCCAAGGACGCCCGGTTCGACGGCTGGTTCGTGACCGCGGTGACGTCGACCCGCATCTATTGCCGGCCGAGCTGCCCGGCGCGCACGCCGGGGCGCAACCACGTCCGCTTCTACCCCGCTGCCGCTGCAGCCCAGCGGGCCGGGTTCCGCGCCTGCAAGCGCTGCCGGCCCGACGCCTCGCCGGGGTCCCCCGAGTGGAACGTCCGCCAGGACGCCGTGGCGCGCGCCATGCGCATGATCGGCGAGGGGGTGGTCGACCGCGAGGGGGTGTCAGGATTGGCGGCGCACCTCGCGTACAGCCCGAGGCAACTCAACCGCCTGCTCGTGAGCGAGCTCGGTGCGGGGCCGTTGGCGCTGGCGCGCGCCCAGAGGGCGCAGACGGCACGCGTCTTGGTGGAGACAACGGAGCTCCCCGTCTCGACGGTGGCGTTCGCGGCCGGATTCGCCAGCGTGCGGCAGTTCAACGACACGATCCGGCAGATCTTTGCCTGCACTCCGACGCAGCTGCGCCGTCGTTCCAAGAACGGTTCGAGCGGGGCACCGGACACCTTGAGCCTTCGCCTGGCCCACCGCCTCCCTTACGACTCGCCCGGCACGCTGTCGTTCCTGGCCCAGCGAGCGGTCCCGGGTGTGGAGGCGGGAACGGACACGGGATTCACCCGGACGCTCATCCTTCCGCACGGAAGCGGCATCGTCGTTCTCGTTCCCTCCCACGGCCACGTGCTGGCCCGGCTCCGGCTCGACGACCTGCGGGACCTGACCCCCGCCGTGCAGCGGTGCCGGCGCCTGCTCGACCTCGACGCGGACCCCGTCGCCGTCGACGGACTTCTCAAGTCCGACCCCGTGCTCCGACACCGGGCACGCCGGGTCCCGGGTCTGCGGGTCCCCGGGTGCGTCGACCCCCACGAGTTGGCGGTGCGGGCTGTGGTCGGCCAGCAGGTCTCGGTGGCCAGCGCACGCCGGGTCCTGGGCCGGATCGTGGCCGAGCACGGAACTCCTGTGGCGGTGGTGCCGTCGACCGCATCCGCCGAGGTGACGCACTGCTTCCCGACCATGGAGACTCTCGCCGCCCTCGACCCCGGGCGACTTCCCCTCCCCCGTCGGCGGGCACGCACCGTGGTGACGTTGGCAGAGGCGCTGGCCGACGGTGCGGTCGCGCTCGACATCGGCACCGACGCGGAGGAATCGAGGGCGTTGCTGCGCGCCATCCCGGGCATCGGCCCCTGGACGGCGGACTACATCGCCGTACGGGGCCTCGGCCATCCCGACGTCATGTTGTCGGGTGATCTCGGCGTCCGGCGCGCCCTCGCCGGCCTGGGCCACACATCCACTCCGGCGGCGGTGGACGCGCTGGCCCGGCGATGGCGTCCCTGGCGCTCCTACGCAATGGTGCACCTGTGGGGATCGGAGCACGATGCGCAGGCGCAGGCGCACGCGTCGTGACTGCGCTCCGTCGCCTCGTCGACAGCCCGGTGGGTCCGATCATCCTCAGCGCCGATGCGTGGGGCCGGCTCACGGGTGCGCAGTTCGGCGACGGTCCCGACGCGGGCACAGCTCTGGACGCGCATGGCACCGGGGGCGCCGCGACGAGGGTGCTGGATGACACCAAGCAACAGCTCCTGGAGTACTGCGGGGGACGGCGGACTCGTTTCGAGATCCCGCTGGCGATGGAAGGATCCCCGTTCCAGCACCGCGTGTGGGCACTGCTGCAACAGATCCCCTTCGGCACGACGGTGAGCTACGGCCGATTGGCGGCGAGGCTCGGCCGGCCGGGTGCCGCCCGCGCCGTCGGCCACGCCAATGCGCGCAACCCCGTCGCCGTCATCGTGCCGTGCCACCGGGTGGTCGGGTCCACTGGCCGGCTCACCGGGTACGGCGGAGGGCTCAGGACCAAGCAGCACCTCCTCGATCTCGAGGCTCGGGTGGCGAAACTCAGTCCTCCGTCGGCGAGCCGAGCTCCTGGGTCTCTCTGACCGCCATCGCCGTTCCCCACACGCCGAATGCGGTTCCGGCCGTCGCCACGTAGACCAGCGCCGTCAACGCCGCTCCACCGGCGCCGTCTCGGAATGCCATCGCGATCACGGCCACCACGAACACCGCCAGCGCGACACTCGCCCACAACACCGGCTTGACGCGGCGTCGCCCGCCCTGGCGTACCGAGCCCATCGGCTTCGAATCGACCGTCGACATCGACATTGGTATCGACACCACACCCGCGCGGCTGAAGAGCGCCCACCGCCGTCGTGCGTCCGAACCGTCGGCGGATGTCGGCAGGACGGCAGATTGTCGACAATGCGTGTTCGGCCATCACGGAGAGCGACGGAGAAAGAAAGAAGGCGACGAGACGAGCAGGATCGCAGGATCGCAGGATCGCAGGATCGCAGGATCGCAGGATCGCAGGACACGGTGGCGACACCGGAGACCCAAACGGGCGTGCGAGGACACGGCGCCGATGGCAAGATGCCCGCCGATGGAGTACCTGGCCGTCGCACAGATGCCGCACCGGTGGTCGAGGCGGATCCAGGGGACCGTGCTCAGACGTGGGTACAGGCTCCCCAGAGCGTGGCACGCCGTCCCGGTCCAAGGATCGACACCGGCCGCGCTGTGCGGGTTCCGCTACACGCGCGAACCCCACCGGACGTGGATGCAGACCATGATCCCGAGGCGCTGTCCCAAATGCCAGCGCCTGATCGACGAAACCGAGGCGCGGGCCCAAGCGCAGGCCGAGGAGCGCGCCGCCTCGACCGGCCCGCTATGGGCCGAGCCGTCGCTTCGTGCGGAGAAACCTGAGCGGCACCGATCACCGCACCGGCGGAAAGAGACCACAATCGGTCCATGTTCCGCCATAGCGCCCACGTCTACGACCTTCTCTACGAGAGCTCCGGCAAGGACTACGCAGCCGAGGCCCAAGCCCTGCACGCGCTCATCCAAGAACGGGCGCCGGGTGCGGCGTCTCTGCTCGACGTGGCGTGTGGGACTGGCGGCCATCTCGTGCATCTCCGCCGGTGGTACGAGGTGATGGGGGTGGACATCGACGCCGGGATGCTCGACGAAGCACGACGTCGCCTGCCCGGAGACACCTTCGTCGAAGGCGACATGCGCAGCTTCCGCCTGCTCCGGACCTTCGACGCCGTGTCGTGCCTGTTCAGTTCCATCGGGTACATGAGCTCGGAGCGGGATCTGCACGACGCCGTGGCGACCATGGCCACGCATCTCCGACCCGGAGGCGTCTTGGTCATCGACGGATGGATCCGACCCGACGCGTGGAACGAGGATGTCCCGATCCACCTGCTGACGGCGGTCGACGAGACCGTGACCGTCGCCCGAATGAGCCGGAGCCGCCGTGAAGGGCCTACGACCTTTCTCGAGATGCACCACCTGATCGGGTCGCCCGACGGCATCGAGTACGCCGTCGACACCCATGTACTCACGCTGTTCGACGCCAGCCGGTACGAGCAGTCGCTGGAAAATGCGGGTCTGATCGACATCGAGACGATCGAGAGCCCGATGCCGGGGCGCGACCGGTTCATCGGTGTGGCCCGACCCCGCTGACCAGGGAACTCATCGACCCACACCGGTCCGCTGCGATACCGGGACCGGGGCGCGGCCCCCGAAGCCTCACCCGGGGGCGGGTCAAGGAAAGGGCGGAATGCGCCGACGAGTCCTATATGGCCAATTCACAGTTGAAGGCACGACCCGGCACCGCCTACCGCGGTGAACGGGACAGCGCGGGGGTCGAGACCCACCGCGGCGAGATCGCGGCAGTGGTCGTCGAACGCACCGATGGCACGTGCACGGTGCTGTGGGCGGGCTTGTGGCGCACGTTCAACAACAAGCCCGAAGAGTGGCAGACACGCCGCGAGGCCATGACGGCGGTCGACACCGTTGTCGGAGAGATCCTGATCTGGAACGAGATGGCGCCGCACACCTGGGCGGCGCGCGCCGCATAGGGGAAATCGCCCGCACGTCGACCATCAGCTGCCTGGTGGCGCTGGCGCCGGTCCCTTCACCTTGACCGGGTAGCGCCCGGACCCCCTCGGCCCCATTGCCGACGTATTTGCCCCCGGTCGAGCGCCGCCCTATGATTTGAGCAATTGCTCAATTCAATTGCTCAGTAGGCAGGGGAGCGCGTCGCGCGATGGCCAGGTCGGGAGTCAAGCGTCGGGCGGGACCGGGGGGCTCGCCGGGTTCCGGGGAGACCCGGCGGGCGCTGGTGGCGGGCGCCATCGAGGCCCTGCGCCAGGAGGGATTCTCGGGCGCCACGGCGCGCGAGATCGCGAGGCGCTCCGGGTGCAACCAGGGCCTCGTCTTCTATCACTTCGGCTCGGTGACGAACCTGCTCCTCGCCGCGCTCGACGAGGTGAGCACCCTGCGTCTGGCGCGCTACCAGGCCGCGGTGGAGAACGCACAGGGCCTCCGTGATCTGGTCGAGACCGCCGAGGCCGTCTTCGAAGAGGACCTCGACGCCGGATACATGTCGGTGCTCGCCGAGATGATCGCCGGCGCGTCGTCCACACCCGGGCTCGGAGCCGAGGTCGCCGCCCGCATCGCTCCCTGGAGGAGCTTCGCCGCCGGCGCGGTGCGCGACACGCTCGACGGCACCCCGCTCTCGCAACTTCTCGCCCCGGAGGAATTCGCCCACGGGATCGTGGCGCTCTATCTGGGCCTCGAGATGCTCGCCCACCTCGACGGCGACCGTTCCGCCGCGTTGGCGCTCTTCGAGCGGGCACGACAGATCGCCGCACTGTTGAGCGCCCTGGGCGTGGTCGTGCCCATGAAGGAGGAACCATGAGCCAGATGACATCTTCGACGGTCGGCGCGGCCAGCGCGTCCACGGCGCCGTCCCACGACGGCTTCGACGTCGTCACCGGGGCGTTCGGCTACTCGGGTGCGGCCATCGCCCGAGAGCTCCTGTCGGCAGGGCGAGGCGTCCGCACGCTCACCGGACATCCGGGACGGGCCAAGGGCGAGCACGCCGTCGACGTGCGCCCCCTCGACTTCGACGACCCGGTGGGCCTCGTCGAATCGCTCCGGGGGGCGACCACGCTCTACAACACGTACTGGGTCCGCTTCCCCCACGGACACGTCGACCACGAGGCAGCCGTGGCCAACTCGCGGACGCTCTTCTACGCCGCCCTGCACGCCGGGGTGCAACGCATCGTCCACGTCTCGATCACCCATCCGAGCATCACTTCGCCCTATCCCTACTTCCGGGGGAAGGCCGAAGTTGAGCGGATCCTCGCCGAGCTCGGCATCTCCTACGGGGTGCTGCGCCCCGCCATCCTCTTCGGAGGCGACGGAGTCCTGCTCAACAACATCGCGTGGCTGCTGCGCCGCCTGCCGGTGTTCGCCGTGGGCGGCCGGGGCGACTACCGAATCCGGCCCATCCACGTCGACGACCTCGCCCGCTTGAGCGTGGCGGTGGGAGCGCAGTCGACCACCACGGTGACCGACGCGGTGGGCCCCGAGCGGCCGACCTTCGTGGAGCTGGTCCGCCTCATCCGGGACACCGTCGGGAGCCACGCCCGGATCATCCACCTCCCCCACCGGGTCATGCCGGTGCTCTCGTCTGCCCTCGGGCTCGTGCTGCGGGACGTCCTCCTCACCGGGGAGGAATACCGCGCCATGGCCGGCGGCCTCGCCGACACCCAAGGTGAACCGACCGGCGGGGTCGCTCTCTCGCAGTGGCTCGCCGAGCATGCCGACTCGCTCGGGCAACGCTACGCCAACGAGATCGACCGCCACTTCCGCTGACCGCTCACGCTGCTAGCCCGACGGCGACTCGCCGTCGGGTTGCATCGACTCCCATTCTCGTCGTGACAGCCGGTACACGCGCAACGCCAACCCACTCGAGGGATGTCGGGTGTCGCGGTCGAACCGCATGCCCAGCCGGACCATGATGCGACCCGACGCCACGTTCTCGGGCTGGTAGATGCTGACCACCTCGTCGAGTCCGAGGGCCGAAAAACCGTGGGTCAGCGTGGCTCGGGCCCCCTCGGTCGCCAAGCCCCGGCCCCACTCGGCAGGATCGAGTCGCCACCCGATCTCGACCGTGGGCATGACCTCGGGGAGGAAGTGCGGCTCCGACAAGCCGATGTAGCCGATGAGGCGACCGCTGGCGCGGTGCTCAGCCGCCCACACGACCCATACCCCGCTCTCCTGCTCCCGGATTCTCCGGACGAGGAACGCTTCCGTCTCCTGTGCCGTGAAGCCCCGCCCGAAGGGGAACCTCCACACCTCCGGCTGTCCGAAGATCCGGGTCAGAGGTTCGAGGTCGTCGAGACTCCACCGCCGGAGGCGCACGCGCTCGGTCAGGAGCTCGTCAATCACCGCGACATCCTGTCAAACGACACCACGTCGACAGATGCTCACTGTGCCGGCGCCCCGAATCTCTCGACCAACGCCCACATCGCCCGCTGCTCCGCCTCGCTCATGTTGGGGTCCCGGACCTTGAACGCCACCACGTCGCGCACGAGGTGCTCGAGCCGGCCCCGTTCCGGCCCGAAGGCGGCCAGGAACCCGTTGACGAGCAGGCCCCGCACCCGTCCCTCGACAGCACGCATCACCGGGCTGGTGGGCACCTCACCCGCGGCCATCAGCACCCACGCCAGGACCACGTCGACAGCGGGGTCGCCGCGCGCCGCGTTCGGCCAGTCGATGACCACGGGGCCCGACCGGCTGATCATGACGTTGAGCGGGTGGAGATCCATGTGCAAGAAGCAGTCTCCGGCGCCCACAGGTGCCGCCCGAAGGAAGTCCGGGGGTGGGATCTCGTGCAAGCGGCGGTGCAGGTCGGCGAGCACCCTTCCCTGGCGACGGATCGTCCAGGGTCGTCGGGTGATGACGTCGACCATGGAGGCGCCCGTGATCCGCTCCATGACGAGGTCCGTGCCGTCCTCGCTCATCTCCTCGACGGCGGGGACCGGGTAGCCGTGGTGTCGGAGATAGTCCATGGTCCGGGCTTCGGCGTCCATCGACCGTCCTCTTCGGGAGCGGCGCAGGACGAGGCCGGGCCCGTACTCGAAGATGTCGGCGTCCCTTCCCGATGCCAGCAGAGGGCCAGGCGGCTGCACGTCGCAGACGGTAGCGGAGACGGTCACGAAGCGGCAGGGGAGGGTCACCGATCGGTACGCTGCTGTGTGCTCGAGGACCGGGACGGGAGGTGCGGTGGCAGTCACTGGGATGGCGAACCTCGCGGTGAAGGTGGCCGATCTCGACGCCGCGGTGTCGTTCTACGAAGCCGCGGGGGCCGACGTGCGCGATCGCATGCACTGGAACAACGGTGAGCGGGCCGACGTGTTCCTCGGCCCCGTGATGATCACGCTCTTCACACGCGCCATCTACGAGGACTCCGTCGACCTCCCCGCCGAGGGCTTCCTCCATCCCGCGCTCTTCACCGACGACCTCGACGCCGAGCTCGAGGGCCACGAGGTGCTGTGGGGTCCGGCCGTTGTCGAAGGGACCTTCGGCAAGCGCCGCATCGCGTTCGTCTCCGCGCCGGGCGATATCCGGCTCGAGTTCATGGAACAGCTCGAAGAGGCCACTGCACACCCGACTGCGTCCGAAGGAGGCCCGGCGTGAAGGTGACCCGCTTTCATCACGTCTCTGTGAACACGCACGAGACGCCGCTCGAGGACCTGGTGGCCTTCTACCGCGACGTGCTCGGCCTCGGGGACAAGGCGCGGCCCGAAATCCCCGGCGTGCCCGGACACTGGCATCTCGTCGGTGACCAGGAGCTGCACCTCGTGGGAGCCGCTCCCCGAGGAACCCCCATCGACTCGACGGGGAACCACTACTGCATCGCTGTCGCCGATCTCGACGCCGCCGTCGCCGAGCTCGAGACGCTCGGCATCGAGTACCACCGTGCCGTGCAGGGCGAGAACACGGTGCAGATCTGGATCAGCGATCCGGCCGGCAACACCATCGAGCTGCAGCAGGACACCACCGTCGGGTGACGTGGCCGCCCTCGGAGCGGCACTTCTCGCCCCTTACCGGCCCACGACGTCGCCGCCCGGACTGCGGGGATCCGAGGCGCCGGTGAAGACGAGGTGATCCTCGGCGGCCTCCACCGAGATGATCTGCGAGCATCCGACGTCGACGGGGTTGAACGCGCCCACGACCCGCACGCCGTGACCGCGCGCCTCGAGCCCCTCGCGCCAGCGGTCCGGGGCATTGGCCTCCATCACCAGTGACCGGGCCGGCGCCTGCCAGAGACGGAACGGCGCAGCACCGGGCGCTTCGTGCACCACGCGCGCTGCCGAGATGGCGGTGGCCGGGTCCTCCCCCGAGTGCAACAGGCGGGCCAGCAACTGCAGGATGATCTGCGGTTGGACGTCGCCGCCCATGGTCCCCACGACCTGTGCCAACGAGCCGTCGGGGCGCGTCACCAACGCCGGGCTCAGCGTGTGGGTGGGACGCCGGCCCGGGCCGTACTCGGCGGGGTGGCCGGGCTCGAGGCAGAAACCGACCCCGCGATTGTGGAGGAAGACGCCCGTCTCCCCCGCCACCAGGTGCGCACCGAAATCGAGTGCGTTGGACTGGGTGAGCGATATCCCGAGACCTCGGGCGTCGACCGCGCAGAGGTGGGTGGTGTCCCCGTCCGACAACGCCTGAGCACCGGCCCGGGGAGCACCGCCCGACGGCCTCGAAGAGCCCGCCCGGTCCGGGTCCACGGTTTCGGCGCGCGCTCCGAGCCGATGGGGCGACAACAGGGCCGCGCCGTCGGCGCCGTCGTGGAGCACCGCGGGTCGGTCGAAGCCCGCGACCCGGCTCGCCTCCGCCACCACGTGCGGCCACAGGGGATCGGTGGGATCGACCGGCAGGCCGACCTGCTCCGCGATCCAAGCGCCGGCGAGGGTGAGATAGCCCTGCGACGGAGGAGGGACCGTCCACAGGTCGTGGCCGAACGCGCCCATGGTCAGCGGTTCGGCCCATTGCGCCAGCGGTCGCGCCAGGTCGTGCGCGCTGAACTCGCCGTCGCCCAGTTCGATGAGGGCACGGCCGAACTCGCCGCCGTAGAAGCCGTCGCGCCCCTCCGATGCCAGGCTTCGAAGCGTGCGCGCCATGCCGGGCAGACGGACCAGTTGATGCTCCTGGAGCGGTCCGTCGGGACAGAGCTGCGACGCTCCCGGGACGGAGGCGACGAGACTGCTCGCGAAGGCAAGGATCAGCGAGGCTGCGAAGCCCTCCTCGGCGAGGGCGATGGCCGGCTCGAGGACCGCGTCCCACGACATGCGTCCGTAGCGCTCGTGCAGTGCGAGCCATCCGTCCACCGCGCCGGGCACGGGAACGGTCCGGATGTCGCCGCGCTGGGGCATGTCATAGTGCCCTTCGGCGCGCAGTCGGCCCGGATCGGCACCGGACCCCGCCCGCCCCACGGCGAGGAGGGCCACCGGTGGCGCCGTCGGCGCCTTCACCATCGCCAGGACGTCGCCGCCCGGCCCGCACAAATGGGGCCCGACCACCGCCATGACCGCCGCAGCCGCCACGATGGCGTCGCCGGCGCTCCCTCCCTGATCGAGCAGGGCGATGCCCGCCGAGCTCGCCAGTTGGTCGGCCGTCGTGACCATCCCCCGGACCGCGACCCGGGGGTGGAAAGGGACCGCTCTGACCACGGAGCCAGGCTACGGCCTCGCCGCTCGCGCCGCCTCTTCCCCGACCCCCGGGGACGCGGCCGGCACGGCCCTCATACCCCCGCTGACCAGGGTCGACGCCGCGTCGACCCGGTACGGGGCAGTGGTCGCGGGCCTAATGTCGTGCGCCGGACATGCCGATGAGGCAGGGTGCAACAGCGCCGGGACGGACGGGCACGGTGCCGGGCTTGCGTGGGGGTCACGCACCCCGCACCCATGCGGTAGGGCGATGCCCGCGCCCAGGCGACGTGTCCTGCCCCGGTGGATGCACGCCACCCGCACCATCCGGGTCGGGGGCGTCATCCGGCAGTGGCCGCCCCCGCCGCTCATGGCGCCGCGCCCGCCCCGGCCCGTCTCCCGGACGTGGTGGGCGTGGACCGTCCTCGGATCGTTGATCGTCCTCCTGGCCTCCATCACCTTCGTAGCCAGTTCGGAGAGTGCGCCCGTCCCCGCGCACGTGACGGGGACCGGCGGCTCGACCCACCCCGGCGCGACCGGCGAGGCGTCACCGGGCGACCGGCAGGGCTCCCGCACGAGCGGTGGCTCCGGCAGCAGCGGTGGTTCCGGCGACGCCTCGGCGCAGGACATCCCCCTCGGGGTCTACGCGGGCGAGGCCAATCCCTTCGGGGTCGCCACCTTCGGCTTGCAGACCGGCACCCTTCCGTCTTTCGCCACCGATTACCTCGACAAGTCCGACGGCTGGGCGGGGTTGGACGCCGCCGCCAACATCAAGGCCTGGAGCCCGACGCACTACCACCTGGTGATCGGGGTCCCCATCCTCCCCGGTGTGGGCACCCTGGCCCAGGGGGCCACCGGTGCATACGACCAGTACTTCAGCGCTCTCGGGCAGACCCTCGTGAGCGACCACGAGGCCGACGCCGTCTTGCGTCTCGGGTGGGAGTTCAACGGGACCTGGTTCAGGTGGTCCGTCGCCACCTCGGCCGACGCCGCCAACTTCGTGGCCTTCTGGCGCCAGATCGTCACCACCATGCGCGCCGTGCCCGGTGCCCACTTCACGTTCCTGTGGAACCCCAACGCCCCGAGCCCCACGACCTATAGCCCCGATCAGGCCTATCCCGGCAACGCCTATGTCGACTACGTCGGGACCGACGTCTACGACAACTTCTGGGGAAGCCCGTTCACTCCCGCCGCGGCCTGGGTGCACCAACTGACCCAGCAGTGGGGCCTCGACTGGCTGGCCGCCTTCGCTGCCGAGCACGACAAGCCCATCGCCATCCCGGAGTGGTCCGACGAGTACCGCCCCGACGGGCATGGGCTCGGGGACGACCCCGGCTTCATCGACGACATGGCCCAATGGTTCGTGAGCAACCAGGTGGCCTTCGCGGATGTCTTCTCCTATGACTCGTCGGCCACGTACCGCAACGACCTCCTCGACGGCACCTTTCCCAAGGCCCTGGCGCAGTTCAAGGTGGACTTCGGCTGAGGCCAGGTGACCTGGCCTCGGCGTGGACACGGGAGCGGGCCGGCACGGTAGAACGGTGCCATGCGCACACGAACACTCGGACAGGGTCTCACCGTCTCCGCCCAGGGGCTGGGCTGCATGGGGATGAGCGAGTTCTACGGCACGGGGGACGATGCGGAGTCCGTGGCCACCATCCACAGAGCACTCGACCTGGGGGTGACCCTGCTCGACACCGCCGACATGTACGGACCGTTCACCAACGAGGAGCTGGTGGGCCGGGCCCTGGCCGGGCGACGTGACGAGGTGGTGCTGGCCACCAAGTTCGGCAACGAACGAGCTCCGGACGGCACCCGCATCGGCGTCAACGGCCGACCCGAATACGTCCGCTCGGCGTGCGACGCCTCCCTGCGACGATTGGGGGTCGACCACATCGACCTCTACTACCAACACCGCGTCGACCCCGACACCCCCATCGAGGACACCGTGGGTGCCATGGCGGAGCTGGTCTCGGCGGGCAAGGTCCGCCACCTCGGCCTGTCCGAGGCCGCCCCCGCGACCATCCGCCGCGCCCACGCTGTGCACCCCGTCACGGCGCTGCAGACCGAGTGGTCGTTGTGGACCCGTGATCCGGAGACCGACGGCGTCCTCGAGACCGTCCGCCAGCTCGGCATCGGCTTCGTCGCCTACTCGCCACTCGGGCGCGGCTTCCTGTCGGGCGCGTTCCAGACGCTCGAGGACCTGGCCGACGACGACTTCCGACGCCACAACCCGCGCTTTCAGGGTGAGAACTTCCGGAAGAACCTCGAGCTCGTCGAACGGGTTCGGCAGATCGCGGCGAGCAAGGGGGTGAGCGCCGCCCAGCTGGCGCTGGCCTGGGTGCTCGCCCAGGGCGACGACGTGGTGCCCATTCCGGGCACCAAGCGGCGCAGGTACCTGGAGGAGAACGTGGCCGCCGACGACATCCGGCTCACGGCCGAGGAGCTGGGACGGATCGACGAGGTCCTCCCCGTCGGTGCCGCCGCCGGTGACCGGTACGGCGACATGACACCCGTGCACCGTTGAGCCCGGGAGAGCGCCACCGTCTTGACGCTTCGCTGAACCACACGAAGCTGGGAATGGGCTGAGCGGAGGCAGGGAACTCATCGCGTATCGGCCCGAGTGCTGTCCGGTTTACAACGTTGCGCGTTGCTCGACGCACTCGACGCGGTTGCTTGTGCATCGGTGCACGACGCGCATCCTGGCGTCCGCTTCGTGAACGCTTGCATCGGTCACATGAACAGAGTGTGAGCGCTTGGTCGTTCTCGTCCGCGCCTATGGACACCCGTCGGGGTCGGGACGATGATGGCCGCATCACCTAGGGGGAGGTTTCCAATGTTGCGCAAGCTTGCTCTTGGCGCCGCGGTCACGCTCTTGCCGGTGGGGCTCGTTCTCGGAGTTTCACCCGCCGCCGCGAGTGCATCGACGAACCCACCTGCTGTCAAGCACATCGCGCCGCACCACGGTCCCGCTGTCGGCGGGACGGCGGTCGCCATCGACGGGATCAACCTGAAGGGCGCCACCGCCGTGGACTTCGGCACCAAGCCCGCCCGCTCGTACAAGGTCGTGTCGTCGCGGATCATCATCGCCGACTCGCCGACCGGCACCGGTGTCGTCGACATCACCGTGACGACACCCGATGGGACGAGCGCAACGAGCAAGGCGGACCGGTTCACGTACTCCGCCCGCGTGCCGATCGTGTCCGACCTCGTCCCGCGCCACGGCCGTCCCGCCGGCGGCACGGTCGTCACCATCATCGGGGATGATCTCACCGGAGCGACGGCGGTGCATTTCGGCGCCAACCTCGCTACCGAGGTGACGGTGTTCTCCGGCCATCTCGTCACGGCCAAGTCGCCGGCCGGGTCGGGAACCGTCGACGTGACGGTGACGACACCCGACGGGACGAGCGCGACGAGCCCCAAGGACCAGTTCAGCTACAACACGAAGCTCCCTGTCGTCACCCACGTCGATCCCCGCAAGGGGACGCCCGACGGAGGAACCGCGGTGACGATCCGAGGCTCCAACTTCACCGGGACGACGGCGGTGGACTTCGGGGCCAACGCCGCCACCGGGGTCACCGTGATCACGGACCACCTGATCACCGCCACGTCACCGGCGGGAGCTCCAGGAACGGTGGACGTCACCGTGACCACGCCCCAAGGGACGAGCGCCACGGACACCGGTGACCAGTTCAGCTACGTGTCGACCGGTCCGGTCGTCACCCACATCGCCCCGCACCAAGGGGCCGCTGCGGGTGGGAGGATCATGGCCATCACGGGCCAGAACCTCAACGGCACCACGGTGGTGGACTTCGGCGCCAACGCCGCCACCGGCGTCAAGGTGATCTCGAGCAAGATCGTCCTGGCGACATCCCCGGCCGGGTCCGGAACGGTAGCCGTCACGGTCACGACGCCTCTGGGCACCAGCTTGCCGACCTCGAAGGCTCAGTTCACCTACCGATGAGACCGACGACCGGTCACGACGCGATGTCCACGATGTCGCCCACCAGGAGCGCACTCACGAGGGCCATCACGGCGACGTAGATCACCGTCATGGCCCAGCGCCACCGGTGGTCGGCCTTCCAGAACCGCCTCAGGCCGACGACGTCGAAGAAGAGGGCCAGCAGGGCGATGGGGATCCCCACGGCGGGACCGACCCCCGTGGCGACGCCGAGGGCGGGGGTGACGATCGGGAACACCACGTAGCTCAGCAGGCAGCGGAGTGCCGACAGGACGATCGAGAAACTGAACATCCGCTGGGCCGCCTCGTCCCCGACGGTGCGGGGCCCTCCGGGGACGAGCAGGAGCCGGCGCATGGCGACGTCGGCCCGCGAGCGCAGCACCACGGAGGAATCAGGGGAAACGGCGCTCTGGCTCACCCCACGAAACTACGACGCCGGGGCACGCGGCTCCAGTCAGGTCCCCGGCTCTGGGCCCTCGGAGACCGGCGAGCGCTGCTCGCGGCCGCGAAGCGACAGTTTCCCCAGCTCACGCGATACGCAGCGCCCGGCCGTCGCTCTCGCTAGCGCGCAGGGGCGACCCGGCCGGCGTCAACCATGGCGGCGGGCCCGCCAGGCATCGGCGCGGAACGCCACGTCGACGGTGACGTCGCCCTCGACACCCAGAAGGTCGCGCAGGAGCCCGCGGGCTTCTGCGATCACAGCGCGGCGCGTCTCCTCGGGCATGGTGATGATCCAACTGAAGGTGCCGAGCAGGCCGATGAGGTCGTCGGCGTCGAGCGCGACATCCCAACGGAACACCTCGTGTCCGGGCTGGTCGAAGGGAACGCCGTCGGGAATCTCGAGACTCGACGGAGGGCGACGAGCGTCCCCCATCATGAGCGCGACGAAGCCCCCGCCGCCCGCTCCGTGCGATAGGTCGCTCGCCGAGGCCGCGCTTCCCTGCGTTCGCTGGGCCAGGAGGGCCTGGGCTTGAACGAGGAACGGGCCCTCGGGGTCCGGCCCCGACCACACCACGCCCAGAACCCCGCCGGGCACGAGCACACGAGCCACCTCGTGGAGGGCCGGGACTGTATCCATCCAATGCCATGACGCCGACGCCACCACGACGTCGGCGCAGCTGTCGGGAAGGGACATCGACTCGCCCCGACCCATCACGGCATTGATCCAGGGGACCTCCGTGACGAGCACCGACCGCATCCGCTCGTCGGGTTCGACGGCAATCACCTCGTCCGCCTTGTCGATGAGGAGTCTGGTCAGCGCACCGGTACCGGCCCCGAGGTCGACGATCCGGCCGACACGGCTCGGGACGATCCAGTCCACCGCGGCCACGGGCGGTCCGGGCCGATAGCGCTCGTAGTGCGAGGCCACCTCACCGAAGCTGCTCGCCCGCTCGGCCTTGGCCTGCGGCGGGAGGTGCGACAGCGGGACGCCGGCGTCGCCGGGGTCGCCGGGGTCGCCGGGGTGGAGATCGGGCACGGTTCGACCCTAATGGCGAGGGCCAAGGACGGTCATGCGCCGGCGCGGCGCGTTGACCTTGTCACGATCGCTCAGAACTTCACCGCCGCCTTTGGACGGGCCTCCCTCATCTACGATCGGAGACCGTGACCCTGTCGGGAGCAGTCCGGGTGGTCGGCACGGTACTGGCCGTATTGCTCCTGGCAGCAGCCGCCACCATCGCGCTGGTACCGCTCCCCGCTCCGGCTGCGGGCGGCTTGTGCGGGCCAAGCTCGGGATCGGAATCGGCCATCGCCGCCTTCTTCAACCCGCTCTCCATCGGCGCCGGGCCGGAACCCTCGGCACCTTCCGCGGCGCACACGCAATGGCAGGCCTTCGTCAACGAGTGTCAGGCCGCGACGAACGCCCGCATCATCCAGTCCGGCGTCATCGTCGTGGGGGCACTCCTTGCGGGACTGGGACTGCCGTGGGCGGTGCGACGCTTCGTCCGGGAGGACAACCCCGGCCAGGAGGCGCTCCCCCCACCGGGGTGGTACCCGGACCCCGCGAATCCGAACGTGCCCCGGTGGTGGGACGAAAGGGGGTGGGGTCCTCGGTATGCCCCCCCTGAACACGAGGTATCGGCACCGACCTTGTAGCAGCGGGTCACCTGTATTGCGCTCCTCCGGAGGCGCGGGGCTCCGGTCCTGGCTGGCGCGGTGTCGGGCCGCGAGATGCTGCCCGGGCCCGTGCACACCATGAGATAGGTCGATGGACATCGATGGTTGGGGCGCCGACCCGTTCGGCGCGCACGAGGAACGGTTCTTCAAGCAGGGGCTGCCGACGCCGCTCGTGCGCGACCGAGGGATCGGGTCGTACGACGAGCCGCACGGCGGGGGAACGAGTGCCCCCGGTGCCACCTCCCTCCTGGAATCAGGCAAGCAGCGAATCACCACGGCGACGATCCCCGTTACCGATGTCCCTCCCACCGAGCAGACTCCGGCCGTGGGGCCTCCGACCCGGGCGGTGCGCCTGAACCTCCGGCGACCGGGGCCGAGCTCGTCCCGGCACTCCTCGCCACGGTCTCCTTCGGGCCTCCTGATCCTGGTGTTGGCGACCTTGGGTCTCCTTGCCGCTGCCGTGGCCGTCGTCTATTCCACGATTCCCGCCGGCTCGCTGCCATCGCTCCTGGGCCGTCAGCCCGGGATCAGCGCGTATCGCACTGGGAGAGCGGAGACGGCGGCAGCGGTCGCGATCGTCCTCTTGGTGATCCCCATCGTCATCACGGTCCGGGCCTACTTTCCCGAACTCGTCCGAATGGCCTGGCGCCGGCTGCTGGGACGTTGAGCGGCGGTCCGTGTGTGCGACGACTCCCCGCGACACTCCTCGAGACTCCCGAACGCCCCGGATTTGTTGCTCCGTTGGGTCTTTTCCGAGCGTGGATTCGTCACGCCGTTGTGACCCGACGGCTCGAGTACCAGTCGACAGTCCTAAGCTGGAGACAGCAGGTCAAAGAGGTTGTCGCCATGGCTCAAGCGTTTCAGATCGTGAGGGTGGAGCGGTCACTTACGAACTGGGGCCACCACCACATCACGGCCGTCGGCACCGACTCGAAGCCAGGCTCACCCGACAGCTGGCCGATCGCATCGGTGCTCAGCGCGATCGCCTCCGGAGAGATCTTCTATACGATCACCGGTTTCGGAGACCCTGCTTTTGCCCGCCCCTACCGCTGCATGTGCGGCTTCGAGACCATTCGGACAACCCCGAGCGGCGAGTCGAAAGACGGCCTGGAGAACATTTCGACCGACGAATGGGAGGAGCAAGGCTCGACGCCCGCACCGTTCTGACGCCGCCCAGCACCCGCCGTCGTCAACCGGCCATGCGCTCGGACTCGAAACCGGAGCCCGCAATCGAGCCATGCGGGATGTTCCCGGATTTGCCGACAGCGGCCGTCCCTCGAAGGACTCGGGCCGCCATGTAGGTATCGGTCCCCGCCGGGGCCCTGGTCGGTCTGTCCGTTTCAGAACGCCGCCTGCGTCCGGGGCCAGGGTCCGGGACGGGATTCACGGAAGCATCGACACGGGCCACCCAGACACCGCCCGTCGTTTCGCGCCACAGGACCGGCGCGGAGCACTTCTCGACCACATTCTTCGCTTCGTCCACAGAAGGCCAGACGCCTGGGCAAGCCTGACCGAACGTCACGCACGTACCGTCGTCACGTTCCACGACTACGGCGACGACCCCCTTCTGTGCCTTCGCATCCCCCCACATGCCACTCGAATCCTTTCTGTCGACACCAACCACTTGCTCGGTGGCCATCTGAGAACGGTCCTCGGTTCTCATGGCAGGAGGTGCACGGCAATCTCGAATGCCCCGAGCAGAACGGCGCCGGCGATCCCGACGATTGCGGCGTTGACGACCAGGAACAGGCCGAGCCGGCTGGACTCTGATTGCGTCCCGTTCATGGCGGCGCCGTGGTCCGGAACCACCAGAGTGGTGCTTCCCCCACCGTCAATTGCACTCATGTACTGCTCCACCGGACCTCCCCGGAGTCATGGTCGTGTGCGTGGTCCCTCAAGTTCCCTCCAACGCAAGGACAACTATCTGCCAACGGACGCCCCTGGCCCATAGGTTCGGGGACCCAATCTGCGCGGAGAGCGGCGAGGATCTGGGACTTGCGACCTACCGACCGCCTGCCTGGACGGTCGATAGGTCGAGAGAAGGTCGAAACACCCTTGGGGGGTTCACTCCAGGCCGGAACTCCCTTCGCACCGGCCCTCCGGGCGCTCGACCAGGCCCGAATCAAGATCGGCGGGATTCGGGCCGATGCAACCCGTGAGCCGCGGAGGCTCCCGACGCCGAGGACCGATCCGATATGCCACTGAGTGGTGGGGAAATGATGACGATCCAGATCTCTCACAGCATCGAGATCACCTTGATCGCGGCGGCGCTGGTGCTCTTCGGCTTCTACGTGATGGTGCGCATCACCCGGAACTGACACGACCGGGGAGGCCCACAGACGTTGGAAAGGCTCCCCGTCGTTGGGGACAACACCCGGAGCCAGACCGAAGCTGACGCCAAGTCGGACAACGCGGTTCCCCGCCAGACGTCAACGCGAGCCCACGCTCCCCTTCAGACGGGGGTCAGGGAAGTGAACCGCTCAGCGAGGACGGGAGGGCGAGAGCCTCAGAAGGGGTGCAGTACGCGAGCGTAAGCCTCCAACCATCGGGAACGACAACGGTTGCCGTGTGTCGCCGAACGACCCGAGTCGATTTCGGCGATCCAGTTGGCTTGGCTTCTGTGTCCCGTGGGTCACGTGTGGGTCACACCGAAGTGGTCGCCCTGTCGCACCGCCGCAAGGAAGACATTCCAACAAGGAGTTCTTCAGCGCCCCTGTTCTTCAGCGCCCCCGGCCTCCCAGAATGCGAACCTCGATCCAATGGTGAAAGGCCAGACCATCAGCTTGGCCGCCCGTCACGCCAAGGTGTGTCGGGACGGATACGCCAAATAAACCCCCGCCCTTCCCGCCACTATTGCGTTCGCCATTGCCGCCTCCCGGGTCGCCAGACCCGTGACATCTTCGATCCTCCCTTCGCCGGCACTGATCGGTGGGCAAGGACCATGGAATGCCGGCCCGGCCCACCACGCCAGTCGGAACGGTGGGCACTGGGGCCAACACAACGCCGCCATGGGATTTGAACGCCGGCTCTGCCCCCTCCCGCGCGCAACCTCCGGATGTTACCGGATGGCCGAATCGCTTCCGGGACGCACCCTGTACCTCCGATACCGCTCGGTTCGAGGCCGCCACTCGACTGTCCGGTAGCGGGTGTTATTCCGCCCATCCTGTCAAGTAGCGATGGATATGCCGCCCATCGCCGGGAGCGTTCCCACCCCCGGCGACCGCGGCCCGTGGTGCCCTTAGCGTCCAGGAGCGACCTCCTCGAGGTTGTCCACCAGGTGCCCGTAGAGCGCTTCGCGAGAGGGCTGCCCACGACGGGCGGCGTGGTCACGCTGTGCTTCGAGCCTGTCCTTGAACTCGACGGTGGTGGCGAAGAAGCCACACCCTTCGCAGATGGCCTCGAAGCTGCAGTCGAGGTTCTCGGGTCGAGTGCACCAACCGTTGCCGAGCATGCGCCGGTGCTCGGCTCTGACGCTTCGCATCACGGGTCCTTCAGCCTCGGCGCCCAGGGCGGGAGGACCCTCGTAGAGGGCCTCGACCTTGGACGTGACGGCCTGGTACTCGTTCGCCACGGTCCGGTTGGCGATGCGGGCATAGCGCACGGTCATGCGCAGGCTGCGATGCCCGAGCAGCGCGGCGATGGCCTCGAGACGCATGCCCCGGTTCACAGCCTGGGTGGCGAGGGTGTGACGCAGCTGATGGGGATGGACGTGTCCGAGTCCGGCCCGGCGTGCGGCCCGGTTGACCATCCGGGTCACGACGTGGCGGTTGAGGGGCCGGCCTTCGTTGGTGAGCAACAGACCGAGACCGGTGTCTTCATGCGTGGCTCGCCACTCCTCGAGCAGCGCCACCAGCACCGGATGAAGCGGCACGTAACGGTCGTCGTGGAGCTTTCCCACCGGGATGCGCAGCCACCAGCTCTCACCCAGTTGCACCACGGCGTCTCTCTCCAAGGCGCAGAGCTCGCCCACCCGCATGCCGGTGCGCATGAGCAGCTCGAGCACGACCCGCCGCAGCAGATCCGATTCCTCGGCCACGGCCCGGGCCAGGCGAGCCGCATCGGGATCGCCGAGGGCCTTGGGCAGCGGCTCGTCGGGCTTGGGCGAGTCGCTGTTGAACACTGGGCACCGCGGCGGGGCGTCGTCCCAGTCCCACTCGATGATGTGCTCGAAGAAGCGACGCACCGAGCCCAACCGCATCCTCCGGGTGTTGGCGGCGAGCGGGCGCCCCTGCTCGTTCGGGTGCATGAGCACCGCCTTGAACCCCTCGATCTCGGGCCGGCCCACGGCAACGAAGCTCGTCACCGCGGGATGGTGCTCGACGAGGTAGCGGCAGAAGATTCGCAGCGAGATGTCGGACACCCTCACCGAGCCCGGCCGCAACGACAAGCCGATCTGGGTCAGATAGCGCTGGGCCGTCGCCGCCAGACCAGGGGCCCGCTGCGTGAGGTCAGCCCAGTCGAGCTCCGCCGAGGCCGGGACGCCGAGATTCCACGTCGCCAGGGCGCTCACCGTGCCACCGCCTCGAGGATCTCAGCGGCCGACGTGTCGATGACCGCCGCGGCGCGCAGGTACTCGGCCGCCAGCCAGTCGTTGGCCAGGTGGAGATAGAGACGGGTGGATTCAAGCGAGCGGTGCCCGGCCTGGGCCTGGATGGCCTCGAGCGCCATGCCGGCCTCGCGCAACCGGGTGAGACAGGTGTGGCGCAGCTCGTGACAGGTGCAGTGCGAGAGCCCCGCCCGGCCCTTGGCGTTGGCCACGATCTTCTCCAGGCCGTCATCGGCGAGGGGGTGTCCTCGGCGCTCGCCCTTGAGGGCCACAAAGACATACTCCGACGTCGACGCACTCGGGCGCTCAGAGTCGAAATAGGACGCCAATGACGAGAAGAACCGCGCTGACATGGGCACGAGACGCTGGTGTCCACCCTTGCCGTTGGCCACGAAGACCTGGTTCTCGCCCAGGCGCAGATCTTCGAAGCGCAGCCCGAGCACCTCGCAGCGTCGCAGCCCGCCCAACAGCATGGCCTGGACCATGGCCCGGTCCCGCTGCGTGCGCAGTGCGGCGAGCAGCGCGTGCACCTCATCGGGCGACAAGATCCTCGGCAGCGTCCGAGGTGTGCGGATGAGGGCCGGACCCTTCGTCCCCGGCCGTCGGGTGGCAAGACTGCGGGGGACGGGGTTGCGCTCCATCTCTCCGCACAGCACCAGGTAGCCGAACAGCCCCGACAGCGACGACAGGCGGCGCTTGATGGTGCGCGCCGACAGACCGGCCTCACCGTCTATGAGTCGGACCACCGTGCCGTCGCCCTTGGGCTTGCGCTGCTCGGCGATGAAGGTGAGAAACATCAGCCGGCGCGACCTCCGATGGCGTCTTGTCGACGACCTTGAAGAACGCCTTCAGGTCCGACGCCGTCGCCACCACGGTGTTGTGCCGGGCGCGCGACGCCACGAACTCGAGATATCTGTCCAGGACCGGATCGCCCAGACGAATCCGACCGCGCGCTCCGTGATCATTTGCTTTAGCCACAGAACCCTTCCTTCCGCTTCTCCGACCTGCCCCGGTGGCAGGCCATGAGAAGCATCAAGGATGGGCGGTATATCTAGTGATACCGCCTGGGCTGCACAGCCGGATTGGCACCGCGAATATACGCCACTTGCCACGGTCCTCCGCGTGGTGCATATCGACATATTCGCCACTCTCGGGACTCGCGGGCGAACCTTCACATCCTCGTGCTTGGTCCCCGTCCAAGGTCTATGTGTGGGCTCGCTTCGTCAAGTCGTGCATGTCTTGTATCTGGATCCCGAGCTGCCGACACATCTCGCCCGTATCCCAATAGCTGCGTGATTCGACGATCAGCCCCCGAGCATTGAAACGTTTGAAGCCTCCCATCGGCATCTCGTAGGGCCGGATGGGGGAGGAAAGACCTCTTAACTCCTGCACGTCGGGTGGCAGCGTGATCGTTCCCCGTTCGATGTGCTCGCACGCCACGTAGCTCCCCTCTATGACCGTGGTCACGACCTCCACACGGATGTCGGGAATCACGTCATTGAACATCCTGGTCCACGCCTTGCGGAGGGGTTCCTTCCCTTGGATCGGCTGGGGGGTCGTCGGGAACCTAACGGTGACGTCGTCGTCCATGAGCGCCAGCACGCCCTCGAGATCGTGGGCGTTGTAGGCGGTCCAATAGCGATCCGACGCAGTTGCGAGGTCCATGTGGTTTCTCCTCGGTTGGCGCTAGTATCCGGGATGGTCATCCCGCTTAGACTATACGGGATGACCATCCCGTTTGTCGAGCGGATCCGGCGGGAGCGAATGTAGTGACAGCAAGGGAGCAATTCATGAATACGCCAGAGGAGGCGGCACATGCTCTGGCCGGTCAGGGCAGAGCTCCACGTGCTGACGCTCGACGCAATCGGGAGCGAGTGCTTGAGGTGGCTTCCGCCGTGTTCGCCACCGAAGGCCTCTCCGTGCCAGTACAAGAGATCGCGAGGCGCGCTGGGGTGGGCACCGGGACCGTGAGCCGTCACTTCCCTACGAAGGAATCGCTCTTCGAGGCGGTCTTCCTGAGCCAAGTGGACCGGCTTGTAGATAAGGCACGCGTACTCATGAAGACGAAGGAACCGGGAGACGCATTCTTTGAGTTCTTCGTCTCAGTCGTCGAAGAGGGCGCCACCAACCGCGGGCTCGTTCAAGCTCTTGCCGGCACGGGATTCGACTTTGATGCCGCAACTGCGACGTCTGAGCACGACTTCATGGGTACTCTGAGCACGCTGCTCTCCCGCGCCAAGAAGAGTGGAGCCGTGCGAAAAGAGATCGACACGATGGATGTAAGAGCGCTCATCGTGGGCTGTCTAGCAAGACAACCTCAACCGGACGATCCGAAAGCTCGGAGCCGCGTCATCACCGTAGTGCGCCAGGGTCTTCGACCATGTCCGCCCATGATGAGGAGGGGAAAGGCGGCACCGGACACCGTTTCTGAAAGACATCGGCGAGGGCGGTAGGGGCCCGATACTCGGGGATCCCGTACGCGTTGTCTATCCATCTGGCCCGAGCGGGACGTGCCGATCCTTCTCGCCGGGTCCCGGCGTTGACCCGAGCAGTATTCGCGGCCCGGAGCGACTCCGGGTGCTCATGGGACACCGTACGACGTCGGAGCTGCTGGCCCTACACCTGTCGCCCCAAGAAGGCCAAGAGCCTGTCTTGGACATCCGCGTGGGCTACGGGCTCCAGCTTCGGCCCGTAGAAGCCGGGGCCGCGCAACAGCGCGTCAATCGGCTCGAGATCAGCGAGTGCCTTCTCACACGCTTCAACACTCAACCGGTCGTCGGCGCCGATCGCTCGGGCCAGGTCCCAGGTGTGTACCAACATGTCACTCATTGGGAAGGCGAGGCCGTCTCCGACTTTCATCTCTCCGAATGGGAGCTTGACCTGTTGGTCGAATACTCCCGGGGCTGCGAGAGCAGCGTCGGCGCCGCTTCTGACCGTCCTCCACACGAGGACGAGGTCGCCGCCTGTCGCATCGATGGCACCGGTTGCTCCGAGTGCCTTCGGAACCATGCGCTGAGCCCCAATCGCGTGTTCCACCAGTTCGGCGACATTCCACTTCGCACAACAGGTCGGATTTGACCAGTCTTGCTCGCCTACAGACTCCAAGCGTTCGGTGAAGCCATCCGCCACATGTCGCCACATTGTCAACAGCTCGGTCATCCCTGCTCCGTTGGTTCGATTGGTGGGTCTGTGAGACGACCATTTGATGATGCCTTTGGGCTCCCGTCAAGAACGCCTGTTCGTGGAGGAACGTACGCTGTCCGTCACTCTCGAGACCTCGACCGCGCACCGAGCGCCTCGCTCAACTGGAGCCTCCCTCAGGGGCCATACTCCTCCCGGCCACCCGGTCGGTAGAGCACTGAAGATTGTGACAGGATCATCAACCAAAGTTTCCGGCTTGAAAGGGAGCGACTCTTGGCGGAGGCGGCACTGCAAACCGGGTTAGCAGTTCGGGCCTACCATCGACCATTGGGCTACTGGCTCGATTTTGTGTCGGTGACCATTGAGATCGACGGAGTTCCTCACAAGTGCGGGTGGGGTGATTCGTTCTTCACCTTGCCACCAGGGCGCTATGAGGTCCAGGTTTCTTGTCGCTGGATGTTGGAACGCCACTTCGGGCGCAACGCGTCTGACTGTTGAAGTGGAGCAGGGTAACGTGACTTCGATCCAGTGGACCGCGCCACTTACGGCGTTTCAAAAGGGGAGCATCACCCGCATGTCGTAGAGATCGGAGTCGCCGATACGTGCCGCTCTCGACCGGTCTGGGGTCAATGGCCAGGGTCGGTTCAGGGAGCGCATACTCGGTGATCCCCGTACGCATCATGTATCCATCTGGCCCGGGCGGGACGTGCCGCTACAGGTCGCCCGGCCCTGGGGTCTGACCGCCCGCTATTCGCGGCCGAGAGGACTTCCAGACGCTTGGGTCCAATGGGGCCCCATTCGAGCCCTGCTATGCAGTAGCGATCCAGGTGACGCCGATCATCTGGGGACCGCCGTGAGTGCCTATCACAGCGCCCATCTTGCCCACTCGAAGCACCTCTCGGGGAAAGTGGGGGGCGATGAGGTTGAGGAACGTGTCGATGTCGGGTGCCCCACTGTGCATCACCGCCACATGCTCGATCGCCCCAGCAGCCCTCATGCGTTCGTAAAGCCATTCCATGGCCCGCCTGCGGGTACGCGCCCTGCCGGCTTCTTGGACCGTGCCGCCGCTGATGTCGATCAGTGGTTTGATCGACAGGATCGATCCAACCATCGCTTTGGCTCCCCCGATGCGCCCACCCTTCTTTAGGTTCTCCAACGTGTTCAGAGCAGCGAGCACGTGCGTGCGGGGGATCAGGTCGTCGACCCGGCGCAGCACGGAAGTTACGTCAGCGCCACCAACGGCCGTCCGGGCCGCTTCTAGGACGAGAGTGCCTAGTCCACTCGACACGGTCCGGCTGTCGATCACGTGGACCGGAATCGATCCTCCAAACGTCGAGGCCGCGGTTTGGGCTGCCTGGAATGTGTTTGACAGCGAGCTCGAGATGTTGAGACAGACCACGGCGTCAGCACCGGCGTGACCTGCGTTGCGAAACGCCTGTTCGAAGGCACCGGGCGATGGGCAGGCTGTCTGGGGGAGATCGTCGAAGTTCGCCATTCTCATGTAGAAGTCTTCGACGCTCAGATCGAGACGGTCGGTGAACTCTTCGCTCCCAAACCGGATGCTCAGAGGCACGATCTCGATGTTGAGCGAGTCCGTCTCAGCTTGTTCGAGATCACACGAGCTGTCGCTCACTATGTAGACACCGGACAAGAGAGCACTCTCCTCGCTGTCGCCACCCGCCCTAGCACCCCAAATGCTCGGATGGGATTCCTTGGTCCCGATCGGCCGCCGATCCGGTGAGGTCGCCGCCGAGCTATCAGTCGAACCGGAGTCGGGCGGTCAACTCGATCTCTACCGCTATGTCGAAGGGCAGCTCCGCGAGTCCGACCGCACTGCGGGTGTGGCGACCTACATCGCCGAAGACCTCGACCAGCAAATCAGAGCATCCGTCGATTACTGCCGGGGTCTGGTTGAAGCCGGGCGCAACATTGACCATCCCAAACACCTTGACGATGCGGCCTATGCGGTCAAGATCACCTAGCTCGGATTGCAAGGTCGCCAGGACCGAAAGGGCGGTCAGGCGGGCCGCTTGTCGTCCATCTTCGAGGGATAGATCTGCGCCGACCTTCCCACGGATGACGTTCGCGGCATCGATGGGTCCGTGGCCCCCGACGTAGACCAGTTCATCTTGGATGACGCAACCCAGGTAGTTTCCCGCAGGAGGGAACACCGGCGGAAGCGTGATTCCGAGTTCGACCAGTCGGTCAGCTATCACGCTCGGATCATAGAAGTTCGGCAAGACTGTTAGCCATGGCGTTCGGTCAACAGTCAGGCCCACCTGCCTCGGCGAGCCGAGTGCGGGAGTTGCTGAGCCTCCTCAAAGACGCAGGCCACGCCGACTTCCGTGAAGCACGCGGCCCAATGGGGTTCACCCAGCGTCAGGCCGCTGGCAAGTTCACTCGCGACGAGGCGGAGGGGTTCATCGATCGACTGCAGGACGCGGAGTTCGATGGAGAAGCACCTGTGGTTCTCCCGGCGTCAAAGCTTTCCGGCACGGAGCCGTTGATGCGTCGCATGTCCGATGAGCAGATTGTCGCCGAACTTCAGCGTCGGGGCTGGACCGTGACCAGGCCGTAGTTGGGATTTATGCAGGTCTTCGTCGCCGAGCCGTAGGATACCGCCCTCAACGTGCCGCTATCGCTCGCCAGCTCTAAGGCGCAACCGTGAACCCCGTATTCGCGGCCGAGAGCGATACTGCTCGGGTCGGGTCCAAACCCGCCTTCGATGCCCCGAGCAGGACCCGGCAGTAGCGGATGGTCTATGCCCTTGTCTCCGTCGCCCTAGAACGGGTGTGGCCTCAAGGGATCAACGCAACACCCTCGCTGATTGGCTGATGCTATGACGCGAGCTGGGAGGTGCGGTGATGACGTGGAGGCCGTTTTCCGAGGCTGAGAGAGCGGAGATCTGGGACTCGATCGAACGGGGCGAGTCATTCCGAGTGATCGGTCGTCGTCTCGGTCGAGCTCACGGCTCGATTCGGACGTTCCTGGTGGACAACGCTGGCCGCCGACCTCGGCCGCCGGGGAGCTCGGACCTGCGTCTCACGCTGGCCGAATGTGAGGAGATCTCGAGGGGCCTGGCCGGCGGCCTTTCGCTGCGTGCCATCGCCGCGGGGATGGGCCGGGCACCGTCGACGGTGTGTCGAGAGGTGAACACGAACGGCGGCCGGGCGAGCTACCGGGCCCTTCAGGCTGACCGCTCCGCCCGGCGCCGGGCCCGGCGGCCCAAGGTGCCCAAGCTGGCCGGCTGTCCCCGTTTGCGTCGGGTGGTCGAAGCCGGCCTCGAGAACTACTGGTCGCCGCAGCAGATCTCGGCGTGGTTGGCTCTCGAGTATCGACACGACCCGGAGATGCAGGTGAGCCACGAGACCATCTACATGTCGTTGTTCGTCCAGGGTCGAGGCGCTTTGCGCCAGGAGCTGCACCAATGCCTGCGGACGGGGCGGGCGCTGCGCCGGCCCAAGGGTCGCACCAAGGGCGGGTTCGGCCAAGGCCAGATCACGAACATGGTCATGATCTCCGAGCGTCCCGCCGAGGCCAAGGACCGGGCCGTGCCCGGGCACTGGGAGGGCGATCTCATCTTTGGCCGGCGCTTGACCACCGTCGGCACCCTGGTGGAGCGCTCGACGCGCTATGTAATGCTCTTCGCCCTCCCCAACGGCCACAGTGCCGAGGCGGTGCGCACGGCCATGGCCAAGAAGATCCGCTCGCTCCCCACCGAGCTTCGTCGGTCGCTCACCTGGGACCAGGGCAAGGAGATGGCCGAGCACGCCAAGTTCACCATCGACACCGGCATCCAGGTCTACTTCTGCGATCCGAAGTCCCCTTGGCAACGCGGCAGCAATGAGAACACGAACGGTCTGCTTCGTCAGTACCTGCCTAAGAACACCGACATGTCGACGGTGACGCAGTCGCAGCTCAACGCCATCGCTCGATCGCTCAATGGACGGCCTCGACAAACACTTGGCTGGATGTCACCATCTGAGGCGTTCAACGGGGCTGTTGCGATGACCGGCTGAGGCCACAGGTGTTTTCGACCGGGGCCCGAGGGGTCGCCCTGGCCCTGCCAGGGCGCACAGAACTGATGCGATGAAGGGGCGGGGCCTCCGCCCCTCGTGAAGTTTCCAGTGATCAGGAAGACACTGGTGGCTTCGCAAACCAACCTCAACAAGAGGAGGAGGCCCCTATGGAACGACAGTACGTCGGAATCGACCTGCACCGCCGCAGCTCGACCATCTACCGGATGTCTGGCGACGGCGAGGTGCTCGGCTGCGTGAAGATCCCGAGCCAACCCCTGGAGCTGGCCGCGGCGATGGCCGACGCCGGCGAGAAGCCCGAGGTGGTGCTCGAGTCCACCTACGGCTGGTACTGGGCGGCCGATCTGCTCCAGGACCTCGGCGCCAAGGTCCATCTGGCCCATGCGCTGGGCAACAACTGGGGGAACCGCCGGGTGAAGAACGACGAGCGCGATGCCCGGGACCTGGCGGCGATGCTGCGCCTGGGACGTCTGGCTGAAGGCTGGATCGCCCCGCCCCAGACCGAGAACTGAGAGAGCTCGTGCGCTACCGCGCCCGCCTGGTGCACCACCGCTCGAGCTGTAAGGCGCAGATCCACGGCGTCATGGCCAAGAACGGCATCCTGCCCGTGCGCAACGAGATGTGGGGGCCGTCGGGCAGTGACCAGCTCGATGCGCTGGTGCTGCCCGAGGCCTATGCCATGCGCATCGCCAGTCTGCGCAGCCTCATCGACATCTACGACACTCAAGTTCGTCGCCTTGACGCCCATCTGCACCGCCAGTTGAAAGACGACCGTGGCTACCGGGCCATCTTGGAAATCCACGGCGTGGGCAAGGTGCTGGGGGCGATCTTCGTGGCCGAGATCGGCGATATCAGTCGCTTCGACTCGCCCGAGAAGCTGTGCTCATGGACCGGTCTCACCCCCAAGCACCGCGAGTCCGACGAGAAGGTCCAGCGCGGACCGATCACCAAGCAGGGCTCGCCACTCGTGCGCTGGGCGGCCATCGAGGCCATCTCGAAGAACCATGGCGGACCGAAACTGCGTGCCGACTTCGTGCGCATCGCCGAGCGCCGGGGCAAGTTCAAGGTCCGGGTGGCCGTCGCCCGCAAACTCCTCACCCTCGTCTACTACGGCCTTCGAGACGGAGAAGTCCGCTGTCTCGATCGCCACGAGGCCGCGTGAGCGGAATCGGACACGGCCCGGCGCGCGCTCGCGAATTGCCGTGGCCCTCAGTGCGCTGGCGAGGCCGAGTATCTGATTGAGCCCGTCGGGACGTGGCCGAATCCCATCATGCTTGGACATCAGCGGAGGAATGGCTGGCGGCCTACGGGCGCCCGTGTCAGGACACCGACACCGTGATGGGAAACCCAAACCCCGCGACAAGGGGGGAGGGACTACACCACAGCAGTCCGTTGTCTCCTCAGATCCCTGGCGATGCGCGCCTGGGCGCCGGCCCGTCTTGGATCTTCCAGGTTCAAAAGGCTCGAAAACCTGTCTCTTGACACGGCCCCACCCCTTCAGGAACGGCAATAGCGGTCGGTTGTCAAAGTGCGATTCAAGCGCACTCCATCTGCGTCTTCGGGTGCGTGGGCTCGTCAGGCGGGCCTGATCGAGCTCGCCCCGAGGCTTGCGCCATGAGTTCAACGGCCTGTATCGCTGTCGCCTTGGATCGAGGCTCAGGCGGGCACAGCAGTGGCGAGGAAGTGCTCGATGATCTGGATGACCTGATGTCGGGTCAGAGCGTTGAGTCTGACCGAACCTTGGATGGTCGAACCGCTCAGCTCAAATCCCGCTCCGCTGTCCGGTAGGTCGATCGTGGTTCCATAGGCGAACCGAGCTGTTGTCTCGTCGGAGCTAGGACCAATCAACAGACACGGCCGAGCACCGCTGGGGGCAATGACCGCCAGAATGACGTGCCCATCGGCCATTTCATCGACGAACCCGTCGAGGCCAGCCCTGGCAAGCTCGGGTGTGGTGTCATGGAACGCCTTCAGAACCGTCTGCTTCCACTCTGTTGTCGGTTGGCGGGATCCCAAGATCCGTCGGATGCCCTCAAGGTCGTCTTCGTTGGGCATTTCTCTTCACCCTTTCTAGGTGGTCCCTGCGCAGCTTCGTCACAGTCCCCGCTCCTTTGGTCGATGCGCTCTAGTTTCGGAACTGTTTGCAAACCAATGGACCAACACACACTGTCATGAATAGGACATCCGCTGCCACCATCGCTCGGCCCTCAAGCTTGCTGCCTGCGAACAGTCGGAAGTGCCAATTCCTGCGCGCGCCCTGCCAAGGCCTCCTGGCACGACCGAAACCCCCGGAATTCGCGACGCCCAACATCGGGGGGACGGGTCCCGACTCGGGTCGCTAGGAGACGAGGAGCCGCAGGTCGCCAACACACCCGGGCTGTGGCGCAGCTTGGTTAGCGCGCTTGACTGGGGTTTTCACCGTCTGCCGTGTCGGTGGGTGACGATACATGCCCGAGCGTGCCGATTGAGCAGGAATGTTGCTGAGATGGGTGGTGACCAGGTCGGCTGCACGGGTATCGCGGTTACTTGGCCGATGCCCTCGCATTGCGATGCTCCGATAGGGACCTTCTCCTCTTGCCACCGGCCAGCAAGGAGCGGAGCGTCAAAGGTAGGGCCAGGGGGAAGGAGCGAACGTGATGGCGGACGATGCCTACGAGACGTTGATTCGACGGGCCTACCAGGACTTCGAATCGGGTGACCTGGACCTCTTGGCGGTGGTGATGGGGCAGGACGTGGTCTGGCATGAGCCAGGGCGCAGCGGCCTCGCCGGTGACTACAAGGGCCCCGAAGCCGTACTTGAGTTCCTGGGGCAGCTGAAGGCACGCAGCGACGGTACGTTCAAAATCGAGATCGTGGACGTGCTCAGTGAACCGGAACGGGCGGTGGTCTTTCAGCGAGAGACCGCCACGAGGAACGGGAAGGTCTTGGACGTGATCGCGGCGGTCGACTTCGAGATCCATCACGGGAAGATCACCGAGGTTACCGTCTACCAGGCCGACAGCTACCAGTTCGACGACTTCTGGGGGGATGGCTAGCGGCCAGGGTTCTCCACGGGCCTTCGCCAAGGTCAACGGGATGGCGGGATCCGCTGAAGTTGGCCGGACCTGACATCAGAAAGGGGCGATGGCGATGAGCGACACGGTATTAGGACTGCTGAAGCAGTGTCCGGAGTGCGGTGGCGAAAGGCTCATCCCGGTGAGCACTGGAGAGAAGACGAACTTCTTCTGCCGGGACTGCATCTTGTGCTGGCACCTCGAGCGCGGTCAGGCGAGCGTGGTCGATCCTCAGACCTGTCCGGGGTGTCAGTTGGGGACGACAGCGTGTTTCGAGCGGTGGGAGGTCTTTCACCCGTGCTCTTCGAGGATGACGCGTCCAGGGATCATGGGCTCTGGTGCATCGGGCCAAGAGGACAACGATGACATTGAGTCGGAGTTGTATTGCTCGGCCCGGGAGGCTGGTGTCGGATACTTCCCCGGTGCGGGGTTCCCGAGGCACTTCGCGGTTCGACCACCCGCCCCTTGAGATCACCTCTTCCCCGGCAACCCATGACGATCACAGAGGCGCGAGATTCCTCCGCCTCCTCGAGGATCTCGGTCGCCACGAGACCCGATGGTGAGACCCGAACCGTTCCCGTCGCCTTTAGCCCGGCAGCAACCAGGTCGGCCACGGCTGTGTTGACAAGCTTGGAAGTGTGGTCGTGCGCCTCATCCGGGCCGAAATCGACTCGATTGCTCAAGTGGTCGGTCCAGACATGAAGGACACGCACCTGCCCTCCCGAGAGCCTTGCCAGCTCCTTCGCCGCCGCAAGCGTCTTACTGTCGTGTTGAGAGCCGTCCAACGCGGTCAGGATGTGCTCGAACATCTTGACTCCAAGTACGTCAGTGAGGGATCGCCGTCTTCCAGAGCTGGCGTAGCTCTGGCGCCAGCACGGCCGCCACATCGAAGGCCTCTTCGGGAACAAGCTCGCGCACCGCGCCAAGCACTGATTCGATGATGTCCTCCTGCTGCTCACGCTCGGCCGGGGGAAGCCCGACGGCGGACACGAAATCCTCGAGCCGCCGCACGTGGGGGTGCCCAGCCCCTCTCGGCCGTGGTTCTTCGCCGAGGGCGCGAAGGTCCTCTGGCAGGTGGGAGAGGAAGTGACGACGCTCCCCACGGGGCAACTGGGCCGTAAACGTGGACAGCACAGCCCGAGTGGCAGAGCGCTCCGAACCAGGTGGTGCACCGCCCCCATGGGCGGCGGCAAGGACCGCGGTCAAGGCCCGCGACGCAGCTTGGTGCTCGCCCCCCTCCGACGGCCGGGTGTCACCAGGGAAGAGGCCCACGTGGAGATGGGACTCCACCCCATGTACTCCGGGGATGCGTCGGACCGCTTCGACAAGGGTGGCCACCTGTTCGTCGGAGGCGACGTCTCCGTGCAGGAGCACGTCGTGACCCTCGGCCATCACGTGGACGCGGGGAATGTCGAAGTCATGCTCAAGGGGACCGAGGGCGGAACGCACCCGGTCGGCGAGCATTCGGTCTCCGACGGTCGGATCAGGGTGGCGGCCGGCGAGCCGGTAGCGAAAGCCCTCGAGGCGCCCGCTTTGGTAGCGCGTCGTCCTGGTCACCGCATGAGCCAATCTGCGGGAGAAGCGCCGACCAGCGACGGTCTCGAGCGCCGCCACCCCAACCGCGGCAGCCACCGCAAGCACACCGAGGACACGATTGCGGCTCATGGCCTCAACCTCCACTCATGGTCATCGGAGGCTTCCAGCGTGCAGCCGAGGTCGCTTCGGAGCTAGGGCCGAAGGTCACTCGATGGCCGATCAGACGCTAACAAGAGCAAGCAATGATCTAGCCCGTACAGGTTGTTGACCGCACCAAAAGTGCTTCGATACCGACCGAGTTATGCGCGACAACTGCGAGGGCGGACGGGGGACCGGTACTCGGGGCTATGCGCCCCCGCCCTCTTCCCTTGCTTCCGACAGGTTGCACCGGCTTCGGGTGGCCCGGCCACAGGGTGACCCGTCCGGATCACCACCGCCGAGCGATACCAGTGGGCTGTGGCCGGCGCCGCCTCGCAGAGGGGGTGATGTACCCGGCATTTAAGCCCGTCAGCTTGCCTTGTTCTACCGGCGGGAAGATGAGGGATCCCGTTCACAAAGCCCCTCGCTGGGTGAGGGAATCCTCGTTCCCACGTGGACGGTGGCGTAAAGTTCGGCAACGACTATCGGTGAAGGTGAAGCAACACCATGCTGACACGAGCAGAGGCCTCTCTCCCCGGTCTTCGTCGGCGTCTAGCTCTCATGCGCCTCCTGCCCGCCGTCGGAGTCGTGATCGCCGTGTGCAGTGGCGTCTTCTCCGTGAGTATCACCCCGGCGCAGGCGGAGGGTAGCGCCAACCTGTTTCCGGGAAACCCCGCTCCGACCTGCACTACGAACTCGGCCGGGGGGAGTTGTCGCGCCAACATCGAATGGCGCACCAGCTCCTACGGACCGACCGGGGGAACCAGCATTCCGCGGCGCGACCTCTTCTACGTCTACATGACCGCCGGCCAGATTCTTTTGATGGGATCATCGGCCGTAGGGGTCACAAGCGGGGCAACCGAGGGCGACGTCGTCGTTTACAATCCAGGTGTCATCAACGCCTACGACGAGTCGCCTCTGCCGGCACTCGTGACCGCTGGCCCCGGGGCGAACGGCTTTTCCTGTGACGCCCAGCGGACCTCGTCGGGGAACGTCGCCCAGGGCCAGCTGACGACGCGCACCCAAGAACTCGCCGGTCCCCAGGCCGTTACCGGCGGCGGCAACCCGACTGGCTACGTGCCGTGCTCGTATACCGCTCCGGTCACCGGCCTCTACAACGTGGCCTTCTTCGGCCCCGACGGTCCCAACCCCGATGTCGATGGCAGCATCGGCGCCGACATCGGGCTGACCCAGGCCATCGACATCAACGCGGCGCAGGGCTCATCGGTGGCGGCGTGGGACCTCACCGTTCGCGACTCGGCTACGACCACCACCAATGACAACGGTCGCGTCTTTCTGTATGCCTATGACGCCTTCACGGGCGGCAACGGGCTCCCGCTCAACTCAACTCTCTATGTCACAACGCTCGACGGCTTCATCTACAAGACGGACCTGCGTGGCCTCGACCCGAACGGCTTCATGCTGTACGCCAACGACGAGGGCTTCTTGAACCCTGACGGCACGATTCTCGACCACGACGTCGAAGGGACGACCGACAGCGGGCAGCTCACCGCACTGGCCGGGGTCACCAATTTCGCCGCGCCCCAGTACCCAATTTCCTTTTCGCCCCTGGACCCGTCCACCCTGGGGGCGCTCAACATTCCCACCAGCGCCACGTTAGCGAGTCTGAGTGGGCTGAACTTTGCCGGATCGTCCAGCGGGAACACGAGCCTCATCAGCCAGGGCGGAACGTTCTCCTTCACCTCGACCACCGCCACCAACTATCAGCTCGTCATCAGTCAGAATGGAACCAACTTCGATCCCACACTGGCGACCAATCGGGTCATCCGCGGCGTGGGCGTTGCCGGCGTCAACACCGTCCATTGGGACGGCAACGACAACACCGGGACCCCGTTCCCGGTCGGAACCGGCTATCCAGTCCAAGTCGAGATGCAGTCCGGCACTTATCACTTCCCGCTCCTCGACGCCGAGAACAGCACGCTCGGTGGGCCGACCTTTACCTTGCAAAACCCGCCTGGGGGGGTGTGCCCCTTTTCGAATACGAAATGCACCACGGCCTTCTACGACGACCGTGGCTATCACTCGAGTGGGCCCGGTGGCGGCGACGTCGGCACCTTTGACAGCGTCCTTTGCGGAGTAAGTCCTCCGACCATCCCCAACAGCAACCCGGTGACCGGGTTTGACTCGTCGAGTGACCAACGAGCCTACGGGCAGGACACGGGCGGTAATGCCAACGTCCCTTGTCAGAATGGGGGGACCGGGTCATTTGGTGACGTGAAGGGTCTCGACCTGTGGACGTACTACCCAAGCAATGCAAGCAATGCGACCCTGAATATCGTCGATCCCGCTCCGGCGATCTCACTCACCAAGTCGGCGCGCGTGACCGATGTGAACGGCGACGGCAAGACTGACCTGGGCGACACCATCGCCTGGTCCTTCCTCGTCACCAACACCGGAACGGTCACTCTCACCTCGGTAGGGGTGAACGACTCCACAGCCGGGGCAGTGACGTGTCCGAGTTCGACGCTCGCCCCAGGGAACTCGGAGACATGCACGGCCGATACGGCTCACACCATCACGCAGACTGACGTGAGTGGCGGCGTCGTGAACAACACGGCCACGGCCCACGGCACCCCGCCCTCGGGGCCGGTAGTGACCTCGCCAACCTCGTCGACATCGACCCCCGTCGAGAAGACAAACACAACGCCGTCGACCCCCGTGAAAAATTCACATACGACTCAATCGCCCTCAGCCCTGCAGGCGCTTCCCGCAACTGGGATCGAGTCACTCGGCCTTGAGATCCATAGCGGTCTCATGTTGATCGGTGTCGGCGTGGCGAATCTGATCGTGAGTCGACGTCGGCAACGCGCCCACCCCTAGGAATCCATCACCCGACGGGGCCGTCGATCCTCGAGGCTGTCGAGTCCGCGGCACTGTCCGGGGGACCGGTCGGCAGCGAGCGGTGAAAATGCTCCATTCTGTGTATGCAGCCATTCCCGACCGGGCTCCAGTGCAACGGTGATGGTCCGGCCGGGTAGCGCAGAATCGGGTGTACCAGGCTGTCCACGGCCGAAATGAGTCGGAAATAACCCGTACCGCCGGGGCATCCCGGCATTTCCGAGTGGCTCGTCATTCCCCCTGATGTTGGTCGAGGAACTCCCTTGCGGAACGCAACTCGTCAGCGAGATGTTGGCGTCCCTGTGCAGTACGCCGACCCACGGTTAGGTCGAGGATTACGTTCGCCTGCAGTTCGTTGTAGCCAAGGCGGGCGAGCGCGTCGACTGCTTCCGCCCGGTCCTCGCATTGATCGACCATTCCGTTGATGGTGTCGATCTGCTCAAGGGCTGACACGACAGCCTCAAGCACCGACAAGCGTTGTCGGAGTCCGTTCAGCACGTCTTCGGGAGGCGGATCAGAAGTTGTCACTTAGGTATTCTGACTCGGGTCGGAGTCGAGTTGTCGACCTGATTTGTAACCGTCCCGGGTGCCGGTTCCCCGTCGAGGTTGGGGCTGAGAGGACCCGATGGCTGGGGCACCCGGTACTCGCGGGTACCCGGGTGGACGGGCCGGACAGTATGCGTCCGGTCGCAGATTCCGTCACGCCTGTCGTTCAAGGTGACGGTGTGCGGCCTTTGAGCCTCTTGCTCCGATCGGTACCACGTCCCCCACTCGATGCCCCGCACGAACACTTCCAGCGGGCCGAGTCGTGGCCAGATACGACGATCGTGATGTCATGCGGCTCGCCGTCCATCGGTACAAAGATGACAGATCTGGCGAGCTCCGCCGAGAATCCCTGCGGTTGAGCTATCCGGTATTCGGGGCTATGCGCCCCCGATGTCTTCCTCTGCGGCCGACAGGTTGCACCGGACTCGGGTAACCGGGCCGATTGGCGATCCGCGCAGTATTCGCGTCGCCTTGGGCTCAAGGGGTGAGCGCGACATCTCCTGACCTGGAGGTGTCAGATGGAGACCCGAGGACGGAAGCGCCGCTCGAGCCAAACGGATCTCGACGCGGCGGTCGAGGCGGTGCTCGCCGGAGCGAGCTATAAGAGAGCCGAGGCGTTGACGGGAGTTCCTGCCTCAACTGTGCAGGATTACGTCGTTCGATGGGGGTTCGTGCGACGGAGCGTTCCGGTGTGCGGCACCAACAAGCGGTTCGTCGACAGGGTATCCACATTCAGAACGGGTCTTGGCGACGACGGTGTGGCCATGATACGCGAACGCAAGCGGCGCCCCGGCTCGCTGAGCGCGTCTGAGCGCGAGGAGATCAGGATCGGCATCGAGGCTGGAGCGTCCGACGAAGCCATTGCCTCTCGCATCGGCCGGCACCGCTCGACGATCTGGCGTGAGATTGCGGCCAACGGTGGGCGGAGGTGCTACCGGGCGGCGATGGCCGAAGAGCGAGCGGCACGAGCCGCCCTCCGGCCCAAGGCTCCCTGGACCGAGCAGCGCCCCTGGCTGTGGGAGGAGGTCCAGGCACTGCTGCGCACCAAGAAATGGTCGCCCGAGCAGATCGCCCACCGGTGCCGCAAGGAGCACCTCGACCGGCCAGAGTGGTGGGTGTCGCACGAGGCCATCTACCAGGCGGTCTTCGTCCAGGCCAAGGGCGAGCTGCGCAAGGAGCTCACCGCCTGCCTGCGCTCGGGCCGGGCTCGGAGACGTCCTCGTTCTCGAGCCTCCTCTGGACGAAGCGCGATCCTCGGGATGGTCAACATCTCCGAACGCCCCCCGGAGGTCGAAGACCGGGCCGTGCCGGGCCACTGGGAGGGTGACCTCATGATCGGGGAGGGCGGCGCCAGCGCCGTGGCCACGCTGGTGGAACGCACCACCCGCATGGGCATGCTCATCAAGCTCGAGAACCGCACCGCCGAGCACATCGCGTCGGCAGTGGCGAAGAACATCGTGCGTCTACCAGAGCACCTGGCCAAGTCCCTCACTTGGGATCAGGGGATCGAGATGGCCACGCACGCGGCGTTCAAAGTCGCCACCGGCGTCCCCGTCTACTTCTGCGACCCCCATTCGCCCTGGCAGCGCGGGAGCAACGAGAACTGGAACGGCCTCGTCCGTCAGTTTCTGCCCAAGGGCACCGACCTGTCGGTCCACTCCCAAGAGGACCTCGATGCCATCGCTGCCTTACTCAACGAGCGCCCACGCAAGACCCTGGAGTGGGAGACTCCAGGGGAACGATTCAACCGACTTGTCGCGGCCACCCCTTGAATCCGCCCGCTGAGCAATAGCGGATGGGTCAGGTCGGAGGCGAGTCCGTCATCTTCGAACTGACTCGCCCGTAGTAGACGGAGCGGCACCCGCACGCAACCGGGTGTTATTCCGCCCATCCTGTCAAGTAGCGATGGATATGCCGCCCATCGCCGGGAGCGTTCCCACCCCCGGCGACCGCGGCCCGTGGTGCCCTTAGCGTCCAGGAGCGACCTCCTCGAGGTTGTCCACCAGGTGCCCGTAGAGCGCTTCGCGAGAGCGCTGCCCACGACGGGCGGCGTGGTCACGCTGTGCTTCGAGCCTGTCCTTGAACTCGACGGTGGCGGCGAAGAAGCCACACCCTTCGCAGATGGCCTCGAAGCTGCAGTCGAGGTTCTCGGGTCGAGTGCACCAACCGTTGCCGAGCATGCGCCGGTGCTCGGCTCTGACGCTTCGCATCACGGGTCCTTCAGCCTCGGCGCCCAGGGCGGGAGGACCCTCGTAGAGGGCCTCGACCTTGGACGTGACGGCCTGGTACTCGTTCGCCACGGTCCGGTTGGCGATGCGGGCATAGCGCACGGTCATGCGCAGGCTGCGATGCCCGAGCAGCGCGGCGATGGCCTCGAGACGCATGCCCCGGTTCACAGCCTGGGTGGCGAGGGTGTGACGCAGCTGATGGGGATGGACGTGTCCGAGTCCGGCCCGGCGTGCGGCCCGGTTGACCATCCGGGTCACGACGTGGCGGTTGAGGGGCCGGCCTTCGTTGGTGAGCAACAGACCGAGACCGGTGTCTTCATGCGTGGCTCGCCACTCCTCGAGCAGCGCCACCAGCACCGGATGAAGCGGCACGTAACGGTCGTCGTGGAGCTTTCCCACCGGGATGCGCAGCCACCAGCTCTCACCCAGTTGCACCACGGCGTCTCTCTCCAAGGCGCAGAGCTCGCCCACCCGCATGCCGGTGCGCATGAGCAGCTCGAGCACGACCCGCCGCAGCAGATCCGATTCCTCGGCCACGGCCCGGGCCAGGCGAGCCGCATCGGGATCGCCGAGGGCCTTGGGCAGCGGCTCGTCGGGCTTGGGCGAGTCGCTGTTGAACACTGGGCACCGCGGCGGGGCGTCGTCCCAGTCCCACTCGATGATGTGCTCGAAGAAGCGACGCACCGAGCCCAACCGCATCCTCCGGGTGTTGGCGGCGAGCGGGCGCCCCTGCTCGTTCGGGTGCATGAGCACCGCCTTGAACCCCTCGATCTCGGGCCGGCCCACGGCAACGAAGCTCGTCACCGCGGGATGGTGCTCGACGAGGTAGCGGCAGAAGATTCGCAGCGAGATGTCGGACACCCTCACCGAGCCCGGCCGCAACGACAAGCCGATCTGGGTCAGATAGCGCTGGGCCGTCGCCGCCAGACCAGGGGCCCGCTGCGTGAGGTCAGCCCAGTCGAGCTCCGCCGAGGCCGGGACGCCGAGATTCCACGTCGCCAGGGCGCTCACCGTGCCACCGCCTCGAGGATCTCAGCGGCCGACGTGTCGATGACCGCCGCGGCGCGCAGGTACTCGGCCGCCAGCCAGTCGTTGGCCAGGTGGAGATAGAGACGGGTGGATTCAAGCGAGCGGTGCCCGGCCTGGGCCTGGATGGCCTCGAGCGCCATGCCGGCCTCGCGCAACCGGGTGAGACAGGTGTGGCGCAGCTCGTGACAGGTGCAGTGCGAGAGCCCCGCCCGGCCCTTGGCGTTGGCCACGATCTTCTCCAGGCCGTCATCGGCGAGGGGGTGTCCTCGGCGCTCGCCCTTGAGGGCCACAAAGACATACTCCGACGTCGACGCACTCGGGCGCTCAGAGTCGAAATAGGACGCCAATGACGAGAAGAACCGCGCTGACATGGGCACGAGACGCTGGTGTCCACCCTTGCCGTTGGCCACGAAGACCTGGTTCTCGCCCAGGCGCAGATCTTCGAAGCGCAGCCCGAGCACCTCGCAGCGTCGCAGCCCGCCCAACAGCATGGCCTGGACCATGGCCCGGTCCCGCTGCGTGCGCAGTGCGGCGAGCAGCGCGTGCACCTCATCGGGCGACAAGATCCTCGGCAGCGTCCGAGGTGTGCGGATGAGGGCCGGACCCTTCGTCCCCGGCCGTCGGGTGGCAAGACTGCGGGGGACGGGGTTGCGCTCCATCTCTCCGCACAGCACCAGGTAGCCGAACAGCCCCGACAGCGACGACAGGCGGCGCTTGATGGTGCGCGCCGACAGACCGGCCTCACCGTCTATGAGTCGGACCACCGTGCCGTCGCCCTTGGGCTTGCGCTGCTCGGCGATGAAGGTGAGGACATCAGCCGGCGCGACCTCCGATGGCGTCTTGTCGACGACCTTGAAGAACGCCTTCAGGTCCGACGCCGTCGCCACCACGGTGTTGTGCCGGGCGCGCGACGCCACGAACTCGAGATATCTGTCCAGGACCGGATCGCCCAGACGAATCCGACCGCGCGCTCCGTGATCATTTGCTTTAGCCACAGAACCCTTCCTTCCGCTTCTCCGACCTGCCCCGGTGGCAGGCCATGAGAAGCATCAAGGATGGGCGGTATATCTAGTGTTCTGCGCTCCCCACGGCCATCCGTAATGGTCCCTTGGGGTCACCCTGTACCCAGCAATATAGGAGGGGCAGTAGGTGCAATGATTTTGGGGCAGGATGCCATGAACGCTCTGAGCCGAGACGGCCAGTCAGGATTCCATCAGGAATAGAAGGAGGAGAGACTTTGCTGAACCTCACACCCTTCCTGCTCTTCGACGGCAACTGCGCCGACGCCATGACCTTTTATCACTCATGCCTGGGTGGTGAGTTGACCGTCACAATGCTTGGCGACACTCCGATGAAAGAAGACATTCCTCCCGAGCATCACCAGAAAGTGGTCTATGCCCACCTGAAATCGGGCGACATGGAGTTTTCGGCAACCGACTGGATGCATGTGACGCGCAGGCCGAACCAGGGAAACACGGTCGCCATGTACCTTACAAGCGGGACCTTCAGCGACCTGAAAGAGATCTTTGACAAGCTGTCGGTGGGTGCAGATCCAGACCTGCTCGATGAATTGCACGACATGCCGTTCGGTACCTACGGACACCTCGCCGACAGGTTCGGTGTTCATTGGTTCTTTCGGGGCGAGGGGGCCTAAGCTGAATGAAGCCGAACGACTCATCCAGGCGTTACCGGAGTGACCGGGAAGTGCTGGTCCCGGGCGGGGTCTTAGCCCGAGCCGACGTGGCTTGGGGCATCCGGTACTCGGGGATACCGGGGCTTCCGACAACACGCCCAGGGGCTAAAGGCAAGCCCGGAGCTTAGGCTGTAGGGGATGTCGCAGACGGAGGAACTTTCTGGGGGTCAGAGGGTCTTCGCCACCGTCGCCGGCATTGCCGTGGGCATCTTTGCAAGCATTTGGCTACTTGCCGGATTGCTCTTGACGTGGCTGGTTTCCGGGCCACCGGTTGACTGGAATGCAGTTGGACTCAGTTTGGGGTTCACGCTCATTGTCCCCGTTGGGCTTCTGGTGGCTTGGCTGGTTGCCGGGCAGATCGAAAGGCTGGGCAACTCAAGGGCTAACGCCTCCGTAGTGGAGGCACCCGGTATTCGGGATCCCGTGCGCCGTGGCGACTCCGACGGGCGCCCTGGTCCCGGCAGCACAGGGTGGTGCTCTTAGACGCCGCTGGTCCCTGGGCCATCCTTCTTTGGTGGCGTTGCGTCATTGGTGCTCGCCAGCCGTCGCCGCCGGACCCACCAACGGCGAACTCCAAACAGGATGGCGAACGCACCCGCTACCCCAAGTCCAATGAGGAGACTCCCAGCCGCACTCCGGCTCCCAATCTCAGCCCGAAAAATCCGGTGCACCAGCCAGTCGGCCAGTAAGATGGCGACTCCTAAGTAGAGGACATACCACACGGGGTGACGTACGTTGTCGAGCGCCCGAAACCACTCTGGTTCGTGCTCGCCCACGATGCTCCCATCAGAGGCAACAAGAAAGTCCTCAATGGCGAGCCAGCGAAGCCCTCTTTGCGGCCAATCAACGGTCACACGGACCAGCAAGTTCTTTGGACGTCGTGAGTCTTCCCAGAACGCCTGAACTTCAACGTCGAACGTGGTCCCTGTCGCTCCGACGATTTCGTCATGGACAGATCGGTCGAGGTAGCTGGCGACGAGACGCTCGTAGGACTCGGTTCGGAGGTCGACCACCCGTTGCGCTGCGATCTCGTGGGCTTCCAGGTCGTCGACTTCCTTGGGCTTCAGAGTCCCCGGGCACCGGCTCCATCCTGGCGCATCCGGTATGTGCAGCCGATCTCGACCGGGGTCTGACTGGCAGAGGCGAGGGTGGTAAGGCGACCGGTAGTCGACCGGTAGTCGGATCCCGTACCATCGGACTCGACTTGGTCGCCCCAATCCGGGTGATCTCGACCGGCCCGTCGGTCGGGACCCTGGCCCTGGTAGGGCGCACAGGAACCGAATTTGCGGGCGGGCAGTGGTACGACGTTACCGAGCGGGCAGGGATAGGCGATACCAAGCTCGAGTGCCGTCAGAGGACGCTTGATCCCCGTTCAATGAGCCACTACGCAATATTGAGGACGCACGCGCCCGCTCCGGTCTGCTAGAACGAACCCTGCGGGGGCTCGGCATTAGCGGCGACCTCAGGGGTGAAGGCGATGCGGGGACCTTGGCGGGCGGCGCTATATCGGCACCCTGTAGTGGTGGGGATGCTAAGTCTCGGATTGGTAGTGGCCGGGGTGGGGTTCGACCTGGCGATACCTGCTAGCGCCGATACTGGGACGGTCGTAGCGCAGAACGAGGGTCCCTTCACATTCACTTTTGACACGCCGTTTGCCAAACCCGCAGGCACCCTTCAAGCGGGCGCAACCGATTCTGATCCGAACCAGTCCGTGTCATGCTGCTCGGCCTCGCTCGATACCCCGCCTGCTCATGGTTCGGTGACAGTTGACTCCAATGGCTCGTTCGCGTATACGCCAGATCTGGGATACCTGGGCTCAGATAGCTTCACTTTCACACTGACCGACTCGGATGGGAACACATCGGGACCGGCAACGGTGTCCCTTACAGATAGCCCATCCGCTACTCAGGCTACGCAGACCCTCGTCATCACATCGACACCCGATAATCCATACGTGGGGGGACCCTTCTATCAGGTCACCGCCCAGAGCAACGCGGGACTTGATTACAACGTTTCGGTCTATGACACCGAATCAGTGTGTTCTGCGTTCGAGAACTTGGCAGGCTGGGCATTGAGTTTCACCGCTGCCGGCACATGCACGATTCTTGCTGTGAACTACGGAAACGCAGACTGGACGCCGGCCCAAGCCGAACAGAGTTTCACGGTGAAGGCCGCGCAGTCGGTATCGTTTACCTCGACGCCTACACAGCCAACTGTCGGAACGACGTATTCGGTGGCGGCAACCGCATCGTCCGGCGATCCGGTTACGTTCTCCATTGATTCGGGCAGTGCCACATTCTGTTCGTTAAGCGGGACGGTTGTCTCCTTCACCGCGACCGGTGAGTGTCTCATCTATGCCAATACACCTGGCGATGCGACCTACGGACCTGCATATGCATTTCAGAGCTTCGAGGTAGGCGGGGAACCTCAGGCGGTTGCTTTCAGTTCGATCGCCCCGCAGTACGGAGTCGTGGGAGGACAAACGTATACACCGGCGGCAACGGCCAACTCTGGGCTGCCCGTCACTTTCACTACCTATGGCTTCTTTGACGGCACGACAATCCCCGTTTGCTATATGTCTGGATCGGTCCTGGTCTTCCACGCCGTGGGCACCTGTCAGATCGTCGCCGTTCAGGCAGGTAACGACATTTACGCAAGCGCCACAGCGAAGCAGAGTTTCACGGTGGTCTTGCCACCAGTCGGGACACCCCAGACCATCGCTTTCACCTCGACTCCCCCTTCGGGTGCCGTCTTCGAGGGTCCGACGTACATCGTCTCTGCCGCGGGTGGTGGTTCTGGGAACCCGGTGACCTTCACCTCGTCCACCTCCAGCGTCTGTCAGATCGGTGGGGAGACGGTCAGCTTCGTCGGTGCCGGTAGGTGCATTGTTGATGCCAACCAAGCGGGCGGCTCCAACTACTCAGCAGCCACAGAGGTCCAACAGTCTTTCGCCGTGGCTCCAGCCACCCAGACCATTTCTTGGCCATCTATACCCACATCTGGGACGTTCGGCGGCAATACCACTTTGTCGGCAAATGGCGGCGGCTCCCACAACCCGGTTGTCTTCAGCATTGACAGGACAAGCGGTTCAGGGGTCTGCTCGGTACAGGACACAAATGGCACCCACTTGAGTTACACCGGCGTGGGCACCTGTGTGGTTGACGCCAACCAGGCCGGGGATGCCGACTACAGCGCCGCCCCGCAGGTTCGGGACAGCTTCCCTGTCACGATCTGCAGTGGCTCGGAGACTCGCTGCTTCACCAGTGCCGCCAGTACCAGTGTGCCCGTCGGCTCACAGCTTTCCTTCCCAGTCAAGACAGCTGGATCACCGACGCCCAAGATCACCGAGAAAGGCACGCTGCCGAAAGGTGTCACCTTCAATGGATCGACCGATATCCTCGGCGGCGTTCCCACCTCGACCAAGCACAAGTCGGCCGTCGGCATCCATCCTTTGACCTTCACGGCCACATTCGGGAAGGGAAAGGGCAAAATAGTCGTGACCCAGGCGTTCACGCTCTCGGTCACGTAGAGTCACGCCTTTTCGCTGGGAGTTTTGGCCGTTCTGTGTCGTGGAAGTTAGGACGAGGCGGTACTTAGTGATCCCGGTTGAATGCTGTATCCAACTGAGTGCCGATCCCGGTCGAGGTCAGGCTCAATGACGGGCTCAGATAGAGGAGATTCGGGGATCCCGTGTGGGTCGTGTATCCATCTGGTCCGGGCGGTACGACGCCGCTCCTGCTCACCCCGATCCGGCGCTAATCCGCCCATGATCACGGCTCGGCGCGATCCCGAGCGGAATTGCCTGACGGAGGCATAGGACGCCGCGGCCTCGACCCGGCTCCACCGGCGACTTCTTCGCCGAAGGCTGCAGGATCTCTATCCGAAGGGGACGGTCACCGGACCGGGCTGGGGCAGGTAGACCGCAAAGAAGTCACGGTCGTCGGGGACGAGGTAGCGGTTGGCCGACTGCATCGGGTTGGGTCCCACCATCATCGGGCTGAGACCGGGGTCGTGAGTGTACGTAATGAGCGTATGCCACTCAGGGTTGATGTCGAACTCCATCGCCCGCACCGCGCCGACGTGCTGGAGGATCTGCGCGAGGGTGATCACCGTCTGACCGTCGGCAGCGACGTAGATGAGGTTGCTGCGAGCGTCGATGCCAACGCCGGTACGCCAGACGCGGGTCCGGCCGCCGAGCGTGTACCCCCACTGCGGACTGTCCGGGTTTTCGTCCAACGCGGGGTTTAGTCGCCCGTTCCAGACGATCGGAGCCAGGCTCTGGCGGGCCCACGCCACGTCCGGCCCCGCATTCGGACCGCCGCTCCAGTTCACGATGTCGACGCTACCGTCGCGATAGCCAACGAGCGTGGCGTTACCGTCCTTCAGCGGCTCGTTCGTCAGACCATTGTCGGTCGAGCCGTTATTGCCGTCCGTGTAGGTGAAGCCGCCGTTGAAGGTCGCAAGCAGCCGCCAGCGCTGGTCGTAGGGGACCATCATCGGCCCACGTACGGCCGCGTTCGGCGGCTCATAGCGGCCCGGGTAATACCCGATCGCGGTGCGCGTATGGTCGAACCAAGCGACGTAGGCGACGATCGACGGATAGTCGGCCTCAGGTCGAAAGGTCGTCACCAGCACGGGTGGGCCACCGTCAACCAGCGGGCCGGTGGGATTCCAAACGCCTTCGCCGGGCAGAGGGTGCGCGAAGACCGGCTGGATCGGTGGCGGCCAGGCAGCGGCCTGTGTAGTCGGCGGCACCTTCATCCCGACCGCCGGCAGGCTCTTTAGCTGTGGCCCGCCCTTCTTCGCCGCTTGCCGGCTGTAGTAGACCTGCTCGACGTTGTCGGCCAGCCAGTTGCCGAGCGGTACCTTGTGTCTCACCCACTCGACGCTGTCCACGTTCCACGACAGGCTCGTGGGCTGCAGCATCCAGGTCGTATACGAAACGATCATCCACGACAGCAGAACGAGGAAGGGCGCCGCGATCAGGAGGCGTCGGCGTCGGCGCCTGCGCTTGGCCGCAGGCGCACGGAGATGCTTCCCGCTCTGCGGACCCCGGGCGACGGGCGCCAAAGGACCATCGGCTGGCCGAGCACGCTGGCGTAACCGCGGCTTCACTCCTCCTGCGGCCACGCCGAAACGCTACTAGAGCTAACAGGCGCGAGGTGAGCAGGCGTTGACTGGAGACTTTGGCTTCACAGCTGTCAGGCGTCGGCCACAAGCAAGCGCCGAGCGACCGCTATGGATCGCCTGGGGGCGCATATTCGGGGCTCCGGTCGCGTCAGAATCGATTGCGGCCCCGAGGAAGTCAGCCGATCAGTGGTGTCATGCGCCCAGACGAGACCGACCTCTATCCGCGGCTCGGAACGTTACCGCCAGGGATCCAGGTCCCGGGAGCCTCGGCAGAGGTGAGCGATCTGACGCTTCGGGGCAGTGGCCCTGCATCCGACTACGGCGTTCCCGAGCGGCCTAAGGATGGTCGTTCAGGCCTGCCGGGGCGCACAGAACGGGTGTGGCCTCAAGGGATCAACGCAACACCCTCGCTGATTGGCTGATGCTATGACGCGAGCTGGGAGGTGCGGTGATGACGTGGAGGCCGTTTTCCGAGGCTGAGAGAGCGGAGATCTGGGACTCGATCGAACGGGGCGAGTCATTCCGAGTGATCGGTCGTCGTCTCGGTCGAGCTCACGGCTCGATTCGGACGTTCCTGGTGGACAACGCTGGCCGCCGACCTCGGCCGCCGGGGAGCTCGGACCTGCGTCTCACGCTGGCCGAATGTGAGGAGATCTCGAGGGGCCTGGCCGGCGGCCTTTCGCTGCGTGCCATCGCCGCGGGGATGGGCCGGGCACCGTCGACGGTGTGTCGAGAGGTGAACACGAACGGCGGCCGGGCGAGCTACCGGGCCCTTCAGGCTGACCGCTCCGCCCGGCGCCGGGCCCGGCGGCCCAAGGTGCCCAAGCTGGCCGGCTGTCCCCGTTTGCGTCGGGTGGTCGAAGCCGGCCTCGAGAACTACTGGTCGCCGCAGCAGATCTCGGCGTGGTTGGCTCTCGAGTATCGACACGACCCGGAGATGCAGGTGAGCCACGAGACCATCTACATGTCGTTGTTCGTCCAGGGTCGAGGCGCTTTGCGCCAGGAGCTGCACCAATGCCTGCGGACGGGGCGGGCGCTGCGCCGGCCCAAGGGTCGCACCAAGGGCGGGTTCGGCCAAGGCCAGATCACGAACATGGTCATGATCTCCGAGCGTCCCGCCGAGGCCAAGGACCGGGCCGTGCCCGGGCACTGGGAGGGCGATCTCATCTTTGGCCGGCGCTTGACCACCGTCGGCACCCTGGTGGAGCGCTCGACGCGCTATGTAATGCTCTTCGCCCTCCCCAACGGCCACAGTGCCGAGGCGGTGCGCACGGCCATGGCCAAGAAGATCCGCTCGCTCCCCACCGAGCTTCGTCGGTCGCTCACCTGGGACCAGGGCAAGGAGATGGCCGAGCACGCCAAGTTCACCATCGACACCAGCATCCAGGTCTACTTCTGCGATCCGAAGTCCCCTTGGCAACGCGGCAGCAATGAGAACACGAACGGTCTGCTTCGTCAGTACCTGCCTAAGAACACCGACATGTCGACGGTGACGCAGTCGCAGCTCAACGCCATCGCTCGATCGCTCAATGGACGGCCTCGACAAACACTTGGCTGGATGTCACCATCTGAGGCGTTCAACGGGGCTGTTGCGATGACCGGCTGAGGCCACAGGGAATCCCGGATGGTCCCCGGCGGCTTGCAAATCCCGTCGCCCCTGCGCTCGTCGAGGAACCTAAGAGTTGCGGCGGCGATAGAAAGGCGCCACGGAGCTGTGAATCGCAAATCTTGCATTGTGAGTGGATTGTCAATATTGATGAAGTCATAGGACGGCGCGCGTGTCCAGTTCCCGAATCGATTGACAAGCAAAAACAAGTAGGCAAGGCTTCGACCGGTTGGCGGGCAACCACACGACCCTGAGGTCGTCATGGCCGTTACTTCTCAACACAAGAACCGGTACCGATGGCTCACCGGATGGTGGGTGATTCTCGTCATCGGCGGGTTGCTGGTGGCCGTGGCCTGGGACGCTGACGGGAACCCCAATACCGACAACCTCCCCCAGATCGCGCTGCAGACTGCGGCCCCTACCGAGGCCGATATCGACGTCGAGGTTGAGGCTGAACACGGCGGGAGCACAGACGCGCCCCGGGGATTCTTCTTGTGTCACTTCGCTCAACGCGCTCGGGCTGTGCGCGAGTGGATGTGGCGAACTGTCGCACTTCCGGCACGAGGTCCGTAAGACACCACCCTGCTCCCTAGTCCGACGCAGAACCGGTCCAGCTCATCAGCAACGAACCGTCGGCGATAGTTCGGACACTTCGACGCACTTCTTGGTCGCGCCCGTGGTTGGCGCTCTAGGAGTCGTGGTAGCCGTACCCGGCATCTACACCTTCAAAGTGCAAGCTACGACAAACAAGACCAAGGGCCACCCCTCCCCAGATCGCGACGGGGACAATCCAACTAACACTGAGTGGTTGATGGTCGGTTAGTTAGTCGATCTGACATAGGTCGAAGGACCGTCGAGATCCAGCTAACACCGGGCAACGAGAAGAGGGGCAGCGTGATGAGACGACAATGGATCGTGTCCCGACTCTGCATTCGGCGCGCCCAACGGTCTCCGGATCGCACGGTCGCAGTCGGAAGAGGACCCCACCGCTCTCCCAAGAGGGTTCGTATCCGGGCAATGCTTGTCATCACGATCACGGCCGGTGTCGGCGTGGTGACCACGTCAACGGGCTCGGTTGCTTCCGGACAACCCAACTGGTCTGCTCCTGCCCCCATCGACCTCACCAGCGGCCAGAACATGGAGGCGGTGTCCTGTGCCTCGGCGACCTTCTGTGTGGCCATCGACGGCAATGGGAACGCACTCACCTACAACGGCACCAGCTGGTCGACTCCCACCAAGATTGACGGATCCAATAACTTGGGCTTGCTGTCGTGTCCCACGGCGACCTTTTGCGCCGTCCTTGATTTCCAGGGAAATGCTCTCATCTACAACGGCACCAGCTGGTCGACTCCCACTCAAATCGATCCCGACGGGTTTCTCTCTGCCCTTTCGTGTCCAACGACGAGTTTCTGCGTCGCAGTTGACCTCAACGGCAATGCCCTGACCTACGACGGCACCAGCTGGTCGGCCCCTGCCCTTGTAGACCCCGATGCAGGGCTCTCCTGGCTGTCCTGCGCCTCGGCAAGCTTCTGCGTTGCCGTCGATAGCAATGGGAGCGCTCTCACCTACGACGGTAGCTGGTCTGCCCCTACCACCGTTGATCCCGAAGGGCGCCTGGGCCCGGTGTCGTGCGCGTCAGCCACCTTCTGCGTAGCCGTCGACGGTGCTAGCGAGGTCGTCACCTACGACGGCACTTCTTGGTCGGCTCCCATTACGGTCGATACCGACGGGGCAATCAGTTCAATGTCCTGCGCATCGGCGAACTTCTGCGCCGCTATCGACTCCGACGAGAACGCCTTGACCTATGACGGCACCAGCTGGTCCACCGCCACCGGTCTCGTTCCCTCCTACGACGGCCTCGGCGGGATATCGTGCCCGACGACGAGCTTCTGCATGGCCATTGATGTGTGGGACGGAAGTGTTCTGGCGTACAACGGCACTACCTGGTCTGCTCCCACCATCATCGACAAGGCCGGGTCCCAGCTCGTTTCGGTGTCTTGCCCGACGACCACGTTCTGCGCCGCCGTCGACGGCGCCTCCCAGATGGGCAACGCCCTCACCTACAACGGCACAAGTTGGTCTGTCCCGATTGGGGTCGATCAGGCCTATCCGTCTGCACTCGAATCGGTGTCCTGTGCTTCCGCGACCTTCTGCGTGGCCATCGACGGCAATGGGAACGCACTCATCTACGACGGCATCAGCTGGTCTGTCCCTACCGAAGTCGATCCCAACGGTCTAGATGCCGTGTCCTGCGCATCGGCGAGCTTGTGCGTGGCCATCGGAGGCTCTGGAGACGCTCTCACCTACGTCGATGGGACCTGGTCTTCGCCCACGACCGTGGTCCATGACACAAATGGCGGCGGTCTCAACGCGGTGTCGTGTCCCGCCTCGAGCTTCTGTATGGCGGTCGACAACGATGGCAATGCCATCAGCTTCAACGGCACCAGCTGGTCTGCGCCAACGCTGATCGACCCCATTGGAGCTGGTGGCGATGCGACGAATCTTTCGGCCATCTCCTGCACATCGGCCACGTTCTGCGCGGCTGTCGACTACGACGGCGACGCCCTCACCTACAACGGCACCGGCTGGACCACCCCCGCCAACATCGATCCTGTTCCCGAAGGGGGTGGATTCGTCTCGGTGTCCTGTGCCACCGCCACCTTCTGCGTTGCCGTGGGTGATCCTGATGGAAATGCCTTCACCTACGACGGCAGCTCGTGGTCCAGCCCACTCGACATCGACTCCGGCGGGAACCACATTTTGTCGGTGTCGTGTCCATCGGTGAGCTTCTGCATGGTCGTGGACCAAGAAGGAAACGCCTTGACCTACAGCGGTGCGGTTAGTCCCTTGTCGATCACGACGACATCGCTCCCGGGTGCGACGGTGGGCGAGGCATACTCGACCACGCTCGCCGCTGCTGGAGGCACCGGCCCGTACTCGTGGTCGATCTCAAGCGGAAGCCTCCCCGGGGGACTCACCCTCAATGCCAGCACCGGAGTGATCTCCGGGAGCCCGAACTCGGCGAGTACCTCGTCGTTTACGGTGACAGCGACGGATGCAATGACCCCGACGCCCCAGAGCGCCAGTACATCGCTATCCATCACGACCGCCCCGGCGGCGAGGCTGACGCCGCTGCTCACAATCACCCCGTCTCCGCTCCCAGCCACACCCTCTCCGGTCACATACAGCGTCAGCGTGCGGGGAACAGGGCCGACTCCGACGGGTACGGTCACGGTGTCAGACGGCAAGGGAGGGATCTGCACGATCAGTCCCCTCACTGCAGGGAGCGGTGACTGCCCTATTACCGAGCAAGCCTCCTCAAGCCCCTACGCGATCACCGCCAACTATTCGGGCGATTCCATCTACAAGCAAGCCGTCGCCCACGCTACGGCCGCCAGCAGCGTGTCGTCGGGCGGGACCGCAACCACCAGCTCTGGAGGCGTGACTGCCACAGCCACAGGGGGCACCGACGGAACCGACTCGGTCACCGAGACCCAGTACGTCTCTGATCCGGTGGGAGCCCCAAGTTTCACCGCTGCTGGGGGGTACTTCGACGAAGTGCTCTCTCCGGCCAACTCCTTTACCAGCGTCACGGTCAACGACTGCAACCTGTTCGGAGGAACGACTCTTGAATGGTGGAACCCGGCGGTGAACTCGGGAGCCGGAGGGTGGGTTCCCGTAGTCGGTGATCCAGGCCCGACCCTCACGGCAGGACCTCCGTTCTGCCTCACGGTGAAACTCGACAACTCGACCTCTCCCAGCCTGGCGCAACTGACCGGGACAGTCTTTGGGGTCGTCACGCTGGGTATCACGACAGCGTCCCTCCCCATGGGAAAGGTCAAGATGTCGTACTCGGCCACCCTGGCTGCCATCGGTGGGAATCCCCCCTATAAGTGGTCGGTCGCAAAGGGCAGCCTGCCCAAGGGTCTGCATCTCAAAGCAGCGACGGGAGTCATCTCGGGTAAGCCCAACAAGAACGACCAAGGGACCTATGCAGTCATCGTAAAGATTTTGGACACCAAAACGAAGAAGACCAAGGGTCATCCCTCCACGCAGAACTCGGCAACGAGGGTGCTCTGGATCACGATTTCGTAACGGAGTGAGGGCGTGCCCGTAGTCACGCGTGAGTAGTCGCATTTCGGAAAGTGCCTGGGTTGCGATCGGGGTCTGGGTGGGAGCGGCGAGGGTTGCAGGGCGCCCGGTATTCGGGATCCCGTGCGCGGGTATGTCCATCTGGACCGGGCTGGCTCGCTGCCGGAGTCGCGCATTCCGGTCCGAGGACGACCCGAGCAGTATTCGCGGCCCAGAACGACACCTTCGGGGTGGAGAGAGCGCCTCGGTACGCCTCGGGAAGGCAACCCGGCTAACCTCCCGGCACATCTCATAACAGGAGGCCAGCGATGCCAGAGTTTCCTGCGATCACACACGTCGCTCTAACAGTGAGCGACCTCGGGCGCAGCCGCCCCTGGTACCAGCAGTTGTTCGGCTCCGATCCGGTGATCGATGAGGATACCGGTCCTTTTCACCACGTCGTCTGGCTCATGGGAGGGACGCTCGTCGGCATCCACCAGTTCCCTGACCTCAAGAGCAAGGAGCCGTTCGACGAGCGTCGCCCCGGCTTGGACCATTTGGCCTTCGCCTGCGCCAACCGGTCTGAGATCGAAGAGTGGGAGCGCCACCTGAACAAGCTTGGTGTCGCTAACGGCGGAATCGTCGATGCGCCTTATGGATCCGGCTTGTCGTTCCGTGACCCAGACAACATCGCTCTCGAGTTCTTCGCTCCCCCGGGGTAAGTGCCGGAGTCGGATGGGGTCCGACCCCTTGACATGGGGGTCTGACGGCATCCTGTATTCGGTGCGATCCCGCCTGCACCTTTAGCGGTTGGGTCCGGAGGCCGATACGTCTGATGTGGCAACACGGGTCTTTGGGACTGATTTCCGACAGCCGAGTCGGAGGGTTTACGTCGCGCCACAAACCACTGCCTGGGCCTCGCTCATCGCAGGCGGTGGGCTTGTTGTCTGGGTGTTGATGTCGAGACCGATTGTCGAGTGGACCGCCCTCGTAGGAGCAGCGGCTATTGCCGTCGGGACGACCTACCTGTTGGCACGAGGGGCACTAGTCCGAGCTGCTCGCCGAGAGTCGTCGCCGACCGGCTCGTCATTAAGACAGCCGTAGACCACAACGAGGGCGGAGCGGTCGCAACCCACCCTGTACTCGTTGCGGGCTCAACCAATCGACGCAACAGCCCCGGCGAACGCTTGAGATGGTGACATACCCCCGAGGGTCCGTCGAGGACGTCCGTTGAGCTCTCGTGCCACGGCGTTGAGGTGTGCCTGGGAGTGGCCGGAGAGCTCGGTGCCCCTGGGGAAGTACTGGCGCAACAGCCCATTGGTGTTCTCATTGGAACCGCGTTGCCACGGACTCTTGGGATCGCAGAAGTAGATCTGCACGCCGGTGTCGACGGTGAAGCGAGCGTGCTCGTTCATCTCTTGTCCTTGGTCCCAGGTGATCGAGCGCCGGAGCTCGGTGGGGAGCTTGACGATGGTCTTGGCCAGCGCCTTGCGGACAGCCTCGCCCCCGTGCCCATCGGGGAGGCGCATGAGCATGACGTAGCGGGTGGAGCGCTCGACCAGTGTGCCGATGGCCCGCTGGCCCGTGCCCATGATGAGATCGCCTTCCCAGTGGCCGGGCACAGCCCGGTCCTCGATCTCAGCGGGACGATCCGAGATCATGACCATGTCGCGGATCTTGCCCTGGCCCGTCGCTTGGCGCTTTCCCTGGGGGCGGCGCATGGCCCGGCCCTGGCGCAGGCAGCGAAAGAGCTCCTGGCGCAGGGCTCCTCGACCTTGGACGAACAGCGACATGTAGATGGTCTCGTGGCTCACCCGCATCTCCGGGTCGTGGGGGAACGCTTCGGGCAACCAGTCGGCGATCTGCTGGGGCGACCAGCGTTTCTCCAGTTTGCCCTGGACGACACGGCGCAGCCTCGGGCACTTGGCCAACTTGGCCGGTCTCGGTCGTCGAGCCCGCCGGCGGGCGGACGCTTCGGCCTCGCACGCCCGGTAGCGATGCCGGCCGCCGTTGGCGGCCACCTCCCGGGACACTGTCGATGCAGCCCGTCCCAGGCCCGCCGCCACCTGACGCAGCGACAGCCCGGTGGCGAGCCCACGGGAGATCTCCTCCCGGTCGATGCACCGGGGCACCCAAGACCAAAGACGGCAACGTCGAGGCCATCCGGGCGCTGCTCGTGGCCAAGCGCTCGGCTCGCGAAGGGCGACTGCGCGCCGTCAACCAGATGCGCCAACTCACCTACACCGGGCCCGACCAGCTCCGATCCCGCCTGAAGGGCCTATCGATCACCGACCTTGTGGCCGAGACGGCCGCCATGCGGCCCCGAGCGGTGGGCGACCCCGTCGTCTACGCCACCAAGGTGTCGCTCGCCGCCTTGGGGAGGCGGGTGCTCTCCCTCGAGGACGAGATCGCCGGCACCGACAGCCTGCTCGCGGATCTGGTGACGACCTACGCGCCGACATGCTCGAGCTCTTCGGCGTGGGCGTCGACACCGCCGCCGCCCTGCTCGTCGCCGCCGGCTACAACCCCGAACGCCTGCGCTCAGAAGCCGCTTGGGCCCATCTCTGTGGCGTGGCCCCCATCGAGGCCTCCTCGGGCAAGGTCACGCGTCACCGCCTCGATCGCGGCGGGGATCGCAACGCCAACCAAGCCCTGTGGCGCATCGTCATGACCCGCCTTTCCTTCGACCTACGCACCCGCGAGTGACATGGAGCGGCGGACGAAGGAAGGCCGCTCCAAGCGCGAGGTCATTCGGGTCCTGAAGCGTTACGTCGCCCGGGAAGTCTTCAAGTACCTTCCCCGCGCCTAGATCTCCGAGCGGCGGATCTGGCTCCAGTGATCCCCGCCGTCCGCACGGACTGGCCTGCGTCCGATCTGCCGGTCCGCCGCTCGGAACCACTGCTCGGAGCACCGACGCTTGGCTTTGTAAGAGCCTGCCCTCGCTCGTCGAGTGGCTCATGATTGGTTTGCCCGCTGTCTATGCCACCGAGCCCAAACGACCCTTGACAGACGTAGGAGCTTCGGACGCTCCGGTTGAATCGCAGCCGGAGCGAGGCTGTCGACGGCACCGCCGGAGGTACATCCGGGTCCGGGTGATCCCGACCGGTCCGACGGTGGGGACACTGGGCCCTTTCGGGGCGACTGGGTCCCGGCGCATCGGTGCAGGCAACGAACAATAGGGTAGACGATACCGGTCGACTCGTGTATTGAAGCGGCCTGGGCGATCAGTGCCGCTCCAGCTCGCCTGGCGCTGGAGAGCGTCTCGGAGTGAGCGATTCCGGTCGGACGTCAGTCCGATCGCCCCCGGCCGGATCTCGCGGAACTCAGCACTCCCGGATTCGTCACCTGGTTTCAGTAATCGGAAAAGTGGTTGCCAGTGCTGAGGTCACGGGGGAATTTCGTCATTATTGGTGAGGCGGTGCTCGCAACGATGACTAATCCTGGGGCGCTGGGGGCGTCAGCTGTCGAACCGGTTCTGTGTGCCAAGTTGGAAGTGAGTGACAATGCGACGCTCCCAAGCCCTACCCGTACGACTCGCGCTGGCAGGATTCGCCGCCCTCTCGCTCGGCTTTGCCATGGTGATTGCATCTCTGGCCCAGGATTCGGGGGCGCCTGCCTTTGCGGATTCCACACCCTACGAGCTGTATTGCCCCGGTACCCCGGTGGGCAACATCGCGCTCAACGATGTCGTCACCACCGGGACCATCGCACCTTCGTCCCCGACCGCCGGACAGACCTTTAACCTGACCAACTACCAGTCGACGGTGTCCTTGCCGAGTGCCATCGTGTCGGCCGCCGCCGCCTTAGGGAACTCCTCCATCAGCGGCACCGCCAATCTCAAGGTCGACGCCACCGGCGCCACTCCTGCGTCGGTCGCCGCTCCTCCCATCACCATCGACGCTCCGATCCCGAGCCCGGTGCCGACTACCGGCCTGTCGCTGGTCCTCCCCTCGACGCCGGGAACCGTGGGGCCTTTCACGGCATCGGGCGGTCCGATCAGCCTCACGGTCGACCCGGCCATCTCGCTGGGACTGGTCGTGTCTGGGAGCACGCTGAATCTCACCTGCTCGCCGTATCCCAATAACTCTGAGCCGACGGGCATCACCTCCACGGCGCCTTCGGCGGCCGAGGCATCGCCGGTGATCGCGACCGCTATTGCGGGATCGAGTACCACGACCACTCCTTCAGGCGGAACGACCACGACCTCGACACCGGGCACCCCCACCACTCTCACCGGTGCCTATGAGCTGTATTGCCCCGGGACCCCGGTCGGCAACATTGCCCTCAACGACGCCACCACGACGGCCATGCTGTCACCAGCCGCCCCCAGCGTGGGCCAGAGCTTCTCGGTGACCGGCTACCAGACCACCGTGAACCTGCCGTCGTCGATCGTGAGCGCCGCCGCCGCTCTGGGGAACTCCTCCATCTCCGGATCCGCCACGGCCCAGGTGGACGCCAGCGGGGCCGCTCCCGCCAACATCTCCGTGGGCCCGCTCAGCATCAGCTTGCCCATCCCCTCGCCGGTGCCGAGCTCCGGGGTGCCCCTCAGCCTGCCCGGGACGGCCCAGACGGTGGGACCGTTCACCGCCACCAGCACGGCCATCACCATCCAGGAGGACTCGGCGGCCAGCCTCACCCTGGACGTGTCGGGCTCGAACCTGACGCTCACCTGCAGCGCCTACCCCAACAACTCGGTGGCCACCGGCATCGTCACCTCGGCACCCTCGGGCAGCCCCATCGCCCCAGTGATCGCAGTGGCCGGGGGCGGGCCGCCCACGACCACGACCGTGCCTGCACCCACCACGACAGTGGCACCCACCACGACAGTGGCACCCACCACGACGACCACGAGTCTTGCGGCCCTGCCCACGGTCACCGGTGTCAGTCCCACGTCCGGGTCCACCGACGGAGGCACACTTGTGTCCATCACCGGGTCCGGGTTCACGGAGGCCACCTCGGTCATGTTCGGCTCCGTGGCCGTCACGGACTTCTTGGTGTTTAGCGACACCTCGATCAGCGCCACCTCTCCAGCCGGTTCCGCAGGAGAGGTCGACGTCACCGTCACGACCGCGGCGGGCACCTCGGCGACCTCAAGCGCTGACCAGTTCACCTACACCGAGGCGCCCACCACCACGACTCCGGCAACCACTACGACGACTCCGATGACCTCTACCACGACAACTAGTGCGCCGACCACAACCACGACGGCTGTTGCTGTAGTTACGACCGTTGCTCCGACCACGACAAGCAGGGTGGTCACCGCTTCTTCCAGCTCCCTGGCATTCACCGGTTCGGGACCGGGACTCAAGACAATGACCGTCGTCGGTGCCGCTGTGATGCTGTTCGGGCTCCTGTTGCTGATCCTCGTCGATGTGCCGCGCCGAATATTGCGGCAGCTCGCCGATCTGGGTCCGGGACGACGCCGGAAGAACCGAGCACCCGGCGGCAACGAAAAGCTATGGCTATAGCGGTGGGCCAGGCAGGTCGCGCACAGGAAAGGTTGGCTGCTGGGTCGCGTTAATCGCACCGACCTCAGCATGATGGTCTGAGTCAAGGACCTCGCCGAGGTCAGGCGACGTGACCGAAGGGCGCATAATGCTCAGGCCTCCGGGATTATGGAGCCCGATCGAGATGCCAGTACCGACTGGCCTGAGAGTAGGAATGGCGACCGAGCCAGGGCATCCGGTAGTCAGTCAGGGGGTACCGGTTACCCCTCATCCCAGCCTGCCCATCGCGAACGTGGTCCCATGGTGAATTGCCCTGGGTCTGATGGAGACTCACGCTCTTTGATTCACGCGGCCGGGTCGGCCTCCTCCTGCTGACGGTAGTACGCGTCCTCGAACTCCGCCGGCGGGACCATGTTGCAGGCGGAGTGCAGGCGCCGTGCGTTCCACCACTCCACCCACCGAGCGGTGTGGAGTTCGACATCGTTAACTCCGCTCCAGGGGCCGTAGCGATAGATGATCTCGGTCTTGTACAGACCGTTCACGGTCTCGGCCAGGGCGTTGTCGTAGGAGTCTCCCTTGGATCCCACCGAGGACACGGCCCCGGCCTCGGCCAGGCGCTCGGTGTACCGAATGGCGAGATATTGCACGCCCCTGTCGGAATGATGCACGAGTCCGGTGACGTCGCCCCGCCGGCGCCAGATGCCCATCTCCAGGGCGTCGAGGGCCAGATCGGCCCGCAGGGAGGTGGAGACCTTCCAGCCCACGATCATGCGGGAGAAGACGTCGGTGACGAACGCCACGTAGCAGAACCCCGCTCTCGTCCACACGTAGGTGAGATCGGCCACCCACAGCTGGTTGGGCGCCTCGGCGGCGAAGTGGCGATCGACGAGGTCGGCCGGTCGCGTCGACGCCGTGTCTGCGGTGGTGGTGCGGCAGGTCTTTCCCCTTCTCGTCCCCACCAGGCCCAGCTGGCGCATGAGACGGGCCACCTGGTCCCGGCCGACGTCGATGCCCTCCCGATTCAGCTGGCGCCACAGCTTCTCCTGGCCGTAGACGCCGAAGTTCTCCACCGACACCCGGCGGATCTCGGGGATCAGCTCGGCGTCACGCAGGTCCCTCTTCGACGGAGCCCGGTCTCGGGCGGCGTAGTACGTGGACGGGGCGAACTGCAGCACCTTGCAGATCGGCTCGATTCCCCACTTGAGCCCGTCGGTTCGGTCGTTCTTGTGGGCGTCGATGAAGGCGACTACTTGGGAAGTCGCGGGTCGAGCTCCCGCGCGAAGAAACTGGCGGCCGCTTCAATATCTCGTTGGCCCGCTTGAGCTCACGGTTCTCGCGCTCGAGCTCGGCGATACGCTGGCGGTCGTCGGTCGTCACCCCGACCCGCGTGCCATCGTCAATCTCCCTCTGGTTGATCCAGTGGCTGAGCGACTCCCGGCCGATGCCGAGTTCTCGGGCCACCCTGGCGATCGCACCATGGCGCTGGCCCGTCTCCTCGATGGTCTCGTACACCATCCGGATCGCCCGTTCCCTCAGCTCAGGCGGATAGCTGGTGTTCTTTCGACTGGACATGGCTCCATTTTCCTCCGGAATCCATGGAGCCTCCAACTAACCCAGGGCAATTCATGGAGCTTCCGGCGACCGGGGGTCACGCGCTCGATAATCGCGAGGTCGCGTAATCCCGGGCGGGTCGGTCGGATCGCAGCCTGCGGTGGATCGCCTCGCAGCTCCACTCGACCTCCATCCCAACCCGGGTGATCTCGACCGGCCTGTCGGCCGGGACACTGGCTCTGCCAGGGCACGCAAAACAGGCAGTTGCGAGCGGCTACTGGATACCCGGGAAAGGCTCAGGGCGGGCATGCCAATGCCGATACAGGCTTCGGACGACCCCACTGACGAGAAGACTCACCACTAGCGCGAGGGCGAGGATGGCGAGCAGGCGTACAAGACGCATCTGGTCCCTCCTTTTCTGGGGGAAACGGCTCCGGGTACGGAAAGTGCTGGGAGTGGGGCGGGGATGCGCGGGCGGCGCTCAGCCGCTCCCCGGGAGCCAGGTAAAGCGGCGCATGGCAATGATGAGTCCTGCGATCCCCCACGCGCAGAGGACCCCCAAATCCCCCCAGTTCAGCGCGCTCCCAACGGTGTGGGGGTTGTATGCCTCCAGCAACGCGGCGGCGAGGGCATGGACCGGGAAGACCTTGCCGATGTCGGCCAGCCAGGTGGGCAGTACGGCGACGGGAATGAAGACGCCGGAGATGAAGCACAGTGGAAGGATGATGGCCTGAATCACCGGTTGGGCTGCGTCTGCGTCTCTGACAAAGGTGGCGAGGGCGAAACCGAGGCAGCAGAACACGACGGAGCCAACGATGATGTCGAGAACGAAGGCCGGGGCCGTGCGACTCGGAATATGGGCCTTATAGAAGACCCAACCGATGGCAAGCAGGACGACGGTGATAGCCAGGGCGGTGAGGACGGCCACCAGGGCACGCCCACCGATGACCGCACTCGCTGGAACCGGGGTGGCCCGGCGGCGCTTGTAGATGCCCACCTCGCGGTAGCGCACGACAGTCAAGGCGAGATTCGAGAACGCGGCAGCGATCACGCCGAAGGCGATGATGCCCGGGACGTAGTACACGGATTCGGGGATCGTCCCCCCGGGCACCGTCGCCTTGGTGTTGTGGAAAATGGAGGAGAAGATGATGAGAAACAGGACCGGCAAGGCGAGTGTGAAGAATCGGCTCTGGGTGTTGCGCCAGAAACAGCGCAGGTCGAACCGGAACTGATGGACCACGAGGTGCGCCAGGTGGGAGCGGGGGCGCCTCACGACCGCGTTGGAGACGGTCATTGTGTGCCCTCTGATGTGAGTTCCAAGTAGATGTCCTCCAGGGTCGGCCGCGATACCTCCAGGTCGGGGAGATCGATCCCGCGTTCACCGGCCCAGGCGGCCAGTGCCCCGACCACCGGGAGCGGACTGCTCGCCTCCACTTCGATTCGGCCATCGGTGGTGACGATCGTCCTCGTACGTACCGACTGAGGGAGATCTGACACGGCCATCGAAGATGGCAGGGTGAAGCGGATCGTAGAGGCCTTCGTCACTCGACCGCCGAGACTGTCGGGGGTTCCCTCGGCCACGATCCTGCCCTTTGCGATCACCGCGATCCGATCGGCCAAGTACTCCGCCTCTTCCATGTAATGGGTCGTGAGGAAGATGGTCTTTCCCAGATCGCGCAACCCGGCGATGACCTCCCAAGCGGAGCGCCGCGCCGCCGGGTCGAATCCGGTGGTGGGCTCGTCCAGGAAGAGCAGCTCTGGGTCGCCAATGAGGGCCAGCGCCACGTCGAGCCGTCGGCGTTGGCCGCCCGAGAGATCGCCGCACCGGACCGATGGGCGATCGGCGAGCCCCACGAGGTCGAGGGTCTCGTGGACCGATCGGGTCAGTGGGTAGTAACCGGCGTAGAGCGATACGCACTCCTCGACCGTCAACTCGGCCTCGGGCTCAGACTCCTGGAGCACGACACCGATACGGCTCCGCCAGTCGCCCCCGGCGCTCTCCGGGTCTACCCCCAAGACCGACACGTCACCGGCCGTCCGGTGGCGGAAACCCTCCAGGATCTCCACCGTCGTCGTCTTGCCCGCCCCGTTGGGGCCGAGGAAGGCGAAGACCTCCCCCGATTGCACCTCCAGGTCGATGCCCGCTACGGCGGGCACCCCGTCGTAGGACATCTGGAGCCCGCGCACCACTACTGCCACCGCCCCGGGACCGCTGTGGTTGTCCCCGGCCAAGTGGACGTGGCGGAGACCGGTCTGTGTGCCACCCCTCTGGCGGTCACCACCGTCCCCCGGGGTCAGGGTCATGGGCAATCCTTCCGACTCCATTTTGATTCCGACGCTCAGGTTCCCACCTCCAATCGCCAACGGGGAGGGTCGAAAGTCCCAGGTGTAGGGGGGCGTCAGTTCCCAGCGCAAACCACTGCGGGGTGGTCGCCACTTTCGGAACCCTCGCGAATACGGACGGCGTTGCTGCAATGGGACATCTGGCCCTTGGCGGCACCCCAGGGTGGGCGCACGCTGGCAGTAGGAGGAAGGAAGGAGGTGAGCTAGTGCCGAGACACGAACGACATTTGATCGAGGATGTGGATGTCGTTGTCGACGAACGTGAGGCGGCTTGACGCCGTCGGGCTCGGCGCGACTTCCTCTCGAACATCGTCGCCTATGTCGTGATTAACGCCGCCTTGGTCGTCATCTGGGCGACCAGCGGCGGTGGGTACTTCTGGCCCGCTTGGGTGATCGGACTTTGGGGCGTGGGCTTGCTGCTTCACGCGTGGAACAGCTTGTCGCGTCCACCAATGACCGAGGCCGACATCGAGGCGGAGATGCGGCGTCGCCGGCGGTAGCGGCGCTTGAAGGAGGTGAAAGGCATGTCGACAGTACAAACGAACCAAGAAGTCGGGGTGGAGGATGTTCAGCGCACGCTGGCCGATCTGCTCGGACCCAAGTACCGCGTCACGGGGGCGTCTGGCTCTACGCTCAAGGTAGGCCGCACTGGCGTGATCCCCGCTCAGGTGAAGATGAGCCGAGCGAATGGTGTGACGACATTCAAGGTGACCACGACCGGTCTGATCGTCTCCAGGATCGTCCAGGCCGTCTCCCTCAACCCACGGGTGAGGCGGGCGTTGGAGCAGGCCTACCCCAAGGCCGCATCTCCCGTCTGATCCATACAGGAGCGGAGTTCGTAAGCCGCACATGAGTGCCGGTCCCGACCGAGATCTGAGAGGCACCGGTGAGGGCAGTAGGGCGACAGGTAGTCCGAATACCGTGCCCCCTTCGTCCGGTTGGCGTCAGTTGACAACCCGGACCGACTCCGACACATTGCGATGGGTGGCCGGCATCTGCGGAGATGGAGTGCGTGCCTCCTCAACGAGGACGACTGTTCAGCCCACACTGTTGGCGGCGTCGACCACCTGGTCGGCAATGGTCCTCATCGGGCCGAACATCGCACCCACGAACATGCGGTCGTTGCCGATGGTGAGGTAGTAGCCGGTCCGACTGGCGTTGGCCCCGCCGCGGGGATACTCGGCGATGATCTTGCGCATCCCAGGTCCGAAGACCAGGGTACGCTCGTTGGTGACGACCACGTGACGGCCGATCAATGGATCCAGGAAACTCGGCATGACCCGCATCAACAGATAAGAAGTGTGCGCGTGGATGGCAGCGACCACGTGCTCGTTTTCGTGCAACATTCCCTTGGTGCGCCTCTCGTACCACTTGAGACGTAGTGCCACGCTTGCTTGGTGCCCCCCTGTCGGAGGCGCTGGTGGAGCTGGCTCCGGCGGGGGTTGCGGTGGCGCGCCGGTCAGACCAGGTGTCGGAGCGGGTGCCGCAGGCGCGACTGCCGGAGGCGGAGCCTCTCCAGCCGCGGGGGCGGTCGGGGTGGCTGATAGACCCAACAGTCTGACCTTGAAGGCGTCGAACTCCTCCTGGCTGATGACGCCCCGTTGTCTCAGTTCGTCTGCCTTGTCAAGCTCATCAGCTACGGTGATTTGAGCCATTGTCGTACTCCCGTCAAGCAAGATCCTTCCGACGCTGCTTTATTCACCATGCGCCCAGGACCGCACAGGTGACAGGGCATTTGGTCCCATGATCAGCAGCCCGTAGGGATCCTCCTGTCTGCGTCAACCCGAGCGGTGGCGGACACACCTGTGGACGTAGGGGCGGGTCCCTTTTCCTGCCGCACTGCCGCGAGGTTCAGACGGCTGCTACGACGGAGCCCGCCGCGACCAGGATGCCCCGACAGCGTCAACGCGCCATAGCCCTTGGGGGCACATATCAGCCGCTACCGGACCCCCGCGTTCCGCTCCGACCCAGCGAAGACGCCGCCGAACTGGGCCCCGGGAATTGCGTGGACACGCAAGCCACGTGGGGACGATGACACCCAATTCTCCCGAACCTGACCAGGCGCAGTCTCTGAGGGACTTCAATCCTTCTTGTTTTCCTTGTCCTTCTTTCTTCCCTTGTAGAGAAGAACTGCGCCCCCGGCGACCTCGGCCGCTCTGGTGAAGAAGTGGACGATGCTGCCGATGATGGCTAGGAACCCGACCACGATGAGCGCCCACGGAATAATCGAAGGCACGCGGCTCGGCTTCATCATGGCGTTTGCCGGATTCGACGGCTGGTAGTCCACGGTGACGGTCGATCCGACCGAGACGTGGCACGGGCTCTGACTCGAGGTGCTGGTGACGCTGTACGCCTTTCCCGCCACGGCGAACGTCGCCGTTGGCTGACACGAGGTCATCGTCTGTCCGTTCGTACCACTCGGTGATGTGGAGAGGTTGAGGGCCGTGACGCTGGCTCGTGCCACCCCTGTGTACGAAGCCGGTACATTGCCTACGTTCGTCAGGGCGAAACCAATGACTACCAAGAGGAATCCGACGATCAGGCCGAAGATGATCCCACCATGCACACGCCACCGGCCGGGGAGAATGCCAAGCCCCCCGGCGATCAGCCCGGCACCTGCGGCTTCGTCGACCCCCTTCTTGTGCTCCTGGTAGAAGCCGCCCGGATTACTGACGGCGCCCGAGGCAGCCTCAGTGGCCCGGGTGAAGGCGCCACCGAGTCCTTCCCTCTCGACTCCGCCTGGGACCTGCGGCGCGGCCGTCGGTGGCGGAGGCGGTGGCGCCGCAGGCGGAGGCGGTGGTGACGCCGACACCGCGACACCCGCCCCCTCTGATGAACCCAGCAGCTTGGCCTTGAAGGCATCAAACTCCTGCTGACTAATGACGCCCCGTTGCCTTAGCTCGTCCGCCTTCTCAAGTTCGTCAAGCACGGTGATTTCGGCCATTGTCATTCTCCCGCCAACAAAGATCCTTTCGACGCTGCTTCACCTACCGTGCGCCTCGGTGTAATGAGATGACAGGGCCTTTGGTCCCTCATCGGCAGCCCGTGGGATCGGTCCTGTCTGCGTCAACGCGAGCGGTGGTAAGACCAGCTTTGAGTGTGAGCATCCCGACCGATCGGAGGTGCCCGGGTGCCGGACGCCGGACGCCTTGAATAGGGACAGCACGACCGCCTGATCGTGGTATCACCCGGACCCGGATGGGCGACGCTCCGTCTGCCAGAGCGGAGTCAGTCCGAAGGTGACGGGCTCACCGCCGACCTGACCCATCCGCTATCGCTCAGCGCTTGGGCTCAAGGGGTGAGCGCGGACATCTCCTGACCTGGAGGTGTCAGATGGAGACCCGAGGACGGAAGCGCCGCTCGAGCCAAACGGATCTCGACGCGGCGGTCGAGGCGGTGCTCGCCGGAGCGAGCTACAAGAGAGCCGAGGCGTTGACGGGAGTTCCTGCCTCAACTGTGCAGGATTACGTCGTTCGATGGGGGTTCGTGCGACGGAGCGTTCCGGTGTGCGGCACCAACAAGCGGTTCGTCGACAGGGTATCCACATTCAGAACGGGTCTTGGCGACGACGGTGTGGCCATGATACGCGAACGCAAGCGGCGCCCCGGCTCGCTGAGCGCGTCTGAGCGCGAGGAGATCAGGGTCGGCATCGAGGCTGGAGCGTCCGACGAAGCCATTGCCTCTCGCATCGGCCGGCACCGCTCGACGATCTGGCGTGAGATTGCGGCCAACGGTGGGCGGAGGTGCTACCGGGCGGCGATGGCCGAAGAGCGAGCGGCACGAGCCGCCCTCCGGCCCAAGGCTCCCTGGACCGAGCAGCGCCCCTGGCTGTGGGAGGAGGTCCAGGCACTGCTGCGCACCAAGAAATGGTCGCCCGAGCAGATCGCCCACCGGTGCCGCAAGGAGCACCTCGACCGGCCAGAGTGGTGGGTGTCGCACGAGGCCATCTACCAGGCGGTCTTCGTCCAGGCCAAGGGCGAGCTGCGCAAGGAGCTCACCGCCTGCCTGCGCTCGGGCCGGGCTCGGAGACGTCCTCGTTCTCGAGCCTCCTCTGGACGAAGCGCGATCCTCGGGATGGTCAACATCTCCGAACGCCCCCCGGAGGTCGAAGACCGGGCCGTGCCGGGCCACTGGGAGGGTGACCTCATGATCGGGGAGGGCGGCGCCAGCGCCGTGGCCACGCTGGTGGAACGCACCACCCGCATGGGCATGCTCATCAAGCTCGAGAACCGCACCGCCGAGCACGTCGCGTCGGCAGTGGCGAAGAACATCGTGCGTCTACCAGAGCACCTGGCCAAGTCCCTCACTTGGGATCAGGGGATCGAGATGGCCACGCACGCGGCGTTCAAAGTCGCCACCGGCGTCCCCGTCTACTTCTGCGACCCCCATTCGCCCTGGCAGCGCGGGAGCAACGAGAACTGGAACGGCCTCGTCCGTCAGTTTCTGCCCAAGGGCACCGACCTGTCGGTCCACTCCCAAGAGGACCTCGATGCCATCGCTGCCTTACTCAACGAGCGCCCACGCAAGACCCTGGAGTGGGAGACTCCAGGGGAACGATTCAACCGACTTGTCGCGGCCACCCCTTGAATCCGCCGCGACGCGAATACTGCGCGGGTCGCCGTGCGGCCCGGTTACCCGAATCCGGTGCAACCCGTCGGACGCAGAGGAAGACACCGGGAGGGCATAGCCCCCGAATACAGGATGCCTCAGGGCCGCCTTTAGGACGACCTGCACCCCGGTCGGGATCGGCTGCACGTACCGGATGGGTCGGAGACTGCACGGACCTCTGGCCCTACCTGGTGACACTCGGACAGGTCATGCTGACGCTATGGCAGGAGGATGGAGCGTGGCCGACAGGTGGCGACACGGCCCCTCCCTTCCCTGGGTCCGCCTCTTCGGAGGCCTGTTGCTCGTCCTGGCCGGAGTGTGGCTCGTGGTCGCAGGCCCGCTCTTCCATCGCCTGTGGCTGGACCTCATCGGGCTGGCCATGTTGGTCCTCGGCGGCTACCTCTCCCATCTGGGATCAAAGGGTCTGCGGCATGAGCCACCACGCCCGGCCACCGGGAAGTAGTCACGCCCGGCCGGGCGTTGTTACCGGGCGGGCCTCCCAGCGCCGAGATGCGAGCAGGATCGGCACGTGTCGAGCAGGCCACCTTCCCACGATCAGCGGTTTCTTCTCCCGGTAGGGCATCATAAGAACCATGCGTCTTAGATGGATCAACGGCGTGACCGGCTCCATCATTGCGTTTGCGATTGGAGCATTGTTCTTGGCAGGAGGGATCTACGGCTTTGCCGAGCATTCGGCACCAAAGGTGTCGCAGACGATCGATTGGCCCGATTGGCTCTGTATCGGTGTGATCTGTATCGGTGTGATCTTTCTCGGCTTGCTCGTCATGGAAACCGTGAGGCGCACGAGGGCAATTAGAAGCCGAGAGCGACACACCGGGCGATAATGCCGGTTCTGTGCGCCCTGACGGTGGCAGCCCGACCAACCTCAGGCCGATCGAGATCACCCGGTTGCGTGCGCCAGGTTCGCCATCTTGGACCGAGCAGGATTGCCGCTGATGCGCTACTTGCTGTCGTCAGTTAATCAGCGAGGCCACGCGGTATCGCTCGGCGGTGCTGATCCCGGACGGGTCACCCTGTGGCCGGGCCACCCGAATCCAGTGCAACCTGTCGGACGCAGGGAAAGACACCGGAAGCGCATAGCCCCGAGTATGCGCTCGCTGAGCCCCGCCTCTCGCTGTGCCCAGACCCGATCGGGAGCGGCACGTACGTGCGGCGTCCTCGCGAGATCTGAATGATCGGGATCTGCGGTTATGCGTCGCAGCCGGTGGACCCGAGGAGCACCAAAACCGTTGAGCTGGAGAGCGAAGACGCCGAGCGCCGCGACACCCCGAAAGCCCAAATCGAACGTCCGGGGCGTCGCGGCAAGGTCAAGAGCGACATTTCGCTGCTCTAGCCCGCGTTCTCACCGACGGCCGAGGGTATTCCGTAGGTGATCGCCATGCCCGAGTTCGGCTCGCCGGCTAGACCAGTCGGGATCCTCTACCAGAGGGATTGGGCGATGGAGCCACCATGCAGCGTCTGCGTGTTGCAGCTTCCGAGCATTCCCACCATCGCGCCGAAGTCACTCCAAGACTCCTGGGCTTGGCGCCAGTGATTCTCGATCCCCGCTGGCGAATCGTAGACCTCACTCAGGACGTAGCGAGTGTTGCCAGTGCTCTTGGAGCTCGGGTCGAGCGGGTTCTCCAGCTCGGGACCCTTGGAGAGGTCGTAACTCAGCAGCGCGTTCGAGCCCTCGCGGTCATGGGTGTTGGCCATCCACGAGCCATGGCTCTCGACCAGTCGATCCATCTCGGCCACCTTGTCGGGAGTTGCGACCCAGGTGATGAGTAGCTGTGTCTTACCCTTCTTCGCCACGATGGGCGTCTCCTTGTTTCTCTAGTCGACAGGAACGGGTTGTCCGTTCCCAGGGGCGAGCAACACATCGAGGCGCGAGATGTAGGCGACGGTCTGTCACCAACTCACGGCGAACCGTACTATGGTGAGGCATCCTGCGAGGCTCACCGTTCGACCATCAGGTGACCCAGGGTCGGCATCGGCTGGTGGTCGCCCGCTTCGGCATCGTTCGGTTTGCTCCAACAGCGAAGCGACACCGCTCGGGATCACCAACTATGTGCGGGCCACTGCCGTTGGAGGGGTAAGCAGAATTGCCTGCGGTTCTGAGCGACCTGGTAGGGCCAGCCCGACCCCCTCGGGCCCCGATCGCAAACACCCGCGTTGGGATGGTGGTCGAAGGGCGCTGCGGGCCACCCAGCGGTCATTGCGATCCGACTGCCCCGCCCGGGATTGCGCGACCTCGCGATTATGCGCGCACGACCCCCGAGCGCTTGCACCTCCGTCGGGACCGCGCTCGGGCCTGCCAGGCTGGGATGAGGGTCACCGGTACCGCCGATTATGGGCGGTTCTCATCGCACGGCTTGCGGGTCAATAGCCCAATCGCAACCGGCAGGAGCTTCGGATGCTCGGTTCTTGCCAGGAGGACGATCCCGAGTCTGTCTGGGCTGGGCCACTTCTCGACTTCAGTTCCAGGCATGAGGACTTTCGCCTCTGGCCCGGCCCCGAGACGCCTGCTCACAGTAGAAGTGTGCTCACCAAGGGTGGCACACGATAGGCCAGGGCAACGAAATGAGGCACAAGAAATGGGTCGAGCAGGAATGGTCTTCAGCGTCATCGCCATAGCGGCGGGCGCCGTCATGTACTGGGCGGTGACTTCTCATGGCACGGGGTTCCGGATCTCCACGGTGTGAGTCATCCTCATGATCGTCGGAGGAGTCGGCTTCGTCGCCTCAGCGATCATCTTCGGCATGTCCCGTCGTCCGGTAGGCAGCCGCGATCAAACCTTTGATCGCCAAGCGACCGACACGCAGGGTGGCTCGACGACAGTGCACGAAGAAGTGCACAACTAACCGACTCCGGTCACGAGACCGGCATCTTCTTCTGAAGGAGGTGACCTTCTGATGTCCGTCAGATCACCAGAATCCCGGCGCATTGCCTCGTTGCTCCGTGAGCGCAGAGTCTCGGGCGCCGCCATGGTGGCGGTCCTGTCTGTCGCTCTGCTGTGTGGCCTTGTCGGTTTCGCCCTCCACACGATGTGGGTCGTCTCTATTGTCGTGCTCGCCCTCGGGCTCGGCTACGTGGTCGCGAACACCCGCCAGGATCGCAAAGAGGTCACCGAACAGAGCGAGGAGAACTCCGAACGGACCGAGTGATTCATTTACCCGGCAAGTCGTCATCGTCACCTACAAACAGGAGTCCACCCATGCTTGCCACTCTCGTCAACGCCAGCGCCAGCGCAGTTCAGGTGTTCGCCCTCATCGCGGTGATCGTCTTCATCATCGCGGCGATCATCGCATTCACGGATAAGACCGTCTGGGCGACATTGGTCTGTGCCGGACTGGCGCTCCTGTCCGCTGCGGTGATCTTCCTCGCATAGTGCGATGCGCTTGGTACGGACCGTGACTTGCCAGGGGTCGTACTTGCCGTGGGCTCGCCACGTGACTTTCGCCCCTGGCGAGAGCCGAGACGTCTGGGCACAGTAGAAGTGTGCTCACGGCCGATCTGGGCGTGGCCCGAAGAGAGAGTGGTGCACGATGGCTGGAAAGACTGATCAAGCGAAGGGCCGGGCCAAAGAGGCCGTCGGAAACCTCACCGGCGACAAGGACCTCAAGTCCGAAGGCAAGGCCGACCGACGCGCTGGTGAGGCCAAGGAGAAGCTCGACCACGCGCAGGACAAGGTCGAAAAGGTTATCGACAAGGCCAAGGGTAAGGCTGAAGAGGCAATCGACAAGGCCAAGGACGCGCTACATAGAAAGTAGCCGGTCGGCTCTCTGCAACCGGGTCGTCGCAAAGGGCCTTGACCTTCGGACGCGACTATCTGTCGGTCCGAACCGATGACTCGGCAGTGAAGGAATGGCCCGTGGAGGCTCCGTGATCATTTTTGGCATACTCCTTCTGATCATTGGGTTCGTTACGGGGATCCCCATTGTGTGGTCGATTGGAGTGATCGTGGTCGTAGTCGGCCTGATCCTGGCGCTCCTCGGGGCGCTGGGTCATGCAGTGGGAGGCCGACGGCACTACTTCTAGCTTGCGACCCGGGGGTCAGCAGACATGCTGCTCACGTAGGCCGCCTCATTACGCCGGCCCCTGGCGCAGCAAGGCTCGCCGCTCTTCGGGGTCGAAATTGGCGGGCTCCGTGGTGCGCAAGAAATCCTTCAGGATCTCCACGAAGCGAGCGGGCTCCTCCACGTAGGAGTAGTGGCCCACTCCTTCCATCACCTCCAACCTACTGTTGGGGATGGCCTCGTGTGCCCGGTAGGCATGTACGAGCGGGATGATCTTGTCGCGCTCGCCCCACACGATGAGCGTGGGCATCTGGGCGGCCAGGTAAAGGCGGTCGATGGCGCTCACCGACTGCCCGCCCGGGCCAATCACGGCCCGTATGGTGCGGACGAAGGCGCCGCGGCTCTCGGCTTCGGTCAGCGACTTGTAGGAGCGCCACATCTCCATCGCCCCGGCGTTGCCGATGCCCCAGTCGCCGAGAAACCTGGCGACCGGGTCCCCCCAGTCCCGCACGAAGGCCGGGAACAGGACCGGCAGCACATACTCGACCCCGGGCAGAGTGAGGAGGCGGAGGATCCAGTTCACCTCACGGCCCAGGCCCCCGGCGTCGACGAGCACCAGGCGCTCGCAGTGCTCTGGGAACTGGTAGGCGAACTGCAGGGCCACCCCACCCCCGAAGGACTGCCCGACGACCGTAGCCCGATCGATGCCCAGCAGGTCCAGGAAGTCGCGCATGGCGCTAGCGTGGTTGCCGAGCGAGTAGTCGCCGGGCGGCTTGGCCGACTCGCCATGGCCGAGGAAATCCGGGGCTAGCACCGTGAAGTCGCTCTGCAACAGTCGCATGGCGGGGACCCACGTGCCCGAGCTGCCGGCGATCCCGTGGAGAAGCAACAGCACCGGGCCTTCACCGCCAGACCGGTAGCCGATCTGGTGACCGTGGATGGTGATGTGCTCGACAGGGAACGCGTCTGTCGGGGTGACCTGCCTCGTCGCCCCCTTGGGAGGGTTGTTCCCAGCGCGCCTCTCGCCGAGCAGCGGGGACGGTGAATCCTTGGCATGAACTTGTGCCATGGTGCCATCGCGCCGGGTTGAGCCGGTGGTGTCGAGGGCCAAAGGACCCAATCGCGTCAGCCGTACAAGTCCTCATTCGTAGCCAGATCAGTGCCGACTAGGCGACCGCAACTGCCGTTCTGTGCGTCCTGACGGGACCAACCCGGCCACCCCCAGGGCCAGTCGGGATCACCCGGGTTCGGATGGAGGTCGAACGGTACGGCGAGACGACCCACTGCTGGCTGTGATTCGACCGACCCGCCCGGGATTGCGCGACGTCGCGATTATGAGCGACGCGACTCTCGTTCGCCGGCAACGTCATGGCACCACATTGGGGATGGCCGGGTTTGAATCAGGGTAAGCGGTACCCCCGAGCAGCCCCGGACCGGCCCTTGTGACCGGCCCGGCCCTTGCCGAGTTGGCTACCTGTTGAGTTGACATTGAGTTTCGCTTGAACAGTGTCATCTATCGTTGGACACGCTGTTCGGGGTGTCTCGCCACGAGCAAGCTCGGACCTCAGATGGAGGCACTGTGAAACTGGGCGACCGCCGACACGCCCTGCGACGAACTAGCCAGGTCGCAAGTTCCGTGGCGATGGTCGCCATAGGGGTAGCGGCCTTGAGCGTGGTTCAGAGCACTCCAGCAGCCGGCGCCACCCCAGCCGCATCCAAAACAACAACCCTCATCGTTCCCGCATATCAGTACCCGCTCAGCGCCCCCGGCACGCTTCAGGGCATCTGGGCGGACTTGGCGGCTACCCCGCCCCCGGCTGGTAAGGGGTACGTCATCGCCAACCCGTCGAGCGGCCCCGGTTCGGGTTCGTTCTTCTCCAGCTCGGATTACACCAACTACCTCTATGCCATCGGCCAGGTGCAGGCGGCAGGTTGGACGGTGCTGGGATACACCTCCACCGGGTACGGCACGCGCACCCTCTCCGCCATCGAATCTGGCGTAGCGCTCTGGAAGTCCAAGTATGGAACCAACCAGGTTCGTACAGGCAAGTTGAAGGCGCCGGTCACCAGCATCTTCTTCGACACTGCGTGTGCCGGCTTGAAGTGGACGGGGTCGACCGCCGATGGTTGCGCCAACCGGCCCCCAGGATTCGGCGGCTCTCCTGCGGCATTCTTCACCAACCTGACCTCATACGTGCACACCAACTTGGGAGGCATTGTGGTCGTCAATCCCGGCGTTCAGCCCCTCGACCCCAGCTTCCTCACGAACTCGGCCGTCGACGACGCTGTCATCGCCTTCGAGGACCGGTACTCAGCATTCATTGGATCTCCTGGTTCGAGCAACGACGACGACGCTATCAATCAGGTCGGCACGATCGTCTGGGACGTCTCCACGCTGGCCGAGGAGCAGCAGGTCATGCAGACCGCTCATGCAAACGGATCAACTCTGGTCTACGTCACCAGTGAGGACGATGACGGCTTCTACTGCCCACCGGGAGACGTGTACGCGGGTACGCCTCCAGGGTGCACTGCGACGGTTCCAAACTTCTTCCAGTCAGAGTTGGCGTCGGTTCCGTAAGAAGCGTCGGGCGGATTGATGCCAAGCCATCGTTACCAGGTGGTTGGCCCCGACCGGCTCGAGCAGTATCGCTCCCGAACGTCGTTACTGAGTGCGTCGGCAACGAGGCGGGGCGCTGACGATCGACATTTTGCGCGTAGGCCAGGGCAATATGTGACGCGACCGGTGCACCGAATACAGGATGCCTCAGGGCCGCCTTTGGGACGACCTGCACCCCGGTCGGGATCGGCTGCGGTCTCAAGTCATCCACGCACCATTGAGGCGATCATTGGAGGCTGTCGCCGACCTGGAGGTGTGGGATGCAGATGCGGTTCTCTGCTGCAGAGCAGTCCGAGGTGTGGGACCGGTTTGAGGCCGGCGAGTCGATGCGGTCGATCGCCCGCTCGGTCGGCCGGTCCCAGACTGGAGTCCATGACCTGATCCAGAAGACGGGCGGCATCCGTCCACTCGCTCCGACGGTGTGGTCCGACGCCAGGATGTCATTGGTCGAACGGGAGGAGATCTCCCGTGGGCTCGCCACCGGGCTGTCGCTGCGTCAGGTGGCGGCGGGCCTGGGACGGGCTGCATCGACAGTGTCCCGGGAGGTGGCCGCCAACGGCGGCCGGCATCGCTACCGGGCGTGCGAGGCCGAAGCGTCCGCCCGCCGGCGGGCTCGACGACCGAGACCGGCCAAGTTGGCCAAGTGCCCGAGGCTGCGCCGTGTCGTCCAGGGCAAACTGGAGAAACGCTGGTCGCCCCAGCAGATCGCCGACTGGTTGCCCGAAGCGTTCCCCCACGACCCGGAGATGCGGGTGAGCCACGAGACCATCTACATGTCGCTGTTCGTCCAAGGTCGAGGAGCCCTGCGCCAGGAGCTCTTTCGCTGCCTGCGCCAGGGCCGGGCCATGCGCCGCCCCCAGGGAAAGCGCCAAGCGACGGGCCAGGGCAAGATCCGCGACATGGTCATGATCTCGGATCGTCCCGCTGAGATCGAGGACCGGGCTGTGCCCGGCCACTGGGAAGGCGATCTCATCATGGGCACGGGCCAGCGGGCCATCGGCACACTGGTCGAGCGCTCCACCCGCTACGTCATGCTCATGCGCCTCCCCGATGGGCACGGGGGCGAGGCTGTCCGCAAGGCGCTGGCCAAGACCATCGTCAAGCTCCCCACCGAGCTCCGGCGCTCGATCACCTGGGACCAAGGACAAGAGATGAACGAGCACGCTCGCTTCACCGTCGACACCGGCGTGCAGATCTACTTCTGCGATCCCAAGAGTCCGTGGCAACGCGGTTCCAATGAGAACACCAATGGGCTGTTGCGCCAGTACTTCCCCAGGGGCACCGAGCTCTCCGGCCACTCCCAGGCACACCTCAACGCCGTGGCACGAGAGCTCAACGGACGTCCTCGACGGACCCTCGGGGGTATGTCACCATCTCAAGCGTTCGCCGGGGCTGTTGCGTCGATTGGTTGAGCCCGCAGCACTTCCAGCCCGCAACACTTGAATATACAACTCGACCGGGAATTTCAGTTATGGCGCGGTCCCGCCACATCAAGGAGCGCACGAAGGGCCGGGCCGGGAATTCCCGGCCCGGCCCATTGGCGACAGGGATGCTGCTCGATCAGACGATCTTGCGGAGGATGACCTGCGTGACGGAGCCAGGCAGGTACGCCTTGCTGCCCTTGGTGTCGAGCAACTTGATGAAGTCCGCATTGCTGTTCACCTTCTCCGATGACGCCTGCAAATCGTCGATCGAGTTGGCGCTGGTGATCCACCCCACGCTGCCGTACGTGCCGGTCGCGCCGGTGAGGAATGACACGGGCAACCCGCCGATGGCCTTGGCTTGTTGCGCGATTTCCACACCGGTTTCGATGCCCGAAGCCAACGCTCCTGATGCCAGAGTGGCTCGCACGACGGTGGCGTACCCCGGCGAGCCAGATTCCGACCGGTCGGCCAGGACAAACGACGCCACCGAGTCGTCGAGGATGCCACCAGGTGCTTGGTACTTCGTTGCCTGGCTAACGAGGTCGAGGTAGCCGCTGTCGGCCATGAGCTTGGCGTCGTTCGCCTCGAGCTCCGACAGGTTCTCGATCACGGTCGACCACGACAGCGTGCCGACCTCAGGTGAGAGGATGGTGGAGTAGAGCGAGACCGGCGTCTGGCTGATCTGGTTGATCTTCTCGGTGATCGTCACCGCCCACTGCAAAGCCTCGGCGCGCTTCTCGGTGCCGATCCGCGCCCTGCGCGTGAAGAGATACATGTGTGGAACCCCTTTGGTATCGCTGGGCATTGCCGAGCGGTTCAGGTCACCCCCTGCGTCTCTCGGTGGGGAGTGCGACTATCGCCCGCCCGTCTCCTCGGCGCTCACCCTACCTGTGTGCGGTTCTGAGTTCCCAGGGATTTCACAGGGTATGACATGCACGTAAGTAAACGTCCCGACGGTGATCACCCTCTCAACCCATCGACCGCTCGGTAATCACGCGCCTCCTCGCAGTGCAGCGCGCACGCAGGCCGATCGGAAGTGCCTTTGGCCTCAGCCGGGTACACGGCGCCCCGAAGGGGCCATAACGGTTGGCCGTGAGGAGCGCAGAACACTAGATATACCGCCCATCCTTGATGCTTCTCATGGCCTGCCACCGGGGCAGGTCGGAGAAGCGGAAGGAAGGGTTCTGTGGCTAAAGCAAATGATCACGGAGCGCGCGGTCGGATTCGTCTGGGCGATCCGGTCCTGGACAGATATCTCGAGTTCGTGGCGTCGCGCGCCCGGCACAACACCGTGGTGGCGACGGCGTCGGACCTGAAGGCGTTCTTCAAGGTCGTCGACAAGACGCCATCGGAGGTCGCGCCGGCTGATGTCCTCACCTTCATCGCCGAGCAGCGCAAGCCCAAGGGCGACGGCACGGTGGTCCGACTCATAGACGGTGAGGCCGGTCTGTCGGCGCGCACCATCAAGCGCCGCCTGTCGTCGCTGTCGGGGCTGTTCGGCTACCTGGTGCTGTGCGGAGAGATGGAGCGCAACCCCGTCCCCCGCAGTCTTGCCACCCGACGGCCGGGGACGAAGGGTCCGGCCCTCATCCGCACACCTCGGACGCTGCCGAGGATCTTGTCGCCCGATGAGGTGCACGCGCTGCTCGCCGCACTGCGCACGCAGCGGGACCGGGCCATGGTCCAGGCCATGCTGTTGGGCGGGCTGCGACGCTGCGAGGTGCTCGGGCTGCGCTTCGAAGATCTGCGCCTGGGCGAGAACCAGGTCTTCGTGGCCAACGGCAAGGGTGGACACCAGCGTCTCGTGCCCATGTCAGCGCGGTTCTTCTCGTCATTGGCGTCCTATTTCGACTCTGAGCGCCCGAGTGCGTCGACGTCGGAGTATGTCTTTGTGGCCCTCAAGGGCGAGCGCCGAGGACACCCCCTCGCCGATGACGGCCTGGAGAAGATCGTGGCCAACGCCAAGGGCCGGGCGGGGCTCTCGCACTGCACCTGTCACGAGCTGCGCCACACCTGTCTCACCCGGTTGCGCGAGGCCGGCATGGCGCTCGAGGCCATCCAGGCCCAGGCCGGGCACCGCTCGCTTGAATCCACCCGTCTCTATCTCCACCTGGCCAACGACTGGCTGGCGGCCGAGTACCTGCGCGCCGCGGCGGTCATCGACACGTCGGCCGCTGAGATCCTCGAGGCGGTGGCACGGTGAGCGCCCTGGCGACGTGGAATCTCGGCGTCCCGGCCTCGGCGGAGCTCGACTGGGCTGACCTCACGCAGCGGGCCCCTGGTCTGGCGGCGACGGCCCAGCGCTATCTGACCCAGATCGGCTTGTCGTTGCGGCCGGGCTCGGTGAGGGTGTCCGACATCTCGCTGCGAATCTTCTGCCGCTACCTCGTCGAGCACCATCCCGCGGTGACGAGCTTCGTTGCCGTGGGCCGGCCCGAGATCGAGGGGTTCAAGGCGGTGCTCATGCACCCGAACGAGCAGGGGCGCCCGCTCGCCGCCAACACCCGGAGGATGCGGTTGGGCTCGGTGCGTCGCTTCTTCGAGCACATCATCGAGTGGGACTGGGACGACGCCCCGCCGCGGTGCCCAGTGTTCAACAGCGACTCGCCCAAGCCCGACGAGCCGCTGCCCAAGGCCCTCGGCGATCCCGATGCGGCTCGCCTGGCCCGGGCCGTGGCCGAGGAATCGGATCTGCTGCGGCGGGTCGTGCTCGAGCTGCTCATGCGCACCGGCATGCGGGTGGGCGAGCTCTGCGCCTTGGAGAGAGACGCCGTGGTGCAACTGGGTGAGAGCTGGTGGCTGCGCATCCCGGTGGGAAAGCTCCACGACGACCGTTACGTGCCGCTTCATCCGGTGCTGGTGGCGCTGCTCGAGGAGTGGCGAGCCACGCATGAAGACACCGGTCTCGGTCTGTTGCTCACCAACGAAGGCCGGCCCCTCAACCGCCACGTCGTGACCCGGATGGTCAACCGGGCCGCACGCCGGGCCGGACTCGGACACGTCCATCCCCATCAGCTGCGTCACACCCTCGCCACCCAGGCTGTGAACCGGGGCATGCGTCTCGAGGCCATCGCCGCGCTGCTCGGGCATCGCAGCCTGCGCATGACCGTGCGCTATGCCCGCATCGCCAACCGGACCGTGGCGAACGAGTACCAGGCCGTCACGTCCAAGGTCGAGGCCCTCTACGAGGGTCCTCCCGCCCTGGGCGCCGAGGCTGAAGGACCCGTGATGCGAAGCGTCAGAGCCGAGCACCGGCGCATGCTCGGCAACGGTTGGTGCACTCGACCCGAGAACCTCGACTGCAGCTTCGAGGCCATCTGCGAAGGGTGTGGCTTCTTCGCCGCCACCGTCGAGTTCAAGGACAGGCTCGAAGCACAGCGTGACCACGCCGCCCGTCGTGGGCAGCGCTCTCGCGAAGCGCTCTACGGGCACCTGGTGGACAACCTCGAGGAGGTCGCTCCTGGACGCTAAGGGCACCACGGGCCGCGGTCGCCGGGGGTGGGAACGCTCCCGGCGATGGGCGGCATATCCATCGCTACTTGACAGGATGGGCGGAATAACACCCGGACTCGGGCGGGGACGCTCCGCCTGCCAGAGCCGAGTCAGTCCGAAAATGACGGACTCGCCTCCGACCAGACCCACGCCAAATGTTCAGCGGCGGTGATCCCGAACGGGTCGCCGCCAGCCTGTGCCTCACCGATTGCCTCTCGGGGCTTTGCTCGCGTGGATGTATGGGGGGCGCGGGAACCCCGATTGCCGGTCTGTCATCCGCCCGCCAACGCCGCCCCGAGACGTCGACCGAGACCGGCACTATCGAACGCCCTGCCCCGGGGCTAATCCTCATTTACCTCGTGGACGAGCGGCGACGCGTTTGATCCTTCAACGCGGCGATCCAGACAACGAACACAACGAAGGCACTGATGAACGCAAGGAGCTTGTGAAGCTTGTGCAGGACGCCCCAATTCAGCAATTGGTTGAAGACGATGGGAACAAAGAAGCCGATCATCGCGAGTACGAGGCCCCATGCAAGCCCAGCCGGAGGGAGTTCGTCACCACTCTTGAGTGCTAGCCGATAGCAACCGCGACCAGGCCGGCGCCCCGTACAAAACCGGCAGCTCCGTAAACCGGCCATGGCGCGGCCGACGCTGCCTCCAGATAAGCGAGCAACAGCCCAGCTACGATCACCCAACGCAAGACTCTCTTGGCCATGTCTCCTCTCATCAGCGGCTTATGACGTTGTCGCAGCGTCGACAGACCCATCGGTGACGCTCATCTTGCGCCCCTGGCGATCACGGGTCTCAGCGTCCATGCGTTTCATAATCACGGATCGGAGCAGCATTGACAATCAGGGATCACCCTGATGCGACATGACCGCCCGGGATTGCCTGTGGCCTCAGCCGGTCATCGCAACAGCCCCGTTGAACGCCTCAGATGGTGACATCCAGCCAAGTGTTTGTCGAGGCCGTCCATTGAGCGATCGAGCGATGGCGTTGAGCTGCGACTGCGTCACCGTCGACATGTCGGTGTTCTTAGGCAGGTACTGACGAAGCAGACCGTTCGTGTTCTCATTGCTGCCGCGTTGCCAAGGGGACTTCGGATCGCAGAAGTAGACCTGGATGCCGGTGTCGATGGTGAACTTGGCGTGCTCGGCCATCTCCTTGCCCTGGTCCCAGGTGAGCGACCGACGAAGCTCGGTGGGGAGCGAGCGGATCTTCTTGGCCATGGCCGTGCGCACCGCCTCGGCACTGTGGCCGTTGGGGAGGGCGAAGAGCATTACATAGCGCGTCGAGCGCTCCACCAGGGTGCCGACGGTGGTCAAGCGCCGGCCAAAGATGAGATCGCCCTCCCAGTGCCCGGGCACGGCCCGGTCCTTGGCCTCGGCGGGACGCTCGGAGATCATGACCATGTTCGTGATCTGGCCTTGGCCGAACCCGCCCTTGGTGCGACCCTTGGGCCGGCGCAGCGCCCGCCCCGTCCGCAGGCATTGGTGCAGCTCCTGGCGCAAAGCGCCTCGACCCTGGACGAACAACGACATGTAGATGGTCTCGTGGCTCACCTGCATCTCCGGGTCGTGTCGATACTCGAGAGCCAACCACGCCGAGATCTGCTGCGGCGACCAGTAGTTCTCGAGGCCGGCTTCGACCACCCGACGCAAACGGGGACAGCCGGCCAGCTTGGGCACCTTGGGCCGCCGGGCCCGGCGCCGGGCGGAGCGGTCAGCCTGAAGGGCCCGGTAGCTCGCCCGGCCGCCGTTCGTGTTCACCTCTCGACACACCGTCGACGGTGCCCGGCCCATCCCCGCGGCGATGGCACGCAGCGAAAGGCCGCCGGCCAGGCCCCTCGAGATCTCCTCACATTCGGCCAGCGTGAGACGCAGGTCCGAGCTCCCCGGCGGCCGAGGTCGGCGGCCAGCGTTGTCCACCAGGAACGTCCGAATCGAGCCGTGAGCTCGACCGAGACGACGACCGATCACTCGGAATGACTCGCCCCGTTCGATCGAGTCCCAGATCTCCGCTCTCTCAGCCTCGGAAAACGGCCTCCACGTCATCACCGCACCTCCCAGCTCGCGTCATAGCATCAGCCAATCAGCGAGGGTGTTGCGTTGATCCCTTGAGGCCACACCGGTTCTGTGCGCCCAACCACCTTCAGGCCGATCGAGATCAGCCGGTGCAGAGCGCCTACGTCGGCCAATGCGGCGCACGGGATCCCACCCATGGGCGGCTCTCATTACAGGTCCTCTAGATCAACAGGCCGATCGCTACCAGGACTTCCCAGGGCGGCCCGTCACGCCAAGTCCACTCCATCAGCAGCTACGAGGCCGACATTGACCAAAGAATCGCTCGAGCGGTCATCCCGTTTCCAGAGGTGCCGATCTCCACGGCAACAGGAGAGGCCCTCCCGACCAGGTGGACAGCAAGCACCAGCGTGCGGCGTCCGTCTTCCGTAGCACTCGGGCACACTCGTAGCCCATTGACGTCCTCGCAGGTCGCATACCTTCCAACATCAGCCAATGGGCCGTAAGTGCCGGGATCAATCGTAACGCCGTCCACGGTCGGTTGACCCACCGTGCCAGGCGCCATGGAGGGACAGCGAAGAGCGACTTCGGACGAACCTGCATCAAGGACCACCGCATGCGTGAGCACGTTGATTCCGTCTGGCAAACATGTTCCCCAGGCCGATTGCCGTTCGATCCGCCATAAGCGCGGAACAGCCAGGCTGATGCCACCGAAGGAGACCCTGTGCCACGAAGACGCGAGACCCGCTACCGGCCCGATGGCCAAGGCCACTGCCCTCGGTGAGTAGGTGAGGGTGGAGAGGACTTTGCGAGCCAGTGTGCCCATGGCGAGCACCTGCACACCGAGAGACGGGACTTGGTAGCCACCCGTGGAAGGACTACCGAATTCTCTATATATGTCGATGCCGTTGACGGCCATGGGCTTTTCGCCGTTGCCCTGAAGGAGTGGTGGCTGTATCGGTTCGACATAGACCGTGGTCGTGTCCACGGCTTCCGAGGGGCACAAGAGCTGCTCGGGCCCGAGGCCCAATGCGGGGCACGACTCGCCAAGCTCGGTTCGAAGATCACCGATCTGCGGTCCCGCCGGGAGGAACTACTTTTTGCTGCAGGCGCTTGTGCATGAGGTACGGGTCTCGAGCCGCGACGAAGTTGTCCCCTGGTTCCGGGTCAGGAGTGACGCCCCAGAGAAGGTTCGCGCCCTGGGTGGTTTGGTGCCCCTGTGGTGGTTTGGCGCCCCCGGCAGGACTCGAACCTGCGACGCACGGTTTAGGAAACCGACGCTCTATCCTCTGAGCTACGGGGGCTCGCTGGGCAGTTCTGCTTCTGGCAGACGCTATCCCAATCACAATCCCATCGACTGATGAGGAGGGGTCGCCGGAAGTGCGTGGATCCATGAGGGAGGACGTCAGCACTCCCTGGTCACCGAACCGCGTGGCGCAGTTTCACATCTCGTCTTCGTGATCGTTCCGGCGTTCCGGTGTTCCACTTTCACTTCGTTGCCATTGGCCCGGCAGGGAACTTGAGGCGGGCGTCGACATCGCAATGTCGCTGGTCAGGTACGTCCATCGGACTAAGGACAAGACCACAGGGCACGAGAGATGTCGATCGACCTCTTGGGTCTCCAAACCGAAGCGGCGACTGAACCCTGGACCGACCGAGGCGCGCTCCACGGGAAGAGTCCCTCACATCAGGCCTGTCATTCCTAGGAGCTTTGCCCTGATGATCCGGTGCCGACCGCCACTCCCTAGACGAGCTGGCAAGACCACCGGTTCGCGGATGGCACAGGAGTCCGAGACACCACCCCGTCACTCCCGACCTACGGTGACGGACGCGGCTTTGGGCGTCTCATCGGAGACTTTGTGCCTGGAACGCCGGACAACTGCCCGTGGCAAGGCCCCGCGATGCATCCGGGGCGCTTCATGCGGCTCACACCGCCAGACCAGGTCAGAGGTTCAGGTCACCACCAGTGGCCGTATCCGCCAAAGCTGTTCCCGTTCCCGTTCCCGTTCCCGTTCCCGTTCCCGTTCCCTTTGCCCTGTGACTTGCATCCGCTGTTCCATCCCCAGTTCCATCCGTACTTGCACTGCGGCACCGAGGTCACGATCTCGATTTCGGAGCCCCGAGCACTCGAGGACGCAGCGTTGTTCGCATCCCCTGAGTAGGTCGCCTGCCAGTAGTAGGTCCCCAGAGTGGTCAATGTCACCGGGTTCGAGTTGGGCACAGACCCGTTGGTGACCGGGAATGTGCCACCACTGCCGGCCACCGTCTGGTGCCAGGGGTCGGAGTACACCGTGTAGGTCACGGTGCCTCCGGCGCTCGACGCACTGGGCCCGCTCAGGGTGGCCGAATCGGTCACTGCGGTACCCGTGTAGACGCTGATCTGGTCGCCCAGCCACCAGCACTTACCGCCACCGAAGATCCCGCTCCCCAAGAGCAACGTGGTGAGCCTGGTCGGTGCGAGCGTCACCGTCTCGACCTCGGAACCGCACTTGCTCAAAGACGCCGCATTGTTCGCGTCACCGGAGTACGACGCCTGCCAGTAGTAGGTCCCGGCGGTACTGAGCGTCACCGGGCTCGAGTCCAGCAAGGTGCCCGGCGTGGTGATGGTCTCGGGTGTGCCGGTGCTCACCGCCGTGGTGCAGGCGGAGTCGGAATAGACGCTGTAGGTGACCGTTCCCGTGGCTGTGGACGCATTGGTCCCGGAAAGGGTGGAGGAGTCGGTCACGGCGGTACCCGTGTAGACGCTGATGTTGCTGTTGTACCTCTTGCGTTGTGTCCAGCACCAGCCGCCACACCCCGAGCCGCTCGAAAGAGAAGTGTGGAGCTTCGTTGCTGCCGGAGTTGTCGAGCTTGTCACCGTCTCGACTTCGCCTCCGTTCGCCACGGATCCGCAGACGCTGACGGAGGTAGCGTTGTTGGTGTCACCGGAGTACGACGCCTGCCAGTAGTAGGTCCCGGCGCTACTCAGCGTGACCGGGCTCGAGGCCGGCAAGGTGCCCGGCGTGGTGATGGTCTCGGGTGTGCCGGTGCTCACCGCCGTGGTGCAGGCGGAGTCGGAATAGACGCTGTAGGTGACCGTTCCCGTAGCGGTGGCAGCATTGGTCCCGGAGAGGGTGGCGGAGTCGGTCACGGCGGTGCTCTCCGGCACGGAGACGGCCGTTCCCGACTGCCCACCGCCCGACAGGGACGTCGTGGTCGTGGTCGTCGTCGCGCTGTTCGTCACCGTCTCCACCTCAGACCCGCATGCGCTTGCGGAGACCCCATTGTTGGTGTCGCCGGAGTACGACGCCTGCCAGTAGTAGGTCCCGGCGGTGCTCAGCGTGACTGCGCTCGAGGCCGGCAAGGTGCCCGGCGTGGCGATGGTCTCGGGTGTGCCGGTGCTCACCGCCGTGGTGCAGGCGGAGTCGGAATAGACGCTGTAGGTGACCGTTCCCGTGGCGGTGGCGGCATTGGTCCCGGAAAGGGTGGCGGAGTCGGTCACGGCGGTGTTCTCTGGGACAGAGATGGTGGTTCCTGACTTCCCAGCGCCGGACAATGACGTAACCACATTGGTCGGCGGCAAGATGCTCGAAGTCGTCAGTGCTTCCTCGAGGGAGAAATACGTGGATTGGCCCGGAGCGAGCGCGGTCGGGAAGTCGACGTCTCCACTCGAATTGATCGGTGCTGATACCAGAGAAGCTCGTGTCCGGACCTGCGTATGTAGTCGTGTCACCGCCATACGGGCAACCCGTGCTGCCCGTGTCGCCAGTCACGGTGGAGCTGGCAGGGGCCGGATTCCATGTCCCGTAAGCCCCCGAGCAGATCCCATCCCCGTCGAACCCGAAGATGGGATCTGTGCTGGACGACAGCGGCAGGTCGCTCACCGCAGCAGAGGATTGGTTGAGAACTCCGAGCAAGGTGTCCTCCACCTCATCAAAGGGGCCCTGGGTCGTGTCTCCGAGCACCTGAGTCCCACTATTGGTGATGTCGATGAGCAAAGCACAGCTCGTGTCTGCTCCGATGGCCGGACACTCATTGAAGGGAGCCGTCGTCGTCGGTGGCGTCGCTGCAGACGCTGCGGTCTGGAATGCCCCGAGCGAGATGGTCGTGACCCCCGCAGCCATGAGCAGAAGTCCACTGCTCGCGCACACCATCAAACGAACTCGAGATCGGAACATCACGCAGCCTTCCTTTTCAACCCCCGCCAAGGCGCGCCTTCGCAGAGTGGTTATGACACTGCCCGCGAACATGGAACCTAAGTGAAGAGTCCCAGTACGTCAACCCGACATCGATGAGACGGTCAAGCAAGAGAGCCACTTTGCGTCACTGTCGCCACTTGTGTCACTGCTGCTTGGGCAGCTCGATTCGGACCGGATGTCACTCCGGACTGACATGCTCTTCCCCGATGGAGTCGAGGACCCGCCCCCTGCTCCTTGTTGTGAGGCGACGAGATCAGGTCTTGCTCGCAGACCTCCGGCGGCGCGCCATCAGAGCCGCCGCTCCCAAGAGTCCCGCCGCGGTCACCGGAAGAGCCAATCCGTACGGAGTTTCTGGCAATCCGTCGCCGGGATTGGCGCCGGTATCGCCTGGTGTCGGATTGACGTAGAAGCCCTGCGAGAAGACGTGGGGCGCGGAGAAGTTCTGCTGGTTCTCACCGACGTAAAGCACGCACTCCTCGGTCAAATTGCACACTGGCGTGCTGGTTGATGCCTCGCCCAGCGTCGATGGATCCGTATCTGGCAATGCGTAGATGGTGAATCCCGCATCGACTCCGGCATCGGTGTAGTCAATGGAGCCATTAGAAGCGGTGAGGATGGTGTCGGCTTCGAGGGTCTCTCCGTCACACTGAGACGGCATCGTGGGTAACACGCCATCCGGTGCAGCACATTCCACAATGCTGATCTGCACACCGGGCGCAAAGACCGAGTTCGCCGGCACCACGACCGAAACCACTTGGCCACTCGAGAAGGGCGAGTCGGGTGTGTAGCTATCGATCGGCACGACCGAGTCGGGAACGATGGAGCCGTTCGTAATTGTGCTGGCCCCGGCTGGCCCGGCATCCAGTACGACCATGGAGAGCACCGACGAAGCAGCCACGAGGACCAACGCAAGTCTTGTTGCCATCTGCATTGCAGACCTTTCCTGTGCTGCGACCTGGCCGGTTTGATTGTGACCGACCTGAGCGTTGATCCTGGTGACCGAGGGGCGAACTCTTCGTGCACTCTTCGTGTAGGAGTGCTCAAGGAAGTTGGTCAAACGTTCATCCATTCGTGCAGTGACGTTTTAGATCTCGTTATGTGGTCCGTTCCTTGCACACCATATGGAGACGCCCTATTGAGAGATACCGGACAAGTTTCGTCCCGGACATGCGTGTGCAGGAGATGACGACTACCTGAAGAAGCGCTACGGGCGCCGCACCGTGCTCAAACTGATCGGGTCCCGAGAGGCCTCCTCCGCCCGGCGCCGACACCCGGAGACACCCGGGCACCGCCAAGGCCCAGAGGCGCGCGACGGGAATCAGACGCCGGTGAAGACGGCGCGTAGGTAGTCGAGGCTCATCGGGGACGCGTCGAGACGCAGCGACGCCGCGTGCGCGGAGTCGAGGCGCCCGTAGACCAGGCGGAGCAGCTCCTCGGCCGAAAGGATCACTTCGCCGTCATGGGCGCGCTCGGACCACGGCTCGAGGCGCACACCGTCGGTCACGAGGGCGAAGCCGCGCTCGGGATCGGTTGTCGTGACCCGCAGCGTCATCGGCGTCGGGGTGGGCTTCCCCACCCTCCCCACCATGGGCGCCAAGCCGTCGATGAGCAGCTCCACCGCGTCGTGGGCCACCGTGGCAGCGGGGTCGAGGACCACGGCGATGTCCCAGCTGTGGATGGCTTGTTCCGGGAGCCGCAGGCGAAGGAACGCCGCCGCGTCGAGGTCCATGCCGAACGCAGAGAGATGGAGGCAGTCCAGCTCCGCGGCGTCGAGAGCTTCGAGGCGTCGCACGAACCCTTCGTTGGCGGCGATGCTGTCTCTGGCCTGATCCTCCGGACTGCGTGCGTTCCAGGCGTCCCAGATGGGGGGGAACGCGTCCGGCGCCGGCGCCTCACCACCTGACAGCCCGGCTTCGAGAAGGAGGCCGAAGATCTCGGCCTGGCTGCCCAGATGCGAGAGCACCTGAGCGATGCTCCAGTCCGAGCTGTACGACCGACGCCGGAGTCCCGGACCGTCGAGCCCTGCCACCAGCGCCGTCAGGTGGTCCTGCGACCGACGGAGGGCGGCGATCATCTGCGAAGCGACAGACAAGGGGTCTCCTCCATCACGTGTCGTGACGACGTTGCTTGCGTCATCGACTATTGCCCCCTCAAGTATCCTGGGAATGCTTGAGGGAGTCAAGCACTTGCTGAGAGACTGGGCCCGTGCCCGAGACCGCCTCCAACCAGGAACTTCAAAATGTCGTCGAGGGTCTGCTCGAACTGACCAGGCGGACCCACGAGGTGATGTCCTCGGTCGGCCTTCGCCACGACCTGACCGCACCCCAGGTGGGCCTGCTGCGGCTCCTCGACGAACCGGTCTCGATGCGCGCCTTCGCCGAGGAGCTCGCCTGTGACCCGTCCAACGTGACCGGTCTGGTCGACCGGGTCGAGCGTCTGGGGCTCGTCGCACGGATCCCCGAGCCCGGCGATCGACGCATCCGGATGCTCACCTTGACGCCGAAGGGACGGCGTCTGCGTGAGGAGATCAACGAAGAAGTCGCCCGCGAGCTCGTCACCGCGCTCGGCCTGAGGCCCGAGGACCACGATCAGGTCCTGCGCCTCAACGCCAACCTGCCACCTGCGGGTGATGCGGGAAGGCGCGAAAAGCCGCCACCCTGAGCCCGCCCGACACCGCGTGTGGGTCCGGGTCGCGCCGTCGGCGGACATCAGGTAGGTCATGCGACCTACCTGGCCGACGATGTACCTGTGTCGGCTTCGCAACCGACCTGCGTGACACGCACGGTTGCCGAAGTTTTGGGAATCCCTTGGATCTGCGTTGATCGTCGACGGGCACTCTGACCCGTCGCGTGAAGTGCTCGCGGCCTGTGACGCGGAGGGAACCTGTGGGAACTCGTACTGAGCTGCACGACGAAGGTGAGCCCACCTCGGTGGTCGAGCCGGACGTCGGCGAGGCCGCGGGCGAGGCATGGCTCGGCGCAGACGACATCTTCATCGCGGCGAGGTCCAATCTCCGGGAGCGCCTGCCCGTGTCCATGCGCCAGGGGCGCCACGGGGTCAAGAGTGGGCGCAAGGTCCGCGGGCGCTCGCGCCGCGGGGCCCAGGCGACCCAGCGGATGTACCTCGTCGATGGCGACGGTGAAGCCGAGACGACCCGTATCGCTCAGCGCCTCAGCTTCGAGGACATCTCCGACACGGACGCCACCTCCGAGACCCAGGAGTCCGCGGCCGGCTGAACCACCGGCTGAACCGGCCGGCTGGACCACCGATTACGCCGGCTGGGCGAGACCCCCGCTCACGAGCCCTCGAATTCCCACCACTGCAGCTCGCACAGCATCGGCAGCAGGTAGCCGACGTAGATGGAGTGGATCTTGATCGGCCCCCGGTCGTCGACCGCGAGGTCGATGAGGTCCACACGCGGGTCCTGCTGGCGGAACTCGAGGGCACGGTCGCGCGCCGCGACCAGCTCGTCGAGCGCCCCGACGGCGAAGCCGAAATGGTCCATGCGGGGACAGCGCATGGGTTCTTCCTCGGCGATGAGGAAGATGAACTGGTCCCAGTGCACGCACGACAGGATGAGGCGCTTGCGGTCGAGGGTCATCATCGGCATCTCGTCGAAGCCGAGCACCTGCCCCCAGAACCGGGTGATGTCGGCACGATTCGACTCGTCGAGAAGATCCGATGGCACGCTGAAGGCGACGTGGTTGAACCGGGGGTTGCCCGAGGGGTAGTAGGGATGTGCCATCAGTCGCCTCCTTCTCGGGGCCCGGGCGCGCCCCCCGGCACCACCATGACCTTCCCGGCGATACGGCCCTCGGCCAGGCCCTGCATGGCTTCGCCGAGACCCTCGAGCGAGACGTCGTCGGGATCGATGAGCACGTCGACGGGCAACCGTCCCGACGCCAGGAGCTCCAGGGCGCGCTCGAACCCGTTGGCGTCGTAGACGAAGGAGCCGCTCGCCGTCAGCTCGTTGAGGATCATGCGGTTGGGGTCGAAGCTCGGCGACTCCATGCCCGCGCCCACCAGCACCAGGTGCCCGCCCCGCCGGAGCTGGTTGAAGCCGCCTTCCATGGCCGCCTTCTTGCCCGAGCACTCGAACACCACGTCGACGGCGCGCGACGACAGCCGTTCGGGCTCCCACGGCGGAAAGGTCTCGAGCTCGGTCGGATGCAGCACCTCGGCCGCGCCCAGATCGGTTGCGAGCCGCCGGCGGCGCTCGCTCGGCTCCACCACGACCAGCGGCCCCAGGTCCTTGGCGACCAGGGCCGCGATGGTGAGCGCACCGATAGGGCCGGCGCCGAAGACCATCGCCGCGTCACCGGCGACGATGCCCGAGCGGGTGATGCCGTGCAGCGCCACAGCGAGGGGCTCGGCGAGGGCGGCCACCCTCGGGGACATCCCTTCGGGCAGGCGCAGCAGCGAGAGGGCGTTGGCGAGTACGTAGCGGGCGAAGCCCCCGCCGGTGTCCCCGTCGACGGGGGCGGCGCGGCGCTCGCACTGCGAGGGCTTGCCCTCGCGACAGCGGCGGCACTCCCCACAGCGCGGGGCCGGCCCGCACACCACGGCGTCGCCGGGCACCCACGCCGTCACGCCCTCGCCCACCGCGGCCACGATCCCGGTGTACTCGTGGCCGCCGACGGTGCCGGGCTTGCCCCACCCCTCGATCATGATGTGGAGGTCGGACCCGCAGATCCCGCAGTAGGCCACCTCGACGAGCACGTCGCCGGGGCCCGGCCTGGGCACGGGCCGCTCCTCGACGCCGATGTCACCCGGACGGCGGTAGATCGCCGACTGCATCACCGCGGGAACACCCGGAACACCCGGAGCACCCGAGGCATCGGAAGAGCCGGGGGCACCCGGATCGGGACGACGGGGATTCGAGTTCGCCACCAGGCCCTCCCTCAGCCGACCGCTTCGGGCACGAGGTCGCGCTCGGCCGGCGACGGTGGGGACGGGGGCGGAGGGGGAACAGGCGGCCGGTAGCCGGCGCGGCGACGCGAGTAGAAGTCCTTGCGCCGCACGAGCACGGCGAAGGCCGCCCCGACCGCCACCGTGATGGCCCCCACCCACACGACCTCGTTGATCCCGTTCACGAAGGCGTGGTGCGCGGCGGCGACCACCGTCGCCTTTCCTCCTGACGCCTTGGCGGCCGCCTGGGTGCCTCCGGCCGCCACGGCACGGGCGAGCGCCGGGGCCTCGTGGGCGCCCACGAGCCCGTGCAGCGTCGACTGGAGGCGCTGCTGGAACACGGCCCCGAGGGCGGCGACACCGGTGGCCACGCCCCCGATGCGGAAGGTGTTGCTGATCCCCGACGCCATGCCGGCGCGTTGGGGGGGCACCACACCGAGGGCGATCTTGGCGATGGCGGGATTGGCGAGCCCGATCCCCACCCCTCCGACGACGAGCCCGGGCAGCAGCGCCCTCCAGCTCGAGCCGACGGTGAGGCCCGTGAAGAGCCAGATGCCCACGGCCGAGGTGGCCAGGCCCACGCACAGCGCCAGACCGGCGGGAACCCGCTCGGTCAACGGGCGCGACAGCAGGGGCACCAGGAACGACATCGTGGTCAGGGGGAGCAGGCGCTCACCACCTTGCAACGGGGACAGCCCCAGGTCGTTCTGGAGGTAGAGCGTCAGGTACGGCAGCAGGGCGAACATGCCCGCGCCGATGCCGAAGGTCGCCACCGACACGCCCGTGAACGAGGGCTTGCGGAACAACGACAGGTCGAACATAGGCCGCTTCTGGAGCAGTTCGACGATCACGAACAGGACGAGAAGCACCACGGCCGCGCTCAGGGTCACCACGACCTTCCGGCTCGACCAGCCGTCGTCGTTCCCCCGGGTCAGGCCGAGGATGAGTAGGAACAGGCCACCCGAAAAGGTCAGGAGGCCGTTCCAGTCGAGCCGCCCCGCGTTCGGGTCCGCCATGTTGACCATGCGCATGCTCACCAGGAGCGTCAGGACCCCGACGGGGACGTTCACGTAGAAGATCCACTGCCACCCGAAGGCGCTCGTGAGGGCGCCACCCACGAGAGGGCCGATGGCGACCGCGCCGCCGACGGTGGCCCCCCACACGGCGATGGCCGAGGCGCGCGCCTTGCCCTGGAAGTCCTGGCCGATGAGCGCCAGCGAGGTGGCGAACATCGCCGCCCCCCCGACCCCCTGCACGGCGCGGGACGCGATCAGCTCGGCCGGGGTGTGCGACAACCCGCACGCCGCCGAGGCCAGGGTGAACACGGTCAGGCCGAACATGAAGATGCGCTTGCGACCGAACTTGTCGGCGAGTGCGCCCTGAGTGAGGATCAGCGCCGCCAGGCTCAGGGCGTAGGCCGAGATGACCCATTGGAGGTCGCTGAAGCTCGCATGCAGCGACCGCTGCATGGTGGGCAGGGCCACCTGCACGATGGTGATGTCCACGAGGAGCATGAACGTCGCCCCGCACACGGCGACGAGGGTCCACCAGTGGCGCTCGGTGCCGCCCTCCCGGCCCTGCTCGGAGCTGCCGGGCGATCCCTTCGGGGCCACCTAACCTCCTCCCGCCTCCGGGCTCGCCCTCCCGTGGCGCCTGGTTGCGACTCGGACGGAGAGTCTCCTTCGTGGCTCGGCCGGTGTCCAGGACCAGGGAGCGCACACGCAGGCGGGCTCGCTCCGGACCGTCTCCCGGACCGTCTCCCGGACCGTCTCCCGGACCGTCTCCCGGACCGTCTCCCGGACCGTCTCCCCGGCTGACTCGGCCCGCAGGCCCGTCGCTAGCCTTTCCACGGTGAGGAGCGTGTGGACGTCGAGGCGTGCGGTCTCCCTGCACGTCGCCTTGCTCGTCTTCGTCCCGGGCTGTGTCGCCCTGACGTGGTGGCAGGTGTCGCGGGCCCTGGGGGGCAACACCTTGAGCTGGGTCTACACCTTCGAGTGGCCCATCTTCGGCGGCTACGCGGTGTACATGTGGTGGAAGCTCGTCCATGACGAGCCGGTCCGGGAGACGCGAGGGCCGGAAGAGCCCGGCGGCCAGGGGCCCGCCCCCGGAGCCGGTCCCGACGCCGATGAGCCCGACGAACAGGACGAGGAGCTCGCCGCCTACAACCGGTACCTCGCCCAGCTCAACGCCAGTGGCCGGCAGAAGCGGTGGTGACCGGAGGGACGCCGCCGGCGCCACGGTCGCCGAAGTCGCACAAAATTCACACGCAGGGTCTTGCACTGCGCCGCCGCGTCGACATCTAGTAGGGACATGGAGTTCGAGGGGGGCACGAGGGGTCGGCCGACACGTACACCGACACCTATACGGACAGATCCACCGGCGCGGAGGAGCACACCGCGCCACGCCTGCCGGGGCCGGCGATGAGCCCGCGCCCCCGCCCCGTCCGACCGTGGAGGTGCGCACGAGCCCGCGCCGGCGGAAGACCGCCAGCGGCTTCTGGCAGGACGGCCGCGTGGTCATCCTCGTCCCCGCCCGGCTGAGCAAGGCCGACCGGGTGGAACTGGTCGAGGGCCTCGTCCAGCGCGTCCTGGCCCAGCGCCCCCACGTCTCCACCTCTGACGAGGACCTCGAGGAGCGTGCCGCCGTGCTGGCCGACGAATACCTGGGAGGGGTGCGGCCCCGCTCGATCCGCTGGGTCGGCAACCAGCAGCGGCGCTGGGGCTCGTGCACGTCCCGGACCGGTGAGATCCGCATCTCGGAGCGCCTCCGCTTCGTGCCCGCCTGGGTGCTCGACGCCGTGCTGGTGCACGAGCTCGCCCATCTGATCGAGCCGACCCACTCGCCGCGCTTCCGCCGACTGGTCGCCCGCTTCCCCCGGACCGAGGAGGCCGACACCTTCCTGGCCGGGTACACGCTGGGGCTCGAGACCTCCGCCGAGATCTCGGCCTGACCCCGGCCCCGACCGCCCCGCGGACGGGACCGGCCCGGGCCAACTCAGGCGCCCCGGTCGAGCACCGCCGTGGCCACCAGCTCCTCGAGGTAGCGGGTGTCCCACCACGACACCTGCAGCGCCTTGCCCCGGCGAAAGTACAGCTGGATGTCGAACTCGACGGTGAACCCGATGCCGCCGAAAACCTGCTGGGCCATGGCCGTCACGTCGCGGAAGGTCCGGCACGCGAAGAGCTTGGCCATGGGCGCCAGGCTGTCGACCGGCCGCCCCCCGGCGCGGGCCCAGGCGGCCTCGTGGACGAGCGTGGTCCCCCCGTCGACGGCGGTGACGGCGTCGGCGAGGTAGTGGGCGATGGCCTGGAAGGCACCGAGAGGCTTGTCGAACTGTTCGCGGTCCTTGGCGTACTGCACGGTGATGTCGAGAGCGTGCTGAGCACCCCCCATGGCCTGGGCACCGAGGAGGATGCACCCGTCGTGCATCACGTCGTCCCAGGTGGCCCAGCCCGATCCCGGCGCGCCGATGCGGTCCTCGGCCCGCACCGCCACCCCGTCGAAGGTCACCCGGTACTGCGTGTCCGACGCCACCGTGAACTGCTGGTCGAGGGTCACGCCTTCGGTACCGGGGTCGACGAGGAAGAGGTCGACGTCGGCCGGCGCCGCCCCGGTGCGCGCCAGCACCACCAGCGCGGCGGCCGACGAGGCGAAGGGGACGTGGCGCTTGGTCCCGGTCAGGCGGAACCCCGAACCGTCGGGCTCGGCGCGCATCTCGACGCCGCGGGGGCCGCAGCTGTTCTCGGGCTCGAACCACGCCGGCGTGAGCAGCGCGTCGCCCGCCGCCACCGGCGCCAGCCACCGCGCCCGCTGCTCGGCCGAACCCGCCCGGGCCAGCGCGCCGCCGCAGAGCACCGCGCTCGGGAAGTGCGGGGTGGGCGCCAGCGCCCGGCCCAGCTCCTCGTAGAGGACGACGCCCTCGAGCGCGCCCATCCCCGACCCGCCGTGCTCCTCGGGGAGCAGGAGCCCGATGAGGTCGAGCTCGGCCAGCTGCTTCCACATCGCTGCCGAGTAGCCCACCGGGTCGTCCTCGAGCGCGCGCACCACCGACAGGGGGCTGTGCGTGGCGCACACCTTGCGCACCGTCTCGCGCAGCATGTCCTGCTCGGGCGTGAATTTCAGGTCTAGCACGGGCCAGCTCCTCTCAGGGCTTCCAGCGGTCGGCGCCGCGGCGCCAGGGGTTGTCGTCGTCGTCCACGGGCAGAGCCACGCGGGCGGTGCAGGTGCTCTTCACGTCCCCGTCGACCGACAGCGTGATGTCGAGGCCGACCCACCCGCACCCCGTGTCGTCCAGGGTGACCTCGGACACGACCCCGTCGAGGACCATCGTGTCGCCGGGGAACACCGAGTCGCGCATGCGGAAGACGACCCGGCCCAACCGACCGTGGGGCCCGGTCCAGTCCGTGATGTAGCGCTCGAACCACGCCGCCTGGTTGGGGGTGTTGAGGAAGATGTCGCGGGTGCCGTTGCGCTCGACGGCGAAGTCCTTGTCGTGGTGCATGGGACGCCAGTCGCGGCGTGGCGAGCGCGCCGAGCACGACCGTGGTGGCCGTCACGTCGTGGTGCAGCGACGGCAACAGGTCCCCCTCGGCGACGTCGCCGAACACGAGCACGGGGGCGAGCGGGCTCACGACGCGCCCCCGCCGGCTCGCTCGCCGTCGCCGGCGGCCCCACCACCGACATCGGTGGCGCGCCGGTAGCCGAAGCCGGTGTAGCTCTCGACCCCGACGGTCTGGCCGCGTTGGTTCGTGTACTCCACATCGATGACCCAGAAGCGCCCGGTCCCGAGCTTCGTCCTCTTCTCGTCGCTCACCGAACGCAGGATCTGGCGCGTCGACAGCACGTCGCCGGGTCGCACCGGCTCGTGGAACACCATGGTGTTGTCGGTCATCACCGCCTCGGGCAGGCCGAGAAGCTCCTTGAGGTCGAAGTGGACCTTGAGCGGGAGGTGCGCTTCGGTGCGGCCCGGCGCCCAGTGGTGCGGGCGGAACCACACCGACAGCATCGTGGGCGGGGCGATGGGCCCGTCGGTGATCTCGCTCGCCACGTCGTCGTCCCAGAACAGGGGGTTGCCGTTCTCCACAGACGCGCACATGGTCCACACATAGCTGCGCTCGACGGGGAACTCGCCGGTCTCCTCGTACTGCGGGACGCCGATCAGTGCCCGCACGTCGTCGATGACTACCGTCATGCGAACACTCCCGTCATGCGAACACTCCCGTCATGCGAACACTCCCGTCATGCGAACACTCCCGTCATGCGAACACTCCCGTCATGCGATCACCTTGCGGGCGCGGAGGTCGGCCAAGCGCTCGGCGGGGATGCCGGCCGCGCCCAGCAATTCGTCGGTGTCGGTGACGCCGTCGTCGGGGACGCAGACCGGCTCGGGCACCGGCGCCGTGCCCGCCAGCACCGGCCCCACCTGACGGAACGCCCCGCGCGTGGGGTGCTTGGCCTCGACCACGGCGCCGCGCCACGCGTACTGCGGGTCGGCGTCGATCTCGGCCACGGCCTGGACCGGGGCCACACAGGTGTTCGCGCCCGACAGCTCGGCCACCCAGTCGTCGCGGTCGCGCCGGGCGAAGGCCGCGGCAAGGTCGCGGCGAACCGCGTCCTGCGCGTCGTCGTCGTACTGGTGCTCGACCCACTGCTCACACCCGAGGGCCCGGCACAGGTTGGCGAAGAACTTGGCCTCGATGGCCGCCACGGCCAACCACCTGCCGTCCGCGGTGCGGTAGGTGTCGTAACAGGCGTAGCGCCCCGTGAGCACGTCGTGCCCCGGCCCGGGCTCGGTCCCGGTGGCGAGATGCTCGTCGGCAGCGAGGGACATGAGCCAGAGGACCCCGTCGGCCACCGACACGTCGAGGAAGGTGCCCTCGCCGGTGCTGTACCGGCCCGCCAACGCGGCGCACACGGCCAGGGCCGCGTGCATGCCCCCGCCCGCGGCGTCGGCGATGGTGGCCCCGGGAATCGGGGGCCCACCGTCGGCACGGGGACCGGTCGCCGCCAGGTAGCCGCCCACGGCCAGGTAGTCGAGGTCGTGCCCGGCCCACCCCGCGCGCGGGCCGTCCTGGCCGAAGCCGCTCGTCGAGCAGTACACCACGGCGCGGTTCACGGCCCGCACCGCCTCGTAGCCGATGCCCAGCCGGTCCACGACACCGGGCCGGAAGCTCTCGACCACCACGTCCGCCCCCGCCGCCAGGGCCAGGAAGGCGTCGCGCCCCTCGGTGTCGCGCACGTCGAGGAGCACGCGGCGCATGCCCCGGTGGGCGCTGTAGGCGAAGAACGGCGGGGTCACCGGGGCGGGGCCCTGGCCCGGCACCGGGCCCACCTTCACCACCGTCGCCCCGTAGTCAGCCAGGAGGCGTGTACAGCGCGCCGCGGGGCCCACGCTCGACAGGTCGAGCACGACGATGCCCGCCAGGGGGCCGGGCGCGGTGGGCGCCATCAGAAGTTCTTGGGGAGCCCGAGACGGCGCCGGGCGATGATGTTCTTCTGGATCTCCGAGGTCCCGCCGCCGATGGTGTCGATCACGGTGTAGCGGTACGTCGACTCGGCCCGCCCCTCCATGGGCGCGTCGGGCGTCTTCACCCGAAGCTGCGAGCCCGGGCCGGCCAGGTCCATGGACGCGTCGGCGAGGCGTCGGGACAGCTCGGTGGCATAGAGCTTGTACTCCGACGCGTGCGTGGTGGGGGCGGCCCCGCCCTTCTGCGACTCGTTGACGAAGCGCAGCCCGAGGACGCGCGCCACCTCGGCCTGGGTGGCCAGCTCGGCGATGCGGACGCGCACCACCGGGTCGTCTCTCAGGGGGGCACCGTCGCGTGTGGCCCCCGCCACGTACTCGCACAGCAGGTCGAGGCGCTGCTTGATGGGGGAGAAGGTGAACATGGTGAAGCGCTCGAGGTCGAGGGCCTCGGAGATGTACTGGAAGCCGTGGTTGAGCTCCCCCACCACGTAGTCGTCGGGCACGAACACGTTGTCGAGGTGCACCTCGTTGGTGCGCTCGTCCCCCATGGTCCAGATGGCGTTCACGGTGATGCCGGGCTGGTCGATCGGCACGAGGAACAGCGTGATGCCCCCGTGCTTGGAGGTGGGGTCGGTGCGCGCCCCCACCCAGTACCACTCGGCAAAGTGTGCCGAGGTGGTCCATGTCTTTTGCCCGTTGAGCCGCCAGCCGTCGCCGTCGCGCGTGGCCTTCAGCTGCATTGAGGCGGCGTCGGACCCGGCGTTGGGCTCGGAGTACCCCACCGCGAACTCGACTTCGTTGCGGAGGATCTTGGGCAGGAACTCGGCCTTGAGCCGTTCACTGCCGTGTCGGATGATCGTCTTGCCCACGATCCCGACCCCCTTGCCGATCTGCGGCCCGCCCCGGCGGGCCAGGGACTCGTTGAGCAGGTACTCGTAGACGCCGTCGCCCTCCTGGCCCCCGTGCTCCTTGGGCCAGGTGATCCCGAGCCAGCCCTGTCGGCCCATCTCGGCCATGAAGCCCCGCCGCGCCGGGGTGTCGACGATCTGGGCCATGTTCTCCCGGGTGACGTCGAAGACCTCCGGGTCGTCATGCTCGTCGAGGAAGCGCTCCACCTCGGTGACGAAGGAGAGCTGCTCAGGCGAGAACTCGAAGTCCATGCTGCTGCCTTTCCCTGTTCCGGCTTTCCCTGTTCCGGCTTTCCCTGCTCGGGCGTTCCATGCTCGGGCGTTCCATGCTCGGGCCGCCTTCCGGGCTCGGCCTTCCGGAGCGGGTATCGGTCGGTTCCTGACTGGTCGTCAGATCGTATCGGGTACCATCGCCGCCGTGCCTGGTGCGCCCGGGAAGGGGTCATTTCTCGACGAGCGCGCCGGCCTGGCGGGCAAGGTCGCCCTCGTGGCCGGAGGCGGAGGCGGTCTCGGGCGGGCCTCTGCCCTGGACCTGGCCCGCGCCGGGGTGGCGCTGGCACTGGCCGACGTCGACGGGGAGGCGCTTCTCACCACGGCCCGAGACGCCCGGGCGCAGGGGGTGGAGGTGCTCGAGGCCGTGCTCGACGTGCGCGACCCCGACGCGCTCGAGGGGCTGTTCGACTCCTGCGAGGAGCGCTTCGGACGGCTCGACGTGCTCGTCAACGTGGTGGGCGGGACCTTCCGTGCCGCCTTCACCGACGTGAGCGACAAGGGCCGCGACGCCCTGGTGCGCACCAATTTCACGTGGGTGGTCGACGCCATCCAGCGCGCGGCGCGACATATGTCGGAAGGCGGGCGGGGCGGGAGCATCATCACCATCACGTCCATCGAGGCGCACCGGGCGGCCCCCGGCTACGCCCTCTACGCGGCCATGAAGGCGGCGGTGACCCACCTCACCCGCACCCTGGCCGTCGAGTTGGGGTCGGCGGGCATCCGCGTCAACTGCGTGGCGCCGGACTTCGTCCCCACCGCCGGTCTCGCCGGCGTGGCGGGGCGGGCGGGCTCGGCGGGCCAGCGTGCCGCGGCGGCGGGCGACGGCACCGACCCCGGCGACTTCCTCACCATCCCCCTGCGCCGCAAGGGAGAGGTCATCGACGTCGGCAACTGCGTGCTGTTCCTGGCCTCGGACCTGTCCTCGTACATCACGGGCACGACGCTGCACCCCGACGGCGGGGCATTGGCGGGGTCGGGGTGGATGGACTGGCCCGACGAGGGCTTCACGGCCCGTCCCCCGGCGTGGGTCCTCGACCGGCTCGAGGCCCCCGAGACGTGAACGGCTCGGCGGGCGACGCCCTCTTCGAGCCCGACGGGGAGCACGTCGTCCCCACCGAGTACGCGCGTGGGCCGTGGACGCCCGACGCGCTGCACGGCGGGCCCGTGGCCGCGCTGTTGGCCCGGGCGGTGGAGTCCGTCGCCACCGACGAGCCCATGCACGTGGCGCGGCTCACCGTCGAGCTCCTGCGGCCTGTACCCCTGGCACCGCTGTCGGTGTCGACGTTGCTGGCCCGGCCGGGACGCAAGGTCCAGCTCGTCGAAGCCTCCGTCGCCAGCGGCGGGCGCGACGTGGCGTGGGCACGGGCGCTGCGCATCCGGCTGCAGCCCGCCGACGGCGGGCCTGCGGACGCATCCGAGTCGAACGCGGCCGAGCCGGGCGCGCCGCCGGGCCCCGACGCCGGGTACGACTCGGCGCCGCCCATCGGCGACTACCGGGCCTTCCACAACACCGGGGCGCAGCTGCTGTACGTGAAGGGGCATTTCGCCAAGCGTGGGCCGGCCACGGTGTGGGTGCGCCTGGCCGTGCCCGTGGTCCCGGGTGAGGAGCCGACGCCGCTCCAGCGCGTGGCGGCCGCGTCGGACTTCGGCAACGGGGTGAGCTCGGAGCTCGACTTCGCCCACCACCTCTTCATCAACCCTGACCTCACGGTGTACCTGCACCGGCCGGCCGTGGGCGAGTGGGTGTGCCTCGACGCGTCGACGACCATCGGCATCCCCGGCGTCGGCGTCGCCCAGTCCGCCCTGTGGGACGTGCACGGCCCCATCGGGCGCTCCCTGCAGAGCCTCCTCGTCGAGCCCCGCGCCTGAGGCTCGACGCCGACGGACTCCTTCCGGACGCGATTTCAGGCCCACCCCAGCCTCGCCCCAGGGTGTTCCCATTCGGCGGGCGTACGGTCGAACCTGACATCAACGTCACCCAAGGGGGTCCCCCATGCATCGATCCAGATCGTCCCGCCTCGTCATGCTCGTCTCCGCGCTCTCGGCTCCCGTGCTGGCTGCCGCAGTGCTCGTACCCGGAGTGGCGTCGGCGGCGGCGAAGCCCAAAGCGGTGAAGGGCAGCTGTTCGGGCCTGACCGGGAACGTGTCCGGCACGGTGTCGGTGACCGGCTGCTCGCCGTCGCCCAACGCGCCGGGCACCGGCACGTTCATCTTCACGGGCGCCACGTCGGGCACCTCGTCGATCGACTGGTCCAACGGCTCGAAGACGTCGTTCACCTTCAACACCAAGCAGACGCTGCCCACCAAGACCAAGAAGGGCGCCCAGGTGGCGAACTCGAAGTTCCACTGCGCCGCGGGCGACATCATCGAGGTGGCGCTCAAGGGGAAGATCCCCAACAGCGGCGGGAACACGAACCTCCCCACCGGTGACACCGGGCTCAAGGGCGCTGTCAAGGCGACCATCTGCGTGAGCAGCGCCGACAATCTGAGCCTGCTCCCAGGGACGTCGTTCGCGCTGTAGGCAGCCGCGCCGGAGGTGGCTCAGCACCAAGACCGGGCGAAACGGGGTCCCGCCTCGGCGGGGCCCCGTTCCCGGTCTCTCCTCGCTCCTCCCCGCAAGAGCCTGAGGGGGCGGCCTCAGTCGGAGGCGGCCTCAGTCGGAGGCGGCCTCAGTCGGCGGCGGCATGGTCGGCGGCCTGCTGGCGCGGGCGGCGCCCGGCCAGTGACGCCATGAAGCTGCGCACGTCGCTCGCCCCCGTGCACAGCGCCACGAGGTCGGTGGACTGCTGGAGGTGCATGCGCATGCCCATCATCTCCCAGGCCCTGGTGAGCCCCTGCTTGGTGGCGAGAATGGTGGTGAGGGGCATCTTGGCCACGGTGGCGGCGATCTCCTCGACGGTGTTCTCGAGCTCGGCGCGCGGCACGACCCGGTTGACCATCCCCCAGTCGAGCGCCTGCTCGGCGTTGATGGTGGGGGCCAGGAACAGGTACTCGGCGGCGCGCTTGAAGTTCATGAGGACCCACGGCTCGATCATGGTCTGGGCACCGGGCAGCCCGAAGCCCTGCGGGAGCGGCATCTGGAAGTAGGCGTCCTCGGAGACGATGGTGAGGTCGGTGAGCAGGCCGTACACCGTGCCCCCGCCCACGCAGTAGCCGTGGACCTGGGCGATGGTCACCTTGGGGAACTCCCACAGCCGCAGCGGCGGCCACAGGAAGAGCCCCTGGTGGTGCCGGCGCCAGGTCCGCTCGGGGGTCGGGCCCGTGGTCGGGTAGACCTCGGGCATCTCGTCGACGCCGACGATGGCGTGCCCGGCGCAGAAGCCCTCCCCGTTGCCCTTGAGCACGAGCACCTTGACGTCGTCGTCGTCGTCGGCGAGGACGAGGGCCTCGTCCATGTCCCACACCTGCTGCGCCGTCTGGATGTTGGCCTTGTCCGGAGTGTTGAGGACGATGCGGGCCACCGCACCGTCCTTCTCGTACACGATCGTCTCGAACTCCACCCGCTCCACAACGCCCTCCCGTCGGTCCGGCCCCGCCCCGGCGGAGGCCGACGCGGGCCAGATGCTACAAACGCCGGGCACCCAGGATTCAAGCCCTGCTCGGTCGACGCCGATACCACTCGATGTGACGGTTCCCTCGGACGAGTTCGACGCCGTGCCGGCGGGGGCCTCGAGGCTCCTCGAGCAGGAAGCCCGGATCGTCGGGATCAGGGGCTTTTCGACCCCCACGCTCGAAGCCGTCGACCGGCGACGTTCGCAATTGTGGACGGTGGTCTTCGCCGGTCTGGTGTGCCTGGCCGCGGCGGTGGCGCTGCTCACTTCGAAGGCCGGCCACCACCTCGGGTTCGCCAACGGCCTCGGCTTCCGGACCGGCACCGTCGTCCTCGTCATCGGGCTGGCCGCCTACGTCATGGAGAAGGAACGCCACCTCCGGCGCCTGGCCAAGCTCCTCGTGGACGAGCGGGTGCTCGGCGCCGCCCTGTCGAACCGCCTCAAGGAGCTGGCCATGCTCTACGAGGCGGGCAAGGCCATGAACTCGGTGCTCGTGGTGGACGAGGTCCTCCAGCTCATCCTGTCGAGCGCGTTCGACCTCCTCGGGGCGTCGAGCGGGTCCATCATGCTCCTCGAGGACGAGGGGGACCTCGTGGTGGTGTGCCGGGCCGGCAACGCCAGCGGCGCCCCCATCGAGCTCGGCGGCGGGATCGCCAGCCGGGTGGCCCGTGACCGTGAGCCGCTGCTCGTGCAGGGGACCGTCTCGGAGAAGGGCCACCAGGAGACCGAGAGCGCGGTGTGCGTGCCGCTGCAGCACCGGGGCCAGATCCTCGGCGTCATCAACCTGATCGGTGCGGCGGGGCACATCTACAGCGAGTACGACCTGCGCGCCGTGTCGCTGTTCGCGGAGCACGCGGCGATTGCCGTCGCCAACGCCCGGCTGTACGAGGCCGAGCGCGCCCTGAGCGCCCAGCTGTCGCACCAGGTCGTGCACGACCCGCTCACGGGGGCGGCCAACCGCGTGCTCATCAGCGACCGGCTCGCCCACGCCCTGGCCCGCGTGCGGCGCCGGGAGAGCCTGGTGGCCGTGCTGTTCATCGACGTGGACGACTTCAAGCTCGTGAACGACGAGCTGGGCCACGAGGCGGGCGACTTCGTCCTCACCTCCATCGCGCAGCGCCTCGCCGAATGCGTCCGGAACTCCGACACCGTAGGCCGCTTCGGCGGGGACGAGTTCCTCGTCATCTGCGAGGACCTCGTCCACGAAGGCGAAGGCGTCGAGATCGCGCAACGGATCCTCGAGGAATTCTCCCGCCCCTTCGACACCCCCTTCGGCGAGCGGACGCTCTCGGCCAGCATCGGCGTGGCGCCGTGCACCCACGGCCGTCCCGGATCGGTCGCCGGCCTCATCCACGCTGCGGACCAGGCCATGTACCAGGCCAAGATGGAGGGCAAGGCCCGGATCGTCAGCGCACTCGTTCGAGCATCGGGACCCGCCTGAGGCGACACCGGGACGCGCGCGGCACAGGGCGCCTCCCCCGGCGCCCGGCCGCGCCGCCCGGCCGCGCCCACCGGCCGCGCCTCCCGGCCCCACCTACCGGGCCGACCAACAGGGGGGCACCTGCGCGCGGGCGCCCGGCTCCCACGAAGCGGTGTCGCTGTCGTTAACGTTGGCGCATGCCCTTCACCGACACCGTGACAACCGACGAGGACCTCGTCCGCTCCAAGCTCCGCGACCTGCTCGAGTCCCACGACCCGGCTACCACGCCCACGGTGGAGTTCCTCGGCGCCCGCTTCGACGCCGGGCTCGCATGGGTGACGTTCCCCGTCGGGCTCGGGGGCCTCGGGTTGAGCCCCGAGCTCCAGGGACTCGTCGAGCGCGAGCTGCGTGAAGCGGGCGCGCCCAACGAGGCGGATCGCAACGTCATCGGCTACGGCATGGGGGCCCCCACCGTCCTCACCCACGGGACCGACGAGCAGAGGGCGCGCTATCTGCGCCCGCTGTTCACCTGCGAGGAGATCTGGTGCCAGCTCTTCAGCGAGCCCGGTGCCGGCTCCGACGTGGCCGGGCTCGCCACCAGGGCCGTGCGCGACGGCGACGAGTGGGTGGTGAACGGCCAGAAGGTGTGGACGACGCTGGCCCACACGGCGCGCTGGGGGATGCTCGTGGCCCGCACCGACCCCGACGTGCCCAAGCACCGGGGCATGACCTACTTCATCGTGGACATGCACGCCCCGGGCGTGGAGGTACGCCCCCTGCGCCAGATCACCGGCGAGGCCGAGTTCAACGAGGTCTTCTTCACCGACGTCCGAATCCCCGACGCCCAGCGCCTCGATGCCGTGGGCGCGGGGTGGCGCGTGGCCACCACGACGTTGATGAACGAGCGGGTGGCCATCGGCGGCGGGGTGCCGGCGCGCAGCTCGGGCCCCATCCACGAGGCGCTGCGGATCTGGAAGGAGAAGCCCGACAAGACCGGCGCCCAACGCGAGCGCCTCATGACGTTGTGGGTGGAGGCCGAGGTGGCGCGCCTCACCAACATGCGGGCCCGGACCCTGCGGCGCGCCGGGACTCCGGGGCCCGAGGGCTCGGTGGCCAAGCTCATGGGGGCCGAGCTCAACAAGCGCGTCTACGACCTGTGCGTCGACCTGCTCGGGATGACCGGCACCCTCTTTGCGACCCGTTACGAGATGCGCCGTCCCGACCGGGCCGTGTTCTCCGGCGGAGCCGACCCGCGCCACTCCTTTCTGCGGTCGCGCGCCAACTCCATCGAGGGTGGGACCTCGGAGATCATGCGCAACATCCTGGGCGAGCGTGTGCTGGGCCTGCCCGGGGAGCCCCGCCTGGACAAGGACATGGCCTGGTCCGAGGTGCCACGCAGGTGACCGGTACGCTCAGCCCGATGCGCTTCGGGAGCGACACGGCCGCCAAAGGGGTGCGCGAGCGCCACTTCGACGTGGAGGTCGGCGAGCGAAGGGTCCCGGGGCTGTTGTGGACGCCGGAGGACGACGAGCGCCCCCGCCCCGTCGTGATGCTCGGGCACGGGGCGTCGGGGTCCAAGAGCCAGGACTACATCGTGGCCCTGGCGCGCGGCCTCGTGCGCCACCGGGGGCTGTGCGCGGTGGCGATCGACGGGCCCGTCCACGGGGACCGGCGCGCCGACAAAGGCGAGGTGGAGGGCCTCCCGTTCGCCGACTTCGTGGCCCGGTGGTCGGCGGACCCCGCGCTCATCGACGACATGGTCGCCGACTGGCGCGCCACCCTCGACGCCGTGCAGGGCCTGGCGGAAGTGACGCCGGGCCCGTGCGGGTACTGGGGGCTGTCGATGGGGACGATCTTCGGTCTTCCCGTCGTGGCCGCCGAACCCCGGGTGAGCGCGGCGGTCCTCGGCCTCATGGCGATCGCCGGGCCCACCAAGGATCGTTTCGCCGCCGACGCACCCACGGTGCGGTGCCCGCTGCTGTTCATCGTGCAGTGGCACGACGAGCTGTTCCCCCGCGACCTCGCGTTCAATCTCTTCGACGCCTTCGGCAGCGGGGACAAGCGCATGCACGTGAGCCCGGGGATGCACGCCGAGGTCCCCGCCGAGGAGTTCGAGGCCAGCGGCCGGATCCTGGCCGAGCATCTTCTCGACTGAGGCCGTCAGGCGGGGGACGTCTTCCCGACCAGTGCTGCCGCGGCGCGCGCGACGAGCGCCACCAGGGTGAGGGTGGGCCCGTACCCGGCCGAGGTAACGAACACCGAGGAGTCGGCGACGACGACATTGTCGAGGCCGTGGACGCGCCCCACCGCGTCGACCACCGAGGTGGCGGGGTCCTCTCCCATGCGGGTGGTGCCCATGACGTGGCGGCTCATGGGGATGGCCGACAGCGCACCGCGCCGGTCCTGGCCCTCGGGCAGCGGGGAGCTCGACGTCATCGTCCACGTCGCCCCCATGTCCTCGAGCACGCGTACCAGGCGCGGCGCGTGGTACGCGGAGGCGACGATCTCGTGGCGATGGGGCTTGTACGTGACGCGGGCCACGGGGAAGCCGCGCACGTCGCGCACGGTGGGGTCGAGGTCCACGCGGTTGGAGAGCTGGGGAAGGTCCTCGCCCTGCATGGTGAAGGCCCACATGCGGTCGCGCATCGGCGAGGAACGCATGAGCGACTTGTGCTTGGCCCCCCACGGGTAGATCTTCGCCTCCATGATCGGAAGGCTGGGCCCGCCGTGTTCGACCAGGCCGCCGCGGATCCACGGCAACCCCGCCTCCGCGGCAGCGGCGCGCGCCGCGCCGTCGACGATCACGGCGTCGTCGTGGACATGGGTCACGGCCCGGCCCTTGTGCCCGTGGAGGCGCTCAGGGAAGATCCCGATGACGAAGGTCTGGAAGTGCACCATGAAGTTGCGGCCCACGAGGGGATGGTCGATCCCCGACAGCAGCAGCAGGCGCGGCGTCTCCACCGCACCCGCCGCGATGACGACGTGGCGGGCGTCGATGCGCCCGAGCGCGCCGTCGGGCCCGATGACCTCGACCCCCGTGGCCCGGCGCCCGTCGGTGACCACGCCCGACACGAAGGTCTCGCTCAGCAGCTCCGCTCTCCCCGATGCCATGGCCCGCGTCAACAGCGCCACGGGATCGCCCTTGGCGTGGATGGGGCATCCGAAGAACGCGCAGAAGCCGCAGTTGTTGCACGCCGGGCGGCCGTCGTAGGGAACGGAGTTCGCCGCGGTGGGCGCGGCGTAGGGATGCAGGCCCAGGGCCTCGGCGGCCGCGCTCGAACGCAGGGCGCCGTACATGGGCGCCCCCGAGGGCATGGGATAGGGGCCCGAGCGCCACGCCGCGAACGGGTTGGCCCCGGCCTCACCGGCCACACCGATGGCACGCTCGGCCTGGGCGTAGAAGGGCTCGAGGTCGTCGTAGGAGATGGGCCAGTCGGCCACCTCGGCACCTTCGATCGGCCCGTGGGCGCTCAACAGCGCGAAGTCCTCCTCCCGAAAGCGCGGCACCTTGCCGTCCGCGTGGGTGCCTCCCCCGCCCACGGTGGTCGGGATGGAGTTGACCTCGCCGACATAGGCGTGATCGCCTTCCTCCTCACCCGTGCGGAAGGTACGAGGCTCGATGAGGGGGTCCGGGCCGAGGAAATGCCGGTAGATGAACTTGAGCTCGTCGTTGGAGTAGTCCGCGGCCGGACGTGTCAGGTCGTCGGGGTCCAGAAGGTGGTTGCGGCCCTTCTCGACGATGACCACGTCCCAGCCCGCCCGCGTGAGCACGTCCGCCGCGGTGGCCCCCCCGGGGCCCGACCCCACGATCACGGCGTCGACGGTCATGGGCCCGCCACCTCGGCGTCGCTCCATCCCCGGGGTTGGACGTCACCGGGGTACCGGGCGGCCTCCCACCCCGCTCCGTCGCGGTTGCCCCCGTACTCGGGCGCGCCGTACATGCCCTCGCAGCAGTGCTCGTAGAGCAGCGCGGTGAACGACCGACTGCTCCTGAGCCAGCGCGTCCTGGTCTTCGGGCCCGAGGTCGCAGAAGTCGGCGCCGAGCCCGGCCAGCCCCGTCCGGTACCGCTCCTGGAGGCCCCGGACCGGCCCGTTGAACTCGCGCTCAGGGATGCCCTGGGATCCCTCGATGCGCGTCCGCCACGCCAGCTCGTCGAGCCGTCCCAGACGGTGGAAGCGAGCGAAGGCGGCCTCCCCGCCATGGCGCCCCGACGTCGGGCCCCCGGCCCAGATCCGCGGCGGGTCGACGAGGAACGCGCCGAGCAGCCCGTCGATGTAGTCAGGGACGCCCGCGCTCGTCGCGCCCGGCGTCTCGTCCTCGGGGATCAGCCGCTCGCACGCGGCGCGCAGGACGGCGAACTCGGCATCGGTGAACCAGAGAGCCATAAGAATCAGCGTCGGCGACGGGAGCCGCCCGACGCCCCGCGCGCCCCCGCCGCCGCCCCTCTCTCTGACATCGGCGTCACCGTAGCATCGACGTCCCGACGCAATGCCCGCAGAAGTGGCCGCCTCAAATGAATCGTCGGGTGGTTAGTCGTCGGGCGGTGGCCGGCCGTTGCGCAGCCGGTTGTGAAACCCGCACAAGAGCCGTCCGTTCTCCTCGATCGTCGGACCACCAGCGGTGAAGGGGATGATGTGATCGACCTGGCACCTCTCTGCCGGCACGTCGCAGTAGCGATGGGTGCACTCTCGATCTCGTAGTTCGATGGCACGGCGTGTCGCCCCTGAGAACAGTCGGGCCGTCGCGCTCACCTCGACGCGACGCTCCGGCGCGAACACCACTCGCTCGAGTAACGCCTCGTCCAACCAGGGAAGTAGCGAGCCTGGGGCAATTGCCGTGCCTTGGGCGAGCTCACAGACCCGCCCCCGCAGTGCCTCGTAGTCGATCAGGACGCTGAACAACGGCGCGGGACGGCGCCCGTCACTCGGCGCCAACTGGCTGCGGGTCGCCATCTCCACCAGGGCATCGGCTCGTCGTTGGCCAGGGTTGCGGTCCAGGTCTGCGAGGGTGGGATCGCCTCCCAGCCTCTCGCGCGCTGCGGCCCAGTCGGACTCGAACAGGGCGCGTTCGAGACGTTCGAGCTCTCCGGCGACGATGGAACCGGAAATGGGATCGAGGGTGATCCTTCCCAGCCACATCCCTCGAAAGCTGCTCTCGAGATACACGTCGCGCCGGGCGCGACGCCTCTCGTCTTCGTCTTCGGCGCCGTCGGGGTCGGCAAGTTGTCTCCAGTAGGAGACGGCCCGCACGAAGAGCTCGTATCGCAACGTGGCCGCCTGGGCGACAAGCATCTCTTCGTCGCGGGCGAGCGCCTCCTCGGTCCGCTCGTCGCGGAGCTGGTCGATGACATCGACCTGGGCGGCCGTGATGTCGCCCTCGGCCCACGCCCGCGCACAGTCAGCCAGGTGGCGCAGCGAGCGGGCCCGGCGCACCGTGCGTCGAGCCTGCGCCTTCGGCAGTCGGCACCGGGTCATCAGCCACGCCGCGGCGTTGGCGGCGCCGTCGGGTTGCCAGTTCCCCGATGCATCGAAGACGGCCGTCGCCTTGGTGACGAAGGCGTCGAGGCGGGCGAGCTGGCGCTGGAGGATCTCGATCGACTCGGTGTCGGCGCAGGCCGACGGATCCGATCCGTGCAATCGATCGATTGCCTCGGTGAGGACGTCGAGATCCACAAGGACAGTGAAGCATCCGGGTGTGACAGGACGTCGAACGCGTGGCGCGTCCACCGACCGATGTCACAGCCGATTGCGACGATTGTCCATCATCGATCGCCCATCGTTCAGCTGCCCATCGTTCAGCTGCCCATCGTTCAGCTGCCCATCGTTCAGCTGCCCATCGTTCAGCTGCCCATCGTTCAGCTGCCCATCGTTCAGCTGCCCATCGTTCAGTTATCCATCGTTCACTAGACATCGTCAACTGTCCGTCATCGACGCGAGGAGGCTCTCCCGTGGCTGTGTGTCCACTGTGCAAGCGAGAGATGCGTTTCAGGGTCAGCTGCAACACTGACCCGTTGATCATCGGCGCCAAGGTCTACGAGCCGCTGCCCTGGGGCAGGGAGAGGCGTTTTGGACGGGCGCCGACGAACTTCGCGTGCCCCGACTGTGGCACACCCCCCGGAGGCATCCATCACCATGGTTGCGACGTCGAGCAATGCCCTGTCTGCCATGGCCAGGCGATCAGCTGCAGCTGCGATGACGTCGGGGAGTGGGATCATCACCGGTCCGGGCCACGATGCGGGATTCGCCCCATGCATCCAAGGATGAAACCACGAGCTCCGGCGGCGACGTCTCCGGCGAGTCTCCGGCGAGTCTCCGGCGAGTCTCCGGCGACCCGGCCCGCGCCCCGGTAGCCTCCATCGCGCCGTGAGCACCATGCATGTCGCCGCCCTCGAGATGGAGCTCCACATCGGCGCCAGCCACTCGCTCAAGGAAAAGCGCGCCGTGGTGCGCCATCTCGTCGACACGGCCCGGCGGCGTTACGGCGTGTCGGCTTCAGAGGTGGCGCACCACGACCTGTGGCAGCGAGCGGGGCTCGGGTTCAGCGCCGTGGCGCCCGACGCCGGCCACGTGGAGGCGATCCTCGACCGGGTGGAACGGTTCGTGTGGTCGCATCCCGAGGTCACCGTGGTCTCGAGCGTGCGACACTGGCTCGACCTGGACCCGTAGCGGGCCGGCCCGGGGAAGGGGGTGGGGAGCGATGACCGCGTGGCGCACGCCCGGCTCGGGTCACGACCCTGTCCACAAGATGCCGACCCTGGTGAGCTCGGTCCACGGCTACCAGCGGCAATGGATGGGCCCGGACCTGCTCGCCGCCCTCACCCTGCTCGTGATCGCCGTCCCCGAGCAACTCGCCACCTCACGGCTGGCGGGAATGCCCCCCATCACGGGCCTCTACACCTTCGTGGCGGGCACGGTGGCTTTCGCCGTGCTGGGATCGAGCCCGCAGCTGTCGGTGGGCGCCGATTCCACCATCGCCCCGCTCTTCGCGGCCGGGATCGCCCACATCGCGCCCACGGGGTCGGCGCACTACATGGCCCTGGTGTCGCTGCTGGCGGTCATCGTGGGAGTCCTGGTGGCGGTCGTGGGCCTGTTGCGCCTGGGATGGATCGCCGACTTCCTCTCCGCTCCCATCATCACCGGGTTCCTGGGCGGTGTGGCGGTGATCATCGTCGTGCACCAGCTTCCCGACCTCTTCGCGCTGGCGCCGGTGTCGGGGTCGACCCTGCACCGGGTGGCGGACGTGGCCCGGCACCTCGGCCAGGCCAACGGGTGGGCGGTCGCCATCGGGGTGGCGGTCTACGCCGTCGTCGAGGCGGCCGAGCGCATCGACCGCAAGCTCCCCGGGGCACTGGTGGGCCTGGTGGGCTCGACGCTCGTCGTCGCCGCCGCCGGTCTGCGCGCGCACGGCGTGCCGGTGCTCGGGACCGTGGCCCACGCTGCGCCCCACGTCGGGCTGAACGACCTGTCCTTGACGTCGCTCGGCCAGGTCCTGCCCATCGCAGGGGTCGTGGCGCTGGTCGTGCTCAGCCAGACGGCCGCCACCACGCGCGCCTTCGCGGACCAGGGCGACTACGCCGTAGACGTGAACAGCGACTTCGTCGGTGTGGGGGCCGGCAGCATCCTGTCGGGCCTGGCCGGAGCCTTCACCACCGACGCCAGCCCGGCCCGCACCGGCGCCGTGGCGTCCGCCGGAGGCCGTACCCAGCTGGCCGGCCTGGTCGCGGCAGCGGCCGTGGTGCTCGTGGTGCCCGCCGCCGGGCTGCTCACCGACGTCCCGCTCGCCACGCTGGCGGCGATCCTCATCTTCGTGGCCACGCGCCTGTTCCACGTGGGGCAGCTCGTGTCGGTGTTCCGGTTCGACCGCTGGGAGTTCGGCCTCGCCGTCATCACCCTGCTGACCGTGGCCCTGGTCGGTGTCGAGCAGGGGATCGGCGTCGCCGTGGGGCTCGCCATCCTCGACCGCACCCGGCGCTCGGCGCGTCCGCACTGCTACGTCCTCGGCAAGATCCCCGGGTCCACCAGCTGGGAGCCGCTCAGTCACCACGACCGGCCGGCGACGGTACCGGGCGTGGTGGTGGTGCAATGGCTGGCGCCCGTGTACTACGCCAACGCGGCGGTGTTCAAAGCCGAGATCCTCAAGGCGCTGGCCGACGCGACGACCCCCGCCACCGTGCTCGTGCTCGACGCGGACGCCATCTCCGACATCGACTACACCGGCACCAGGACGCTGCGGGCGCTGGTCGACGAGCTCGACCGGGCCCATGTCGTGGTGGGCGTGGCCCGGGCCGTCGGGGGCGCGCCCCAGAACATCCGCCGCAGCGGCTTGCTCGATCGCCTCGCCGGGGGCCGCGAGTTCTCGACGATCGACGAAGCGGTGACTGCGCTGCACCCCGACCCCGACCCCGACCCCGACCCCGACCCCGACCCCGACCCCGACCCCAGCCCCGGCTCCGACGCCACCCCGAGCCCGGGAACGAGCGCCTAGACGACGAGCTCGAACAGCTCCCAGCCCCATCCGCCCGGACGGCCGTTGTGCGTGACCCGCCACGTCTTGGGGCCGTCGGCGACGGGGCACGCCCACGTCGCGCCTTCACAGACGTCGAGGGGAGACGGCGGCTTGCAGTTGTGCACGGGGTGCAGGTACCCGTCGTGCTCGCCCCGGCACCCCGGCACCCAACACCCGTCCACGGGTCAGTCGCGCTTTCCCGGAGGAGCACCGACATCGCCCACGAGCCTCCTTCCGGCACCCTCCGGCAGGTGGAAGGTCTCGCGGCCACGCAGCCACGCGGCCACGCGGCACCGCGGCCACGCGGCACCGGCGACTTCAGGAGTGCCGTTCCTCCTTCTCGACGCCGAAGCGCGCCATGTAGGACTCCAGGGCGCGGTGACGTTCGGCGCGGTCGATGCCGAACTCCTCGGGCCGGTACACGATGGTGCCGTGGCGTCCCCGCGGATGGGCGGCCATGAACGCGTCCATGGCGCGGCGCGTCCGGTCGGTGAAGGGATGGTCCGCCACCGCGTAGATCCTCTCGACCGTGGCGATGTCGGCCGCCATGAACTCGTGGAACACGACGTCGACCGAACGCTGCGCCGGGAGCAGGGCGCGCTCCGCGGCACAGGCGAGGAACAGGTCCTCGCAGCGCGCCGACCAGTAGCGGCCGATGGCGACGGGGTCGACACGGTCGAAGGCCATGCGGGCGGTGTAGGCGATCATGGTGGCGAGAGACACCGTCACCGACGCCGGGTCCCGGTGGGTGACGACGAAGGTGGCGTCGGGGAACGTCGACACGAGCGGCCCGAACTGCTCGAGGTGCTGGGGGGACTTGAGAACCCAGCGCGTGCCGCCCCGCAGCCACTGCAGGACCTGCAACACGGTGCGCAGGTACTCGTAGGACGGGGTCTGGTCCTCGGCTTTGAAGTGGTCGCGCCACGACGGCATGAGCGCCTGGGTCTCGAAGAACATGGTGGAGAAGTCCATGGCCAGGAGCTGGATCTCCTCGTGGACGTGGTCCACCGTCATCTCGTGCATGCGGTTGAAGTACGGCAGGGCCTGGTTGATCACGTCGAGCGCGAAGGCGGTGCGACCCAGTCGCGGGTCGGGATCGCCTGGTCCCGGTCGCTCGGAGTCGGCGAGCACAGGCTCGAGGCTCTCCCAGTAGGGAAGCGAGCGCAGGGTGGGATCGGCGCTGATGAGGTTGTGGAGGTGCGTGGTGCCGGTGCGGGGCAGGCCGCAGATGATGATGGGACGCTCGATGCGCACGTCGTGGATCTCGGGGTGCCGGTTCAGGAGGTCCTGGACCAGGAGGCGGTTCTTGAGCAGCTGGAGCAGCTGGCTGTACCAGCTCACCACGCCCGAGGGGCTCAGGCCGGCTTCCGAGCGAAGCGCCGCGCACAGGATCTCGAGTCGAGCTCGGTACGCGCCGTCCCCGAAGTCGCTGAGCCCCGTCTGCCCGATCGCCGCCGCCGCCAGCGCCTCGGGCTCGAGCGGGCACGTCGGCGCGAGGTCGACGAGGCTGGCGCGCAGCGCCTCGATCTCGGGGGAGAAGCGGGGCTGGGCGAGGTCGTCGAGGACGACCGGGGCCGGACGGGTGCTCACGATCCCGGCCCGGCCACCTCGGCCCGGAGCTCGGACAGGGGGACGACGCGCGTGGTCGGGCGCGACGGGGTCGCGTCGGGAAGGAACCAACGGAACCAGATCCGGCCCCGGGAGTGGCCTGCGGTCGAGATCCAGTTGAGGTGGCCCGGGTCCCGGCGTGCCACGACCAGGCGCCACGAACCGTCAGGCTCGTACACGGCCTGGTCGCCGTTGAGGGTGACGCGCTCGTACGCGTAGTCGTAGGTGTGGAGAAATTGATTCCACAGGCACACGTTCCAGAAGGCGCACGCCGGCGACCGGCCCTCGATGACGAGCGCCTCGTCCTCGTCGAGCTGGTAGGAGCCCATGGCGTAGGCGGCGTCGCCCGCCGCCCAGCCGAAGGTCTGGCTGGGAACCCCGTAGGGCTCGTCGACCGTGTTGGGTGTGCCGAGCGGGATGGGCACGATGCGCGCCTGGTCCCGGACCCACGTGAGCGCGGCCCGGAACCGGCGGGCGAGATCGGCGTCGTCCTCGCGCCGCGTCGGGGGCGGGTCGAGCGCCTCGATGTGCCACTGGGCGCGACGTCCCCCGACCGGGTCAGCCAGATAGTCGCGCGTGATGGCGCACACGGCGTCCGGCGCGAGCTCGATCCACGCGCCGTCGTGGGGCTCGGGGCTGAGCACCACCGAGAAGGTGCCGTCCTCGGCGATGTCGAGGGCCCGGTCGTTGACCGTGCCCACGATGCGCTCGGAGTACCGGCCGTCGGACGGTCCCCCGTACACGGTGAGCGAGAGGTAGTCGGCGTCACCCTTGCGCCCTGTGACCACGTACGTCCGCCCGGGGTCCAGTGGCGCGTACTGGTAGTAGGCGTCCGCGTTGTCGCCACCCCATTTGCGGTACGGCCCGACGATGTCGACGAAGCGCGGGCGCGCCGGGTCCGCCCACACCTGGGCGTCGAGGCCGACGGCCAGGATGGAGAAGATCCATTTGTAGCCCTCGAGGACGCTCAGCTCGTCGAGGGGGACGTCGGGGAGGAAGAGGCGGCCTTCGAGCGCGCGCAGCTCGTCGACGAGCTCGTGGAACACCGCGGCGGTGAGCGGCGCCGGGACCGAGGTCTCGTGTGGTCGGGGGTCGTCGTCGGCCATGGGCTCAATCTACGGGCGGCGACGGCTGTTCCGCCTGCGAGGCACGCGCCTCCCACTCGCGGCGGTAGAGCACCCAGATCAAGCGCGTCCCGATCTCGCCGGGCGCTTCGGGCTCGTGCTCGAGGCGCCCCGTGAGCCGGTAGCCCAACTTGGGTGGCACCGAGGCGCTGGCCACGTTGGCCTCGTCGCAACGGATCTCCATGCGCTCGACGCCGCGCAGCCCGAACCCCTCGGCGGTGAGGGCGCCGGCGGCCGCGGTGGCGATGCCGCGCCGGACGTGGCCCACGTGCACCCAGTAGCCGATCTCCAGGGCGCTCGGCCCGATGCGGCGGTGCAGCCCACACCCGCCCACCAGCGTCCCGTCGGGGAGGAAGATGCCGTATTCGTAGCCGCTGCCCGAGTTCCACGTGGTGGCCGGGCCCATGAGCCGCTCGTGTTGCGTCGCGAGCGAGACGCCGTCGGGTGTCGCCCACGGCATCCACGGCCGCAGGTGCTCGAGGCTCTCGGTCGCGGCGCGCGACAGCGCGGGCGCGTCGTCCACGCTCAGGCGCCGCAGCACCACACCTTCGTGCTCGACCTGTTCGGCAGGGACCAGCACTCGGTCGCGGCGCGCGGCACGTCGGGCCCGGCGTCGCACGACCCGGCCGCCGCCTCAGGCCCCGGGCACGGGTCAGGTCCCAGGCACGGGCCCGGCCCCGGGCTCGCGTCCCGAAGGGGCAGCACGCAGCCCCTCCATGGTCAGCTCCGTGAACGGTGGACACTCGACGACGTTCCCCGACACGGGGACCTCGACCCCGTCGGCCACGGCGCGCTGCGCGTGGAGCCCGTGCAGCACCATCCGCACCGCCGCGGGCGACGAGAATTCACCCGAGCGCTCCCATGTCCACCGGCCCGTCCCGGACGGCACCGCCCCTTCCACGCGCAGCACGTCGCGACGCTGCGGGCCGTCCCCGTCCCCGGCGTCATCGACACACAGACCCTGGGCCGCACCCTCCTCATCGGCCCAGCAGTGCAGGGCCAGCAGTCTCGGCGCGTGGTCGAGTCCCAACGCGCACGGGGACGAGCCCCCGAGCCCGACGTCGCCCTCGAGGCGGCACGGCCCCGCGGGGTCGGCCCACCCGTCGTCGAGGGGGACGACCGAGCCGGCCCGGGCGAACACGGGGATGCGCTCGAGCGGCGCGTCGGCCGGTGTGCCCTCGGCATGCCCGTCCCCCCACAGGCTCGCCCAGCCACCGGGGGGCAGCGTCACGGCGCGCCGGCGCGCTCCGGGCTCGGTGACCGGGGCCACCACCAGCGCGTCGCCCAGGAAGAAGGCGTCATCCGCGTCGAGCGGGGCGCTCCTCGCGTCGAGCGCGCTCTCCGCTTCATGTCCGTCCGCCGTGCCCTGGCCCGTGCCGGAAGCGTCGGTGGTCGGCCACCACAGGGGGCGGACCAGGGGTGCGCCGCTCTCGCTCGCCTGGTGCGCCAGCGTGTACAGGTACGGCAGGAGCCGGTAGCGGAAACGGATCCACGCTGCCACGGCGCGTCGGGTGGGCTCGGCGAAACGCCACGGCTCGCGCGGCGGGACCCCCCGCACCGAATGTGTCCGGCAGTACGGCATGAACACGCTCATCTGCAACCACCGCAGGTACAGCTCGTCGTCGGGCACGCCGCTGAAACCCCCGATGTCGGACCCCGAGTACGGCACCCCCGAGAGTCCGAGCCCGACCACGGTGGCCACCTGCTGGCGCATCGACTCCCACGTCGAGGCGACGTCACCGGTCCAGTTCCACGCCCACCGCTGCATGCCCGCCCACCCCGAGCGCGACACGATGAAGGGCCTGCGCCCCGGTCGGGCGGCGCGCAGTCCTTCGTATCCGGCGCGGTTCATGAGCAGCCCGTAGAGGTTGTGGCCCTCGCCGTGGTCGCCGCCACGGCCGTCGAAGTCGTGCCGGGTGGTGGTGGGCAGCGTCGGGTCCCCGAGCAGCGCGATCGACGTCGGCTCGTTCATGTCGTGCCAGATCCCCGCCACGCCGGCGTCGGTGAGCGTCCGGTACTTCCCGGCCCACCACGACCGTGTGCCGGGGTCGGTGAAGTCGGGGAAGGCGCTGCGCCCGGGCCACACCACACCCTCGGCGACGCGCCCACGCCCGTCAGCGCAGAAGCGGTGCTCGTCCCGGCCCTCGCGGAACACCTCGTAGTCGGGGTCGATCTTCACGCCGGCGTCGACGATGGTGACCAGGCGCGCGCCCTTCGCGGCGGCATCCCGGGCGAGGCGCCCGAGATCGGGGAACCGGTCTGGGTCCACCGTGAACACGCGAAAGCCGCGCATGTAGTCGATGTCGAGGTGCACTGCGGACAGGGGGATGCCGAGGTTCGCGAACCCGTCGGTGATGGCACGCACGTCGGCGTCACGCCGGTATCCCCACCGGCTCTGGTGGTACCCGAGGGCCCAACGCGGCGGCAGCGCGGGACGCCCGGTGAGCTCGCTGTAGCGGTCCAGGAGCCGGGGAAGGGACCCGGCGACGAGATAGCGGCGCAGCACGCCACCGCCGAAGCGCACCGTCGCCGTCTCGGCGTCGCCCCTTTCGCGCGCCGTGTCGGGCGCACCGGGCTCTGCGAAGCGGAAGGTGGCGCGGGTCGAGTTCTCGTAGAACGCGAGCAGGGCCCCGTCGGGGTGCGTCGACACGACGACGGGGAACCCGGCGTAGAGCGGGTTGCGCCCCGGCCCCCACGAACCACCGGGGTCGGTGTTCCACAACGTGTAGGTGCCACCGCGCAGGTCGACGCCCGACGCCTGCTCGCCGAGCCCGCACATGCGCTCGCCGGCGCGCATGGAGAACGACTGCTCCCACCCCGGTCCGATCCGGACCGGGGCCGACTCGTGGCGCAGCAGGGTGCCACCGGGCCGCGCTGTGCGCATCGACCCGTCGGGCGACACCGTGACCTCGAGCGCGCTGGTGCGCAACACCCACGCACCGTCGGCGCGCAGCACGTCGAGAGGATGCGCCTGGGCCTCGGGAACGGGCCCGCACAGGTCCCCGGTGACGGCGTAGGGCACGGGATCGGGGCCGGGCCCCCACGACACGCGCACCACGTCGGCGGCCAGGAACGACACCTCGAGCCGGGCCCGTTCGAAGTGGAACTGTGCGGTGCCCGGCTGGGGGTTCCAGACCTCGACGCGCTCGAGGCGACCCGGTGTCACCGCGCCGTGCTCGACGCGCCTCCCCGCCCCCGGGCTCGTCCGCTGCAGGTGCCGGCGCGCCGAGTTGGCGAGGATCAGGCCGACGGTCGGGAGGCCGAGGTGGTGCACGGCGTGGGCCGTGACCCGGGCCTGGGTAGCGGCACGGCGCAACCTCGTCGGGGGTGGGGCCACGGACGGCGAGGCTACGTGGCACGCGGCCCACCGCGGGGCTGGGTCCGAGCGCCGGTGCCCGGGGCCGGTGCCGGCGCCTCCGAAAGCGCCCGTGCCTCCGACCGCGCCGGACCACTACTGCGACGGTGTGTGCCCAGTGAACCACGTACCGCGGGTAGGGGGCGAAGCTGAGGTAGGGTCGTCGCGTCGCCATGCATGCTTCCGCGCTCCCTTCGCGTCGTCACGAACCGGGCCGAGCCACGCCGGCTCCCGTGCCCGGCCTCGCGCTGGGCTTACGACGCCCGGTGCGCATGATCCCCCACAAGCACATGGTCGACGGGCGGCGCGTCCGCTACGCCACGTCCGACAACACCCGCGCCCACGGGCCCGAAGGCCCGGGGAGCGAGCCCGTCTGGGCGGTCAACCTCCACGGGTACTTCGCCGGCGGGGGGATGTACTGGAGGGAGAGCAGCAACCTGGCCGAGGCGCTCGGGTGGCGCGTGCTCAACCCCAGCCTGCCGGGTTTCGCCGGCAGCGACCCGCTGCCCTGGGAGCGCGTCACCATCGGGGAGATCGCCGACGTCGTCGTCCACCTGCTCGACCACGTGGGGGCCGAACGCGCCGTGTTGCTCGGGCACTCCATGGGCGGGGCCGTCGCCGTGCAATTCGCGGACGCCCATCCCGAGCGGGTGCTCGGAATCGTCTACCGCGACGGCGCCGCCACGCCGGGCTGGAAGCACCGGCGCGGCGTGATCGTGTCGTTGCTCGCCCCCGTGCTGCCCGACATGGCGGGGGTGGCGGACCTTCTGGTGGCTGCCATCCTGGACACGCCCGACCTGCTGGTGGGGCGACGGCTCGCCTCCACGGTCCGGGGCCTGTGGCCCGACGCGCGCCGCAACCTTCGCTCCATGGGGCGCACCCTCCCGGTGGGGTCGATGCTCATGGCCATGGACCTGCGCCCCGAAGTCGAGCGGATCGTGGCGCGCGGCATCCCCATCCTCCCGGTGTGGGGCTGCTTCGACCGGATCGTCAGCCCCGACACCGCCCGCGAATTCGCGGACCTCACCGGCATCGACGTCGTGTGGGTGCCGGGCGGCCATTCGTGGATGCTCCCCCGCCCCCAGGGCCAGGCCGACGTCCTGCGGCATCTGCGTCGCGGCCGTGAGTTCGTCTCCGACGTGATCGAACGGCGCGCCCAGCTCCTCGAGGCCGAGCCTTCCGAACCGGCGCGCGCGCCGGCTGCAGGCGGGGCCGCCGCGGCGCCGGTCGTGGCAGAGCCCTCCGCCTCACCCATCCACCTGGTGCGCTGAGCGCGTCGGCCGGGGGACGCATCGGCCCGGCGCGGCACCGACGAGCGCCGCGCGTCACACGATGCGGTAGGTCTGGACGGCGTGGGCGATGCGTGCGCCTGCCTCGTCGGTCGCGGTGATCTCGGTGAAGATCAGCTCCCGGGCGCGCCGCACCACGAGCGCCCGGCAAAGGAGGTCGCTGCGCCTCGCGGCTCCGACGTACTGCACCGACATCGCCACCGTCGAGGCACGAGTCCCCCTGGCGAAGTCGTGGTTCGACCACGCCGCCGCGGCGCCCGCGGTGTCCATGGCGGCCGCGATCACGCCGCCGTGGTAGGAGACCCCGTCGTTGGTGAGGTCCTCACGAAAGACCAGGCGCGCCGTGACGTGGTCGGGCTCGTACTCGTCGAACACGATTCCCAACGTCGACAGGTACGGGGTGCTCAGCATGGCGGCGGGGACGGCCCGGCGGAACTGAAGCTGGCGATCCTCGTCGAGCGGCGCCTGCCCCTGCTCGTCGGTGGTGGCCATCGGCTCGCCTCCCGTAAGCTGCACTGGGCCGCATCTGACTGACGGATCAGTTTAGCGGGGCCCTCCGCGAGCGACCGAGGAGGCAGGGCGATGCGTTGGACGAACGAGGACACTCCCGAGCAGCAGGAGTTCCGCGTCGGGTTCCGCTCGTGGCTGCACGACGCCCTTCCCGCGGGTTGGATGGAGGCCGCCGACGCCGGCGACGACGACGCGCTCGAGAAGTTGAAGGCCGGCCACGGGTTCAACCCCTTCACCTGGCAGGGGACCATCGGGCGCAGTCCGTATGCGGCACCCCTGTGGCCCACGGAGTACGGAGGGCTCTCCGGCGAGGTGTGGATGCAGACGGTCATCCGCTCGGAGCTGGTCCACTACCGGCTCCCGACCGTGTCGATCAACCTCCTCGGCGTGGGCCTGGCCGGGCCCACGCTCATCGCACACGGGACCGACGCGCAGAAGGAGCGCTACCTGCGCAAGATCCTCTCCGCCGAGGAGATCTGGTGCCAGCTCTTCAGCGAGCCCGGTTCGGGCTCGGACCTGGCGTCGCTGTCGACGCGGGCGGTGCGCGACGGGGACGAATGGGTGGTCAACGGGCAGAAGGTGTGGACCACGATCGCGCAGTTCGCCAAATTCGGGATGCTGCTCGCCCGCACCGACCCCGAGGTCCCCAAGCACGAGGGGCTCAGCTATTTCATCCTGGACATGAAGTCCGCGGGCGTGGAGGTCCGCCCGCTCAAGCAGATGACGGGCTCGTCGGAGTTCAACGAGGTGTTCCTGTCGGAGGTGCGTATTCCCGACGCCAACCGTGTCGGTGACGTCGGCGACGGTTGGCGCTGTGCACGCACCACGCTCATGAACGAGCGCGTCGCGCTGGCGGGGATCTCACTCGACCCGGTGTCGTTCACGGGAGGCGTCCGGCGCGACCCGTGGCAGTCGTACCTCGACGGGATCCCCGACCGCACCGATCCACGCGTCCGCCAGAGGCTGGCGCAGTTCTACATCGAGTCGGAGGTGAAGGAGATCACCGCCTTCCGCGCCAACTCGGCGCGCCTGCGCGGCCAGCAGCCGGGGCCCGAAGGAGCGGTCAACAAGGTCTTCAATGCCGAGTACAACCAGCGGCGCTCCAATTTTGCGGTGAACGCCAACGGCGTGGCCGCCACGGCGTGGCTGCCCGGCGACACGCGGGCCGAGGCGCGGGCCGTGACCTTCCTGCGGGCCAGGGCCAACACCATCGAGGGCGGCACCTCCGAGGTCCTGCGCAACCAGATGGCCGAGCGGATCCTGGGCCTGCCCCGCGACGTGGAGGTGGACAAAGACGTCGCATGGGCCGACGTGAAGCGCAGTTGACCACCGTCGACGACGACGCCAGGGGCGGCGCTCCCGACGAGTCGGGAGCGCCGGCGCCACCGCCCCGTGACGAGGGGACGGCCCTCCCCCGTGACACCGCGGCCGCCTCGGGGCCCCGCATCGCGGCCGCCACCGCGCTCCGCGAGCTGGGGCACTCCCTGGTGGCCCACGACGTCGACGATGACGCGTTCGAGCACATCACCGCCACGGTGCTCGGCCTGCTGGCCGAGGTCGAGGCGGCCCCCGCCCGGGTCCGGGCACCTCTCGACATGGTGCGGGCCATCTTCGACACACCACCGCCGGACGGGGCCCACCGCCCGAAATTCCCCGACTCGATCGTGACGGGGAAGGCCAACCCCATGGGCCTGGCGGCGAACATCGGGCGCGAAGGAGACGAGGCCGTGCTGCGGACCACGCTCGGTCCCGCCTTCGAGGGTGCTCCCGGGCGTGCGCACGGGGGGACGGTGGCGGCGTTGCTCGACGAGGTCATGGGCTTCGTCCTCTCGATCCACGGCACCCCGGCCTACACCGGAAGGCTGACGGTGACCTACCGGGCACCGACCCCGATCGGCGTCGAGCTCGAGATGCGCGCCCGGCTCCGCTCGCGCCATGGCCGCAAGCTCCGGATAGAAGCCCATGCCCTGCACGCCGGCTCGGTCATCGCGCACGGAGAGGGGCTGTTCATCGCCGTCGACCCCGAGCGCTTCGGCACCGGGTAACGCGAGGTGCGCCTGCCCGACTCGACGGGCGCGCTGGCGCAACGTTGGCCGGGCGCGCTGGCGCAACGCTGGCGCGGTCAGCGTGCCCGGCTCGAGGTCTGGTACCTCACGTTGTCGGACCCGGGAACGGGAACGGGCTGCTGGGTCCATCACGAGCTCGTCTCCCCCGTCTCCGGGGACCCCTTCGCCCACGGTTGGGCCGCGGTGTTCCGTCCGGACGCGCCGCCCGTGCTCGACCGTTTCGGTCCGTGGCCCGTCCGCGCCCGGGACGGCACGGGCGCGACCTGGAACGGTGGCGGCGCAGTGCTCGATCCCCCGAACCTGCGCGGGGAGACGGGCCGCCTGGCCTGGGACCTGCGGTGGCACGACGACGCCGCGGCGCCGAGCCCGCCGCTGTTCACGTTCCCGGCCTGGGCCTGGGAGCGCGAGGTGCTCCCCGCCGCACAGGTCGTGGCGGTGCCCGGTGCGCCGATCGACGGGTCGATCCGCGTGGGACGCGACGAGCTCGAGTTGTCCCCACAGACGCGCGGTGCCGTCAGCCACGTCTACGGGCATGGCAACGCGCAGCGTTGGGGGTGGCTGCATGCCGATCTCGGCGGCGGGGACGTGCTCGAGATCGTCAGCGCCGTGAGCCGCCGCCCGGGCCTCGATCATCTTCCGCCCCTCGCCTTCGTGCAGCTGCGCCTCGGCGGCCGCGACTGGCCCCGCGACCCGCTCGCGGCCGCCCCGCTGTTCCGCACGCGGCTCGGCCTTCCCCACTGGCACGTGCGCGGCACGGTGGGCCGGTGGCGCCTGCGGGCCGACGTGACGATCCCCGACGCCGACTCCGTGCGCGTCCCCTACGCGGATCCCGACGGGGAGAGCGCCACCTGCGTCAACAGCGAACGGGCCCACGCCGAGATCGTCCTCGAGCACCGCCGGGCGGTGTGGGAGCTCGAGGCGCGCTGGGACCTGCGCGCCGGCGCGCACGCCGAGATCGGGACGCGCCCGTGACCGGCACCGGCCTGTTGACTGATTGATCAGTTTGCTAGCCTGCGCGGCATGGCGGGCGCTCCCGCGGTACCCACCAAGGACAGCACTGCCGTTCGTCCGGTGCGACGTGCCATGAGCGACAAGGAGAAAGAGGGGCGGCGGACCGACATCCTCGCCGCCGCCAAGAAAGTCTTCGCCCGCAAGGGCTACCACGCCACCACGATCGCCGACATCGCCAAAGCGGCGAAGCTCTCCTACGGGTCGATCTACTGGTACTTCGACTCCAAGGACGCCCTCTTCCACGCCCTCATGGAGGCGGAGGGCCAGGCGTTGCGGGACCACGTCACCGAAGCCCTGCTCACCACCCCGGCGCACGGCTCGCCCGACGCACCCTTTCGCGCCGCGGTCCGCACCACCTTTGAGTTCTTCGAGTCCGACCGTGCGCTCGTCAAGTTGCTGTTCCGAGACTCGTACGCGTTGGGGGACCGGTTCGAGAAGCACCTCTTCGGCATCTACGAGGCCTTCATCAGCGACATCGAGAAGATCGTCGAGGACGCCCAGCGACGCGGCCTCATCGTCGACGCACCCCCGCGCATGGTGGCGTACTCGGTGGCAGCTCTCGTCGGACAGGTCGCCCACCGACGGCTCGTCACCGACGACGGGCTGCCGGCCGCGCTCGCAGCCGACTTCGTGGTGTCGCTCTTGCTCAACGGCCTGCTCCCCCGCTGACACCGGCGGTGCCGCTCGACGAGACCCGGGTCCCGGTGGTGCTGAGCACGGGCCAGTCCATCGAGCGCACCGAGACCGTGTCGGCTCTGGAGCTCGCGGCGCGTGCCGCACGGCGTTGCCTTGCCGAGGCACCGGGGCTCGGGAAGCTCGTGCAGGTGGTCTCCGTCGTCGACGTGATGTCCGATGCCGGGCCGGCACCGGCGGCGGTCCTCGCCCGTCACCTGGGGCTCGACCCGGTACGCACCGAGGTCACGACGGTCGGGGGGAATTCCCCGCAGTGGCTGGTCAACCGAGCCGCCGCGGCGGTCTCGGCCGGGGAGCTCGACGGGGCGCTCGTCGTGGGAGCCGAAGCGCAGCGGTCCGCCAGGGTCCTCGGGGGGAACACCGGCGCCTGGGGGGGACACCTCGAGTCGGCGACGGCTGCAGACGAGGACCTGGCTCCCGACCCGGTCGTCGGTGACGACCGGGTCGGCGTGAGCGGCGCCGAGCTCAGCGTCGGGCTCGTCACCCCGGTCCACGTGTACGCACTGTTCGAGAGCGTCATCGCCCGACGCGCCGGACATACCCCGTCACAGCATCGGGCGGCGTTGGGCGAGCTCATGGCCCCCTTCACCGCCGTGGCCGCCACGCACCCGTTCGCCTGGTTCCACCAAGCGCGCAGCCCCGCCGCGCTGGCCACGGTGTCACCCGACAACCGCCTGGTGGCCGAGCCGTACCCCAAGCGCATGTGCGCGTTCTTGCACGTGGACCAGGGCGCGGCCGTGCTCGTGACCTCGTTGGCGGCGGCGCGGGCGGCGGGCGTGGCCGACCGCGCCGTGTACTGCTGGTCGGGCGCGGAGGCCACCGAGGTCTGGTTCCCCTCGGCCCGACCCGACCTCGGATCGTCCGCGGCGCTGCGCGCCGCGGTGTCGGCCGCCACCGCTGCCGCGCGCCTCGGTGTCGACGACCTCGGCGCCTTCGACGTGTACTCGTGCTTCCCATGCGCGGTCGAGATGGCCGTGGACGCGCTCGGGATCGCGAGCGGCGACGCCCGCGGCCTCACCGTCACCGGGGGCCTTCCCTACTTCGGCGGGCCCGGGAACAACTACTCCTTGCACGCCATCGCCACCATGGTCGAGCGCCTGCGTGAGCGCGGCGGCACCGGCCTCGTCAGCGCGCTCGGCTGGTACGCCACCAAGCACGCCGTCGGCATCTACGGCGCCGCTCCCCCAGAGAGCGGTTGGCGCCGGGGCGACACCTCGGAAGCCCAACGGGCCATCGACGCGTCGGCGGTGCCGGTCGCCACCGAGGCGGCGGGCAGCGCCGTGATCGTGGCGTCGACCGTCGCGGTCGGCCACGACGGCACCGTATCGGCGGCGCCGGTGATCGCCCGCCTCGCCGACGGGCGTCAGGTGGTGGCGGCGGCGGCGGCCGACGAGCTCGCTGCCCTGACGGGGCGCAACCTCGTGGGGGAGCGCGTCGACGTGTCGGGCCGGCCCCCCCGTTACCGGATCGCCCACTGAGCACGGTTTCGTCGAGTCGGGTGGCGGCGCCGGGCCGCTGCGGTCAGACTCGGGCCGACCGAGGGAAGGAGCACCGATGCCCGCAGTCGAACGCGAGCGCCGAGGACACGTCGAGATCCTCACCATCAACCGGCCCGAAGCACGCAACGCCATCAACGGCGACGTCAGCGTGGGGATGGCCGCCGCGCTCGACGAGCTCGAGGCCGACGACGGGTGCTGGGTGGTCGTGCTCACCGGCGCGGGAGACAAGGCCTTCTCGGCCGGCATGGACCTCAAGGCCTTCGCCTCGGGCGAAGGAGGGGCCATCATGGGCGGTTCGGGCGGATTCGCCGGCATCACCCAGCGGGAGTTCCCCAAGCCGATCATCGCCGCCGTCAACGGCGCCGCGCTGGCAGGTGGATGCGAGATCATGCTGTCGTGCGACCTCGTCGTCGCCGCCGACCACGCCACGTTCGGCATCCCCGAGGCCAAGCGGGGTCTGGTGGCCGGTGCCGGAGGGCTCATCCGGCTCCCCAAGCGGCTCCCCCTCGCCATCGCGCTCGAGCTGGCGCTCACGGGCGACTCCATCGACGCGCCGCGGGCGCTGCAACTGGGGCTCGTCAACCGCGTCGTGCCGGCCGCGTCACTGATGGACGAGGCGTTGGCGCTCGCCGGTGTCATCGCCGAGAACGCGCCGCTGGCGGTGCGGTGGTCGAAGCGGGTCATGGTGCGCGCCGCGGGAGTGTCCGAGGAGGAGGGCTGGAAGCTCAATGCCGAGGCGGTGGGGGCCGTGTTCTCGTCGGCCGACGCCATGGAGGGGCCCGTCGCCTTCGCCGAGAAGCGCAAGCCCAATTGGCAGGGCAAGTAGCGGACGGGGCGAGCACGACGTGAGCAGCGGCGGACTCGCACCTGCGCTCGACGGGATCCGCGTCTCGCTGCACGTGCTGGCGGCGACCGTGTGGGTCGGCGGACAGCTCACCATGGCCGGGCTGGTGCCCGCCGCCCGCGGCCTGGGTGAGGGAGCGGCCAAGACCCTGGCCCGCGCCTTCGCCCGTATCCAGTGGCCCGCCTACGCGGTGCTCGTCGTCACCGGCCTGTGGAACGTGTCGGCCGTACACGCCGGCCAGCCCCACTCCTGGCAGATCGTGCTCGGGGTCAAGATCGTGGTCGTGGCCCTGGCGGGGCTGGGGGCCTACCTCCACACCCGGTCCACCACCAAGCGGGGCCTCGCCGTGTGGGGCGGCGTCACCGCCCTGTCGTCGATCGCAGCCCTAGTCATGGGGGTGTTCCTGGCCGGGTGAGGGAGGGGGCCGGTACGCCCGCTCGCGGTGTCGCCCCGGCGCATTCGGGTCTAACCTGTAGGGGAGGTTCCCGCTCCCCGGCGGGATCCGGAGAAGGGAAGGCATCCGTGCACCCAATCCTCGCCGAGATCTTCGGGCTCGATGGGGTCATCGTCCTCATCGTGGTGGTCGCCGTCCTGTTCGGAGGCTCGCAGATCCCCAAGCTCGCCAGGTCGCTCGGCTCGGCGCAGTCGGAGTTCAAGAAGGGCCTCGCCGAAGGGGCCAAGGGTGATACCGCAGGAGAGACGCCGGGCGCGGGAGACAAGGCCGCCACCAAGGACGGCGACGGACCGTCCGCGGCCACGGGATAGCGCTCCCGTCACCGCCTGCTTCCCCGACCCCGACCGCGGCCCCGTCCCGGATCCCGACGCCCGGCGGGCGTCGCGGCGACGGCCCATCCCGTTCGCCGCCCACCAACTCCTGGAGTACCTCCTCGCCGGAGCGCTGGCCGAGTCCTCCCTGCACATCGGGCACAGTTCCCTTCTGCTGGTGGCGGCGGCCGCCTTCGCATCGCTCGCCCTGACGGCCCGCGGCCCGCTCGGGCTGGCCCGGGTGTGCGGCCCCCGTCTCCATCTCCCCCTCGACATCGCGGTTGCGGTGGCACTGGCCGCGGCGCCGGTCGTCCCCGCGCTGCGTCCCGACGGAGTCGGGATCGTGGTGGTGGAACTGGCCGCGCTGGCGTGGGTGCGTGTGGCCACCCTCACCCGGTACGCCAAGGCTTCTGTCGTTGCAACCGGGCCGGGCGCAGGCCCAGCCCGGGAAGTCGCGGGACCGGCCCGGGTCCAGGGCTCCCGGGCCGCGGGCGCTGCGGGGGCGCGCGGGGCCGCCGTGGCACGCGGCCTCGGGACCCTCGCCGGCCGCTCGGCCCGCCGTCTTCCCGGGGCCGGGGACACGCTGCGCAGCGGGTCGCGCCAGGCCGGCAGACACGCGGCCCGCCTGCGCCAGGGATGGCGCAGGCCGTCCGACTGAGGCGGCGCACGGGATCCCCTTCGAGCCCGACGGCGGGGGCCCGGCGACCGTAGGCTCTCGGCGCCCGGTGCGACCCGGGCCCCGAAGGCGGAGGACCCGATGGCCCAGGACGTACTCGAGCTGGCCGACAAGCTCTGGCGCGGTGACATCGACATCGTCGAGATCCACCCGGTGGGCGGCTACATGGGCGGTGTGGCGGAGGTCACGGCCGGGATCGCCTTCGTGCCCTCCTTCGCCAACGTCTCGGCCGTCGCCACCGACGACGGTCTGGTGCTGGTCGACACCGGGTCGAGCTTCGTGGCCGGCGCCGTCCACGAGGCGTTGCGGGGCTGGTCGCCCCTGCGGCTCAACACGGCGATCTACTCCCACGGCCACATCGACCACGTGTTCGGGGTGGGGGTGTGGGAGGACGAGTCCGCGGGCCGGGGTTGGCCGGCACCCGTCGTCGTCGCCCATGACGCGGTGCCGGCGCGCTTCGACCGCTACATCGTCACCGCCGGGTACAACGAGGTCATCAACCAGCGCCAGTTCGGCGTGCCGGGGCTGCGGTGGCCGACCGAGTACCGCTATCCCGACCGCACCTACGCGCAACACCTCGAGCTCGACGTGGGCGGCACCACCCTGGCGCTGCACCACGCGCGCGGCGAGACCGACGACCACACCTGGACGTGGCTCGCCGGCCCGCGCGTCCTGTGCTGCGGCGACCTCTTCATCTGGGCGTCACCGAACGCCGGCAACCCCCAGAAGGTCCAGCGCTACCCCCGCGAATGGGCGGCGGCCCTGCGACAGATGGTGGCGCTCGAGCCCGAGGTCCTGCTCCCGGGACACGGATTTCCGGTCATCGGCGCGGCGCGCGTGCGCCAGGCGCTGACCGACACCGCGGAGCTCCTCGACTCGCTGGTGGACCAGACCATCGCGCTCATGAACGCCGGCGCCCGGCTCGACGAGGTGCTGCACACCGTGTCCCCACCCGACCACCTCGTCGACCGCCCCTACCTGCGGCCCGTGTACGACGAGCCCGAGTTCGTGGTGCGCAACGTCTGGCGCCTCTATGGCGGGTGGTGGGACGGGAATCCCGCATCGCTCAAGCCGGCCCCCGAGGCCGTCCTGGCGGCGGAGCTCGCCGCCCTGGCCGGGGGGGCCGGAGTGTTCGCGGACCGAGCCCTGGCGCTGGCCGGGTCGCCCGCCGAGGGCCCCGACGGGGCCGTCTCGCTGCGGCTGGCGGGCCACCTGGCGGAGCTGGCGGCACTGGCGGCACCTTCGGACGAGGGGGTCCACCGGGTGCGCGCCGAGGTGTTCGCCCGGCTGTCGGAAGCGGCCACCTCGACCATGGCGAAAGGGGTGTTCACCTGGACCGCCCGGGAGTCCGAGCGCCAAGCCGGAGCGCCCGGCTGAGACGCCGCGCTCCAACTACTACTCGCGGATCACGTTTGGCTAGTGTCGTCGCCGTGAGCCCCCGCGACGCCGCAACGAGCCGCTCGCTCGCGTCCCGGAAGCACCGTCGTGCCCTCGGCGTGCTGGTCGCGGCGGCCCTGCCCTTCGTCCTGGGCGGGTGCCAGCTCCCCACCTTCTACGGCTATCGCGGCTCCACCAAGCAGGGGCACGACGAGTTCCTTCTCTACGCGGGCACCGTCATCGCGGCGACCGTCGTGGGCGTCATCGTCGCCGCGCTGATCGTCTGGTCCGTCGTCCGGTACCGCAAGCGCTCCGACGCCATACCCCGCCAGTTCCAGTACCACATCCCTCTCGAGATCACCTATATCGTCGTCCCGGTCATCATGGTGCTGATCCTCTTCGGCTTCACCGTGTTCACCGAGAACCAGGTCGACGCCGTGAGCCCCACACCCGCCGTGAAGGTCCAGGTCACCGCGTTCCAGTGGGGCTGGAGCTACAAGTACCCGGGCAACCTCACCGTCACCGGCGTCACCACCGAGGACCCGGACCCCGTCGGGATCAACGGCGCACAGTGCGCCCCGGCGGTCGACTGCCTGGGCCCGGGGCTGGTGGTGCCGGCCGGGGAGACCACCCGCATCACGCTGGTGTCCAACGACGTCATCCACGGCTTCTACGTGCCCCAGTTCAACTTCAGCCGCTATGCGCAGCCCGGGGTCACCAACATCTTCGACCTCACCGTGCAGCACGTGGGCATCTACCGGGCCCAGTGCACCCAGCTGTGCGGGCTGTACCACTCGCTCATGTTCTTCCACGTCGTGGCCCTTCCCCCCAGCCAGTTCCGGGCCTGGCTGAGCTCCCAGCGGAGCTCGGCCAGCACGGTGTCGGCCTCCCTCTCGCACCCGACCCAGAAGGCGGCAGCATGACCGTTCTCGCCGAGCGCCCTGTCGCCCACGAACACGAGCACGAGCACCACGAGCCCACCGGCCTGCTGAAGTGGCTCACGAGCACCGATCACAAGCTGATCGGCATGAACTACATGGTGACCTCGCTGGTGATGTTCTTCCTGGCCGGCATCATGGCGTTGCTGCTCCGCACGCAGCTGGCGAGCCCCAACAGCTCGCTTCTGACCTTCCAGCAGTACAACGCGCTGTTCACCATGCACGGCAGCCTGATGCTGTACCTGTTCGCCGGGCCCTTCGCCTTCGGGGGGCTGGCCAACTACATCCTGCCTCTGCAGGTCGGAGCGCCCGACATGGCGTTCCCGCGCCTGAACGCGCTGTCGTATTGGCTGTACCTGAGCGGCTCGATCACGATGCTCCTCGGGTTCCTCGTGGCCGGGGGGGCAGCCGCGTACGGGTGGGTGGCCTACGCCCCGCTGTCGTCGGTGCAGTTCTCACCGGGATCCGCGCCCGACCTCTGGATCCTCGGGATCGCCCTCACCGGTTTCTCGGCCATCTTCACCGGGGTCAACCTCGTGACGACCACCTTCTACCTGCGTGCCCCGGGCATGACCATGTTCAGGCTGCCCATCTTCACCTGGAACATGCTGGTGACCGCCATCCTGATCCTCATCGCCTTCCCTATCCTCACCGCGGCGATGGTGCTGCTCTTCGCCGACCGCCACTTCGGCACCCACATCTACTCAACCGCGGGTGGCGGGGTGCCGGTGCTGTACCAGAACCTCTTCTGGTTCTTCGGCCATCCCGAGGTCTACATCCTCGCCCTGCCGTATTTCGGCATCGTCAGCGACGTCATCCCCGTCTTCTCGAAGAAGCCGCTCTTCGGGTACAAGGGCATGGTCTTCGCCACCATGTCGATCGCGGCGCTCTCCACCGGGGTGTGGGCGCACCACATGTTCACGACCGGTGTCGTGCTCCTTCCCTTCTTCTCGCTGCTGTCCCTGCTCATCGCGGTGCCGACCGGCATCAAGTTCTTCAACTGGATCGGCACCATGTGGCGGGGGCAATTGGTCTTCACCACGCCCATGCTGTTCTGCATCGGGTTCCTCTTCGCCTTCCTCATGGGCGGCCTCACCGGCGTCATGCTGGCATCCCCGCCCATCGACTTCGCCACCCACGACACCTATTTCGTCGTGGCCCATTTCCACCAGGTGCTCTTCGGGACCGCCGTGTACGCCGGGTTCGCCGGCCTCTACTACTGGTACCCGAAGTTCTTCGGGCGGATGTACCGCGAGTGGATGGGCAAATGGCACTTCTGGCTGCTCACCATCGGGTTCTGGGTGACGTTCCTGCCCCAGTACGTCCTCGGCCTCGAGGGCATGCCCCGCCGAGTGGCGTCGTACCCGGCCAACCTGGGATGGCAGTCGCTCAACGTGGCGTCGACCATCGGTGCCTACATCATCGGCATCTCCTTCGTGTTCCTCCTCGTCAACCTGTGGGTGTCGTGGCGCAAGCCCGTCCCCTCCGGTGACAACCCGTGGGACGCGCACACCCTGGAGTGGTTCGCCACTTCTCCACCGGTGCACCACAACTTCGAGAAATTGCCTCCGATCCGCTCCGAACGGCCGGTGTGGGACTACCACCACCCCGACGCGCTGACGATCGAGCACAGCAACGGACACCACAACGGGCACGGACAGCTGGCCGACGCCGCTCTGCGCGTCGACGGCACCGACAGAGGCGACAGGGCGTAGAGGAGCCGAAACGTGCGCATCGAAGCACTCTTCCTACTCGGGGTGGCCGCCTTCTTCGGCGTGGTCGGCCTCATCTACTGGTTCTGGGCCTACGAGCAGGGCGGCTTCGTGATGCTCATCGGCACCACCCTGCTGGGCTTCGTACCCGGGAGCTACTACCTGTGGTGGTCGCGCCGGATGAAGCCGCGCCCCGAGGACCGCACCGACGCGTCGATGGAAGAGGGTGCCGGTGTGATCGGGTCGTTCCCCGCCTCGAGCATCTGGCCCTTCGTGCTCGGCATGGGCCTGTTCCTGATGGTGCTCTCCATGGTGTTCGGGCTCTGGCTCATCGCGCCGGGCGCAGCCCTGGTGGTCTCGTCGGTGATCGGCGTGACCGTGGAGAGCCGCCGGGGCGGCACCATCTGACGGCTTGCCGCCGGGGCGGCACCATCTGACGGCTTGGAGTACGAGGCCCCGATCTCGGGCGGTCAGACCGGGGCGTGCTCGACACCGGGTCGCAATGCCCGATGTCGAGCACCGGCCCGGCGGATCACGGGTGCGTCGCCCGGATCCTGCCCCCCTCGCCCAACGTGACAAGGGTCGTCCGCGAGGATCAACCGGACTCCACGCCACTCCCAACATTGGGTCAACTGGAACCGGCCACGATGCGCCGGGCCCGGGACAACGAGAAGCCCGCAGCGCCGGCCACCACGACCAGGGCGGCCGCGGCCACGACGACGTCGGTGGCGCTGGCGCGCAGGTGGGCGGGCACGGTGGCGAAGCACGCCACCGCGGAGAGGACGAGGACGACCCGCCGCGACCACACGTCGGCCGCCAGCGCCAGGAGCACCAGCCCCCAGGTCTCGTACCAGGGCCACACCACGGGACCCAGGAACACGACGGCGAGGAGGCTGAAGCCCAGGGCCCGGGGCATCCCGTAGCGGTCGGTCCGGCCGACCAGGACGCACACGATCACCGCCGCGACGAGCAGCGCCGCGGCCCGCGCCGCTTGCACCAGCGCGTGGGTGGGCGGGCCCGCTGCGAAGAGCGCGACGACGTGGGAGAGCGCCAGGCCCACGGCGGTGGCCGGGTCGAGCCACGAGTTCACCTTTCCCGGGTCCGACAGGTTCCAGAGCCAGGCCCATCCCAGACCCGAGGCCTCCGAGACCGCGGCCATCACGGCCAGCGCCACGACGACGGCGCCCCCGACCGACCGGACGCGCCGACGCGCCGGGGCCCGCGCGCCGGCCCATTCCCATCCGATGAAGACGACCCCGAGGAGACAGGGGGCTTTCACCTGAGCGCCCAGCGCGCAGAGCACGACGCCGAGGACGGGATGGCCGCGGCGCGCCAGCGCCAGGCCCGCCACGAGCAGACCCACCATGAGCGCGTCGTTGTGCAACCCTCCCACGAAGCACAGCAGGACCAGCGGGTTGAGCACGGCGAGGGAGAAGGCGACCGAGGGATCACGCCCTTCGGAGCGGGCCAGGACGGGGACCGACACCGCCAGGAGCGCGACGCCCGCGAGCGCGACGAGCCGGTACCCCTCCACGGTGGCGAAGACGGTGCCCAGATGGGACACGGCTCGGGCGACGTCGAAGAAGACCGGGCCGTAGGGCGCATGGGCGTGGCGCCACAGGGGGTCGGCCAGAGCGAAGAACGCCGAGCCCCGCACCGCCTGGAGCCCGTGGGTGTAGGGATCGACACCCGCCGAGACGAGCCGTCCCTCGGCACCGTAGGTGTAGACGTCGCGACTGAACAGGGGCGGGGCGACGAGGAGGGGCGCGACCCACAGGGCCAGCACGCCGTAGAGACGCCCCATGGCCTTGGAGGCGGCAGGGACCGGGACGGTCACCATCCAGTACCACGCACTGAGCACGACGATCATCCCCGCGTACACGAGGGCCATCCCGAGCAGGACGTGGCGGGCGGGGCCCGACTCGGCGGGCGGGACGCCGAAGATCCACGAACCGGGAAGCTTCGAGGTGAAGGGGGAGCCGGGCTGGGCCGCGCCGAGGACCACCATGGCCATGCCCACGAAACCGCTGAAGGCGGCGGCGGTCTGCCGGGGACCGCCCCCCACGTGACGCGCCCGGGGCGGGGACGGCGCGCCCTGTGCGGCGAGGCCCGGCAAGGAGGCCGGCCGGGCCGCTAGCCGCGAACGGAGCTCGGGGGCTGCGACACCGTGGTGGCGGCGGTCTCCCGGACGGCCCGCAGCCGGCGGCGCGCCGCCGAGTCGGCGCCAGGGCGCAACTGGGGCAGCCGGAACCCCGTGTACATCACCCGGCGCTCGCGGTCCACGGGCGGCTGGGCCATGTGCAACGTGCAACTGAGGTGCACGGTCACGTCGCCGGTGCGCGTGGGCAGGTCGATGATCGGCAGGGCGTTGTCGCGCCGGACGAAGGCCGGCCACAGCAGCGCCCGGTGACTGCCGGCCACCACCCGGAGCTGGCCCGAGGTCGCGTCCGCGCCGGTGACCGAGATGCCCACGGTGAGCCCGCAGCACTCGTAGCTGTGGCGCCCGAGCGAGCAGTCCTTGTGCCAGGGGATGTCGGAGATCCCCTCCACGACACCGATCGGCTTCACGAGCGCCTCGAGGGCGTTGGATTCCATCTGCCCCCACTGGTGACCGTCACCGGTGAGCGCGCCCAGACGGGCCAGGCGGCCATCGGTGACGAGCGCCGCAGCGTGGGCCGACATGACGTCGAAGCCCTGCATCCGCACCAGCCGGTCCGCGCCGTCCGCGGTCCGGGCCCACCACGACCGCCCGTCCCCCTGGGAATAGGTCGGCGCGGCGCGGTCCATGTCCGCCGAGACCGTCGCCATCTCCTCCTCGCTGAACACCGAGCCGACGTGCAGGAACCCGGCCTGGCCCAGGAACCGTTCCATCTGCTCGTCCGCGTCGTCCCACTCGAAACGGCGCGTCAGGTCGAGGGGCCGGCCCCCGGCGTCCTCGAAGGCCATCGCCTGCGCGACCTGGGGGGCGACCCCGTCGAGCGCGCCCCGGAGCACGAGCCACCAGTCCAGGAGCCGCTCGAGCCGGCCCCGGAGGTCGAGGACCCCGCTCGAGAACCAGCCCATCGGGGTGACCTGGTCCTGGACCAGGTCCGACAGCGCTTCGGCGTCGATGCGCAGGCGCAGTCCCTCGCCCCCGGCGGGGGCGCCGGGACGGACCCCGACGGCGGCCCCGTCGGCCGACAGGGTCCACGGGGCACCGTCGACCTCGACGACCAGGTCGGGAAGGCCAAGCGCGGTGACGGCGTCGGCCAGGAGCGGTGCGGCGGCATCGAGGGCGGCGGGCAGGTCGGCCCCGAAGAACCGGGCGGGGTCGACCGGGGCCTGCTCACCGTCCACCCGCGTGCGCACGTCGATGCTCATGGCGAGCATCCTCTCACGACCGCGACCGTTCGCCCAGGCCGCCGCGCAACTCACGCCGCCACACGAAGCGCAGCCCCGACCAGTCCTCGCCCACCGCCGCCACCTTGACGTCCACCAGCCCGGTGGGGAGCACCACCTCCCGCAGGAGGTTCTCGGTGACGTCGCTGTCGTGGCCGGCGGCCCGGCGCGGCCACAGCAGCCACAGCGCCTCGTCGGGACCGAGGACCGCCCTGACCTCGGCGACGACCCCTCCGAGATCGGCGGCACGCCGGAGGAAGGCGATCACGACCTCGGCGCCCGCTCCGAGCGTTCGCCGCACGCGGGCCCCCTCGGGCAGGTCGGGGACGGTCCAGCCCCGCGGGGCGCCCACCAGGGCCACGACGTCACCGGGACGGATCCCGAGCTTGCGGGCCAGCGGCGTCCCCGAATAGCCGCCGGGGACAGGCGGTGGGCTCACGACCCCGGTACGGGGTCCCAGGGCCGCCGGCGCATGGCGAGGCCCGTGCTCCCCTCCCAGAAGCCCTCGGACCGGTACAGCGGGTCCCCGTCGGGCGAGGCGTGCAGCTCCACGTTGTCCACCCCCTGCGCCTCGAACCAGGCGAGCAGGGCGCGCAGCACGGCCCGGGCCAGACCGCGGCGACGGAAGGCGGGCTCGGTCGACATCCATTGGACATAGCCGACCCGGGCGTCGCCGGCGGGACCGGGCAGGCGCCGCAGGACCACCCCGGCACCGCACGCCACCACATGCCCCGGCGCGCCGGGGTCCTCGGCCACGACCACGGTGAGATCCGCGCCGAGGCGCGCTCGCACCGCCGCCACCGCCGAAACCCGCCACCTCTCCCACACGGCATCGTCGAGGCTCACGCCCAGGGACCGGTACATGAGCTCGGCCAGCCGGGCGACCTCGGCCGCGTCCTCGGGGCGGGCGGCACGGAGGACGGGGGGGTCACGGGGCTCCGGCACTCGACCGCGTCCGGGCCGGTGCGGTGACGCCCGGCGTCCTACAGGCGGCGCGGGATGCGGCGCACGCCGGACCCCGCCGCCTCGACGGGCTCGAGCTCCCCGTCGAGCTCGATGCGCTCGGGCACCGGCGTGGGGGCGAGCTCCTCCTGGCCGTCACCGGGCCGGGGGGCGGTCTCCACGCTCTCGTACTCGCCCTGGGCGCTGCGGGTGATGACCACGGCCCGCTTGCGCCGGCCGATGCCGGGGACCCCCGACATCTCACGGCACAGGTAGTAGGTGAACACGCCGGCGATGGTGGGGACGACGAAGACGGCGAAGCGGAAGAACCACAGGACCTCGTTGAGCGAGATCTTGAAGTAGTTGGCCAGCACGTCGGTCGAGCTCGCCGCGAACAGCGTGAAGAAGAACGCCAGCGCGGCCACGCCGATGGAGGTGCGCTTCGGTTTGTCCCGGGGCCGGTCGAGGAGGTTGTGCTCGGAGCGGTCACCGGTCACCTTGGCCTCGACGAAGGGCCACACGTAGAAGAGGTTGAAGCAGATGCCGGGGAACAGCACCGCCGGGAAGAAGACCACCACGGGGATGGTGTGGCCCCACAGCGTCCAGGAGATGGGCGGCATGATGCGCAGGGCCCCGTCGAGCCAGCCCATGTACCAGTCGGGCTGCACCGCGTAGCTGATCTTGTACGGCTCGTACTGGCCGAACTGCCAGATGGGGTTGATCTGGGCAAGGCCCCCGAGCCCCCACAGCACCCCGGTGGTCACGAACAGGAAGCCCGTCGTCTTGGCGATGAACGTGGGGTACATGGGCGAGCCCACCACGTTCTTCTCGGTGCGGCCGTGGCCGGCGAACTGGGTGTGCTTCTGGCGGACGAGCAGCCCGAGGTGCGCGCCCACGAGGCCCAGGATGATGAGCGGCACCACCAGGACGTGCAAGATGAACAGACGGGGGATGATCGTGCCGTCGCCGGGGAAGTTGCCTCCGAAGAGGAACGTGGCCAGGTACGAGCCCACGATCGGGATCGACAGCACGATCGAGAACATGATGCGCAGGCCGGTCCCCGACACGAGGTCGTCGGGGAGCGAGTACCCGATGAACCCGTTCGTCAGAGCCAGGATGAGCAGCGTGATGCCGATCATCCAGTTGAGCTCGCGCGGCTTGCGGTAGGCCCCGGTGAAGAAGATCCGACACATGTGCACCGCGATGGCGCCCACGAAGACGTCTGCGGCCCAGTGGTGCATCTGCCTGATGACCAACCCGCTGCGCACTCCGAAGGAGAGGTTGACCGTCGACGCGAAGGCTGCGGACACCTTCGACCCTCGCAGCGGCGCGTAGACCCCGTGGTAGATGATGTCCTGGGCCGAGGGCACGAAATAGAGGCTGAGGAAGATGCCGGTGGCGATGAGCACCACCAGCGAGTAGAGGGCGATCTCCCCGAGGAGGAACGACCAGTGGTCGGGGAAGATCTTGTCGAGCAGGACGCGGCCGCCCTTGGCGACGCCGAGGCGGTCGTCGAGCCACCGCACGCCGGCGACGACGGGGTCCTGCTTGGTGCCCTTCTTGCCGTTGCGCCCCCTGGCGGGGCCGTTCGGACGTGACGTGATGGCACTCATGACCGCTCCCAGAACCCCGGCCCCACGGCCTGGTCGTAACCGGCCTGGGCCCGGATGAATCCCTTGCTGTCGATCGTGAGCGGCAGCTGCGGCAGCGGGCGGGGCGCGGGGCCGAACACCGGGTTGCCGCCGGTCAAGACGTCGAAGAGCGACTGGTGGCAAGGGCACAGCAGCTTCTGCAGCGCCTCTTCGTACAACCCCACCGGACAGCCGGCATGCGTGCAGAGCTTGGAATACGCCAGGTAGCCCTTGGGCCCCCAGGTCTCACGCCCCGGCAGGGTGACGATGTCGGTGTCGGTGGGGCCCGGGCGGATCAGCATGGTCTGGTTGACCGAGGTGCCGGCGAATCCCTCGGGGAAGACCGTGAGCGCCCCGCCCACCTCGAGGTCGGCCCGGTGGATGCGCCTGCTGTTGATGTCGACGAGGTACGCGCCCTTGGTCCAATTGGTGGTGTCGAGGCTCTTCTTGGGCGGGGGCCCCAACGAGCGGACGAGGGGGAAGGTGATCACGACGCCCATGACGCCGGCACCCGCGCCGAGGATCGTCCCCAGAAAGCCGCGCCGGCGGAACACCATCTTTCCCCGGTCCTCGATGGCGGCCGCCATGGCGCCCACCTCGACCTCCGACGACGCCAGCTCGTGGCGCTCCTCGACGAAGGGCCCCTGGGGCAGGAGGTACTTGCCCCAGGCCGACAGGCCGAAGCCGAAGGCGAAGAACCCGATCCCGCCGAAGACACCCTCCCACTGGGTCTGGCCGCCCACCCAGTAGAGCGCGCCGTATGCAGCGAACCCCGCCAGGCCCAGCAGCAGGAGCAGGCCGATGAGCATCTCGGCGCGCCTCGGGTTCTTGGCATACGGCAGCAGATGCGGGTCGTCGAACCTCGTCACGGGCACGGCGCCACCGGCGCCGTTTCCCGCCGCCACGTCGGTCCCCGTCGCCACGTCGGTGCCGTCGCTCACTTGCGATCCCCGAGCCAGAACGCCACCAGCATGATCCCGCCCACGCCGAAGAGGAGGCCGATGAAGCCCTCGGCGACGGGCCCGATGCCCCCCAGGCCGAGACCGCCGCGGTTGGCGGGCTTCTGGATGGAGCTCGTGACGTACTTGACGATGTCGGTCACCTGCTGGTCCGAGAGGTTGCCCGGCCCGAAGTGCGGCATCTGGGTCGGGCCCGTCCGGATGGCCTCGGCGATCTGGCGCGGGTAGATCTTGTGCAGCGAAGGGGCCTGGAACCCGTTGGAGAGCGCGTCACCGGCGCCGGTGATGGTGTGGCAGCCGGCGCAGTTGAGGACGAACAGCGAGTTGCCCTCGACGAGGTTCCCTTTCGAAAGATCCACGTTGGGGATGCCCGACGGGTAGTCGGGAGCGGTGGGCGCCAGCGAGCTCACGAACGCCACGATCTGCAGCGTCGCCTTACGGCTGAAGCGGGGCGGCTTCTGCACCGGCTGGGCGGTGTCCACCGCCAGGGGCATACGCCCGGTCGACACCCAGAAGTCGACGGTGGCGGGCCCGAGGCCCTGCAGGTTCGGGGCGCGGTCGGTGCCCGACGCGTCGGCGCCGTGGCAGCTCGAGCAGTTCAGCTCGAAGAGGGTCTGGCCCGGCGCGATGTAGGAGCTCGGTGGGAGCTTGTAGGTGATGGGGCTGCTCGTGGCGCTCTCGGCCGACTTCGACGCCACCTTGGCGGGCGGCGTGGCGGCCTGGGAGGCGGACGCGCCCGACGTGAGCAGCCCGACGACCGCGACCCCGGCCACCAGGAGTCCCGGCAGCAGGTAACGCGTACGGGGCTTCGCTCGCATGTCCTCGCCGTCCTGGGGGCTCAACCGGTCTTCAGCAGGAACAAGCAACTGAAGATCCCGATCCACATGAAGTCGACGAAGTGCCAGTAGTAGCCGACAGCCTGGAACACATTGGTCTCGCCAGGGTCCCCGCCCTTCCCGCCCATGCGGCCCAGGAGGAAGATCATGGCCACCAACCCCAACGCCACGTGCAGGCCGTGGATGCCCGTCATGATGAAGAACAACGACCAGTACGCGTTGAGCGACGGTCCGTGGTGCGAGCCGGCGAAGTCGTGCCACTCGTAGAGCGTGTTGCTGAGGAAGGCGAGCCCCAGCACGAAGCTGACGATGATCCACGTCACCGCCTTGCGCCGCTCGCCGCGTTCTTGTGCCCACACCCCCATCTGGAACGTCGGGCTCGACACGAGCAGCACGACGCTGAAGATGCCGGCCTGAATGTAGTCGAGGTGTGCCCCGTCCAAGGGGGGCCACGTCGCGGCGTGGGCGCGGATGGTGAAGTACGCGGCGAACAGGCCGCTGAAGAACATGAGCTCCGAGCCCAGCCAGATCATGACCCCGACGGCGAGCAGCGGCGGCCGTTCAGGGACGTGGCGTGGGGCGCGCGCCGGGTGCTCCACCGACAGGGCCTGCGTCACGGCGTCTTTCCTAGCGGACGGCGACCCTTCCGCGCCAACACCGTCGACCGACGCCACGACTCCGTGTGCCGCGCCCGCGTGTCGCGCTCAGCCCTCCAACGCGGCCGGGAGGGGCCTCGTGTGGAGCACGGCCAGCCGTCGGGTCGGACGGGTGAGCGCGACGTACAGGGCGCGCAGCCCCTGCGGCGACTCCTCGGCGATGGCGGCCGGCTCCACGACCACGACGGCGTCGAACTCGAGGCCGTTGGCCAGATCGACGGGCAGAAGGCTCAGCGGTGCCCCGAGACCGTCACGGCGGGGGTCGGTGGCTTCCACCCCGGCAGCATCGAGGGCGACGGCCAGGTCCGCCACCAGCGACGCCGGCGCCAGGACCGCGGCGGTGCCCGGCGAGACGTCGCGACAGGCCTCCCTCGACAGCGCGGCGACGCGCCCGGCCAGATCGCCCGCGCTGACCCGCTCGAAGTGCGGGGCCACCCCGGTCCGCCGCACCGGCACCGGCGGGGCCAGCCCCGGCGCGGTCTCGGCCAGCAGCCGGGCGGCCACCTCGACCACCTCGGCCGGCGTGCGGTAGCTCACGGTGAGCTCGACCAGGCGGGGCGGGCGCTGGCCCGGGAGGTGCGCCGTGACCTCGTCCCAGTCGGCGGGGGCCCAGGGCCCGGTGGCCTGGCCGATGTCCCCGACCATGGTGATCGACCCCGACAGCGAGCGGCGCGACACCGAGCGCAGCTGCATGGGGGAGAGGTCCTGGGCCTCGTCGACGACGATGTGCCCGTAGGTGCGGGGGCCGTCGTCCTGCTCGACGCCGCCCGGGCGGGTCCGGCGCGGACCGAGGAGCACGCGGGCCTCGTCGATCAGGGCGAGGTCGGCGACCGTCCAGGGGATCTCGGCGAGCGACGCACTCCGGGGGCGGACGAGCAGGTGCTGCTCGGCAGCGTTGAGCACGCCCTTGGCCGCCAGCGACAGGAGCGGTGGGGACCCGAACAGATCGTGCAGCAGCTCCTCGGCGCTGAGCCGGGGCCACATGCGGTCGAGCGCCTCGGCCAGCTCCGGCAGGCGCCGGACCTGGCGGGAGAACTCGGCCAGGTCGAAGGCGCTCTCCTCGTCGCCGACCTCGCCCGCCTGGCCCCTGTCGCCGGCCCCGGCGGAGGGCACCGGACCGGCCGCGGTGGGGGGTTCCGGGCCATGTCCGTTGGGGTGTCCGTTTCCCTGGTACCCGGGCACGGGCCCGGGAGCGGGGTCGAAGCCGGCCAGGTCGGGGGCCTGGGCGGATCCGGGGGCGATGCCGTGGACGGCCAATGTCCGCAGGTACTCGTCGGCCAGCCTGCGCACCACGAGCTGCTCCAGGAACCGCCGGCGGGCGTTGTGGGAGCCGGGGCGGCGCCTGGTGGCGGAGACGATGCCGGCGGAGGCCTCGGCCGTGAGGCGGAGCACGGTGGCGCCGAAGGGCACCTCGGCGTCGCGCCGCAGGGGGCGCTGGCGGCTGCGCACCGCACGCACCACCAGCTGGGCCATGCGGGCCTCGCCCTTCAGGCGGGCCACACGCGACCCGTCCTCGGCCCTGACCTGGACGCCGTGGACGAGCCCCTCGATCGTCGAAAGGGTCACCCCGCTCTCGCCCAGCGACGGCAGGACGTGCTCGATGTAGCGCAGGAACAGGGGGTTGGGGCCGATCACCAGGACGCCCTGGCGCTCCAGGGGGAACCGGTGCGTATAGAGAAGGTATGCCGCCCGGTGCAGGGCCACGGCCGTCTTTCCGGTGCCCGGGCCGCCCTGGACGACCATGACGCCCGGGAGCGGAGAGCGGATGATCTCGTCCTGCTCCCGCTGGATGGTGGCCACGATGTCCCGCATGACCCCGGTCCGGGCCCCTTCGAGCGCGGCCAGGAGGGCGCCGGGGCCCCCGAGCTCGAGCTCGCCGTCCACCTCGGTGTGGTCGACGCCCTCGGCGCGGCCGGCGGTTCGGTCCGAGCCGTTCGCCCGGCTCGAGGACCCGAACCGCTCGTCCTCGAATCCCACGATCCGGCGACCCTGGGCGGCGAGATGGCGGCGCAGGACCAGTCCCATCGGGTCCCGGCCCGTCGCCCGGTAGAAGGGCTCGGCCACCGGGGCCCGCCAGTCGACCACTAGGGGTTCGAGGTCCTCGCCCGAGATCCCCAGCCGGCCGATGTGGAAGCTCTCGGTCCCCTGGGCGCCACGCGACCCGTCGCCGTCCTCGCGCCGGTCGATGCGGCCGAAGCACAGCGCCTGCTCACCGATGTCGAGCTGGTCGAGGCGGGCGAGGCTGGTGCGGACGATGACGTCACGCTCCTCGCGGAATTGGTGCGTCCCCCCACGACCCTGGTCGATGACGGAACGAATGAGCTCCTCGGTGTCGGACCGCAGCTGGTCGAGACGCTCATAGGCCCGGTCCACATGGGCCTGTTCCGCCTCGAGCTCAGGATGCGTTGCCACAGCCGCTCCCTCTTCACCCCGGTGGCGCAGTGAACCATCGATCATATCGTCCGGACGCGCGTTGTCGGCCGGCCGCGGGCAGGGTTCTTCGTGTGCCGACAGCAGGCCGACATCGGCCGCCGAGCTGGAGGAACGCGGCCCGTGGCGTCAAGTAGCGTCGCTCGCGTGCCAGTCGCCGACTCGCCGTTCGTGCGAGCCTGCCGGTGCCAGCCGGTGGACAGGGTGCCGGTCTGGTTCATGCGCCAGGCGGGACGCTCCCTGCCCGAGTACCGGGCGGCCCGCGGCGAGGGGAGCATCCTCGACGCCATCCGCCGTCCCGAGCTCGCGGCCGAGCTGACCCTGCAACCGGTGCGCCGCTACGGCGTCGACGCCGCCATCCTCTTCAGCGACATCGTGGTGCCGGTGGCCGCGGTCGGCTTCGGCGTCGAGGTCGAACAGGGCCGGGGGCCGGTGGTGGACCGGCCGTTCCGCCGGCGCGAGGACCTGGCGCGACTCCGCCCGCTCGAGCCCGAGGCCGACACCGGCTATGTGCTCGAGTCCGTCCGCCTGGTCGCCCGGGAGCTCGATCCCCGCGGGATCCCTCTGATCGGATTCGCGGGCGCCCCGTTCACGGTGGCGAGCTACCTCGTCGAGGGGGGGCCGTCGCGCCTCTATGCCCGCACCAAGGCCCTCATGTACGGGGACCCCTCCCTGTGGGGCCAGCTCCTCGACGCGTTGGCGGAGATGGCGCTGGCATCGCTGCGCGCCCAGGTGCAGGCGGGGGCGTCCGCGGTGCAGCTCTTCGACAGCTGGGCCGGGGCGCTCTCCCCCGCCGACTACCGACGGTTCGTCCTCCCCGCCACGCGCAAGGTCTTCGCCGGTCTGGCGGACCTCGGAGTGCCGCGCATCCACTTCGGGGTCGGCACCGGCGAGCTGCTCGCCTCGATGGCGGGGGCGGGGGCCGAGGTCGTCGGCGTGGACTGGCGCGTGCCGCTCGACGAGGCCCGGCGACGCGTGGGCCCGGGGCACGCCCTGCAGGGGAACCTCGACCCCGCGGTGTGCCTGGCGCCCTGGGACGTCGTCGAGGCCCAGACGCGTGACGTGCTCGAGCGCGGCGGCGGGACCGGACACGTCTTCAACCTCGGCCACGGTGTGCTGCCCGAGACCGATCCCGGCGTGTTGGGGCGCATCGTCGAACTCGTGCACGAGACGTCGCCCGCGGCCGCTCCGACGCTCCGGTGAGCGCGGTGGGCGACGCGAGCGGGGTGAGCGCGCGGCGCTACGACATCGAGGCGAAGCCCGTCGGCGTCCTCGTCATGGCGCACGGCACGCCTCGCTCGCTCGACGAGCTCCCCGCGTTCTACACCGAGATCCGGCGCGGGAGCCCGCCCCCGCCCGACCTGCTCGCCGATCTCGAGCGCCGCTACCTGGCCATCGGGGGGACCTCCCCGCTCAACGAGCGCACCGACGCGCAGGTCGAAGGGATCCGGCGCGCCCTGGCCCGGCGGGCGCCGGGCCGGTTCCGCGTGGCGGCAGGCACCAAGTTCGCGTCCCCCCGGATCGCGGACGCCGTGGACGCGCTGGGACGCGTCGGCGTCGGCCGCCTCGTCGGGCTCGTGCTCGCCCCCCACTTCTCGGTGGCCAGCGTGGGGGACTACGAACGCCGGGCCCGCACCGCGGCCGAGGCGCTGTCCCCCGGCGACGGCGGCCCCCTCGACCTCGAGATGATCGGCCACTGGTACCTCGCCCCGGGTCTCGTCCCGTTGCTCGCGTCGCGTGTGCGCGACGCGGTCACGTCGCTCCCTGCCGACGCCCGGCGCAACGCCGCCGTCGTCTTCACCGCGCACAGCATCCCGGCACGGCTCGTCGACGCCGGCGACCCGTATCCCACCCAGGTGCACGAGTCGGCGACGGCGATCTCGGCGCAAGCCCACATCGCCCGGTGGTCGGTGGCGTGGCAGAGCGCGGGACGCACCGCCGACGCGTGGCTCGAGCCCGACGTGCGGGCCGTGATCGCCGGGCTGCCCCGTTCCGGGGCATCCGCCGTGGTGGTGTGCCCGGTGGGCTTCGTCTCCGACCACCTCGAGGTCCTCTACGACGTCGACATCGAAGCACGCGCTGCGGCGCGCGACGCGGGCATCGCATTCGCGCGCACGGCGTCGCTCAACGACGACCCCGTCTTCTGCGACGTCCTCGCCGGCGTGGTGCTCGACGCGGTCGAGCCGGCGCGCGCCTGACCATGACCGCCGCCACGGCCCACGGCACCGGAGCGGGCGCATGGGCCGGCTCTACCGTCGCCGTCGTCGGCGGGGGCATCGCGGGCCTGAGCGCGGCATGGGCACTGAGCTCCGCCGAACCCGGTGTGCGGGTGGTCGTCCTGGAGTCCGACGAGCGCCTGGGGGGAAGCTGCGCACCGGTGCGATCGGTGGGCGTGCCGTCGACCTCGGGCCCGACGCCTTTCTCGCCCGCCGGCCCGAGGCCGTGGAGCTGTGCCGGGAGCTCGGCCTCGGCGACGAGCTCGTGGCACCCGGCAGCCGCACCGCCTACGTGTGGGCGCGCGGGCGACTGCGCCGGCTCCCGGCCGGCCTGGTGCTCGGTGTGCCGACCCGGCTGGGGCCCCTGGCCCGGTCGGGGATCGTCTCGCCTTTCGGTGCGGCGCGCGCTGCCATCGACCTCCTGGCGTGGCCCCCGCGGCGCGCCGCGGCCGGCCGGGGACACGACCGGCCCGTGGCCGAGATCACCCGAAGGCGCCTGGGACGACAGGTGACGACGCAACTGGTGGATCCGCTCGTGGGGGGGATCCACGCCGGGGACACGACGCGCATGAGCACCGCCGCGGTGTTCCCCGCGCTGCTCGACGCCGCCTCCTCGGGCAGCATCATGCGCGCCCTGCGGATGACGACCCCGTCGCCGCCTGCTTCCGCGCCCGGTTCCCCCACCACGGGCGACGGCGAGGCCCCGGTCTTCTACACCGTGCGCGACGGGTTGTCCCGGCTCGTCGACCGTCTGGCCGACGCGCTGGGAACGAGGGGCGTCGACATACGCATGCGGACACCGGTCGAGCGCGTGGAGCTCCGTGGGACCGACGACCGAACGCGGCGGCATGCGGACGCGGCGACGCGCTGGGCACTGCGCACCCCCGGGAGCACCCTGGAAGCCGACGCCGTCGTGATCGCCACCCCCGCCAATCGGGCGGCCGAGCTGCTCGAGCCGGTGCAGGGCTCGGTCGCCGCCCTGTTGGGGGCGATCGACTACGCAGACGTCACGTTGGTCACGCTGCAGGTCCCCGCGGACGGAGTCGGGCGACCCCTCGAGGGGACCGGTTTCCTCGTGCCGGCAGGTGCCGGGCACCTGATCACGGCGTGCACGTGGCTCACCTCGAAGTGGCCCGAGCTCCGCCGCCCCGGAGACGTCCTCTTGCGAGCCTCGATGGGCCGCGCCGGTGACGATCGACCGGCACGTCTGTCCGACGACGAGATCATCGAGGGCGTCCTCGACGACCTCGGCCCCATGATGGCCCTGCGCTCGGCTCCGACCCAGGCGGTGGTGACGCGCTGGGCGGGGGCATTCCCCCAGTACGCCGTGGGCCACGTCGAGCGGGTGACCGCGATCGAGGAGGCCATGGCGCGGTTGCCGGGGGCGGCACTGGCCGGCGCCGCGTACCACGGCGTGGGCATCCCGGCCTGCATCGCCAGCGGACGACAGGCGGCGCGCGCTGTGCTCCGAAGCCCGGTCGTGGCCGGACAACGGACTCGGTGAGCGATCCCGGGCCCGGTCACGGGGGCCCGCGCCACCGTCGTGCCTGGCGGAGCCGGAGGGGCCGCGTGGTGGTCCCGTCGGTGCTGTCCGGTGTCGGGCTCGCGCTGTCGCTGCCCCCGTGGGGCTTCTGGGTCCTCGCGTTCCCCGCTGCGGGGCTGCTGTGGTGGCGGCTCGGCGGACTGCGTCTCCGGGCCCGGATGCTGGCGGGGTGGGCCGCCGGGCTCGGCCTGTTCGTGCCCGCCCTGTGGTGGGTCACGACCTTCAACACCTACGGGGGCGTCGTGCTCATGGCGCTCGAGTCGCTGGCGCCGGCTCTGGCCTGCGCGGTGGTCCCCCGACGGGGCCGAGGGCGCACGGCGGTGCTGGCGGGCGCCATGGTACTGGGGGAAGCGCTGCGATCGAGCTGGCCCTTCGGGGGCCTGCCGATCGGGAGCGTGGCCCTCGGCCAGGCGTCGAGCCCCCTGGGCGGCGCGGCGAGGCTCGGTGGCCCGCTGCTGCTGGTGGGCCTCGTCTGGCTCGGGGGTGCGGGCCTCGCCGTGCTGACGACGACCGCGCTGCGGAGCTTCACCGGGACACGCTCGGGCCGGGTCGATCGAGCCGGGAGCGGGGTGTTGCGCCCGGTCCTGGCCGGGACCGGCGCACTGGTGGCGGTGGCCGGGATCAGCCTGTGGGGCGCGGTGGCACCCGACGGCGGACCCGGGACACACACCCTGCGGATCGCGTCGGTCCAGGGCGGGGGCGTCCGTGGCCTGCGCAAGGCCGAGGTGGACCCGGCCACGGTCACCGCGGCGCAGTACGCGGCCACGAAGGAGATCGCCTCGCACGACGGGGGCAGGGCCCCGGCGCTGGTGCTGTGGCCCGAAGACGTGGTGTCGCTCCAGACCCCGATCGACGGGACCCAGACCGAGAAACAGCTCGAGGCGCTCGCCCGACGACAGCACGCCACGCTGGTGGTCGGGGTCACCGAAACGGTCTCGGCCCAGAGCTTCCGCAACGAGGTCATCGCCTTCTCCCCCGCCGGCAGGTTGGTGGCCCGCTTCGAGAAGGTCCACCGGGTGCCCTTCGGCGAATACATCCCGTACCGGGGGTTCTTCAAGCACCTGGCCAGTCTGTCGAGCGTCCCGCTCGACGCCATCCCGGGGCACGGAAACGGCGTCCTGCACACTCCGGCGGGCCCACTCGGGACGCTCGTGTCGTACGAGGTCTTCTACGCGCAACGCGGGTGGGTCGCCACCCGCGCCGGTGCGCAACTCCTCATCGTCCCCACCAACACCTCCTCCTACCTCACGAGCCAGGTGCCTACCCAGGAGATCGCCGCAGCCCGGCTCCAAGCCGTCGCCGAGGGTCGGGACGTGGTCCAGGCGGCCCCCACCGGATTCAGCGCCGTGATCGACAACCACGGCCGTGTCCTGACACGCACCGCCCTCGCGGTACGCGCCGTCATCGTCCGGGACGTGGAGCTGCGCACGGGCCGTACCGTCTACGAACGGGTCGGCGACGTCGCCGTGCTCGTGGGGTCGGGGCTCCTCGTGATGGCGGGATGGGTCGCCGCGCTCACCGCCCCCGCCGAACCGGACGGGGGACGCGCCGCGCGCCGGTGGCGACGTCGTGGCCGGCTCCTCTGAAACCCTCGGCTCGGGACCTGCCTCGATCCCTCTGCCTCAGCTGCGCAAGAGCTCGCCATGTCGGGCCGCCACCATCTGCCGCATGCCGTCCTTCCAGTCGACGGCGGTCGGGCCGGCGATCTCGTGCATGCGCGTCAGGTCGAGCTGCACACTGTCGATAGTGCGGTCGGTCGGCGCAAAGCGCGCCTCGAGCCCGGTGAGCTCGGCGAGAAACGTGCACCACTCCTCGATGCTCACCGCGGCGTCCCCACCCCAGTTGACGACGGTGGCCGGCACCGACGCCGCGGCGAGGAACGCCGGCAACATACGGGCGATGTCATGCTCGTGCAGAGGGTGATAGACGCTGGGGGCGTCGACGTGGACCGGGACCTCAGACCCGTTGATCATCATGTGCAGGTGCACGGCGGGCCAGCCGCCACCGTCCCCGTAAGGGACCGACAGCCGGACGATCGTAGTCGGGAGCTCGAAGCGCAAGGCCGCCCACCGCGCCGTCGCTTCGGCTGCGATCTTGCAGATGCTGTAGGTCCGCAGGAACCGCCACACGCCGTGGTTGTCACCGAGCGGATCCGTCTCGGCGAACACATGGTGGCCCATGGGCTTGTACACCGCCGTCGTCGAACAGTGCAGGAAGGCGCGCGCCTGGCGATGGTGCTCCATCAGCCACGCCACGCCGCCACTGTTCGCCAGGAGGTCGACGTCCCAGTCGTTGGTCTTGGAGACGGCGAAGTTGAGCACGTAGTCGGCGTCGGCGGGAAGCCCCGAAGGCTCCCCCGCCGACAGGTCGACCGCGACGCACCGCACCCCGCCATCCTCGAGGCGCCGACGAGCGTCGGGGTCGGTGAAACGCGCCGCCCCGTACACCTCGTTGTCGCGCGCCAGAGCGCACGCGAGGGGCTCGGCCACCTGCCCGGTGACCCCCGTGACGACGATCTTGGCCCCGCGCAACGGCAGTGGCGCCCTGTCCATGTTCGTGCTCCCCTCACCGGCACCGTCCGAGCGGTCAGACTACGGCTCGAAGGTGGGTGAGGCACCAGTCGACCGTGTGACGACCTCGGCCTCGACGCCAGGTCGCCACGGCTCCGTCGTCACGCGGACCTGGTTGCTAGGTTTCGGGCGCCGCGCCGGGGTGGCGCACGGGGTTCGGTGTCCGACGCCAGGGGTCGAGGGGTCGAGGGGTCGAGGGGTCGAGGGGTCGAGGGGTCGAGGGGTCGAGAGGTCGAGGGGTCGAGGGGTCGAGGGGTCGAGGGGTGGCTGACATGGGTGGGGGTTCCCGGTGGAGACGGCCTCGTGCGACCTCGCTCCTCGGGGCAGGCCTCCTCGGGGTGTCGCTGGCCGCGTGCAGCTCAGGGCCCGGCTCGACCACGGGGCAGGGCACGGCGGCAGCCGAGGCGCACGTGCTGCTGGTCGGCACGTTCGCCGGGCACGGCGGCACCTACCGGACGATCCAGGGGGCGGTCGACGCCGCCCGGCCCGGGGACTGGATCCTCGTGGCGCCGGGCGACTACCACGAGACCGACGACGAGACGAACCCCCCCACCGACGTCGACAACGGGGACTTCGGAGGGGTCCGCATCACGAAATCGGACATCCACCTGCGGGGGATGGACAGGAGCACGGTCATCGTGGACGGCACCAAAGCGGGCTCGCCGACCCCGTGCAGCGCGGACCCGGCGGAGCAGAACTTGGGGGCGGTCGGATCGAGCGGCAAGGCCGAGGGCCGAAACGGCATCGTCGTCTGGAAAGCGGACAACGTCAGCATCGAGAACCTCACGGCGTGCAATTTCCTCAGCGGCGCCGGCGACGCCGGGAACCAGATCTGGTGGAACGGCGGGGACGACTCGGGGCTCATCGGCGAGCAGGGGTTCACGGGCCGGTACCTCACCGCCACCTCGACGTACTACGGCGGTGAGGCAACCGCTTCGCAGTACGGGATCTTCTCCTCCAACACCCAGGGCCCCGGGTCGTGGGACCAGATCTACGCCAGCAACTTCAACGACTCCGGCATGTACGTGGGAGCATGCCGCCAGGTGTGCGACACCACCATCGACCACGCGTGGATGGAGTACAGCGCCCTCGGCTACTCGGGCACGAACTCCGGAGGGGCCGTCGTGATCGAGAACTCCCAGTTCGACAACAACAAAGACGGAGTCGACACCAACACACAGATCGACGGCGACGCCCCCGCCCCCCAAGACGGTGCCTGCCCCGGCAGGGCCACGAACGCCATCACCCACACCCACTCGTGCTGGGTCTTCATACACAACTCGGTCCACGACAACAACAACCCCAATGTGCCCGAAGCGGGCAGCGCCAGTGCCGGCCCCACCGGGACGGGCATGACCGTCTCGGGCGGCACCAACGACACGGTGATGGACAACACCTTCTCCGACAACGGGGCATGGGGGGTCCTCTTCGTGCCCTACCCCGACAGCAACCCACCGGTGCTCGGACAGACGTGTGCCGGGGCCGGCGGTGCCGAGCTGACGGGCTTCGGTTGCGTCCTGGATCCCAAGGGTGACGCGCTGCTCGACAACACCTTCACCCATGACGCGTACTTCGGGAACCCGTCCAACGCCGACTTCGGCCAGATCGTGATCAACGGCAACGGCGCTCGCAACTGCTTCGCAGGGAACACCGCCCCGGTGGGCAGCGCGCCGTCGGGGCTCGAGCAGTCCCAGCCCACGTGCGACGGGGCCAAGGCCGTGGCGGACACCGGGGGTGCGCTCCTCGCGCAGGTGCTGTGCGACACCGGGTTCGGGAATTGCCCGGCCGGGTCCCGGTACCCGGCACTCACAGGTGTCGTCATGCACCCTTTGCCCTCTGACCTGCCCTCGATGCCCAACCCCTGTGGCGGCGTGCCGGCCAACGCCTGGTGCCCCGGGGGGCGGCCTGCCTGACCGGTGCAGGACCAGGCCTTGGCGTCCTGACGGTCGGCTCACCGGAAGTCAGAGCCTCGGCCGGTGCGGACAGGTGGAAACCCCTGACGAGCCCAGGTGGAATTCCGCTGGTCGCGCCGCACCGTCAGGCGTACCGTGCCATTGGGTGGCCCGGGAACCCCGCATCCCTTGCTGACAGAGCCCCCGTCCAGGGATAAGGGCGACGCGCAGTAGCTCCCTGCGCGCCGTCGAGGTCCTGGAGCACGGCTTGGTATCCCCACGCCGACGAGATGGTGGGACATGGGCAGCCGGATCGCTTAGGAGTGCTGCTCATGTCTCACCTCCTCAGGGCCACCGGGACCACCACCGAAGACACGACACCGCCGACAAGGGGTAGTGCCGCCATGAACGTCTGCAGGGGAAGCCTCGTGCTGCACAGAGACGGGACTCCGGTGTTGTGCTCGGAGGAGCTGGCGGGCCGGCGGTGCGAGGATCTCAGCTACGAACGCCACCGCATCTTCCGATCCTGCGGATTGACCTTCCTACGCGGATGTCCGGAGTGTGACGAAGCGGTACCGGCAGCAGCTGCGGTGTCCGGGAGCGCCTGACGCCTGACGCCTGACGCCTGACGCCACCGGGGCACCCCGGCCACGCCCGAACCCCTCAGGGCTCGAGCTCGCCCGGAGGTGCAGTGGAGATCAAGCCGTTGGTCAGGACGAAGCGGACCAACTCGGTCCGCGACTCCACACCCAGCTTGACGAAGACGTGGTTCAGGTGGCCCTCGACCGTCCGGGCACTCACCCCCAGACGCGCCGCTATCGCCTTGTTAGAGAGCCCTTCGGCCACGAGCTCGACGGTCTCCCGCTCACGCCAGGTGAGGCGGGGAGCGCTGCTCGCGCTCCGGCTACCGGTCGCTCCAGCCAGCCGCGACGAAAGAGCCGGATCGAGTACCGTGGTTCCCTGACCGGCGGCCCGCACCGCGCCGACGAGCTCACCGCGCGGCATCGTCTTCAGCAGGTACCCCGCGGCCCCGGCGTCGAGCGCAGCGCGGACGAATGCGTCGTCGTCGAAGGCGGAGAGGATCACCACGCGGACATCAGGGTGAGTGAGGGTCAGCTGGCGCGCGACGTCGATGCCGCTCTGATCCGGGAGCCGGACGTCGATGAGGACGACGTTGGGGCTCACGCCGTCGATCATGGCGATGGCGGCGGTCCCGTCATCGGCTTCACCCACGACAACGATGTCGTCGAATGCCTCCAGCACCTGGCGGGTCCCGGCGCGCAAGACCTCGTGGTCGTCGACGATGAGCACGCGCAGCAGCTCGTCGGGCTGGCTGCCATCGCCCCCTGCGGCACCCCCGCTCACGTGCCCGATGATAGCCGTGGGGGTGGAGGCGGCCGCAGGTTGACGGCACCCCGATCGGTCCGGCGCGCCATGCCGGGCCCGTCGGCGCCGGACACAGCCGGCTCCGCTCGCCGGGAGGCCTCGGCGTCCAACGCCTCAGGTTCCGTGTCCGGTACCGAGCACGGCCTCGACGGCTCGGAGAAGCTTCTGAGGCGAGACCGGCTTGTGCAGGTAGTCCACCACCCGATCGCCCAGGCGCTGGCGCTCGGCGGCGTCGAGCGCGTACGCAGAATGCACCACCACCGGAGGTACGTCCCCCACGGACTCGATGAGAGATACGCCGTCGCGCTTGGGCATCCTGATGTCGAGAAGGACCATCCGGTAGTGATTGGTGCCCAACAGCCCGAGGGCGATCTCGCCATCCTGGGCCTCGGCGACGCTCAACCCCGCCGAGCGGAGGACTTCGGCAACCGTCCAACGGACGTCCGCGTCGTCATCGACGACGAGCACGTCGGCGCTCACTTGCTTCGCCACGGACGGTGCAGTCACCGTTGCATCCCTCGAATCATGCTCCACTTCGCTTCGTGACGAGACTGGACGGTGCGACGGAGCGGGCGCGGCCCCAGCCGTAGCCGCGGCGCCCTCGTTCCCGGACTTGTGCTCGCTGGTGGTGACCCGCCCGTCGGGAGCGTAGGCCACGAACAACCGAGATGTGGTGCTTATTGCCATGCAAGCTCTCTTGAGGTCTCGGTCGGCAGGCGTAAGGTGACGACGGCACCGCCGAACTTCCCATTCTCGATCGCGATCGTTCCCCCGTGCCCCTCGGTCAGACGCCTCACGATCGCCAGACCGAGACCGGTCCCGTCCGATCGCGTGGTGAAGAACGGCTCGAAGAACTGGTCGACCATCGTCGGGTCGATCCCCCCTCCGCTGTCCTCGACCGTGATTATGACCGAGTCCGGGTCGGCGTGCGCAGCGACGCGCAACGAGCCTCCGTCGGGCATCGCCTGGTACGCGTTGTCAATGAGGTTGGTGAGGATCTGAGCGAGCTGCTTCGAGTCTGCCTCGAGTTCGATCGAGTCCACGTCCAACGACACCTCCACGTTTGCAGGCGTGGGCATCGCCTCGAGCACCTCATCGAGCACTTCGCGCAACTCCAGGGCTGCGAGCTCCGGCTCCTTCTCACGCATGTACGCCGTGAGGTCCTGGGCGAGATTGACGGCCCGGGCCGTTTGGCGCTCGGCGACGGCAAGGTGCGGCTCTGCCGCCACGGGATCGTGCAGCGATCGTCGGAGCATGTACAAGGAGTTCATCACCGCACCCAACGGATTCCGCAATTCGTGGCCGACCACCGTGGTCATCTGCCCCACGGCGGACAAGCGCTCGCTCCGCACTAGCGCCTCTTGAGACGCCAGCAGTTCGGCTGTGCGCTCGGCCACGAGGCTGCTGGCATATCGCTGGCGGCGGACGACCACTTCGATCACGCTGCCCACCGCCAGCGCCAGCAGCAGGCCGAAGGCAAGCACGACATAGGGTGCGGCGTTCGGGAACCCGCCGGCCAAGGGGCTCTTCGCCGCTGCCACCAACCACAACTTGGTACCGCCGATGGGCACCGGGACCTCGAACGTGTCCCCCTTCAGCGGAATGGCACGCGTGTTCGCCAAGATGAGCCGGCTCGTTGTCGGCGTTCGCGTCGAGTAGATCGCGGCCTGAAGGACGTGGAACGGTGCTGCCTGGGTGGCGGTGGTGGCGACGAAAGGATCGAGGGTGACCTGCTCGTAGATCGCCATCCCCGGCGGCACCAGCGGGGGGCCCAGCGCCAGTCCGAAGGTCGACGTCTTCCCGTTGTACTCAGCAGGCCCTGCGGTCACGCTCGACCCCGCGCGCGAGCGTGGCGCTCAGTTGCGGGTCGAGCACCTGACCGGTGGTGAACCCCGACCCGGCTACCGCCCTCGCCTCGAAATGGCCGTCGACGTCGCTCGCCAGCAGCAAGGTGACCGGCTCACTGGCGAGCGGCTGGGCTTGCGCCTCGAATGCCAAGGGTGATCCTCTCGACGAGGTGACCCCGGGGGCAAGCGCGTCGAGAGTCGAGCCCAGGCTCGAGACCAGCGATGAGACGTACCCGGCTGCCTGAGCGCTGTCGTCCTTCAGGAGCGCCTGGTTCTGGCCTTCGACACTGTGTCTCGCCAGCACGAAACCGAGAATGGCGGCGGCGGCGATGACAAGCGCACTAGCCAGGGCGAGTGGAGACGCCCGCCAGGTGCCGTCTTTCATCGCGCCTCCCCGCTAGATCCACGGTGCTTTAGGCCTACCTGGGATTGTACCTATTTCCCTGCCGAATCCGCGGGGAGCAGCCGGGCCCCACCCCCGTCTCGTCCAGCCGTGGCTCCCGCCGTTCGGGGCCTCGTGGATCCCCCAAAAGGGCCCCACCGACGAGGACGAAGGTACGGGGTCACCGTTCGGCAGTTTGCGACGGGACTCGAATGGGCACCGTCACGGTAGTCCGTCCGATCGATGCGGGTTACCGATGACACGGCGCGAGCCACGACAGCGATGATCATCCATTCACCACTGTGTACCGATCCACCGTCGACACGTCGGCGATTCACGGCAAGCGATGTTGTCGGCCTCGCGCCCGCACGACGATCAGGGGTGCGCCGTGGCGCCCGAAAGTGATGACGTCCTCTCCGTCACGTGGCACCCCGAGGGTCTCGGGGGTCGCAACGGAGTAACCCGCGTGTCCCATCTCGACGGTCGCGACGATCGGCGTCAGATGGACAGGCGGCAAGCCGAAGCGTTGGCAACCTCGCTTCTCGGTCCGCAGAGGACCGAACGCGAGCTCCCGGGGCGAGGTGTTGAGTGGACCCGGGGATCGGGATAGGAGCTCTCGGCCGTTCACCGTGCGCTGTCGAACAGTTCATCGACAGTTTGCTTGTCGGGTCCTGGTCCGTATGCGCAAGCTTGGGATACCTGGCCCGCGTCCCTCACTACCCTCGGGCACTGCGGTCCAGGTTCCACGGGGGGGGACGCCTCGGCGTCGCGCTCCGGACCCACACACGGCCCTGGGTTCGAGCGCGTGTTTCCACAGCGGCGGACAACCTGTGCGAATCGATCGTGTCCGGGACCAAACAGTACGACCTCTAGGATTCGCACGTGTCCGATCCGCCGCACAAGCAAGCCAGGGAACGACAGCCTCCGACATCGAAGGGTCTCGTCGGGCACGTGCGCGACACCGGTTACGAGGTGGTCACCCGCTTCGCGCCGGCTCCGGTCGAGCCTGCCGACGGAAGCGCCCCCGCCGGCACGGTGGGGACCGCACCGCCGAGCAGAGGCATCGAGGCGCCACGGGAGATCGCCGAGACGATCGCCCTGGTCGATCGGGCGTTCGCCTTCGTCGACCTCTGTGGTTTCACGCGGTTCATCGCCAGCAACGGCGAACACGCGGCCATCGACACGCTGGCCCGTTTCCGGTCCCTGGCGCGAGACATTGCGGTGCGCCGAGGGGTGCTGGTGGCGAAATGGCTGGGGGACGGCGCCATGATCGTCGGCGTCGAGGTCGGACCGACGCTGGCCACGGCGGCCGAGCTCATCGGACGCTATGACGGGTCCACCCTTGCGCTTCGAGGCGGATTCGCCCACGGGCAGGCCCTGATCATGGACGGTGACGACTACATCGGCCGTCCCACCAACCTGGCGGCCCGCCTCTGCCAGGTGGCCCGCCCCGAGGAGCTCCTGGCAGTCGGTTACCCCGCAGCCACCCTGCCGGCATGGATCAAGGTGGTGGGCATCCGCAGCGTGACGCTCCCCGGGCTGGGGCGGGTACGCCGGGCCCAGCGCCTAAGCCTGGTCCCGGGACTCGAGCTGCCCGGCCTGTCGCAGTCCCGATCGCTCCCCTGACGCGATTCTGGGGGCGGGAAGAACCCGCCCCCAGAATCGACTTCCGATGCCTGTTCGAGAAGGGGCCGACAACGTCGGCCCGCGTCATCACAGGCCGTTCAGGGAACCACTCGCGATGGTGACCTTCTTGATGCCAGAACCACAGGCGGCGGAGAACGCTCCTGCCGTCTCGTTGGTGTAGGCGAAGGATTCCGCGGAGCTCACCGTCGCGAACGACCCGGTCGTCGTGGCGCCGTTGGGCTCGTGCGACGGGTCGGGAAGCTCGAACCCTTCGTCACCGGCCCCGTTGGTCACGATCGTGCTGCCCTTGACCACCACGGTGCTCTCGGTGAACTTCGCCTTGGTGCCAGCGTAGTCACCCTTCCACTTGATGGTGAAGGTCTCCGACGTGGTGCCGCCGGCCAGGCCCGCACATCCTGTGCCCGAGCTGGTGATGGCGGCCTTGAACTTGCCGTCGGTGATCGAGACGCTCGGGTTGCTGCCGTGACACCCGCTGATGACGCCCTTGGCCTTGACCGTCGTTCCCCCGCTCGTCAGCTTGAGCGGCGGCTTGAACGAGACCGTACCAGTGACCCCCGTGCAGCTGACAGTGCCGGGCGCGGAGCCGGAGAACTTCGACGACGCCGAAGCAGCTCCGCTCCCGACTGCGATCAGCGCCATCGGCAATGCGACCGCCACCGCTGACAGGACAACCTTCCTCCGGATACTCACATCATCCTCCTTGTTTTTGGACTGCCTTCCGATGCCGTCTCGTTTGACCGGGCGCTCGGCATCGGCGAAGCAGCCCTGTTGACCGCCGCCCCCGTACCCAGCCACCTCCCTGCTGTGTTGTGGTGGACCGGCTTCGCAAGGGCCACACCGGGGCAGCAGAACTGCGCGCCGACCTGCCCGTTGCCTTGCCTTCCGCCCATTGCCATCCCCTTACGAAACGGGGCGCCCAGCCAGGTGAAGCTGCAGCGAGGTACCCATGGGTGACGTTACGCCTGCCCTTTGGGGGCGCCTAGCGGGGATCCACCTGGGTCAAGAGGGTGATTTCACCTACACGAGTCCGTTGATGAAACGCCGTGGCATTCCCGCATCGGCAGTTCCCTGTGCATGCACTCTGTTCGCAAAAGCGGGAACGCACACGCGTGCAAGGTGGCGACCGCACACACGTGGTGGTCGCTTGACGCAATTCGTGAACTCTGCGCGCAGCACGGCGGCCGAGCGAAATGGGAGGTGAATGTGGAATGGGAGGTGGATACGGACAGCGCCGACGGCGGGGACCGAGCGCTGTCCGTATCCCTCCCTCCCGTTGTCGTCGGGGGGATCGCCATGCCAAAGGGCACAGATGCCGACGCGGAGCGGACTGCGCCGAACCCCCGCTCGAACGAGCGACCTGTCAGGAAGGGGATGCGGGGAATCCCTGAGCCGCCCAAGCACACGCTATGTCCGGTGCAACTGTTGGACCAGACGGTGATTCCACCTGGGGACCCAGGTGGAATCACCTCGTTACGCCGTCTCGGGGTCGCGGACCCACCGGCGGCTGCCCTGGGGCGCCGGGACGGCACTCAGGCCGGCGTTCTTGGCCAGCACCACCGCGACCGCCTCGGACCCCCACAGACGGTCGGAGTCCCCCCCGAGGTAGGTCACCTCGATCCGGTGACCCCGTTCGTGCCAGACGACGCTGGTGATGGCGCGCTCCTCCATGCGCCCGTGAGTTCGTCGGGCGGTGGACGGTGCCGGAGCGTTCGTCTGGAGTCCGGGCGACAGACGGCTATCGCCGGTGCGCCTGCACCGCGCTGGCGATCGGCGCCACCGGCATCCGCTCCTTGGCCGAGATCTCAAGCGGGAGGCCCAGGAGCGTGGCGGGCAGCGTCACCGTCACCCTTCCCCGGGCGGCCCTCCCCACGAAGAACGTGCCGGACAGCTTGGGCGGCGTGAAGGTCGAGCCGTTGTAGGTCGCGGGGGTGACGAACGCCTTGGAGGCCACGGTGTGGCGTCCCACCTGCACGGTCACGGGGACCGGCCCTCCTCCGGAGCCGCCACTGAGGCCGGCCTCGATCGAGGCCAGCGTGGCGAGCCACCAGTAGGACGTGGCCCCGGGAGCGTCGCTCACCGTCACCGTCTTCACATGGGAATGGGGCTGCACCGCGGCTGAAAGAGCCAACGTCGGGTCGGGGGGAAAGACGGGCTGGCCCTTGAAGCTCAACACGAAGGTCCCCGCCGTGACCGGCTTGAACGTCGTGAGGTCGATCATCGCCACCGCACACCCGATGAGGCCGGAGTTGAGCTGCTCGGTCGAGGGGGGACAGGTGGCGTTGGGGTCCGTCGGTTGCGAGGACGGCACGGTGTAGCCGTAGGTCAGGTCACCACTGGCATTGGAGCTCGGGAATGCCACGGACGTGGCGTTGAGCTCGGGTGTGGCGGAGATCAGGGCCAGGAGTCCCGGAAGCGTGGTCACGCTGGTCCCAGTCAACAGCGGCTCGGCGGACGGGTCGATGGCCACCAGGAGGCTCGCTTCGACGAGCAGGAAGGAGGTGCTCGCAGGAAGCCCCGTGCAGCTCATGTCGATGACCTTGCCAGGCGTGACGTTGATCACCAAGGGAGCACCCAGGATCGAGCCCGCGAACGTGCAGGCGGGCCCGGGCGCGGCCGCGGCCGCGCCCGCACCGCCGGCGGCTCCGGCTCCCGCCACCGCACACGTCACGAGCGCGACACAGCCGGCCATGAACGCCCGACGGACGCGCCGCCGTCCGCCACCTCGAACACTATGCGGGCCGTGCTCGGCGCCGGACGCCGATCCGGTGAGTCCCGTGTTGAGTGCATCCATGGATTGCTCCTTCCGCGATTGTGCCGACCGGGCAGAATTTCGCATCACTTGAACAGCGTGAAGGTCGTGACGGACTTGGTGTCCGTCGGCGCTGCCGCCACGACGGAGTGCTGCCCCCGCTTGCCCGTGCGGTGCCGGCGCGGGATGGCGCCGGAACAGCTGAAGGTGCCGTCGGATTTGACCGTCGTGCTGCACAGGACGGTGCTGGCGCGCTTGCGGGCCCGCAGACCGCTCATGTACGTGACCGTGACGGGCTGCCCGGGAACGAAGTCGCTGCCATGGGCGACGACTCCCGTACGCGCCGGACCCGAACCCGGCGTCATCGTCAGCGCGGGCGAGGTGGGTGGGGGGGGCGGCAACACCCCGGAGAGCACGGTGAGCGCACCGATGCCGCTCAGGAGCGTCGACGGATCGGTGGCGGTGATGGTGTCGGCCCCGGGCAACAGCCCCGTGACGAGCCCCTGGGACCCGACCGCGTTGGACACCGACGCCAGCGACGTCTGCAGCGAGGACCACGTCACGCTGTCGGTCAGGTTCTGGGTGCTTCCGTCGGAGTAGAGCCCGGTGGCGGTGAACTGCTGGGTCGCACCCTCGGCCACCGACGTCACGGCAGGCGAGACGGTGATGGCGGTCAACACGGCGGGGAGCACCCCGGAGAGCACGGTGAGCGCACCGATGCCGCTCAGCAGGCTCGACGGATCGGTGGCGGTGATGGTGTCGGTCCCGGGCAACAGCCCCGTGACGAGTCCCTGGGACCCGACCGCGTTGGACACCGACGCCAGCGACGTCTGCAGCGAGGACCACGTCACGCTGTCGGTCAGGTTCTGGGTGCTTCCGTCGGAGTAGAGCCCGGTGGCGGTGAACTGCTGGGTCGCACCCTCGGCCACCGACGTCACGGCAGGCGAGACGGTGATGGCGGTCAACACGGCGGGGAGCACCCCGGAGAGCACGGTGAGCGCACCGATGCCGCTCAGCAGGCTCGACGGATCGGTGGCGGTGATGGTGTCGGTCCCGGGCAACAGCCCCGTGACGAGTCCCTGGGACCCGACCGCGTTGGACACCGACGCCAGCGACGTCTGCAGCGAGGACCACGTCACGCTGTCGGTCAGGTTCTGGGTGCTTCCGTCGGAGTAGAGCCCGGTGGCGGTGAACTGCTGGGTCGCACCCTCGGCCACCGACGTCACGGCAGGCGAGACGGTGATGGCGGTCAACACGGCGGGGAGCACGGTGAGCGCCGCCGTGCCGTTCAGCAGGCTCGACGGATCGGTGGCGGTGATGGTGTCGGTCCCGGGCAACAGCCCCGTGACGAGTCCCTGGGACCCGACCGCGTTGGACACCGACGCCAGCGACGTCTGCAGCGAGGACCACGTCACGCTGTCGGTCAGGTTCTTCGTGCTCAGGTCGGAATAGTGGCCGGTAGCGGTGAACTGCTGGGTGACGCCCGAGGCCACCGAGGCCACCGAGGGCGAGACCGTGACCGACAGGAGCACGGGCGCGCCGAGCGCGGACGCCGTTTCGGCGCCCCCAACACCGAGAAGCCCGGCCGCCAACACAATTGGGAGTATCCGTAAGACGACTTGCCCACCGAGGCCCCGCGACACCTTGTCCCTCCCCCGGGTCCCACTTTTCCCGTCGTCACGCCCGGACAGGCATGCGCCGGTGGAACCTGTCTCACTATTGACTGGACGCGGTACCGCGCGACACCGTGTCATCACCTGTCCGCGCCCAGGTGATTCCACCTGTGGTCGCGTGCCGGCACGCACGATCCGAGCGACCGTGGCGGCCTACAGGTGTTTTCACGTACCGGGGCCCACGTAGTATTTCCGCTATCAACGGCACGGGCGTATTGTCGATACTCGTGATGCGACCCAGAGCCGGCAGGTGTCCGTGTGGTCATCAACTCCGCATCTCAGAACCCGACGTCGACGCCCGCTCCCACGAGCCTGTGGGCCCGCTCCAGTGAGGGTCCACCCAGGAATGCCAACGTGCTCGTCGTGGAAGATGACCAGGGCGTGCGCGAAACGACGGTCGCCATTCTCCGGGAGGAGGGCTACGTCGTCGTCCAAGCCGCCGACGGAGCCGATGCACTGGAGCTGCTCAGAGGACGCGACATCGACGTGCTCCTGCTGGACCTCCGCCTTCCCCGTGTCGACGGAGCATCCGTCCTCGAGGCCCTAGATCGCCCGCCGACGGTGGTGGTGGTCTCGGGGTTCGAATCGATCGAGGAGGCCGAGATGCGCCGGCGTTTCGGGTCGGTGCTGTTCGACTGCCTTCGCAAGCCCGTATCCCCCCATCGGCTGATGGCCGCCACGGCCGCGGCAGCCGATCATGCCCTGTCGGTGCGCGACACCGGACCCGTTGGCTCCGACACGCGAGGCGAGTCGGACCGATGAGGCCAACACGGGGACAACTCACCACGCTCCGATAGATCCGGGTGTAGGGCTCGGGCCCCGACGGGAAGGGCTCGGGAAGACAGGGCACGAGCAGCGTCTGGCAACGGACCGTTCCTTCCAACGCTGCTCGTGCCCCGCCATTCCTCTTGTGTGGGGGACGTCCACACGCCATGCTCGGGGTAGCGGCGAAGCGCAAGAGCCCTCCGCACCGCACCGTACCCCTGAAGTGGGCGACCCTCGGAGGGTATGCGGGGACCTCCGGAGCCGCCTACCTGTGAGAGTACGCCCGACGATCGTGGACGCCCAGCGTGAATTCACCTGGGGGGCCATCCGTGAATCCACCTGGAGGATCGGTGGACGTCACCGGCGAGACGTCGGCTGCGTCTCGGAATCCGAGGCAAGCCGGTTCGTTGCGGAGCCCGGTCCGAGATCCGACGTCGGCACTGCATCGCGGTTCGCAGAGCCTGCGACACCGAGGTTCTCCGCGGCAGCATCCTTTACCGACGTGAGATCGCGGTAGGGCAGTCGCACCACGAATCGCGTCCCACCCGAAGCGTCGGAGTCGAGCCGGACCGAACCCCCGTGCGCCTCCACCATGCGCCGCACGATGGCGAGACCCAGTCCGGTGCCCTGATGCTTGGCGGTGAAGAACGGTTCGAAGACACGCTCTGCCAACGGTTTCTCGATGCCCGGCCCGTCGTCCTCGACCTGGATCACCGCGGCCGCACCCTCGACGAAGGCGGTGATCCGCAGCGAACCGCGCTCACCCATGGCGTCGTAGGAGTTCGTGATCAGATTGGTCAGGACCTGGCCCAGTTGACCTCTGTCCGCCAGGAGCGTGATCGGAACGATGTCGAGCGTCACGTCGATGCCCGGGCGAGGGGGGGTGACCTCGAGCACCTCCGCCACGAGCGCCCCGAGCTCCATAGGAGCGATGATCGGCTCACCGGGGCGAACGTAGGAGCTCAGGTGGTCGATGATCGCTGCCGCCTTGGCAATCTCTCGTCCAGCCATCTGGAAGTGCCGCTCCTGGTCCTCGGTGACATCCTCACCCAGACCGTGCTGCAACAGGAAGAGGGCGTTGGACACCGCTCCGAGCGGATTGCGCAGGTCGTGTCCGACCACCGACGCCATCTCACCCACGACCGCCAACCGCTCGCGCTTCACGAGCGCGTCGGTCAGGAACGACGCGATGCAGAACGCCACGACGAGCGTGGCCATCGTGATGATCCAACCCGCCACGGCGTCGGCCGTGCCCGCCACGATGATGGCAATGCCCGAGGCGACAAGCGCCAGGAACACGTAGAAGATCGCCCGCCGTCGCGGGAACCACAGTGGCGCGGCCACACCCACCCACACGAAGAAGGGGGTCAGCAGCCCCGGGTGACCGTGCAGCTTGGTGAAGAACAGGCCGAGGTCGATGAGCACCAGGCTCCCGACGATGGCCACGTCACCGGTGTAGCGGGGTGGGTGGTTCCTCAACCCGTAGATGATGGCGGCGGCAGCGAACACGAAGACCAGGAGCGTCGCCATCCCGGCACGGTTGCCGATGTCGCGGGGAACGAGGACCCACGCGGACAGCACCGCCAGGCCGCCGAGTGAATAGGTGAGCGCGAGGAGCTCACCCTGGCCATGAAGGTCGAAGGCGGGCTTTCCCAGACGCCTTGCCGGTGCCGGGGCGTGCGCACGGGGGCTCCGCAGGGCGCGAGGGCTGAGTCGTATTACCACGAGACCGCCCCCAGTGGCATCCGCGACCTCCCGTCTCCGGTCATCCGAGGACTCCCTGGCCCCCGGTGAACCAGCGCCGGCGCTCCGACATTACCGCTGATGCCGGTCGTGGGCACCCACCGGCGAACGCCAAGCGCGTCCGATCAGGTACCGGCCAAACGGGTCACGACGGGAGCCAACTGCTCCCAGCTGTCTCCCTCGATGGAGAAATAGGAGATTCCGTATTCCTCGCGGCGCCATTGCAGTTCCTCGACCATCTCGTCGAGGGTGCCGATGAGCGCGAGCGGCACATGCCGCGCCTCGGCGGGGTCGATGCCGAAGGTGGGTGCCATGGCATCGACGAGCTTCTGCGCGTCGTCGGTGATCATGACGAACCCGATCAGGCAGTTGAGCTCGATGTCGTCGAATCGCTCCCCCGCCGCCTCCTTGACCCATGCCACCTTCTGACGGGTGGCGTCCGGCGACGCGTTGGGGGCGGCCTCCGCGCCACCCGTCCCGGCGCGTAGGTCGACGTTGATGCTCACGATGTCCCCCCACTGGCCGGCGATCGTGAGCACGCGTCGACCTCCGCCGCCCAGGATCAGCGGGGGACGGGGGAGCTGCACCGGCCTTGGTTGCAGGGAATACCCGGTGACGGTGTAGTGCTTCCCCGAGAACGAAAAGGGATCGTCGGACCCGAGCAGTCCGGCGATGACTGCGACGCCCTCGGCGAAGCGCTCCACGCGCAGCCCCGGCGGGTCATAGGCGATGCCCGACTCCTCGTAGTCCGAGCGCATCCAACCCGCGCCGAGCCCCAGCTCGAGCCGACCTCCGGACAGCAGGTCGAGTGTGGCGGCCTCCTTGGCCAGGACCAGTGGATGCCGGTAGTCGTTGTCAAAGACGAGGGTGCCGACGCGCAACGCCGACGTCGCGTCGGCGGCGGCCATGAGGGCCGGTACCGGCGCCAGCTGGTCGCCGAAGTGGTCGGGGACGAGAAGCGCCGAGTAGCCGAGGCCCTCGGCCTTACGGGCCTGTTCGGCCCAGGACCGGGCTGTGGCCTCGGGAGCCTTGGAGAGCTGAACCGCGAATCGGAACTTCCGAGGATGGCTCATCGCACCTCATTCGTAGTAGCCGGAGTGGATGTAGATGCACGGTATGCCCTCGCTGTGGAACATGTCCCGGTTCCTCGGGTCGTCCTCGAAGGCGAGCATCGGATCGAAGCCGAATTGACGGAGCTCGGCGACCGCAGCGCGCTTGAAACTCGACGCCTGCGAATAGTTCCCGCGGTCACGCATCACGAGCACGTCCCATCGCAACCGGTTGTGCGCCAGCCAGGCGAGGGTCTGGGGCTGCACGCGCAGAGGTCGACCGGTGAGCAGCACGATACTCAAGCTGGGGTCGAGGAGCTCGAGGAGGCGGGCGACCTCCCCGACGAGCGGATCGTCGCCACAGGCATCGAAGAAGGCGTCCCAGTCGCGACGCCCCCACTCCAGGAAGTGCTGGCGCCCCGCCGCGTCGGAGAGGACCCCGTCGATATCGAAGATGACCGCCGGTCCGGGTTCGACGGCGGAAGTGCGCCAGCACCAGTTCCGGGGTACAGACGGCTGAGGTCCGGGGGCACTCTCGATCACGTGCGCACTCGTGGTCGTCCCCCGCCTAGTCCTCGGTGGGCCGTGTCGTCGACAAGCGCCGGATCTCGTCCACCACGCGGGGGTCGGCGAGGGTCGTCGTGTCTCCGAGGTCGCGCCCTTCCGCCACGTCACGCAGCAACCTGCGCATGATCTTCCCCGATCGCGTCTTGGGCAGCTCATCGGTGAAGATGACGGTGCGCGGGCGCGCGATCGGGCCGATGTGACGGGCCACGTGACCCCGCAGGTCCTCTCCGTGCTCGGTCGTCACGTCCTGGCCGGCCTTCAGGGTCACGAAGGCGATGATCGCCTGACCGGTGGTGTCGTCCTTGGCCCCCACCACCGCCGCCTCGGCGACCGAAGGATGATTGACGAGCGACGATTCCACCTCGGCGGTGGAGATGCGGTGGCCCGACACGTTCATCACGTCGTCGACGCGGCCCAGGAGCCAGAAGTACCCGTCGTCGTCGACCTTCGCCCCGTCTCCCGCGAAGTACCGACCCTCGAACCGGCTCCAATAGGTCTGCTTGTAGCGCTCCGGATCGCCGTAGAGCCCGCGCAGCATGGCCGGCCAGGGCCGGGTGAGCGTGAGGTACCCGCCCCCCCGTTCCACCTTCGCACCGGCGTCGTCGACGACCTCGGCCCCGATGCCCGGAAGGGGAAAGGTGGCAGAGCCCGGCTTGCACGTGGTCAACCCGGGGAGCGGCGAGATCATGATGGCGCCGGTCTCGGTCTGCCACCAGGTGTCGACGACGGGGCAACGCCCACCGCCGATGTGGGTCCAGTACCACACCCACGCTTCGGGATTGATCGGCTCGCCCACCGAGCCCAGCACGCGCAAGGACGACATGTCGTGGCGTTGGGGAAACTCCGTACCCCATTTCATGAACGTCCGGATGGCGGTGGGCGCGCAATAGAGGATTGTGACCCCGTAGCGCTCGATGACGTCCCACCACCGGTCCTTGTCGGGGAAGTCGGGGGTGCCCTCGTACATGACGCTCGTCGCACCGTTGGCGAGCGGCCCGTAGACGATGTAGCTGTGGCCCGTCACCCAGCCGATGTCGGCGGCACACCAGTACACGTCGCGCTCGGGGTGCAGGTCGAAGACGGCTCGATGCGTGAACGCGACCTGGGTGAGGTACCCGCCGGTGCTGTGCATGATGCCCTTGGGCCTCGCGGTCGTGCCCGACGTGTAGAGGAGGTAGAGCAGGTCCTCGGCATCCATGTGCTCGGGAGGGCACGATGCTTCAGCACCTGCCATGAGGTCGTCCCACCAGTGGTCACGGCCTTCGGTCATGGGTGTGGCGCCGCCGGATTCCCCAGTGCGCCGGGCGACGACCACGTGCTCGATCGACGCGGTGTCGGCCAACGCGGCGTCGGCGTTCTCCTTGAGCGCCACCACGGCACCGCGCCGCCAACCGCCGTCGGCGGTCACGAGCACCTTGGCCTGCGCATCGTCGATCCGGTCACGCAGCGCGTCCGGGGAGAACCCGCCGAACACCACCGAGTGCGGGGCCCCGACCCGCGTGCACGCCAGCATGGCGACGGGCAGCTCGGGGATCATGGGCATGTAGATCGCCACCCGGTCGCCGCGTCGCACCCCGAGGCTCTTGAGGACGTTCGAGAACCGCTCGACGTCGGCGAGGAGCTCGGAGTAGGTGACGGTCCGGGTGTCGCCGGGCTCTCCCTCCCAGTGGATGGCCACCCGGTCTCCGAGACCCGCCGCCACGTGGCGGTCGAGGCAGTTGTGCGACACGTTCAGGGTCCCCCCGACGAACCACTTGGCGAAGGGGAGGTCCCACTCGAGCACCGTGTGCCACTCGTCGAACCAGTCGAGGGCGCGCGCCTGCTCGGCCCAGAATCCCTCGACATCGCGCTGGGCGTGCTCGACGATCGCAGGGTCGGTCACGACGGCCTGGTCCACGAATCCCTCGGGAGGAGGGAACAGTCGTTCCTCGAGGTAGTAGTCCTCGATGGCGGCCCCACCGGCGTCCGACATGTTGGCGATCCCCTCCTGGCGCGGCTCTGCGAGACTCGGTGCAGCCGTCAGGCCGAGCCTATCCAAGCGGCCTACCAGCCCACCTGTCCCGGATCCGGGCTCGAGACACGTGCTGGGCCTCGACGAGCCCGGGGCCTGTCAAGATGGAAAGGCAATGGCGGACGGTGCCTCCAAGGCCCCCACCCGCGTGCACGGCACCCAGGCCGGCACCGGGCCCGACGTCCTGACCGTCCCAGTCGAAGTGGGCCGGCGGGCCCTCGTCGTAGCCAATCTCGGGCTCAGGCCCCAGGCCACGCAGGCCACCACGTGGGCGGCATCGGGCTTGGCCCGAGCCCTCGACACCTGGGAGGGCCCGGGGCTCGTGGTCATCGCCGGAAACCTTCTCGACCTCGCCGGGGCGCCGGATGCCGCCGCGGCGAGCTCGGCGGCGTTGGCCGCCCATCCCCGGTTGGAGAAGGCGCTCGAGGCGTTCACGGCGGGCGAGGACCGTCGTGTGCTGTGCATCCCCGGCGAGACCGACTCCGCCCTCGGCACGGACGCGGCGGGGGCCGTGGAGGATGTAGGGGTCGAGGTGGCGACCTCCGTGGAGCTGCACATGGCAACGGCGGCGGGGACCCGCATCGTGCGTATCGAGCCCGGCGTTCGATCTGAGGCGACCACGACGGCGACGCACGACACACGCGGTGCACGGGAGTCCGGGCGAGGCACCTTCACGCTGTCGCCCGACCCCGCCGCCGAATGGCAGGACGGCCTGGCGCGGCTGGCCGACCCGGCCAGCACGCCGCGGTTCTTGACGTCACGGCTCCTCTACCGGCGCTTCGCACGCTTCGCGTGGTGGTTGCTCGTGCCCTTCGCCATCGCCATCGCCCTGCGGATCCCCGTCGTCTCCTCTGCGCTCGACCATCTCGTCTTCGGGCAACCGGCGTCCTCACGAGCCATCCAGCGCGCGCACGCCGCGGCATGGGGCGCCCGGTTGTTCTTCGCGGGCGTGGTGTGCGTCGCCGAGCTCGTCATCCTGGCCGTGGTGCTGGGCTTCGTCGCCCGAAAGGCGTGGCGGACCCTGGGGGGAGGGGAGCTCGACGGGTTCTTCGACGAGTCCCTCGCCGCCGGAGGTTCCACGACGAACGACGGTGCACGGGACTCGGCTCGGTCCCTGTGCGCCGGCGGGTACGCCGGGCTCGTCAGTGGCGCGACGCTCCAGGCCGAGCTGACGCATCTGGGGCCCGGGTTCTTCGCCTGCCCGGGCGCGGCCGGCGAGATCGTCGAGGAGCACCGTGGCCGGCTGGGCCTGCTGCCGGTCTTCCTGGCCTGCCAACAGCTCGCCTGGGTGGAGCTCGAGACCGGGGCCGAGCTGCACGCCCGCTTGCTGCTCACCAGGTCGGAGCTGCCCGGGGCGACGCTCCTGGAGCGCATGGCGGCTCGGGACCGCAAGGAGCACGACACCCATCCCACGGTGGTGGCCGCGTACCCGCACGGAGCCTCGTGGCCACCGGCACCGGACCTGGGGGCCGTCCGCAGCCGTTCACGGCGCGTCCGCAGGTGGGCGGCGGGAGCCATCGCCGTGGCCGGGATCGTCGACATCCTCTCCGCCGTCACCCCGCCGTTACGGGGGCGGCTCCACCTCGTGCTCGAGCTCCTCCCCTTCGTCGCCAGCCAGGCGGCCGGCGCGCTGGTGGCCCTGGTCGGGATCGGGTTGCTGGCACTGGCCCGGGGTGTCCGGCGGGGACAGCGTCGGGCGTTCGTGATCGCCGTGTGGGCGCTGGCCGTCAGCGTGGTGCTGCACCTGGCCCGCGGGGGTGACGTGGGCGGGTCGCTGTTCTCCCTGGGCGTCCTGGGATTCCTCGTCATGCACCGCCAGGAGTTCCCGGCCGCCTCGGACCGACCTTCCCTGCGCTCTGCGGTCATCGCACTCGTCGGCGGCGTCGTCGGCATCACCGTGATCGTGAGCGCGCTCGTGGAGCTGACACTGCGCTTCGACCTCGACCGGCCCCGCCTGCCTCTGTGGCGCGCCGGCCAGGCGGTGGCCGAGCGCCTCGTGGGGCTGCGCGGCGTGCCGCTCCCGGACCGTCTCGACGACTTCCTGGCCCCCAGCCTCCTCGCCATGGGTGTGACCCTGGCCGTCGTGGCCGTGGTGCTGGCGACGCGCCCGCTCGTGGACCGCCGCCGATCGGCGGGCCGGGCGGCCGAGACGCGGGCCAGAGACATCGTCCGGCGCCACGGCGAGGGCACGCTGGACTACTTCGCCCTGCGCAGCGACAAGCAGTGGTTCTTCCACCGGGACTCCATGGTGGCATACGCCATCTACAGCGGAATCTGCCTGGTGTCGCCCGACCCCATCGGGCCGCTCGCCGAGCAGGAGCAGGTGTGGGCGGCGTTCCGCCGATTCGCCGACGACCGGGGGTGGGTCGTCACCGTGATGGGCGCCAGCGAGCACTGGCTCCCCATCTACCGGGCCACGGGTATGCACGACATCTACATCGGCGACGAGGCCGTCGTCGACGTGCAGGAATTCTCGTTGGCGGGCGGGCACATGAAGGGTCTGCGCCAGGCGTACAACCGCATCGTCAAGTACGGGTACTCGGTGTCGTTCCACGATCCCGCCCACCTCGACCGCCCGACCGCCGAGAAACTCGCCGGGCTCATGTCCCAGGGTCGGCGCGGTGAGTTCGAGCGGGGGTTCTCCATGGTCCTGGGCCGCATCTTCGACCCCCGGGACGAGAACCTGATCCTGTGCATGGTGACGGGCCCCGACGGCAACCCCGCGGCCATGTGCCAATTCGTCCCGGCCCGTGGCATCGGCGGCTACTCGCTGGACCTGATGCGGCGCGACCACGGCGAGCACCCCAACGGGCTGATCGACTTCGCGCTCGTGTCGACGATCGAGCACCTACGCGACCTGGGTTGCCAGGGCGTCAGCCTCAACTTCGCGGCGTTGCGGTCGGTCCTCGAAGGCGTGCGCGGCGACGGGCCCACCCAGCGGGTGGAGCGTTGGGCGATCAAGAAGATGTCGAGCTTCTTGCAGATCGAGACGCTGTGGCGCTTCAACGCCAAGTACGGTCCCGACTGGCTCCCCCGCTATGTCGTCTACGACGCGGCGGAGCACCTCGTCCCCGTGGTGCTCGCGCTGTTGCGGGCCGAGTCGCTGTCGGAGGTGCCGGTCATCGGGAGGATGATCGCGGCCTCCGAACGCCGCGCCCACGCGGCCGACGACACGCCCGACGCCTCGGCCGACAGCGGTGCCTCACTGCTCCGTCTGGAGTCCCGCCACCCCGGCGGGTCCGAGCCCGAACCGGTCCCGCTCGCGCCGCACACCTCCGAACGCGCCTGAGGCGACGCGCGGCCCGTCGGAGAAGCCCCGGGCACGACACGGCCTCGTGCCCGGAAGGACTACCCGCACGTAGGGTGGGGTCATGACGAGCACTCGGTCGACCGAGTGGAAGCCACTGTCGCCGACCCTGATGAAGATGCGTCTCACCGAGATCGCGGTGGTGGGCGCGGTCCTTGCCGTGATCGCCGTCGTGGCCGCGGGGTCGGCCGGGAGCGTTGTGGCCGGCGCCGGGGCCGTGGGCGCCATCGCCCTTGGCAGCGCGGGGGCGTGGTGGTTCATCCACAACCGGTTTCGCGCCTGGGGCTATCTCGAACGCGACGAGGACCTCGAGGTCCGCCGGGGCGTCATGGTGCAGAGGCTGTCGGTGGTCCCCTACGGCCGGATGCAATTCGTCGAGATCACGGCGGGCCCCGTGGAACGCCTGTTCGGGCTGGCCACGGTGAGGCTGCACACGGCGGCGGCGGCCAGCGACGCCCGCATCCCGGGGCTCGATCCCGAAGAGGCGGCACGCCTGCGCGACCGTCTGGCCGCCCTGGGCGAGGCCAAAGCCGCGGGTCTGTGACCACCAGCGGGGCCGCCGCAATCGCCTGGAACCGCCTGCACCCGCTCTCCCCTGTCGTCCGTCTGGGTCGCGGCCTCCTGCCCCTCCTCGTGCTCGCGGGGCTGTCCTCGGTCCAGGGCCGCCACAGCGGCGGATCGCAGGACGTCATCTGGATCGCACTGGCCGCCTTCGGCGTGGTGTTCGGCGTCGTGCACTGGCTGGTCACCCGGTGGGCCTTCGACGGCACCACGTTGCGGATCGAGACGGGCCTGGTGCGACGCGACTCCCAGCAGCTGCCCGTGGCCCGCATCCAGGCCGTGGACCTCGTCCAGCCCTTCCTGGCACGGGTGCTGGGCCTGGCCGAGCTGCGCATCCGCGTCGCCGGCGCCGGGTCGGCACACCACCTCTCGTACCTGGCGGAGCCGGTGGCGACCGACCTCCGAGCCCGGCTCCTCGCCGTCCACCACGGCCTCGACCAGTCGGTGCCCGAGCCCGACGAGCAGCCGGTGGCGGTCATCCCCACGGGCCGGCTGCTCGGCTCCGTGCTCCTGTCCGCGTCCACCATGGGAGCCCTGGTCTTCGTCGCCCTTCTCGCCGTGCTCACCAAGGTGTCGACCGCGGCGGCGGCCGCGGTGGCGGGATCGCTGCTGGTCTACCTGATCGGGATCGGCCAGGGCATCTGGCGCCGGTTCAACGAGCAGTACCAATTCACCGTGGCCCTCGCGCCCGACGGGATCCGCGTCCGCCGTGGGCTGCTGAGCACGGTGTCGGAGACCATCCCGATCCGCCGCGTCCAGGCCGTTCGCCAGATCGAGCCGCTGCTGTGGCGCATGTTCGGATGGTGCCGGCTCGAGGTCGACCTGGCGGGGATGCCGGGACACGGGCGCTCCGGTGGCGGTGGTGGTGGACGCGTGACCAAGGCGCTCCTCCCCGTCGGGCCCCGGCAGGCCGCCACGGTGCTGCGCCAGGTCGTGATGGGCCCGATCGAACCCCGTCTTTCGGGCGCGCCCCGCCGGGCCCGGGTGAAGGCGCCGCTGAGCTACCACTTCCTCGCCGCGGGCCACGACGGGGCCATGGCGGTCGCCGTCACGGGCCGGGTGCAGAGAGTCACCTGTTGGGTACCGCTCGAAAAAGCACAGAGCGTGCGGAGGGTCCAGGGCCCGGCCCAGCGCGCCCTGCAGCTCGCCACCGTGCACGTCGACGTGGCCGGCCGGAGGGTCGGGGCCAAGTTCCGGGACCGGGCTGTCGACGAGGCCGACCGCCTCGTCGAGGAGCTGGCCGTCCTCAGCCGGGGGGCACGGCGGCGTGCGTCGGTCGACGCCATCGCTGCGGCCACGGCGCCTGCGGCATCGGGTGGTCTCGCCGACCCCGCCACGCCGGCGACGGCGACGGCGACGGCCACGGCCACGGCGACGGCGACGGCGCCACCAGGGTGGTTCGCCGACCCCGCGGGGCGGCACCAGGCGCGTTACTTCGACGGCAGGGACTGGACCGAACACGTCGCCGACGACGGTGTCACCGGCGTCGACTCATGGTGAGCGGGCGGGCTCAGTGAGCGGGCGGCTCAGTAAGCAAGCTCAGTGAGCAGGCCCAGTGAGGAGGCCCAGTGAGGAGGCCCAGTGAGGAGGCCCAGTGAGCAGGCTCAGTGAGCAGGCTCAGGCGGACTTGCCCTTGCGGAACGACGCCAGCAGGCGTCCCTTCTTGGAGACGAGCGAGAGGTCCGACGCCTCGATGTGCATGTCGTCGTTCAGGGTGAACTCAGCGCCATCGCCGTCCTCCGGTCCCGCTTCGGCATCGCTCACGGCATCGAGCGCACCCATGACCTCGGCGGCGAACCCGGCTCTGCCCGCCACGGCTTCCGCCGACTCGTCGAAACCGCCAGAGCCGTCCTCGGCGTCCCGGTCCTCGTCGTCGGCCCCCGAACCACGGGCCGCCACGTCCTCGGCTTCGTCGTCGTCCAGGCCGGTGAGGGGGAAGACCGGGAGCGGGTCCATCGTGGTGAGCATCAAGGCGTCCTCGACGGCGAGCGGCTTGGCGAAGAAGTAGCCCTGCCCGACGTCGGCACCGAGCTCCCGCAGGATCTTCACCTGACGCGCCGTCTCCACGCTCTCGGCCACGGTGCAGATGCCCAGCGAATGGCTCACGTGAATGATCGTCTCGACCATGGCCCGGCTGACGCCGGCTTCGTCGGCGAGTCCCTCGATGAGCGAGCCGTCGATCTTCATGGTCTTGATGGAGAACTGCTGCATGCTCTCGATCGTCGACCAGTCCGAACCGATGTCGTCCACGGTGAGCTGGATGCCCAGACGCGACATGGCGTGCAAGTCGGCAGCGGCCCCGTCGTCGGTCACGCTCGTCTCGGTGACCTCGATGGTGAGCCGATCGGGGTTGAGCCCCGACTCCTCGATGGCGGCGGCGGCCGCCGAGGCCGCCTCGCGCTGGCGCAATTGGAAGACCGAGCAGTTGACGGCCAGCTGGAGGTCGGCCTGCCAGCTGGCGGCTGCCGCGCACGCCTCGGACAGCACCCAGGCGTTGAGATCGACCATGTGCCCGTTGGCCTCGGCCCACGGGATGAGCACGCTCGGGGGTATGGGCCCCAGGTCGGGGTCGTTCCAGCGGAGCAGGGCCTCGAAGCCCAGCAGGCGCCCCGTGGCGAGGTCGACCGCGGGCTGGAAGACCAGCTCGGGGTCACCGTCCAGGCCAAGCTCCGGTCGCGGTCTCATGACGCCGTCGGGGTCTTCGCGTCCACGGTAGTGACATCGGCGGGGCGCCCGGGCTCCTTGAGCGCGGCCGCCCAGACGGGGCCCCAAGCCCCCTACCGGAACAGCAGCGTCGCCTGGTGGGCCAGGTTCACGAGCGGGGCCGGCCAGACGCCGAAGAGCACCGTCACCCCCACGCACAGCCCGATGGCCGTGGCGGTCGCCCCGCTCACCGGCGACAATGCCATCTCGTCACGGGCCATCTCGTCACGGGCCATCTCGTCACGGATCTCGTCAGGGGCCGTCTCGTCAGGGCCCTCGGCCAGCAACGTGAGGGTGGGTGCGGGCTCCTGCGCCGCGCCCGGGGTCTCGGCGGGGCCACCAGGGCTCGCGGAGGAGGCCCCGACGGGGCCACCCCCGCCGGCTGCGGCGCCCGACGGGGACGGCGAGTACATGAGCAGGATCACCCGCAGGTAGAAGAACGCGGCGATGGCAGCGGAGATCATGGCGATGACGGCCAGGGCCGTCGACCTGCCCCCCACCGAGGCCGAGATCACCTCGAGCTTGGCCAGAAAGCCCGTGGTGAAGGGGATGCCGGCCTGGGCCATGAGCAGGACGCCGAGCGAGCCCGCCAGCCACGGCCGCCGGGAGGCGAGGCCGCGGTAGTTGCCGAGGTCGTGCCGGGTGTCGCCCGGGCCCCCGATCACCGTGACCACGGCGAAGCTCCCGATCACCATGAACGTGTACACGAAGAGGTAGTACAGCGACCCCTCGACGCCCCGCGCCGTGGCCACCTGCAGCCCGAGGAGCACGAAGCCGGCGTGGTTGATCGACGAATAGGCGAGCATCCGCTTGACGTCGCGCTGGGCGAGGGCGACCACGGCCCCGAGGAGCAAGGTGATCGCCGCCAGAACCCACACGGCCGGCTGCCAGTCGGTGCGGACGGTCCCGAACGACGAGACGAACACCCTCAACAGCGCGGCGAACCCGCCCGCCTTGGCCACAGCGGCCATGAAGCCCGTGGCCGGGCTGGGAGAGCCCTGGTAGACGTCGGGCGTCCACAGGTGGAACGGCACGGCCGCCACCTTGAACCCGAAGCCGACGAGGAGCAGCGCCATCCCCGCCAGGAGCAGCCCGTTGTGCAACAGGACGTTGCGCGCCAGGTAGTCGGCGATCTGGGGCAGGTTCGTCGACCCGGTGGCGCCGTAGACGAGGGCCACCCCGTACAGGAACACCGCCGAGGAGAACGAACCCAGGATGAAGTACTTGAGCGCCGCCTCTCCGGACTCCGAACGCCGCGCGTTCATGGCGGCCAGCACGTACAGGGCGATGGAGAGGATCTCGAGGCCCAGGAACACGACGATGAGGTCGTTGGCCTCCCCCATGATCATCGCCCCCGCCGAGGAGAGCAGCATGAGCGCCTGGAACTCGGGGCCCGTGGCCCGCTCCCGGCGCATCCACCCGTCCGCGACCAGGGCGGAGAGGAACGCCGCGCAGCTGACCAGGATGGCCACCAAGGCGCTGAAGCCGTCCTCCACCACGGCCGAGTCGATGGAGACGTGCGCACCGTGATGCGCGACGTCGAACCACTGCACGAGCGACAGCGAGAGCGCGGCCAGCGTGGTCATCACGGCCATCACGGTGGCGGTCGTAGGGTCCATGCGCCGGCGCAGCACCGACGACGCCGCCAGCACGGCGACAGCTCCGCCCAGCATGACCAGCACGGGGAGGATCGACAGGTAGGCGATCCTGGGCGCGGCCAGGGCCAGGAGCGAGCCGGTGTGGGTCACCGCAACCTCCCCGTGCCGGCGTCACCGACCACCGGGGCGGGTGCCACCCGGGCGGGACCCGGGTTCGCCACCGCCGGCTGGTGGGTGCCGGTGCTCGTCTCGACGTGCTGGACCAGACGCGTGACCGACGGGGTGATGCGGTCGAGCACCGGCTTGGGGTAGACGCCCAGGACCACGATGAGCGCCACGAGCGGTGCCACCACGACGACTTCGCGCCACGACAGGTCGCGCACCTTGGCGGTCTCCTCGTCGGGCTCGTGGTGGAACGCCTGTTGGTAGGCCCACAGCAGGTACAGCGCGGCGAGCACGACACCGCCGGTGGCCACCACCGCCCACCACCGGTGCGAGAGGAAGGTTCCGGCCAGCACGAGGAACTCCCCGACGAACCCGTTGAGCCCGGGCAGCCCGATGGCGGCCATCATGGCCACGGTGAACACCGCCGCCATGACGGGTGCGGCCCGCTGCAGGCCGCGCAACTCGTTGACCTGCCAGGTCCGGCGCCGTTCGTAGATCCAACCGATCACGATGAACAGCACGGCGATGATGAGGCCGTGGTTCACCATCTGCAGCACGCCGCCGGTCACGCCCTGGGTGGTGAGGGCGAAGGTCCCGAGCACGACGAACCCGAGGTGGCTCAGAGAGGAATAGGCCACGAGGCGCTTCAGGTCCCGTGTGACACAGGCCACCACGGCGCCGTAGAGGATGCCGATCACGCCCAGGGTGAGCAGCAGCGGGGCGAGGTCGACCACGGCCCGGGGGAACAGGTTCAGGTCGAAGCGGATGATGCCGTAGGTGCCCATCTTGGCCATGACCGCGGCGAGGATCACGGCTCCGCCGGTGGGCGACTCGGCATAGGCGTCGGGCGACCAGGTGTGGAAGGGGAAGATCGGCGCCTTCACGGCAAAGGCGGCGGTGAAGGCCAGGAACAGCAGCACCTGGGAGGCCAGGCCCAGGTGGGTGGTGCTGAGCGCCACCAGGTCGAAGGTGAGGTGGCCGGTCTGGCGCTGGTGGATGAAGGCGACGGCCACGATCCCCACCAGGAGGAAGGCGGAGCCCAGGAACGTGTACACGAAGAACTTGATGGCCGCGTAGGCGCGGCGGGAGAAGCCCCATCCGGCGATGACGAAGTACACCGGCACGAGGGTCAGCTCGAAGAACAAGAAGAACAGGATCAGGTCGAGGGACACGAAGCTCCCGAGGCATCCGGCCTCGAGCAGCAGCATCCAGGCGACGAACGAACGGGGGCGGGCGGGCACCTTCCCGGCCACGATGGCCAACGGGAACAGGATCGCCGCCATGAGGATGAGGAACACGGAGATGCCGTCGACGCCCAGGTGCCACGAGATGCCGAGCGACGACGCCCATACGTGCTGGCTCACCAGGCGGTACCCCCCGTCGCCGGCCTGGTAGCGAAGGGCGATGGTGATGGCCAGCGCCAGGGTGGCGAGGCTCGCGGCCAGGCCGATCCCGTACACCGCCATCCGCTGGGCGCGCTCGCCGATCGACGCGGGGACGAGCGCGGCGGCCAGGGCCGCCCCCGCGGGGAGGAGCACGAGCACGGTGAGGAAGGGGAACGCGGTGTCGTGGGTCATGACACCGCCCTCGAGAGCATCCAGGCGAGCAGGACCACCGCACCCAGCACGATGCCGAGCGCGTACTGGCGGACGAAGCCCGTCTGCACCCGCCGCAGGCCGCCGCCGGCGGCCCGCGTGACGCGACCGACGCCGTTGACGGCGCCGTCGATGACCTTGGCTTCGATCACCGTGGCGCAGAAGCGGGCGAAGGCCTGCCCGGGCCGGCCGATCACGGTGTCGTAGACGTCGTCGAGGAAGTATGCCTTCTGGAGCACCACCGGTTCGAGCTCGGGTCGCTCGGCTCGACGCGACCACAACACGAAGGACAGCGACAGCCCGAGGAGGGCCACCACGGCGTCGACGATCCCGAGGGCCCACTGCGTCCCCGCCGACTGATGCGCCTCGTACTGGGCGTTGCCGAACACCGGGCCCAACCAACCGAGGGGATTCCAACTCGTATGCCACGGGAGATGCAGCACCCCGCCCGCGAAGGCCAGCACCGACAGCACCACCAACGGGAGCGCCATCACCCAGGGGGATTCGTGCGGTTCGGCGTCCCCGCCATGAGCCGCGCCAGAGCCGCCCGCACCCCGGCGCCACCGGTCCTCGCCGTAGAAGGCCAGGGCCACGAGCCTCGTCACGTAGTAGGCGGTCAGCGCGGCGGTGGCCAACCCGATGGCCCACAGCACGGGGTAGCGGGCGAAGGCGTTGTCGAGGATGTCGCCCTTGGCGAAGAAGCCCGACAGCGGCGGGATCCCGGCGATGGCGAGGGCGCCGATGCCGAAGGTGGCGAACGTCAGCTTCATGTAGCGGCGCAGGTTGCCCATGCGCTTGAGGTCCTGCTCGTCGTGCATGCCGTGGATCACGGACCCCGCACCGAGGAACAGCAGTGCCTTGAAGAAGGCGTGGGCCACCATGAGGAAGATGGCCGCCTCGTACGCACCGGTGCCCACCGCCAGGAACATGTAGCCGAGCTGCGAGACCGTGGAGTATGCGAGCACCTTCTTGATGTCCTGCTGCGCGCACCCGATGGTGGCGGCTACGAAGGCCGTGACGGCTCCCACCGACGCCACCACCAGCTGCGCGTCATGGGCGTGGGACAGCAGCGGGCTGATGCGGCACATCAGATAGACGCCGGCGGTGACCATGGTGGCGGCGTGGATGAGGGCCGACACCGGGGTCGGGCCCTCCATGGCGTCGGCCAACCAGGGGAACAGCGGGAACTGTGCGGACTTGCCCACCGCCGCGACGAAGAGCAGGAGGCAGATCGCCGTGCCCGTCCCGCCCCCGACGAGCGACAGGTGGGAGAAGATCCCCTTGTAGTCGAGGGTGCCGGTCTTGGAGAAGACGAGGAAGACAGCGATCAGGAAGGCCACGTCGGCGAGCCGGTTGTAGATGAAGGCCTTCTTCCCGGCGCTCGCCGCGCTGTCACGCCCGAACCAGAACGAGACGAGCCAGTACGAGCACACCCCGACGCCTTCCCAGCCCACGAAGGTGAAGAGGAGGTTGTCGGCCAGGACCAGGATGAGCATCGAGGCCACGAAGAGGTTCAGGTAGAGGAAGAACTTCGGGAAGTCGCCGTCCCCCTTCATGTACCCGATCGAATAGAGATGGATGAGCGAGCTCACGCCCGTGACGAACAGCGCCATCGTCATCGACAGGGGGTCGACGAGCAGGGCGGCCTTCACCTGGAGCCCACCCACCGGGATCCAGGTGAACAGGGTCTGGACGAACGAGCGCTGCGGAACGGCCTTGGCGAGGAGCCCGGCGTAGACCACACACGCCACGACGAAGGACCCCGCCACCGTGGCCGTGCCCAGCCAGCCCGCCCAGGGGTCGCCGAGCCGGCGCCCGAAGGCGGCGAGCACGACGAAGCCGGCGAGCGGCAGCAGCGGCATCAGATAGGCGGCGTGAAGCATGTCTTGGGCGTCCCGGGTCGGTCGTCGGCAGGTGGATGGGCGGTGGCGGTCAGCCCCGCATGATGTGGAAGTCGTCGGCGGTCGCGCCCCGGCGGCGTCGGAAGATGGCCACCACGATGCCGAGGCCCACGACCACCTCGGCGGCCGCCACCACCAGCGTGAAGAACACGAGGGCTTGGCCGCCGATGTCGTTGAGCATGCGGGAGAACGTCACGAAGGTGAGGTTGACGGCGTTGAGCATGAGCTCGACGCACATGAACATGACCAGCACGTTGCGCCTGACGAGCAGGCCGAGCGTGCCGATCGAGAACACCACCGCGGCCAGTCCCAGGTACCACGCACCGCTCAGGCTCATCGGGACACCTCCTCGTGCTCCGGGTCGGCTCCGGGGTCGCCGTCCCCGGACGGCGGCTCGTCGTCGGCCTCCTCCGTGGCGCCCGACCCCGCCACCGGTACGAGGGTGGCCTCGACCTCTGCATCGTCACCGGCGTCGGGCCCGGGGCGGACGCCGCCGGGACGCCGGGCGAGGACGACCGCGCCCACCACGGCGATCACGAGCAGCGCCGAGGTCACCTCGAAGGCGAAGAGGTAGGTCGTGAACACCGAGCGCCCGAGAGCGGCGACGTCGCCGCCGGACTGGTTGCGCGCCGCACCGGCCACCGATTTCGCCCCCACCGACCAGTGGGCGCCGAAGCCCATGAGGAACAGGCCGGCGAGCCCCAGGACGACGAGGACCACGGCGAGGGGACGCTGGCCCCGCAAGGGCTCCTCGTTGAGGTTCTCCTCACGGTCGACGCCGAGGAACATGATGACGAACAGGAACAACACCACGATGGCGCCCGCGTACACGATGACCTGGACGGCGGCCAGGAAGTTGGCCTGCTGCTCGACGAAGAGCACGGCCACGCCGAACAGCGTCATGACGAGCATCAACGCCGCGTGCACGGGATTGCGGGCCACCACGACGCCGATGGCGCCGGCGAGCACGATGGCCGCGGCGACGGCGAAGGTGAGGGCGTCGACGGTGGTGGCGGCCAGCAGCGGGGTGAGGATCATGAGTCCCGGCTCTCGGGCGAGGTGCTCCCCGTCGCGGCGTCCTCGCTCTTCGACGAGGTGTTCTCGGCCCACACCGTGGGCGCGGGGGGCGCTCCCGGGCCGCGCCTCGCCGCCATGCGCTGGTCGATCCGGGCGCGCACCTGGGGCGGCATGCGCTGCTCCATGCGCTCGCGCAGGCGGTTGGCGATCCCCCGCATGCCCTGCTGGTCGGGCAGGCGGTCGATGTCGTCGAGATGGGAGGAGAACGTCTCGCGCAGCGGACGGCTGCCGGTCAGCGCGTCGTCGCGCTGGTTGCTCTGGCCCCCCTCGGGGGCGCGCACCCCGTACCCGAGCTCCCCCGACCACTGCACGCGTCCTTCGTAGGCGGCCACACCCGAGGGCGAGGTGGCTCGCATCCAGCCCGAGGTGTGCAGGTCGTCGCCCTCGCGCCAGTCCTCCCACGGGAGCCGCTGGGGCCGGCCGTCGTCGCCGACCAACAATTCGTCCTTGGTGTAGATGGCGTCGGCGCGGTTGGTGAAGGAGAACTCGAACAATTTGGACTCGGTGATGGCCTCGGTGGGGCAGGCTTCGACGCACAGGTCGCAGTGGATGCAGCGCAGGTAGTTGATCTCGTACACGAACCCGTAGCGCTCGCCCGGCGAGACCGGGGCCGTCGGCACGTTGTCGGCACCGCGCACGTAGATGCAGTCGGCCGGGCACACCCCGGCGCACAGCTCGCAGCCGATGCACTTCTCCATGCCGTCCTCGTAGCGGTTGAGGACGTGACGGCCGTGGTTGCGGGCCTGCTTGGGCTTCTTCTCGCGCGGGTACTGGCGCGTCACCCGCTGGCGTGTCATCTGCTCGAGGGTCACCTTGAAACCCCCGAGGAAGCTCAGCTCGTCGCGCAGTCCGTCGAAGAGCCCCATCAGGTCACCAGCTCCGGCGCGTCGAAGGCCTCGGAGTCGTCGTCGCGGCCCGACCCGACCATGACCGAGCGCATGAGCAGGCCGACTGCGACCAGCAGGGCGGCGATCACGCCGACCCCCCACCACCGACCCACCAGGAACGCGGCGAGCACGAGGACCCACCCCAGGGACAGGGGGATGAGGACCTTCCAGCCGAGGTCCATGAGCTGGTCGTAGCGCAGGCGCGGGAGCGCGGCGCGCAACCACACGTAGATGAAGAGGAAGATGACGGTCTTCCCCAGGAACCACAGCACCGGGATCAGCCACGACAGGATGAACACGTGCGCCGTGGGCCCGTCGGGGCCGCCCAGGAACAGCGTCACGACGATGGCCGACATCGTGATGGTGTTCATGAACTCGGCCATGAAGAACAGCGCGAAGCGGATGGAGGAATACTCGGTGTTGAAGCCGCCCACCAGCTCCTGCTCCGCCTCCACCAGGTCGAAGGGCGGGCGCGTCGAGCTCGGCGGTGATGGCGATCATGAACAAGAAGAAGGGCAGCAGGCCCGTGCGGATGAGGTACCAGCTCCCGAAGAAGGTGTGGGCCTGGCCCTCCACGATGGCCCGCGTCGACAGCGAGCCGGCCAACAACACCACCATGACCACGCTCAGGCCGAGGGCGGCCTCGTAGGAGATCATCTGCGCCGAGGCCCGCACCGAGCCGAGCAACGGGTACTTCGACCCCGACGACCACCCGGCCAGCATCACGCCGTAGACCGAGATCGACGACATCGCCAGCAGGAACAGGATGCCCACCGGAGGATCCGCCACCTGCAGCTCGAAGGTGTGCCCGAACACGGTCACCAGTCCCCCCACGGGCACGATGGCGAAGGAGAGGAAGGCCGGCAGGATCGACAGGTACGGCGCCAGCTTGAACACGAACCGGTCGGCGCGCTCGGGAAGCAGGTCCTCCTTGAAGAACAGCTTGATCCCGTCGGCCAGGGTCTGGAGCAGTCCCCACGGGCCCGCCCGGTTGGGCCCGACGCGCGCCTGCATGTCCGAGATCACCTTGCGCTCGAACCAGATCATGAGCATGACCGACACCAACAGGGCCCCGAAGGCGACCACGACCTTGACCAGCACGACCAGGAGCTCCGCCCAGTGCACGCCGTGCGCGTAGAGGGGGTCACCGAGGCCGAGCAGTCCCATCACAGTGTCTCCAGCCGCACGTCGACGACCGGCTCGCGGCCGTCGATCAGCGCCGACGCGCCCGCCGACGACGCGCTCGGGTCGTCCCCGTGGAGGTTGAAGTCGATGCTGAGCACGCCGCGCGGGACGTTGTCGTCGGCGACCGCCTCGAAGACCGGCGCGGCGCGCGAGGAGCGGACCCGGACCCGCTCCGAGGTCGTGACGCCCAGCTGTCCCAGGTCGTGCGGATTGGCCCGCACGACCGCCGCCGGTGCCAAGGGGGCGAGGGACCGGCACGCCGCGAGCAGCACGCCCTGGTCGTAGAGCCGGCGCGCCGACACCAGTCGCAGGGAGTGGCCGTCGGGGGCGGGGAGCTGCGGCACGTCGACGGGGACGGGCCAGCGCAGCGGCCGGGGCCGACCCGGCGCGTCGCCGGCGCCGGGCGGGCCGCCGTTCCCACCCGGTGCGCCGCCGTTCCCGCTCGCCGCGCCGTCGCGCCAGGCGGGGAGCTCGTCACCGCCGGGGGGCTCGGCGACCCCGGCACGGGGCGGGGCACCCTGGGCCTCGACGGCGTCGATCCCGGGTGTGGCCATGGGGTCGAACGGCGCCAGGGGGCTTCGGCTCGTGATGCGCACCGGCGAGGCGGGCAGAGGGGCGACGATCCCGTCGCGCGCCGCGGGGCTGTCGAGCACGGCCCGGGTGATCCCGGCGTGGGCGGGGGCGAGGTGCTCGATCTCGTCCCAGAGCTCGGCGGCGCTCGACACCCCGAGCCCCCGGCCGAGGCGTTCGGCGAGCTCCGCGGCCACCATCCAGTCCGGCCAGCACTGGCCGGGCGCCACCAGCTTCTGCGCCACGCGCATGACGCGCCCTTCGATGTTGGTGGTCGTCCCCGTCCGCTCGTGGGTGATGGCCACCGGCAGCACCACGTCGGCCAGAGCCGTCGACGGCGACAGGAACCCGTCCACGGCCACGACGAAGCCCGCCGCGCCGAGCGCCTCTTCGGCGAGGGCCCGGTCCGGGAAGTCGCCCACGGGGTCCGACCCCACGAGCACGACCGCACCCATCGACCCGTCCGCCAGAGCGCCCAACATGGCCCGGGCGTCCCGGCCACGTGCGGCCGGCACCGAGCCCCAGGCCGCCTCGTACCAGTCCCGACCCTCGTCGAGACCCACCCGCCCGGGGAGCAGGCCCGGGGCCAGCCCCATGTCGAGGGCCCCCATCACGTTGCCCCGGCGCAGGGCGGGCAGGAACCGCGCCTTGGGCCACGCCTCGACCATGGCGGCGGCGGCGTCGGCCACGAGCGCCCCGTCCTCGGCCAGAGAGGGTCGGCCGAGGACGACCACGATCCCCTCGCCGCCGTCCCCGGCGCGCCCGAGGGCACCACGCGCTGCGGCCCAGGCCTCGTCGTCCACCGTGTCGGGGTGCTCGTCACCGCCGGCGGCCAGCGCGCGGGCGAGTGCCGACGCCTCGCCGGGACGGTAGGCGAGCACCGCGGTCGCGAATTCGCCGAGCGCACCGCTTCGGGGAGCGATCTCGACGACCGGGACGTCGCCGTCGATCGCCGCACCGCGCAGGCGCAGGAAGAGAACGGGCAGCTCCTCGCGCAGGTCACCGGAGAGCACCACCACGCACCGCGCGTGGCACGCCTCGTCGATCGTCGCCCGGGGCAGTCCCAGCACCACTTCGGCGGGCAGGCCGTCGCCGAGCTGGGCGTCGACCGAGTCGGTGCCGATCACCGACTTGGCGAGCTTGGCCCACGCGTAGGCGTCCTCGTTGGAGAGGCGGGCCCCCCCGAGCACCCCGATGGCCTCGGCGCCCTGCTCGGCCCGGACATGGGCCAGGCGCTCGGCCACCACCGTCAAGGCCTCGGCCCACGACACGGGCACGAGCTCGTCGACACCGTCGCCCCGGGCGGAGGCGGCCCGGCGCACGAGCGGCTCGACCAGGCGTTCCTGGGCGTTGACCGACTCGAACCCGAAGCGGCCCTTGTCGCACAACCAGCTCTGGTTCAACGGGTCGCTGTCGATCCCGAGCAGACGGGTGACCCGGTTCGACGAGGATTGGACCGCGGCCCGGCAACCGAACGCGCACAGCGTGCACGTCGACTCGACCTGGTCGAGGTCCCACGGACGGGCGGTGAACCGGTACGGGGAGGCGGTGAGCGCGCCCACGGGGCAGATCTGGACGGTGTTCCCGCTGAAGTACGACGTGAAGACGTGGTCCTCGAAGACGTTGACCTCGATGGCGTCGCCCCGGCCCAGGAAGTCGATCTGCGCCTCGCCCGCGATCTCGGCGGCGAACCGGACGCAGCGGCCGCACTGGATGCAGCGTTCGCGGTCCAGCAGCACGAGCTCGGAGATGGGGATGGGCTTGGCCCAGTGCCGCTTCTCCTCGAGGAACCTGCTCTCGCCGGGGCCGTAGGCGAGGACCTGGTCCTGCAGCGGGCACTCACCGCCCTTGTCGCACACCGGGCAGTCGAGCGGATGGTTCACGAGCAGGAACTCGAGCACGCCGTCCTGGGCCTTCTTGACCTTGTCGGAGGTCGTGTCGACCTCCATCCCCTCGGCCACGGGCACGTAGCAGGCGGGCTGGAGCGTGGCGCCGCGTGGGCCGGACACCTCCACGAGGCACATCCGGCACATGCCGACCGGCTTCATGCGCGGGTGGTAACAGAACCGCGGGATGAAGGTCCCCGCCTGCTCGGCCGCCGCGATCAGGAACTGGCCTGCCGGCGCGGTGACCTCCCGACCGTCAAGGGTGAAGGTCACCGACGCGCCCGGGTCGACCTTGGGGGCGATGCCATGGTGCGACGTCACGACGGGGTCAGCCATGAGGACAGCCCCCTTCCTTGACGTGCACGAGGAAGTCGTCACGGAACATCCGGATGGCCGATGCGATCGAAGACGGGATCGAGGAGCCGAGCACGCAGATCGTCGTCTGCTGCGGCGGCCACGACACTCCCGGTGCCAGGTTGTCGCAGACGTCCATGAGCAGGTCGATGTCGGCCTCGCGGCCCTCGCCGTCCTCGATGCGCCGCAGGACCTTCTCCAACCAGCCGCTCCCCTCACGACAGGGCGTGCACTGCCCGCACGACTCACGCCAGAAGAAGCGGGTGATCCTCCACGCGGCGCGCACCACACAGGTGGAGTCGTCCATCACCACGATCGAGCCCGACCCGAGCATGGACCCGGCCTCGCCCACCTCGTCCTGGCCCAGGGGGAGGTCGAGCTGCTCGGGACCGAACCACGGGGCCGACACGCCTCCGGGGATGATCGCCTTCAGCTCCCGACCGCCGGGGATGCCACCACCGAGGACGGGGGCGAACACCAGGTCGCGAAACGTCGTCTTCACCATCTCCACCTCGTACACGCCGGGATTGCGGACGTGCCCGGCGAGGGCGAAGAGCCGCGTGCCCGTCGAGCGGCCCGCACCGAGAGCGGTGAACGCCTCCGATCCGTTGACCATCACCCACGGGAGGTTCGAAAGGGTCTCCACGTTGTTGACCACGGTGGGTTCGCCGTAGAGGCCGATGGCAGCCGGGAAGTACGGGGGCTTGATGCGGGGGAAGCCCCGCTTGCCCTCGAGGCTCTCGAGCAGGGCCGTCTCCTCCCCGCAGATGTAGGCCCCCGCCCCGGGATGCACGACCACGTCCAGCGAGAACCCCGAGCCGAAGATGTCCCGGCCGGCCGCCCCGTGCTCGTAGGCATCGTTGAGCGCAGCCTGCACACGCTCGAGCCCGAGAGCGAACTCGCCGCGCACGTACACGAAGGCGCGCGCCGCCTGGATGGCGTACGCGGCGATGAGGACGCCCTCGATGAGCTGGTGCGGGTCGCGCTCGAGGAGAAGGTGGTCCTTGAACGTGGCCGGCTCGCTCTCGTCGCCGTTGACGACCAGGTAGGTGGTCGAGGCCTTGCGCAGCATCGACCACTTGCGCCCGGCCGGGAAGCCGGCACCGCCCCGGCCAAGCAGGCTCACCGCGTCGACCTCGTGGGCCACCTGCTCGGGGGTCATCGACAGCGCCTTGCGCAGTCCTTCGTACCCGCCCGTGGCGAGGTAACGCTCCAGGGTGTGGGAGTCCTCGTAACCGAGGCGCGACGTCAGGATACGGGGAGCTTCGCCGACCGCCATCACGTACCCCCGGTGGCGTTCGCGGCGGCAGCGACGCGTTCGGCGCTGATGGTGGCCTCGTCCACGCGCAGCCCTCCCTGGCGGCGCACCCTGACGAGGGTGCCGTGCCGGGGGATGTCGTCGGCCAGCTCACCGGCGCGCAGCGCGCCGACCAGGCTGTCGAAGGACTCGGGGTTCACGTCGCCCACGAAGCGGTGGTTCACCGCCAGGCACGGGGCCCGGCCGCAGTCCGCGATGCACTCGGTCTCCTCGAGGGTGAACATCAAGTCGGTGGTGGTGGCCCCGGAGCGGATCCCCAGGGTGTGCTCCACGTGTTCGAGAAGCTCGTACGCGCCGCGCAGCATGCAGGCGATGTTGGTGCACACCGAGATCACGTAGGTACCGACGGGCTCGGTGCGCAGCATCTCGTAGAACGAGGCCGTGCCCAGGACCTCGGCCGGCGACAGCCCCACCAGTTCGGCGATCTCGTCGATGGCCTCGGGCCGCAGCCAGCCGTCCTGCTCCTGCGCCAGATGGCAGATGGGGATGAGCGCCGAGCGCCGGTGTGGGTACAGGTCGATGAGCTCGCGGGCGCGGGCGACGATCTCCTCGGACAGATGCCCGCTCCCCGGCGCGGCCGTCACCGGTCCACCTCACCCATGACGGGGTCGACCGAGGAGATGGTGGCGACCGCATCGGCGACGAGCCCGCCGTGCATCATCACCGGGAGGCTCTGGAGGTTCACGAACGAGGGGGCCCGGATGTGCATCCGGTACGGCTTCGAGGAGCCGTTGGACACGAGATAGCACCCCAGCTCGCCACGTGGTGACTCGATCGCCACGTACACCTCGCCCTCGGGCACCTTGAACCCCTCGGTGAAGATCTTGAAATGGTGGATGAGCGCCTCCATCGACTCGTCGATGCGGGCCCGGGGCGGTGGGGTCACCTTTTTGTCCTGCACCCGGTAGTCGCCCGGCGGTATCTTGTCGAGCACCTGCCACAGGATGCGCACTGACTCGCGGATCTCGTTGAGGCGGATGGCGTAGCGGTCGAAGTTGTCGCCGTAGGTGCCGATGATGACGTCGAAGTCGACTTGGTCGTAGGCCAGGTACGGCATGGTACGACGCAGGTCCCAGGGGATTCCCGTGGAACGCAGGATCGGGCCCGTGGCCGACAGGTTGAGCGCCTCGTCCGCGCTGAGCGCCCCTACCCCCTCCATGCGCTCGCGGAAGATGGGCTGTCCCGTGAGCAGATCGTCGTAGTCACCCAGGCGCGAGGTCACGTTGTCGAGAATCACCTCGACGTCGTCCTCCCACCCGTCGGGAAGATCGGCGGCGGTCCCCCCGGGACGGATGAAGTTGTGGTTCATGCGCAGGCCGGTCGTCTTCTCGAAGAAGCCGAGCACGAGCTCACGCTCGCGGAAACCGAAGATCATCATGGTGGTCGACCCGACGTCCATGCCGTTGGTCGCCAGCCACATCAGGTGCGACGACATCCTCTGGAGCTCGGACAGCAGCATCCGGATCCACACCGCACGCGGCGGGAGCTCGATGCCGAGGAGCTTCTCGGTGGCAAGCGAGAAGACCAGCTCGTTGTTGAGCGGTGACAGGTAGTCCATGCGCGTGACGTTGGTGGAGCCCTGTTGGTAGGTGAGCTCCTCCGCCGTCTTCTCCATGCCGGTGTGCAGATATCCGATGATCGGCTTGGTGCGCAGGACGGTTTCGCCGTCGAGCTCCATCATGAGCCGCAGCACCCCGTGCGTCGACGGGTGCTGCGGTCCCATGTTGATGATCATCGTCTCGTCGTCGGGGTACTCGACGTCGATGTCGGACACGTCGACGCCGTGGCTCTCGGGGAGCCGCAGGACCGCGCCCACCTCACGCTCGAGCTCCTCGGGCGCCGTGGCACCGCGCTCGGCCAGCTCCTGGGCGCCCTCGAAGGTCTCCTTGGTCAGGTCGGTCATCGGGGCCCCGGAGCCTCTTTGAATTGCACCGGCACGCGCCCCACGCCAAAGTCCTTGCGCAGGGGATGGCCCTCCCAGTCCTCGGGCATGAGGATCCGCGTCAGGTCGGGATGGCCTGTGAACGAGATGCCGTACATGTCGAACACCTCGCGCTCCATCGCCTCGGCCCCACGGTAGAGGTCCCACAACGACGCCACCTCGGCCTCGCCCTCGGGGACCTGCACGCGGACGCGGACGCGCCGCACCTGCGCCAGCGAGAGCAGCATCGTCACCAGCTCGAAACGCTCGGGCTCGACCCCGGCGGGGAGGGTGCGTCCGGGATGCCCGAGGTAGTCGACGGCGGTGAGGCTCGCCAGCATCTCGAAGCCGGCGTCCCGATGGGCGGCCACCACGTCGTGGTACCGGGCGCGGTCGGGGAACAGGAGCTCGTGCCCGTCGGCGGACGTCGATCGGGGCACGCCGGGGAGCGAGAGCTCGACCGGCGGCGTCTCGGGCGTCAACGCGGCGTCCCCAACCGAACGGCATCAGGGCGCTCGGGCACCCAACCGGCGAGCTCTTCGGGACGCTGGGCGGCCGAGCCGCGCCGGCGGGTGATCTCCCCGGTGCGGATCTTCTCGTGCAGCGTGAGGATGGCGTGGAGGAGCATCTCCGGGCTCGGGGGGCACCCCGGCGCGTACACGTCCACCGGGACGACCTGGTCGACACCCTGGACGATGGCGTAGTTGTTGAACATCCCACCGGTCGATGCGCACACGCCCATGGAGATCACCCACTTCGGCTCCATCATCTGGTCGTAGACCTGACGGAGCACCGGGGCCATCTTCTGGGAGACCCGGCCGGCCACGATCATGAGGTCGGCCTGCCGGGGGGACGCCCGGAATACCTCCATGCCGAATCGGCTGATGTCGAAGTCCGCGGCTCCCACCGACATCATCTCGATCGCGCAGCACGCCAAGCCGAAGGTCACCGGCCACACACTGTTGCGGCGCGCCCACTTCACCAGGTCCTCGACGCGCCCGGTCAGGAAATTGTGCTGGAGGTCCTCGAGCCCCATGACGCCTCGTCCCGGCTTATGCAGCCTGTCCGGCGCCGGGCCCCTGACCGGGCCCGACACGGGCGATGGTCGAATCGGTGGTGCGCTCGGAACTAGCCGGACGGAGTTGCTTGGCCGGGCCCCAGTTCAGCGCGCCGTTGCTCACGAGATAGAGGAAGGAGAAGAACACGGCTGCGGCGAACACGAGGACCTCGACGAGCCCGAAGGTGTGCAGCTCCCGGAACACGACCGCCCACGGATAGAGGAACACGATCTCGATGTCGAAGATGATGAAGATCATGGCCACGAGGTAGAAGCGCACGGGGAAGCGCTGCGGGGGCTCGCGATCGGGCACGATCCCGCACTCGTAGGGCGCCACCTTCGCCGCCGTCGGCCGCTTCCGGGGGGCGAGCATGCCCGAGGCCAGGAAGGACAGGCCCGCGAAGAGAACGCCGAGCACGAAGAGCACCACGATCGGCAGGTAGTCGCTCATGACCGAATGCGGTTCTACCACGGCGCCCTGCGCACGGGCACATTGAGAACCCACGGCTCGGGGCCCGTCGGGCAGGGGCCGGAGGAGGGTCCCGCCGCAGCCCCGTCCCCTACGATCTATCCGGTGACCCAGACCCGAACCCCACGCTCGGCGACCTCCCCGGGGCGCCCCGAGGCGGCGGACGACTCCCGTGTCCATGACGTGGTGGTCGTCGGCGGCGGCCCGTCTGGCTCGGCCTGCGCGTACTGGCTGGCGGAGGCCGGCTGGGACGTGGTGCTCCTCGAGAAGAAGCACTTCCCGCGCGAGAAGACCTGCGGCGACGGGCTGACGCCGCGTTCGGTCCGCCAGCTCAACGACATGGGGCTGGGCGGCGCCCTGGCCGGCGCGCACCGCTACGACGGGCTCCGGGCCTGTGCCTACGGGCTCAGCTTGGAGCTGCCCTGGCCCGAGCACCCCTCGTTCCCGTCGGTGGGCTACGTGATCACCCGCCACGACCTCGACCAGCTCGTGGCCGAGCGTGCCGCGAAGGCGGGCGCGACCGTGTGGGAGGGAGCCGAGGCCATCGGGCCCATCCTCGACCGCAGCACGGCCGGGCCCGTCGGCGGAGTGGGGACCAGCGCCGAGGTGCTCCCGAGCTGTGCGGGAGCCAGGGTGCTCGATCGCGACGCGGGGCGGAACCACGAGGTACGGGCCCGCTACACCGTGGTGGCCGACGGAGCCAACTCACGCTTCGGCCGCGCGCTTGGCACCTCCAGGGACCGGAACTACCCCATGGGCATGGCGCTGCGGGGCTATTTCCGCTCGCCGCGCCACGACGAGGGCTTCATCGAGTCCCACCTCGACATCAGGAACGCGGCGGGAGACGTCGTGCCGGGATACGGCTGGATCTTCCCTCTCGGCGACGGGCGCGTCAACGCGGGCGTGGGCATCCTCTCGGTCGAAGGCCGATGGAAGGGGGCCAACACGACGCAGCTGATGGACGCCTTCATCGACTGGGCTCCCCAATCCTGGGACCTGTCCCCCGCGACGCTGTGCGGCGCACCCACCGGCGGGAAGCTGCCCATGGGCCTGTCGGTCCGTCCCCGCATCGGCCCCAACGTGCTCGTCATCGGGGACGCGGCGGGCTCCATCAACCCCTTCAACGGTGAGGGCATCGCGTACGGTTACGAGACGGGGCGCCTGGCAGCAGCCTGCGTGGCGAGGGCCCTGTCGGGCGAGGGGGTCCACGCCCTCGTGGACTACGAGTCACAGCTCCAGAACGCCTATGGCCTCTATTACCGGATCGCCCGCGAGTTCGTCCGGCTGATCAGCAGGCCGGACCTGATGCGAATCTGCGTGCGCACCGGCATGCATTCCCGCAGCGTCATGGAGTGGCTGCTGCGCCTCATGGCCAACCTGGTGCGCCCTGACGAGCTCGGTCCGGCCGAGGCTGCCTACCGCACCCTGATGACCATCGGCCGCTTGACCCCGGGCTGAACCCGGCCTCGCGGCGCCGTCCGCGGCGCCGAGACCCGTCCGATCAGTACTGGCTCATGCCGATGGTGCGGGTCTCTACGTCGCGCACCAGTTGGTTCTGGGCGTCGAGAGAGAACACGAAGTTGCTCACCGTCCCCAGCGTCGCCTGCACCCGGCCCGCAGAGACCGCGATCGCCGTGGTCACGACGGTCGTCGTCTGGCCGTTGCCGTTGCCGATGCGCGCGATCTGGAACGCGGCCACCGGGATGGTCCCGGGACCGTCCGGAACCGGGACGACCAACGGTTGGACAGTGGCGGTGGCGAAGCCGGCGCTGCCGCCGCCCGAGGCGTAAGGCAGCATCGCCTGCACGAACGGCTGGTAGCAGGTGGCGAACAGCGCCGGGTCCTGGAAGACGCTCGAATCGGCCTGCTGGATCTGGGGCGTCTTCATCACGTCGACCACGGAGCCGACGGCACCTCCGTTGCCGCTGGGATCGAGGTAGGTGGGTGAGGCCGCCTGGGCGGTGCGCGCCGACACGCCGCTGCCCATGCCGAAGGCCCCGTCGACAGCCGACACCGGGACGTGCAGACAGCGGGCCAGGACCGTCGACGCTTGCTCAGCAGTCCGGAGCGCAGCCACCCCGTGCGAGGTGGCGCCGGCCGCGAAGGGGTTCCCCATCCTGGTCGTTGCGGTGCTCCACCCGGACAGGTCTCCCGGCTGGATCCCGACTCGGGCGGCGATGGCGGCGTCGGACAAACTCTTCCCCGGTTGCGTCGGGAGCGGCTGGAGGTGGAGGTACCAGACGCCCGCGGCCATGGGGAGGAGCCCCACGAGGACCGAGACGAGCACGAGCCTGACCATGCGCTGGGAGGGCGACAGGGCGGGCCTGCGGGACTGCTTCGGGCGACCGGGGTAGGGCCGGAACCGGACCCGGGTCTCAGCCGGCATCTCGTCGTCGTCGGTCGTCTCGTCCTCGACCATCGGGCCCGCCTGCAACGCCTCGGGCGCGTACACGGACGGGTCGGCGGCGGCGAGCACCGGCGCGGCTCTCGCACCGGCGCCACCACGGCGCGGCGGGCGGCTCGGCGAGCACCGGCGCCGGGCTCTCGGCCACCGGCGCCACCACCGGCGCGACGGCCGGTTCCACCATCGGCGCGAGGGCCGGCGCCACCACCGGCGCCACCACCGGCGCGACGGCCGGCTCGGCGAGCACGGGCGCGGGGCTCTCGGCCACCGGCGGCACCTCAGCCTCGGCTTCGACGCCGGCCGGGTCTCGCTTGGAGGGGACCAGCAGCCGCAACTGGCGCCCGTCGACGGCGAACTCCAACGACGTCACGGCCTGGCCGCCCGGAAGGGCGGCGGGAGGACCGAATTCCAGGGGGGACGTGCGGTCCCATCCGACGGTCCGCCGCTCGCCGGGCTCGGGTCCCAGGAAGGTGATCCCCTCGGTGTCGACGATCACCGACAGGTGGCCGACGACGGCCGGCCCTTCGGGCGTCGCACCTTCCAGATAGACGTCGTCCATGCGGAGGCTCCCGTCCCCGAGCCCGAGTGATCCCATCGCATGCCTCCTCCGTGTGGGCTGTCGTCAGCCCGTGACTTGCCCTTGCCCCGCAGTGATCGCTTGCCTCAGTGACCCCGGTGTCCCGCCCCCGATTCCCTGCCGATCCCCCGGTCGCGACTTCCCCCCGGCACCGACGCGGCGGGGCGGGGGGCGCACCCGCCACGGCGCTCCGGTCGACCCGGACACGGTGTCGACCACAGGTCCGCACGGAATGACAGGTTGGCGCCGGCCGGCGCAGACCGGGCAGGGATGGCGGCTCCGTCGCCGGCCGCAGCCGCCGATGCAGGCGAAGCCGCTGCCATGTCGGGCAGGCGCAACCGAGCCAGAACCACACTGACCTCCACCGATGACGCGCGCAGGATGGGACCGATTCCTGTGCTCTTGTCGGCACGAAGGGATCACAACCTGAGCACCTGCGGGCTCGTTGTCGGAGCGGAGGGACGGTGCGCCGTCTCGGCGCGCCGGAACGGTCAGCCGACGTGGACGAAGCGCACCAATTCCATGCTCTCGTAGGTGATCCAGGAGTCGGCCACCTGGTTGTAGGGGAACATCTCGTGAGCACCGAGCGAGGTGTCGGCCAGGAGGTCGGCCTCGATCTGCTCACACTTGGTACCGAAGGTCTGGTAGCCCGGCGCCCACACCAGCCAGATCTGGTGGCCGGGGGAGCTGAGGCGCTCGAGCATGGTGGCAAAGGCGGCGGGGTGACCCCGGTTCGAAGCCGTGGCGTAGTCCACCCAGTTCACGAACTGAGGGCCGGTGCCGCGGGGGAAGGTGATCTCGCGGTAGCGGCCCTGGGGAACAAGGCGGTTCACCGAGGGCCCGATCTGGTCCGGGCAGAACGCCACGATGTCTCCGGGGCGACCGAGCTGGGCCAGGGTGGCCGCCACTTCGCCCGCCTGGGTGCGGCTCGTCCAGGTGCTCGGCAGGCCGCCCGCCAGACCGAAGGCCACCGTCGCGGTGAGGACTCCGGCCCGGATCCGACGATCGGCGAACGTGGCGACGCCCAGTGCCACGAGGAGCACGAGCGGCACGAAGACCACCCAGGCGTAGCGCGCCTGGAACGCGCTCTTGCTCACGTAGCCCCCGATGACTGCGGCGGCCAGCGTCCCCGTCAGCACGAGCGCCAGAGGGCGACCCCGGGGCCGGGTGCGCAGGTCGAGGTCGACGTGGAACGTTCCCCGGGCCACGCCGAAGAGCCCGAGCCCCACCAGCGCGAAGTAGACGAGCGCGAGTGCCCGGCCCTGGTTGGTCGCTCCCCCGGCGAACGAGGTCACGGCGTTGACCATCGCCGCGAAGTTCGCCGGTTTGGCCCACGGCGTCCCGGTGTGATGGGCCTGATAGAGAAACGTCGGGAGCCACGGTACGAAGCTGATGCAGCCCACCACCACCGCGCCCAGTGCCACGAGGGCACCGCGCCGGCGCCCCTCGGGACCGCGCCGGGCCTGGAAGGCCAACCACAGCGCCGTGACCCCCACGAGATAGAGCGCCCAGTAATGGGTGTAGAGGAGGAGCCCGCTGATCACCCCTACCGCGACGACGTTTGCGACCGTGCGCCGGCGCAAGACCTGCTGCAGCGCCACCACACCGGCCGCGGTGAGCAAGCCGACCAGTGCGTACATGCGATTCTCGGTCGCGTAACGCACCGAGAAGGGTGACGTCGCCACGAGGACCAGGGCTGCTGCAGCCACCGTCTTGCCACCGAGGCGCCGCGCCGCCAACCAGACGAACGGCAACGTCGCGCAGCTGAGCACGCCCGACAGGGATCGCACCCCCTCGTCGGAGGTGCCGAACGCCTCCATCCAGAAATGGAGCAGGTAGTAGTACAGAGGCGGCGCGCCGTCGTGCCGCAGGGCGCCGTGGATCTGCCCGAGCGGCAACCGGGCGATGTTGAACGTGAGGGCTTCGTCGAGCCACATGTCGGAGCTCGCCACGAAGCGGATGACGATCCCGAACACCACCACGAGCACGGCGCCGACGACCATGAGCCGCGCCAGCAGTGAGTACCGCCCCGTTGCTCCGTCAGGAGGCGTCTCGGACAGCCCGGGCACCTCCGGTGCGGACAACGGCGAGGCAGGGCGCGGCGCGGCGGTGGTCTCGCTCCCGGGTGCGATGTCGGGCCCTGCCGGTGGCGCCTGCAGCCCGTCCATGTGACGCATGGTAACGAAGAGGCGCCCCGGCCCTGTGGGCAGGTCGCGGCCACCGTGCGCGGTGACCAGGGATCGGGGCGTCAGACGACGAAGGAGTGGCTGCGCACCATGTGGGTCGCGGCGTCCGCGGCGACCGACACGACTTCGTCGAGGTGCGCGTCAAGGTGCGCCAGTCCCGGGAACATGGCCTCGTAGGGGCCGGGGGCGAGCGCCACTCCCCGCTCGAGCATCGCCGAGAAGAAGACCGCGTAGAGGCCTCCGGCCACCGTCGCCCGGGCCGACGCGTAGTCGGTGACGACCTCGGCCCCGAAGAACAGCCCGACGAGCGGTCCCACCACGGGGACCTGTACCGCGATCCCGGCACCCGAGATCGCCGCCTCGAGACCCTCGGCCAGGCGCGCGGCGCGCTGACACAGCACGTCGTAGTCGGCGACGGAGACGGTCTCGAGCACCGCGAGCCCGGCCGCGGTGGCAAGAGGATTCCCCGACAAGGTGCCCGCCTGGTACACGGGCCCCTCAGGAGCCAAGACCGACAGCACGTCGCGCCTGCCCCCGAACGCGCCGACCGGGAGGCCGCCGCCCATCACCTTGCCGAAGCACCACAGGTCCGGTGTCACGCCCGACCGCTCCGACATCCCCCCGCGCCCCACCCGGAACCCGGTGATCACCTCGTCGAACACGAGCAGCGCCCCGGCGTCGTCGCACGCCTTTCGCAGCCCTTGGAGAAACCCCGGCGCGGGCGCGACGACGCCCATGTTGGCTGCCGCCGGCTCCACGATCACACACGCCACGCCGTCGTCGACCTCGGGCACGACGTTGTAGGGAACGACGAGGGTGTCGGCGACGGCTGACGCGGGAACCCCCGCCGACCCGGGCAGGCCCAGGGCGGCAACCCCGCTTCCTCCTCCGGCCAGCAGCGTGTCCGAGTGTCCGTGGTAGCAGCCGTCGAACTTGACGACGCGGTCGCGGCCCGTGAAGCCGCGGGCCACGCGGACCGCGCTCATGGCCGCTTCTGTCCCCGAGGAAACGAGCCGGACCTGCTCGCAACCGGTGACGCGGTCACAGACGGCCTCGGCGAGGAGCACCTCCCCCGGGGTCGGCGCGCCGTAGGTGGTGCCGCGCCCGGCCGCCGCGGTAACCGCAGCGGTCACCGCGGGATGGGCGTGGCCCAGCAGCACCGCCCCGTAGGACTGGACCATGTCGATGTAGCGGCGGCCCTCGACGTCCCATACGTAAGGCCCCTCGCCGCGCGCCACGGTGTACGGGGTCCCCCCGACGGCCGCGAACGAGCGCACCGGGGAGTCCACGCCTCCGGGGATCACCCGGCGGGCCCTGTCGAACCATTCCGCATTCGAGAGGACCGCGTGTGCACCGGTGCCGCCGGGGACAGCGGTGTCCGGGGACTGCTCAGTCACGCATCGCCTCGGCGACCTCACCGGCGAAGTACGTCAGGATGACGTCCGCGCCGGCGCGCTTGAGCGCGAGGAGGTGCTCGAGCGCCACCGCGTCGCCGTCGATCCAGCCGCGTTCGGCAGCGGCCTTCACCATGGAGTACTCACCGCTCACGTGGTATGCAGCGACGGGCACGTCCACGTGCGACGCTACCGACGCGATGACGTCGAGGTAGGCGACAGCCGGCTTCACCATCACCATGTCGGCGCCCTCGGCGATGTCGAGCGCCACCTCGGCCAACGCCTCGCGTCCGTTGCGGGGGTCCTGTTGGTACCCGCGCCGGTCCCCGCCCCCGGCGATGGTGACATCGACCGCCTCACGGAAGGGCCCGTAGAGGCCCGAAGCGAACTTTGCCGCGTAGGCGAGCACCGCCACGGCGGTGTGTCCGGCACCGTCGAGGGCGGCGCGGACGGCGGCGACCTGGCCGTCCATCATCCCGCTCGGTGCCACCATGTCCGCTCCCGCCGCGGCCTGTGCCAGCGCCACCCGCTGGTAGAGCTCGAGCGTGGCGTCGTTGTCAACGCTCCCGTCGGCGTCGAGCACGCCGCAGTGCCCGTGATCGGTGTACTCGTCCAGGCACAGGTCGGCGATGAGCACCAGGGTGTCGCCCAGTGCGCTTCGTAGCTCGGCCAGTGCCACCTGCACGACGCCGTCGGGGTCCCACGCGCCCGACCCCACGCCGTCTTTGTCGGCGGGGATCCCGAACAGGACGATGCCGGGGATCCCCAGTGACGCCAGTCGCTTCGCCTCCACGACCAGCGACGCCACCGAATGCTGGGAGTGGCCGGGCAGCGAGGCGATCGGGACCGGCTCGTCCACCCCGGCCCTCACGAACAGGGGGGCGACGAGGTCGTCGACCCCGAGGCTCGTCTCGGCCACCAGGCGCCGCAGGGCGGGAGTGCGGCGCAGCCGTCGCATCCTCCGCACCGGGAATCCGGCGCCGACTACCGGCGGTCGTGGCGTGCCCTCCATGGCCCGTCAGCCTATGCGGAGGCGATGTGCGCGCACAGCGCCGACACCAGGCCCTCCGCGCTGGGCTCGACCGCGACGACGTCGACACCGAACCCGGCCCGGCGCGCCGCGTCGGCGGTCACCGGCCCGATGCACGCCACGACGGGCGGCGGGCGGCGACCGGCGGCGAGCTCCGCGTAGTACCGCACGGTGGAGGGAGAGGTGAACGTGATGACGTCGGCGTCCGACACGTCGTCGAGCTCGCCTTCTTCGACGCTCCCGCCGGCCCTCGCGGGCACCGTGCGGTACGCCTCGACCTCGATCACCTCCCAGCCCTTGCCCCGGAGCCCCGGCGCCACGACGTCACGGACCTCCTCCGCCCGCGGGAACAGCACGCGCCGACGCGATCCATCCGAGGGGGCGTCGGGCATGGCCGACACCAACCCGTCGCCGGTCTCGAGGTCGGGGACCAGATCGGCAACGAGACGGTGGGCGGCGAGCGATCGGGCCGTGGCCGCCCCGACCACCGCCACGCGGGCCTCGCCGAGCTCTCGGACGTCGGGCAGGAGGCTCAGGAAGCGGTCCGCCGCGTTGGAAGACGTGAAGACGATCCAGTCGTACGTCGCGGCCCGCAACGCCTCGGCCCGCAGCGCCGACCCGCCGTCGTGCGGATCGTCGATGGCGATCACCGGGAGCTCGATCACCGCCGCCCCGGCGTCGACCAGTCGCGACACCAGCTCGGAGGCCTGGTCGCGGGCGCGGGTCACGACCACCTTGATGTTGGTGAGCGGTCCTCCCCGCGCCACGCGCAGGTCGAGGCCGGCCACGGGTCCGATCACGATCGTGCACGGAGGGCCGAGGTCCACCTCGGCCAAGCCGGCGAGGGTGGTGCGCACGCTCGCCTGGGTCGGCGCCGTGCCGCGGTGCACCACGACGACCGGAGTGTCGGGGGACCGCCCGCCGTCGACGAGGCGTCGGGCGATCTCGGCCCGATTCGCCATGCCCATCAACACGACCAAGGTCCCGCCGGCGCGCGCCAGCGACGACCAGTCCACCGCTCCGGTCGCGCCCGGGTCCCCGACGTGTCCGCTCACGACGGTCACCGACGACGACAGCCCCCGATGCGTCACGGGGACGCCCGCCGACGCCGGCGCCGCGAATGCGGACGTCACTCCTGGGACCACCTCGAAGGGGACACCGGCCGCCATCAGGGCCTCGGCTTCCTCCCCGCCCCGCCCGAAGACGAAGGGGTCGCCCCCTTTGAGCCGGACCACGGTCTTCCCCTGCCGGGCGTGCTCGAGGATGAGGGCGTTGACCTCGCCCTGGTGCCGGGGCCGGCCGGGCCGCTTCCCCACGTCGATGCGCAGCGCGTCGCCGGGAGCCAGCTCCAGAAGACGCGGGTCGACGAGCCGGTCGAACAGGACCACCTCCGCCCGACCCAGCAACTCGGCCCCGCGCCGGGTGAGCAGCCCCGGGTCGCCGGGTCCCGCTCCGACCAGGTAGACGGTCACCGACGACGAGCCTCGTCACCACCGGCCGCCCCGCCGGCCCCTGCCCCCCCGAGGCCCGTCCCCCCGAGGCCGGGGTCGCCAGGGGTGCCGGGCTCCGACCAGTCGTCGAGAAATCGGCCGCCGCAGTCGTCGAGCAACACGCGGCCGAGCTCGGTGCCGAGTGCGCCGGGCTCGGACACCGGACCCGACACCCGGCGACGCAGCAGGATCCGCCCGTCGCGGCTGGCAAGGAGGCCGTCGATGGCGAGTCGCGCCCCCGAATCGACCGGGACGGCGAGGGCCCCCAGTGGCAGGGTGCACCCTCCGCCCAGCGCGGCCAGGAAGGCACGCTCGGCGAGCACCGCCGCGTGCGCCGGCGGATCGTCGATGGCGCCGAGCAGCTCCAGTGCGACGTGGTCACCCTGACGGCATTCCACCGCCAGGGCGCCCTGTCCCACCTGGGGGAGCAGGGTGCGGGGATCGAGGGCCTCGGCCACGTGCGCGGTGAGGTCCAGACGCTCGAGCGCGGCCAGCGCGAGCACGCCCACACCGACCTGGCGCGCCCGCTGCAGCCTGGTCGCCATGTTGCCGCGCAGGTCACAGAAGGTGAGGTCGGGGCGGAGCCAGGCGAGCTGGGCCCGGCGTCGGACCGAGCCCGTCGCCACCGTGGCCCCGGTGGGCAGATCTTCGAGGGCGGCGCCCACCATGGCGTCGCGAGGATCGGCGCGCTCGGGCACGCACGCCAGCACGAGACCCGCCGGTGTCGCCGACGGCAGATCCTTGGCCGAGTGCACGGCCATGTCGGCCCGGCCCTCGAGGACGGCCAGCTGCACCTCCTTCACGAACGCCCCCTGGGCTCCGAGCTGGGCGACCGGGACGTCGGCGAGCGCGTCGCCTGTCGTCTGCACGACCACCGGCTCGCACGGCGGTGCGCCGGGCACCCCGGCGAGAAGGGCTGCCACGCGCCTCGTCTGCCACAGCGCCAGGGGCGATCCCCGGGTGGCGAGCCGCAGGACCCGGCGCTCTCCCTCCCCGCCGATCGGGGTCACCACCGCGTCAGAGGTCGAACAGGGCGCGCAGCGCCTCGACCAGACGCTCCCCACGCGGAGTGCCCGCCGCCTCCTTGACCGCCACGGTCGGGTGGTGGAGAAGCTTGGCGAGCACGTCCCGCACGACCGAGTCGACTTCCTGCCACTGCCGTTCGTCGAGATCCGCCAGCCGGCCCCGGTGGCGCTCGAGCTCGGAGCGGCGCAGTTCCTCCACCCGGGCGCGCAACGACGAGACGACGGGGGCCGCCCCCCGGGCCCGCTCCTCGGCGCGGTAGCGCTCCACCTCCTCGCGCACGATCTCCTGCGCGGCCGACAGCTCGGACCGGCGTCCGGCCAGGGCGCGCTCGGCATGCTCCGTGAGGTCGTCCATGTCCAACAGGTCGATGCCGGAGATCCCGGCCACCGCAGGGTCGACGTTGCGAGGGACCCCGAGATCGATGACCACGAGCGGCGCCACGCCGGCGGTATCGGCGCGCGCGCCGCTGGCCGCACCGAGGAGTCCGGAGTCGACCACGGGCAGCGAGGCGCCGGTGGACACGAAGACGACGTCGGCCGGCGTCAGCGCATCGGCGAGGTCGTCGAGACCCACTCCGTTGCCGCCCACCCGCGCCGCGAGTGCCGAGGCGCGCCCGACCGTGCGGTTGGCCACCACCACCTGGGCGATGTCGCCGTGGCCGCCCAGGGCATCCACCATGCCTTCACCCATCTCCCCCGCACCGACCACGACCACGTGCCGGCCGGCGAGTGAGCCGCCGAGCCTCGACGCGGCCAGCTCCACGGCGACATGGGACAGCGACGTCGTGCCCTGGGCGATCGCGGTCGTCGACCGGACGTGCCTTCCGGCCTGCACGGCGTGGCGGAACAGCCCGGACAGCACCGGTCCGCTGGCGTGCTCCGCCTGGGCGCGCTCGAGCGCCCTCCGGACCTGGCCGAGGACCTCGGTCTCGCCGAGGACGCTCGAGCGGAGCCCGGCCGCCACCTCGAAGAGATGTCCGGTCACGGTGTCGTCGAAGAGGACCGTCCAGCGGTCCTCGAGCGTGTCCAGGGACGTGCCGGCCATGGTGGCAAGGAACTCCTGGAGGTCGGCCACCCCTTCGTGGAATCGCTCGACCACGGCGTAGACCTCGGTGCGCATGCAGGTCGACAGCACCACGACCTCGGCAAGGTTCGCCCTGTCCCGGAGGCCGGCGACCACCTTGCCGAGGTCCTCCTCGGAAATGGCCACACGTTCCAGCACGTCGAGCGGGACCTGGTGCTGCTCCAGTCCAACGACGATGACCGACAACGTCTCGCAGAGCTCCTTGCGCAGGTAGTCCACCCGCGGCGGGAAACGACCCTCGGTGGGCCCGATTCCCTCCCCACCAGGATGCCGGTCGGCGCAGCGGTATGCCAGACAGGCCCGGACCGAGCCGGACGGGAGGCGCTCAGCCAGGCTCGGTGGAGCTCAGTCCCACCGCGTGCGGGAGCGGAGACCACGCGGGGGCGGTCCCGGGCAGGTCCCGGTGCGAGAGGTAGAAGCTCATCACCTGCAGCTCGATCGACAGGTCGACGTAGCGCAGCAGGACGTCGGCGGGCACCGTGAGCACCCGGGGGGCGAAGTTGAGCACCGAGCCCACGCCCGCCTTCACCATGCGGTCGGCGACGTCCTGGGCGGCCGACGCGGGGGTGGCGATGACACCGATGGCAGGCGGGTCTGCCGCCGACACCCGTTCGAACTCGTCGACGTGGTGGACGGTCACTCCGCGGATCTGGATCCCGAGGAGCTCCGGTTCCACGTCGTAGAGGCCGGCCACCCGAAAGCCGCGGGAGGTGAAGCCCTGCGAGTTGGCGAGCGCCCGGCCCAGATTTCCCAGGCCCACGATGGCGACGGGCCAGTCGCCGTGGAGACCGAGCTCCCTGTCGATCTGGGTGAGGAGGAACTGCGCCTCGTACCCCGAGCCGCGCGTCCCGAACGACCCCAGGAACGACAGGTCCTTGCGCACCTTCGACGCGTTCACCCGGGCCATCTCCGCCAGTTGGTCGGACGAGACCGTGGTCGTCCCGGCGCGCACCAACTCCAGGAGGATCCGCTGGTACACCGGGAGCCGGGCGACGGTGGCCTCGGGAATGCGGCGGGCGTTCGGGACCACCATGGCGCGGGATCGTACCGACAGAGGGGTACCGGGCACCAAGTCGGGGCGACGCGCCGAGGTGCGAGCGGCGCGCTCGAGACAACGTCGGGGCGGGCGCGCACGGCGCGTCTCAGCCGGGTCGGTCCCGCAGTGCCCTTCTCAAGGCCTTGCCCGTCAAGCCGTGGGGAAGCTCGGTGACGAACCGGATCGACGTCGGGCACTTGTAGCGCGTGAGGTTGGCCGCGCAGTAGGCACGCACCAGCTCCTCGGTGACCGAGCTGCCCGGGGCGGCCACGATGACCGCCTCCACGGACTCGCCCGTGCTGGCGTCGGGCCTGCCGATCACCACCACTTCGGCAACACCGGGAACAGAAGCCACCACCCGTTCCACCTCGGCCGGGAACACGTTGAACCCAGAGACGATCACGAGGTCCTTGGATCGGTCCACGACGAAGAGGTCGCCCTCTTCCCCGATCACCCCGATGTCGCCGGTGCGAAGCCATCCGTCGGCGGCCAGCACCTTGGCCGTGGCCGCGGGATCGTTCCAGTAGCCGCCGAACACATTGGCGCCACGAACCCAGATCTCACCGGGATCACCGTCGAGGGCGGGCTCGCCTTCCTCGTCCACCAACTGCACTTCCACCCCGGGCAGCGGCCGGCCGACCGATCCCGGCCGGTTCCGACCGGTGCCGAGCGAGGTCGACACGGCCGGCGAGGCCTCGGTGAGGCCGTATCCCTGCCAGATGGTGATGCCGTAGCGGCGTTCGAAGCGCGCCGCCACGTCGGGGTCGAGAGCCGCCGCGCCCGAGATCGCCCGGCGTACGCCGGCGAGGGGCGAGGCACCGCCCGATTCCCCGCCGGGAGCGTCGGCCCATGCCGCGAACATGGTCGGGACTCCGAGCAACGTCGTCACGCCCAGGTCGTGCACCTGGTTGAGCGACACGGCCGCGTCGAAGCGGGTGTCGAGGACCAGCGCCGCGCCCGTGGCCAGGCAGAGCCCGAGGGCGACGTTCAACCCGAAGACGTGGAAGAGCGGCAAGGCGACGAGCCCGACGTCGTCGGCACGGAAGATCTCGGGGATGCCGAGCATCTGGCGCAGGTTGGCCAACAGGTTGCCGTGGCTGAGCATGGCCGCCTTGGGGTCACCAGCGGTACCCGAGGTGAACAGCAGCACCGCCAGGTCCGACTCCTCGCGCAGGGCCGGAAACAGGTGCTGCGGCGCGTCATCGGCTCCCGCTTCGGCAGCCTGAGCGGCCTGCTCCGCCGTCGGTTCCGGCTCCTCGGCCTGCTCCGCCCCATGGGCCCCCTCGACCCGCTCCGCTTCTTCGGGCCCGGGCGACTGCCCTGCGGTGGATCGCGCCGCGGAGAACTCCTCCCACACCTTCGCCTCCAGGGCGTTGGCACCCACGGCGTCGACCATCTTCGCCGGCAACACCACATGCGGCACCCTGGGCACCGCGCCATCCGCGCCCGCGGCGAGCAGGACGGTCGGCTCGACGACGGTGAGCTCGCGCCCCAGCTCGTTGGACGGGCTGTTGGGGTTGAGTGGGACGGCGACCGCACCGGCGGAGAGGACTCCGAGGTAGGCCACGACGAAGTCGACGGAGGTGGGCCAGGCGATCGCCACCCGGTCGTCGGGACCGACGCCGAGGGCCTGCAGTGCTGTCGCCACGGCACGGGACCGGCGCCGGACCTCACCCCAGGTGACCCAGGTGCCCCCCTCGTACAGCGCGCGGTCGCCGGCCGGGTGCTGGTCGGCGAGGACGGCCAGGTTCACGGTGACCCGGGACCCGAAGTGGCCGTCCGCAGGGTGACGACGTCGCCGGGTTGCACTCGAAGCACGGTAGCGGCCGACCGTCGGTCGCACACGAGGGCGAGGTGCCCGTTGGCATCGACGACGACACCCAGCGCGCCCGGTCCGAGCGCCGCGAATGCCCGCACCCGCCGGGCCCGGTGGGTGGCGGTCGCGACCACCTCGAGGTCGTCGCCGAGTTCCGACGCGGTGGCGTCGTCGGGACGGGCCGCGAGCTGCACGTTGCCGAACCGGTCCACCCACTGCACCTCGGCCTGGAGCGCACCGTGCGACCTCGAGCACAGCGGTGGTGTCAGGCGCACGAGGGTCCCGGGGTCGAGATCGTCTCCGAGCTCCGCCAGCGGTGTGCCTTGCCACAGCCGGGCGGCAGCCGGAGCGAAGACGTCCCGGCCGTCGAAGGTGGCGCCGAGGCCATGGCTCGATTGAGGAGGCGGAGGAAGCGAGACGGCGCGCTCCACACCGCCGAGGGCGTCCGCCGCCCACAGCAGCAGCCCGTTGTCAGGCCCCACGAGGTGGTGCGGTCCGGCGTGGCTTGCGTCCGACGGCACCGACACGGCCACACCCCGCCTGGTCGTGCCGACACCGGGGTCGACGATGGCGAGCACGACGCCGGGCCCGAGGTGCGGCACGGCGCGCACCAACGCCAGCGCACCCGCCCTGACGTCGAACGGCGTCACGCCGTGGGTCAGGTCGATGATCGACACGCCGGATGCGTGGCGCAGCACGGCGGCTCGCACCACTCCGGCGAACTCGTCGGCGAGCCCGTAGTCGGTCAGGACGAAGACCGAACCTCCGGCGCGCGCCGCCAACTGCCCCCCCTCGCCGAGCCGGCCGGCGGGGGTTCAGCCGGCCTGGGTGTATCTGTCGGCCAGGTAGCGGTTCACGTCGTCCTCGCGGAGACGAAACGACTTGCCGACTCGTACCGCAGGGAGCTCTCCTGCGTTGATCAATCGGTACACCGTCATATTGGACACTCTCAGCGTGCTCGCTACCTCGCGTACGGTCAGGTAGCGAGCGCTGGTGACGTCATCTGCACTCAGTGGAATCACCCCTCTCCCGCCTGGGGCGACTGTACGCCAATGTGGTGAATGTTGGAAAGAGAGCGGGCGAGAATACTGCTGGTCAGGTCCTTCGACCCGCTGGAGTGGCGGCCGGCCACCCCACGTCCGGGCGGCCACGGCCCCTCCGATATCGCCGGCCCCGCCGCCGATCCAGGCCCCACCGGGGGTGGTCAACGCGCCATCTGGCGGGAGCGCTCGGTGGCGGCGGCCACCGCGGCGGCGATCGCCGCCCGGACCCCCCGTTCCTCGAGCACGCGCAGCCCGGCCTCGGTCGTGCCCCCGGGCGAGGTGACCTGCTCACGCAGGGTTTCGGGCGCCTCGCCCGACTCCACCAGGAGTCGGGCTGCCCCGGCCAGGGTGTCGGTCGCCAGCAGGCGGCTCACCTCCCGGGACAGCCCCACCGCCACGCCCGCCTCGATGAGGGCCTCGACCACGAGGAACACGTAGGCGGGCCCCGAACCCGACAGCCCCGTCACGGCGTCGAGGGAGCCTTCGGGCAACCGGACCACGTGGCCGACGGCACCCAGGAGCTCCTCCGCCCACCGCAGGTCGGCCTCGCCCGCCGCCGACCCCGCGGCGATGGCGGACACGCCGGCCCCCACCGTGGCTGGCGTGTTGGGCATGGCCCGGATGACCGCCGTCGAGGGGGCCAGCCACGACTCGAGGCGCGCCAGGGGCACCCCCGCCATGATCGACAGGACGCGGGCGACGGGAGCACCCGACAGCGCCCGGCACGCCTCCTCCCCCACGGCGGGCTTGACGGCGAGGACCGCGGCTTGCGCGTCGGTGACGGCGGCGACGTCGGCCCGGATCTCCACCGCGGGCAGCTCGTCGGCCAGCTCCGACCGGCGGGCGGCGGAAGGCTCGACCACGACGATGTCGGCGGGACTCCACTGCGCACCGAGAAGCCCGTGCACGAGCGCGCCGCCCATGCGGCCTCCGCCGACGATCAGCAACCTCGAATCCATCGTCGTCACGCTACCGACGATGATGACGCGGCGCGGCCCGAGGAACCCTGGACACCGGTCGCACTTCCCCGATCGACCGGCATCACCAGCCCCTCGGGCCGTGCGCCCTGGCACCCTAGCCGGAACCACGCGCGCGTGCCGACTGCGTGACGCGTGGCGGGTCGCGTCACGTGTTCGACGCTCCGACGCGTAACGCGTGACGCGTGACGCGTCGAACGCGTGACGCGTCAGACCCGACGGCGGCGGTACCGGCCGGCGAACCCGATGCTCATCGCCGTCGGGAAGTAGTCCTCGACGTACGCCAGGCTGGATCCGACGATGCGGTCGAGCTCTTCTTCGGTGACCGCGGTCACGGGAATCTCGCCCACGAGGTACACGGCATCCTCCGCCCCCAGAGCGAAGCGCATCTGGTGGAGATCGGCGTTGCGGCGCAGCAGGTACTCGAACGTCGCTTCGGCGTTCACCTCGGGCGCCGGCATGACCTGGGTCTCGTGGTGCAGCGTGCGCTGGCGGATCGTCAGCCACACCGTGACGAAGTCCTTTTCGTCACCACGCAGGCGCAGATACCAACGACCGAGCTCGGGCTGGCGGTCCACGGCTACCACGGCACCCCGCTCGGCGAGGCGGGAGGCCGCCCACCGCTCGATGACCGCGTCGCACGCGGCGCGCTCCTCAGGCGAGGCGATGCCGGCGATGGGCACGCTGTGGGGCCCGGCTCTGTCGGGTCAGGGACACTCGACGAGTCGCTCGGCGGTGAGCTCCTCGTACGTGGCACGCAGCAGTGAAGCGGCTTGAGCCCAGGTGTAGCGGCGGGAACGGACGACCGCGGCGGTCGCCAGGCGCTCGGCGAGCAAGGGGTCGGCGAGGATCCCGGAGGCGGCACGGGCGAAGGCCCGGGGTGTCGACGGATCGACGACGAAACCGGTGTGCCCGTCTTCGACCAGTGTCGTGAGGCCCCCCACGGACGCGGCGACGACCGGTGTCCCGCACGCCGCCGCCTCGAGCGCCACGAGACCGAAGGACTCGGAACGGCTCGGGACGACGCACACGTCAGCGGCCCGGTAGTAGGTGGAGAGCAGCTCGTGCGGTTGCGGTTCCTCGAAGCGCACCCGCTCGGCCAACCCGAGGTCGTCGACGAGCTTCTGCAGTGAGGCGAGATGCTCCTCGCCGCGCGGACCGCTCGGCCCGCCGACCACGAGAAGGTGCGCGGCGGGGTGGTCCTTCATCTCCGCCAACGCCCGTACCGCGACGTCGGCGCCCTTCAACGGCTGGATCCGACCCACGAAAAGCAACAGCGGTGCCTGCTCGGGCAGCCCCAGCGCGCGGCGCGCCTGGGGTCGGTGGCCGGGCCCGAAGAAGGCGTGGTCGACGCCGGGCGCCACCACCCGGATACGGGCGGGGTCGCTGTCGTAGAGCTGCGCGAGCTGCGTCGCCTCCACCGAGCACGACGCCAGGACGACCTCGGAGCAGCGCATCACCGTCGCTTCGGCCTCGGCGCGCCGGTGGGGCTCGTCGCTCGACATCTCCTCCGGGCTCGCCTCGGCCTTCACCCGGGCCAGGGTGTGGAAGGTCGAGACCAGCGGGAGGTCGAGCTCGTGCTTGATGCGGTGGCCGGCGATGCCCGAGAGCCAGTAGTTGGCGTGGACGGCGTCGAAGCCCGCCACCTCGTGCAGCGCGGGGTCCACCCCCGCACCCGAGGTCATGAGGGACACCACGTTGTCGGCGAATTCGTCGACAACGGTGGGGAGCTCCTCTTTCACCATGGGGCCCAACGGCCCCGCCGGCACGTGATGCACCCGGAGCCCGGGCTCCACGGTCACGGTCGCCGGCAGCCGGTCCGACCAAGCCCGGGTGTAGACGTCGCACTCCACTCCGGCACGCGCCAGCGCCGTGGAGAGCTCACGCACGTAGACGTTCATCCCTCCGCCGTCACCGGTCCCGGGCTGGGCCAGTGGCGAGGTGTGGAGGGAGAGGACGGAGAGTCGACGCACCGGCGGCGAGCCTACCTGGACGTTCGTCGTCGCGATCCGTCCCGTGACCGGGCGGGGCCGGGACTTCGCACGTGGGGAGGGGCCTCCGGGCCGGCCCTGGCTAGACCCCCGCCGAGGTCTCGGCAGGGTCCTCCGCCAGGTCGCCGGCACCCGCCTCGCCCGCCGCAGCAGTGACGCGGGCCGGGGTCGGCGGGATCACCCCCGACTCCGGGGACCCCTCGTGCTCGAGCTGGACCTCGTTCTCGTGGCAGAAGGAGAGGTAGATCCGGATGAGGGCCTGCTTCTGCTCCTCGTGGAGGTGGGGGTCCGAGAGGATGTCGCGGGCCAGGTCGGTCTCCCCGGTGGCGGGCTCGAGAATGCCTGCCTGGACGTAGAGCGTCTCGGCCGAGATGCGCAGTGCCTTGGCGATCTGCTGGAGGATCTCCGCCGACGGTCGGCGCAAGCCTCGCTCGATCTGGCTCAGGTAGGGGTTGGAGATCCCCGCCAGCTCCGAAAGCCTCCGCAGCGACAGCCGCGCCGAGGACCGCTGCTCGCGGATGAACGCCCCGAGGTCCCTCCAGTGGTCCGGGAGTTGCTTGGGCACGCCGGTCCTCCTCGAGTGGTCGGAGACGCCGATCAGGCCAGGAGGCCGTCGACCGACGCCTCGCCGGTCTTGTACCGACTCACGATCTCGGCCTGGAGCTTGTCGATGCGTTCGTGCAGGGCACGGCGCTGATCGGAGATGCGCTGCTCGATGGCGGTGAGCTGCTCCCCGACGGCGCGGAGCTCGGCCTCGCCCATCGTGGTGAGCGAGGCGGTGTGGTCCGCGTCGAGCACGGCGTCGAGCTCGTCGGTGAGGTCCTCATGGTCGAGGTCCGGCGACATCTGCGAGGGGAGCCGACCGTACCCCTGGGGACGGGGAGGCCCCGACCCGATGATCGAGGGCAGGCGCTCCACGAGCGATTCGAGGTCCCCGCCTTCGCCATGGAGGTCGAGGCAGGCGTGGACGAGGTCCAGCCGGCCCTGGGCCATGCGGCGCAGGTACGACACCGCCGTCTCGGCCTCCTGGCACTCGGCGCGCATGGCCCGGACGTCCTCGAGAGAACGCTGGCTGAGACCCTCGAGGTAGTCGGGGGCAAGCAGCCGCTCGAGCTCGGTGTCCAGCCAGGCCATCACGGCGAGCGTACTCCGCCGGATGACGCCGCCCTCATCTCCCCCCGGGTCGGCATGCCGGCACTCTCGTGCTCAGGCGACCGGGCCGGCGCGCCACGACGGGGCATAACGCCGCACGACGCGTCCGAGGACGGCCGAGGACGGCACCGGGCCGAAGCTTCGGCTGTCGGTGCTCGCCCCGGGATTGTCGCCGTGCAGCACCATTCCGTCCTCGAGCACCGCCCCGATCCGCTTCACGAGCACGCGTCGCGGGTCACGGGGATCGCGCACCGCCACCACGTCGCCGGCGCGCAGCACCCGGGTGCGAGCCACGAGAAGCCGGTCACCGGGGGCCAGGGTCGGCTCCATGCTCCTCCCCTCGACCACCACCCGGCGCGGGCGCACGATCCCGGCGCCGATCACGAGCGCGAGCGAGGTGGCGAGCGCCATCCCGGCCGCCACCCTCCGCAACGGGGGGAACGGGCGAGCGGGGTGCCCCCAGTTCACCGTTCGCCCTCACTGGGTAAGGTTGGCCCGAGCCCCATCGACTTCACTCTGCACGAAGGAGACCTGCCCATGCGCATCGTGGACCGCCTGCTGTCGTCGGTAGACCGGATCAGCCCTCCCCTGTCGGTGTCCGCCCACTGCGACCTTCCCTGCGGCGTGTACGACCCGGCCCAGGCGAGGATCGAAGCCGAGTCCGTCAAGGCGTGCATGGAGAAGTTCAACGGGTCCGACGACGAGGTGTTCAAAGAGCGGGCCGTCGTCATCAAGGAGGAGCGGGCCGAGCTCGTCAAGCACCATCTCTGGGTGCTGTGGACCGACTACTTCAAGCCCGAGCACCTCGCCAAGCACCCTCAGCTCCACGACCTGTTCTGGAAGGCCACCAAGGCGGCCGGGGAATCCAAGAAGACCAACGACCCCAAGGTGGCACAGGGGCTGCTCGACCAGATCAAGGAGATCGACACAATCTTCTGGGAGACCAAGAAGGGGTAAGCCAGCCGGCGCCCCGCGCCGGTCCCCGGCGCGGGAACGGGTCTCAGCGCAGCGCGAGCGGCAGGTGCTGCGCGCAGAACCGGGCTGTGGGCGCCCGGGCCAGCACGGCGTCGTCGATGGCCCCGCCACAGGCCTCGCACTGCCCGTAGGTGCCATCGTCGATCAGGGCCAGCGCCCGCTCCACGTCGGCGAGCTCCCCCTCGATGGCGTCCAGAAGGGAGCCGTCGATGTCGAGCTCGGCCGGCGCGCCACCGTCGAGATCCTCGCCGGCGACAGCGTCGGGGACGACATCAGGCCCGCCGGGCTCGTGTTCCACTCCGGCGATGGTACCGGCCTCCGCCGCCGGGGGGCGCGACGGTACGCCCGTAGACTCCGCCTGTGACGCACCCGGCGGACGCACCGGCCCGGCTGGTGGGCGACGACCTGCACGTACCGTGCGTCGACGGCGTCGAGCGCCGCTACGTGAACCTCGACGCCGCCGCCTCGACCAGCGCGTTCCCCGTCGTGATGGCCGCCGTCGACCGGTTCGTCCCCATGTACTCGAGCGTGCACCGAGGCGCCGGGTACAAGTCCCGCCTGGCCACGGCGGCCTACGAGTCGGCCCGGGCCACCGCTCTCGCTTTCGCCGGAGGCGGACCGGGTGCGCCGGGGCGCCCCGGCGACATCGCCATCCTGTGTCGCAACACCACCGAAGCGCTCAACCATCTCGCCTACCGCCTGCGCCTCGACCCTGACGACGTCGTGCTCACCACGGTGGTGGAACACCACGCCAACCTGTTGCCGTGGGGCCGCGTGGCAAACCGGCGTTACGTCGAGTGTGCGGCGGACGGCACCTTCGACACCGACGACGTCGTGGCCGAACTCGACCGGGCGCCGCGGCCGCGCATCCTCGCGCTCACCGGGGCCTCGAACGTGACGGGATGGCTGCCGCCGCTCTCCGCCATCCTCGAGGCTGCCCACGAATACGGTGTCCCCGTCGTGCTCGACGCCGCTCAGCTCGCCCCCCACCGTCCCATCCCGGGGGAGGCCGACTACGTGGCGTTCAGCGGCCACAAGCTGTATGCCCCCTTCGGCGCCGGTGTCCTCGTGGGGCCCGGCGCCACCTTCGCCGACGGCGACCCGTTCCTGGCCGGCGGGGGGGCCGTGGACCTCGTCGACCTCGACGAGGTGTGGTGGACCGAGCCTCCCGACCGGGAGGAGGCGGGGTCACCCAACGTCATGGGGGCGGTGGCGCTCGAGGCGGCTCTCGACGAGCTCGGCCGCATCGGGTGGGCGACGATCGAGGCCCACGAGCAAACCCTGTCGAGGCGGCTGCGTCACGGCCTCGCCGCCCTCGACGGCGTGCGCGTGCTCGGGCCCCCGCTCGACACCGACACGCTCGCCATCGCCGCGTTCGTGGTCGAAGGCGTGGACCACGCCCTCGTGGCGGCGCGCCTGAGCGCCGAATGGGGCATCGGGGTGCGCCACGGGTGCTTCTGTGCCCACCCGTACCTGATCCGCCTCCTGGGGCTGTCCCCCGCCGACGTCGACGCCTACCGGGCGCAGGTCAGAGCGGGCGACCACCGGACGATGCCGGGCGCGGTACGCGCCAGCTGCGGGATCTCGAACACCGAGGAGGACGTGGACGCCCTCGTGGAAGCCGTCTCGCGCATCGCCGCCGGGGCCGGCGAGGATGAGGCGCCGCCGGTCCCCTATGTCCAGGACGTCGCCACGGGCGACTACTGGCCGGTGAGCGACGAGCCGGGATGGCGCGGCCACGAGCGCGAGACCGGCGCGTCCTGCGCTCGCGGCTGACTCGCGCACCGGCGCGAGGACCCGGTCCGGGACCGACGCGAGGCTCAGCCCATGGAGCCGTGGAACGGAACGCCGAAGCTGAAGATCCCGCCGTCGGAAGCCGCCATCCAGTAGCCGGCGTTGGTGGACGCGGTCATGGACACGATCGGGGCGTCGAGGGCCTGACCGCCGGTCGATCCCCGGAACGGGGCGTCGCCGAAGGCGAAGAGCCCGCCGTCCGAGGCGGCCAGCCAGTAGCCGTGCCCGTCGGGTGTCGAGGCGATGGCCACGACGGGACGGACCAATGCGGTGCCTCCCATCGACCCGAGGTACGGCGCGTCGCCGAAGGCGAAGATCCCGCCGTCCGAGGCCACCTCCCAGTAGCCGCCGCCGTCACGCGTCGGCGCCATTCCCACCACCGGACGGTTCAGGGCCCGACCGCCCATCGACCCGTGGAAGCCTGCGTCGCCGAAGGCGAAGAGGCCGCCGTCCGAGGCGACCTCCCAGTAGCCGTGGCCGTCGGGCGTCGACGCCATTCCCACCACTGGACGGGCCAGGGGGCGGCCGCCCATCGACCCGTAGAACGAGGCGTCGCCGAAGGCGAAGAGACCACCGTCGGACGCCACGAGCCAGTAGCCGTGGCCGTCGGGCGTCGCGGCAATGCCCACGATGGGACGGGTCAGGGGCTTGCCTCCCATCGACCCGTAGAACGAGGCGTCGCCGAAGGCGAACACGCCGCCGTCGGCGGCAGCGAGCCAGTAGCCCTGCCCGTCAGGTGTCGACGCGAGCCCGACGGCGGGAGCGTCGAGTACCGCACCCCCCGCCGAGCCGGGCAGGTTCGCCAGCACCTGGCTCCAGGTGAAGTCGAGCGCCGGCGAGCCGCTCGTGCCGACGAGGAGCTCGGTCCAGCTGGGGTCGCCCTGGTACGCCGTGGCGTCGAGCCCGATGCCCATGAGGCACGGCTGGCAGACGAGGTTCATCAGGATGTTGTTCCGGTGTCCCCAGCACCCCGACGCACCCGCCGAGGGGCAGTCGATGTTGTACGAGCCCGGGCCGTCGTCGTACATCCAGAAGTAGATGGCCTCGAGAGGGTTGCCGACCGCGCCGGCCCAGTTCCCGCCCCACGACGAGAACGGGAAACCCGCGGGGGCAGAGGGGTCGGCGTTCGCTACGGCCGCAGCCGCCGAAGCCTGGTCGAGCGCGGTCGCCATGCCGGTGAGCGGCGGCAGGCCGCGCACCGTCCGCTCGAGGTTGGTGGCGGTGAACAACTGCTCCTGGGGGGAGAGCTGGGCCCAGTCGGTGGGGAGCACCATGCTCGGGAGCCCTTCCTGGGTCCGGGCGTTGGCGATGGCCCCCAGCGCCGCGCTCAGGCACGGGGACGAATCGTCGTAGGTGCTTCCTGAACAGCTCGTGAGGAAGTTGGGTGAGGGAGCGATGTTGGCGGGCGGGTCGGCCGAGGTGCTCGAGCCCTGGCCGGAACCGGCCTCGGTCCTGGTCGCGGGGGTGGGAACGCCGGACGTCGGGTGCATTCGGGCCGTCGCTGCGGTCGAGGAGGCACCACCGGGAAGGACGGCCGCCACCGTGGCGAGGATCAACGCCGCCACCAGGGCGGAGACGAACGCCCCCACGGGCACGAAACCGGCCCGTGCCCGCCGGGCACCGCCACTCCGGTCCTCCGGAGCTGCGCCCTGCCGTCTCCTGAGGAGGTCAGTCGTCACCCCCGGGATATCGGAACACTCAAGGCGTTTATTTACTCACTGAGAGAGAAAAGAACGTTTCTCCCGGTCGGCGCCGGGTTCCGGCTCCCTCCCCGGCTCTCTCCCCGCACCCCGCCGTCGGGATCCGTTGACCACGCAAGGACCTCTAAGCCGACCTGTAACCTGAGCCGCGTCGGGCACCCGGGAGCGATCGATGCCGTTCGAACTGAAAGAGGTCCTCCGAAGTCGCGACGGCGAGAACTTCCGGCTCCAGGCGCAGTACATGAACCCCCAGATGGGCCGGGTGCTCAAGACGATCGGGTTCGACCGCTACTACGTGCGCGGCGAGGGCTGTTACCTGTTCGACGCCCAAGGACGGCGGTACCTCGACCTGCTGTCGGGCTTCGGCGTGTTCGCCCTCGGCCGCGGTCACCCCGCCGTGACGCGGGCACTGCACGACGCCCTCGACGCTGAGCTCCCCAACCTCGTGCAGATGGACTGTGCCTTGCTGCCCGGGCTCCTGGCCGAGGCGCTCGTGGCTCGTTCCCATCCCGGCATCGAACGCGCCTTCTTCACCAACTCGGGAGCCGAGGCCGTCGAGTCGGCCATCAAGTTCGCCCGGGCCGCGACGAGACGGAACCGGATCGTCTATTGCGACCACGGGTTCCACGGGCTCACCACCGGAGCGCTGTCGCTCAACGGCGGCCGAGAGTTCCGGGACGGGTTCGGCCCCCTTCTCGAGACCACCTGTGTGGCGTTCGGAGACATCGACGCCCTGGCCCGCGAGCTGCGCCGGGGGGACGTCGCCGCCTTCGTGGCCGAGCCGATCCAGGGCAAGGGCGTGAACCTCGCTCCCGACGACTTCTGGCCCGCGGCCCAGGCACTGTGCCGGCGGCACAAGACGATCTTCGTCATGGACGAGATCCAGGCCGGGATGGGGCGGACCGGCAAGTTCTTCTGTCACGAGCACTGGGGCCTGCAACCCGACATCGTCACCGTGTCCAAGGCATTGTCGGGCGGGTATGTCCCGGTGGGAGCGATGCTGTCGTCGGCCAGGATCTTCGACAGCGTCTTCAGCTCGATGGACCGCGCCGTGGTGCATTCCTCCACCTTCAGCATGAACCAGCTGGCCATGGTGGCGGGGCTGGCCACACTGCAGGCCTTCGATGAAGAGGACATCGTCGACCGCGCCAGGCGCACCGGTGAGGCGTTCACCAAGGCCCTTGCTCCCCTGGTCGAACGCCACGAGTTCCTCCACGAGGTGCGCGGCAAGGGGCTCATGATCGGGCTGGTGTTCGACAAGCCCCGGTCACGGGCACTGCGGCGACGGTGGACCGCCATCGAGGCCGTGCGGACGGCCCTGTTCTCGCAGCTGGTGGTGATCCCCCTCTATCACCGCCACGGCATCCTCACCCAGGTGGCGGCCGACAACACCAACGTGGTGAAGCTCCTTCCCCCGCTCGTGGCCGGGGAGGAGGAGGTCGATTCCTTCGTGGACGCGCTCGACGACGTACTCGAGGCTGCCGGCCGCGGATCGGGGCCGTTCTGGGAGGTCGGCAAGACGATGGCCAAGGGCGCGCTGCGCCGGTCACCGGGCTGAACAGCTCCGAGCACGACGCCGCCGGTCATGAACCTCGATCCACCGTCGACGGCCCCGTCACCCACCCCCGCCTTCACCCTCGGCACCGGCGACAGGGTAGGGGTCACGGGAGCCAGCGGGTTCATCGGCTCCGCGGTCTGCGTGCACTGCTCTCGCGCCGCGCGTCGGTGGTGGCGCTCGTCGAGCCCGGAGCGGACCAGTCGAATCTCGCGGATCTCGACGTCGAGCGGATCGAGGTGGACGTCCGCGACGCCGACGAGGTGGAGCGAGCGGTGCGCGGGGGCCGGGCGCTGTTCCACATGGCCGCCCTGTACCGCTTCTGGGCCCGCGATCCGCGTCAATTCTACGAGGTCAACGTGGGCGGGACGTTGCACGTGATGGACGCGGCGCGCGCCGTGGGTGTCGAGCGCGTCGTCTACACGAGCACGGTCGGCACCACTCAGTCTGGATCGGGCGCACCACGGCGCGAGCGACGACGAGAACAGCTACCCCGACGTGAGCCACCTGTTCGGCTCGTACAAGCGGTCCAAGTACGTGGCCGAGCACGAGGTGCTGCGCGCCGCGGCCCAGGGACTGCCCGTCACCATCGTCATGCCGACCTTCCCCCTCGGGCCGCGCGACCGGGCGCCCACCCCCACCGGCGCCTCGTGCTCGACTACCTCAACGGGCGGGTCCCGGGGTATGTCGACACCGCGTTGAACGTGGCGCACGTCGACGACGTCGCTGCCGGCCACGTTCTCGCCCTCGAGCGCGGCGCCATCGGTCGCAACTACATCCTGGGGGGAGAGAACTACACGCTGCAACACCTCCTGGGTGTGCTCGCCGCCTCTACCGGCCTCCCCGAGGCAGGGCTTCGGGTCCCGCGTGCCCTGTCGCTGGGCGTGGCCCGCGTCTCCGAGCTCCTCGAGGGACGCGTGCTCAGGCGCCATCCGTCGGTCCCCCTCGAAGCAGCCCGGATGTCGACGACGAGGATGGCTTTCGACGACTTGAGAGCCCGCCGAGAGCTCGGGTACTCGCCTCGTCCCGCTGCGCAGGCCGTGTCGGACTCCGCCCGATGGTTCGTCGACAACGGCTACGTCAAGACCGCTCGGACCTCGCGCATCACGTGGGGCGCTGGGCGCTGAGCCTCAATCCCGAGCATGCGGCCTCAGGAGTTCGGGACCAGCACCGCCCGGGCCCGGACCTCGCCGCGCTTGAGTCGGCCCAGTGCCTCCACCGCGTCGCCGAGCGGATAGGTCTCACAATGCGCCCTCACCTTCCCCGCCGCCGCCAGGGCGAGAACCTCGCGCATCTGCTGACGGGATCCGATCACCGACCCCACCACGCGCTTTTCATCGGCGAAGGGAAGGGGGCCCACCTGTGCGTGCACCCCGAGCACCACCGTGCCGCCCGGCTTGATGGACGCCACCGCCTGGCGCAGTGCTACGTCCGAGGGCGCGAACACCACCGCTGCGTCCACGCCACCGACAGCGGTGAGAGCCGACACCGGGTCATCCCGGGATGCGTCGACGGGGCGCGCCGACAGCTCGTCGGCCAGATCGAGGTGTTGGGCGGAGCGGGCCACGGCGTAGACGTCGGCACCGGCCAGGACCGCGAACTGGATGACCATGTGACCGACGCCACCCACACCGAAGACCGCCAATGACGAGCCGGGGTGAGGGGCCGCTTTGGACACCGCGTTGTACGCGGTCACCCCCGGACAGAACAACGGCGCCGCCTCCACGTCGCCGATGGCGTCGGGGACCGGGTGCGCGTGGGCGGCGGTGGCCAGCATGTACTGGGCATACCCGCCGTCGACGGTCTCGCCTGTGATCTGCTTTGTGCGGCAGAGCTGGTCCCGGCCCGAAAGGCAGTATTCGCAGTGCCCGCAGGTGGACCACAGCGGCTGTACGCCGACCCGGTCGCCGGGATGCAGCCAGTCGACCTCGCCCCCGACCTCCACGACACGGCCGACGACCTCGTGCCCGGGGATGATGGGCGTGAAGCCGGGAACGCCGTAGGACACCCAGTCGCCCTCGATCATGTGCAGATTCGAGCGGCACACGCCACAGGCAGCCACCTGCACGACGATCTGCCCCGTGCCGGGATGGGGATCGACATGGTCAGCCAGGTGCACGACCCCGCTCTCGACAGGCCCGGGGTGTCGAGGACCACGGCGCGCACGACTATTCCCCCCGGTCGAGGTGGGCGGGCGACGACGGCATGCGATCGGAAGGTACCCCAGTCGACCACGGGCGACCAGGTCGATGTGGTGTTCAGACGGGACGCGCACGCCGCAGGTCGCACGTCGTCGCACAGGTCGCACGTCGTCGCACGGGTCGCACGGGTCGCACGGGTCGCACGGGTCGCACGGGTCGCACGGGTCGCACGGGTCGCACGTCGTCGCACGGGTCGCACGGGACCCCGATAGCTTGGACCGACGTCATGAGGCAGACCTACGGGCCCGGTCCGGACCAGTACGGCGAGCTGTACCTGCCCGTCGGCCAGCGCCGCCCGGGCGTGGTCGTCGTGATCCACGGCGGCTTCTGGCGCGCCGCGTACGGCGCCTCGCTGGGCAGGGCCCTGGCCGCCGACCTCGCCGGGCGCGGCCGGGTGGCCTGGAACATCGAATACCGCCGGGTGGGAGGAGGCGGTGGCTGGCCGACGACGTTCCAGGACGTCGCCGACGCCATCGACCTCCTCGGCGAGCTCGACGTCGACCTTTCGCGGGTCGTCGCGGTGGGCCACTCCGCCGGCGGCCACCTGGCCACGTGGGCGGCGGGTCGGGCCGCCTTGCCCGCGTCAGCGCCAGGTTCCTCGCCCCGGGTTCCGGTGACCGCGGTCGTCTCTCAGGCCGGGGTCCTCGATCTGGGCACGGCCGCAGCTGCGAAGGTCGGCGGCACTGCGGTCCTCGACCTCCTCGGCGGAGCTCCGGACCTGGTGCCCGAGCGCTACGCCGTGGCGGATCCGATGGCGCAGGTGCCGCTGTCCGCGCCGGTGGTGTGCGTGCACGGTCGGCACGACCGGTCGGTACCCATCGCCCAGAGCCGGGCCTATGTGGCCGCGGCCCGCGCCGCGGGGGCCGATGTCGAGCTGGTGGAGGTCGGAGGCGGCCACATGGCACATGTCGATCCGGCCTCGAAGGCCTGGTCCGCGGTGCTGGATTCCTTGCCGCGGTTGACCGACCCCGATCCGATCTGAGAGCCGGACCAGGCTACGCGTAGGTCACGGTCACCGTTTCGTCGATGAAGCGCTGCACCTCTCGCACGCCCTCATGGTCCGGGGCGGCACCGAGGATGGAGAACACGTACTCGTGACTGCCCTTGCGCCAGTCGACTTCGTCACCGGGCCTCCGGCTGAGAAAGACCGCGTCCACGCCTGGATACGAGTTCACGCGGTCGAGCCCCTCGACGCTCACCACGTGGTGCGCCCCTTGCGGCGGCTGCTCGCAGACGACGTAACCCACCCGGTCGGTGGAAACCGGGTGCGCGAAGTCGACCGGCTCGCCCAGAGCGACCCGCTGGGACATCTCATAGAGATCGCGACCGGGAGCGGCGAGCGCGAACACCTCGGGGACAAAGCCGCCGAGCCGGCCGTTGACCTCGATGACCCTCGGGCCCTGGGCCGTCGCCTTGATCTCGGTGTGCAGGAAGCCGATTCCGACGCCGAGCGCCGAGACGGCCTCGGTGGCAAGGTCGAGCACGGACTTCACCAGCGCCGGGGCGAAGTCGCTCGGGATGACGAGACCTGTCTCTCGGAACGGGGGGGCCTGAGGGAGGCGCCCGGTGACGGCCACGTGGCTGATCCGCCCGCCAGACACGACGCTCTCGACGGAGACGTAGTCGGCGAAGCGCGGGCTCGGGGGCGGCGATGCACCGACCATGTACTCCTCCACGACCATGGCCTGATCCGAGCCGCCCTCTTGAGGGTGGGTGAGAAGCGTAGTGAGCTGGGTGGCGTCACGGGCGAGCACGGTGTCCCTGCTCGCGGCCCCGTATCGGGGCTTGAGGACGACGGGAAAGTCGATGCCGGCGGAGAGGACCTCCACGTCGCGAGGCGTCGGAGTCGGTGGGACGGCGACGCAGCGCGGTACCGTCAACCCACCGGCGCGGAGGGCCTCGCGTTGGGTCAGCTTGTCCAACAACCGTGCCGTCACCGTGCTGTCGTGGTAATCGAGCCCGAGCCGGATGGCCAGGGCTGATGCCGCCGCCATCTGCCGGTCGCCATAGGCGATGATGCCGTCGGGTTGCAAGGGTCGCAGTGCATCCGCCGCTTCGTCATCCGACATCCCGGCGATATCGATGTTCGGGCCCAACTTTCGCAGGAGCCGGAGCGTCGACTTGTCCGCCAGCTCGCCCGAGTCCACGACCCATGCGAGGTCGCAGACCTCCGCGGCTGCTGCGGACAACTTCATCACGGATGCCGAGCCCTCTCCGTGGACGATGGCGAGAAGGGGGCGCTGCGTGCTCGTCACGGACGATCTCCGGCCGCCGTCACGCTGAAGCCGAGGTGGGCCGAAACCTCGACACGGGAGGGATCGACGGTACCGTCGCAACGGGGCGCATCACGGCACTCACGCTGCCGCGGAGATGGATCGGGTCCCCGACGGCGAACCATTGTCCGGGACATCAGGACCTACACAGTCCACCTGGTGCCACGACGGCGTTCCCGGCGCACTCGGTCGACCCCGGGAACCTCAGAATGCATGTCGGAGCTCGAAGCCGCTCGCTGTTGCATCGGGGAGGCAGGGGAGTGCCGATCGCGGCAACAGATAGGTCGAGACGTCGAAGAGGTCCTTGAAGGCCTTGTAGCGCTTGGCGGTCTCATCCAAGTACACATAGCCGCTCCCGGCAGTCCCGGCCTGCCTGCCGAGCATCCGGTGCGCCATGAGTGCGTGCCGTTGGCGCCAGATGGTGAACGACTCGTCGATTTCGACCAAAGCCGTGAGGATGCGGAAGGGCAGGTGGAGAGCCGGCTCGTCCCGGTAGAGGTTGACGAACAGGGCGGTCATGAACGCCTGGTAGGACAGTCGCCTCTTTCCCTGTCGAACCTCTTCGTCCCAGATCGCTTTCTGGAAGACTGCGTCGAACTTCCGCACGCCGCTCTCGAACGCCTTGAGCCGCTTACGCCGGGACTCTGCATCCCAGGTCGGATGTCCTTCGATTTCGGCCCGTTCGGCAGCGTGCAGCGCATTGGCTGCATCCCGGTACCTCTGTACGAAGTCAAAAGACTCTGCATTGAAGAAAGCGGACCGCGCCAACCATCGATCGACGTGATCGAGAAGAGAGAGAGCTTGTTCCGAATCCTCGACCAACTCGGCGTGGTCGTTCCGTAGCGTCGCCACGTAACAGTGCCCCTCCACCCTCATGCGGTCCGAGGCGGACAAGCCGAACTTGTTCTCGATCAAGCGGAACTGGACGCTCTGGAATCCCGAAGCGGGGACGAGGAACGACCGAAAATCGAGGAAGTCGAGCGGCGTCATGCTCTCGAGCACGTCGATCTGGGTCACCAGGAGGCGCTGAATCTCCTTGATGCGCTCGAGTCGGGAGAGAACGGTGCCGAGGTCCCGGGCCGCCACGTGCTCACGCTCCATGATCGCCAGGACGGAATCGAGCTCCAAGAGGATCTGCTTGAACCACAGCTCACTTGTCTGGTGCACACAGATGAAGAGGAACTCATCGTGCTGGGGTGCACCGGCTTCCACACTCTTGGGAGTCTGGGCATTGAGCAGGTCGTCGAGATGGAGATAGTCCGAGTAGTAGAGGGTGTCGGCAACATCCTCTACGGGGCCGGCCATGGCCGGACACCCGCCGGAGGGCTGGTCCTCGGACTCGGGGACGGCTCCGCGGCGCGGGATCGGACAACCATCTTGGGCCTCGTGATCGAGACAGGCCAGGTCAGAGTGGGTCTGGGGAGGACGCAACTGTGACAAACCTGTAGCCTTTCTGTGAGCGGTTCCTTTTCGTCACATTGGAATGCTCAGGTCATGGAGGAGTCAACCTCTGATCAACCCTTGCCCAACGGACCGCATCGAACACGCATCAAAGCACTGATCGGCAAGCACAGATCGGATGGGCCGGGGGCGGATCGGGCGGGGTTGTCAGCCCAGGATCACTCTCGCCTCAGGCGTCACAATTGGAACCTGTAGGCGCCATCGGACATGTACGTGTCGTGAGCGATGCCGCCGCGACCGACAGGGCGCTCTGGGACAGGGTGGTGCGCGGGGACGAACGGGCCTTCATCACGGTCTACGACCGCTACGCGCAACGTCTGCTGACATACGCCCACCGACGCACAGGGTCCTCCCAGCGCGCCGAAGACGCAGTTTCGCTGGTGATGCTCGAGGCCTGGCGGCGTCGCCGCGAGGTTCGCTTCGGCTCCGACGAGACGATGGCCGGGTGGCTTTTCCGCACGGCTCGCTACGTGCTCGCAAACGACGCCCGGGCGGCGCGTCGCCACCGGCAGGCCCTCGCCCGGATCACACAGCTGGCGCCGCCGGTCAAAGGAAGCATCGACGGACCGCAGCCTTTCGTGCTCCTCGCCTACGGGGTGGTGTCTTCAGCGGGAGGCTGACTTTCAGGCACCGGTCCTGGCGGCGGGCGCGGTTGTCGGGTTCTCGCGCAACGGACCCGGCGGTACTGGCCTCGGCAGGCCATTCCGGTCGTCGCCTACGCGTCTTCTCGCCACGTTGTGCAGCGAGCGCATCTACCACAGCCATTCAAACGTCGCCTGGCCCTGGCCGACGAAGCCAAAGCGATTGCTCGTCGCCTGAGCGATCGCGCTATCTTTGTCGATGTCGTGCCCAGGTGCGGCGCGGCCGTCATGGCCCCTTTCTACGCTCGCCACAGAACTGGCGGACTACGCGGAGGCCATGGCAGGGGCCCAGGACTTGGATGACCCTGTGGGACTTCTCCGTACCGCCATTATCGGTTCCACCCTTGCCGTGCGCGCCGGCCAGCAACGTGGTGGTGCTCGGACGCACCTGAGCGCGCCATTGGCGGGTGTGCTAGCAATGGGGCCGCACTTCCGCGCAGTCACCCCGATGAATGGACGGTAAACCCGTGTTTGTGACAGTCATCCACAGAATTCACGATCCCGAAGGTTTTCAGGCCGCCGAGACCAAGGCACTCGAAGCTGGGCTTCCTTCCCATGTTGCGTTGCCAATTCATGCGGCTACCGACGATCACGCCCTCGGCATCTGCATCTGGGAAGGCGAATCGGTCGACGCTGTGCGTGAGGTGGTTGAAGGCGCGGTCGGACCATGGGCGAACAACGAGTACTACGCGATGCACGTGGACGGACTTACGCCGCAGCTCGGAAAGTAACCGGCTGATTGCGGCGACCCAGATCTGCCGTTCGGCGTGGATCACAGTCTGGGGGCCGCGTTCCGAAGTGGGTACCGAGTCGGTGATCTGGTCGCTGCAAGAGCGCATCTCTGACATCGACGCTCCGGCGTCGCCCCGTACGTCCTGCGCAGCACTCGCAACTCCCGGCTGCCGCTCTGGGCAGCGCGAGGCGCCGTCCGCCCAAATCGCTCAGGATCGCAATGAAACGACGTTTGCGGTCGGGGCGCCCGGAGACGCGCTCTCCCGTCGCATCCATTTGCTGGCTTACACTCGTGGAAGGCTTTCGGCCCCATTCTGTGATCTGCGCGACGGGCTACCGACGAGGTTTGGAGCCACTGTTCGGTCATTTGGGCGTATTGCAGGCTGACGGCGTGCCGATCTGCGATTCAGGCGCTCCCGAGCATCCGCTGGCACAACGCCGCTACTTCTGCGGCATGTGGGCTCCGTTCAGTGGTCAGATTCGCGTTGGTCCAATCCACGCACGGCGCATCGCCCGAGCCGTGGCTCGCGACCGTCAGAATTTTGGGCACTGATTGAACCTCTCAAGACCCTGGAGCGACCGCCCCATGATTCGTGCGCGCTCATGCCAGCTGCTCCTTGGGGTAGACCCAGCTGCCGACAGGGCGAAGCGCTCGGGATCGCCTCGGTGCCGCGATTTGCGAGCGTTCCTCCGTCCGAGCTTGTGAGAGCAGGATCGGCACTTCCAGCGCGGCGACACTCGGATACAGGTTGTAACCGCAAATTGCAGTTACGGCGGCCCGAGAGCGGATTCCGTGGTCACCGGTGCCTCCCAGCTCAGGGTCGCCCTGGATGGCTCATCGAGCCACGGTTGCACGACGCTCTGACCAGGTTCGTAAGCGCTCTCAGTACAGCGGCCGACAGGTGCTGGCCACCCTGGGCTCTCGCCACAATGGCGCGGTCCGGCCAACAGCACCACGCCGCCTCCGTGCGCCAGGCAACTCCCTTCGGACCGTACTTGGTGCCCGGGTGGTGCCGAGTATTCTCTCGCGCGTTCTCTCGAACGTTGTCTGCAGTCCCGGGCCGCTAGCTCATCGGGTAGAGCAGGGGACTTTTAATCCCAAGGTGCCGGGTTCGAGCCCCGGGCGGCCCACCCACGCACTGTGCTGTCACGCCTGACCTGGGACATTCAGTAACGCCTGATGTGGAACACGGTAACGGCTGATGTGAGACGCAGTATCGGCTGATGCACGACAGGTTTTCGGCTGATTCAGGATCCGAGACGGCAACACGCGATGTCCAATGTGTCATTGCGACCGACCACAGATGGTGATCTAATGCGCTCTGATCGTCGTCCGCGAGGTTCGAACGATCTGGTGAACGACCGGGTCGGAATGGCTGTCAAGCCATGACCCACGACAAGGAGGGGGATCTCTGTGAACCTGGTGACTCGTACGCGGTCGCACGTCGCAGGGCGTCGGACAACGCTGCGCCCAGCATTGATCCTCGCCCTGGCGGGTCTCGTGCTTACGTTGAGCACGACGGGATCGGTAGCGGCGAACGCCCAAACGCTCAACTACGTCGCCCTTGGCGACTCCTACACCGCAGGTGCTGGCATCTTGCCGTTGTCATCGACGGCATCGCTTCTCTGCCTTCAGACGTCAGAGAACTACCCCCACCTCGTGTCCTCCGCCAACGGTTGGAGCCTCGATGATGTCAGCTGTTCGGGAGCGACCTCCTCGAACATGACGACATCGCAGTATCCGGGGGTCGGACCGCAGTTCAACGCTCTGTCGTCCTCAACGAACGTCGTCACCGTGGGAATCGGCGGCAATGACAATGGCCTCTTCTTGGACGCCCTCGTCTCGTGTGGCGTCCTCGATATCGTGGACTTCCTGAACATCGGATCGCCCTGCAAGGCGGTGTTCGGGAACACGTGGGCAAACGACGTGACGAGTGATTCCTCCACGATCGGGGCGGTCATCCAGGGCATTCACTCGCATTCACCGAGCGCGCAGGTCTTCGTCGTCGGCTACCCGGACATCCTGCCCCAGAGCGGGAACTGCTATCCGACGATGCCACTCACGACCGGGGACACTTCGTACCTGAACGGCGTCGAGAAGGACCTCAACTCGATGTTGCAGTCGGAGGCGTCGGCAAACGGCGCTACCTACGTGGACACGTTCACGCCATCGATCGGCCACGACGCCTGTAAGTCATCGAGCGTACGGTGGGTCAACCCGATCATTGCAACCAACGGTGGGATCTCGGTTCACCCGGATCCGACGGGCGAGGCCGAGATGGCCAAGTTCGTCGAGTCCTCGATGGCCTCCAGGGGGCTCTGACAAGCGCAGGACCGCGCGTTCGTGCCGCCACCCGGTGCCGTTGCCTCGATCGATGCCGGCACCGGGTGGACGCTTCCGCGTCACCGTCTTCCTCCAATCTCGGCGATCCGCACATCAGGTCAACGAAGCGAATCCAAGACCCCCTGGAGGTGGTCCATCGACTCGTTCATGCCTTCCTCCATGCCCGAGTGGATGTGCCCGTCACGGGACTCCTGACTCGGATGTTGCACGAGCATGGCGAGCGTCGTGCGTCCGTCCTTCTCGGTGAAGGTGTTGGTGACCACCGCTTCCACGTCCGGGATGGCTTCGTAGACCTGAGTCGAAACGACGCGCTCATCGGGGACGACCTCCCGGTATTCACCGTGAAAAGCGACCTCGAACCCCCCGTTCGCCGTCATCACATATCGCCAGGTGCCGCCGACCCGCAGGTCGACTTCGGCGATCGTGACCTCGCCGCGGTCTCCACCCCACCACCGCTTGATGAGCTCGGGCGTTGTCCATGCCTTGAAGACCAGGTGCTTGGGTGCATCGAAGAGCCGCGTGATCAGGATCTGTGTGTCCGTCGGGAGTGTCACCACGGCCAAACCGCTATTCGTCATCTTCGTTCTCCGATTCCAAGAGTTCCTCCAACACGACATCCAGACGATCGAAGCGTTGCGACCACGACTCCTCGTAGTTCCTCACCCAGTCGTGGATGAGCCTGAGGGGGCGGCCGTTGACCCGGTACATGCGCTGGCGACCTTCGTCTCGCACGTCCACCAGCCCCACCTCCCTGAGCACCCGGAGGTGTTTGGACACTTGTGGCTGCGCCAGGTCGAGCGCGGCGACCAGCTCGTTCACCGGGCGTTCCCCGCCCGACAGGACGTCCAGGATCTGCCGTCGTCGGGGTTCGGCCACCGCATTGAACGCATCTGCCGTCGTCGCCGCCCGTGCCACCCGGACATCATATTCCCATATCAGAATATGTCAACGCCAACGGTGCGCCTCGGTCTGCCTCGGGGATCGGCAGGTCAGGGCCGCACCACCTTGTTCCGGAGCGCAGCTCGGGGTTCGGTCAGGCCTTGGTGACCGCCGATGGCGGCGGGATGACGCCGGCCCCGGTGGTGAGACAACCTGCCTTCGGGGTCGGGTTCGCCGCGGCGGGGAGGCGCGGCGGCTTCGAGAACGCCGGTTTCTTGTCGAGATCCAGCATGTCAAAGAGGCTGTTGGCATTGGCATCACGGCGGGTGAGCGCAGGGAGGTTCCACTTCTCCTCGACGGTCTTGAGGATCGAAGTGTGGTCGTAGATCGTGTGAGACACGAAGTTCTCCTTGGCGTACGGACTGACCACCCCGGACGGGACCCGGAACCCGTAGCGATCGAAGCCACCGGGCGGATCGCCAGGCTTCAGGGCCGGCGGGACATCGTCCGGAGGTACCGCAGGCGGCGGAGGTACATGGTCGTAGTAGCCGCCATGCTCGTCATAGGTCCAGATCAGCATGGTGGAAGCCCAATTGGGACTCGACGTCACGGCATTGACGACCTGACCCATGAATCGATCTCCGAACTGGACGTCTTGGGGATCCTCTTCGGACTGGGTCTCGTAGTTGGGCTCCACCAGGCTGAACGCCGGGAGCGTTCCGGCTGCGGCGTCGGTGAAGAACTCGTTGATCGAGGCCAGACCCGGCGTCAGGGTGTGGTCCTCGAGAAGCGGTAGGAAGATCCCGATGGTGGGCAGCGTCGTGTAGTAGTCCTTCCAGGTGATGCCGTGCTCGTTGAATTGCTGGAAGATCACGCCGTTGGGTGGCAGGGCCGAAGGGAAGGTGTCGTCGATGAGACCGAGCGAGGTGCCCGCCATCAGATACCGGCGATTCGGGTACGTCTGGGCCATCGCCGAGCAGAAATAGCGATCCGCGATCGGAAAGGTCTTGGCCATCCCGCAGGTGAAGGGGAGGTCCCCGCTCGTGAAGTACCCCATCGCCTCCGCCGTGGTGCTGGTCACGAATCCCTGACACGTGCCGTTGTCGTACGCCTCGTGGGTGACACGCCAGTCGTTGCCGACACCCTTGGTCTGGCACTCGGTCGGCATGTGAAAGGCATGCACGGAGTTGCCGTGTCCATCGGGGTTCTTGGCCGTCGGTCGGTGGTCGGGCCCGAGCGTGAACCCGTCCCCGCGACCGATGAGCCCCACGATGTTGTCGAACGAGTGGTTCTCCATCATCACGACCACGATGTGCTCGATCTTCGGTACTTGATCGGTCCCGACGGGGAGATCGGGGAAAGGCCTGGAGCCGGGTTGTCGTAGGGCTCTTGGCGCCGTCGTGGTGCTCGAGGCACTTGATCCCGACGAGCGCGCGCTACAGCCGCCGAGCAGCATCGATGCGCCGACCAACCCCCCACCGAGGAACTGTCGTCGATTCGGACTCACCGGGCCCCCCAGGTGTCGATCGAGCAGACCGAGGTGTCACCGACCAAAGATGACGACCACGACACTACTGGCGGGCGAAGGCCACGATGTCGTTGACGTGAAGGCCGAGACCGGGGACCGAGCCCACGAAGCCGGCGTCGCCGAAGGCGAACACCCCACCGTCTGACCCGACCATCCAGTATCCCCTGCCGTCGTGGGTGGCAACCACTCCCACGACGTCGCTCACGTGGACCCCGAGGCCCGGCAGCGATCCGACGAAGCCGGCGTCGCCGAAGGCGAACACCCCACCGTCGTCGCCCACCATCCAGTACCCCCTGCTGTCGGAGGTGGGTACCGCTCCCACGATGTTGTGCACCTGCACGCCGAGCCCGGGCAGCGATCCCACGAAGCCGGCGTCGCCGAAGGCGAACACCCCACCGTCGGATCCGATCATCCAGTAGCCGTCGCCCGAGCCGGTGGGGACCACCGCCACGATGTCGGCGACGTGGACGCCGAGCCCGGGCAGCGATCCCACGAAGCCGGCATCGCCGAAGGCAAACACCCCACCGTCGGATCCGATCATCCAGTAGCCCCTGCCGTCGCGTGTCGGCACCACTCCCACGATGTCGTGCACGTGGACGCCGAGGCTGGGCAGCGAGCCCACGAATCCGGCGTCGCCGAAGGCGAACACCCCCCCGTCGGATCCGATCATCCAGTAGCCCCTGCTGTCGGCCGTAGGCACCAGGGAGACGATGTTGCTCACGCGGACCCCGAGCCCGGGCAGCGATCCCTCGTAGGGTGCCCCCCCGAACGCGAAGACGCTGCCGTCGTCGCCCACCATCCAGTAGCCCGACCCCGCATAGGTGAATCGGTCGCCTCCGACCACCGCGCTCGTCCCGCCGGGGTTGGTGACAGTGACGTCGACGGTTCCCGTGGTGCCCGCCGGGGAGACGGCGGTGATCTGGGTGGCGCTGTTCACGGTGAACGACGAGGCGGGCACAGGTCCGAAGGACACCCCGCTCACCTGGACGAAGTTGGTCCCGCTGATCGTGGTTGAGGTCCCGCCGGTGAGAGGACCCGAGCTCGGGCTCACGGCGCTCACCGCGGGGGCCGGCACGACGGTGAAGCTGAACCGGTCCGACGGCGAGACGACCGAGGTGGCGACGGGATTGGTCACAGAGACGTCCACCGTTCCCGAAGTCTCCGACGGGGACGTGGCGACGATCTGCGTGTCGCTGGTTACGGTGAACGCGGCCGTCGCCGTGCCGAAACGCAGCGCGCTCGCCCCGGTGAAGCCGGTACCGGTGATGGTGACCGGGGTCCCTCCTGTGGTGTAGCCCGAGGCGGGCGAGACGCTCGTGACAGCCGGCGTCGCGAAATAGGAGAACCGGTCCGCGGCACTGAGGGGACTCGTCCCGCCGGGGTTGGTCACCGTGACGTCGACGGTGACCGGCGACTCGCTCGGAGAGGTGGCGGTGATCTGGGTGGCGCTGTTCACGGTGAACGACGAGGCGGGCACAGGTCCGAAGTCCACGGCGGTAACCCCGGTGAACGTGGTGCCGGTGATGGTGACCGTCGTCCCCCCGGTGGTCGGTCCAAAGGTGGGCGAGACGCTCGTGACCGTCGGCGTCACGAAGCAGGTGAAGAGGTCACTCGAGCTGGTGGCGCTCGTCCCCCCGGCGCTCGTCACCGTCACATCCACGGCGTGCGCCGTACCAGCAGGCGCCGTGGCGGTGATGGTGGTGTCGCTGGTGACGGTGAAGCTGACCGCGGGGGCGGTCCCGAAGGTCACGGCCGTGGCCCCGGTGAAGTTCGTGCCGGTGACGGTGACCGAGGTCCCCCCGGCGGCAGGGCCCGAAGTGGGGCTCACCCCGGTGACGGTGGGAGTCGTCGGTGAGGGGGTCGACGCCGTGACGAGGAGGGCCAGGGCGCCGGAGACCCCGCCTGGGCTCTGGAGGGCCGTGGGTTGCAGGGCTCCGCCGACGTCGGTGTCGTAGGCGACCACGTCATCGTCGGATGTGGTGGCGTAGCTGACGCCCGAAGTGGAGCCGGCCGATCCGCTGTTCGCCACGGTGGCGTAGCCGAAGTACAGCTCTCCGGCCCCTGCCGGTGCCAGGGCCGGGAACGTGACCGTCGTCGACGACGCGTTGGGGATCCCCGCGCCGGTGTCGATCCCCCATACCGTCCCGGCCGCCGGACCCGCGAATTCCTCGGCCGCAAGCCCGGTATAGACGGCGCTCACGCTGCCCGAGAACACCACGGTGATCGTCGAGGTCCCTACCGAAGCCACGGTGCCGGACCAGATCTCGAGGTCGTGGCCGCCGTATCCCGTGTAGGGGCCTTCGGCGCGCGACCACGTCGTCACCCCGCCGCCGGAGACCGATAACACCGTAATGCTCGTGGAGTCGGCTTTGACCGCCAGGATGAGCAGGTCCCCGGCATGCTGCGGTGACACAGAAAGGGTCGCGACCCCCGTCGCCGCGTTCGAAGCCAACGTGCCGACCGCCGTGATGGTTCCCGAGGACCCGGTGTAGGTGTACCGGTCGGCGCTGCTCTCGGCGCTCGTGCCCCCCGGAGTGGTGACCGTGATGTCCACGGTTCCGGCCACCCCGGCCGGCGCTGTCGCGGTCATGGAGGTGGGGCTCACCACCGTGAAGGCCGAGGCGGCCGCGGTACCGAAGTAGACGGCCGTGGCACCGGTGAAATTGGTGCCCGTGAGGGTGACCGAGGTGCCTCCGGACGTGGACCCCACGGAAGGCGACACGCCCGTGACCGTCGGCGTCGCGTAGTAGGTGAAATGGTCCTCGGGTCCAGTGACGCTCGTTCCACCGGGGCTCGTGACCTCGACGTCGACGGTGCCTGCGGACTCTGCGGGAGCCGTCGCGGTGATGGTGGTGGCGCTGTCCACGGCGTAGGTGGTGGCCGGCGCAGCACCGAAATCGACGGCCGTAGCTCCTGCGAGGTTGCTCCCCGTGATCGCCACCGAAGTGCCACCAGAAGTGGTCGAGAACGGACAGACCCCGGTGACCACCGGGCTGACCGAAGTGTCCAGGCCCGACCAGGTCACCACCGAGGGGACGGAGACCGCGGAGATCGGAGCACTTCCCCCCTCGTCGATCCGGGCCACGAATCGCTCGCTCGACGCCGCCCACTGGCTTACGTTCACGGCGAGGTTCGTGCTCCCGGTGGACGACGCCACCACCGAGCCGGCAGGGTTGCCGGGGGTGAGCTCCGATCCCAGGCTCCCGTGGGCGCTGTCGGTGGCGTCGTTCAGGAGGGAAACCCCGTACACCTGCTCGATGGAACGCAGGATCCCTGCCTGGTCCACCGGAGTCGAGTAGTTCGGCGTGCCCTGGAGAGCCTGGCTGATGAGGAAGCCGGGGATGTGGCCCCCCGCGCCACCGCCGATGCCGGACGTGTCGGAGTCGGCCCCTTCATCGAAGGTCAGGATGATCTGGCCGCCCTGCTGGTACCACTGCGTGGCCTGGATGGCCGGGATCTCTTGGGACAGCCAGGTGTCGCCGGTCGAGAGGGGACCGTCGTGCATGTCGTCGAGCATGTTGGGCGTAGCCCAGACGAATGCCGGCGGATCGGGACTGTTGAGGTCCGAGACCATGCTCGAAAGGGGCTTCACATGGGTGGCCAGGTCGCCCGACAGATCGGGGAAGTACGCGAACGGGTTGTGGTGCTGCTCGTAGAGCGGATCGCCGTAGCCGTCTTGACAACCGGTGTCCGTCCCCGAGTAGCCGGCCGAGGGGATGTTCTCCATGTAGCCCGACCAGCTGATCCCGGCGCTGTCGAGCTGATTGGCGAGATTGGCGGTCCCTTCGCACCCGGTGCCCGCGTTGCAGTCGGTCGTCACGCCCTGGGTCGAACCCGACAGCAGCTCGAGGTAGTTCGGGAGGCTCGGGTGCGCCACGGCGTAGTTCTGCGTCAGCTGCGGGTAGTCCGCAGCCAGGGTGTCGTTGATGTACGGCAACGAGCTGTTGCCGATGACCCCGCCGGCCGACTCGTTCTCCATCATGATCACCATGACGTGGGCGGGACGGGGCGTCTCGTCCATGATCGAGAGCGTCTCGGGGCTCGACGGCGCCTGGTTGGCCGTGGCGGTCAGCGTGACGTGCTGTCCGGTGCCGGGCGTGTTGGAGCTGGCCGAGATCGTCGTGGAGAACCCTCCGCTCGAGTAGGTGTACGTGTACTGGTCTGCCGTGCTCGTCGCACTCGTCCCCATGGGTGAGGTCACGGTCACGTCCACGGTGGTGGTCTCCGTGGAACTGAGCACGGTCAGTGGTGGAACAGTTGCTGTAAGAGAGGAACTGTCCGTCACGGAGAAACCGGTGGCGGCCGTGGCGCCGAAGTCCACGGCCGTGGCCCCGGTGAAGTTGGCGCCGGTGACGGTGACCGAGGTGCCCCCGGCGGCGGGGCCCGACGTGGGGCTGACGCCGGAGACGGTGGGAGGCGTGGCTGCGCCGGCCACGCTGGACGGGTTCCCCCCCACCACGGGGAGGACGAGCAACACCGTGATGGCCAACAAACAGAGCCCTCCCGCGGCGACGGCCCGGCGGGGACCCCACCCGAGGACAGGGGCTCGGAGTGCCGCCCGACAAGGTTCGGTTGGCCTCAACACGTTCCTCCACACCGAATCGGGGGCGGGTCAGACCCCGCAGCGCCACATCCACCGTGCCCGCGTCGATGCAAGGTCTGGTGAGCCCGCCCGGCGAAGGCCCACTCATCATGAGGCCCGGCCGCGCCCGGGTGGTCGATACCCCCCCCGACCCGCGGGGGCGCCCCCCGGTCAGGAGAACGTGAGCGTGCCCGAGATGATCGGCAGGGGCGGATTCAAGCGGTGACCGCGACAAGTCTGTTGAATCGTTCCGCTGGAGTCTCCCATGCGAGGGTCTTGCGCGGACGCTCATTGAGCAGGGCGGCGATGGCGTCAAGGTCTTCCTGGGAGTGGACCGATAGGTCGGTGCCCTTTGGTAGGAACTGACGGACGAGGCCGTTCCAGTTCTCGTTGCTCCCGCGCTGCCAGGGCGAATGGGGGTCGCAGAAGTAGACCGGGACGCCGGTGGCAACCTTGAACGCGGCGTGCGTTGCCATCTCGATCCCCTGATCCCAGGTGAGGGACTTGGCGAGGTGGTCGGGTAGATGCACGATGTTGTCTGCCACCGCCGAGGCGACGTGCTCAGCGGTGCGGTTGTCGAGCTTGATCAGCATGCCCATGCGGGTGGTGCGCTCCACCAATGTCGCCACCGCGCTGGCGCCGCTCTCCCCGATGATCAAGTCACCCTCCCAGTGGCCCGGCACGGCTCGGTCTTCGACCTCCGGGGGACGTTCGGAGATGTTGACCATCCCGTAGATCGCGCTTCGTCCAGAGGAGGCCCGCGAGCGAGGACGTCTCCGAGCCCGGCCCGAGCGCAAGCACGCCGTGAGCTCCTTTCGCAGCTCGCCCTTCGCCTGGATGAACACCGCCTGGTAGATGGCCTCGTGAGACACCCACCACTCTGGCTGGTCGGGGTGCTCCTTGCGGAACCGGTGGGCAATCTGCTCGGGCGACCATTTCTTGGTGCGCAACAGTCCCTGGACCTCCTCCCACAGCCAGGGGCGTTCCTCGGTCCAGGGGTTCTTGGGCCGTCGGGCAACTCGAGCCGCTCGCTCTTCGGCCGCCGCTGCCCGGTAGCGTCCCCGCCCGCCGTTGGCCGCGATCTCACGCCAGATAGTCGAGCGGTGCCGGCCGATGCGGGCGGCGATGGCTTCGTCGGAGGCTCCGACCTCGATGCCGACCCTGATCTCCTCGCGCTCGGAGGCACTCAGCGAGCCGGGGCGCCGATTGCGTTCGCGTGTCATGGCCCCACGCTCGTCGTCCAGGCCCGCTCTGAAGGTGGATGCCTTCTCCCCGTGAACGACCCGCTTGGGGCCGCCCCGGGGAACGCGCCGTCGCACGAAGCCCCACCGCAAGACGTAGTCCCTCACCGTCGAGGGAGGAACCCCCGTCAACGCCGCGGCACTCCGATAGCTCGCCCCGACGACCACTGCCTCGACCGCCGCATCGAGATCGGACTGACTAGAGCGGCGCTTCCGTCCTCGGGTTTCCATCTGACACCTCCAGGTCGGGAGATGTCGCGATCACCACTTGAGCCCAAGCAGGTAGCGCAATCCGGTCGAGCAGGTGGCCGCCGACCGCTTCCAGAGGAGCTTGAAGGACGAGGTCCTGCCCGCGTTGGCGCCGGCGAAGTCACCGACGATCCTGGGCCGGGGTGAACCGGGCGAGCCCACCTTCATGCCTTGTCGTGCACCGGTGGTGCGCTGGACCATCGTGGGACGGACCCTCTGGGGCATGAAGAGGCTCGTGGGCGCGATCTTGGCGCCATGGGTCTTCCACCTCGCGCTGAGCGTTCCCGCTGACACGTACGGCCCGTCCCCGAGGCTCGTGGAACAGCTGGTCCCCGTGTCGGCAACCAGCGCTCCTTGGAGCTCCTCGCTGATCGTGATGGGAGGCGGGAGGGCCGGAGAGCTGCAGCCGTTGAATGCGAGGTCGACATGGATCGTCTCCGGGCCACCGGTAGTGCCCGGAGAGCGCAGACGGGGATCGAATCTCGCCAGTCCCGACACTTGGGTGCAGGTGACCGAGGAACTGGTTACCGCGATGACATGGTCGCTCGCGGACACGGGCCCACCCACGACGAGGACGCCCACACCGACCAGGACGAGGCTTCCCAACAGAACGGCGACCGAGGTTCGCACCGGGGTTCGAACGGGTGACCGCGTTGGGCAAGCCAAGGTCATGGCGCCTCCGCTCAACTCGCCCGACCTGTGTCACAGGCCGACGGGCACACGGTAAGTGTGGGTTGAGTGGCTGTCAACGCCCCTTGCCGTTTCGGGCACGAACGCGCCACGAGGGAGGTTGGCGTCGCCATCAGGTGTAGCGTCGAGGTAGCTCATCTCGAGCTATAGCACCCCCGCTGACGGGGGGAAGATCGGCGGTCCACGATGGGACCCGACCCGGAAGGCAAGATCCTCAACTTCCCCACGTCACACCGGAGTGCGGAGACCTCCCCCTTTTCCCGATATTCCCCAGGGAGCGTCGAGGCCGAATCAGCCTCGACGGAGGCGTTGAGCGAGGTCGACCACATCTTCGAGATGCGATCGCGACGTATACGCGGAGCGGCCCAGAGACAGTCCGACGAGAGCACGGAACGGGCGCGCCTCGGTGCGGAGTTCTCAGACGTGTGCGAGCGACAGATCCTGCCGGCGATGTGGGAGTTCCTGAAGCGCCTGCGCAAGAACGGTGGGGGTGGACTCCTCGAGGAGCGTGAGGGTATCCAAGGGGCGGGTGTCGCGCCACGCGTCAGACTTTGGATGTCTCTCTCCGGAGAACTCATCGGCCGTCCCCGCGGCGACCAGCATCCCTACCTCCAGCTGGACTACGACATCGCCCGACAGCAGGTGAACGTCTTCGAGGGAGACATGTGGAAGGGTCGTGGAACGTCGGGCCCCGTCGGCGCGTGGACGGTGGCCGAGATCACGAACGCACTGGTCACGGAGTCGCTGCTCGGCATCTTGAGGCGAGCAGCTGCCTGACTTAGGCCCGAAACCCGATTCCCTAGTCTTCTCCGCAGCTATGGCCGTCGTCGCGCGCCGCTTGCGGTCCCATGCTTGAACCATCGCCGCGTGGAGGCTTTGGAAGAACTGCCATCGGCCAAAGACGGGTCGTCTTGCGCGACGCGTAGCGACGGCGAGAGGTAAGACCCTGGCGGTTGCATCAACCCTTTGGAGTCCTGCCACCAACCGACCGGAGCCTGGGTGTACCTCACGACGTCCACCGTGCACTCGTCTTTGTGTCGTCGCCGAGCAACCGGCTTCGACATGGAGAGCACAACCACCACTTGGCCGAGTCATCGGGACTGATCGACGGATGCCGAACGAAGTTGAGGCGACAGCGACCGCACCTCGTGACGGGGTCGCCGCGGTCGTTTCCGTCCTCGTCCGCTTCGACTTCGCACGGCTGTGGCGCCATGAGCGTCAGAGGTGGGTGGAAAGGGGCAACTGGCATGACGCACTCCTTCGATGGTGCCTAGAAGAGGCGTCCAGCCTGCACGGGGCGACAACCAGAACACGGCGTCCTGCCCAAACGAGGCGTCACTCCCAAGGGGGGGTGCCACCAATGCTACTACGAAAGCCCTGGCGAGACTGCTGCCGCCTTCCGCAGCGGCATGACCTCCCCTAAAGTGGGATCCCTGGCTGCGGCCACCAGGACGGGCTCGTGGGTCACGTAAGGGCACTGACACCCACGAGCGCGAGGCACGCACAGCACTGAGAAGGGCAATGGTCATGTCGGCTTTGGCGTGCAGCTCATGGGTCGGGGCGTGCGCGTGAGCCCGGGGAAAGGTTCCCGACACCGGCGTTCGGGTCTCCTCACGGGAAGGCTGGTCCTTCCGGTCTGGCTCCGTGCCAGCCATGGCCGCCATGCGATCCGCGGTGCCGAGCAACGTCGCAGGGCCGAGCCTCCGCGGAGGGCCGACCCTCTCGTGGACATCGTCGTGTCCTCTCGAAAGGTCGCGCCGCCTCGAAAGGTCGCGCCGCCTCGGGAGGTCGCGCCGCCTCGGGAGGTCGAGCGGCAGTGGCCGCCCTCTCCTCTTGCGGGGCGAAGAAGCCGTCCACAACGACGGGTGCGTTGGTCATGGGCCGTCCTGGGGGCGGTCGTCGTGCTCGTCGGCTCGATCACGTACCTGGTGACATCACGGGACTCCAACGCTTCGGCCCTGCAGAAGACGCTGCTCAACGAGCCCGGGGCGACAACAGGAACCACCCCCACGAGCACCACGGCGTCGAACAGCACGACGGCACCTCAGGGAGGTCAAGGGCAAGGCTCGTCGTCTGGCTCCGGTGATGGCGTGGCGCGCGGAATTCCACTTGGGGCATACGCCGGCGAAGGCGATCCAGGCGGAGTCGCCAGTCTGGCCGCGGCCACGGGGACGCACATGACCTACGCCACCGACTATCTCGACAAGTCCGACGGCTGGGCCGGCTTGGATGCTGCCTCGAACATCAAGGCCTGGAGTTCCTCGCCGTATCGCCTCGTCATCGGCGTGCCCATCCTCCCCGGTGTGGGCACCTTGGCCCAGGGAGCCACCGGTGCCTACAACCAGTACTTCAGCGCTCTCGGGCAGACCCTCGTGAGCGACAAAGAGCCCGACGCCATCTTGCGTCTCGGGTGGGAGTTCAACGGGACCTGGTTCAAGTGGTCCGTCGCCACCTCGGGCGACGCCGCCAACTTCGTGGCCTTCTGGCGCCAGATCGTCACCACCATGCGCGCCGTGCCCGGTGCCCACTTCAAGTTCCTGTGGAACCCCAACGCCCCGAGCCCCACGACCTATAGCCCCGATCAGGCCTATCCCGGCAACGCCTATGTCGACTACGTCGGGACCGACGTCTACGACAACTTCTGGGGAAGCCCGTTCACTCCCAGCGCGGCCTGGCTGCATCAACTGATCCAGCAGTGGGGACTGAACTGGCTGGGTGCCTTCGCCGCTGAGCACAACGAACCCATCGCCATCCCCGAGTGGTCCGACGAATTCCGCACCGACGGACATGGCCTCGGGGACGACCCCACCTTCATCGACAACATGGCCTACTGGTTCGTGAACAACCAGGTCGCGTTCGCCAATCTGTTTGCCTACGACTCCTCCGCCACGTATCGGAACAACCTCCTCGACGGCACCTTCCCCAAAGCCCTGGCGGAATTCAAGGTGGACTTCGGCTGATCCGAGTGACGACCAACGGGCCACGGACAGGGCTGCGCTCGCGCCGCGGCGGAACGCTGGTCCTCACCGCCATGGCACTGTCGGGCCTGAGCGCTCTGTCGGCAGGCTGCGGGGCGTCGGGAGCACCTTCCGCACAGCACTCGCCCAACGGCTCGAGCAGTTCCAGTACTTCGAGCCGCGCCACCACGTCGAGCACCAACACCTCCGCCCCCTCGCACACCTCGGCCGCTCCGCACGTCATGGTCGTGATGATGGAGAACGAGGGGGCCCTCGACATCATCGGCAACTCCGCCCTGCCCTACGTCACGAGTTTGGCCACTGACTACGGATCAGCCACCAGGTCCTACGCCTTCGCCCATCCGAGCCTCCCCAACTACCTGGCCATCGTCTCGGGCTCGAACCAGGGCGTCACACAGGACCAACCACCGTCCTCGGGCAACTTCCCCAACGTGCCCACTCTGGCCGACCAGCTCGCAGCGGCGGGATTCAGTGAGAAGGCGTATGCGGAGAACCTGCCTGCCGATCCCACCGCCGACGCCGGCCTGTACGCCGTCAGGCACAACCCGTGGGAGTACTTCCCCAATGACAAGATCGCCGTCGCCGACGCCTCGACCATGACCGGCGACCTCGACGCCGCGAACCCCCCGGACTTCGTCTGGTACACGCCGAACCTGACCGACGACGGACACACGGGGGTGCCGGTCAACACGACCGCGCAGCAGTTGGCCGACACCGAGGCGTTCCTGGCCCGTTTCATCCCTTCGGTGCAGGCCACCAGCTGGTACCGGACCGGTGGGCAGATCATCATCGAGTGGGACGAAGCCCTGGGCTCGGACTCCTCCGGTCTCAACGGGGGATCCGGAGGACGCGTGCCGACGATCGTGGTGTCCAGTGCGCTGAAGGCCGACCCGCAACAGGACGCCATGCCCGTGGACACCTTCGGCATCCTCCGCTCGATCGAGGACCGGTACGGGCTCCCCCATCTGGGCAACGCTGCTGACGCTGCCAACGGCACCATCGACGCTCTTCTCGACGGCTGACCCGGAGGGCCGAGCCCTCCGCCACCCGGGCGATGGCTACTTCACACCCAGGCTGCTCTTGGCGGCGGACTCGAATATGCGGTGCGGGAGCAGTCGCTTGGCGAGAATGCCGATGCGCTCACCGGACTTGCCGACCGACACCCGGCGTGGTGGGCGTCGGGAATCGAGGACCTTGAGCACCACAGCCGCGACGCTGTCGGGAGCCGCTCCGTTCACCTCGTCCCGCTCCATCACACCCACCGCGGTGTCGAGTGCCGATTTGTAGACGTCGTCATCGGTCGACCGCGCCGCCATCTTCCTGTTGGTGGTGAAGTCCGTTCGAATATTGCCGGGCTCGACGAGCGTGACGTCGATCCCGAAAGGAGCCACTTCGTACGCCAATGCCTCGCCCAATCCCTCGAGCGCGAACTTGCTGGCGCTGTAGAAGGCCTGAAATGGAATGGCGACCACACCCCCGATGGAGCTGATGAGCACGATGCGGCCACCGCCTTGGGCGCGCATGGCGGGCAGCACGGCCTGGACGACGCGTGTCGCACCCCAGAAGTTGGTCTCCACCTGGGCCTTGGCCTCATCGATGGTCGTGTGCTCGACGGCGCCGGCCACTCCCCAACCCGCCGACGCCACGACGGCATCGATCCGTCCGTGTCGTGCCAGCACCCCGGCGACCCCGGCGCGCACGGACTTGTCGCTGTCGACGTCCATGACCAGCCCCGTCCACGGTCCTGAAGTCGAACCCCGGCGGCTCGCGCCGACCACGGTCCACCCTGTCTCGCACAGGCCATCCGCACAGGCACGGCCGATGCCGGCCGACGCCCCCGTGACGAGAACGACCCTGGCCATGACCGATCTCGTCCCGGGCGTGCGGGTCAACGCGACCGGGCGTCGCCGCGAGGAGAGCGTCCGAACTGCCACCGGGACCGCCGCGTGGGGAGAGCCGCCGCCGCGTCTCTGAGCGCCTTGAGCTCGGTCACCTGGACGCGGACGCTCTGGGCCAGCTTGTATTCGTCACCTTCGGACGCGATGTTGAACGCGTCCACGCACCTGCTGATCGCCACGTCGATGGCGGCGATCAGACTCTGGTGCGCGGTCTCGTCGAGCACGGGGGCTCCTCATTGGTACGTCGTCGGCCGGGGCCAGTTCTTTCCATCCGCGCGTTCGGGGATCCGCCAACGTGATTGTGCCCCAATCCGCCACGCGTCACCACCTCGTCCGCATCGGGGTAGAACAGGCCATTGCACCGATGGGAGATCCAATGCCGGAGCCCGGTTCGTCTGTGCGGGTGGTCGACAACCCCGACCTGAGCCGGTACGAGGCCTATGTCGGGGACGCACTGGCCGGATTCGTCATCTACGAGAAACGACCAGGGGTGGTGGTACTCGTCCACACCGAAGTCCACGACGCGTTCGAGGGCCGCGGGGTGGGGAGTCGGCTGGCATCGACCGCGCTCGGAGACGCCGGGGCGCAGGGTCTCAAGGTCGATCCGGTGTGCCCGTTCGTCGCCGCCTATCTCGAGCGACATCCCGAATATGCCGACCTAGTGGCGGGGGGCTCACCGGGCGCGTGAATTGGGCGGGCGGTGGGGCCCGCCACGCGACCCCAGCCGGGAAAGGCCTGTTGCCTGGGAGAATGAGCACCGGCGTCCGGATCGGCATGCGGAGCGGGTGACTCAGGGGTCGTCCTTGAGGTGCCGATACCTCCGGGATGACCGCCACGAGCTCGGGGCCCCAGAGGCAAGGGCACGGCACGACGGGCCCGAGTTGGCTCGGATTCGGCTGCCTCCTCGCCATCGGCGAGGTCGTCATCCTGCTCCTGACCTTGGTCCACCCCGGCCCCGCCGCCGGTGCCGGGCCGGCCAGCCGTTTGGCGACGTCGTTCGGCGACACCCGCCATGCTCAGCGCGACGGTGACTCCGCCCCGCCGTCGCCGACGACGACGCTCCCGGTCATCCCGTCGGTCACCGTGCCGCCGACTCCTTCGACCCCGACGACGGCTCCCCCGGCAGTGCCGACCCCAACCGCCCCGCCCGCTCCGGCGTCGACGGCGCCGGCCGCCGACGCGCCCGGTGTGCTCCCCGCCAACATCGCCCCCCAACCCGACTTCCTGTCGAGTTGCTCGGGTACCCAGTACGACGACTCGTCGCCATGCGTGGGGGCGACCCTGCAGGCGATCGCCAACGGCCGGAGCCACGAGGGGCTCCCCCCCATGGTGCTGCCCTCCAATTGGGCCCAGCTGTCTCCGGCGCAGCAGATCTTCGTGGCGACGAACCTGGAGCGCACCGCCCGGGGTCTCCTCCCATTGGCCGCCATGGCCACGAGCCTCGACCAGGCCGCCGCCCAGGGCGCGGCCCGCAACACCGATCCGGAGCCCCCGGGAGGATTCCTGTACACGCAATGGGGGTCCAACTGGGCCGGTGCGGTGGGAAACCCGCTGGAAGCCCTGTACTTCTGGATGTACGACGACGGTACGGGCTCTGCCAACGTCGACTGCACGACGTCGAACCAGACGGGATGCTGGGGGCACCGCGAGAACATCCTCCTGAGGCTGTCGTGCGAGGTGTGCCTGATGGGGACGGGGTGGGACCCAACCGGGTACAGCGGTGACCCGAGCATGACGGAGCTGCTCGTGGAGACCTCGGGCGACCCCTCCGTCGGTCTCACCTGGCAACAGGAGTCCGCCTACCTGTCCTGACCTGGCTAGGTGACCCGGCAGCCGCGCGCCGCGCGCTCGGCTATCTGGTCAGCCGGCCCAGAGGCGACATCGTGTCGCGTCAGTTGACCGAATGTTGAGGGTCCATAGAGCGCCGGGTGTTTCAGGCGCGTCAGGATCGAGAGTGTGACTTTCCTCGGGCTCTGGTGCGGAGCTCGATGCGTGCCGCGATGTGCACCACGTTGACCCCAGACTCCCTGGTCAGAGGGGCTTCACACCTCGGGTACTGTGAGCCCGGGGCGTTGGGCCGTCCGTACCTCCCGTGTCTGTGGTTGGGGCCCTCGGCTCCCAACTTGAATCCGGGAAACCCTTGATGGGAGCGGGCATGAAGTTGCGCAAAGAGCCCAATGGTGCCGACCCTGCGCCGGCGAGTGAGGGAGCCACCTCCGAGCCGCCGACTCGGACCGGTGCAACGTCTGTTCCTCGAAGTCAGCTGGGCGAGCTTCTCGTGTCGTCCCGGCTGATCAACCATGAGCAGCTGGCCGACGCACTCATCCAGCAGTCCGCCTCGGGGAAACGAATCGGAACGACCCTGGTGGAGCTGGGGGCCATCGGGGAACGGGATCTGGCCAAGGCCCTTTCCACCCAGCTGCTCGTCCCGATGGTCGACCTATCCCAGCAGGCCCCCTCGCCCGACGCCACGGAGGTGCTGCCCGAAAGCGTCGCTCGAGCCCACCTGGCGGTCCCGATCGTGGTCGACGAAACCGGCATCACGATCGCGGTGTCCGACCCCACCCCGGAGCTGGCAAAGGTCCTCGCCAACTCCTGCGGACGAGTCGTCCGGCTGGTCATCGCCCCCAAGTCAGACGTACAGAGGGCGATCGACACGGCGTACCGGGCTCTGGGGAACATCCGGGAGCACGTGCGAGCGTTCGAGGAGTCCACCGACAGCCCGCAACGGCTCGCCGATGCGACGGTCCAGACCGTCAACGCTGCGGACGCACCCGTAGTCCAGGTCGTCAACCTGCTCATCACCCAGGCCATGCGCGACCGGGCGTCCGACATCCACATCGAGCCTCAGGGGCAGCAACTCCGGGTCAGGTTCCGCATCGACGGGGCCCTGCACGACGCGGTCGAGCTCCCGACGAGCATGGCGCCGGCTCTCGTGAGCCGCCTGAAGATCATGGCCGAGATGAACATCGTCGAGCGGCGGCGACCGCAGGACGGGCAGATCACGATGTCCGTCGACGGCCGCGAGATCGACATCCGGGTGTCGACGGTGGCCACCATCTGGGGCGAGAGCTGCGTTCTCCGGATCCTCGACAAGAGCCGGTCGGTGTTCCGAATGGCAGACCTGGGAATGCCGACCGACACCCACGAGGTGTTCACGCGCATGATACGGGCCCCGTTCGGCATGGTGCTGTGCGCAGGCCCGACAGGCAGTGGAAAGACGACGACCCTGTACGCGGCGCTGACCGAGATCGACGACCCCAGCCGGAACATCATGACGATCGAGGACCCCGTCGAATACGTGTTCCCCTCGATCAACCAGATCCAGACCAACGAGCAGGCCGGCATCTCCTTCGCCAACGGACTGCGTTCGATCCTGCGTCAGGATCCGGACGTCATCCTGGTCGGAGAGATCCGTGACGTCGAGACCGCCAGAATCGCCGTCCAATCCGCCCTGACGGGACACCTCGTGTTGTCGTCGCTTCATGCGACGGACTCCGCCGCCGCGCTCCACCGGTTCTTGGACATGGGTATCGAGTCCTTCCTCGTCGCATCATCGGTGCTGGCGGTGGTGAGCCAGCGTCTGGTGCGGCGGATGTGCCAGACGTGCAAGGCCCCCTACGAGCCCAAGGACGAGGAGCTCGCCTTCTATACCGAGAGCGGAGGTCTTCCCAAGACACAGTTCTTCCACGGCGAGGGCTGCAACTTCTGCGCGGGCACCGGGTACCGGGACCGGATCGGCGTGTTCGAGCTCATGCGCATCACTCCTGAGATCAAACGGCTGATCGTCGGTTGGGCCACACAAGAAGAGCTCCAACGCATGGCGGTGTCCCAGGGGATGCGGACGTTGCGCGATGAAGCGATCCTCCTCATCTCCGACGACGTGACCACCATTTCCGAAGTCGTCCGCTCCATCTACACGGCCTGAGACGGCGGGATCACCATGGCGAAGTTCAAGTTCAGGGCGATCACCCCGGAAGGTTCGACTGTTTCCGGGATCGAGAATGCCGTCACGGCGAGCATGGCCCGTCGTGCCCTGGTCGAGCGCAACCTGGCGCCGATCGACGTCATCGAGAAGAAGGGTGTTCTCCAATTCGAGATCACCCGTGAGAAGGTCCCCCGCCGGGAGCTGATGCATTTCTCGCGACAGCTCGCGGTCTTCATGAAGGCCGGCATTCCCGTACTCGAAGCTCTCGAGGTGCTGTCCGAGGAGGTCGGCAACAAGGTCTTCCAGCGAATCTTGGCAGAGATGTCCGACGCGCTACGCGCCGGGGAGACCTTTGCCAGTGCGGCCGACGCACATCCCGAGGCATTCCCTCCCTACTACCTCGGCATTCTCCGCTCAGCCGAGCTCACTGGGAACCTTGACACGGTCCTCGACCAACTGGCCGACTACATCGAGCGGGACACAGAAGCCCGCCGCAAGATCACTTCTGCTCTGATCTACCCCGCGATCGTCCTGGTGCTGTCGATCGCGGCCATCGTGGTGATCACGTCATTCGTCCTTCCCCGGTTCAAGACGTTCTTCAACTCTCTGCATGCGAAACTTCCCCTCCCCACCCGTATTCTGATCTCGATCGCGAATTTCTTCGTGACCGACTGGTACGTCTTCGCCGGAATCGTGCTCCTGATCGTTCTCGCCGCGATCCTCAGCACCTCCACCCGACGAGGCCGCGAGATCAGGGACGTGATGGTCCTTCACGTCCCTGTCCTCGGCGATGTCATCCGCACCGCCATCCTGGAACGGTTCTGCCGGATCCTGTGCTCGATGATCGGGGCCGGTGTGCCGCTTCCGGAAGCCCTCCAGGTGACGGGAAACGCCACGACCAACGCCGTCTTCCGGCGGGGTCTCAGCACCGCCCGCGACGGCATGCTTCGAGGCGAAGGGCTGGCGACTCCACTCGCTCAGACAGACCTGTTCCCGATCGCGGCGCGTCGCATGTTCCTGGTCGGCGAAAGCACCGGAACTCTCGACGACCAGCTCAACTCCGCGGCCCACTACTTCGATCGGGAGCTCGACTACAAGCTCAAGCACTTCACAAGCCTATTCGAGCCGGCCGTGATCCTCTTCGTCGGCGTCATCGTGGGATTCGTCGCCATCGCCCTCGTCTCCGCCATGTATGGGATCTACCGCCAGGTGCACGTCACATGAACTCCGCATTTCGACCGAACCGGCAAGTGCACCCCCTAGGAGGTTGACGCGATTCGAACGTTTGCGGTAGGGGGCGAAATGCCGACATCGTCAGGGAGACCGATCAGATGCAACCAAGTCGTCGTGTCCCACTCCGAAAAGACAAGAATTCAACGAAGGGAACGAAACGAAATGAGCGACAAGTCCACACCGAACATCCTCCAGAGGATGGTGACGAAACGGAATGAGGGTGGATTCACCCTGATCGAGCTCCTCATCGTCATCATCATCCTGGCCATCCTGGCTGCAATCGTCGTTTTCGCCGTAGGCAGCACCAACTCGAACGCCATCGCGTCCTCGTGCAATGCGGATGCCAAGAGCGTGGAGACTGCCCTCGAGGCCTACAAGGCGCAGATCGGGTCATACCCGTCGGCCACCGCGGCGTCGACCATACTCGTGACATCGACGGTCACCACGGTGAACGGCGTCAATGAGACAGTGGGTCCGTGGCTGAAAGAGTGGCCCTCGCAGAACAACTACACCATCAGCGTCGACAGCGTTGGCAACGTATTGGTCAACAACAATACGTTCAACGGGGCCACCACAAACCCCTGCAACAGCCTCTGACGTCGAACGGATCGACGAACCGATCCCGGTGCCGGGGCCGCACGAGCGGTACCCGGCACCGGCCGCGTCGGCACTCGGTCAAGACCCCGAAGGAACCCCCACCCCGATGGACGATTCAGGGCCCCGTACTAGGGCCGACGCATGGTGGCTCGTGGCCGTCACTGCGGGGGTCGTGTTGACGGGCATGGCCTACAGCCTGTCGTGGCCGACAGTCGTCCGGCACCATTCGGACTACTGGGCCACGCCCGGCGACATGTGGTACACGGTGCGTACCGCTCATTGGATCGGGTGGGGATCGCTCTCGTTCGTCTACAGCAATTACCGCTCGGCCCTCGTCACGCTTCCCGGCTTCGAGCTCCTCTTGACCCCGGTGGTCATGCTGAGCTCCGCACTGCACCTATCCGAGCAGGCTCCCGGGCTCATCGGGCCGGGGAAGCCGACCGAGTGGCTGCTCGTGGGCCCGTCGTCGCTGGCGTGCTCCGCTCTCCCGCTGTTCGCCTTGGATGCCCTTGCCCGTCGACTGGGAACCCTCGGAAGATCTCGTCGCGCCCTGTCATTGGCGGCGGCAGCCGCTATGTGGCCGGCCATCGCCATCTGGGGCCACCCTGAAGACGTTCTTGCACTCGGGTTCGTGGTCTATGCGTTGGTCATGGTCCTCGACGAGCGCTGGACTCCGGCCGGCTGGCTGCTCGGGGCCGCCCTCGCCATGCAACTTCTCGTCGTCATGCTCATCCCCGTCTTCATCGGGCTCCTGGGTTGGCGCCACAGCAGGGCTCTTCTCGCTCGTGCCGCCATCCTGCCCGGGTTCCTGCTCGTGGCAGTGCTGGTCCCGGACTTCCACGATGCCTTCTTCGTGCTATCGCACCAGCCGGCGGACCCGACTCCCAATCACGTCACGCCGTGGTTGGCCCTGGCGCCGAAGACGGGCCACGGATCCCAGGTGTCAGGAGGACCCGGCCGTCTCCTCAACCTCGTCGTGGCGATCGCAGCCGGGTTCCTCGCCAGTCGCTGGCGGCGCGATGTGTGGCGCATCGTGTGGTTGATGGCGATGGTCCTGGCGGCCAGGACCGTGTTCGAAGCGGTCATGGTGCCTTACTACGTGATGCCGGGGTTGGTCCTTGCTCTGGTGGCTGCTCGGCGGGACACGCTGCGCTGGGTCGGAGTGTGCGTGGCCGGGGCGGGTCTCACCGTTATGACGTTCACGCACCACGGCCGATGGGAGTACTGGCTGGCGCTGACCGGCTTGACCGCGCTCATACTGGCGCTCGCGTGGCCAGTCCGAGGGGTCCGCAAGCCACCGACGCCGCACGTACTGCCACCAGCGGAATCGCACGAAGAATCCGCGGTGCCGATCCACCTGTGACGGGCACCTGATGGGACACGGAGATCGAGGTGATGGGACCACGGACAGAGCGCGGTCGAGCGAGCACACCGGAGCTAGTAGACGAACTCCATCCGGATGCCCTCGCTGTCCCACTCCGGGTGCTCCGGCAGGTGAACCACGCCGCGGGCGATGATCCGTCTGGCCGTCCACAAACATGCGGCGGCGTCGAGGAGGGCGGCGGATGTCGCGCCACGGATCTTCTCGTTGATGATCCGTTCGACACCGGGCATGTGACCCTCGAGCAAGGCTCGGCGCTCGTCCTGACCAGCCCTGGTGTGCTTGGAGAAGCGGACGGGCCTTTCATCGTTGAGTTGCATGAACGTGAGCTCGGGGTGCACCTCGGAGACGGTCCGCTGCCAGTACGGGGCCATCTGCTCGTGCACCTCCGCCGTCCGCTTGAGCATGCGCCAGCCGACGGCGCTCAGGCGGCCGCCGTTGGCCTCCTTTGCCTCAGGGTAGGTGTCGCACTTCAGGGAGGCACGCACAGGGGCCGAGAGCACGGCGGCATTCCGGGGTCGGCCCAGAAGGGCGCGAGCCTGTCGGTCACACGTGCGTCCTCGAGAGCCTGGATCGTCGAGGAGCCCCACCGGCGAAAAGAGCGCCACAACCTGGAACGCCGGCTTGTAGTCGAGCACCTCCAGGAACGTCGGCACGACCTGGGGCTGCTCAGGGGCCATGGTGATCCCCTGAAGCTTGGCCGACGCCATCAGCCACCCCTTGGGGCAGGGTACGACGCCGGCAAGGGTCCGGTAAGGAAGGTGCGACCCCCGCCGCGACCCCGGTCTCGCCATGGACATGGACATCACCGTACCGATCGGGAGCGCGCTACCGAAAACCCGAGAGCCGGCGTCAGCCGATCAGTTGTCGGCCCCATGCACCAGCCAGCTCTTGATGCTCTCGGTTTGCCCGCATGCTCCGATCGAAGTCGGCGAGCACGTCGGTCCATCCTGGAAATCGACGGTCGCCCACACGGTGTAGTTGGACGCTGAACAGTTCGTCGACCCGCATGCATAGACGTTGATCTCGCGGGTTACGCCGCTATCGCTGGAAGCACCCGTCGCACAGTTGACGTACACGGGCGGATTACTGGGGCCGGGCTGTCCGATCTGGACGGTGGGCGACCCACTGGCAAAGCAGCTCCCGCCGCTGTACGTCACGTCGGTGTAACGCACGGTCTGGATGGCCACCTCGACGGCGCCGTTGCTCCTGTACTCGAGAGACTGCTCCTGGAGCAGGTTTGTGGTGTTCTGCAGGCCGTTACCGGACAGTGTGACGAGGGGCACCAGGACGAGTGCGATGATGATCATGAAGACGAGCGCCAGCACGAGCGTGGCTCCCTGCTCGTCTCGGACCATGCGTCGGGGTCTCATCAGAAGTTCGCCTTCGGGGCGCCGACTTCGGTGACGGGCGTGGTGGCACAGGCCACCGCCGGGGTGGCGGTGTTCGTCGCACCGGCACTGGGTGTCCAGGTAAGGGTGGTGTTACCCGGTACGGCCGTGATGCTCGCACTGGTCTGGTTGAGCGTGATCGTCACCACCGACTGGCCGCTGGCGTTGGTGGTCAGCACCATGGTGGCACTCAAGCTGACCGATCCGAAGAGCCCCACATAGTGCGAGCTGGCGGTGTCGCCCAGGGAGACGGTGCCGAGGTTGGGGTTCTGACACCGGAAGCCACCCGTGCACTGGATGCTGAGCGACGTCGCCCCGGTCTGGCGGCTGAACACCGCGGTGACGTTCACCGGCTGGTTCAGGTTCAAGCCGTTCATGATGGAGCCGGGCGCCATCACCTGGTTGTAGGTGTAGACGATCGTGTCGCCACCGCTCGCTGCACCGTCGGGCTTGCTATCGGCCGGGTTCCCGGTCGTCTCGATGTCGAAACCAGCCGGGAGCAAGGTCACGGTGACCGACGTCGAGCCGGTGGCCCCGGTGTACGCCGTATCGCCGCTGTACTGGGCACCCACGGTGTAGACGCCCGTCGGGGCAGTTCCTGGCAAGGACACCACACAAGAGGCGGTACCGCCGGTCAAAGTCACCGTGGTGCCCGGGCCGCAGGTCGGAGTCGAACCGGCGGGTCCCGTGACCGTCCAGGCGATTCCCCCCGTGGGGATGACGGTTCCGTGGCCGTGAACGGTCACCTGAACGGTGAAACTCGAGCCAGGGTGTGGGCTCCCCGTGGTGGAGAAGGAGAGGGTCGAGGTTCCCTTGTTGACGCTGATCGTGGTCGCGGATGAGACCGAGGAGGTGTAGTTGGTGTCGCCCCCGTAGTTGGCCGAGGCCGAGTAGGTGCCGATGGGGGCGTTGGTGGGAAGCGTGAACGAGCACGTCGTGGAGTTGGTGCCTATGCCGTTGTTCTGTATGACCTGCGTGTCCCCGCCGGTGCACGACGGAGCCGTGCCAGAGGGGGCCGTGATGGTCCACATGACATTCCCGCTCGGCTGGGGATCGTTGGAGTTGGCCGGAGTGGCACCGACCGTGGCCGTGAACGAAAGTGTGGAACCCGGCTGGGCGGGCGACGGCGAGGAGTTGGTGGTGGTGATGGTGGTCGACGAGCTGGCTGCCGCCACGTTGGCCACATCCGACCCGCCCCCAGTTCCGTAGTTGCCGCCCGCCAGATATTTGGCGGTCACGTTGAAGGGACCGGCCCAGGCGTTGGTGACGTTACAGGTGGCCTGCGATGTGTTCGTTCCGACGATGTTGGCGAGAGTGGAGTTGGAGCACGTGGGATTGTTGGGGCCGGCGATCACCCACTGGATCGTCCCCTGGGGATAGGGGGTGGTGCTGTTGGGGGGGATCACGGTGGCGGTGAAGGTCACCGAACATCCCAACACGATCGTGGGGCTACAGGTTGCAGGATCTCCCGGCGAGGGTGCCGCCGCAACGAGCACGGTCGTGGTGGCGGAGTGCAGGACGACGAAGCTCAAGGTTCCCGACGCGCCGTTGGGTCCCTGGGCAAACGCGGTGAGTTGCTGGGCGCCGCTGTCGGGACACGAGCCGACGGTGGCGGCGACCCAGCCGGCCCCTTGCGCATCCCACTGCTGCACCGGATTCACCGAGATGGAGTACCCGACGGGTGCCGTCCCCTTGGTCGTGCCACCGACCACGAACGGCGTGGGGGAGGTGGTGCTCGTCCCGTCGCTCACCGACACGTTCTGGGTTCCTGTCACCGAACCTGGCACCGTGAAGGTCACGGTGGCGTTTCCGGTGGGGCCCGACGTCTTGCCGCCCGTGATGGTGGCCGGAACCGCGCCACCGCCGCCAGCGGGTGTCAGGGTCACGACGAGGCCCGTGTTGGCGGTGAACCCCGTCACGAAGACCACGACCGAAGCCCCCACGGGGCCGGCGGCGGGCATGGGTGCGCTCACCAGCCGATAGGGAGTGGGGGTGCAGTTGACGAAAGCCTGCTGCGCCTCGTACTGGGCGCTCTGGGCGAAGCTGTTGAGCACCGCGTCGACGGTGGACAGGCTCTTCTGCGTCGCCGAGCTCGTGAGCGACGTGACCAGCGCGCCGAGCAGTGCGGTGACGGTCAAGGCGATGATGACGATGGCGATGAGCAGTTCGATGAGCGTGTCGCCTCGCTCGCTCCGCTCCGCCCGCCGTCGCAGACGCCCGAGCCCCTTCCTCACGAGGGCCCTCATGAAGAAGGGGCGGGGCTGACCGTCAACGTCAGGTTGTTGAATGCGGTGCCGCCGAACGAAAGGGTGTAGGCGTCGATGTCCTGAGTGGCCACGTTTCCGCCATAGCCGTTGATGAAGACTTGGGCCGACGGGGCGTAGATCTCACCGGCCATCGTGTTCGTGGCGTTGGTGTTCGGGCTGCTCAGCACCACCTGGTCGTTGTCACCCCCGTCCTGCCACAGCAGGACGGGGTTGCCGGCGGATGCAGAAAGTTGCACGCTGGTTGACGAGAAGTAGTTTCCGAGGTTGGTCTCGCCACCCTTGACATAGAAGAACACGCCGCCGCCGGCCAGCGCGCTCCCCGACCCGGACACGTCGATCCCGTTCAGGAACGTGTAGCTCCCGCTCCCGAAATTGACCGTGTCGTTGCTCTGGATGCACAGAGATGTCTGAGTACCCGAACAGTTGACGCTGCCACCGAACTCGTAGGGACCGGCCTGGAAGGTCACGGTGGCGTTGTTCGGGATGGTCAAGCCCGACGCATACAGTCCCGACGGGCAGTTCATGTTGGCTTTGGGTGGGCACGTCACTTTGGGTGATGTGATGTTGGTCACGTTTTGCTGACTCGCCCAAGCGAGCAGAGGATCGGTGATGCCGTTCTGCGCTGCCCCAGTGCTGATCTGCACAGGCGGATTGGGAATCACGGTGACGTCGTTCACCGTGGTGTGCTGCCCGCTCGCGGGACAGGCCGCGAAGTTCGTGCTGGCCCCGCTCGAGCTGGTGTTGTTGCAGTTGTAGACGCCGATGGCGTCGGCGGCGGGAACGTTGGCACACGACGACGTCGCCGTTGCGTTGACGCTCACGTTCGAGAAGAGCGAGAACGAGGACGTGATGGCGGCATTGCTGGCACCGCTGGTGTTGTAGCCCGAGTTGAGCACGATGGGCCCCTGGGCATTCAACTTCTCACTGGCGATGAATGTGCCACCCAGGTTGATGTCGTTTTGGGGGCTGAGGAGCGTGATCACGCCACACGGTTGATTGACCGGCGGGATCGGAACCCCCGACTGAGGGTCGCCGGAGAGCGTGAACTGGTAGGGGGCACAGGTCGCGACCACACCGGAGCACCCCTGGGTCACGTTGAGGGTGACGTTCGACACCATGTAGGTAGGCGTCCAGCCGGCGTTCGGCGTGCACATCACCCCGGTCGGGATGCTCGTCGGGGTGGGCGAGACGCAGCTCACGGTGGGAGCGGGAAGGTTCGTGGAGCTCAGGTGGTCGGAGAGGATCTCATGGCTCTGGGACCCGCCGGCGCAGAACTCCCGCACGAGTTCGGGCGCGGCGCCGGGCGCCGGGTTCCACGTGTAGTACGACACCGTCGCCGTGGGCGTCGTTCCCTGGAGCTGGATACCCAGGAGGAATGACGTCGATCCGGAAAGCCCTGCTGCGCTGCACGGTGCGGGTGAGGTAGCGCTTGCATCTGTCGTCACGCTGCCGGCGCTTTCGATGTCTCTCACGTAGTACGAGGACGCGAGCGTGGCCGCGCTCGAGTCCGTCACGGTGCCCTGGACGCTCTGGTCGTCCTCGAGCGACGTGATGATCACCATGGCGATCGCCCCCACCACCAGGGGCATGATGACGAGCACGATGAGAAGCTCGATGAGGGTGAAGCCCTCCTCGCCCCGGCGGGGCGGGCGGCGTGGACGACGGGCCCGGGCCGCCACCACGGGCGCGCCGCGACCGAAACGCCCCTTGCGCGACCTGGCTTCTGCTACCCGAACCATCTCCGTCCTTTTATCACCATTCTCCGTGGTTTTTGCCCCACGGACAATGGGCGCGTCCCGTCTCCGTGGATTCCCCACAGGACCAGGGAAAGCGGGAATCCGCCGAGGTCAGAACGATGTCACCCGCGGGCCCTCCCGGCGCGCCCCGACATCCTGGGGGCCGAGGGCGGCGAAGTCGGCCTGCGAGGCGTAGCGCCGGGGCGGCTCCACCTCCTTCGGGTACAGGCTCACCCGAAGCGCCGTCTCGTAGTCGATGAGGTCCTCGGCCATCAGCTCGTTGAGCCCCATCTCGAGGGTCTGCATCCCCTCGGACTGGTGGGTGGAAACGACGTTGCGTAGCTGGCGGGTCTTGCCCTCGCGGACCAGGTTGCGCACGGCGTGGTTGGCCATCAGCACCTCGTAGGCGGCCACCAGGCCGCCACCGATCCGCGGGACGAGCCGTTGGTAGATGACGCCCTCGAGCGTCGACGCCAGTTGGATCTGGATCTGCTCACGGCGGTCCGAAGGGAAGATGTCCACGATGCGGTCGATGGCCTGGGCGCTGTCGTTGGTGTGCAGCGTGGCGAACACCAGATGCCCCGTCTCGGCGATGGTCAAGGTGGTGGCGATGCTCTCCTGGTCGCGCATCTCACCCACGAGCAGCACGTCGGGGTCCTCGCGCAGCACCGAACGCAGCGCGCGCGTGAACGATTCGGTGTCGGTCCCCACCTCGCGCTGGCTCACCGCGGAGCGGTGGTTGGCGTGCACGTATTCGATGGGGTCTTCGATCGTGACGATGTGGCAGCGCCGATAGCGGTTGATGTAGTCGATCATCGCCGCCAGGGTGGTCGACTTGCCCGACCCGGTCGGGCCGGTGACGATGACGAGCCCCATCGGCAGCTCCACGAGAGATTCGATGGCAGGCGGCAGCCCGAGCTGCGCGAACCCGGGGATCTCGAACGGGATGATGCGCAGGGCGAGAGAGCACGTGTCGCGTTGGTGGAAGGCGTTGCAGCGGAGGCGGGCCCGTTGCTTCCAGCTGAAGGCGAAGTCGATCTCGCGCTCCAGCTCGTAGCGCACCAGGAGGTCGGGGCCGATCACCTCCTTCACCATCCGCTCCACCGAGATGGGGCTCAACATCTCGCCGCCGGTCACAGGGCGCATTTCGCCGTCCACCCGGATGAGGGGGGGAGCACCTGCCGTGAGCAGCAGGTCCGTCCCGCGCAGGTGCCACAACTCCTCGAGCCAGTTGTCGATCTCCGCCGTGGTACGGCTGGTGGGCATGAGAGGGTCTTGGCTTACGCGGCGGTGTCGCTAGGCATGGCAGACGTCCTCCTCGGGACGATGCGCGTGAGTGCCCGGGGCGAGTGCGACGGGCGCGTCGCCCACCACCTTCTCACATGCGGTTACCACGTCACCACCTTGTTCGACGGTGAGCGACGCCCACCGCCCGAAGGGACGCTCGGAGGCGACCCCCGCCACCACCAACGGGGTGCCCCGGTGCAGAGCGCAGATCACCCCGAGCTCCGCCTGGCAGGGCTCGCTCAGGGGCCGGGCCCGCACCGTCACCACCACGTCGAACCCGGCGTCGAGCGGGCAGACCCGGCCTTCGACCAATGCATTGCAGGGAAATGCGGGCTCGCCCGGCTCGTGGCAGCGCAGGACCCGGCACCCCCCGGCTTCGAGCTCGGTCGCCGATTGCTCGATGGCCCAGTCGTCGGTCCCCACCACCAGCACCGTGGGCGGACCTGTCCGTGGCCCGGCCATGGGGGAGCTTCCCGACACCGGGGCGAACCGGGCACCCCCCTTCGACCTCGACGCGGCGGTCACGGCCCGAGTGTGCATCACCCAGACCACCCCCCGGCCTACAGCGGATCAACCCCCTCCCAACTCGGCCCGGGGAGCCGGCCCGACAGGCGGGAGATAGGGTTCCAAAAGTAGGTACTCACCCTTCACATAAGAAGGGGGGCCCCACTACCCTGAGTGGTAAGGCCGGTGGTCGCAGTGGCGGGGGAAGACAAGACGATGGTGACGAAAGTGGGATCGGCGGAATCTGTGCGCTCGACAACCGTGACGGGCCGCTCTGTGGGCAAGCTCCTCGTGGTCGACGACGACCCCGAGGTCAGGGGCATGCTCAGCCGCCTGCTCGAGGTGGAGGGCTACAAGGTCACCGAGGCAATGACCGGAGCCGAGGCCATCGGCAGCCTGAGCAACGGCCAGCCCGACCTCGTCATCCTCGACGTCATGCTCACCACCGAGGACGGCTTCGACGTCCTGGCCGCCATCCGCCGCACCAGCGACGTGCCGGTGATCCTGGTCACGGCCAAGGGCCTGGAGGCCGACCGGGTCCTGGGCCTCAAGCTGGGGGCCGACGACTATGTCGTGAAGCCCTTCTCCCCCGCCGAGCTGGCCGCCCGGGTGGGCACGGTCCTGCGCCGCAGCAGCGTCAGCCGCAGCGCGGGCTCCCCGAACGGGATGCTCGAATTCGGCAACCTGGTCATCGACACCCTGGCGCGCGAGATCCGGGTCTCGGGTGAGCTCGTGGAGACCACGGCCAAGGAATTCGCCCTTCTGGCCTTCCTGGCGGGGTCGCCACGCCAGGTCTTCACCCGCGAGCAGTTGCTCGCCCAGGTGTGGGATTCGTCTTCCGAGTGGCAGGACGCCGGCACGGTGACCGAACACATCCGCCGCATCCGTCGCAAGATCGAGGCCGACCCCGACACCCCCCGGTGGGTGCGGACCGTCCGGGGCGTGGGGTACCGCTTCGAGCCCTGAGTCAGGCCCCGGTCGCCTCGGCCCGCAGGTGCCCCGGCACCGTGGCGCTCCTGCGCCTGGCGGCGGCGAGGTCGAGGGCGCGACGGGCCCGGCGACCGAGCTGTTCGGGCGTGAACGGCTTGGGCAGCAGGTCGGCATCGGGGTCGAGGGGATGGCGTTCCATCGCCCCCTCGTCGAGGTGCCCGGACACGAAGAGCACGGCCAACGCGGGCCAAAGCCCGACGAGTGAGCCGGCGAGCTCGACGCCGCTCATCTCGGGCATGACGACGTCGGTGACAAGCAGATCGACAGGACGCTCGAGCGAGTGTGCCACCGCCAACGCCTCAACACCGTTGGCCGCCGCCAGGACGAGATAGCCGCGCTCTTCGAGCTCGCGCACGGCCAGACGGCGCAGCTCGTCCTCGTCTTCGACGACGAGCACCAATTCGTCCCCGCCGCCGGAGTCCTCCTCGAGGACCGGCTCCGCCAAGACCGCCTCGTCGGCCTCGACGGCGGGGAACCACAGCGTGATGGTCGTGCCCCGGCCCGGAGCGGTGTCCAGGCTCACCTGGCCGCCGGCCTGGGTCACCATGGCGTGCACCGCGGCGAGGCCCAGCCCCGTTCCCTTGGCCATCCCCTTGGTGGTGTAGAAGGGCTCGAAGCAGTGCTCGGCGGTCTCTTCGTCCATGCCCGTCCCGGTGTCGGACACGGCCAGGGCCACGATGCGCTGCGGCACGGGCAGGTCGGCCCCCACGACGCGCGTCCGGATCACGAGGCGTCCGCCTTTGGGCATGGCGTCGCGGGCGTTGATGGCCAGGTTCAGCACGGCGCGCTCGATCTCGGTCGGGTCGACGAGGATGCGCCCCCCGGGGTCGGGGGGGACGATCTCGAGATGGACGTCCTCACCCATCACCCTGACGAGCATGGGCTCCATGCCCCGCACGATGCCGTCGGGGTCGACCACGCCGGGTTGGCCGACCTGGCGGTGCCCGATGGCGAGCAGCTGGCTCGTGAGCGCGGCGGCGCGATGCCCGGCGCGCTGGATCGCCTCCACCTCGGTGACGAGCGGGTCGGCAGCGTCGATGCGCCGCAGGAGGATCTCGCTGCAGCCGAGGATCACGGTGAGAAGGTTGTTGAAGTCATGCGCCACACCGCCGGCGAGGCGGGCCATGGCACCGAGGCGCTCGGCCTGCTGGAACTGCTCGAGCATGCGCTGGCGCTCGGTGACGTCCTCGGCCACGGCGAGGATCCCCGTGACCGACCCTTCGTGGTCGAGCAGCGGTGCGGTGGACACCGACAGCTGCAGCAGCTCGTTGTCGCGGACCGCCGCGAGCTGCACGCCCACCGTCGCCTCTCCGTGCCTGGTCCGGTCCCACAGTCGGGACAGCGCCGCGGCGGCGGCCTCGTCGGCGGCAGGGATGCGCAGCGCGCTGTGCGAGGCGACGGCGGGGGGATCGTCCCAGCCCAGCAACGAGCCCGCCGCACCGTTCCACCACCGGGCCACGCCCTGGAGGTCGAGCTCGGCGATGGCCAGCGGCGAGGATTCGACCACGGCCTGGAGCCGCTGCTCGTTGCCCTGCACCGCCTGGTAGAGGCGGGCGTTGTCGAGGGCCACCGTCGCCATCTGGGCCAGGAGGACGAGGACCGACTCGTCCTCGGCATTGAACGACCGCCCCCGGCCGAGCACCACGATGACCCTGTTGCGGGTGGCCGTGGAGTCCACGAGCGGGACCGCCATCCAGGGCACGCCGCGAGACTCCGACAGAGCGAGCGCCATGGCGGCAGGATCGGCGCCGCCTTCGGGCGCACCGGCGTCGCGCAGGGGCCGGTTCGCGGCGGCGACGAGCCTGCCCGCGGCGTGGACCACCCGGGACACCGCATCGGGCAGCCCGGCCGGCGCGCTCACCTCCACCTCGGCACCCGACTCCCCGGCCCACGAAGGGCCCTCGATGGAGGGGGCCTCGCCGGCGGGGAGCACCAGGACCACCGCCTGCTCGGCGTCGAGGACGCGCCGGGCATGCTCGGACAGCACGCGCAGCACCTGCGGCTCGGCGAGCGGCGCGTTGACGGCGAGCGCAGCCTCCATGAGACGGCGCAACTGGGCTGCGTGACGCGTGGCCGCCTGCTCGGCTTGGCGGCTCTCGCCCCACAGCAGGACGCGCTCGATGGCGATGGCGACCCGCTCGGCCAGGCCGGCGGCGGTCTCGAGGTCCGAGCGACGGTACCCACGCCGGCCCACCCCGGTGACGAAGCTCAGCGCGCCGAACGACAGGCCGCGCAGGTGCACGGGGACGACCAGCATCGACTCGATCCCCGAGTCGGTGTCGGTCTCGCGGTAGCCGCCGGGGGGAGCGGGCTCTCCCCCGTGCGGCGGGCCCTGGCGCCTGGTGCGGATGACGACCTCGGGCCGGCCGTTGGCGAGCACCCGTCGCACCAGCGCCTCCCCGTCGGGGTGCGGGTGGCGCATGAGGCTCGTGTCCCACGGCCCCTCGGCACCGTCGGCCACCCTGCGCAGCATGCCCTTCTCGTCGACGACGTCGACGGCGAAGAAGTCGGCGAAGGCCGGCACGACCACCTCGACGAGCCGCACCATGGCCTCGTCGTAGGATTCCAGCGCGGTGGCCAGCACGTCGCTGGCTCGGGCCAGGATGGCGACGTGCTGGCGGGCGTGCTCGGCCCCCAGGCGGCTCCGGCGCTCGGCCTCGTCGAGCCGGGCCCGCTCGATGGACGCGGCGGAACGGTCGGCCACGAGCTGGAGCAGCTGGAGATCGCGGTCCTGGAAACGGTGCCGGACGCGGGTGCCGACCTGCACGACCCCGATGACGGTGCCGCCGACGAGCAGCGGGGCCGCCACGAGCGAGGACACCCGCTGGTGCAGGAGGGGCGCGGCCTGCGTCGCCTCCCTGACGTCGTTGACGATCACCGCCTGCGCCCGCGACGCCACCTCGCCCACGACCCCCTCGCCCACGCGGACCTCGAGGCCCTCGGTGACGCTGGCGTCCAGACCGTACGACGCCCGGACGGTGAGGCTGGAACCGTCCGCGGTCACGAGGAAGATGGTGGCGACGTCGCCCCCCACCACCCGCCCGGTCCGGGCGAGCAGCTCGTCGAGCAGCTCGTCGAGGGGAAGGAACGACAGTCCGGGGTCGGTGACCGACTGGATGGAGCGCAGTGCCACCCCGGCGTCGTGCAGACCGAGACGGATGCGGCGCTCGGCCACGCGCCGGAACACCAGGATGACGGTGACCATGACCCCACTGGCGAAGACGAAGAGCCATGCCAACGTGCGGTTGACGGTGAGGAAGTGGAAGACGACGAACGAGAACAGCGCCCAGGCGACGACGAGGGCGGCCTCGCCCAGGAAGGTGTGACGACCGAGCGCCTGGTGCAGGAGGCGGTCGGCCTCGGGCCCGTGGTCGTCGGGGACGATGGCGGTGGGGTCCGCCGGCGTCGCGTCCCAGCTGGGGGCGCCGTCCTCCGGCTCACGCCGGGCGAACAGCCCGGCCAGGCGCCCCGCGCTCGGTGACTTCGGGCGGTTCACAGAACACCGATCCTACCTGCGGTTTCCCGCCTGGTCCCCTCCGGTTCGCGGGGGCCGCCTGCACCGGGTTCTCCCGGCGCAGGCATGCCCCCGGCGATCAGCGAGAGTGCCGGCGCCCGGTCGTGGTGGGCCGCGTGGTGGTGGTGCCCGTCGCCGCGGTCACGGTGACCGTCACGGACGTGCTCCCGGGCCCCACGCCCGACGAGTTGTAGGCCGCCACATAGTAGGTGTGGGAGCCGGCCGACACGCCGGTGTCCTGGTATGTCGTCACCGCCGGCTCGGGCCACCCCGGCCATGCGATCTCCTGGCCGTCGCGGAACACGTCGTCTCCGAACGTGCCCGCCCCGTTGGTCCACGAGAGGGTCACCGTGCTCCCGCTCACCGATGCCTTGAGGCCCGACGGGGCCACCGGGGTGCCGGTCACCACAGCCACGACCGCCGGAGCGGTGGTTGTCGTCGTGGGCGCCACGGCCTTCGGCGGCGCCGTGGTGGTGGTCACGTGCGGCGCCGTGGTGGTGGTCACGTGCGGCGCCGTGGTGGTGGTCACCGGCGGCGCCGTGGTGGTGGTCACCGGCGGCGCCGTGGTGGTGGTCACCGGCGGTGCGAGGTTGGCGCCGGTTCCGGCGAAGTCGGCCTTGTACGCAGCCTCCGACTGCGGGAACTGCGTGATGTCGGAGTCGATCGATCCGGCGTAGCTGAAGTACGCCTGCAGGTCGAAGTCGTTGGCCGGGTTGTTCACGATGGCGGCCACCCCGTTGATGAACGAGGGGTCGTCGGACCCGTTGAGCCCCCACTCGGGGATGGCCACGGGGAGTCCCTGCGTCTGAGCGAAGGACACAGCCGCGTCGATGTTCGCCGCGTACCCCGAGTAGTCGTACTGGTCGACGCCGATGATGTTCACCTCGGAGTTGCCGGGGTATTCGCTCTGCCACGACACGCCGTTGGTGTTCCCCGTGCCGCCATTGGGGTTCCACATGATCTGGAAGTTGGGGCTCACGGCCCGGAACCCTGCCACGACGGTGTCGAAGGCGCTGATGTAGCTGGCCGCGGTGGGGAACGTGAGTTGGTTCCAGTTCTGGAACCAGCCCGACAGATCGTTGTTGAACTCCCACATGACGCGGATGATGGCGTGTGACTGCCCCGCCGCGACGAGGCTGTCGGCGATGGACTCGGACTGCGCCTCAGTGCACGCGCCGACACCGAGCATGAGAGTGCCGCCCGACGGGATCGACGGTGGCGAGTACGACGCGCATGCCGTCTGGCCCAGTGAGTTGGACCCGCCCACGTAGTCGCTCCATACCTGCTGCGTGACGCCAAGCTGCGACGCGGATCCCGTGCCGTTCACCCACAGGCCGAGCAGCGGCGCCGTCGACGCCCCCGAGCTCGCCAGAGCGCCTTCGGCTACGAAGAGGCCGCCGATCGAGGCGACCACGAGCATCAGGCACAGCAATGTGCCTGTCACTGCCCGAGGTAGTCGGACCACCGGTCGCGCCATGTCACCGCCGCGAGCGGTCAAACGAAACAGTTGCGTCGAAATTGCCTTGTTCACGATTCCCCCCCGACACCGGATGCAAAACGGGCGCGTGAGGCCAGGCCATGTTCGGTCTTGCCTCCCCGCCGATTCGACAACCCGGCCCGCTGTGCGTTCCCTCCCTCAGGAGGGCCTGCATTTCTCCCTGGTTGTTTTCTCTTCCGTGCTGGTGTCTCGTGTACTGCCCCGGATCACACGATGACGCTGTGCGATCCCTCACCTTGGTTATCGGCTCGCTGTGGACCCACCTTTGACAAGGGCAACGCAACGATCCATGAGGCCATCATCCGAACGCGGCTTGGAACGCCGTCAGCGACGAAGGAAACTGTGCGTCGAGCAGATCGTGCGCAGCGTCGGACGTGTCGTAGTTGAAGTAGCTCGTCCACGCCACGTCGTTCTGCGCGATCCAGTTCGCGAACTGTGTGACGAAATACGGGTCGTCTCCCATGCCGTGACCGTCACTCGTCGTCCCGATTCCCCATTCCGGGATCACCATGGGCCGGCCTTGCACGGCTGCGAATCCGGCCAGCCAGTCGAGGCCCCACGACTGCGTCAGCTGGTTGGCCCACGCGCTCTGCGGCGTCGGCGGTGTCGACCAACCTTCGTCGTACACGTCGATGCCGACGTAGTCGACGTACGCGCTGCCGGGATACGCCTGCGCGGGTGTGTACGCGTTTCCGAAGGAGTTCCCCGCGTTGGGGTTCCATACGAACTTGAACGATTGGCCGGGCACCGAGCGCATCGAAGTGACGATGTTGCGGAAGTACGCGGCGAAGTTCGCCGCGTCGGTGGCGTCGGTCACCTCCCACGGGTACCAGTTGCCGGTGAACTCCCACCCGAGGCGCAGCACCGCGTTCGGCTGGCCGCCCGAGACGAGCGAGTCGGCGAGCGTGACGTAGTAGGAGTCGTACTGGCCCGCCGCTCCCGCCGCCAGCGTCCCCTGCGCATTGCCCTGTGCGTCGGTGGGGATGATGGGGACGCCCAACACGACGGTGTAGCCACTCCCGCGCCACTGGCTCGTGATCCACGACACGGTGCTGTCGTCGGAGATCCCCGCCCATCCTTGGTCGGTGGGCAGGTAGTCCGAGGCGTAGGCGGGATGCGTCCCCGTGGCAGCCGCGAAGCTCGCCACCCCGGAGGGGTCCCCCGATCCCACGTACACCCCGAAGGGGACCGACCGTGCAGTGCGCGCCGTGACCTGGGCCGCCACCGGTGCCGGCTTGACGGGCTTCGGCGCCGGGGTCCTGGCCACGACGTTGCTCGTGACCGGTGGTGCGGGCGCCGCGGTGGTGGGTGGGACGGTGACGGGCGCCGCGGTGGTGGGTGGGACGGTGACGGGCACGGTGGTGGATGGGACCGTGACGGGGACGGTGGCGGCGGCCACCGGCGGGCGCGGTGATCCGGTCAGGTCGATGGCGACGGTGACCGTCAACGCCACGACGAGCATGGCGACCACGATCTCCTTGGGCAACCCGATGAAGTGCCCGCCCCCGATGCCCCGCATGACTCCTAGTGGTGAAATGCAACGAGCCACGTCTCTCGTGGCTCACTGACCACTATCGGCGCTGGTTTTGACCACCTTGAGCACTCGGGTCCCACAACGGATATCACCAAGTGTGGTGACTTAACGGCGACTGTGCGTGGGATCAGGGAGGTTACGTGCGTATCCGTGACCCCGGAGCACCCAGAATCACTCGAAACGACCAAAAGTAATTGCGCCGTCCCTGTACCGCGCGAATAGGGCCGTTGATACCCTGTTGGGATCAGGGGGGAAGTTGCTACCGGGCCGCCGCGGGGGCAGAGGCCGGCGTCAGCGGGGATGCAAGCGACGGGGGGGAAGACATCCTCCGGTTGCCGTCTCCGCGCGCCGTCGTACGCCACGCCCTTCCACCCCTGCTCGACTCCACGATCGTGCCCGGCGCGCTCTTCTACCTCGTGCTGTTGCTCGACGGCTTCCGCGGCGCGCTCGATCGCGGCCCTGGCGTGGTCGGTGCTGGCGCTCGTGCGCCGGCTGGTGCGCGGGCACAAGGTGCCGGCCGTTCTCGTGTTGAGCGTGGTCCTCGTGAGCGCCCGGACGGTCGTGGCCTACGTCACGGGGAGCGCCTTCCTGTATTTCGTCCAACCCACCGCGAGCACCTTCCTCGTGGCACTGCTGTTCCTCGTCACCGCGGCCGCCCGACGCCCCATCATCGAGCGCCTGGCGCACGACTTCTGCCCCCTCGACCCCGAGATGTTCGCCCGGCCGTTCGTGCGCCGCTTCTTCCTGCGGCTGTCGCTGCTGTGGTTCGTCGTCCTCGCCACCCAGGCCGGGTTCATCATGTGGCTCCTGCTGGAGTCGTCGGTGCGCACCTTCGTCCTGGAGCGCTCCCTCGTCTCGGCGGTGCTCACGGTGGGCGGGATCACCCTGTCGACGCTGTGGTTCGTCCGCATCATGCGCGGTGCGGGGCTCACCGTCCGTTTCAGCGGCGCCCTCACCCCCGACCAAGCCGAGCCCGTCTCCGCCTGACGACCCGCCTCGTCCAGCAGCCGGCACGGCGTGCCCGTCGTACAGGGCGGTGCACGGCGCGCCCTTCGTACAGGGCGGTGCACGGCGTGCCCGGCGCACACGGCAGGTACCGTGCATTCGATGGCGCGCACGGGGCCGGGTGAGGAGACAGGTGGGACGGCGGCCTCGCCAACGGCCACGCCGGGGCCGGTGGCCCTGGTGGGCAGCGGGGAATTCCTCGACGCCATGACGCCGGTGGACGCCGGGCTCCTCGAGGGGCGGCCTCCCCGAGCCGTCATCGTGCCCACCGCGGCGGCACGAGAAGGTGACGAGCGCGTGGCGTACTGGCTCGAGCTGGGGCGCCGGCACTACGAGTCGATGGGGATCGAGCCGGTGCCCCTCGACGTGCGCACACGCCGGGACGCCGAGGACCCCGCCACCGCCGCGCTGGTGCAGGGCGCGGGGCTCGTGTACCTGTCGGGGGGCGACCCCCACCATCTGTCCGACACCCTGCGCCACAGCGCGCTGTGGCTCGCCATCGTGGCGGCATGGCAGGAGGGGGCGGCGCTCGGTGGATGCTCAGCTGGCGCGATGGCACTCACCTCGGGCGCTCCGGACAATCTCCGCCCCACCGGAGGTGCACCACGGCGGGCACCGGAGCGTCCCCGAGTCGCCAACGGGCTCGGCCTGGTCGAGGGCCTGTCGGTCATCCCCCACTTCGACCAGATGGAACGGCTTCGGCCCGGGGCCCTGGAATGGTTCGCCTCGTGGCACCCGGTGGGAACCAGCCTCGTCGGCATCGAGGAGGAGACCGCCCTGGTGGCGGCGTCCGGGCGCTGGCAGGTCCAGGGCTCAGGGGCGGTGTGGGTCCTCGACGCCGACCGCCGGGCGCGCTTCGGCCCCGGGGACGAGGTGCCTCTCCCGGCCCCGGTCCCGGCCCCGCCCCGGTGACGCAGCCCGGCGACCCGCCGGGAATGTTGCGTCCGCAAATAGTGTTGCCCACCCCATGAGCCCCACCGAGACCCGAGGAGCTGCGCCATGCCAGCAGTGACCGTCGAAGACATCCTCTCCCTGCCCCGCCTGGCGGTCCGCGATCCCGCCACCGTCGAGGAGCGACCGGTGCTGGCGGTGACCGACGCGCCGTCGGGGTACGAGGGCGAGGGGTTCCCGGTGCGGCGCGCCTTCGCCGGGGTGGACCTCGCCCAGCTCGACCCGTTCGTGCACATGGACCAGATGGGTGAGGTCGAGTACGGGCCGGGCGAGCCCCGGGGCACGGCGTGGCACCCGCACCGGGGCTTCGAGACCGTGACGTACATGATCGACGGCACCTTCCAGCACCAGGACTCCACCGGCGGCGGGGGCCTCATCACCAACGGCGACACCCAGTGGATGACCGCGGGCGCCGGCATCCTCCACATCGAGCGCCCGCCCGAGGCGCTCGTGGCGTCGGGGGGGCTCTTCCACGGCATCCAGCTGTGGGTCAACCTCCCGTCGCGTGACAAGTGGGTGGCCCCCCGCTACCAGGACATCGGCGCGGGGAAGGTGGCGCTCGTGGCGTCGCCCGACGGCGGCGCGCTGGTGCGCGTGATCGCCGGCGAGGTGGCCGGGCACGCCGGGCCGGGCGTGACCCACACGCCGATGGCCATGGCGCACCTCACGGTGAGCCCCGGGGCGCGCGTGACCCTGCCCTGGGCGCGCGACCACAACGCGTTGCTCTACGTGCTCGCCGGGGAAGGCGCGGTCGGGAGCGAGGGGCGTCCGGTGCGCATGGGACAGCTGGCCGTCTTCGGCCCCGGCGACACCATCGTGATCTCCGCACGCGACCGCCAGGAGTCGCGTTCGCCCGAGCTCGACGTGCTCGTGCTCGGTGGCAGGCCCATCGGCGAGCCCGTCGTGACCTACGGGCCCTTCGTCATGAACACGCGCGCCGAGATCGTCCAGGCGCTCGACGACTTCCAGCACGGCAAGCTGGGCACCGTCCCCGCCGACCACATCGGCTGAAGCGCCGGGCCCGGGCCGGCGGTCCGGTTCAGGGGGTCCGCTGGCGCAGGACTCCGTTCAGGGGGTCCGCTGGCGCAGGACTCCGTTCAGGGGGTCCGCTGGCGCAGGACTCCGTTCAGGGGGTCCGCTGGCGCAGGACCTCGAGGGCGGTGTCGGCGTGCTTGGCCATGTTGACTTCGCTGTTGATGACGGCGATGACCCTGCTGTCGGTGCCGATCACGAACGTGGCGCGCTTGTTGGGGAGGATGTTCAGTCCCCGTTTGACCCCGAATTGCTGCGCCACCGTGCGGTCGGTGTCCGACAGCAGCGGGTAGTCGAAGGAGTGGGTGTCGGAGAACTGCTTCTGCTTGGTGACGGTGTCGGCGCTGATGCCCACGCGCTGGGCGCCGAGGCCCTCGAACTCCGACTTCAGGTCGCGGAAGTGACAGCTCTCCCGGGTGCAGCCCATAGTCATGGCCGCCGGATAGAAGAACAGGACGACGGGCCCCTTGGCCAGGAACTCGCTCAGGCGCCGCTTGGTCCCGGTCTCGTCGGGAAGTTCGAAGTCCGCCACCACATCGCCGGTGTTCATGGACGAGGACGCTACTGCGGTCGGCCCGCGGCGTCCCGTCGGGCCAGCGCCGCCGCCGTCGGAGGCGCGGGACAGGTCGGTACCCGCCGGCGGCGGTGGTGCGGACGTCAGTACCCGGCGTCGAGGTCGACGAGGCCGACGAGGGCCTCCCCGGCCCCGAAGCGCTCCACGTTGTCCTTCACCCGGGCGGCCAACAGTGCCATGACCGCTCCCGAGCTCCCGGCGTCATGGGGAGTGATGATGCAGTTGGGCAGGCTCCACAGGCGATGCCCGTCGGGGAGCGGCTCGGGGTCGGTGACGTCGAGCGCGGCTCCGGCGATCCTCTCACGCTCGAGCGCGTCGACCAGGGCGTCGGTGTCCACGTGCCCCCCGCGCGACACGTTGACCAGCCAGGCCCGCCGGTGCATGTGCTCCAGCTCGGCGGCGCCGATGATGTGACGGGTCTCGGGCGTGAGCGCCAGGGCGAGCACCACCAGCCGGGCGTCGGCCAGGGCGTCGTGCAGCGACCCGGTGGTCACGGTGCGCAGCGCCCCGGCGACGGGCTCGGCGTGCCGACGCACGACGGTGACCCGGGCCCGCAACGGTGCCAGGAACCCCACCAGCGCGGTGGCGATGCCGCCGCCGCCCACGATGGTGACGGGCTGTTCGGCCAGGGCGCTCACCCGCGTCGGCGCCCACGACGAGGCCCGGGCCGAGGACCCGATCGAATGCAGCCCCGCCAGGGCGAGGGCGAGGGCGTGCTCGGCGATGAGCGACGAGTGGGCGCCCTTCGAACACGTCATGACCCGGCCCCCGGACTCGAGCCCGGCGCCGAGGAAGCTCTCGATCCCCGCACCGGGGAGGTGCACCCAGCGGATGTGCGGGTGTGCGTCGAGCAGAGCGGCGAGACGGTCGGGCGCGGACCAGTCCACCCACACCAGCGCCTCGGCGTCCTCGACCGGGACCACCCGGCCGCCCCCGGCCGCCACCGCCTCCGCCGCGAGCGGCCAGTCCGGCACGACCGCGACGGGCGGCTCGGATCGGCTCACGGGCGCAGATCCTAACGGTGGCCGGTGCGCCCCCACCCCAGGCTGGGCACGCCCCTCAGGCCGAGGCGGCCTCGAGGACCATGACGGCGTTGTGCCCGCCCATGCCGAGCGAGGACTTCACGATCGGCCCCTCGACACACGCGGTGGGCCCGTCGAGCAGGCGGGGATGTCCCTTGGCCACGCGGCACGGCGCGGGGATGACGCCGCGCTCGAACCCGTAGAGCGACGCGGTGAGCTCCACGGCCCCGGCCGCGCCCTGGCAGTGCCCGGTGAGCGGCTTCACCGAGAAGATCCCCTCGGCGGCGGGGAACATGGCGTCGAGCACGGCCGCCTCGGCGGTGTCGCACTGGCGCGTTCCCGTGCCGTGCGCGTTCACGTAGGCGATCTCCTCGGGGTGGACCCCGGCGTCGTCGACGGCGCCGCGGAAGGCCCGGAAGATCTGCTCGTGGTCGGGGGCGATGGAGATGGGGTGGTACCCGTCCTGGGTCATGGCCCCGCCGAGGATCGTTGGCGTAGGCGCCCCCGGGGCGGCCCGACACGACGAAGCCGACGGCGGCTTCACCGGCGGTGAACCCGCGGCTGCCCTCCTGGAAGGGCCGGCACGTCTCGGTGGAGGGGGCGTCGACGAACAGCGCGCCGAGCGCGTTGAACGCGGCGCAGTTCTCCGGGGTGATCGACAGGTCCGCGCTGAGCACCGAGGACGTCGTCGGCCAGGCCCGCGTTGATCCACATCTTGGCCGTGAGCAGTCCGGCCACCGTCGAGGCGCACATGGCGGTGACGGCCATGGTCGGGCCGTGGATCCCGAACTCGAGGGCCACCTCCGAGAGCACGGTGGAGGGCATGAGGCCGAGCCACTCGCGCTTGGTGGCGTCGAGCCCACGGCGGTGGTGGAAGCTGGCCCACCCGTCGACGTCGCCGAGCACGAAGCCATGGATCAGGCCCGTCACGCCGCCGGGCCGCCAACCGCGGTCCTCGGCGTTGTGGATGGCCTCGCGTGCCGCGTAGCGCACCGCCCGCCGGTAGCGCGTGGGCCCGTCGGAGGGATCCCCCTCGTCGGTGATCGGCGCCACCCACGCCACGTCGTCGTCGAAGTACGGGGAGTATCCCGGGGTGGGGCGCGCCGCGGAAACTCCGGACAGGAGTCCTTCGACGAGGAGCTTGTGCCCCCAGCCGTAGCCGGAGACCGATCCGATTCCGCACAGCGAAACCGGTTCGTCGAGCTGGCCCATTCTTCGAGCTCGTACCCTGCCGGGTTGCCTCGGACACTGTCCAGGCTCCTTCTGGTCGTCGGGGAAGGGGCAACACAGTAGGACCCGATTCACGTGTTCGTAAAGAGGCTGGTGTGGTTTTTTCGATTCCATTGAGGTTGCGATCGTGGTCGAGAACGTGCGCACGTGTCGGCGCGACCAGTGTGTGTCACCGAACCACATCGATGTGATTCCGGCGGGCCGCGCACACCCCGGAACCGGGCACTGTCCGTGGCATCGCGGGGCGGGAGATCGCACCCCGTGAGCAGGGTCAAGCTCGCCTGCGCAGGCGCCGATACCTCCACATGGCCGAAGCACGCCTGGGGCCGTTGCGAGCCGCGCCCCCCCTCGCCCGACGGGGCTTGTTCGACGACGCGCCCGAGTCGTCCCCCGAGCTCACCGCGGTGTCGGACCTCACCAACGTGGTGGTGTGGGAGCTCGAGGTGCCCGGGCCCGGCGTCATCTGGCACGCGCCCTTCCTGCGGTTGCTCAAGGGTCCGGCCACGAGTGGCCCGTACCGGGTCCCGCCGGGGCCGTCGGGCCGGACGGTGAGCGACGACGAGCTGGGCGACGCCGTGCTCGCGCCCATCGTCGAGACGGTCAAGGCCGGCGTCACGTGGGAGACCTACGAGCTGATCCAGGAGCTCGAGGCGCCCGATGGCGCGGTGCACCGCATGCTCGTGCGGGCCGTGTCGGTGCCAGACTCCGGGGTGGCGAGGTTCCTCGGGATCGTGGCCGACATCTCCGAGCCCGGTGAGGTCCCCTGGGTCACCGCGGACGTCGCCGAGCGGTTGCAGCTGCTCGTCGAACACTCCCCCGACGGCATCATCGTCCATCAGGACGGGCTCGTCGTGTACACGAACCCCGCCGCGCTGCGCATGGTGGGCCTGTCCTCGCCCGCCGAGGGGCTCGGCAAGCCCATCACGTCGTTCGTGTCGCCCGACGACCTCACCTCCGTCATCACGCGCCTGGCCCAGTTGCAGGACCCCGGGGACGTGGTGAAGGGCTTCGAGCTCCGACTGCTGCGCGCCGATGGCGGGGAGCTCCCGGTCGAGATGTCGAGCGCCCGCACGAGCTGGAACGGCCAGCCCGCCTTCCAGGCCATCATGCGCGACATCTCGGAGCGCAAGCTGGCCGAGGAGGCCGCCACGGCGCGCGCCGCGATCGAGCGCCGCTACGCCGCCGCGGTGGCCGCGCTCGAAGAGGGCGTGGTCGTGATCGACCGCGAGGGCGCGGTGGCGGCGGCCAACGACTCGGCCACCCGGATCCTGGGCGCCCGCCTGCACACCGGGCGCGGGGACGAGATCCTGACCGGAGGGCGCAACGCCCAGCGCGAGGACGGGTCGCCGTTCCCCGTGGCCGGGCTCCCCCTGGCGATGGCCCTCGACAAGCGCGAAGCCACCACCAACGTAGTCATCGGGGTGCGCGACGAGCATGGCAAGGACCAGTGGCTGTCGGTCAGCTCCCGCCCCATCGGGGACGCCGAGGGAGCCGACAACGCCAGCGTGGTGTGCTCGGTGTCCGACATCACCGAGCGCAAGCAGCTGCTCGACCGCCTGGCGTGGGAGGCGCGCAACGACCCGCTCACGGGCCTCGCCAACCGCAGCGGCTTCCTCACCGCGGTGCAGAGCATGATCGAGAGCAGCGACGACGCCGCCTTGGAGTCGTTCGTCATGTTCTTCTTCGACCTCGACCGCTTCAAGCTCGTCAACGACTCCCTCGGCCATGCCGTGGGCGACGAGGTGCTGCTGGCCGTAGCCGAGCGCCTGCATGCGGCGATGCCCGACGTCATCAGCCTGAGCCGTCTGCACGGCGACGAGTTCGCGGCCCTCGAGCCCAACGTGCCAGACACCGACGCCGCGCTGCAACGGGCCGAGGAGCTGCGCACCATCCTCTCCCGCCCCGTCGAGCTGAGCACCGGCCGCACGCTGTCGGTCACCCCCAGCATCGGGCTCGTCCGGCTCGCCGATGTGGGCCGCGAGGCCTCCGACGTCCTGCAGGACGCCGACATGGCCATGCTCCAGGCCAAGACGCGTGGGCGCGGCCGCGTGGCGATCTTCGACGCGGGCCTGCGCGAAGAGGTGGGCAACCGCCTCGAGCTCGAGCACGACCTGCGCACCGCGGTGGACAACGGCGAGCTGCGCCTGGAGTACCAACCGCTCGCCTCCCTGGCCAACGGCCGGGTGCTCGGCCTCGAGGCCCTCGTGCGCTGGGAGCACCCGCGCCGGGGCCTGCTCCTCCCGGCACGTTTCGTGGGCCTGGCCGAGGAGTCCGAGCTCATCGTGGCGCTGGGCCGCTGGGTCCTCGAGGCGGGCTGTGCCCAGATGGCGCGCTGGAGGGCGATGTACCCCGAGGCCGTCGACTCCTTCCTCGCCGTCAACGTCTCGCCCCGTCAGCTCGACGGCCAGCAGCTCATGCCCGCCCTGCGCAGCGCGCTCGACAACAGCGGCCTGCCCGCCGGCGCGCTCATGCTCGAGATCACCGAGTCGGGCCTCGTCTCCGACGACGGGCACCTCAACGGGATGCTCGACGAGCTGCGCGCGTTCGGTGTCCGCCTCGCCATCGACGACTTCGGCACCGGGTACTCGTCGCTCAGCCATCTGAAGCGCCTGCCCGTCAGCTACATCAAGGTGGACCGGTCCTTCGTGAGCGGGCTCGGCACCGACGCCGAGGACGAGCGCATCGTCGCCGCCATCACCGAGCTCGGGCACGGGCTCGGGCTGCGCGTCATCGCCGAGGGCGTCGAGAACCGCCAGCAGCGCCACGTGGCCCGCCAGCTGGGGTGCGACCTCTACCAGGGCTACCTGCTGGCCGAGCCCCGCCGCCCCCGCGACATCCCGGCCTTCTGGCGCCCGCGCCCGTCCACGGCCCGGGCCGCGGGCTGACCCCGGCTCACCGACGACCTACCCGCCCTCACGCCGCCGACCGACCCGGCCTCACCCGGCCTCACCCCGCCGAGGGCACCACCGGCGGGACACCGCCCGGGGTGAGGACCTCGATGCCCGCCGCCTTGGGGGTATAGGTCGAGCCCAACCCGAGTACCAGGGCGTCCCCTACCGCGGCGATGCCGGACCAGTTGGCCTGAGGCAGCTTGATCTGCGCGACGAGGTGGCCGGTCTTCACGTCCCGGACCTGCACCGCCGTCGCCGCCAGGGCGAGCCCGTTGAACGCCATGCCCCCGGCCACGGTGGTCGGCGAGAAGCTCCCGACGTTGTCCGCCTGCCACAGGATCTTGCCGGTGGCGGCGTCGAAAGCGTGGTCGGTCGGCTCCTGCGCGGAGGTGTCCCGGGGGTTGGAAGGGTCGCACCGGTAGGACTTGTCCCCGTTGTGGCTCTCGAATCGGCCGAAGTCCCCGATGGCGGTGGCGCCATAGACGCCGACGCCGTCGTAGGCGGTGGTGGCGATGAACCCGCCCGAGTACCCGCCGAAAACGACGTTGGTCGACCACCGCAGCGCTCCGGTGGCAGGGTCGAGGGAGTAGTACGTGCCGTCCTTGCCCCCCATGCCCAGGAAGGTGGCGTTGCCCCGGGCGTCGACCCCGGCGTTGGCGGTGGCACCGAAGTCCCAGTCGCAGTCCAAGTCCGGGAGCTGCGGTTTATACACCCACGCCAGCTGGCCGGTGGTGATATGGAAAGCCAGGACGGCGACGTTGTAGGGCCCGTTGGGGGTGAAATCACAGTCGGCTGTGTCGAACACCACGAGCCCCAAGGCGGGGAGCACCGTCCCCGACGACCAGATGCTGCCACACCCGTCGTCGACTACCGGTCCCCCGGGCACGGCCACGTCGGTCTGGAACTCCCACACGGGATCCCCGGTCGCCAGGCTGGCGCCCACCGCGTACCCGTGGGAGTCCTTCTGGCCATCGACGTCCACCCCGAAGAGCACGAGCCCGTCGGCCACTACCGGCGACGAGAAGATGCGGCTGTCGTCGGTGTCTGGGTCTTCTGGCAGACGACCCGGATAGTCGTGCTCCCAGTAGATTGCCCCGGTCGCCGCGTTCAGGGCATACAGGGTGTATCCGCCCCCGAAGATGACCAGCGCCGGGCGGCCGTCGCCGGCCGGCTGGAACCAGGCCGACGAGGTGATGAGCCCACCGTCGGAGGTGGCCGGGCGGATCTTCTGTCCCGGGTAGGGCACCACGCCGTGCTGGGGTTTGACCAGCGTCTTCCAGCGCAGTTTCCCCGTCTCGAGGTTCACCGCATAGAAGTAGTCGTCCCAGGACCCCACGTATACGGTGTCCCCTACCACGGTGGGGGTGGCCGTCACCGAGTCGCCGGTGGGGTAGATCCAGGCCTTGCGCAGGGTGCGGACGCTCGACGCGGTCAGCGTGGTCCGGCCGTCGAAGGTGTGCTGCGCGTCATGGCCGTAGGTAGGCCAGTCCCACGGCCCCGGGGCGGCGGGAACCGCCGGCGGGACGGTGACGCCGGAGGTGGCGCCGCCCGCCGTCGTCGGCTCCTTCGTGGTCCCCGACGTGGCGTTCCGGGCGGGAGCCGAGGCGCCGCAGCCGGCGAGCACCGCGCACAGCACGAGCGCCGTCGACGAGACGCCGGCTGCGCGCCGACGGTGCGTGGTGGTCTTCGGCCTCATCCTCCCGCGGGCGGCGTCAGCCGTAGCCGGCGGTGCCGGGAGCATCCGAAGCCGGACCCTTGTCGGGCGCGGGGTTCTCGGCCGGGCCCGACAGCGGTGCCGCGATGGCCCCGGGCGGGTACGGGCACACCGTCGTGGCCGGGACGCACACCGTGACGCTGGTCGGGAAGTCGAACCCGGTGGCGATGGCGACGGGTGCGGCCGGTTGGCCGTTGGTGACGGTGACCTTCATGACCCGGCCCCCGTAGGTGCCCGGCCCGCATCCGGTGAGCAGGCCCTTGCACACCACGTGGATGTCGATGAAGTACAGGGTCCCGTCGGGGGCGAAGGCCATGCCGAAGGGGTTGTACTGGCCGGGGCTCTTGCCGAGGTCCGCGATCGTCGTCCCGGGCACCGTGCCCCGGTTCGCCTCGGGCTGGCCCGTCTGCGACACCCAGCGGATCGAGGGGTTCCCGATGTAGCTGCTCACCGCGAAGCAGTCGCACGTCGGGTCCTTGGCCACCCCGGCCGGGAACGACACCTTGTAGAAGGTCGACACGTGCACCTTGCTGCGCGGGTAGATCCCGTCCGGGCACTGCGAAGCTCCGGTGGGCATCGACGACGCCGCGAAGCGCAGCACGCTCGAGGTGCCGACGTTGGGGACGAGGAGGTCCCCGTTGTCGGTCAGGGCCATCATCCCCGGCTGGGCCAGGCCGCCCGATCCGTCGGTGTGATGCAGGCCGTAGCCCCCCGAGGTGGGGCCGTAGACGATGCAGTAGGTGGTGTAGTTGGGCGCGAACCACTCCACCAGGCGCCCGCTGCTCGGCGGCGGGTAGGACCCCTGGGCGGTGGCGATGTCGTTGCCGAACACGTCACCCGCCTTGTCGACGGCGCAGCCGGTGTAGGTCTGGTTGTTGTTGAACACGCCGTTGGACGTCGGGGGCGAGTCACTGCCGATGCTCTGGCCGGGCATCTTGTAAGGGCCGGGCACGTACAGGGTCTGGCCGCTGAACGCCCCGTTGGGGTTGTCGAGCTCCACACCGTCGCCCGGCTGCTTGTAGGGCTTGGCACTGCCCAGGTTGTCCTGGGCGGGGAGCGTGGGGTCGTACCCGACCACGAAGCGACCGTCGGGAAGCACGCACATCTGTCCGTTCGGATCCCAGGCGGGCACGAGCTGGCCCTGGGTCCCCGCCGGCATGGACAGGAAGTCCTCCTCCTCGTTCTGGTCCCAGTAGACGAGGTATCCCGGCTTGCCCGTGATGCCGCCGGCGATCGGGGCCAGGGGCCCGGTCGAGGGCAGGTTCGTCGACTCGGTGACCTTCGCCGCGCCGGTGGTGCTCGTCGTGCTCTTGGCCGCGGTCGTCCCCGACGAGCACGCGGCGAGCACGAGCGCGCCGGCCACGATTCCCAATGCGGTACCCGCCCGACGGCCCGGACGCGTACGACGGCCAGCGTCGTTCCGACTCATGTCACTCTCCCCCGGCCTGCCCCGTCCCCTGGGGCTGACGCGGCCGTCATAGTAGGCCGCGTCCACCGGGCGCGCCCGATCGGACGCTCAGGCCCGGCGAGTCACGATGGCTCTGATCCGGGAGCGCAAGGCACGGGCCCGGCCGACGAGGGGCGACGTGGTCGGCACGGTGCCGTGTCCCGGCACCTGGTCCACCGTCACGGTGCCATCGCAGTGCTCGAGTACGAACTGGCACAGCTCGGGCATGGCCTTGACCGTCGCGGCCGGCCACGAGTGCAGGAGCACGATGGCGTGCGTCGCGCCGGCACGCCGGCGCAGCGCGATGGCCTCGGCGAGCGAGGGGACCAACGCGTCGCTCCCAGCCGCGGAGAAATCGTGCACGTCCACATCCCAACCGACGTGTCGGTACCCGAGCCCCCTGAGCTGCCTCTGGATGTGGGGGCTCTCGGCTCCCGCCCCGTAGGGCAGCCGGTACCAGGGTCGGGCATCGACACCGAGGGTGTCCTCGATCTCCCGGTGGGCCCTGGTGACGTCCTCCCGGAGCCCCTTCCTCGTAAGGAGCCGCGTGTCGGCATGGAAGTAGGAGTGGCTCCCCACGAGGTGTCCCGATGTGACGATCTCAGACGCCACCTCGGGATTGGCGGCCAGCCATCGACCCTGCACGAAGAAAGTGGCCCGGATCCCCGCGCCCTTCATCGCCTCGATGATGGTCGCTAATTCGTCGGGGTTCCCGTGACCGCGCTGATCAGGGTCCTCGACGTCGACGGTGAGCGCGACGTGCATGCGGCGGTGATCAGGCTCTCCGACTCACCGTTGCCAGTAGCCGGTCTGCCCCTGGTTCTCCGTCGGGGGTGTCACAGCGGTGGTCGCCGGGGGCGCCTCGCCCGTCGACGACCTGAGCACGGTCGGCTCCGTCATCCGCAAGGCGTCCGAGCGTTCCACGCCGGACCGGCGGCCATTGGCTCCCGGGACCCGCGGCACCCGCGTCGAAGCGACGTTGGCCGGGACGGCGGGGGCGGTCGCGGTGGTGGGCGGTGCGTCGGCGCGTCGGAAATGGCCGTATCCGTACGTGCCGTCACGACGTCGGCGGTTGAAGCGGACCCGGTTGAGGACGATCGCCACGTTGGTGTTGGCGGTGTCGAGACGCAGCAGGCACTGCTGCAGCCGCTCGGGATTGAAGCGACGCGCGTCTACCACCACGATGACGAGGTCGACCATGGTGGCCACGAGAACGGTCTCCGCCACTCCGATGAGAGGCGGGCAGTCGATCACCGCCGTTTCGTGACGCTCCCGCAGCTGCTCGATCAGCAGGGGCAGATGGGCCGAGACGATGTCCGACGGGTGCCGGTCGATGATGCCGGCGGGGATGACGTCGAGATACGGGTTGGGCGTGCGCGACGCGTGCGCCAGCGCGTCCTCGGTGCGGCGGCTCGTGACCCCGGGGCCAAAGGGCACGCCCATCTGGGTGTGCAGGGCCGGCTTGCGCAGGTCACAGTCGATCGCCGTGACATGACGGTCCTGGGCGGCGAGCGCCCACGCGATGTTGGTCGCCACCGAGGTCTTGCCTTCACCGGGGTCACACGACGTCACCGCGATCATCGCCGAGGCACCGGCCGGGAGGCTGATGAGCAGGTTGCTGCGCAGCTCCTGGAACGCCTCCATCGCCATCGGCTCGCTGTGCTTCACGAACAGGTCGGTGGGACGCAGCCCGGGCATGGCGACGCGCGGGATCTCTCCGAGCACGGTGGCGCCGATGCGCTCCTTGACCTCGGTGACCCGGCTGAGCCGGCGACGGACGCCGGCCGCCCACATGGCGGCGAAGATCCCGAGGATGACGCCGAACGCGGCCGCTCCCAGGATTATGGGGGTGCGCGGGTTGGACGGCGACGTGGGGACAGGGGCCGTGGAGAGCTGGTTGAGGACGTATCCGGACTCGGCCGGCTTCGGCTGGTAGGCGATCAGCTGCTTCGCCACCGCATTGGCGTAGTCGGCGGCGGCCAGCTTGTTCGAACTGGTGGCGGAGATCGTGACGATGAAGGTGCCGGGGTCGACCGAGGCGTTGACCGACGCCCCGATGGACCGTTGGGGCTGCGCCACGCTTCTGCGCGCCAGGACGAGGTTCGAGTCGCTCACGGCCTCCGCCGGGAGCTGGGGAGCGACGAGGGAGATCACCGCGGCGGGGTCGCCACCGTTGGCGCTGAAGCCCGGCGCGGGCTGCACCGTCAATTCCGTGCTCGTCGTGTAGTGCTTGGCGGGCAGGAACGCGGCGGCGCCACCGGCGATGACGCACAGGACGAACGCCGCCACGGCGACGACGAGGTTCCGCCGGATGTCCCTGATGAGCTGGCGAATCTCCATGGTCAGATCACCTCGTATTGGCGCATTGCCTGGTATGTACGCATGGCGGTGGGGCCGCCCCCTCCGGAGGTCACTGCGCTACGGAGCATGCCCAGCGAGATCCCGAGCACCGTGGCCAGCCGATAATTCTCGAAGATGGACTCGACCTGGCCGGCGGCCACCAACCCGATCACCACCGTGAACAGTGCGAGGGCCAACACGGCCACCGCGGGGTCGGGATGGAGCCGCCAGGTGGCGAACCCGTTGACGAGCGAAGTGGCGAGGGCCAAGAGGAAGAGCACCAGGCCGATGATCCCCGTCCTCAGCCACAGGTCGAGGCCGATGTTCTCGGTCAGGTCGGTCACGATGAATTGATTCGGCCCCGCCTGGAAGTAACTGTACTCGAATCCGAGCCCTTGCCCCAGGAAAATGTGCTGCTCAGCGTCCCCGAGGGCGACGCTCCACTTGTTGAGCCGGTCCTGGGCGGACTCCTGCTTGCCCTCCGAATTGAACGTGTTGCTCACCGTGTTGGACAGCGACGACAGCGGGCCGGTCACCGATTTCTGGGCCGTAACCGCAGGGATGACCGCCACGCCCAGCACGACCCCCACGACGGCCAGGGCGGCAACCGCCACCTCGCCGGAACGGATCCGGAGCCGTTGCCGGGCGGTGGACCCCAAGGCCACCAGGATGACGACGGTCACCACTGCACCCAGGGTGAGCAGGACGGCCCGCTGGTACGCGAAGAACGGGCTCAACGCCAGGGGCACCGCGCAGAGCAGGTTCAGGCGGCTTCGGTGTTCCTTGCCCAGCTCGAGCAGGAACCCGATGACGCCGACCACCACGAAGATCGTCGCCGCGTCCGTGCCGAGCGATCCGAAGTCGAGGAGACGGAGGCCCGGGATGTTCAGCGCGATCGTCCGGTGGCGGTCGGCCGTGAACAGGAGGAGCACGACCGACGAGAACGCCGACCACCGCAGCAACCGTTCGAAACCGCGCCCTTCAAGGAAGCGGCGGATCGGCACGCCCGACGCCAGGGCGTACGCGGCCATGACGTAGATGATGGCCTTCGCCTCGTAGGGGAGCTTCACCAGACTGTTGTGGCGGAGGATCCCCTCGACCGCTTCGAGTGACCACCACGCCGCCACCGCCAGCCACAGCAGGGCGGGGAGACCGATCCGCTCGGGCTTCCCCCTGATGATCAGGCGAGCCACGAGGGCCACGGTGATGATCACCTCGGGCAGTCGGAACTCGAGCGAGCCGGTCCCCGGGTGGAACAGGCCCTGGGGCATGGTGGTCTCGTTGTCGTAGAGGCTCGACTCGACGACGAGGCTGCCGAGGAGCAGGAAGACCACCCAGTGCTCCCGGCTCGAGCGCTCCCAGCGCAGGAAGACGAACAGCAGGACGCCCGACGCCGCAGTCGCCCCCACGAGGAGGATCATCTTGGCCATCACGGCACGACGCTCTCGAGGAGCGGGGCCAGGGCCACGTCCCAGGTGTGCCGAGCCGCCACGGCGTCGTGGCCGGCACGGCCGAGAGCGGCGGCCCGCTCGGGGTCGTCGAGCAGCGCGCTGACCGCCTCGATCATCGAACCGTGGTCGTCGGCCACCACGACCCCCTCGCCGATGAGGTCCTCGAGCCCGTCCACGGCGACAGAGGTGGCCACGACGGGACGACCGGCGTCGAGAGCCTCGAGGATCTTCAGGCGGGTACCCCCTCCGGATCGCAGCGGAGCTACCGCCACACGCGCCTTGGCCAGGTACGGGCGGACATCCGAAACCGTACCGGAAACCTCCACCGAGGAGGAGGCCAGGGCCCGGACCGAGGGGGCGGGGTCCCGCCCGACGAGCAGGAGCCGGGCGTCGGGCGAGCGGCGGTGCACCTCGGGCCACACCTCCTGGCCGAACCACGTGGCGGCGTCGACGTTGGGCGCCCAGCCCAGGGTGGCGACGAACACGGCCGTCGGGGTGGTTGCTGCAGGCAACGGTCCTGACGGGTCCGGGTCCCGGCCGTTGGGGCAGACCAGGACGTTGCCGACACCGGAGGGCAGGCGCCGGCGTTCGCGCTCGCTCACCACCACCACGGTGTCGAAGGAAGGGATCACGGCGCGCTCCATGGCACCCAGTGCGGCCGCCTCGGCGTGGGCCAGCAGGCCGGCCGGACCGCGCCCCACGCGCGCGTAGCTGCGAACCAGGGCCGACTCGACGTTGTGCAGGTCGAGCACGCGCCTGGCCGCGCCGACGCCACGCGCCAGCGGCACCATCTGGAGGTACTCCACCTGGAGCAGGTCGACGGGCACCTCGGTGGCGGCCCGCCGCACCTCGTCGGCGAGCTCGGCGCTGTAGAAGCGTCCCGCCGACACGCTGCGGGTGTGCAGGAGCCCGCGCGCGGCGCGTGCCGCCGTGGGTCGCCACGGCACGCTGCGGACGTCGATCCCGAGCCGTTTCAGCTCCGCCACGTCGCCGCCGCCGTCATCGTACGCGCACAGCACGACGTCGGCACTCTGCGCCAGGCGACGGGCCACGGCCAGGGCGCGCTGCTTCCCCCCGTCGTTGTCGGGGAGTGGGACGAACTTGGTGATCATGAGCACCCTCATCGGCCGCCCCCGGGCGACTGCGGCAGCCGGCGTGCGGCGCGGCGATAGATCTCGGCGACGGCATCGGCGCGCGCCTCGATCCCCCGTCCCCGGGCGCTCGCACGGCCCCGCTCGGCCAGCCGGGCCCGCAGCTCGCCGTCGGTCACGAGGCGCTCGAGCGCCTTGGCCAACGCCTGCTCGTCCCCGCTCGGCACGAGCAGGCCGTTGTCCTCGTCGAAGACGAAGTCGGGGATGCCGCCGGCCCGCGTCCCGACCACGGCCACCCCGGTGGCCTGGGCTTCGAGGACGCTCAGGCCGAAGGGCTCGGCCACCGAGGCGTTCACGAGGACGTCGAGGGCCCTGAGGGTGCCGGGCACGTCGTCGCTGCGGCCGACGAAACGGACGCGGTCGCCGAGCGTCGCCTCGGCCTCGTCCCGCACCCTTTGGAGATAGCCCTCGGGCGCCAGCCCCGCGCTCCCCACCACCACGAGGTGGGCCTCGGCCGCCGCCCCCCGCAACAGGCCCATGGCCCGGACGAGCACGTCCACTCCCTTTTCGGGGTCGATGCGACCCACGATGCCGACCAGCGGTGCCCGCTCGTCCGAGGTGAGCAGCGCACGCCTCCCGGGCGCGGCAGGTCCGGGCCCGAACCGGTCGAGGTCGACCGCAGGCGCGACGATGCGGACGCGCCTGGCGCCTGCCGGCCCGACGCAGTCGGCGACGGCGTGGCTGATGGCGACCGCCGCGCCCGACATGCACACCGCCGCGGTCAGGACCCGACGCCCGAGACCCGGGCGGATCAGGTCGTTGAGCTCGAGGACCACACCCCGGCGCGCCAGCCGTCCCGCCGACGCCACGTCGAGGTGGGCCCAGAGGCTGTTGGAGTGCACGAGGTCGAACGCCCGGGCGGCGCTCGCGATCGTCCGCACGGATCGTGCCGAGGCGGCGAGCTCCCGGGCCAGGTCCACGACCGCAGGGCGACCCTCGGTGTCCCCGGCGCGCAGGCCGTGGTGATCCGGAAGATCGAGGGGGACGAAGGGGAGACCGAGCCCGACCCAGCGCGCTTCGAGGTCGCCCCTGGGCGGTGATCCCAAGGTGAGGTCGATGCCGCGCCGCGCCAGCGGGCCCGCCAAGGCCATGGTGGCGAGCTCGGCGCCCCAGACCTGGCGCGAGTAGCTCACCTCGAGGACGCGCAACCGCGTGGGGTCCTTCTCGCTCACCACACGGTCCCTCTCAGCGACGGACGGTCGTCCAACGCGTGGGGCGGTCGCCGCGCAGGTAGCGCACCAAACCGCCCAGGGCGACGGCGTCGAGGAACACCGCCTGACCGAGCGCGTTGGCCAGGCGCGCCGACGCCTGCGCACCCGGCGACGCCGGCGCACCTTGCGACCCGGGGTCGCCGTCGTCATGAGCGTCTTCCCGGGCCTGCGGCGGCGGAGCCTCGTGAGCAGCACGTTCCGCCGCGGCCGCGTCCGACTCCACCCGGCGCGCCAGGTTCCAGAAGGCGACGGCGTGGCCCACGAGGAACAGCTTCGCCAGCCGGCTCGTCCGCACTCGGCGCGCCGCCACCCACAACAGGGCGGCGTGCGCCAGCGGTGCGACGGTGTACCGGGCCAGGCGATGCCCCCAGATCTCCGCCGCCACGATCCCGCCGGAGGGCCCGAGCTGCGAACGCCGGCGCATGAAGACGTGCAGCCCGCCGGCGACGTTGCGGGTCCGGCGCTCCCACTGTTGGTCGATGGTGAGCTCGGGGGGCTCGAAGGCCTTGGCCGCAGGCTCGTAGGCGATGGCGTAGCCGCGGGCCGAGAGGTCGAGCGCGGTCCACAGGTCGTCGCTGGCGATGTCGGGGGGGATGGGCCGCCACGCGTCGGTCCGGATGGCAGCCAGCTCGCCGACAAGCCCGATGGTCGTGCCGAGCCGCCACTCGCGTTGCTTGAGCCAGGACTCGAAACGCCAGTAGAGGTCCTCCCCGGCCCCGTCGGCTTCCACCTTCTCGCCGGCGACGGCGCCGACGTGGGGATCCTCGAGATGCCGGACCAGCGCCGCGATGGCACCGGGCGACAGCGTGTTGTTGGCGTCGCTCACCACCACCACGGGCGCGGTCACCTTGGAGAACCCGAGGTTGATCGCCTGCGCCTTGCCGAGCCGGTCGTCGGCGGTGACGACGGTCGCTCCCGCCTGCTCGGCGCGCACCGCCGTCTCGACGTCGGCGTCAGCGACGACCATGACGTCGATCGGACCGGGGTACCCGTTGGCCAGGACGTCACGGACCTTGCCGGCGATGCACTCGGCTTCGCCGTAGGCGGCCACGAGCACCGTGACGTGAGGCCACTGGGCGGGCTCGGGAACCGGGGCAGGCCGTCGACGCCGCGACGCCACGGCCAGCCACGCCGGGTACAGCACATGCCCGGTCGAGGCGGCCGCCACGAGGGCGCCAACCGTCAGCGAGGAACGTCGCACCATGGTGAGTACTTTCGACCTGTTCGGGACCGCTCTGTAGGCCCCCCGGGAGCCCCCGAAGTCCCGAAGACCGCGCTCCGCCCCCGGATCCCCCCGATCCCCCGGATGCCGCGGATCGTGGCCGCCCTCACGCCACGCCCCGTGCGCGTGCCCGGGCCCGGGCGTCGAGGACCTCGCGGTAGACCGCCAACGTCCCCCGGCCGGTCCCCCGTCCCGTGGGCGGGGCCGGCGCCGGCAACGGGCTGTCGCCCAGCGCCGCCACCAGGGCATCGGCCCAGGCAGCGGGGTCGAGGGGGACCACCGCCCCTGCACCTGTCCGGTGCACTTCTTCGGAGAGGGGCGGGGACGCGAGCACGGGCGTGGCGGCGGCCAGACCACGGTGGAGCACCCCCGAGTGCGACCCCACCGAATACGGGAGGACCAGGACGTCCGCGGCTGCCGCCCACAGGTCGAGGTCGGCCTCGGGTACGAACCCCCGCCGCACCTCCACTCCGGCGCAGGCCTCCAAGCGGGCCAGGTCGGCCGACTCATAGGCCTCCCCCACGACGAGGAGCCTAGATCCGGGCAGGGCGGCGGCGACCCGGGGCCATGCCTGGGCCAGCAGCGCGATGCCCTTGTACGGCCGGACCTGGCCGAGGAGGAGGGCGGTCGGGGCCTCGTCGAGCCCGAGCGCCTTCCTGGCCTGGGCACGAGGCAGCGCGGGGCCGCCGAGGGCGAGGTCGACGGGGACGACGTGGACGGGCACGCCCGGGGCCCTGGCCTCCACGAAAGCACGGGGCTCCTCGCCGTGGATGACGAGGGCGTCGGCCGCCCTCCACCGCCGTGCCTGGTCGGCGGCGGCGCGGGCCCCACCTTCGAGGGGCATCGGGTCGTGGACCGTCAGGACGACGGGCACCCGCCGCGAGATCCCGGCCAGGACCAACGGGTCGAGGCCGGGGACCACTTCGGTCTGCACGTGCACCACGGCGGGGTGGGCCCGGACGACGGCCCGGACGAAGGACAGCACCGACGGGGCGAGCTCGGACAGGCGCAGGGCGTAGAGCCGGAGCTTCCCCATCCGGGCCACGTCCGGACCCCACCGGGGCCCTCGCAGCACCAGGCCGGGGTCTCCCACGCCGGCCGGCGCGGCCAGAGCCACCGAAACGTGCTCAGCCTCGAGGGCGGCGCGCAGGCAGCCGGTGTAGCGGGCGATCCCGCCGCGGTCCGAGGCGTCCACGAGCAGGACCCGCATCGCCGGCTCCCCGACGTGCAACGGCTCGGGGGTGGCCGGGCCAGGGTGGTCGATGTCGTCGGGTGACGGGTGAGCGGTCATGGGTGAGCTGTTGCCACATCTGATTGTCGCCGAGCCCCTTGCCCGGGCCCCGCGTCACCGCCCGCGCGCCGGCGGACGTGATCACTCGGTCACCCGATGGAAGAGGCCTCTTTCGGGTCCGCCGGTGCCGATTCCATGGCGTCGGGTTCGGCCGGCTTGGGCTCCTCGGCCCTGTGGATGCGCAGGACGGGGGAGTCGGCCCGACCCGTCTCTCCGTTGGGCTCGACCGTGTTGCGGACCACGGCGGTGAACGTCTGGAACAGGATCACGATGTCACGCCACAGTGACCAGTTCTCGATGTACTGATTGTCGAGCCGGGCGCGCTCGTCGATGGACGTGTCGCCACGCAGCCCGTGCACCTGGGCGAGGCCCGTGAGCCCCACCGGCACCCGGTGCCGGTCGTCGTAGCGGGGGACGTCGACCTTGAACTGCTCGACGAAGAACGGGCGCTCGGGCCGGGGGCCGACGAGGGACATGTCGCCCCGCAAGATGTTCCACAACTGCGGCAGCTCGTCCAACCCGGTCACCCGCAGCACGTGGCCGATTCTCGTCACCGAGTCGTTGGTGGGGTTCCACTCCACGTCCGAGCGCGAGTTGACGCGCATCGAGCGGAACTTGAGGACCTCGACGATGACGCCGCGCTCGCCCACCCGCTGTTGGCGGAAGTGGACCGGGCCCGGGCTCGTGAGCTTCACGATCGCCGCGATCGCCGCGTAGAGAGGAGACATGAGCGTCAACGCGAACGCGGCGACCGTGGCGTCGAAGACGCGCTTGACGATGCGGGCGTGACGCCGCAGGAGCGAGCGGCGCAGGCGCAGCAGCGGGTAGCCCCACACGTCGTCGACGTTGCGGCCGTTCATCGCCGTGGCGAGCTCGAAGAACCGGGGAAGGACGTGGATCTCGACCGAGGCGTCCTCGCAGGCACGGAACACCTCGACCATGTCGGCTTCGCGCGTCACCCCGAAGGCGACCACCACGCGCTCGATCCGCTCCTCCGAGAGCACCATGCGGAGCATGCCCACCCCGCCGAAGAGCGGGAGGGGGAGTCCGGCGCTGTCGACCTCGTCCAGGAACCCGACGGGGAGCAGGCCGTACTCGGGGTGCTCGTCGAGCGTCGCAGCCATCTTGGCGCTGACGTCGCCCGCGCCGACGAACAGGGTCCGCTCGGCGAACCAGCCCCGTGTCCGCATGAGGCGCATCAGCCAGTACGTGGCGCACCGGGCGACGACGATCCCGCCCGCGGCGACGGCTCCGCTCACGATCAACCGGGCGGTGGAGGGCCCGGGCACCTTGGCCAGGGCCAGGACCAGGAACGGCGCCACTGCACACGCGGCGATCGATCCGGCCTCGACGCGCCACGCTGAGGGTGATCCGGGGGCGGTAGTGACCGGTGAGCGCCAAGGCGCCCAGCACGGAAGCCGCCGCCGTCCACGTCCACCACGCCGCGAGCGGAAGTCCGAGGGCCATCACCACCACGGCGAGGAGGGCGGCGTCGAAGAACGCCACCGTGCCCATCGCCGCGCCGGCGGTTGCCCGGTCGTGCAGCGAAACCGCCCGTGCGTTGCGCTCGGACGGCCTCGCGTGAACCCAGGACTGGTAGTTCAGCCCAACGGACATAGCTCTACGAGCTTCTGGTCGATTGCTTGCGTGTTTGCGTGGAGATCAGGCCGTGGCCTGGCGCTGCCGCCGACTGCGGCGCACCAAGAAGCCACCGAGCACCAAGGCGCCGGCGCCGACTGCCGCCATCTCCTCGATGTCCGCACCCGTGAACGGCAGACCGCTCGCCGCGGGCTCCTGCACGGGAGCGATCGGCGTGCTCAGGGGCTGCGGCGCCACGGTGACGGGCGTAGACGTTCCCGTCGCCGGGGTCGTGCACCCCGTGTAGCAGGTCACCGGCGAGGCCGGCGTGTCGGCGAAAGCCACCGCCGCCGGAACCGCCACCACTCCAAGCGCGGACAGGGTCAAGCCCAGTCCCATACCCAGGAGTTTGCTTTTCATTTCGCTGTCAACCCTTCACCCCGCAGCAGCCGTGCTGCCGCATCCCGAATTCCCGGTCGTCGACTCCCGCCACACTCCGTGACCGAAATCTACTCGCCACTCCCTCAGTACCGGCGGAAGGTCCCGCCACCACCGACCTGCGCTACCTGCCCTTGTACCGTGCCCTACCGGTGTCATGCCCGATTCGGGACATGTCCCCGGTTTTCCCCGCTACTCACGCCACTGCGTGAGCAACTTGCAACTGATTGTCACGGATCCGCATCGACACAGACCCTATGGAGAGTCAACATTCGGTCAACTGGCCGTGCCGACCCGGCGGGTCCAAAACCCAGGTCGGCGGGCCGCGGCGGATCGGTCCCGAAGAGGTGCGGAGCCTTGGGACACCCGGTCCCGATCCGAGAGGGGCAAAAAGGGTCAGGCAGACAGGATCAGCGGAGGCAGAGACGCTCAGAAGGAGACCGTGAAGGGCACCGCGTCGGTCGTGGTGGTGCCCCGGTAGTGCCACGTCACCGGGGTCAGGCGCGCCGTGGGCAGCACCGTGAACTGCCCCGACGCCTGGGGCAGGGTGAAGTGCACCACGACGTCCTGCTCGTGGCCGGCCTTCACGTCCACCGGGGTGGCGATGACCCAGGTGGGCCCCTCGGCCCCCAACGCGTCCAGGGGCGGGTTCCTCTCCACGCTGGGAACCGAGGCATACCCGGGGAGGTTCACCGCCAGGACCCCCACGTACTCGCCGTACTGGGTCCCGAGTCCGGGATAGGGGCCCGCGATGTACTGGGACTGACCGGGCGGAGTGGTGTTGCGGAGATGGACGGTCAGCGTCCCGAGCGTGCGCTTGCCCTGCGTGTGCAGGTCGAGGTCGGTGTCAACCGAGAGGTACTGGTCGAGCTTGTTGCCGCCCCGGTTGATCACCGCCGCCATCACCGAGTCCGGCTCCAGTTGGCCGGCGACCCCGGCTCGGACCCAGGCGGCCTCCGCCTTGGGCTGCGCCGACCACATCATGAGGTGGCGACCCTCGGTCGCCGTGGTCATGGCATTCGACAGCGACTTGAGGTCGAGCGACTCGTTCTCGAGAGCGCCCAGCGCGGCCTGGGCCAGGGACCCCAGCCGGTCCTCGCGGCCCGCCTCGGCCTTGGCCTGCTGGCCCGTCGGCTGGTCGACCAGGCCCTCGTACTGGTCGTGGACCAGGAGCTGCACCACGTCGTCGGCGTTCACGACGGTGCCGTCGCTCAAGGTGACGGGCCCGGTCACCAGGAGGATCTGGTGCAGGGTCTCCACGTCCACGGCGATCACCCCGTCGACGTGCTGGCCCGTCTCGGCCTCCCACATCCGGGCCGCCAAGGGACCGTTGACGTCGAACTGGGGCGTGAACCCCAGGTTCCGCCAGTCCTGGCCGGGCTTGAGCCAGCCCCACCGGGCCTCGAGGTCGCCGCTGACAGGAACCTCACCGGCGGGCACGGGGATGTTCACGCTCTGATCGAGGTGCGACAGCTGGAGATGCCCGTCGGAGGTGGTGAGCGCGCCGACCTCGAGGAAGTTGCCCGATCCGGCCCGCATCTCGGCGTTGTTCGCCATCAGTAGGACGTAGGTCTGGGGGCCCTGGAGGATGTCGGCCATGGTGCCCGACACCCCCGCGGCGTGCTGCAGCTTGGTGCGCACCTGATCGAGATCCCGGACGAAGGTGTCGTGCTTCGAAGCCAGCGGGGAGACGAGCGCGTTGGCCGGCCCGGTGTCGATGCGCCCCAGGGCGCTGTTCGTGCTCGCCGCCAGCGCCGCGAGCCGTCGCAGTTCCACCACCCTGTCGGGGCCGCTGCTGTGGGGCGACTGCAGCACCGAGTGGGCCGCGTCGATGGCGTGGGCGCCGATCCGGGCGACCTGTCCCGCCGCCGCCGAGAGGTCCTGCACCGAACGCACCTGCCGTCCGATGACCGGGAGGATGTCGAGCGGAGCCACGAGAGGCGAGTGCAGCCATCCGTCCGCCGCGTCGAATTGGCTGACGGCGGCCGACAACGGTGCGGTGGCGGAACGGTTCACGACGTCGGAGGCCGTCAGATGCGCCTTGGCCTCGTTCACGTCCGTCATGCCGTGGCTGGCGTGCACGAGGCCGAGGGCGAGCACCGCGGCCGTCGACACCACCCAGAGCACCACCACGACGATGACGCCCCACACGAGGAGACGCCGCCGTCGCCGACGGCGCCGGGCGTCGGCACGCGCCAGCGGGACAGACGGAGTGCCGGAGCGTGATGCGGCGGACGCCGTGTCCCGCGTGTCCGGCGTCCGGCGTGTCCGGCGTGTCCGGCGTGTCCGGCGTGTCCGGCGTGTCCGGTGCGTCCGGCGTGTCGGGACCGCTCACCCTGGCAGCGTTCGGATCCCGCGTGGCGCCCACAGCAGCGCCGCGGCCTGGTCGACCAAAGTGCCAAGCTCACGCGCCGTCGTGCGGTACGCGGACAACGGACCGCCGAGAGGGTCCGACACGTCGTCCGCGTCGGAGCGGCCCACGAGGTCGGTGCGTTGCCGGCCGTCGTGCAGACGACCGAGCCACGCGTCGAGCGTCTCCTCGGGAGCGCGCCGGCCCACCCTGTCTCCCCGACGAACGAGCTCTTTGAGCGTGAAGGTCCGACCGAACGCTTCGGGGTCGAGGAGCACGACCTCGCGCGCGTGACGACGCGCCAGGGCCACGACCACGTCCGAGGCCGCCACCAGCTCGGGCGACACCTGGGTGCTGCGGTGCCCCGACAGGTCGATTCCCAATTCCGCCATGACGGTGACGACCTCCGGCGGTGACGCGTGCCCACCGGGGAGAAGGCCGGCTGACGCGACCTCCACCTCCTCGGGGGCATCGTCCCCGCCGACCGAGGAAAGGCTCCCGAAGAGCGCGGCTGCCATGGGCGAGCGGCACATGTTGGCGGTGCACACGAACAGGACCTGCACCAGCCGAGTGTATCTGGGCATGCCGATCAAAACGGACCACGCGTGGGTAGTGTCGAGTACGTGCGACGGGGGCTCATCACCGGCGTACTGGGCCGGATCTTGCTGGGCGGGGGCACTCTCATCCTGCTCTTCGTCGCCTACCAGCTGTGGGGAACAGGTATCGCGGAGTCCCACAGCCAGGCCGTCCTCCGTCAGAAGTTCGACGCCGAGGTCCACCCCGCCGGGCACCAGCACCCGTCGTCGACGTCGACGACCACCGCGGCCCCCGCCACGACGACGACCTCGGCGTCGGGCGACCAGCCGACGGTGGGCGCCACGATCGCCGCACCGAACGAGGGCGGCCCCGTGGGCGTGCTGCGTATCGCCAAGCTCGGCCTCGACAAGGTCATCGTCCAGGGAACCTCCGAACAAGACCTCCGTCAGGGCCCCGGGCACTACCCCGGGACGCCGCTGCCGGGCGAGGACGGCAACGCGGCCATCGCCGGACACCGCACCACCTACGGAGCCCCGTTCTACAACCTCGACGAGCTCGCCCCGCCCGACCTCATCCAGATCACCACCGTCCAGGGCACGTTCACCTACAAGGTCACAGGCTCTCAGGTGGTGAGCCCGAGCGACACGGCTGTTGTGGCGAACACCCCCACACCGCAGCTCACGCTGACCACGTGCAATCCGCGCTTCAGCGTGTCGCAGCGCCTCGTGATCCATGCCGAGTTGACAACCGCCCCTGCGCCCACGCTGCCACCGCCCAAGGCTGCACGGCGCGGAGCGTCGGGGACCAACAACCTCGCCGGCAACCCCGGTGGCGACTGGGTCCCGACATTGGAGCTGGGGTTGCTGTCCGCCGTGGTGATCGCCGCCGTCTTCGTCCTGGCGCGTCGCCAGCGCGGGCGGGTGCGGCGCTGGGCCGTCTACTCGGTGGGGGGCGCGGCGTCGCTCGTGGCGCTCTTCTTCTTCTTCGCCGCGGTGAGCCCGTTGCTCCCGGCCAGTTTCTGAGTGGCTCGGTCCCCCGCATCGGTGGCGCGCCAACCGTCGCCGGGCGAGTAGCGCTTCACGACCTTGGCGGGCGACCCCACCGCGACGCAGTGGTCGGGGAGCTCACCGGTGACCACCGAGCCGGCGCCCACGGCGACGTTGCGGCCGATCCGGCTGCCCGGGAGCACAACCACTCCGGTTCCCAACCAGCTTCCCGAACCGATGTGCACGCTCGACTCGATGGGCCACTGCGCCCCGATGGGCACGTCGGGATCGCTGTACACGTGGTTCTGGTCCGTGATGTAGACGTAGGGCCCGGTCTGGATGTCGTCGCCGATCTCGATGCAGAAGTGGCCCACGATGTGGCTGCCGCGCCCGATGAGGGTCCGATCGCCGATCGACACCACGGGGTCGCTCACCATCTGCTGACCCGGAGCCATCCCTGCCGACAGCGACACGTAAGGGCCGACCATGGTGTGGCTCCCGATCCTGATCCAACGCTCGTTGAAGATCGCCCCCGGAGGGAATGCGATCAGGCTGCCTTCACCGAAGGCCCCGAAGCGCCGGGCGCGCGGGTGGTTCGGCCCGATGGCACCGAGGTCGCAGACCCACGTCCACCCGACGTCGATGAGCGTCGAGGCGATGCGGCGGGCCCACGGCGGCATCTGGCGCGGCGACGGCACGCGCCGACGGTAGCCCGGTGACCAGACGGGACGCCCGTCGGCTCCCGTCGGCGGGCTCCGTTCAGGCTCGCGTCGGCGGGCTCCGCTCAGTCGACGCGGAGGTAGGTGAAGATCTCCGCCGTGTAGGGCAACGAGAGCGGCGGGGGGTAACGCCGGGCCTCGGTGCGCACCTGCTCCAGGAACCGCTCGCGCTCGGCGTCGGCCAGGGCGGCGATGAAGCTCACCGAGGCGACCCGCTTCGCCACGCCTTCGACGTCGGTGGGCTGTCTCCACGGCGTGTCGAAGTGCGCGTCGGGGACGAAGCGCCGGGCGCCGTCGGCGGCGCCCTCGAGCACGCGCCGCCACGCGCCGGTCGTGCCCGAAGGGGTGTCGCCCTGCAGCGGGGCCATGAGCCGCTGGATGTCCGCCTGCAGGGGATCGGACAGGTCCCGCCGGTTCCACACCACCGCCAGGCGCGACCCGGGGCGCAGGACGCGGTGCATCTCCCCGACCGCCTCGGGCGTGGCGAACCAGTGCAGAGCCTGTGCGACGGTCACGGCGTCGACGGTGGCGGTGCGGAGCGGGATGGCCTGGGCCACGCCGGCCACCACGAGCGCGCCGGGCACCGTGTCCCCCAGGGTTCGCCGCATCCCGTCGACGGGCTCGACCGCCACCACCGTCGCCCCCCGGGCCAGAAGCTCTCGGGTGAGCTTGCCCGTCCCCGCCGCCAGGTCGAGGACCTGTCGCCCGGGCCCGAGGCCCAGCTGGTCGTCGAGCCAGTCCAAGACCTCGGGCGGGTACCCAGGTCGCGCCTGCTCGTAGACGGTGGCGGCGCCCGAGAAGGCGGTTGCCTTCCGGTGCACTGCATCCGAGCTCATGCGTCTCGTCATAGTTGGTCGCGCCCGGCGGGACCAGGCCGGCAGTCGGCGCTCGCCACGCGACCTCGGAGCCGAGCAGTAGCCTCCCCACGGTCCGCTTTCGGCCGCACCCCCCGACCCGGTGCGCGACGTGCCCGGCGACGGTCGAGACAGCAACCCCGGATCCGGGGTCTGCAGGAGGAGCCCATGCCCGACGACACCACCCCCGAGCAACCCGGCGACGTCCCGAGCGGCGCCGGGGGCAGCGACTCCGGGGTGCCCGAATCGTGGGACCGCGCCACCGAGGCTGTTCCCACCGCGAGTGGCTCCGACGACGCCACCCAGGCACTGCCCACCGCCAGCGGCTCCGACGACGCCACCCGTTCCATGGCGAGCGCCGCCACACCACCGGTCGGCACCCCCGCCACCTCCGCGGCAGCCGCGGCAGCCGCAGGCGGCGCGGCAGGCGGCGCGGCCGGCGCCGGCGGCGCGGGCGGGGGCTCCGGGCCCGACGGCTCCTCCGGCGGGCGGCCGGGAAGTTCCTCCCAGCGCGCCTGGGCGATCGCGCTTGTCGCGGTCGCCGTCCTCGTCGTGGGGGCCGGCATCGCATTGGCGGTCACCTCCGGTGGCAACACCAAGAAGGCCTCAACAGGCTCGCCCGACATCCCCGTCGTGTCGACGACGTCGTCGCCCTCGGGCCCGGTGTGTCCGCTCACCGGGCTCCCCGCCCCCGGCGGCCAGGTACCCCAGCGCCCCGCCCTCGCGGTCAAGGTCGACAACTACCCTGCCGCCCGTCCGCAGTCGGGCCTCGGCCAGGCCGACATCGTCTTCGACGAGCCGGTGGAGGGACTGATCACGCGCTTCGTCGCCGTGTTCCAGTGCCAGAGCCCGACCCTCATCGGGCCCATCCGCTCCGCCCGCGCCGTTGACCTGCAGATCCTCGACCAATTGAGCCGCCCCATCCTGGTCCACGTCGGGGGCATCGATCCGGTCCTGTCGCTCCTCCAGAGCGGGAACCTGATCGACTACGACCTCCGCACCCACGGATCGGTCGTCCAGACCGTGCCCGGCCGCTATGCCCCTTACGACACCTACATCTCGGCGGCCGCCGGATGGGGCCTCGACCCCGGCTACAAGACGGTCCCGGCCCCGATCTTCACGTATTCCACGACCGTACCTTCGGGCACGCCGATCACCTCGGTCCACATCCCGTTCTCGGGCACCAACAGCGCCCGGTGGAGTTGGAACGCGTCGAGCGGGCGTTGGCTGTTGTCCTACAGCGGCGTGCCCGCCATGTCGAACGGCACACAGATCGCGACGACCAACGTCGTGATCCAGACCGTGCACGTCACCTACGGCCCGTGGCTCGAGAACGAAGAGGGTGGCCTCGAGGTGCAGTCCCAGATGACCGGGAGCGGTCCGCTCATGGTGCTGCGCAACGGCGTCGCCGTCACCGGGACCTGGCAGCGGGCCTCCCTGCACGACACCACGACGCTCACGGCATCCAACGGGTCGCCCATCGCACTGGACCCCGGTCAGACGTGGGTCGAGATCGTGCCCTCCACCGTGTCGGTCACGACCGACAGCGCCACCGGCTCGTCGGGTCCCGCCACCACCGCTCCCTGACAGCGGGAGCGCGGACGTGCAACGGGCCGGGTCGCCCGACGGCAACCCGGCCCGTGTCCATGCCCGACGAAGGCGGAGGCGGGATCAGTCCGGCAGCGCGGCGGGAGCTTTGTCCTCCTCGATGGCGCCGACGGTGGTCCCCGCGGGGAGGACGGTGCCCGCCAGCTGCGAGCGGATGCGCTCGTTGATCTCGATCATCAGCTCGGGCGTCTCCACCAGGAACTGCTTGGCGTTCTCGCGGCCTTGGCCGAGCTGCTCGCCTTCGTAGGTGAACCACGCTCCGGACTTTTTGATGAGACCGAGCTCCACACCCACGTCGAGGAGTGAGCCCTCGCGGCTGATGCCCCGGCCGTACATGATGTCGAACTCGGCCTGCTTGAAGGGTGAGCTGACCTTGTTCTTGACCACCTTCACCCGTGTGCGGCTGCCGACGACCTCAGCGCCGTCCTTGATCTGCTCGACCCGGCGGATGTCGAGACGCACCGAGGAGTAGAACTTGAGCGCCCGGCCACCCGGGGTCACCTCGGGCGAGCCGTACATCACGCCGATCTTCTCCCGAAGCTGATTGATGAAGACGGCGATGGTGTTGGACTTCGACAGCGTGCCGGTGAGCTTGCGCAACGCCTGGGACATGAGGCGGGCCTGCAGCCCGACGTGGCTGTCGCCCATCTCCCCCTCGATCTCGGCCCGCGGGGTGAGGGCCGCCACCGAGTCGATGACCAGGACGTCGAGTGCGCCCGAGCGGATCAACATGTCGGCGATCTCGAGTGCCTGCTCCCCCGTGTCGGGCTGGGAGATGAGCAGGTCGTCGACGTTCACCCCGATGGCGCCGGCGTACACCGGGTCCATGGCGTGCTCGGCGTCGATGTACGCGCAGATCCCGCCGTTTCGTTGCGCCTCGGCCACGACGTGCATGGCGAGTGTCGACTTCCCCGACGACTCGGGGCCGTAGATCTCGACGATGCGTCCGCGCGGGAGGCCGCCTATCCCGAGCGCCAGGTCGAGCGCCAACGCCCCGGTGGAGATCGACTCGAGCCCCAGGTTGAGGTTTTCTCCCATCCGCATGACCGAGCCCTTGCCGAATTGCTTTTCGATCTGGCTCAGCGCCATGTCGAGCGCCTTGTCGCGTTCCATATGTCCGATGCCTCTCTCTTCGCTTGATTGAACCGGCTACGTCGCTCCGACCCGGCCGACCCTACGAACGGGGTGTGACACCACCCGGCGATGACCACCGAATGCCAGAAGTGTAGTTGCGAACACCTGTTCGGTGTGGGACATCCCACTTGGTCTTCCCGCCAGGCCCGGCAGGCCTGCCGACCGGGGACGACCGGGGCCGTGGTCCGTTCCGGGACGCGGCCCCCGGGAGCCGTTCAGGCTGCTCAATCCGGCGACGCGGCACCATCCAGGGGCACCGTCTCATCCAGGGAAAAGGTGCCGATCGTCTCGTAGCGCGACCCGCCGTGTCCGAGGACCGACGCCACCAGCTCGAAGCTCCGCACCGGCCAGGCGGCAGCGAGCGGCGCGCCCGCCAGCCGGCCCGGGCCCTGGGTCCTCCCGCGTGTGCGGGCCACGGTGACGTGCCCGGAGAACGGCCGGTCCTCCGCGTGCCGGTCCCACGGTGCGGTCGCCTCCGCCACCGCGCCGGCCAGCGCGTCCAGTCCCGCCACCGGGACCTGGAGCACCTGACGGCCCGGGAACCACGCGGTGGCGGGACCGAGCGAGGCGCGCACGTCGCCCACACCGGGGCCGCGCAGCACGCCGGGAACGGCGCGCAGCGCCTCCCCGACGCGACCCGGGTCGTCGACCTCGCCCAGGAAGCGCAGGGTCACGTGCCACTGCCGCGGCGTCGTCCAGCGCAGCTCGGGGAGCTCGGGACGATCGAGGCGCGACAGCATCTCGACCACGCGTTCGGGAAGCCGAACGGCGACAAACAGGCGCACCCGCCCAGTGTGCCCGCCCAGTGTGCCCGCCCAGTGTGCCCGCCCAGTGTGCCCGCCCAGTGTGCCCGCCCAGTGTGCCCGCCCAGTGTGCCCGCCCAGTGTGCCCGCCCAGTGTGCCCGCCCAGTGTGCCCGCCCAGTGTGCCCGCCCAGTGTGCCCGCCCAGTGTGCCCGCCCAGTGTGCCCGGCGGGCCCGTGAGAGACGGGGCAGTCGATGGACCCGCCGTGGTGGATCGGGGAGGATCTCGGGCATGGCCACGCCCCGTATCGAGGCCGTCCGCGGCGACATCACCGTGCAGGACACCGACGCCGTCGTGAACGCGGCGAACCGTCAACTCGCCGGGGGTGGTGGCGTCGACGGTGCCATCCACCGCGCCGCGGGAGCCACCGAGCTGCGCGCCGCGTCGCGCGGCGCTCGGAGGGTGCGAGCCCGGCGACGCCAAGGCCACGCCGGGATTCGCCCTGTCGGCCCGGTGGATCATCCACACCGTGGGCCCCGTGTGGGGCGGGGGCACGCGCCGGGAGGCCGAGGTGCTGGCCTCGTGCTACCGGCGCGCGCTCGAGGTGGCCGACGGCCTCGGGGCGCGCTCTGTGGCGTTCCCCGCCATCTCCACCGGCGTCTACGGGTACCCGCCCGAGCTCGCCGCGCGTGTGGCGGTCACCACCGTCGCGGCCACGGACACAGCCGTCGAGCTCGTGCGCCTCGTGGCCTTCGACCGCGACGGCTGCGACCGCTACCTCGCCCTGCTCGGCTCCTGAGGAACCTGGGCCGCGAGTCGGCGGCGCAGCAGGTCGAGAGCGGAGATCGCCGCGTACTGGCGTACCCGCTCGCGGTCGCCGGGGAGGTGGAACACGACCGACTCGACCTCGTCTTGGGGCAGGGCCAGGCCCACGACGACAGTCCCGGGCGCCACGCCTTCTTGCTCGTCGGGCCCGGCCACGCCGGTGAGGGCGAGGCCGATGTCCGCACCCAGGACGCGGCGCGCGCCCGAGGCCATGGCCCGCGCCGCGGCCTCGGTGACCACCGGCCCCTCGGGAACGCCCAGCACGCGGAACTTGACGTCGGACGCGTAGCTGACGACCGATCCCCGGAACCAGTCGCTCGCGCCGGGGACGCCCACGAGCCGCGACGCCACGAGACCGCCCGTGAGCGATTCGGCGAGGCCCAACGTGAGGGCGAGGCGCGCCAGCTGGGCGGCGACCGCCGACTCCATGGTGGTGTCGTCGACACCGAACACGGCCTCGCCCACCAGCGCGCGCACCTCGCCCTCCTCCGCGTCGAGCACGGCGCGGGCCCGGCCCGCGTCGGCCGCCTTGGCGGTGATGCGCACCTTGATCCCCTCGATCCCGCTCGCCAGGAAGGCGATGGTGGGGCTGCCCGGGGTGGCGTCGAGGGCCTCGATGCGCGGGGCGAGCAGCTCGGCGAGGCCGGACTCGCTCATCCCCCAGGTGCGCACCACGCGGCTGGTGATCACCGCCGATTCGCCGGCGGCCTCGGCGCGGCCGCGCAGGTCGGGGAGCACGGCCCGGTTGAACATCTCGACGAGCTCATAGGGCACGCCGGGCAGCGCGTAGACCACTTTGTGACCCACCGGGCAGATGAGCCCGGGCGCGGTGCCCAGCTGCTGGGGGATGGGAGTGGCGCCGGCGGGGACGTCGGCCTGGCGTCCGTTGCTCTCGGGCATGGCGCGGCCGCGCGAGCTGAACAGGGCGGCGATGCGCTCCACGATCTCGAGGTCCCGCACCAGGGGAACGTTCATGACCTCGGCGATGGCGTCGCGGGTGATGTCGTCGTGAGTGGGGCCGAGCCCCCCGCACACCACGACCCCGTCGCTGCGCGCCAGCGCACTGCGCAGGGCGAGCACGATGCGCGCCTGGTTGTCCCCCACCACCTGGTGGAAATGGGAGTCGATGCCCGCCAGCGCCAGCTGCTCCCCCATCCACGCCGAGTTGGTGTCGACGATCTGGCCCAGCAGCAGCTCGGTGCCGACCGCCAGGACCTCGACCCGCATCAGCGGTAGGCCGCCTGCGAGGCGCGCCGGCCGTCGAAGAAGTACTGCCCGCCGGTCACCACCGTGAAGGCGACCGCCACCCACACCGCCACCGACAAGACGCTGCGGTGCGGCGCCACCGACGGCGCCAGACACAGCAGGATGGCGATGCCCTGGACGAGCGTCTTGAACTTGGCGGTGGCCCGGGCCGGGATCGAGATCCCGCGCCGGCCCATGGTGACGCGGTACACGCTCATCCACACCTCGCGCGCCGCGATGATCGCCACCGGGACCCACGACACCTCGCCCTTGGCCGCCACCGCGCACAACGCGCCCACCACGGCGGCCTTGTCGGCCAGCGGGTCGAGGAACGCGCCCGAGCGCGTCGTGCCCTGGCGGCGCGCCAGCCATCCGTCGACCCCGTCGGTGAGCCCGATCGCCAGCGCCACCCCGAACGGCGCCCACCCCGCGCCGTGCACGGCGATCATCGCCACCAGCACCGGCGTGGCGAGGAGCCGGGCCACGGTGATGGCGTTGGCGGGCGTCTTGAGAGCCGAAGGCCCGAATGTGGAGACGTGCATGCGCTCGCGCAGCGGTTCGCTCACGACTCGGCCCACACGTCGGGTCCGGCCGCGCCCGTCACGACCACCTTGTGGAACTGCCCCACGCCCAGGTCCGGGTCGACGTGGACGACGCCGTCGATCTCGGGCGCCTCGCGATGCGACCGGGCCATGCCGGGCTCGTCCACGAGGACCTCGATCCGCTCGCCCACCAGAGCGGCGCGCCGCTCGGCGGTCACGGCGTCCTGGAGCTCGGAGCACTCCCGCAGCCGCTCCAGCGCGAGCTCGGCCGGCACCGCGCCGGCCAAGCCCTCGGCGTAGGTGCCGGGCTCCTCGGAGAAGGTGAAGAAACCCGCCCAGTCGAGCCGGGCCTCGGCCAGGAACGACAGCAGGAGGTCGTGGTCGTCCTCGGTCTCCCCGGGGTAGCCGAGGATGAACGACGACCGCAGGGCCGCGTCGGGGGCCGCGGCGCGGATGGCGGCGATGCGCTCCAGGAACCGCTCGCCGTCACCCCAGCGCCGCATGCGCCGCACGAGAGGACGCGACACGTGTTGCAGCGACAGGTCGAAGTAGGGGACGCCCGTGGAGACGACAGCGTCGATGAGCGAGTCGTCGAGTGCCGAGGGGTACAGGTAGAGCAGCCGGACCCGCTCGACCCGCTGCGACAGGCGGCGGACGAGCCCCACGATGGGCCTTGGCGCGCCAACCGGACGCGCCGCGCGCCCTGGCGCGCCCAACGGCGCGGCGTGCTCCGGCGCGCCCAACGGCGCGGCGCGCCCTGGCGCGCCCAACGGCGCGGTGTGCTCCGGCGCGCTGCGGTCGAGCCCCCACGACGCCAGGTCCTGGGCGACGAGGACCACCTCCCTGACGGCGTCACCGAGCTCGTCCACCTCGGCCAGCACGGCCGCTTCGGGGCGCGATCGCTGCAGGCCCCGGAACGACGGGATGGCACAGAAGCCGCAGCGCCGGTCACAGCCCTCGGCCACCTTCACATAGGCCCACGGGGCGTCGGTGGCGGGCCGGGGGAGGTTCAGGAGGTCGAAGGAGGGGAGGGCCCCGCCGGTCGCACCCTCGTCGGAGAAGGTGCCTGCGCCCTTTCTGCCCAGGGTGACGGGCACCCCGAAGCCCGCCACCGCGTCGACCTCGCCCATGGCCGCCGCGAGCTGGTCGCCGTGGCGCTCGGCCAGGCATCCCGTGACCACCAGGCGCGCGCCCTCCCGGCGGACGGCAGCGAGCTCGAGAATGGTGTCGATCGATTCCTGGCGCGCCGCCTCGATGAACGCACAGGTGTTGACCACCACCAGGTCCGCTTCGGAAGGCGACGCCGCCGGCTCGTAACCGTCCCGGCGCAGGGTCCCGTCCAGCTTGTCCGAGTCGACCTGGTTCTTCGGGCAGCCCAGGGTCTCCAACCAGAATCGCTCGGCCACCGCAACAATCTACCGGCCACATCAAAGAGCGGAGAGGGAGGGATTTGAACCCTCGGACCCAGTTTCCCAGGTCAACTCATTAGCAGTGAGTCCGATTCGGCCGCTCTCGCACCTCTCCAGGCACTTCAGAGCTATTACGTTACCGAGGCTCTACCTCCGTCTTTCAATCGTCTTTCAATCTTTGATATGCTCCCAGGTGAACGGTACAGCGTTGGGAGAACGTCGTGGGACGTGGTCGCAAGGTCGGAGACACGGTCGGGGCCTACGGCGCGGGGTCGCTGCGAGAGACGGCACCCGGCTCGGGGCAGTGGGACCTGGGTGTCAGGATCAACGGCAAGCAGGTATGGCGTCGGTCCCCTCGTGGGCAGCACCTGACGGCAAAGCAGGCGGAACGGTGGAAGGCTGAAACGTACGCCGCCCTTGTGGCCGAGCCACCGCCATCCGTGGCAGAGCGGCCGACGTCGGACCGGACCGTAGGCGACCACCTGAACGAGTGGTGCGACCGTGGCCGCAGCGCCCGTGGCACCGACTGGAGCCGTCGGCAAAAGGCCGACACTCGCTCCCGCATTGACCATCGGATCATCCCGACGCTGGGACACATCCGGCTGGCGGACCTTTCCTCTGTGGATGTGGAGAACGCCTACGACGCTTGGAGCGCCGACGGACTGTCTGACTCCTCCGTGCATCGCCACGCCGCTGACCTCCGGTCGGCTCTTTCCTTCGCCAACCGTCGAGGCTACGCCGTGGGAGAGACGGCCGAACGCGCCATGGCCCCACCGCAGCCCCAGTCCACCGCCAGGGCGGTGACGACCGCCGACCTTCCCAAACTCCTCAACGCCGCTCAGACCTTCGGGCACGACATGGAGGCAGCCATTTGCCTTGCAGCCACCACCGGCGCTCGTCGTGGTGAGATTGCTGGACTTCGGTGGGGTGACATCGACTTGGAAGCCGGGACTGTACGCATCGAGCGTCAGGCCGTGGTGGTCCGAGGTGTGGTGACCATCGAGGACACCAAGACCAGCGCTCAGTACACAGTGCGCCTGTCGCCTGCAGACGTTGTGTTCTTGACAGGAGTCCTGCATCCCCGTGGGTCGGACATCTACATCATCGGTGGCGGTGCCAACCCGGTCAACCCCGACCGGATCACCGACGGCTTCACCTCGGTGCGTGGCCTGGCTCACGTTCGCGGCGTGACGTTCAAGAGCTTGCGCCACTACTGGACGACCGCGATGCTCGACGCCAACGTGCCGGTGAAGGACGTGGCATCGGGTCGCTGGTCGTCGGACCGCATGGCCCGCGAGGTCTATGGAAGGCACGCTACGGTCGCCGGGTCCGACAGGATGGCGGGCGTGGCGCTTTTGCCAGCCGCCAGGTGACTCCTCACGCCGCATCGGAACCAAGCAGTACCGATGTTCTGATGCGGGTCACACCAGCATGGTGCTCGACGCCGGGTAACTCACCCTTGCGGATCTTTCGACGAATGGTCTCGGGATGAACCTGAAGTAGTTCAGCTACCTGTGTGGGAGTCAGGTAGGTGAGTGACTCCAGGTGTTTGGTCCCCGTGATGCTGGGTCGGCGCGGATCCTTCATGATGCGTACTTTTCTTACCCTGGGCAATGCCACGAGAGGCGGTGACGGCGCGTTCCACCGCGCTTTCTTGGCGATTCCAACTCCTTGACGTCGTCATGCCCCTGCATCGACCCTCCTTTCAGACTCTTGGACGTGTGACGAGCCAGACCGGTCGAGCGACCACTCGCCCGCGTTAGATCCCGGCTCTCCTGTTCTTGACCTCTGCCAACCACGGCATCGACTCAGCCGATCCGCGTAGCCGAGGAAGGTAACCCTGGCCTCATCGTGAATCAAATGGCTCAGGCCCGAATCGGACATGTCGAGCCAAGGGACCGGACTCACCGATCGCTGCACCGATCAATGGTGACCTCGTTGAGTAAGTCCAGGTCATGTGTGCTGTCCCGACTTAACCGAGGGCTCTCAACTAACGGTCGGATTTCACCCTTGCTGCCCGGGAAAAAGGGGACCAATGGCTGACACTCGTGGTGAGCGACATTTTTCGGAAGTTGACACATTTTTCTTACCGGGCGCCAGGAACAACAGGTTCTCCCACCAGTCCACCACTCACGAGCTACGTGGCCACAACATGCAGAAGTGAGACAAATCATGACAACAGAACCTGTTCATCTCGACCTGCCAACCATTGATGTCGATGAAGCTGCCACTCGTCTTAGAGTGAGCACGCGAACCATTCGTCGTTGGGTGGCAGACCGATCCATTCCGCACCATAAGGTGGGAGCACTCATCCGGTTCACGGCAGAAGATCTCGCCGAGTTCCGAAGCAGGACGCGGATTACAGCCGCATCCTGAGCCCAAGAAACGAAGAAGCCGACCGTGTGACCGGTCGGCTTCTCAATCAACTCCAATGACCTGGGAGGGTCTAAATGACATCTTACACGATTACGCCATCAGGTTGGAACCGGGAACCTGAATCGTCACCATTTATCGGTGAAGACCTGTCGTTTCTTCAACACCTCTGCAATGACGTTGAGGCAGGCGAGGAGTTCACGCCTGATGTCTTCGCGAAGATGGTCGCAGAGTGTGAGACTGGTACGGTGGCCGGTCACGTCGCTCGGCTTGCAGGTGTACGAAGGAAGAGCTTCTACTCGGCGGCTCGCGATTCGGGAATGGCTCAATGGGAAGAGGCGTGCAAGTCGTTCTTCCGCACCATTCCGGAAAGCGCGGCGGATCCACTCCTGCCCCTCGTCCCGAAGGACTTGTTAGATTCGATCCGAGAGAACCCACTGGACGATTGTCGTGATCGGGCAGAGGTTTGGGGCATCCTGACTCGTGACTTCCTGCAGCAGCGTCACGAACTTGTCCGAGTGATTGACGAGGTAGGCGGATACCACCTTGTTGACGATGTCGGGGCCAGCCTGTTCGCCTTCGCAGTGGCCACGAGCAGCCACCTTGAGGGGCCGCCACTCTGGGGCATGATCCTCGGACCTCCATCGGGCGGTAAGACAGAAGACCTGGACCTCATTGACACTGCTGTGGATCACCACCTGGACGACATGACAGCACCGGGCCTGCTTTCCTGGCACAAGTCCGAAGATGGTGAGTCTGAGCCCGGCGGTGCCCTCATCCGAATAGGAAAGCGTGGCCTCATCACCATTGCCGACTTCAGCACCGTGCTGTCCGACTCTCAGAGAGGACGACGTGACGCTCTGTTCTCGATGCTTCGCCGGATCTACGACGGAAGCTTTCAGCGTGACCTTGGCAACGAGGACGAGCCACTCTATTGGTCGGGCCGAATCACGTTCCTGGCCGCCTGTACCGGTGCTATTGACAACTACGCGTCCCACTCCGATGCCCTCGGGCCGAGGTGGGTCTATCTACGCCGCTCGCCGCGAGACCGGGCCACACGGAGGGCGGTCACGAGCCGTTCGCTTGCGGTTGCCACGGCAGACCAGCACGCCAAGAAGACGCAGGCTCAGCACATGGCTGGCGAACTCATCCAACGGGCTGGTGCGCTGGCATCCCAAGTCCGGCTCACGGCCGAAGCCATGCGTCAGGTCGCGGACGCTGCACTGGTGGTCTGTTACGGACGGGCATCGGTGCCGAGGGACTCGTATGGGCAGCGGGAGATCGTGGGAATGCCCTCACGAGCCGGGTTGCCATCGACTCCATGCCAGCGATGCGAGCCAGGGTTCTTGAAGCTGTCATCGGTGCTTCAGGGATGCTCACCGCCGCTGATGTCACGAAGATCGTTCCACATGCGTGGAAGACGGCGAATCGTGTTCTAGTGCGGTGACATTCAAATAGCGCGCGATTGCTTAACGGCCTCAAGGGCGACCCGTCCACGGCGCACCTTGGTGATGATCTGTTTGGCCGTCTTGGTCCAGATGAACGGTGTGGGGTCTTCATTGTTGAGGTCGATATAGCCCTCGATCGCCTCGACGAGCTCGGGGACACTGCCGAAGCTTCCGCGCCGGATCCGCTTGGTCGTGATATCGCCGAACCACCGTTCGATCATGTTCAACCAGGAAGAGCTCGTCGGTGTGAAGTGAAAGTGGAAGCGCTGGTGCTTCTCGAGCCAGGCGACCACATCAGGATGCTTGTGGGTGCCGTAGTTGTCGAGGATGACGTGGACCTCTTTGCCCCTGGGAACCTCGCGGTTGATCAAGCGCAAGAACGCCAGGAACTCCTCGTGGCGGTGGCGGGCGAAGCACCGACCGATGAGCTCACCGGTTAGGACATTGAGGGCGGCGAACAATGTGGTGGTGCCGTGACGCTTGTAGTCATGGGTGATCGTCCCTGAGCGCCCCTGCTTCATCGGCAGGCTCGGCTGGGTGCGGTCCAGGGCCTGGATTTGGGATTTCTCGTCGAAGCTGAACACGATGGCGCCGTCGGGTGGGTTCATATAGAGGCCCACCACGTCGATCAGCTTGGACTCGAAGTTCGGGTCGTTCGAGACTTTGAAGGTCTTGACCAGGTGAGGTTTGATGCCTCGCGCCTTCCACTCCCGCTGGACCGTCGTTCGTGACAACCCACAGTGTTCGGCCATGGTGCGGTTCGACCAGTGGGTGGCGTCAGGAGGTGTCGTGTGCAAGGTGTCGTTGATCATCAGATCGATCTGTTCCTGGCTGATGACCGGCTTTCGTCCCCGGCCTTCGTGCACCTCGCCCACCCAGTCGATCCCGTCGGTTTCGAAGTGGCTCCGCCATTGAAGGACCGTCGACCGCGACACCCCGAGCATCTCGGCGATCTTCGTGTTTGCCACACCATCTCCGGCCATCAACAGGCCTTTGGCCTCGCGCACGGCACGGTGGGGTAACGAGACGCTCCCCGTTATGTCTTCGAGTGACGCTCGTTCCTTCTTGGTGAGGCGCAGCGGTGGAGCAGGTGGGCGGGCCATCGGCACACCCTATACCTAGTGCGCGTCTATTTACGTGTCATGACACTAGAGGACTTCGCGGCACTGGGCCTCCTCACTGAGGTCAATACTGAGGCGTGGGAGAAGGTGGTGACAGCCGGAGCGGTCCAGGCGAGGCCATGGGAGTTCGACAACGAGGACGCCGACCTCATCCGGGCCGTGTTAGGTCGTAGACCTCGTCAGCGTGAAGGTGCTGGCTGAGCATGGGACGAAGTGTCGAGCGAGAAGCAGAAACCCGCCTGTTATTGGCTGCATCAGGGATCTGTATATAGGGAGAAGAGAGTGGTACTCGACACTTCGTCCCACGCTGTGACATGGATAAGAGACGTGCCACCGGAACCGGGTCGGTCATATCGTTCCAAACCTCATCTTCAAACTGCCCGTCAGATGGATGGCGTGCGACGTCCTGTGGCTGCCTCAGGACCGTCCCTGATGCCGACGGTGGCCCTGCTCGACCCTGCCCGCCACCACAACTGCGGCTAAATCTCTGAGCGGCTCCTGGGGCCTAGAAGGCGACCGATTTTCCTCGACTAATACATACGCGCACGGACAGTGACATGCGTCCCAGACGTCGTCATGAGGGTGGACTAACCCGACGCTCGCCTCACCGCGCTGAATATGTCCTCTGACCTCACCTGTCATCCCGTGACGCGACACGAGAACCTGCTGACCGATGGGTGGACCGTTCCTGACATATCGATCCAAGCCCTGTTCAAGTTCACGGGTAAAGGGTTCGTCAGTCCTCATCCGGAGCCAGGACCTGCGTCAACAGTATCCGCGGCCCAACTAGTCCACCCGTCACCGAGGCCGTCGGCTCACACTCAATGTCATGCCGTGGATTCAGAAATAAGTCCGCAACAATGAACCGGTCTGAGTGGTCCGCACCTACGACTCCTGACGAGGTCGCACGGCGTGCAGCGGGACGACGGCACTACAACGAGGTCCGGCAGTTCAACGCTGCCCTGCGGCGTATCGAGGTCATGAGGCGTTTCAACGAGTACGGAGGATTTGCCACGCGAGGTGTCGTGTCGCGTATAGCGGCCGAACTTGGAGTCCACCGCTCGACCGTCAGCCGGGATATCTGGAAGATCCTTCCACCGGATGAGCAGGCCTGTCCTACCTGTCACCGATTGATGAAGAACGTGGACTGGGACAGGCTCATCAAGCGGCCCCAGCGCCGGACGCCAAGGCAGACCTACAGCAGTGAAATGCGGACGCTGTACTTGCCATGGCGACGCAACAAGATTCTTCGACGACTTGACGAATATGGCGGCGTGGGAACGCGAGGAGTTCAGGTGCGGATCGCCCGCGAACTGGACATCCACCCTTCGACTGTCTGCCGGGAAGTCCGTAAGGCTATGGCACCGAATGGCCGCCCTTGTTCCACCTGCGGCAGGTACATGCAGAACGAGGGATGGGACAGGCTTGATTCATTGACGCGTTTCTGGGTCGCACGCGCTGGGTAACCAGTTCAGGCGGTGACACACAACTAACGCTTTCAGGCTAGGTGAGGCCGATTTGCTAAGCGTCAGGTTCGGAGTAGCTTGGGATGGTGGCCACGCGTGAGATTGAAAGAGTGCTCTGGCACCACGGCGGCAACTACATCAAAGTCGTCTATGTCGGCAGTGACCCTGAGCACCTGGTGGGCAACCAGATGATGGCCACTGAACTGGCTGAGAGGGCTGGGCTTGAACGTCTTCACACCCACGATGACACGGTCCGGTGGGTCCGATCTATCTCCAAGCCTGCTCTAAACGCTGACTAGCTCGGCTACGAAATCCACTGAGAAAAGCGCGCCCGCGCTCGACACTCGGAGCACCGCAGGTGCGATGAGCGGAGGGCACCTGGTGCTGGGCGGAGCCGAGCGCATGACGCTACGGTCTCGTCAGCGTCCACGTAGAGTTTTATGCGTATCGAGGGTGCCACAAGCCGGGCGAAGCTAAGAGCGTCATTCTCAGAGGAAAATGCCCGATCGGGAGTATTGGGCTTTCAGCGGTCTCAGGAGGTTCCGAACACACTCTCAGCCCGTGCCCAAGAGTTCACCGCTTCAAGCACGGCATCGCGGGTTACTTCCTCAAAAGACAAACTGCCCTTGGCTTGGGCCGTATGGAGTCCGTCGTATCTGGTGCTCTCCGGCGGGTTCGGAATGGCAGTGCCGTACACGATCTCGACCTCCGTGTTTTCACCGCCGAGTGCGAACATCAAGCACGGAACCTCACCGAATCCTCCGATGTAGAGAAACACGAGTCGCTGGTCCTTGACAACGCCTCCGTCAAGGTTGCTCGCCTCGTGGATTTTGAGATACGCCTCATTGAAGGCGCTACAAATAGTGCCCCTGGCCACCTCCCACGGATCCTGCGGAGGTCGAGCATGCTTCGCCATCTGACCCAAGATTTCCAATGGATCAACTGTCATGACCGACAGCGTATCGGGCTGCACCCTCAATGAGAGGCGGACGGCGGGCCAGTCCGTCTAACCCGCTGGTTGCGCGCGCCTCACCGTGTGTCCTGGTGCGTGACAGCAGGGCCGGAGGGTCTTGACCGCTCGCCGTTTTCGTGCCCTCGTGCCGCGACCACGGGCACATCAGAGAAACTCGCCGGTCGCGGCCTAATCAACGTCGTGTGGGTCAGCCTCCCATGCCCCGTCTGTAATCCATTCAATGGCGGCATGACGTTGCCCGTCACCATGCCCCTCGTCGTGCGAGTGGGCAAAGGCTGCTGCCTCGCTTGACTTTAACTCGCTGAGTTGAAGAAGCCCGTGGACCGGGCAGGTGATGCGGACCTGACGAGCGTCTTCTCCTGTCGATGGCGATGTCACCGTGTCCAGTGTAGAGGTGCGTCAGCAACAATGGCGACAGCGAGGAAACCTCGACCATGTGTGTACACAAAGCGGGAGGCATGCTCGTTCACGACTCGACCCACCCAGGCTATGAAACGAACTCGTCCACGTTACCGTTGTCGTCGCTAGTGTTACCGGCTGGCCGCCGTTAGCTCAGCTGCCTTATGACAATCTTGGTTGAAGGCAAGCAGAATGAGAGCGTCCGGTAGAGATTCACCGGGCCGGTGCCGAACTGGTTCTGGTCCCACACGCCCGACACGAACGGCGTCTGGCTCACGAGCATGCACAGCAGGTGTGCCGTAGGTTGCAGGGGCTTGTAGGTAACAGCACCGACGATCTTGGTCGTCGGGACACACAGGCTCATGGACTCGGGGATCACCGCCACATGCGAAAAACCGAACTGGTCCGTCAGCCCGATGGTGTCGGCCGTGGGGATCTTCATTTTGGACTTGGATCCGGGTTGCTGCGGGGCGAAGTTCACCGGGTAGCAGGTGAAGTGGTCCAGTCCTGGCGGCTGGTTGGGCATCTTGTTGGGTGGCCCTGTGAGGCTTTTCCACGTCGGCAGGCAAAGGTCCGAGGGCTGGCCCGTCTCAAGGAAGAATCTCCCGAACTCGTTCTTCACCTTGACCAGGTACGTCGGCTGCACCGGAGCGGTCACGGCGAAGCACAGCAGGTGGGCGTTGGCGTTGGTAATCGGGTAGTTCCCTGAGTTCGCAGACACTGCCACGGGATTGCAGTGAAGATCCGGCGACAAGACGTCGGGGCTGAATCCGTAAGGGTTGAACTGGTTCCTCAAGATCACCGTGGGCGGCGTGAAACCAGTACCGGTTGCCTGGTAGCACACGAAGTGATTGAGGGTGACCGGTTTGGCATGAGCGTCGGCCGACCCTGCGATGCCGACCACCGTGCCAGCGATGCTGACCAGAAGGACGACTGCCGCGATGGCGACTCTCCTGATGGAATGGAGCGAGTGAGACATGACCACCTCCTGGCATCAAACCTTCTCGTAGCTTGCATCGTCTTCATCGCGGGATGGCAGGGTCCTTTGTCCTTTGTCTCTTTGGCTCAAGCCATTGCCTCAACGTGGGATCTCTCATTCAGCATGACTTCTATCGACGCACGGCTACCGGCTGCTTCCGTGACAGAGGGGCGTGCCAAGATGACAGGACAATCTGCCACACCTCCATCGATATGACGACATCGACGGCGCTTGAACTGTTGTCGTGATTCCCGTTCAGGAGACAGCCGAGTCCTGATTCATCAGGTGTTCATCGCCGGTACCCATAGCGTTCATCGTTCACCAGTATCATTTTCACGGGAACTACCGATAGCCATCCCAACTGCGGTTGGATCGTGCCCCCGCGATGCAACCGCAATGCAGCAACTGATGGGATCGAAGAGGGTCTCTGATGCCCTCCTCGGTCCCATCAGCGCGTTCTGGGTCTATATCGTAAGCGGTCCAAGATAACGCCAGACTTCCGCAGGGCGCCACGGGTAACCGTCGCGTCGGGTGACTACCATTTCGGTCTGGCACTTGTTGGTGGTATTTGCCCCGACGTCTGCGAGTGCTCGGAGGGATGGCGGGTCGTGGAACAACGTCACACGCCGCGACGCTGCAGGCTCTGTACCCGCCGCTCCTTCCGGTTTGACGTCGTCATCCCTATCCGACAGAGAGCCGTTCATGCGGGACCGCCACGACCCTGAGGAACCCACACTCTTTCCCAAGGCCCTGAAGATGCCGTGCGCCGTGCGCTCGACGCAGAGCGGGGCAACAGAGAGGCAGTCGCACCCACGCCCGAAGCCGACAGCGAAGTGGACTCGCCGTAGGTCGAATAGGAGGAATCGATGAGTCATTGTCGTGTCACCAACAATGTTTGTTCGTTGCCATGAAGAGCCGGTGCGTGAGCTTCTTCGTAGACGAACCTCTGATTCCCGAGGTCGTCCGGCGCATCCAGGAGGACGTGCTGCCACGCTTCTCGGAGCTACCACATTTCTTGGGATTTGTAGCTCTTCAGAGCGAGATTGGACCACCACCCGAGATTGTGGCTATGTCATTCTGGGACGATGGCCTAGCGGAATCTGAAGCGATTTCTGAGGACTTCCGTAGCCAGGTTCAAGCCGTTACCAGAACGGCGCCGGCACGTCAGGCGTTTGACGTCCTGAGGGTCATGGTTAGAGACACCAATGGTGATATCTGTCTCGACTCGCCTTGATGGCACCGAGGCTCCTCGGGCTACGCTACGCGCTCCTGTTGACGGGAGGACTGAAGAATGTCAGACGTAAGCCAGGGACCTGGATGGTGGCAGGCAACCGATGGAAAGTGGTATCCACCAGAACGACATCCTAGCTTTCAATCGCCTTCGGAGCCTGCCTTTCAACCACCACAGGTGACACATTCGGAACCTGCATTTCAACCGCCACCACAGGTGGCACATTCGGAACCTGCCGTTCAACGGCCAAGAGTGGTGAATCCGCAGCAAGCGTTAGAGGCGAAGAGCTTTATCCGGTCTCTGTATGATTTCTCGTTCTCAAGCCTCATTACCTTGAGAGTGATTCGCGTCCTCTACGTGTTGATTACGATTATTTATTCACTCGCAGCCGTCGTCGCATTCGTGGGTTTGCTTATCCGACACACTGTAGCGGACATTGTCATCGGGATCATTGTGGTACCCATCGGCTATCTCATCTACCTGACAGTCGCGCGGATAACGCTTGAAATCCTGATGGTCATCTTCAATATCGGCAAGGATGTCCGAACGATTCGGGAGAGAGGCGACGCGAACATTTGACCGAAAGTCGGATGCCCGCCTCCCTGTCGTGTGAAACAGATGTATAACGGGTGCTGCGCTATAGGTGAACGCGCGGGCTCAGGTGCGGATCGCCCGCGAACTGGACATCCATCCGTCAACTGTCTGCCGAGAAGTTCGTAAAGCTCTGGCACGGAATGGGCACGATTGTCCAAGGTGTCGGCGGTACATGCGGAACGAGGACTGGGCAAGGATCGGGACGAAGGGACGACGGGCTACCGGCCTGCCGAGTTCGACATGAGTCCTGTCAGATAGCTGCCGTCAGCAGCAGATGATTGGACCGCTCAGCCCGTGATTGTCACGTGGGTCGAGGCCGCACTGGAACGATTCACATTGCGTGCCCTCGTTCCCTTCTTCAGAGGCCACCTGGATCGAGATTACCCAACTGGGCATTGTGGAAGAGGGCAACGCAGAGGACGACAAGCACGAACGTAACGATGGAAAGTGAGAGGACGAGGATGACCGCCCATTGTCTGGGTGGTGCCGACGACCTCGATACGGCAAGCCGCTCACGAACGTACACCGCGACATCGGCGACAGCCAGGGCCAGACTGAACGGCATCAGCCAGAAGAGCAGTGCAGCGTCGATCGACGGGACCACAAGCAGAAACCACACCAGCGACGATGCGTTCACGGCCAGAGTGAGAGCACCGATCCATGTCGTCCAGATCACAACCGGTCGCGGACCTCTTTGACCAGTTATTGGTGCAGCTTCCATGCGTCCAGGCCCAAGGTTCACAGAACCGACGCGGGAGAGCAGTAGGAGAGCACAGACGGCCGCAAATGCCACGAGCACGAGACCAGGCCGATAGCAAGTGTCATTTTCTCATCATCGGCCAGAGCAAGTGGAGGCTGAAGCTGGCCAGGCTCACCGTCCGGGACCATCCCGAGGTGTGTTTATCGGGCGGCTTGTCCTCGGCCCAGACCGACTCGCTCACCGCCTTATCGATCGGGCCACCCGGATTCATGACACGACCGGGATCATCGGCACTTCTAGAAGTACCGTGCGCTCTGGGCCGGTTGTCCATCGCATCCTCCTGTCGCCCTAACGACGGAAATGGGCTTGACTCATGGGCATGGAGGGCAGGCAAATCGCCGCAGCGACATTGGTACCGCTCGTCGTCGTCCTGGCGGCGTGCGCCGGAACCTCCTCCTACATCGCAGCGCCGACGACCACGGTGCCACCCACGACAGTCCCGACCACGACAGTCCCGACCACGACGGTACCGCCTACGACCGTCCCGCCCACGACGGTGCCACCGCCAACCACAGTGCCACCAGTACCTACAACGGCGATATACGTACCCACGCATGCTCAATGTGTGTCTGTCTGCGAAGGCATCGGGAGCGGCCCTGGGAACCCAGTGTTCATTCTCCCGAACGTGATGGGCCTGACTTACGATAAAGCCGCAGCGGCCCTAGCGCCCCTCCCAATCACCACCACCTGCTTGGATCTTCCGGGAAGCGGCGTGTATGACCCTGTCGTCTTTGTTCAGCACCCAGCACCCGGCACGCTCTTTACGTGGAGCTATGGCGTCAGCGTCACTGTAACCTGTGTCTCGTCCCACATCCCGTATCCGGCATGACAAGTACTCGCATCCAACCAGAGGGTCCCGTTCGCCGGACGGGTCGGGATCTTCAGATATGCCGGGTGCCTCGGTGACGACCTCGGACCAGGCGAGAATGCCCGGCTATACGCTCCCGCATCCCTCCACCAGAAGGCCTCGACCCGACCGAAGCTCCTACGTCTGTCAAGGGGGTTTTGAGCTCAATCGCATAGACAGCGGGCGAACCAATCATGAGCCACTCGACGACGAGGGCAGGCTCTTACCAAGCCAAGCGTCAATGCGTTCTGAGCGATGGTTCCGAGCGGCGGATCGGCAGATCGGACGCAGGCCAATCCGAAGACGGCAGGTATTCGCAGAGCCAGGCCCGCCGCTCGGATATCTAGGCGCGAGGAAGGGACTTGAAGATCTCCCGGGCCACGTAGCGCTTCAGTATTCGGATGACCTCGCGCTTGGAGCGACCCTCTTTGGTTCGCCGTTCCATGTACTCGCGAGTGCGGGGGTCGAAGGAGAGGCGGGTCATGACGATGCGCCACAGGGCCTGGTTGGCGTTTCGGTCACCGCCGCGGTCGAGACGATGGCGCGTCACCTTGCCGGAGGATGCCTCGATGGGGGCCACGCCACAGAGATGGGCCCGGTGGCCTCTGATCGAAGGCGCTCGGGGTTGTCGCCGGCGGTGACGAGCAGGGTGGCCGTGGTGTCGATGCCCACGCCGAAGAGCTCGAGCATCTCGGGTGCACATGCCCTCACCAGATCGCCCAAGAGCTCGTCGATGCCGACGAGTTCGTCTTCGAGGCAGAGCACCCGACGTCCGAGGGCGGCGAGTGCGACCTTGGTGGCATAGACGACCCGGTCGCCCGAGGAGCGGGGCCGCATGGCGGCTGTCTGGGCGACGAGCTCGGTGATCGACAGGTCTTTCAAGCGCGATCGGACCTGGTCGGGACCGGTGTAGCTGAGCTGGCGCATCTGATGCAGCGCTCGCAGACGGGCGTCGCGGGCCGATCGCTTGGCCACGAGCAGCGCCCGGATGGCCTCAACGTTTCCGTCTCGCGACTTGGGTGTGCCGGTGGCCCGGCCACTCAGCACGGCCCGGGCCGCCTCCACGGCGTCGGCCGGGTCCGACTTGCCCTTGGTGCGCCGTGCTTGGCGGTTGGGACGGTCGACCTCCACCACCTCGACCCCGGCTTTGCGCAGGAACCGACCGAGGCCCGCTCCATAGGCGCCGGTGCCCTCCACGCCCACCTTGGACACCGTCCCGAAGGCGCCCATCCACTCGAACATGGCCTTGTAGCCCCGGGGTGTGGCGTCGAAGGACTCGACGCCGAGCACTCCGCCGATGGGATCCAAAGCGGCGGCCACGTGGACGTCGAGGTGGGTATCGACTCCACCGATGACAGTGCGCCCAGCTTCTACGATGGTCATGTCCATCCCTTCTCTCCTTAAGTCAAGGGGTGGCGCGGCCGTCCCGTGAAGGAGGTGACGGTGATCTCCGCCCTGCTCTAACAGGGTGGTCCATCACCCCTCTGGAACGGGGCGCGCCGTTCTATGGTCCGAGACCCAGTCGACACGACAACGTGTTCCCGCTGCCAGAAAGTCAGGCCAAGACCTCGGTGTGCCCGACGGTAGTGAGATCCAACCTCTCAGCGGTGGACCTCCACCAACGAGCCTTCTTCAGTCTGATTGGTATTCACGTCAGCGCCCACGGCATAACCAGCCACATCCTCGGCGAGACACCACCACCGATGACCCACCGTCGGACGCGTGTCAGTGGTGCGGCCCGCGTGCCTTTGACTTGGGTGTTGACGTTCCTCTTGTTCCTTTAGGATCCACGAGGGTCCGAAGGACTCGTGATACGACAGTCCCGAGCACGAGGCTCGGGGCATGTCGCCTCTTGTTTCTTCAGGCCCATTCGGGTCGTCTGGACAAAGCGCATTATCTGCCGTTTTCCGCGCCGTGACAAGAGTCCACCCTTGCGTTACTAATGCCCGCATTGGGCGACCTCCCACAATCCATTATCCCTGCGGTATCGACTAATCGTGAGTACCGCACCTGGCAAGTGTTACTGCAACAACTATTGGATGGTCGGCTCCACTTCACGGGATTCGGCCGCGAGGGATGACCCGGCCTCCACGAGTCCAGCTGCCGTCCAGAATCCCAATGCGGCCAGACAGAATCCGAGAATGGACAGGAAATCGCTGATGGCCTCATATCTGAGGCCGTAGTGGTGCCCCTGTCGGTAAATGTGGACGACCTCATTGATCAACCCGAGGTAGGCGATTCCAAGCAGCAAGCATGCCAACGCGAAAAGCCGGAGTACTGGTCGCATCCTCGACACGTCACCGCGCTGCTTCGTCAAGGCTGACAACCATGCCCAAGAGGCCCAAGCGAGCACTGCGAAGCCGACCGCTGTGACGACCCAAAAGAAGTCCTGGTCCGTTGTCGATATGGATCCGTATGTCAGCATCGGCAGATCACCGACACCGACCAGAAGGAATCCCAGAAAGACCAGAACTCTTGGGAACGTGGGCGCTTTCACATGCCAGAGGCTATCCGGAGACCTCGTGGCCGGTCGGAAGTCGTAGGACTGAGATTTCGCGATGCGGATGAAGCACTTACAGGCACATCATCGCCCACGCGACCTATAACGAATCCACCATTGTGTCCGGGCTTCGTTCAAGGATGGTGTTCGTGGCGTCCGCTCGTCCTCCGACCAAAAGGACCGTCCAGGAGGCCGCGGACGCGCTCAGACGCCTCCTGACAGCCATCGAGGCCGGGAACATCGAAGCCTCCCTACCTCGTGAGGTCGCCCTCCTGCGTCGTCTTCAAGGCGTCCTGGCCGGATGGGAAGCTGCCCTCGGAGAGGAGCCCCAGAGCCCGGATCACGCTCCGTGAGCACCTCGTGCCATTCACGAAACGGTCGGCATACACGAAACGCTCGTTGAGTGTATGATCTTGGGCTGTGAATGCGCGGGCTAAGACCGAGCGAGTGGTCGCCTACGGCCGTGTGTCCACGGACGAGCAGGCAGCCTCAGGGCTCGGTCTGAAAGCCCAGAGGGGCCTCGTGGAGGCCGAGTGTGCCCGCCGAGGCTGGGACCTAGTCGAGATCTACGAGGACGGTGGCGTCAGCGGGAAGTCGCTCACAGGCCGCCCGGCCCTCGCCAAGGCCTTGGAGGCCGTCAGGACTCACCAGGCCGATGCCCTCGTGGTCGCCAAGCTCGACCGGCTGTCCCGGTCCCTCCTCGACTTCGCCTCCTTGATGGAGAGGGCACGGAAGGAGGGCTGGGCGCTCGTGATCCTCGACCTCGGCGTCGATACCACCACGCCGTCAGGCGAGATGATCGCCAACGTCATGGCCATATTCGCTCAGTTTGAACGGCGACTCATCGGGCAGAGGACCAAGGACGCCTTAGCCGTGAAGAAGCGGCAAGGGGCTCGGCTGGGTCGTCCGTTGTCGGTTGGTGAGGACGTGGTCGGGCGCATGATGGAGGAACGTGAGGAGGGGCGATCACTTCAGGCTATTGCGGACGGCTTGAACGACGATGGAGTGCCTACTGGGCACGGTGGTACGCGCTGGCACGCCTCGACCGTGAGGGCTGTGCTGCTGACTCGGCAGTAGGATATCTCGGATCCCAGCGCCAGTAGATGGCTCTGGGCATCTCAAGGTTCTCGCACGACCGTACTTGAGCCTGTGACTCTTAATAATCAACTCGCGATTTCAGAAGTGATCTGGCTATAGAAGACCGTCATTGCGCTGTGCGCTCCCTGAAGTTCGCTCGCTGCCTTTTGGTAGAGACTGGTATCACTTTCGGTAGCGGCGCTTACACAGTCACCGGCAGCATTTGCAAAGTTGTTCAACGCTCTTGACCAACTCGCTTCGAAGTCAGCAACTGGAACGGGAGGATAGGTTTGAGCCGTCGAGACCAAATCATGCAACTGTTGACATGATGATCCTACTGCGGGGACATCTTGAGCGTTGGCAGCTTCCGAGATGATATCGAGGCTTGCTGTGATGCCGTTAACTACCGGCTTACCTATGTTGGTCCACCATGCTCCCACGAGCGCCTGCTCACTTTGAGCATGGGCCACGCTTGGTGCTATTGAATGTCTGATACCAAGCGCTGATGTAGGTATGTGATGTTGTCTCACCAACAGAAATGTGATCGCAACGGCCAGGAGACCGATCGCGCTGAAAATCGCGATAGTGATTCCATGTTTCTTTCTGGAGGATCGCTGGGACAAGGCCTGGATCATTGATCCAGGCATTATTGGCTCCTTGATCAGCCGACGGTCCTACATAATCCTCGACGCCACTGTTATTGAGGAGATTTGTAGGGTCATGGGAGGGACCGACCAGAAGGTGTGACTGCGTTGTCGCATGTTGCAGGCGAGCGATGTGTTGGGTCCAAGCGACACCGTCCCAGTAGCGCAGACCATCGCCGAGGGGATTGTCGTACCAATCTGCTGGTGGATTGATGGCGGACGTACTCGCAGCCGTCACTACAGCTTGAGGTGCGGTCTTAGGCTGTGACCGACCTTGTGGCGGCTCGTGCTGGGCCTTCGCGCCGCGGCCGTAGTCTGGCTGTTGCTCGGGTGGATACCACTTGCCGTCTGAAGCCTGCCACCACGTACGACCCTGCGAAACGTCACTCATGGCTGCGGCTAACCTCCCTTTGGAAAATGGTGACCACAAGCAAGACGGTCTTCCGAGATGGAACTCAGCGGTCAGAGCGCATTGATTCTACGGATTGATCCACTCGCCAATGTCGCTTGCAAAACCGGACGACGGTATATACCTAACTTTCACTACACTGACTCCAAACGGGACTTCAAAAGTGACGCATCCAGTCGAGCTTTCGCCAGTGTTGAGATGAACCGAGCTATTTGAGAAGTCGGTGCACTCCGACACCTGGGAGATATATGCCGTATAAATCTCATTATTTGAACCGACAACATTGGTGTCGTTGTCTGCACTTTCATCGAGGACAGTTGCCGAGGTATTCGTTATCTTCAACAGCGTCGCAACAAACCGTGTACCAGCGGTTGGCATGTTGAACTGGTTAGCACCCTGCGCGGGGTCGATTACTTGGAGAAGCTGCACCTCCGAAGTTCCTCCGACCTGATCCGTGAGGTTCAGCGTGGCTCCAACATGAGGTGTGGGAGGAGTGGTTGGCGGAACAGTGGTTGTGGGAACGGTAGTCGATGGTGCTACAGGCACCGTCCCGGTGGTTTCCGCACTCCCGGCAGCCCCGGTTCTTGGATGTAGGGCACTTGTGTTGGAAGGCTGTTTACCACCACCGAAAGCCAGTGCAGCGATAATGACGATGACTACAGCACCGACGGCAGCCAAGGCGGACCACCGTTTTGCAAAGCGCCGCGCTATTGAGGCGCCTCCAGTTGCAGCCAGCGAAGTGGGTGGCGCGGTCTCGGGAGGTACGGCCGCCGTGGGAGGGATCGCTGCAACCTGCTGGGTCGGGACCGACGCTGTCGGTGGAGGAGGGAGTCGAATGTAGTTTGGATGCAGTTCGGCTGGGTACCACTTGCCATCAGATGCTTGCCACGAGCCCGGTGGTGGTGGTGGTACATAGTTCGGGTGTAGCTCGGGCGAGTACCACTTTCCGTCCGACGCGAGCCACCATCCCGGCCCCTGAGAAACATCACTGATGGTCCTTTACGCCTCCCGCCCGGCGACGAAACTCCAATCATGGTACATACGTTCTGACCTTGATCCCATCGTCAACTTTGTGGAACTCAGCACTAAGATCGCCAGCTTGGAAGCCGGGAGGCGCAATCCGAGCCTGGACTTCATGGCCCGGTTGGCGAAGGCGCTCGGTATCGATCTCGGTGAACTTGTGAAGGGTCTGCAGGCGAAGAAGGGGCGTTCTAGTGTCATGACACGTAAATAGACGCGCACTAGGTATAGGGTGTGCCGATGGCCCGCCCACCTGCTCCACCGCTGCGCCTCACCAAGAAGGAACGAGCGTCACTCGAAGACATAACGGGGAGCGTCTCGTTACCCCACCGTGTCGTGCGCGAGGCCAAAGGCCTGTTGATGGCCGGAGATGGTGTGGCAAACACGAAGATCGCCGAGATGCTCGGGGTGTCGCGGTCGACGGTCCTTCAATGGCGGAGCCACTTCGAAACCGACGGGATCGACTGGGTGGGCGAGGTGCACGAAGGCCGGGGACGAAAGCCGGTCATCAGCCAGGAACAGATCGATCTGATGATCAACGACACCTTGCACACGACACCTCCTGACGCCACCCACTGGTCGAACCGCACCATGGCCGAACACTGTGGGTTGTCACGAACGACGGTCCAGCGGGAGTGGAAGGCGCGAGGCATCAAACCTCACCTGGTCAAGACCTTCAAAGTCTCGAACGACCCGAACTTCGAGTCCAAGCTGATCGACGTGGTGGGCCTCTATATGAACCCACCCGACGGCGCCATCGTGTTCAGCTTCGACGAGAAATCCCAAATCCAGGCCCTGGACCGCACCCAGCCGAGCCTGCCGATGAAGCAGGGGCGCTCAGGGACGATCACCCATGACTACAAGCGTCACGGCACCACCACATTGTTCGCCGCCCTCAATGTCCTAACCGGTGAGCTCATCGGTCGGTGCTTCGCCCGCCACCGCCACGAGGAGTTCCTGGCGTTCTTGCGCTTGATCAACCGCGAGGTTCCCAGGGGCAAAGAGGTCCACGTCATCCTCGACAACTACGGCACCCACAAGCATCCTGATGTGGTCGCCTGGCTCGAGAAGCACCAGCGCTTCCACTTTCACTTCACACCGACGAGCTCTTCCTGGTTGAACATGATCGAACGGTGGTTCGGCGATATCACGACCAAGCGGATCCGGCGCGGAAGCTTCGGCAGTGTCCCCGAGCTCGTCGAGGCGATCGAGGGCTATATCGACCTCAACAATGAAGACCCCACACCGTTCATCTGGACCAAGACGGCCAAACAGATCATCACCAAGGTGCGCCGTGGACGGGTCGCCCTTGAGGCCGTTAAGCAATCGCGCGCTATTTGAATGTCACCGCACTAGCTACTTGCCCCTGAAAAACCCGACTTGAGCGAGAACGAGGGCCGCCCTCGTCATCGGACGGTCGGGTTTCGGGTCGAACCACCGGCGATAACCGATTTTCTGATCCCGATCACGGATTGGTGGCCATCAGTCCGGCAATCTTGACCAGGTTGTGGTTGAACACGCCGTGGCCGCACCAGGTGCGGGCACCTTCGATCCCGTGGATCCGTGTGCGACCCCAGCCAAAGTCACGTTTGAGACAGCTGATCCGTCCTTCGCTCCCGGTTCGCCACCGGACGAGATCTTGGAAGTTGGCTTGGCCCTCGACGATCCGCCGAGCGGCGTTCGGTTTGCCTTTGGTCGGGAGCACGACGTCGTTCACGCCCATCTCCTTGAGTTCGTCTTCGACCACGGCTTCTCCATAGCCACGGTCGGCCGTCACCGCCTCGGGCACACGCCCAGCGCGTTGAGAGGTGCGTCGGACCGCGGGTGCGAGCATCGGGGCATCGGGCGGATTGCCGATCTCGACGTTGTGGTCGAGGATCACCCCGTCTTCGTTGTCGAGGACCTGGGCCTTGTAGCCGAACTCGACGGGTTTGCCGAGCCGACCCTTTCTGATAGGGCGGGCGTCGGGGTCATTGAGGGAGACGAGACGGGTGGAGCCATCGGGGACCACGCCGGCGAGGCGCTGGCGCGTCTGACGGGCGATCTGGGCCACCCGATCAGCGGTGACCTCGAGGTCGTGCGCCAGGCTCGCCAGCTTGGGCGGGGCCGCAGCGCCGAGCCGGCGCAAAGTCCGCTGGGCATTGAGGGCCACTCGCCGGGCTTCACGCACGGCGTCGTTCGCGATGCGGGCCATCTTGGCGTTGATGGCCATGACCTCGTCTTTCGCCTCGTTCGTGCGGCGCCGCAGGTTGGCCCCGATGGAGCGGGCGTGGCGCCGCACGAGCAGGGTGCGGTCACGGACGCCCACGCGCGGTGCCAAGCCGGCACCTTTGAGGCGCTCGACGGCCTTGGCCATCTTGGCCACGCCCTTGGCCAACAGCCCCGAGTCCGTCGGATAGGCGACATCGGCCGGAACGACGGTGGTGTCAGCGCGCACTCGGTTGGTCTTGAGCACCTTGGCCGCCTCGGCCTTGGCCAAAAGGGCCTCGTTCAAGCCCTCGACCGCCGCCGAGCCACAACGAGTCGTGATCTTCATCAGCGTCGTCGGATGCGGGACGGTCACCCCGAGGGGGACCCGACAAAAGCGCTGCCAGGAGATGGAATCGGCCACCTCGCGGCACAGAGGCTCGAAGCCGAGCCGATAGCGGTACTTCAAGAACATGAGCCGCAGGTAGGTCTCGATCGGCACTGACGGGCGCCCGAGCACACGGTGGAAGTGGGCTCTGAACGGCTCGAAGAACTCAGGATCGTCGAGCAGATCGTCGACGGCCTCGAGCTCGGCGGGCATTCCCAGACACATCTCGGGAAGGAGTGCTTCCCACAGGGTGGGTTGCGCGTTTAGCGTTCTCAACACGGTGGCCTCGATCCGTACTAGTCCTACGGGTCGAGGCCATCTTCATCGATCAGCGTCCGGATCGCGAGTATTTCCAGCCGACTTTTTCAGGGGCAAGTAGCTAACTCTGAGCGTCGCTTTGGTCGTAAGCGTCCCATGCCTCGCGTGCAGCCTTCTTTGGATCATACGCAGGGCCATGTTCGACGTCATCCGCCCTGCGGAGGTCGGCGCCGCTATCTGGCTGAGCGTCGTCACCGAGTCTCACCAGCGTGGCCTTGAACGGCTCGTCTGGGGCTGGGTCGTGGCCCTCAACCGTTCCGTCCCGAACCAATGGAGTCGGTATGCCATCAGACATCCAGCGGGCCTCGTGACGTGCGTAAGGGTCGGTGTACCAACCTTCCAGTGACTCGTCCATGTCTCGATCCTACGAGCCGAGTCAAATCTCTTCGACGAGATCGCCCAAGACTGCATCGACGAAACTCCTTGCCCACGCCTTCAGTTCGTCATAACTAGCGTCAGGATCAGGGCGGGCATAGGTCCGTGACGTACCAGGCGGTTCCGTTGACTCGGGCTCAGACTCCTCAACGACCACCGGGCTGGCTGGCGTATCGCCCCTTATCGGCGAACTGAACATCTTCAACAGCACCAAATCGCCCTCTGTAAGACCGAAGACTTCGCGCAGCGTCCTCATTGCCCGCTGAGCCACTTTGTCCACCGGAGGAGAGTAGGTCGGATGGATCGTGATCCAGTTGGTGCGCCGTGGTGGGTCCGGCGTCTCCCAGCCAAGTTGGGTCAGTCGGGCCGCGTCTTCTGGTGAGAGAAGCTCGTCGCCATCCAGGTAGTAGTTGGACACGACCTCGGCCACCAGTGAGCCGTCTTCAAACGCCAGCGCCTGCCAGAAATGATGATGGCATTCGGCGTCCTCGATGATGAGGATCCAGCGACCCGGCCAGTCCACGAGTCGTTGGAGGATGGTGGGAAGCTGCTGCTCAACATCGGCCAAGGTGCGGAGGGACATGGTCCATGCCTCCGCCCAGGTGCCGATCACCGACGAAGGAGAAATACACCGATCACGCTCCTGACTGAGCAAGTGTTCTGCTGCCGCCAACCAGTCGTCCAGTGCCGCGCGCCCTCTCGATGTTGCCATAGTGAACCTCCCATCGTCGTGGCGTTCGCACCTTGCCTCTCGGTAGGTTGCGGCGGAGTCAAACGGGCCAACATCCCTCGTCCGCTCTGGATGGATAGCGAGTACATGTTAAGGGCTCAGGCGTTAGCCTCAGATCGACGGGCCTGGGGCCGGTTGGCCGGAGAACTGAGGAAGGGTCTCCAGTCCGACTGGCGGCGGCGAGTCGATCATCCCTGAAGAAGGCCAGGTTCGGAGACACGAAGCATGAAGCTCATGGCGTCGAAGCTCGGCCGGATAGCCCTGCAGCAGCCGCTGCGACATGCACTCTAGGACACCGTGATCGAGAGCACCTTGGTGGCTGTGTTCTGCGTGGCGGGATGGCCCTTCGTCTTGATCTTCTTGTCGAGGACTTCCACCGTGAACGTCGATGACTTTGCAGACTTCTTGGGCGTACCCGAGATGACTCCGGTGTGTTTGTTGAGTTTCAATCCCTTGGGGAGCTTTCCCGATCCCGTGGCCAGCTTCCAGGTATAGGGAAGGTTGCCACCGGTGGCTGCCAGAGCCGTGGCCGGGTAAGCCACACCTGGCGTTCCATTGGGCAGTGATGTGGTCGTGATCTGCAGTCCACCCGATGGAGCCACTGCGCCATGGTCGGTGTCGTATGCCCCGATGTCACAGGGAACCGTCCTGGCGAACCCACGCTGGTCGGTTGCAGGACAGAGTGACGCATCGGTGACGTGGTCAATCGCTGGGCTTCCCGGTTCAAGGGCGATTGTCTCGGTGGGGCCACCATTGTTCTGAAGACCGGCAGAATCGAGTTGTGGGTTGGTCGCTGGGAGGTCATGGTTAGCCGTACTGAGGCCGCAGCTGTCGTCATCATCGAGGTTGTAGCCGCCATCGACCATAGGAGGATTACCACCATCATTGGTGCAGTCGCCGATGTTGTGTCCAACGATGGTCGCCGTGAGGGTAAGTGGTCCAGCGTTGAAGTTGGTTATTCCCTCTCCGAAGTTGGTCCAGATGGTGTTATTGGCGAGATCGAGCGTTGCCAGGTATGTGAAGATGCCGCCAGTTGGACCTGTGTTTTCCGTCAATGTGCTATTGATGATCGTGAGCTTGTCGCCACCACCCCAGTTGGTGATACCGCCGCCATACACATCACTGGTATTGCCCGAGATGGTGCTCGCAGTGATCGTGCCTACTCCGAGATTCAGTAGTCCACCTCCGCCGTATCCGTTGGTCGCAGTGTTTCCGGCGATCGCGCTGTTCGTCACAGTCAGCGTTCCAAGGGCTGCGAGACCACCACCTCCTTGGGGATCCGTATTGCTGGTGAACTGACTGTTCGTAACCGTAAGTGAGCCGCTCTGGTTGTCAATACCGCCACCGATGTTCGCACTGCTATTGCCGGTAAAGGTGCTGTTCGTCACTGTCAACGTGCCCGTGTTGGAGATCCCACCACCGCCGACGTAGTTCGTGTCGGTGTTGGTGGCGCTGTTGTCGGTGAAGGTACTGTCGGTCACTGTCAACGTGCCAGTGTTGGAGATACCACCTCCACCGCTCGTGCCTGTATTGGTGTTGTTTGTGAAGGTGCTGTTCGCGATGGCCAGCGAGCTAGTGTTGACGATGCCGCTGGCGCTCCCGTCCTCAATGGTCAGTCCAGAGATCGCAGCACTAAAAAGACAGCTGAACGGCAGGCAGGAAACGTCAAAGACGGCACTGTTGTTGTTCCCGCTAATAGCCAGTGCAGTCGGGCCAGGCCCACTGATCGTCAGGTCCTGATTGATCTGAATATCCCCACTTGTCAGTGTGATGGTCGAACATGGGACAGCGAAGGTAATCGTGTCTCCTGGGCTGGCATTGGCCACGGTCTGTCGCAGTGATCCCGGTCCAGAGTCAGTGCAGCTTGTAACCGTGAGCGTTGCTGCAGACGCAGGCGGGACGTCCACCAAGGCCGTTACGCCACTGGTAAGAACCATCAGAGCGAATACAGCTGCCAACGGTCGGAATCTCATCTCCAGGCCCTCCCCGCCATTCGCTGCAACGATACTCATCAGCGAAGGCGCTTGCTCAGGGTGCGTTCTGGCAGGGGACTCAGCTCTTGCAGAACGATATGCTTTGAAGGTGGCCGATGCCTCGGATCGCAATCTTGGTAGCCGATTAAGAACTGCCCGTATATCGGCGGGATTAACGCAGGCTGCCGTCGGGAAGCGCATGGGCGTCAGCCAGATGATGGTCTCAAACTGGGAGCGAGGAGTGGTCGCTCTTGGTCGGGGTGAAGTCACCAAGCTCAAGGAGTTCCTCGCGCTAGAAGATGAGGACGCAGTCTCGGTGGTACTCGATCAACCCACAGCATTCGGAGAGTGGTTGGAGGAGACTCGTCGTGCGACTGGCTGGACGAGACAAGAGTTGGCTGAACGCTCTGGCATTACAGCAATACAGATCGGCAATATCGAACGAGGTGCCACACGGAATCCGCGACCTGAGACGCAGCAACGCCTGCAAACGGCGCTGCGGGCGACACCTCCAACGGATGTCGAAGTTGAGACGGAGAAGGCTGCCCAAATCCCCGGCCTTGGATCAATGGAAGACTTTGATCCACACAACCGGAATGAATGGCCATCTGAGCCAGGCGTCTACGTTCTTTACGACATCAGTGAGCGCCCAATATACGTGGGCAAGTCTCGGTCAATCGCCGAGCGACTCGACGATCACGAAGACAAGTTCTGGTTCAAGGCCCCGATCGTGCAGTCAGCGTCGTTCATCAAGGTCGAGGACGAGGATACTCGTCACAAGTTAGAGCAGGTCTTGATCAAGTTCCTGAAAAGCAACGCCGTCATCAACCAGCAGGGTGTACGCCGATAGGTAGAGCCAGTGTGGCCCGGTTCTAACGGGACCAGACGATGGGTGACGGGGCCCAAGCCGGTGGGTTTTCGTCGCCAGGACGTGACACGTCACGGGTCCGTCCGAATCGAATGCGATTCCCGAAGACATCCTTGCAGAAGAAAGCGTCGGCCAATCTGTCGTTCTGGTCCTTGTCAGTCGGCCCAGGCTCCAGGAGTTCCCACGGCGCGTCACCACTTCCCGGAAGTGTTGTCAGAGGCATCGGCGTGGTCTCTTCTCCTTTGAGTCCAAGATGCTGGAGCCAACACCACGACTCGCCGTCCCGCGCTATGTAGTAGCACTCCGACGCTATTCCTTTGCCGAGGTTCGTGATCGTCACTACCCGCTCGTATCGTCCCGGCACGCCTCCCGCATCCATCTGCCCGCGCACCACGGTGACTGCCACCATCGGACTCCACGCAAGCTCACGATCAAACTGAGACTCTCGGACTAGTTCGTTCGTGGCCTCCACCTGCTTCTCGGCTGCCTTGGCCACCCTGTTTGACGACTTGATCGTGCGGACGGCGGCGACAGCGGTCGCAGTGGCAGCGATGGCGAGCACGCCGTTCAGGACGACGAGGAGATGGTTGGCGGTCCACCATCGAGCGGCGACGACGTCCATTAGTCACTCGGGTCGATTCGTCATCCGAAAGATGAATCCCAGTCGAACCATCGAGGTTCAGGAGGATCCAGATCGATCCTGACCTCGTCAAGGATCTCAGGCAATGAAACCAAGGGCGAGTCGGGTGAGGCTAGTAGGAGCAAGAGCGCCTCGGTAACCGCTAACTCAAGACCGCTCGCGTGACAGTACCCATCCACAACGAGTGACTCCACGGCGTAGCTGGCAAGTACACCCACAGGCAACAACCGGTGCTCGCGGATTAGATCAAGATTGCTCGCAAGCTGACGAAAGTCCGCATCCCTATGATGACCGGCCAATCGGTGATGGCGAACCGTTGCACGGATTAGAGAGCATAGAAGCACGTCGATGCTCGGTTGGCTGTTGACGAAATCCTCTGTACTCCAATCCCACGGTACTGCGATGATCGCCCCGATTAACTCTGTCAGTACCTTCTTCTCGCGGGATGAAAGCGGCTTCCTATTCGGAGATTCTCTGCTTATGAGCATTGCTGTTCTCGGTTATTCCATGGCGCCATACACAGTCGCGGCGCCGGTTTGTCCGGCTAGATGCCTGTCATTTTGACGGATCCGATCAGACCGTCTACGTGAGCCACCACTACAGGGTCTCGCACCATGTCCCGTAGCAGGGCCAGCCCGCCCCTACAAGTGCTTAGAGCCGTCCGTAGGTTGGCATCCTCGCCGAGTAGAAGCTCAATGTCTCGGGAAGCGTCGCCGTACTTGTCGGCGAACAGTCGATCCTGAATCGCTGTGAGGTTGAGCATGATTCTTGATCCTGTCCTCGGGCTGGCACTCTCATCTTGCGAGTGCCAGTATTACACCGCTGTAGTTCGCCGTCAACGGGCTGGATTGCGCCCCACGAGGCGAAGCATTGCCATGCTGAATCCTCGGACCTCGGGCGCGCTGAGCCGCTAGGAGGCCATGGAGGTGCCCCCGGTGGCCCACAGGACGTCGAACGGCGCCTGTGGGCTCTCAGGGAGGGCCTACGGAGACTGCTGGGCGAGACCTGACGCTACCGAGCGAGCCGGTCGAGGACCCGATCCACGACCTTCTCGTACTTGCGGGCCACTTTCACCTCGTAGGAGTCGAGCCACTCGTGGGGAACCTTGGCGATGAGTAACGCTTCTGTCAGTCGGCCCTGCGGGCTCAACCAATCGACGCAACAGCCCCGGCGAACGCTTGAGATGGTGACATACCCCCGAGGGTCCGTCGAGGACGTCCGTTGAGCTCTCGTGCCACGGCGTTGAGGTGTGCCTGGGAGTGGCCGGAGAGCTCGGTGCCCCTGGGGAAGTACTGGCGCAACAGCCCATTGGTGTTCTCATTGGAACCGCGTTGCCACGGACTCTTGGGATCGCAGAAGTAGATCTGCACGCCGGTGTCGACGGTGAAGCGAGCGTGCTCGTTCATCTCTTGTCCTTGGTCCCAGGTGATCGAGCGCCGGAGCTCGGTGGGGAGCTTGACGATGGTCTTGGCCAGCGCCTTGCGGACAGCCTCGCCCCCGTGCCCATCGGGGAGGCGCATGAGCATGACGTAGCGGGTGGAGCGCTCGACCAGTGTGCCGATGGCCCGCTGGCCCGTGCCCATGATGAGATCGCCTTCCCAGTGGCCGGGCACAGCCCGGTCCTCGATCTCAGCGGGACGATCCGAGATCATGACCATGTCGCGGATCTTGCCCTGGCCCGTCGCTTGGCGCTTTCCCTGGGGGCGGCGCATGGCCCGGCCCTGGCGCAGGCAGCGAAAGAGCTCCTGGCGCAGGGCTCCTCGACCTTGGACGAACAGCGACATGTAGATGGTCTCGTGGCTCACCCGCATCTCCGGGTCGTGGGGGAACGCTTCGGGCAACCAGTCGGCGATCTGCTGGGGCGACCAGCGTTTCTCCAGTTTGCCCTGGACGACACGGCGCAGCCTCGGGCACTTGGCCAACTTGGCCGGTCTCGGTCGTCGAGCCCGCCGGCGGGCGGACGCTTCGGCCTCGCACGCCCGGTAGCGATGCCGGCCGCCGTTGGCGGCCACCTCCCGGGACACTGTCGATGCAGCCCGTCCCAGGCCCGCCGCCACCTGACGCAGCGACAGCCCGGTGGCGAGCCCACGGGAGATCTCCTCCCGTTCGACCAATGACATCCTGGCGTCGGACCACACCGTCGGAGCGAGTGGACGGATGCCGCCCGTCTTCTGGATCAGGTCATGGACTCCAGTCTGGGACCGGCCGACCGAGCGGGCGATCGACCGCATCGACTCGCCGGCCTCAAACCGGTCCCACACCTCGGACTGCTCTGCAGCAGAGAACCGCATCTGCATCCCACACCTCCAGGTCGGCGACAGCCTCCAATGATCGCCTCAATGGTGCGTGGATGACTTGAGACCGCACCCGATCCCGGTTGCTCCATCCCTGGGTTCCGTACACCACGTCCATGACGGCAAACTCCATCATCGACTGGTAAGCGCCGTTCAGTTCCGCCATTCGCTTTGCGGCTTCAGCCCGAACAGCAGGCGGGGCATCTTCGTGGCGATCAGGGTGGTAGATGCGAGCCAGCACCCTGTACGCCGCCTTGATCTCGTCGGGTGAGGCGTCGTCGTCCACGCCAAGGACTTCGTGAGGCTCAGGCACAGCCCGTCCGTCTTTCAATCCGTCTTTCAATCTGGCGCAATCCGGCACTATTTTGCACTACTTAGTGGCCACTACCAGGCACGACAGGCACGGTGTAGACGCATTAGCAGTGAGTCCGATTCGGCCGCTCTCGCACCTCTCCCGAAGGGATCCGTCGAACTACCAGCCGGACGCGGGGCACAGCCCCCACGTCCCGACCGGGACGCCCCACGGCCGGCCGTAGAGTAAGCGGTCGTTATGGACGTTCTCGTCGTGGTCGGAGACGAACCGGCTCCTGCCCGACTCGAGGACAGGGCGGTCCACGTGCAGCGGCTCCGGGCCGGCGAACCAGTGGTCATGCTCATCGGCGCGCTCCGGGCCCGGATCCCGCGCCGCGTCGGGGTGTGCGGGCCGGTGGCCGAGGCCGCGCCGGTGGCGGCGGCGTTGCGCCGGGCGGGACTGCCCACCGAGCTGTTCACCGACGAGCCCATCGCCGCCGAGGTCGCACCGGGGCTCGACGGCGTCGAGATACGGCGCATCACCGACCCCGGGCCACCCATGGACGTGGCAGGCTCGCTCGAGGAGCTGATCGGCAACACTCCCATGGTCCGGTTGGACCGCACCGCCAGGGACCTCGAGTGCACGCTCGTGGCCAAGCTCGAGCTGTTCAACCCGGGAGGCTCGTCCAAGGACCGCATCGCGCTCGCCATGATCAGCGCGGCGGAACGCGACGGCCGACTGCAACCGGGCGGGACGATCGTCGAACCGACGAGCGGCAACACCGGCGTGGGGTTGGCCATCGTGGCGGCCCGTCGGGGCTACAACTGCATCTTCGTGTGCCCCGACAAGGTGGGGACCGAGAAGATCGCCCTGCTGCGCGCCTTCGGGGCCGAGGTCGTGGTGTGCCCCACGTCGGTGGCGCCCGAGCACCCCGACTCCTACTACTCGGTCTCGGACCGCCTGGCCCGGGAGGTGCCCCTGGCGTGGAAGCCGGACCAGTACCACAACGCCGACAACCCCCGAGCTCAGCACGACACGACCGGCGCGGAGATCTGGGAGCAGACCCGGGGGCGGGTCACGCACTTCGTGGCCGGCATCGGCACGGGCGGCACGGTGACCGGGATCGGCCGGTACCTCAAGGAGCGCAATCCCGCCGTGCGGATCATCGGGGCCGATCCGGAGGGCTCGGTGTACTCGGGGGGGTCGGGGCGCCCGTATCTGGTGGAGGGCATCGGTGAGGACTTCTGGCCCTCGACCTACGACCCGTCGGTCGTGGACCAGGTGGTGGCGGTGTCCGACGCGCAGAGCTTTGCCACCGCCCGGCGCGTGACGCGCCAGGAAGGGCTCCTCCTGGGCGGCTCGGGCGGGACGGCCATCGCCGCCGCATTGGTGGTGGGGCGCGACCTCCCCCCGACGCGGTCATCGTCGTCCACATCCCCGACTCGGGGCGGGGCTATCTGTCCAAGATCTACAACGACGCCTGGATGGCCGACTACGGGTTCCTACAGGCGGCCGGGACGACCGTGGGCGACCTGCTCGCGGCGCGGGACCCGTCGCTGCCGACGCTCGTGCACACCCATCCCGACGAAACGGTCCGGGAGGCGATCGCCATCCTGCGCGAGTACGGCGTGAGCCAGATGCCGGTGGTGAAGCACGAGCCGCCCGTGGTCCTGGCCGAGGTGGTCGGTGCCGTGACCGAGCGCGATCTGATGGACAGCGTCTTCACCGACGCGTCGATACTCGAGCGCCCCGTGAGCGACGTCATGAGCGCGCCCCTGCCGACCATCGGCGCCGGGGAACAGGTCCACGTGGCGGTGGGGCGCCTCGAGGGCGCGCCCGCCCTGGTGGTGCTCGACCGCGGCCACCCCGTTGGCGTCATCACGCGCTCGGACGTGCTCGCCACCCTGGCGGCGGGCACCCGCTGAGGCCGACGTGTCCGATCACCCCCATGACCCGGGTCGCGCCGATCGCCCGGGTCGCGCCGATCGTTCCGATCGCCCCGATCTCGCCGGGCTCGGATTCGAGACCCGCGCCGTGCACGGAGGCGGGGGCCCGGACCCGACGACCGGAGCGATGAACACCCCGGTCTACCTGTCGTCGACCTTCGAGCAGGACGGCGTGGGCCACGATCGCGGCTTCGAGTACGCGCGCACGGGCAACCCCAGCCGCGCCAGCCTCGAAGCCCACCTGGCCCTGCTCGAGGGAGCCGCCTTCGGGTTCGCCTTCGCCAGCGGAATGGCCGCCGAGGACGCCGTGTTGCGTCTCCTCGGTCCCGGTGACCATCTCGTGATGCCGACCGACAGCTACGGCGGGACCTACCGCTTGGCCACCGAGGTCCACCGCCGGGCCGGGCTCGAGGTGGACGCCACGGACCTGTCCCGGTTGGAGGACGCCCTGCGGCCCCGGACACGCATGGTCTGGGTCGAGACACCGACGAACCCTCTCCTGAACGTCATCGACATCGCGGCCGTTTGCGAGCTCGCCCACCGCCACGGCGCGTACGTGGTCGTCGACAACACCTTCGCCACGCCCTGGCTCCAGCAGCCCCTGCACCTGGGGGCCGACATCGTGGTGCACTCGACGACCAAGTACCTGGGCGGGCACTCCGACGTCATCGGCGGGTTCGCGGCCACCGACGACCCCGACCTGGCGCAGCGCCTGGGATTCATCCAGAACGCGGCCGGTGCGGTGCCGGGCCCCCTGGACTGCTACCTGGTGCAGCGCGGGGTCATGACCCTGCCCGTGCGGATGGAACGCCACTGCTCCAATGCGCTCGCCGTCGTGGACCTGTTGAGTTCACACGGCGCGGTCCGAAGCGTCCTGCATCCCTCTCTTGCGGGCCATCCCGGGCACGAGATCGCGTGCCGGCAGATGCGGGGATTCGGCGGCATGGTCAGCTTCACGCTGCAAGGAGGTGAGCAGGCCGCGCTCGAGGTCTGCACGCGCACGCGCATCTTCACCCTGGCCGAGAGCCTCGGTGGCGTGGAGAGCCTGATCGAGCATCCCGCCCGGATGACCCATGCCGCCACCGTGGGCTCGAGCAACGAGGTGCCCGGTGATCTCGTGCGCCTCAGCGTCGGCCTCGAAGCGGCCCACGACCTCGTCGACGACCTCGATCGCGCCCTCGTGCCGTTGCGCTGAAGCGCCGGCGGCGGGCATGGCGGTGTGGAGCTTCGTCGCCTCGGAGCACCACCGCGCCGGCCGACGCGGTCCGGGCGACACCCGCGACCCGGGGCCCGGCACCCGACCGCTCACGCGCCGGCGGCGCGCACCTCGTCGAGTGACAGCTCGGCCGTGGCCTGCGAGCCGCACTGGGAGCACTGCTCGGTGTGGCGCCACGAACGCAGCAACCGGGTGCCCTCGGGGTTGAGCAGCACCACGAAGGATTCCGAGTCCGGGTCGACGTCGAGCCCGAAGTACGGCCGCCAGTCGGTGGCGGCCGGATGGCGGCCGACATCCACGCCCTTGAGGACACGGCGGAAGCGCATCCGCTCGGTGTCGAACAGCCAGGTGCTGTTGCACGATTCGAGGACGAAGGGCTCCACAGCTCCATAGTGCCCGCTTATCCTGGCAAAAGGCCCAGAGCGGCATTGCGATTCTGTGAAGAATGACCCCGTGAAGGATGAACCCGTGAAGAATGACCCCGTGAAGAATGACCCCGTGAAGAATGGGTCGGCCGAGGACCGGAAAGGAGGCCGGTGACCGACGCGATCCGGGCGGAGACGGTTGCGATCGCCGGGAACGGCGGCGACGAGATCGAGGCCTACCTGGCACAGCCCCTGGCCGACGGTGCCTTCGGCGGCGTGGTGGTGATCCACCACTTCCCCGGCTACGACGAGGAGACCAGGGAGATCACCCGCAAATTCGCCGACCACGGGTACCTGGCCCTGTGCCCCAACCTGTACTCACGCCAGGCCCCGGGCGCAACGCCCGAGGAGGCCGCCGCCGCGGTCCGGGCCCAGGGAGGAGTCCCCGACGACCAACTGGTGGGCGACGTCGAGGGTGCGGCCCGATTCCTCCGGGCCATGGGATCGTCCAACGGCAAGGTGGGCACCATCGGCTACTGCTCGGGAGGGCGCCAGTCCTTCTTGGCCGCCTGCAGTCTGGACCTCGACGCCGCGGTCGACTGCTACGGCGCATTCGTCGTGGTGCCCGCACCCGAGGGGTCTCCACTCAAGGTCGGCCCCCTGTCGCATCTGGCGGGGAACCTCTCGTGTCCGTTGCTCGGCCTGTTCGGGGCCGAGGACCAGAACCCCTCTCCCGAGCAGACCGCCGAGCTCGAGAGGATCCTCAGCGCGCACCACAAGGAATTCGAGTTCCACACCTTCGAGGGCGCCGGACACGCGTTCTTCGCCACCAACCGCCCCAACTACCGGCCCGAAGCCGCGGCCGCGGGCTGGAACAGGATCTGGGACTTCTTCGGTCGCCACGTCGCGGCCTGACCGCGGCATGAGGGCGACCCGGGGCGTCGAGCTCAGCCCGAGCGCGCCTCGTCCATGGTGTCGAGCGCCGCAAGGAGCTCGCGGTCGCGCTCGTAGGTGAGGACGCTCGCCGCCACGTCGAGCTCGAGCCACTGGAGCTCGTCGACCTCGTCGGACACCGCGAACTCGCCGTCGAGCACCTCCATGACCCAGTACCCCACGATCTTCGGACGTCCCCGCCGATCCTTGTACTCGGAGAACCCGACGAAGCTCACCAGGCGGCACCGGTATCCGGTCTCCTCGAGGACCTCACGCAATGCGCAGCTCTCGTAGGACTCGCCGGCGTCGAGCTTCCCCTTGGGCAGCGACCAGTCGCGTTGGGAAGGTCGATGGACGACGGCGATCTCGACCTGCCGGGGCCGCACCTCGCGCAACAAGATCCCCCCGCGCCCCTGACGACGTCGTCCCGTATCTTGCGGGGCCACAGGACCCGCGCCACAGCCCGACTCATGTCCACGACGTTACCCACGTCGTGGACGCTATCGGGGGGACCCTCCGGTCCCGCCCGGGGTCGGCCCTCCAAGTGGTCACGGAGACCAGGTACGGCCCCCGCAGTGCATAAGCTTGGACGGGTTATGTTCCTCGTCAGGCGCATCCGCTCGTGCGCGCACGAGATCGCTTTCGGTCGGTGCTGCACGTGACGGCGTCGAGGCAACCACCCGCCCCTTCCGTGGCCCCTGACGCGGCACCGACCGAAGTCCATGGGAACCCGCCCGGTTCCGGAAGCGCCCTGCCGAATCGCTTCGGGCGCAACGTCGTCATGAATTACGCGGCGCAGGGCACCGCGGCACTCTCGGCCATCATCGTCACGCCGCTGCTCCTGCATCACCTGGGCAAGTCGGCCTTCGGCCTGTGGGTGCTCGCCAGCAGCGCCGTGCTCTACCTCGAGCTCTTCGAGCTCGGCTTCGGCGCCGCCACCACCAAGCTCGTCGCCGAAGATGCCGACAGGCGTCCCGAGAAGGCCCTGCAGACCTTGAACACCGCCTTCTTCGCACTGATCCCCCTGGGGACGATCGCGCTGATGGCCGGGGTCGGGATCGCCTTCGTCTTCCCGAGCCTCGTCCACGCCCCCCCGCAGCTGCACGACCAGGTGATCCTCGTCGTCATCATCTTGTCTCTCGGGCTGGCCGTGTCGATCCCGGGGGACACCCTCGGGGGTGCGCTGATCGGCCACCAACGATTCGACATGCTCGGGCTCTCCAATTCGCTCCTGGTGGCGGGCACCCTCGTGGCGACCGTCGTCATCGTGGAGCTGGGGGGCGGCCTCGTCGCGCTGGCGACGGCCATGACCATCATCGGGATCCTGTGCCACTTCCTCCGGTTCTGGATGCTGCGCCGCATCATGCCCGGGACGCGCATCTCGTTTCGGCTCGCGGATCGCGAGCGCCTGCGCGACGTGATGCACGTCTCGGGTTGGTTCCTCCTCAACGCGATCGTGATCGCCGTCTACAACGCGTGTGACCTTCTGGTCGTGGGGATCGTCCTCGGTCTCCGAGCCGCCGCGGTCTACGCGGTGGCGTCCAAGCTCGCCACCGCCGCGGTCCAGGGCCTCGAGTCACTGGCCCAGGTGTTCTTCCCCTATGCGTCGGCCACGGCCCGCAACAAGGAACCGGGAGCGCTCACCGAGATCGTCGTCGACGGCACCCGGGCGGCGATGCTCGTGGGGATGATGATCTCCGTCGCCTACCTGGTCCTGGCCACGCCCGGGATCCGGGCGTGGGTGGGCGCCGGCTACGGAACCTCGGCACGCATACTCATGGTGTTCGCGGCGGTGATCGTGTGCGCCACTCCGGTCAGGGTGATCAACGTGACTCTCAGCGGGTCCGGCAGGCTTCCTCTGGTGTGCCTCATCCGCGGCGGCGAAGTCATCGTCAACGCCACCCTGTCGGTCATCCTGGCACTGATCATCGGGCCCGTCGGCGTGGCCCTGGGCACTCTGGGGGGCATCCTCTTCGTCCGGTTGCCGGGCTTCCTCTTCGTCGGCACCAGGGCCGTCGGCATACGGCCCGTCACCCTGTTGCGACGATCCGTCCTCCCGCATCTCCTTCCGCTGGCTGCGGACGGAGCCGTGCTCCTCCTGCTGCGCGGTGTCGCCGCGCACTCCATCCTCGGGCTCGTGGCGGACGGGTTGGCGGGTTCTTTGACCTACGTGGTGGTGTACTTCGCGGTCGGTGCGACCGGCGGCGAACGCCGTCGGTCCCTCAACGCCGTGGCCCGGTACGTCCCGGCGCGTTGGCGGCATCTTCTCGGGAACTCGTACGGCGACGTCGAGGCTCACGCCAAGGGTTAGGGAACCAACACCGTGACCGACGAGGGCGACACCCGACGCGCCCGGCACCGGGGAGCGCTGGCAGTTGCCGCCGGCTTCCTCTACCGATTCACGAAGAGCCACCGCGCCTTCGATGCGGTGGCGGTCTGGGTCAGCCGGAGAGTCCGCGAATCGCCGCCCTCGTCCCCGCTCAACGTCGTGCTCGGTCCGGTGCGCGCCCGTTTCCGTGGACAGATGCGGGTCGACGACGTCCTCGGCGTGGTCGAAGCGCTCCAAAGCGAAGGCGTCCGGTTCTGGATCGCCGGTGGATGGGGGGTCGACCTCCTGGCAGGGTCACAGACCCGGAGGCACGACGACCTCGACGTGGTACTGGCGGACTACGAGGGTGACGAGGCGAGGGCGTGTCGCGCCCTGGCTCGGCTCGGATACCGGCAGATCGAGATTCTCGACGGCTTGTGGATGACGCCCCGGAACCTGCTCGACGACGGGGTGGGACACCAGATCGAGATCCTCGGCATCGACCGGGATCGGCTCGAGGACGCGCTCGATCCCTCCGCCGAAGCTTCGACGTCGTCCACCGCCATCGAAAAGCGACGACCGGAGCTATTCACCACGGGCACGCTCGGCGGGCGGCGCGTGCCGTGCCTGTCGGCACGACTCCAACTCCTCTTCCACACCGGGTTCGATCCCCGGGGGGTCGACGGGCGTGACTTGGAGCTCCTCCAGGCCGAGGCCGACCCCGGGGACCGGGACTCGGCGCAACGCTGAGGCGGCCAGGGTTCGGCCGCCGCACGGGCCCGTGCGGCGGCACGGCCGTCACGCCGACGCCGTGATGAGCACCGCCACTCCACCCGACACCCCGGCCGGGCTCTGTTTGGCCGTGGGCGCCACGGCGGCCGAGACGCTGGTGTCGTAGGAGGCGACGTCGCCGTCGGCGGTGACCGTGTAGGTGAAGCCCGAAGTGGTCCCCGCCGAACCGCTCTGTGCCACCGCCATGTAGCTGAAATAGAGCTCGCCGGTCCCGGTGGGCGTGAGGGCGGGGAAGGCGACCGCCGTCGACGACGCGTTGGAGATCCCGGCCTTGGTGTCGATTCCCCACACCGTGGACGTCCCCGAGGAGGCCGAGAACTCCTGGGCGGCGAGACCCGTGTACACCGAGGTGACCGAGGCCGAGAACGACACGGTGACGGTGGACGCCCCCGTCGTGGTCACGGTCCCGGTCCAGATCTCGAGGTCGTGCCCGGAGTAACCGGCGTACGGCCCCTCGGCGCGTGTCCAGGTGCCGACTCCTCCCCCGGACATCGAGGTCGCCGTGACGCTCGTGGAGTCGGCCTTCACGACCAGGACAAGCAGGTCGCCCACGTGCTGGGCGGACACCGCCAGGGTGGCGACACCGTCCCCCGCTCCGTCGACGAGGGTGCCCACCGCCGCGATCGTCGCCGCCGAGGTGGTGTAGGTGTAACGGTCGGCGCTGTTCGTCGCCGAGGTGCCGCCCGACGCCGTCACCGTCACGTCGACCGTTCCCGCCGAACCGGCCGGGGCCGTGGCGGTGATCGACGTCGCGCTGTTCACGGTGACGTTGGTGGCCGTCGCGGTGCCGAACTTCACGGCCGTGACCCCGGAGAAGTTGGTGCCGGTGATGGTGACCGAGGTGCCTCCGCCTGTGGGACCCGAGGTCGGGCTCACCCCGGTGACGGTGGGGGTGCTCGACACGACGTAGGTGAACTGGTCGGCGGAGCTCGTCGCCGACGTTCCCCCTGGCGTGGTGACCGTCACGTCGACCGCCCCCGCCGATCCCGTAGGCGAAGTGGCGGTGATGGAGGTCGCCGAGTTGACGGTGACGCCGGTGGCGGCCGTGGAGCCGAACTTCACGGCGCTGGCACCCGTGAAGTTGGTGCCCGTGACCGTCACCGAGGTGCCTCCCCCCGTGGGCCCCGAGCTCGGGCTCACCCCGGTGACGGTGGGAACGGCCGCGTAGGTGTAGTGGTCGGCGCCGGTGGCGGCGCTCGTGCCGCCCGAAGCCGTCACCGTCACGTCGACCGTTCCCGCCGACCCCGGTGGGGCCGTGGTGGTGATCGACGTCGCGCTGTTGACGGTCACGCCCGTGGCCGTCGCGGTGCCGAACCTCACGGCCGTGACCCCCGTGAAGTTGGTTCCCGTGATGGTCACGGTGGTGCCACCCGCCACCGGGCCCGAGCCCGGGCTCACGCCGGTCACGGTGGGGGTGGTCGAAGGGGCCGCCGTCATGAGGCTGTCGATGTTGCCGTTGGCGGTGTTGGCCGCATCCTGGAGATACGACAGCCCGTACTCCTTTTCCACGCTGTGCAGCACGCCGGCGGTGTTCACGGGCGTGGCGTCTTGTTGGGGGGCGGACGCCAGCGGGGCCGAGACGACAATGGTGGCGATATGCCCGCCTCCGCCCTCACCGGCGCTTCCGACACCGGAGGTGTCGGAATCCAGGCCCTCGTCGAACTCGATCACGATCTGCCCGCCCGCGCCGTACCACGACGTCGACTGGACGCCGCCGATGAAGTTGGCGAGCCAGGCGTCTCCCACGGTGGGCACCGTGTCGCCGTCGGCGACCAGAGGACCATCGTGCATGTCGTCGACGGCGTTGGGCGTAACCCAGACGAAGGCCGGGGGGGAGGCGGAGTCGAGGTCGCTCGTGATGCCCGTGAGCGGGACCACATTGCTGGCGAAGTCGGACAGCGACGTCACCGCCGGGAAGTAGACGAAGGGGTTGTGGTGCTGGAGGTAGTAGTCGCCCCCGTAGGGGTCGGTCCCCCCCGTGTCACCCCCCGTGTAGCCGTCGGAGGGCATGGACTCGAAGTAGGCCCGCCAGGGGATCCCGGCCGACTCGAGCTGGTTGGCGATGGTGGTGTCGCCGCTCGAGAGGCCCTCGGACTGCGGTGTCCCGTCGTCGGTCACCCCGTAGTTCGACCCCGAGATCTGCTCGATGTAGTTGGGGAGCGAGGGGTGCCCGATGGCATACGAGTCGGTGGCGAGCCCGTAGTCCTGGGCGAGTCGGTTGAGGTTGGGCGCGGCGCTGTTGCCGATGAGGTCGCTGTAGGACTCGTTCTCCATCATGACGACCATCACATGGGGCTTCGACGCCGACGCCGGCGCGGCAGCCTCGAAGGTGAAGCGGTCGGCGGGACCGGTCGTCGAGGTCCCTCCCGACCCCGACACCGTGACGTCCGCCTGCCAGGCGGGCTGGGCGGGCGAGATGGCGGTGATCGAGGTGGCCGAGTTCACCGTGAAGCTGGTGGCCGCGGTGGTGCCGAAGCTCACGGCGTTGACCCCGGTGAAGTTGGTGCCGGTGATGGTGACCGAGGTCCCCCCGGCGGTGAGGCCCGAGGCGGGGCTCACGCCGGTGACGGCAGGGGACGGCGCCCCGGAGCCCGAGGCCGTGATGAGGACCCCCAGCCCGCCCGAGATCCCCGCGGGACTCTGCGTGGCGGTGGGTTGCACGGCTGTCGAGACGTGGGTGTCGTAAGTGGCGACGTCACCGTCGGTGGTGACGGCGTAGGAGAAGCCCGAGGTGGTCCCGGCCGCCCCCGACTCCGCCACGGCGTCGTAGGCGAAGTACAGCTCGCCGGTCCCCGTCGGGGTGAGCTTGGGGAAGGTGACCGTCGTCGACGAGGCGTTGGAGATCCCCGTCCCGTTGTCGATACCCCACACCGTGCCCGAGCTGCCCGAGAACTCCTGGCTCACCATCCCCGTCTGGGTCGAGGCCACGCTGCCCGAGAAGGTCACGGTGACGGTGGACGTCCCCGTCGTGGTCACGGTCCCGGTCCAGATCTCGATGTCGTGCCCGGAGTACCCGGCATAGGGGCCCTCGGCTCGTGACCACGCACTCACGCCTCCCCCCGAGACCGTCGACACCGTCACGCTCGTCGAGTCGGCCTTCACGGCCAGGACGAGCAGGTCGCCGGCGTGCTGGGGGGACACCGCCAGAGTCGTGATGTCGGTTCCGCTGTTGTTGGCCAGGGTCCCGACCGCGGTGATGGTGACCGAGGCGACGACGTAGGTGTAGCGGTCGGCCGAGCCCGTCGCGCTCGTGCCTCCGGGCGTGGTGACCGTCACGTCCACCGCGCCCGCCGAGCCGGCCGGGGCCGTGGCGGTGAGGGAGGTGGCGCTGGTGACGGTGACGCCGGTGGCCGCCGCGGCGCCGAAGGACACCGAGGTCGCCCCGGTGAAGTTGGTTCCGGTGATGGTGACCGTGGTGCCGCCGCTGGTCGGGCCCGAGGCGGGGCTCACGCCGGTGACGGTGGGAGCGGGCGGGGTGACGAAGGTGAACTCGTCCGCCGGGCTGGTGGCGCTGGTCCCTCCCGGCGTCAGCACGGTCACGTCGACGGTGCCGGCGGGCTCGGCTCGCGGCGTGGCCGTGATGGACGTGGCCGAGTTGACCGTGTAGCTGGTGGCCGCCACCGTGCCGAACTCCACGGCCGAGACCCCGGTGAAGTTGGTGCCCGTGATGGTGACCGGGATGCCGCCGGCGGTGGGGCCCGAGGTGGGGCTGACCCCGGTGACGGTGGGTGCCGCGACGTAGGTGTAGCGGTCGGCGCTGTTGGTGGCCGAGGTGCCCCCCGAGGCCGTCACCGTGACGTCGACCGTGCCCGCCGAGCCGGCCGGGGCCGTGGCGGTGAGGGAGGTGGTGGAGTTGACCGTCACGCTGCTCGACGCCGTGGCGCCGAACTTCACGGCGCTGACCCCGGTGAAGTTGGTGCCGGTGATGGTGACCGACGTGCCCCCCGCCACCGGGCCCGAGACGGGGCTCACGTTGGTCACGGTGGGAACGGTCGAGGCGACGTAGGTGAACTGGTCGGCGGGGCTGGTCGAAGAGGTCCCTCCCGGGGTGGTGACCGTCACGTCCACCGCGCCCGCCGATCCCGCCGGGGACGTGGCGGTGACGGAGGTGGCGCTGGTGACGGTGACCCCGGTGGCGGCCGTGGCGCCGAACTTCACGGCGCTGGCTCCGGTGAGGTTGGTGCCGGTGATGGTGACCGACGTCCCTCCGCCGGTGGGACCGGATGTGGGGCTCACACCACTGACGGTGGGAGGAGCCGCGGAGCTCGCCGCCGTGAGGAGGACCGCCACCCCGCCCGACACCCCGGCCGGGCTCTGCTTGGCCGTGGGCGCCACCGCGGACGAGACACCGGTGTCGTAGGTCGTCACGTCACCGTCGGACGTCGTCGTGTAGGTGAAACCCGAGGTGGTCCCGGCCGACGCGGAGTTGGCCACGGCGTCGTAGGCGAAGTAGAGCTCGCCGGTCCCGGCGGGCGTGAGGGCGGGGAAGGTGACCGTCGTCGACGAGGCGTTGGAGACCCCCGCCTTGGTGTCGGTCCCCCATACCGTGGCCGTTCCCGAGGAGGCCGAGAACTCCTGGGTCGCCAGCCCCGTGTACACCGCGGTGACGCTGGCGGAGAAGGCCACGGTGACGGTGGACGCCCCGGTCGTGGTCACCGTCCCGGTCCAGATCTCGAGGTCGTGCCCGGAGTAGCCGGAGTACGGGCCCCCGGCGCGTGTCCAGGTACCGACTCCGCCACCCGACACCGAGGTCGCCGTGATGCTCGTCGAGTCGGCTTTGACGGCGAGGACGAGGAGGTCGCCGGCGTGCTGGGGGGACACCGCCAGGGTCGTGGTGCCGTTGGCGGCGGCGAAGCCCTGGGTGCCCACGGCCGCGATCGTCGCCGTCGCCGTCGTGTAGGTGTAGCGGTCGGCGCTGTTGGTGGCCGAGGTGCCCCCCGAGGCCGTCACCGTGACGTCGACCGTGCCCGCCGAGCCGGCCGGGGCCGTGGCGGTGAGGGAGGTGGTGGAGTTGACCGTCACGCTGCTCGACGCCGTGGCGCCGAACTTCACGGCGCTGACCCCGGTGAAGTTGGTGCCGGTGATGGTGACCGACGTGCCCCCCGCCACCGGGCCCGAGACGGGGCTCACGTTGGTCACGGTGGGAACGGTCGAGGCGACGTAGGTGAACTGGTCGGCGGGGCTGGTCGAAGAGGTCCCTCCCGGGGTGGTGACCGTCACGTCCACCGCGCCCGCCGATCCCGCCGGGGACGTGGCGGTGACGGAGGTGGCGCTGGTGACGGTGACCCCGGTGGCGGCCGTGGCGCCGAACTTCACGGCGCTGGCTCCGGTGAGGTTGGTGCCGGTGATGGTGACCGACGTCCCTCCGCCGGTGGGACCGGATGTGGGGCTCACACCACTGACGGTGGGGGATGCCACGTAGGTGTAGCGGTCGGCCGAGCTGGTGACGCTCGTCCCTCCGGAAGCCGTGACCGTGACGTCGACCGTGCCCGCCGAGCCGGCCGGGGCCGTGGCCGTGAGCGAGATGGCGCTGTTCACGGTGACCCCGGTAGCCGCCGTGGCGCCGAACTTCACGGCCGTGACCCCGGTGAAGTTGGAGCCGGTGACGGTGACCGAGGTTCCCCCTGAGACCGGGCCCGAACCGGGGCTCACCCCGGTGACGGTCGGCGTGGTGGAGGCCGAGCCCGTGATGAGGACGGCGACCGCCCCGGACACGCCGGCCGGGCTCTGCGAGGCCGTGGGCTGCACGGCGCCCGTGACGGAAGTGTCGAATGCCGCCAGGTCACCGTCCGAGGTCGTGGCGTAGCCGAATCCCGAGGTGCTCCCGGCCGCTCCGGTGTTGGCCACCGCCCCGTAGCCGAAGTACAGCTCGTCGGTCGACGCCGGGGTGAGCTTGGGGAAGGTCACCGTCGTCGACGAGGCGTTGGAGATCCCCGTCCCGTTGTCGACGCCCCACACCGTGCCCGAGCTCCCGCTCGAGAACTCCTGGGCGGCGAGCCCGGTGTAGATCGAGGTGACGCTGGCGGAGAAGCCCACGGTGACCGTGGAAGCCCCTATGGAGGTGACCCTCCCGCTCCAGAGCTCGAGGTCGTTTCCGCTGTAGCCGGTGTAGGGGCCCTCGGCTCGCGTCCAGGTGCCCACCCCCCCACCCGCCACCGACGACGCCGTGACGGTCGACGACCCGATCTTGACCGCCAGCACGAGGAGGTCACCGGTGTGCTGGGGAGACACCGAAAGTGTCGTGACCCCGGTCCCGTCCCCGTTGACCAGGCTGCCGACGGCGCCGGGGACGGTCTGCGACGCGCTCGTGGTGAAGGCGGCCTGCACGGTGATCCAGTCGCCCGAGGGGTTCGCCACCCATTCGGGGGTCGAGGACACGGCGGCCACGTTCGACTGCCACTCGGCCGCGTACGAGGAGGCCGAGAGCGAGTAGGTCGACCAGTTCGGCGTGGGGTGGCTCCCGATGGTCGAGGGGTTCGTGGTGAGGGCGCCGACCAGGAAGTCCCCGGCGTGGGGGGTGATCGCCGTCGCCGTCGGCGTGGTGCTGGTGCCGTGGTTGGTCGAGCTCGTGTCCACCCCGGCGATGCCCGACACCTCGGACACCACCATGTGGCCGTCGACGGCGCCGGCCAAGGTGGCGGTCACCGGCGTCGAGCCCGACGTCCCGGCGGATCCGAAGCCCACCCACACCTCGGAGGTGCCGTTCCCCGACTGGAAGTACCCGGCGACCTGCTGCCACGTGACGCCGCCCCCCGAGACCGCGGTGGCCTCGAATCCCGCCCCGGTTGACCGCGAGGCGTCGCTCCCGATGACGGCCACGAGGGCGTCACCGGCGCTCACGCCGCCGGGCAGGGACACCGACCAGGAGGACTGGCCCGTGAACGCACCCTGGTTCTCCTGGACGACGTCGGGCGTGGTGGCGCTCGTGCCCGCTTTGAGCGCCAGGATGGTGAGCTCGTACGACGAGGACGGGGACCAGCTGAACGAGGCGGAGGGCGCCGATGAGGTCCCGACCCGCCAATAGGTGAAGGCCGGGAGCGTGGCGGTCTCGGACCCGGCGAGGCTCCATCCCGACGGGGTGGTCGACGAGGGGGACGTGCCGTAGAACGAGAGCGCGGTCAAGGTCAGCTCCCCGGAGCCGGCCGGCGTCTGTCCGCTCAGGCTCCCGGACGTGGCCGACGACGGTGACCCGGTGTTGGTGGCGAAGTCCAGGACCACGGGGTCGGGGAGCCCCGAGTACTCGCTCAGGACCACGCTGCCCGAGGTCCCGGCGGTGTTGCCCGGCGAAGTGATCGAGAACGTGGCGCTCTGAACGGAGCTCGAGCAGTCGGAAAGGGCGAACCACCCCTGGTACGGCGAGATGGTCGTGGGCGGTGCGGGGTCACTGGGCGCGTGCTCGTACAGGCGCCTCCACCCGGCCGGGGTGGCGATGACCTGACCGGCCACCGAAGCCTGCTGGGCGATGGTGACGAACGCGATCAGCGTGTCGCCCGAGGTGCACGGGGACCCGAGCGTGGCCGTGATCGGCACGGTGCTCCCCGAGGTCGAATTACTGCCCTGCCCGGCTGCGGACTGCACCAGCGCAGGGGTGGCGGCGGCCGCCACCGATTGCTGGAGCACGCTGAGCGCGGGGGCGACGAGCAGGGCGACGACGCCCAGCCCCACCCTCCGCCGGGCACCACCACGGCCACGGATCCGGTGCACCGTGTTCGGCGGCTTCATGGCACCCGGGCGTCGCGTGGTGCCGTGCACGACGTCTGTAACATGCCGTGATCACGAACGGTGGCGTCGTCCCGCAGAGCATCCTGCTCGTGCCCATGGCCGAGGCCGACGCGGTGATCGACCGTTACCGACGCCGGCTCGACCCCTCGAGGCGCTACGCCATGCCCGCCCACGTCACGGTGCTGTTCCCGTTCATGGCGCCGGCGCAGATCTCCGAGGCCGTGCTCGACGAGCTCGGGGAGCTCTTCGGTCGGTGTGACCCCTTCGACTTCGACCTGTCCGAGGTGCGGTGGTTCGACGACCGGGTCGTCCACCTCGCACCATCTCCCGTCGACAGGTTCCGCGAGCTCACGGCGGCGGTGACGGCCGCATTCCCCGAGTACCCACCCTACGAAGGGGCGTTCGACGACGTGAAACCCCACGTCACGGTGGGTGAGGACGCGCCACGGCTCCTGATGCGGGCCGCGGGGTGGATGGCGAAGCGCAGTCTGCCCATCACCGGCAGGGCGACCGAGATCTGGCTCATGGCGATCGGCGATCCCGGGCCCACCTACCGCCTGGTGAAAGCCTTTCCCCTCCGCCAAGCCGCGGCCTGAGAGAGGGCGCGTCGGGATCGTGTTTCGGGGCGTGAGTGATCGGTTCATCGATTAGTCCTGGGGTGGGTGCCACGAGAGCGGGCTCCCATTGCCACCCGCCAAATGCTGGCCGATCAACCTCAGGCCACGCCCAACGAGCCCTCAACACGAGGCCAACCCCACGGGTGGGAACACCGAAACTAGCCGAAACGTCCCGGAACGCAACTCGGGGATCGCGCTAGGTAGGCACGACCCCGACGATGTCGTTGACGTGGACGCCGAGGCCCGGAAGCGATCCCACGAAGCCGGCGTCACCGAAGGCGAACACGCCGCCGTCTGACCCCACCATCCAGTAGCCGCCGCTGTCCTTGGTGGGCACCACGCCGACGATGTTGGACACATGGACCCCGATGCCCGGGAGCGATCCCACGAAGCCGGCGTCACCGAAGGCGAACACGCCTCCGTCCTTCCCGACCATCCAGTAGCCCCTGCCGGTCGGCGTGGGGACCAGCCCCACGATGTCGCTGACGCGGACCCCGAGCCCCGGAAGCGATCCCATGAAGCCGGCGTCGCCGAAGGTGAACACCTCGCCGTGGGACCCGACCATCCAGTAGCCCTTGCCGGTGGAGGTGGGGACCACTCCGACGATGTCGTTGACGTGGACCCCGATGCCCGGAAGCGATCCCACGAAGCCGGCGTCACCGAAGGCGAAGACCCCGCCGTCCCGGCCCACCATCCAGTAGCCCTTGCCGGTGGGTGTGGGGACCACTCCGACGATGTCGTTGACGTGGACCCCGAGTCCCGGAAGCGATCCCACGAAGCCGGCGTCGCCGAAGGCGAAGACCCCCCCGTCGGACCCGACCATCCAGTAGCCGCCGCTGTCGTGCGTGGGTACCACGCCGACGATGTCGTTGACGTGGACCCCGAGTCCCGGAAGCGATCCCACGAAGCCGGCGTTGCCGAAGGCGAAGACCCCTCCGTCCCTGCCCACCATCCAGTAGCCGGTGTTCCCCGTCGGCGGCGCGGACGTGTACGTGAAGGCATCGGCGCTTACGGTGGCGCTCGTGCCACCCCCGGCGGTCACTGTCACATCAACCGTGCCCGACCCGGCGGGCGAAGTCACCACCAGGCTCGTGCCGCCGGAACTCACGGACTGGATCGTCCCCGGATTCGAGCCGAACGAGACAGCCGAGACGGCGAAGAAGTTGGTCCCCGTCACCGTCACCGTCGACCCCCCGCCGTAGGAACCGGAGCCGGGGCTCACGCCCGTCACCGTCGGTTGGCCCACGTACGAGAATTCGTCCTGGACCCCTGCCGGCGAGGTGGTCCCGGAGACCGTCACGGTGACGTCCACGGTGCGGGCCGAGCTGGAGGGGCTGGTGGCGGTGATAGAGGTACTCGAGACCACGCTGACACCGGTGGCCGCCGTCCCTCCGAAGCTGACGCTGGCCCCCGTAGTGAAGTTGGTGCCGGTGATCGTGACCGACGTCCCGCCCGTGAGGGGCCCGGCGGCCGGGCTGACGCCGGTGACCGTGGGCACCGACGCCGTGGCCCTGAAAGCGGCCTGGGCGGCGATCGAGGAGCCCCCCGTCGTCGTCCACGACGGGGAGGTCGAGGAGTGGGGCACGTTCGACTGCCATTCTCCCGCGTAGTTGGACGCGGCCAGCGAGAAGGTCGACCAGTTCGGCTGGGGATGGACCTCCACCGCGCCCGTGGTCGTGAGGAAGCCGACCAGGAAGTCCCCGGCGTGGGGAGTGATCGACGGCGCCGTGGTGCCGCTGCCGGAGTTCTGGGCGTCGGGCTCGGCGATGCCCGACACCTCCGCCACCACCATGTTGCCGCTCACCGAGCCGTTCAGCGACGCCGTCACCGTGGTCGAACCCGACGTTCCCGTCGACGCGAACCCGACCCAGACCTCGGCGCTCCCGGTCCCGGATTGGCGGTATCCGGTGACCTGCTGCCAGGTCACGTTCCCGCCGTTGATCGAGGAGGCCTCGTACCCGGAGCCCGTCGAACCCGACGCGTTCGTTCCGATCAGGGCCACCAGGGCATCACCGGTGGCGACGCCGCTCGGCAGGCTCACCCCCCACGAGCTCTGTCCGGAGAAGGCTCCCTGGTCCTCCTGGACGACGCCCGGAGCGCCCCCGGCGGGCCCCGCTTCCAATGCCAACATCGTGACCTCGAACGGCGCCGCCGGGGACCAGCCGAAGGAAGCCGACGGGGCCGATGACGTCCCGACCTTCCAGGAGGAGTAGGCGGGCAGCGGGGACGACGGCACGGACCCGGCCGGGCTCCATCCTGGCGTGGGGGTGGTCGACGACGGGGTCGACGACGAGTAGAACGAAAGCGCGGTGAGGGTCAGCTCGCCCGACGAGGACGGTGACTCCCCGCTCAGGGTGTCGGCCGTCGTGGACGAGGAGGACCCGTCGTTGGTGGCGAAGTCCACGGCGATGGGGTCGGGCAGGCCCGAGTACTCGCTCAGGACGATGCTGCCCGACGTGCCGCTCGAGTCGTTGGGAGCCGTGACCGTGAAGGTCGCACTCTGTGTGGAGCTCGAACAATCGGAGAGGGCGAACCAGCCCTGGTACGGCGAGGTGTCGGTCGGCGAGTGCTCGTAGAGCCGCTGCCAGCCCGGGGGCGTGACACTGACCATTCCCCCCGCCGAGGCCTGCTGCCCGATGGTGATGAAGGCGATCAGCGTGTCACCAGAGTTGCATGGTGATGGGAGGGATGCCGTGAGGGACACGGGGCTCCCGGGGCTGGAATTGCTGTTGGACCCGGACGTGTCCTGGACCAGGTTCGGAGTCGCGGCGGCAGCAAGGGACTCGGTGAGCACGCTCACCACCGGCACGACCACCACCAGGGCGACGGCGCCCAGGATTACACGGCGTCGACCCCTTCTGTGGCGGCCTGTCCGATCGACCGTGCTCATCGGAGTCAACGTCCCCGTCTGTCTCGCAGCCCTGGAGCTGGGTTAGCTCCCTCGTCGACCACGTAGCCTGACCGATCCACCTCAGCCCAGGCACAACGAACCGTCAACACTGGGTCAACCCCCCCTGAGCCGTGTGAGCCGAACCGTGCCGAAATGCTGCCTCAGGTCCCGGCCAGGACCGACCTGAGGCAGCAGGAAGCCGAACTAGGTGACGGTCTTCGTGGGCACGACCGCCACGATGTCGTTCACCGTGACCCCGATGCCCGGAAGCGAACCGACGAAGCCGGCGTCACCGAAGGCGAACACCCCGCCGTCGGAACCGACCATCCAGTAGCCCTTGCCGGTAGCGGTGGGGACGACTCCGACGATGTTGGACACGTGGACCCCGAGTCCCGGAAGCGATCCGACGAAGCCGGCGTCACCGAAGGCGAAGACCCCACCGTCCTTGCCGACCATCCAGTAGCCCTTGCCGGTGGAGGTGGCCACCACCCCGACGATGTTGGACACGTGGACCCCGATGCCCGGGAGCGATCCGACGAAGCCGGCGTCACCGAAGGCGAACACCCCACCGTCCTTGCCGACCATCCAGTAGCCCTTGCCGGTGGACGTGGGAACCACCCCGACGATGTCGTTCACCGTGACCCCGATGCCCGGGAGCGATCCGACGAAGCCGGCGTCACCGAAGGCGAACACCCCACCGTCGGCACCCACCATCCAGTAGCCCTTGCCCGTGGACGTAGGGACGACCCCCACGATGTTGGACACGTGGACCCCGATGCCGGGGAGCGATCCGACGAAGCCGGCGTCACCGAAGGCGAACACCCCACCGTCGGCACCCACCATCCAGTAGCCCTTGCCCGTGGACGTAGGGACGACCCCCACGATGTTGGACACGTGGACCCCGATACCCGGGAGCGACCCCACGAACCCGGCATTGCCGAAGGCGAAGACCCCACCGTCCTTGCCAACCATCCAGTAGCCGGCTGTTGGCGCTTTTGCTCCTACATACGTGAAGTCATCCGCACTGCTTGTAGCGCTCGATCCTCCGGGTGTGGTGACGGTTACGTTGACAGTGCCCGCAGACCCCGCTGGTGCCGTGGCGGTGATCGATGTGGCGCTGTTGACCGTGACACCTGTGGCAGGATTCGATCCAAAGTCCACCGCCGTGGCCCCTGACAGGTTTGTGCCGGTGACCGTCACTGTCGTCCCACCGCTACTTGGACCAGTATTTGGGCTAACCGAGGTTACCGTTGGCGGTGTCACAAAGGTGAACTGGTCAGCTGGAGCGCTCGTTGCGCTCGTGCCTCCGGGAGTGACGATCCTGACGTCTACCGTGCCCACCGCCTCGGCCGGGGAGGTCACGACGGCTGAGCCACCCGCGGGGTCGAACGACGTCACGGTCGAGTGTGTGCCGAGCCCGAAGTCGACATTGGTCGGCCCTAGCAGAACGTTGGGCGACCCGCCGTTGATAGCGCCCGGCACGGTTACGCCCGTACCAGTGACGGTGACCGAGGTGCCTCCGGCGGTCGACCCTGTGGAGGGGCTCACGGCTGTCACCGTCGGCGCCGGCCACCACGTGATCACAATGGGTGCGGAAACAGCCGAGATGGGTTCAGTGGAACAGGGAAGAGTTGGGAACGTGGGACAGTGATCGATCTCGGCGACATAGCGATGGGTGGAGTTGTTATTGGCGGGCACCGAAAAGGTGATCGGGGTTGTGGCCGCATCTGTGCCTGGGCCATTGACGTGATCCACCGTGACAGGCGCAGCCGCGTCTGTCACGTCCACGAGGGACAATCCGGAGTTGGAGGTGTAGGTGCACCCATTGGTCCCCGCTGTACAGCCGAGGTCTTCGTTCGCGGTGGCATTCAGTGTCACTGAGGTGCCGTTAGTCGTTTCGGCAGTCAATGCGTTAGTGGTAGGCGTCGACGTGAAGGCCGAGACGATGCAGTTCGACCCCGATGCCGGAGTATTGCAACTCATACTCTGGTATGTGTAGGTGAACTCGTCCGCTATGCCGGTAGAACTCGTTCCTCCTCCGGTGGTGACCGTCACGTCCACCGTGGTGTCAGTAGCGGTTGCAATAGTGGCCAACGCAGGACTCGTGGCGGTGATCGAGGTACTCGAGAGCACGGTGACACCGGTGGCCGCCGTCCCTCCGAAGCTGACACCGGTCGCCCCAGTGAAGTTGGTACCGGTGATCGTGACTGCCGTGCCGCCAGCAACATCGCCGCTGATTGGAGAGAGGGTGGTGACGGTCGGAGCTGGCGGGAGGGCATCTGCCGTTCCGGTGCCGAGCAGAGGTAGCACCGCCAACATCCCCGCGCCGAGGGCGACAGACGACGACAATGCGATGAATCTCGTCCACGACGCCCGCCTCGATCCGGAGGGGCGGCGGGAAGCTGAATGCACGGAACGAGCAGGGAAAAGGCGCACGGGGCTACTCCTCACGGGACACACTTGAGCGGTGAGTGCGAACAACCGCGGCTGACCGTAATACCCCTCGGAGGGCATTACAACGACCTTCGGGTCTTTCTCCGAGGCGGATTCATCGAAACCGAAAAGACAAAACCCGTAGGTTCGCGGTACTGAGCAGGACACCGACGCGAGATTGACAGACTGGAGATCGATGGCCGACAGCACGATCTCTTCAGGCGCCGGGCCGGTGCTGAGCGTCGTGGTCTTCGGGTACCGCAACGAGAACACGATTCTCCGTGCTGTCGGATCGCTGATAGAGCAGGACAGTGCCGACCGGTTCGAAGTGATCGTGGCCACTTCGGGCGGGGACCGTTCCGCCTCGCTCGTCCGTGAAGCGTTCCCCGACGTCAAGGTGGCCGAATCCCCGACAAGGTTGCTACCGGGAGGGGTCCGCAATCTCGGTGTCGGGTTGGCGACGGGCGAGATCGTGACGTTTCTCGAAGCCGACTGTGTCGCGCGCCCTGGGTGGGTTCACAACCGCATCGCGTTGCACCGGGCGGGCCACGAGGCAGTGGCGTCGGCACTGGCCAACATGGCGTCGGACGGTCGGATCGCCAGAGCCGCTCTCTATCTCGTCCACGCCGGTCGCCTGTCGGGTCACCCCGCCGGCCCCGCCCAGGAGTACCAGGCCTACGGCTTGTCCTTCACCCGCTCCCTGCTGGAACGGGCGGGACCCTTCGACGAGATGCTGCGCTCCTACGAGGACACCGTCATGGCCGAGCGCCTGCAGTCCCTGGGTGTGCGTCCGTGGTTCGACCCCTCGATCTGCATCGAACACGACGGCCCCGCCACCCTGGCCGAGATGCTCCATGACCAGTTCAGCCGGGCCGAGAGAGACTCGTGGCTCGAGCTGATCAGGCTGCCGGCCGGACGCCACAGGCATCGCTGGGAGCTCGCCCCGGGCGCCGGGGCCTTCCTCGTCGTGCTGCGAGCCCTGTATCGGCTGATCCGCCGGGTCCGCTTCAACGTCGCCGCCGTGCGCCAGGGTCACACGGGGCCGCGCCGAGAGCTGCTCGGCCTGGTGGTCCCTATGGCACTGGGCCAGATCGCCTACCAGCTCGGCTGGACCGCCGACCAGCTGCGAGCCACACGAAGAGGTCGCGACACCACACCCCGTGATCAACTCCCGCCTCCCACCGGGGTGCGCCGGTGGGTGACCACCAGCGGCGAGCGGGTCCTCGCCCTCACCTTCGACGGTGTGCCGCCGCCTTCTCAGGCCTCGCGGGTCCTCGCCGTGCTCCGGTCCGATGGGGTCCCGGGCGCGTTCTTCGTGACGGGGTCAGATGCCCACGCCCGCGCCGACCAGGTGCAGGCCGCCGTCGCGGCCGGCCACATCGTGGGGAGCTCGGGATGGAGCGGTTCTCCGTTTCCTTCGCTCTCGGATCACGACCTCGAAAGCGAGCTCGAGAAGGCCTGTGGTCTGCTCGAGGATCTCACCGCTGAGCCGGTGCGCCACATCCGCCCCCCGGGAGGGGCCTACGACTGGCGGGTGGTGTCGATGCTCGAGGCCCGGGGGCTCCAGACCTGGCTGTGGACTACCCATCCCGCGCCCGTCCCCCAGGGGCCGGACGCCGGGCAGATCGTCCAGCAAGCCATGGACGACCTGACCCCGGGATCGATCATCGTCCTCAACGTCGCCGACGGGCCCCGTGCGCAGGAAACGGCGACCGCTCTTCCCGCCATCATCGGGCGGGCACGTCGGCGCGGGTACGAATTCGTCCCGCTGACCTACCTGCCTCGCGGGGTGGTTCCCGAGGTGCCCTCCTGACCAGCGAGAAATGGCCTGACCTGGGTGTCGGGTCCGGGGTCGTCCCCATCGGTGGGGAGGCCGGTCGGTCGGGCGGGTGCCACACGGCGCTCGAGATGGGAGGATGGCGGACTGTGAGTGCCGCCGTGCCGTCCGACGTCGAGATCGAGTGGCAGCTCGACGCTCTGGATCTCCGGCCCGTCGAGCGCTGGCTCGCAGGGCTCCCGGGGCTGCCGGCGCACGCCAGCTTCGCCGACGACACCCCAGATCTCGGGGTCCCCACGGTGACCGCCCTCCCCCGTGCGGCCGAACGCCTGGTCGACACCTACCTCGACACCGCCGACTGGCGGATCGGACGATCGGGCTTCGTCTTGCGGGTCCGTCACCGGGGCGGGCGAGCCGAGGTGACGCTCAAGGACATGGTCAAGGCCAAGGGGGGTCTGCGCCGGCGCCTCGAGGTGACCGAGCCGCTTCCCGCTGAAGGCGTGGCCGCGCTCGGGGCCCAAGGGCCGGTCGGGTGGCGCCTGCGCGCCCTGGCGGGCAAGCGGGCGCTGCACGCGGTGCTCGAAGTGAGGACCAGGCGGCGCCCCTACGACCTGCGCGTATCGGATGAGAACGTGGCGGAGGTGGCCCTCGACGAGACCACGATCGTGGTGGGCGACGACCATCAGCCCGTGCGACTCCAGCGCGTGGAGGTGGAGGTCGCACCTGCCTGGGTCAAACACCTGACTCCTCTCGTCGACACGCTGCGACGCGAATGCGGGCTGCAGCCTGCCGCGCTGTCGAAGTTCGAGGCCGGGCTGCTCGCCGCCGGGCTGCGCGTGCCCCCGCCTCCTGACCTCGGCACTGTCTCGTTCGGCTTCAACCCGTCTGTCGGTGAGGTCGCGTTCGCCGTCCTGCGGCGGAGCTTCAATGCCGTGCTCGCCCACGAGACCGGGACGCGCCTCGGCGAGGACCCTGAGGAGCTGCACGACATGCGGGTGGCCACCCGCCGGACGCGGGCCGCCCTTTCGCTGTTCGAAGAGGCGTTGCCGGTGAGGTCGCGCCACGTGCGCGCCGAACTCGGATGGGTCGCCGCCGCTCTGGGCGCGGTGCGCGACCTCGACGTCCAGATCGAACGCGTGGACGGCTGGATCAGGGACTTCCCCGACGACGACCGGGTCGCACTGTCCGACCTGGCCACACTGCTGGGCCGCCAGCGCGACGACGCCCGGCGGGCGCTGCTGGTGTGCCTGGACTCCGCCCGCTACGAACGTCTGGTCGTCTCCTTCGCCACCATGCTCCGGCAGGGGCCGTCGCGACGGTCTGCGGCGGCGCGGGCCCCGGCCGCGGCGGTCGTCCCCGGACTCATCGGGGCCCGCCATCGGGCGGCCACCAAGGCGGCGCGGCGCGCCCATCGCAGCGGAGACCCCGACGACTTCCACCGCACCCGCATCCGCGTCAAGCGGCTGCGGTACGCGCTCGAGTTCGTGGCCGAGATCTACCAGAAGCGGACGGCGAAGTACCTGCGCCACGTGGTGAGGCTCCAAGATGCCCTCGGCCTGATGCAGGACGCCCGCGTGGCCGCCGCCAGGCTCCACGAGCTGGCCACGGCCGAAGGATCAGGGCTGTCTCCGACCACGGTGTTCGTGATGGGCGGCGTGACCGAGCGCTACCGGAACGAGTCGGAGAAGCTCGCCCGCAAGGTGCCCGGCCTGCTCCACGAGCTGCGCGGCCCCGAGTGGCGCAAGCTGACTGCGCTCATGGAGCGCCAGCGACTCGAGCTCGGAGCGCAGTACGGCTGGCCCGGCCCGCCCTCGCCCCCGTCCGCCGTCAGGCCTACGACCACACCCGAACCGCCCGCCTCGGCGGCGATCGCCGCGGGGCTCACCCCCGGACTTCCTCAGGGCCGGGCGCAGAACCCAGCAACAGGCCTGCCGACGGCCTCGCACCCCGCGGCCAGCCGTCCCGGGCCCGCCCGGCCGGAGCCGGCGCCATGGTCGGGTGCTCCCGTTCCGCCAGGGACCGCGCACGAGCCGGACCCCGGACAAGGGATCCCGGCTCAGCCCGCGTCGAGCAACGGGGACGTCCCCCACAGCGAAGGCCCATAGAACGAGGTCCGCCCCCGGGCGCCGGCTCTCATCGAGACGCCGGCTCGCCCGGAGCGTGGAACGGCTCAGGCGGGCGATGGGCGGCGACCGGGCACTGGGAAGAACGCCCTCACCCCGAGGGGGGGAGGAAGGTGAGAGCGCTTCGAGGGTGCCCTTGCCGGCCGCCGCCCATCGCCCGCCGGCCTGTGTCCACGGATGTCACGGTACGCGCCCCCGATGAACGGGACGCGACCAACAGGGGGCTTGCGGGCGAACTCTCGATGACCGTTGTGACACGTCGCGACGCCAACGCCCGGCGCGGCACCCGTCGAACGAGCATTTCGCCCCTCGTTCACATTGCCGTGACGGGGCGGAAACGCGCGCCTCGTACGCTGCTGTGAGCGTCGGCTCCGTCCGGGCCGAGCCCGTGCCACAGGGAGGCGGACATGCGGGCTGTGCTGCGGCAACTGATCGAGAAGGCCCGCCGGCTGGGCGGGACGGGCGCGGTACGCAACGCCCATCTCGAGGTCGAGAACACCACTCGCTCGGTGGTGGAGATCGACCGCCGGCTCAAGAGCGTGTGCGACCCCACGCCACGTCGCGCCGCCTGAGCGCTCAGGGGCGCGCACCACATCGTCGGGGGAGCCGGCCCCAGGTCCGGGTGAGCGCCCCGGGTGAGCGCCCGGTTGACCGGCCCGACGACCGGGGCGGGAGCGGCGACACGACCATTAGGATCCAGCCGTGACCGACGGATTCCACCCCCCGGTGGAGGAGTACCTCGAAACGATCCAGTCCCTCACCGAAGAGGGGACGCCGGTGATCCAGGCACGTATCGCCGAACGCCTGGGTCGCTCTGCCCCCTCGGTGTCCGAGATGCTCGACCGTCTGAGCGCGGACGGCTACGTCCACCGTTCGGGCAGGACCATCGCCCTCACCGAACAGGGCCGGACCCTGGCCGACAGCGTGATCCGCAAGCACCGCCTGGCGGAGCGGCTGCTCGTAGACGTCATCGGCCTGCCGTGGCACAAGGCCCACCTGGAAGCGGGCCGGTGGGAGCACGTGATCTCCGACGAGGTCGAGGAACGGCTCGTCGAGCTCCTCGGCAATCCGACGACGTGCCCGCACGGCAACCCCATCCCCGGCGCACCGGGCGTCCGCGCCCGACCCGCCAGCCAGGTCAGCCTGGCCGACGTCGAGCTCGGTGAGACGGTGCGCCTGGAGCGGATCACCGAGGAGGTGGAGCTGGACATGGCTTCACTGGAGTTCCTCGACGAGCACGGGCTCATCCCGGGCCGCTCGGCGCGGGTCCAGGACAGGGCGCCGGACGGCACCCTGACCCTCGACGTCGACGGGTCGACGGTGGCTCTCGGCCCGGCGATCTGCCAGCAGATGTTCGTCGCCGCGGTCTGAACCACTCCCGCCGGAGCCCTCCCGCGACCGGGCACTAGGGTCGTTTCGTGGGCGACAGCCGGTCACCGTCCTCCTCGCAGCCCCGAAACCCCTCGGCCTGGCCCGACGAATTGTTCCAGGTGTTCACGCGGGCGATCACGGTCGAGTACGCCAGCCTCACCCGCACGGGACGACCGGTCACCCTCCCGATCACGCCCTATGTCGGCGAGCAGGGGCAGACCATCGACGTGTCGACGGGACTGACCTACCCGGCCAAAGCCGAACGGGCCCGTCGCGACCCGCGCGTCGCCCTCCTGTTCGCCGACGCGGTCGGGTCGGGGCTCACCGACCCCCCGGTGGTGCTCGTACAGGGCCTGGCCACGGTGCGCGACTCGGACCTCCAGGCGAACACCGACCGTTACGTCCGGCTCAGCACGCAGAAGCTGCCCGACGCCACCAAGGGGCAACCGCGGTTCGTGCTCCGCCGGTTCTCCTGGTACTACGCGCGCATCTGGATCGAGGTGACACCGCTGCACATCCGTTGGTGGCCGAGCCGCCGTCTCGAGGAACCGGCTCGTACCTGGAACGCGCCGGACGGAACCGCCGCACCGCTCTCGGACCCCGCTCCGAGCGGCAAGCAGCCCGGTGCATGGATGGCCCCACCTTCGGGTTGGCGCGCCGCCGCACAGATGGCGAACCGGCTGTCCACCCACGATCTCACCGCCGTCGACGCCAACGGGTTCCCGCTGTGCCTTCCCGTGCGGCACACCGAGCTCGCCGACGACGGCTTCCGGCTGGTTCTCGGCGACGGCGCCCCGCCGGTCGCGGCCGGCCCGGCCTGCCTGACCATGCATGCGCACCCCGAGAGGTTCACGGGCCAGGAGAACCGCACCATCATCGGGACCGTCGACGGTCCGGTGGGTGCGGGCGGCGGCGAGGTGCGCTTCCGTGCCGAGCGCGCCCTGGCCGACTGGAGCCTGGCCGGGGGTCGCCTCGGCGTGGCCCTGTCGTTCCTCGGCGGTGGCCGCCGCCTGGCGCCGCGCCTCAAAGCAGAAGCCCAGCGACGTTTCCAGGCCGTGCCCACGGTCAGGCTGCCCGAGAGGCCCTGACGGGCACGCCCGGTCCCATCGAGGTGGCGGGCCCTTTCACGGAGCTGCCCGTTCAGGGAGCGGGCACCATCTCCTGTGCCTCGTAATCCCGGAGGCGCTCGAACAGGTCGCGCAGCTCCCCACGCCTGGCCCGGTCGTTGGCCACGTTGACGAGCTCGAGCGGGTCGGTGCCGTGGTCGTACCACTCGTGGTCCTGGTCGTCGAAGTCGCTGTCGACGTCGAAGAGCTTGCGACCCGGGTCCCTCCCCCACAAGCCCGTGGAGGGCTTGCCCCCACCCACGCCGTAGTAGCGCGCGTACTTGGTCTGCCCGTCGAAGAACCCACGTAACGCGTAGCGGACCTGGTTCAGGTTCGTCGTCTGTGCCGAGTCCTGGGCGAACAGGACATGGTCGCGCACCGATGCGTCGGGGTCGCGCAGCACCGGCGAGAAGTCGACACCCTGCAACCCCGACCCGTCTCCGACCGCACCCGTCGCTGCGTCCGCGTCGACACCGGCCAGGGCGCAGATGGTGGCGGCCAGGTCCACGTGTGTGGCGAGGGCAGTCGTGGTCGACCCTGGCGTCGTCAACCCGGGCACGCGCACGTACAGCGGCACGCGCATGATCTCGTCGTAGACAAAGGGGCCCTTCGAACGCAGCCCGTGCGACCCGCACATGTCGCCGTGGTCCGAGGTGAAGATCACCACGGTGTCATCCCACTCACCGACTTCCTCCAGAGCGCCGAGCACCGTCCCCAGGCTCTCGTCGGCGAGACGCTGGAGCTCCACGTAGTAGTCGAGGTGCCGGAGCCAGGCCCTGGTGTCACCGGGGTCGATGTACCCCCACAGCCCGTGCTGCTGGTCCCAGCGCCACTGGCGGTGGGCCTCGGGCTTGGTGTGCAGGTCGTCGTGGAAGTTGGCGGGGAGCTCCCCCACGACTTCCTCGTAGTCGGTGCGATAGACCGGAAGCGGGTCGTCGTCCTTCCAGGCGGCGGCTTCGAGGACCCGGCGCACCGACGCGACGTCCTCGGGATTGCGCTCTTCGTATCCGGGCTGGTCGATGGGGAACCACATCACGTCGTGCGGGTTGACGAGCGCCACCGTCAAGAACCACGGCGCGCGGGCGGCTCCGGGACGGGGGGCGGCGTTGGCGCGCAGCCACTGCGCGGCGTTGGACGCGATGATCGGGTCGAAGTGGACGCCGGTCCCGGCCCACCCCATGAAGTGCCGGTCGTTGCCGTCCCAGTCCGCATACCCGTAGGCCTCCATGTCCGGGTGCTCGGACTGCGACAGGTGCCACTTCCCGATGTACGACGAGCGGTAGCCCGCACCGCGCAGCAGCGATCCCAGGGTGGGTGTGGACGGGTCGAGCTCTTTGTGCTCTGGCATGATCACGTTGTCCACCACGCCGTGCCCGGGGAGGTACCGGCCGGTGAGCAGGCTGGCCCGGCTCGGAGAGCACGGCGAGGAGTGCGTGAAGTACCGGGTGAACTCGATGCCCTCGGCCATCAGGCGCTCGCGCCAGGGCAGGCGCACCGACCCGGGCAACCACCCGCGCTGGCGCTCCTGGTCGGACACGACGAGGAGGATGTTCGGGCGACGCGGGCCGCCGGGTCCGGGGCGTGTCGTCTGCATCTCGGGCACGGTCGCACCTTAGGCTGGGCCCGACCCCGACCGGCAAGGAGGTGGCGTGGGACACCCGACCGGGCACTCCGGGCACGGCGACGCGCACACGCACCGCCGGGGCCTCGCCGGGGTGCTCCTCTCGGTCGTCTCGCCCCACGATCACGAGGCCCACAGCGGCGAGCGGGTGCTCGAGTCCACCTCTGAAGGCATACGGGCCGTGGCGGTGTCGCTGGCAATCCTGGCCGCCACCGCCGCGGTCGAATTGGTCGTCGCGCTGTTGAGCCATTCGGTGGCGCTGCTGGCCGACACGATCCACAACTTCGCCGACGCCCTCACGGCCGTGCCCTTGGCACTGGCGTTCCGCATGGGACGCAGAGCTCCGACCCGGCGCTACACCTACGGCTTCGGCCGGGCCGAGGACCTCGCCGGCCTCTCCATCGTGGCCCTCATCGCGGCGTCCACCGTCGTGGCCGCCTACGAAGCCGTCAACCGCCTCGCCCATCCCCACCCCGTCAGCGGAGCAGGGTGGGTGGCAGCCGCCGGGGGGGTCGGCTTCCTGGGCAACGAGCTCGTCGCCGTGTACCGGGTGCGCGTCGGTCGCCGCATCGGCTCCGCCGCGTTGGTGGCCGACGGCATGCACGCCCGCTCGGACGGATTCACTTCTCTGGCCGTGGTGGCAGGTGCCGTGGCGGTGGCGGCGGGCGCGGCGCGTGCCGACCCGATCGTGGGCCTGGTGATCACCGCCGCGGTCACGGTGGTCCTGGCCGGCGCGACCCGGACCGTGTACCGCCGCCTGATGGACAGCGTCGACCCCGGGCTCGTCGACCAGGTCGAGCACGTCCTGCTGTCGGTACCCGGTGTGGAGGGCGTCGACAACGTCCGCATCAGGTGGGTCGGCCACGAGCTGCGCGCCGAGATCCAGATCCTGTCGGATCCCACCTTGAGCCTGGTCGACGCGCACGCCATCGCCGAGGAGGCCCATCACCGCCTGCTGCACGAGGTGTCACGCCTCGCCGAGGCCGTCATCCACACCAATCCCTCGGGTCCCGACGGGCAGGGGGCGCCGGACTACCACGGGGTGGTCGCCCATCACTTCACCCCGAGGCGGTCCGACGAGGCCGTGCCCCAAGGCGGGTCGTCCCACCACGGGGCTTCCCACGCAGACCATGAGGCAGCCCACGGACACGCGGCGCCGCCCGACGCACCATGACGCCCGACGCACCATGACGCCCGATGCACCATGACGCCCGATGCACCATGACGAGAGGTGGCCCCTCGCTACACTCCCCCCGATGAGCGCCGAAGGACCCACGACCGCACCCGAGGGAGTGATCGTCGAAGAGGTCACCACCGTGACATCCGAGGTCCTCGATGCGCTGCGCGCCCTCGTGCCGGAATTGTCCTCGTCGGCACCCCCGCTCACGCAAACGGCGCTCGAGGGGATCGTGAAGTCCCCCGCCACGATCCTGCTCGTGGCGCGCGACACGGCGGACGGCACCATCCTGGGATCGTTGACGCTGGTCGTGTTCAGCGCCCCGACGGGCCCGAGGGCGTGGATCGAGGACGTGGTGGTGGACAACGCGACGCGGGGGCGGGGCGTGGGTGCGGCCCTCGTGCTCGAGGCAAACGCGCGCGCCGCTACGGCCGGGTCGCGAACCGTCGACCTCACGTCGCGCCCCTCGCGCGAGGCAGCGAACCGGTTGTACGTGCGGCTCGGATTCGTCCGGCGCGAGACCAACGTCTACCGCAAGACCCTCGATTGACCGCCGCCGCCCGGCACATAGGACGAGCGCCCGCGCCTACTGGCGTTCAGTGAGCCTGAGTGTGACAGCAAGGTGAGGTGAACGCCGAGCAGTGCCGAGGCACATTGCAGGCGGCTTTCGGTACAGTCCCCTGAGCCAGCCACCCACACGGTGGACGTCAGGTGGGGTACCTCGCAATCGACACAATCGACCCGAACCGCCTTGCCCATTTTGGTGTGGATTGCTCGATGTCCATGTGGACACGACAATTGGAGACGGTGACTTTCTAGTCCTGTCCCCGACAGAAGACGGCCTTACCGTAGGGTTTCAACGGGTGCCGGAAACGAAGACGGGGAAGAACCGGGTGCATCTGGATCTCGTCGTCGATGACTTGGACGCCGCGACGACAGAGGTTGAGCAACTGGGAGGCCGATGGCTTGAGCCGGGCACTACCCGAGAGCTCGAAGGCTTCCGCTGGCGTTGCATGGCAGACCCGGAGGGTAACGAGTTCGATCTCGATGTCCTCCCCGCTGGCTCGTAGGGACCAGCCGTGCCGCCATCACGTGAAGCGATCGTGCCCGCCGTCTGGGCGGACTTCTACGAGGAGACCCACATTCCCGCTGCCGTGCGAGTCGGCGACACACTACGGGTGACAGGTCACACTGGAGAGACAGCCGATCGCGTGTTCTCGGACGGCGCCGAGGAGCAAATCCGCCAGGTGTTTCGCAATATCGCTCTCACCCTGGCTGAGATCGGAGCGAGCTGGAGCAACGTTGTTGAAATCAACTCGTACCACGTTGGCCTTCTGAACCAGGCTGAAGCCGTTCTCAAAGTCGCTGCTGAGTTTCTGGAAGACCCGTATCCAGCATGGACCGCCGTCGGCGTGACCGAACTCATCCTTCCGGACGCGTTGGTCGAGATCAGCTGCGTGGCCAGCGTCCACACCGATCCGGTCTAGGTCCCGCACCGGAAGGAGCAGACAGCCCGAGACCGACGTCTACCGCAAGACCGTCGCTGACCGCCGTCGCCCGGCGCGTAGGACGAAGCGCCCGCGCCGGCCGGGCGCGGGCCGCCGGCGAGGGGAAGAATGGCCGCGATGACGCCGCAGATGTACGGGCCCGAAGCCACCTTCGCCGGAGTCCCCTCGGCACGGCTGGACGAACCCGGCAGCTACTCCGGTGCCGGGGCGGTGATACTCGGAGCGCCCTTCGACGGCGGCACCTCGTATCGGCCGGGATGCCGTTTCGGCCCCCAGGCGATCCGGTTCACCGACTACCTCCCGCACGACGGCCAGCGGCCCCATCTGGCACTGGGCGTGGACCCTCTGGTCGAGCTGGGCGTGGTCGACGTGGGCGACGTCGAGATGCCCCCGGGCGAGATCGAGCAGTCGCTGCAACGCCTGGAGCACGCCGTCGAGGAGCTGGCGCGGGCGGGCGCCGTACCGGTGGTCCTGGGAGGGGACCACACCGTCGCCCTGCCCGATATCACCGGCGTCGCCAGGCACGTCGGGTGGGGCCGGGTCTCCGTCGTCCATTTCGACGCCCACGCCGACACGGCGGACACCCAATTCGGCTCCATGTACGGGCACGGGACGCCGATGCGACGGCTCATCGAGTCCGGGGCGGCGCGTGGCGACCGCTTCCTGCAGATCGGCCTGCGCGGCTACTGGCCCGATCCCGACACGCTCGCCTGGATGGCGGGCGAGGGGATGCGGAGCTTCGAGATGACCGAGATCGAGGCACGCGGACTGCCGGCCTGCCTGACCGAGGCGTTCGCCATCGCCACCGACGGGTGCGACGCCGTCTTTCTGTCGATCGACATCGACGTGGTGGACCCCGGCTCCGCCCCGGGCACGGGCACGCCGGAGCCGGGCGGGTTCTCCAGCCGCCAGCTCCTCGACGCCGTGCGCCGCGCCGCCATGGAACTCCCCGTGGCCGGCATCGACGTGGTCGAGGTGTCGCCCCCCTACGACCATGCCGACGTCACCGCCTTTCTGGCCAACCGCGTCGTCCTCGAGGCGCTGTCGGGGATGGCGTGGCGCCGGCGCGCCGGATCGGGGGAGCACACGCGCCGGGCCGAGGGCCCCCTGCTCGAAGGGCGCTGATCGGCCTCCGGATCGTGCCTCCGCCGGGTCGGGCTCGGCCACCGGGTCGGGCTCGGCCACCGGGTGGTGCTCAGGCCATGGTCGCCAGGATTTCCTCGACCATGTCGAGGGTGGTGCCGGGATGGAGGAAGGCCAACCGGGCCACGGGCTCGCCCTCCCACGAGGTCGGGGTGACGAACCCGATCTGACTGGCGAGGAGGCTCACCGACCAGGCGTCGTAGTCCGCAGCACCCCAGCCCACGCGCCGGAAGAGCACGATCGACAACTCGGGGTCGCGGACGAGCTCGAGGTATGGCGAGCGCCTGATGAGCTCGGCGCTCTGCCACGCGGTGCGGAGCACCGTCTCGACGGCGTCGCGATAGGCGCCGGCGCCGTGCACGGCGAGGGAGAACCACAGCGGCAGCCCGCGCGCCCGGCGGGTCAGGTGGATGGCGTAGTCGCTGGGGTTCCACACCGGGTTGTCGTCGTCGTGGATGACGTCGAGATACGACGCCTTCAGGGAGTGCACGGCGCGGGCCAGGCTCGGCTCGCGGTAGACGAGCGCCGCGCAGTCGAAGGGTGCGTAGAGCCACTTGTGGGGGTCGATGACGAGTGAGTCCGCGTGCTCGATGCCCGCGTAGCGGTCACGGACCAGCGGGGTGAAGAGCCCGGCCCCGCCGTAGGCGGCGTCTACGTGGAACCACAGAGCGCGCTGACGTGCGATGGAGCCGATCCCATCGAGGTCGTCGACGATCCCCGCATTCGTGGTCCCGGCCGTAGCGACCACCCCGACGACATCGTCCCCCTCACCGTCTGCGTCGAGACGGTCCAACGCCGCCCGCAAGGCGTCCCCCGTGAGCCGATGGTCCACCGCCTGCACCACGAAGGGCTCGACGCCCAGGATCCACAACGCCTTCTCCACCGAGGCGTGGGCCTCCTCGCTGATGGCGATGCGCGGCCTGCCCGGCACGGCGTGGCGCCTCGCCTGCGTCGTGTCGCGCGCCACGACCAGGGCGGAGAGGTTGGCGATCGACCCTCCGGACACGAAGCAGCCGCCCGCGCCCGGCGGGAGGCCGGCCAGCTCGGCGAGAAACCCCAGCACCTGGTTCTCGGCCGCGACGGCTCCGGCCGCCTCGAGCCAGGACGTTCCCGCCAGCGAGGAGCACGACACGATCATGTCGAACAGCAGCGCCGCCTTCGTCGGCGCAGCGGGGATGAACGACAGAAAGCGCGGGCTGTCACAGGAGATGACCGCCTTCGCCAGGTGATCGGTGAACAGCGTGAGCACCGCGTCCGGGTCGTTCCCCGTCTCACCGATCAGCCCGGACAACACGTCGTCGAAGGTTTCCCGCGCCCCGCCGAAGTCGAGCGACACCGGATCGAGGGCGAGCCGCCGGTGGCAGTAGTCGAAGATCAACTCCACCATGTGCTCGTCGAGCACGAACATCGGATTCGCCATGGCCACCCTCCGGGCAACAGGATCGCGCCCCGGCCACGGCGAGGGCGACCCAGCACCGCCCGCGGCGGCTCACGGCGGCGCTGAGAACGTGGCACCGTGTGGGCATGGACCTGCCCGTGATGCCCCCGGTCGCCCCCATGCTCGCCAAGCTGGCCCGGGAGCTCCCCGTCGCTCCGGGCATGCTGTACGAGCCCAAGTGGGACGGGTTCCGCTGCGTGGCGTTCCGGGACGGTTCCGAAGTGGAGCTCGGCAGCCGGAACGAACGTCCCCTCACGCGGTACTTCCCCGAGCTCGTCGAACCGATCCAGCGGTACTTCCCGGCGCGAGCCGTCGTGGACGGCGAGATCGTCATCGCCGGCCGTGGTGGCCTGGACTTCGACGCCCTCCTGCAGCGCATCCACCCCGCCGCGTCGCGCGTGGCACTGCTGGCCGAGTCCACCCCGGCGTCGTTCGTCGCCTTCGACCTTCTCGCCCTCGACCGACGCGACCTGCGCGACGAGCCCTTTGCGGTACGCCGCACACTGCTCGAGCAGGCCCTCGGTGCCAGCGCGGCGCCGATCCACCTCACCCCCTCCACCACCGACCCGGACGTCGCCGGGGACTGGTTCAGCCGCTTCGAGGGCGCCGGGCTCGACGGCGTGGTGGCGAAGCGCCCCGACCTCGCCTATCGGGAGGGCGAGCGCGTCATGATCAAGGTGAAGCACGAGCGCACCGCCGACTGCGTCGTGGCCGGGTTCCGTTGGCACAAGTCCGGCGGTGTGGTCGGATCGCTGCTGCTCGGCCTCAACGACGACGCCGGTGTGCTGCACCACGTGGGCGTGACGGCTTCGTTCACTGCGGCCAGACGACGCGAGCTGGTGGAGGAATTGGCGCCGTACCGCCTCTCGACCCTCGAGGGCCACCCGTGGGCGGCGTGGGCACAGGCCGAGCACGACGCCGCCGGTGCCGGGCGCCGGCCGGGCGCGCCGTCGCGCTGGAACGCGGGCAAGGACCTCGGTTGGGAGCCCCTGGACCCGACCCTGGTGTGCGAGGTGGCCTACGACCACCTGCAAGGGGACCGTTTCCGCCATGCCACGACGTTTCGTCGCTGGCGCCCGGACCGCCGCCCCGAGTCCTGCACCTACTCCCAGCTCGACACCGTGGTGCCCGCCGAGCTCGAGTCGGTGTTCAGGGCCTGACTCCGGCGCCGGCGGCCCGCGCCGGTGCGCCTCAGGGCTCGCGACGGCGCGCCCTGCTCGGTGCCACCCGGTTGGGCTCGCCGCGCTGCTTGGCGAAGTGGGGTGGCCAGGGCGCATCCCCGAGGCCCTCGGCCTCGTCCCGGTAGGAGAGCTCGAGGAGGGGGCCCAGATCATGGCGCGCCTCGTCGATGCCGGCCGCGGGGTCGCCCCGGGTCGCGAAGCGACCGGGCACGGTGGCGATGGTGAGGTCGCCGGGCTCCACGTCGGGCACCTCGTCCCACTCGACCGGGCACGACACCCGCGCCTCGGGATTCGCCCGGACCGAATAGGCCGACGCCACGGTCCGGTCGCGCGCATTCTGGTTGTAGTCGACGAAGACGCGCTGGCCGCGCTGCTCCTTCCACCACGCCGAGGTGGCGATGTCGGGAAGCCGGCGCTCCAGCTCGCGTGCCAGGGCCAGCGCGGCGCGGCGGACCTCGGTGAAGCTCCACCTCGGCTCGATGGGGACGTTCACGTGGATGCCGCGCGACCCCGAGGTCTTGGGGAACCCGATCAGCTCGTGCTCCTCGAGGACCGCACGCGCCTCGAGCGCCACGCGTCCGCACCGCGTCGAAGGGGACCCCGGGCTGGGGGTCGAGGTCGACCCGGAGCTCGTCAGGGTGTTCGGTGTCCGCCCGCCGCACCGGCCATGGGTTGAGGTCGAGACACCCCAGGTTGACCGCCCACAGGATGTGGGCCACGTCCACCGGGCACAGTTCCTCCGCGCTGCGCCCGCTCGGGAAGGTGACGGTCACCGTCTCGAGCCACGGTGGACGGCCGGCCGGCACCCGCTTCTGGTAGAAGAACGGGCCCTCGGCGCCGTCGGGGTAGCGCTTGAGCACCGTGGGCCGCTCCCGCACGCCCCGCAGAGCGCCGGGGCCCACCGCGTAGTAGTAACGGACCAGGTCGAGCTTGGTCTCCCCCCGCGTCGAAAAGAAGACTTTGTCCGGGTTGGAGATCTTCACCGAGTGGCCGTCGACCTCCACCGCCATGGCACGGACCCCGGAAGCCATGTCTCGATGGTGACACGGATCAAGGACGAAAGAGCGCTTCCCCCGTGCCGTGCGCGGGGCGGCGCGCACCGATGCCGGTGGATAGCCTCGGCACGTGGACCCCGTCGTCGCGCTCCGGCGCATCGCCTACCTGCTCGAGACGGATCGGGCCGAGTCCTACAAGGTGCGTGCCTTCCGGCGCGCCGCGGCGACCGTGAGCGAGATGGACCCCGAGGTCCTGGCCCGGCGGGCCACATCGGGAAGGCTCACCGACCTTCCCGGCGTCGGCGACACCACCGCCCGCGTCATAGCCGAGGCCGTCGCCGGCGAAACCCCTACCTATCTCCGCCACCTCGAGGAGGAGGAGCGTCCCGTCCCCACAGGGCGCGCCGCTGAGCTCCGTGCCATGTTGCGGGGGGACTGTCACAGCCATTCCGACTGGTCCGACGGCGGCAGCCCGATCGCAGAGATGGCCGAGGCGGCGGCCGAGCTCGGCCACGAGTACCTGGCGCTCACCGACCACAGCCCCCGCCTCACCGTCGCGCACGGTCTCGACCCCGAGCGGCTCCTCCGCCAGCTCGAAGTGGTCGAGACTTTGAACGCGGACCTGGCTCCCTTCCGCATCCTCACCGGCATCGAGGTCGACATCCTGGAGGACGGGGCACTGGACCAGGACCCGGAGCTGCTGGCCCGTCTCGACGTGGTGGTGGCCAGCGTGCACTCCAAGCTCAAAATGGAGCCCGCCCAGATGACGCGCCGCATGGTGGCCGCCATCGAGAGCCCGCACACCGACATCCTGGGTCACTGCACCGGCCGGATCATCGTCGGTCGGGGACGTGCGGAGTCGCGCTTCGACCACGGCGCGGTGTTCGACGCATGCGCGCGTACCGGCACCGCCGTCGAGATCAACTCACGGCCCGAGCGCCTCGATCCCCCCGACGCACTCCTACGTGCCGCCACCACGGCAGGGTGCCTGATGTCGATCGACACCGACGCACACGCACCCGGTCAACTCGAATGGCTGCGGAACGGATGTGAAAAGGCGGCCGACGCCGAGGTGCCTCCGGAGCGGATCGTCAACTCCTGGCCCCGGGAGCGGCTCCTGGAATGGACGTCAGGACACGCCGACGGCTGACCCCGGCGCGCCGAGCGCGACGCGCATGTCTAGGCTGATCCGGGGGTGGTAGGGGGATCGTTCTCAGCATGCCGGTGCCGGCGGACGATCACCTCCGACCGCTCGGGGTGCTCCGGGTCGAGGTGCACCTCGGGCTGATCGTCACCGGGCGGGTCGCCTCCGGCGTCGACGACGATGACGATCTCGTCGTCGTGGCGGCCGTAGATGACTTCATGCAGGCCGAGCATGGCGGCGCCGAGCATGCTGGCGGGCCGTCGTCTGCTCCGGTGAGGCGGCGTAACGGGACCGGCGGCGCCGTGCCCGTCGGGGTCGTCGGTGGCCTCGAGCCACGAGATCCACTCCTCGTCGGTCCAGGCCTCGGCGTCCTCGGGGGGACCACCGGGGCCACGGCTCTCCGGTTCCTCCATCGGTATCCACGGTAGCGGGAGAGCCCGGACACGGGGCCGGTGCATCCCTCGCCGTCCCCGGCCGGTGGTCGTCGCGCTCGTGATCGCGCTACGCGGGAGCGGGGCCCTCGGGCGGGAACGTCGGCGGGGGCGGGTCTGGCGCAGTGGCCTCCTCCTGTTGGCGCCACACCGACTCGGCACGAGAGAGCACCTCACGCAGCGGGAGGCCGCGACGAGACGCAACACGCGCCGCGTCGCGCTGCTCGACCTTGACCCGGCCGGGGCTGACCTTGACCTGCACGAGGGCACCGTCCACCTCGACGTGATCCATGACCCGGGCCGCCGGCCATCGTCCGAGGAGCGCTCCCCGCACGCCGAGGCTTCCGGTTTCGGCCTGGAGCGACACTCGCACGGCCTCGGTCAGCGCAGGGTCGACGAGGACGCTCACGGTGTGCCCGGGGCGGCCCTTCTTCATGACGATCGGCGTGATCCACGCGTCATGAGCCCCCGCCGCCAGAAGCACCTCGACCGCGTGGGCGAGGACCTCGCCGGTGGCGTCGTCGAGATTGGCTTCGAGCAACATGACCGGTTGTCCGGCAGACTCGGTGACCACCGACGCCTCGCCCACCACCACCTGCGTGCAATTGGGAAGGCCGTCGATCTCGTGGGCACCCGCGCCGAAGCCGGTGGCGGCGACGGTCATGGGCGGCAAGGGCCCGAAGCCCGTCGCCATGGCGGCCACTATGGCGGCCCCGGTCGGCGTGGTCAGCTCGACACCCACGTCACGGCCCCACGTCGGAATCCCCTGCAGCAAGCGGACCACCGCCGGAGACGGGTTGGGCAGGAACCCGTGCGCGCTGCGGACGGTGCCCATGCCCGTTGCCACGGGTGAGACCACCACGTCGTCGACACCGAGGACCTCCAAGGCGGCGGCCGTCCCCACCACGTCGATCACGGTGTCGTGAGACCCGACTTCATGGAAATGGACCTGCTCGGGGGGCCGCCGGTGGAGTCGACCCTCCACCTCGGCCAGCGCCGCGAACGTCCCCAGTGCTCGGCTGGCCACCCGGTCCGGCAGGCGCGCCTCCCCCACGAGCCCCACGATGTGGGCGTAGGTCCGCACCACGACGTCGTCGGTGGTCTCCACCACGGCACGCGTTGCCGCGATACCGGCGCGCAACACCGGCTCGGCGCGCAGGCTCCATCCACCCAGGGGCAGGCGCTGCAACACCGCGAGCACCTCGGAAAAGTCCGCGCCCGCGTCGAGCAGGCTGCCCAGGGCCATGTCGCCGGCGATGCCCGCGAAGCAGTGGAACCAGGCGATCGTCGTCGGCGAGGCGTCGCCGACCCCGGCCCGAACCGACGATCCGGGCTCCTGGCGCGACGGCGGAGCGGGGGTCACGGGAGCATCCGGGCGACGGCGCAGGCTGCGCCGAATCCGTTGTCGATCCCGACGACGGTCAGCCCGGCCGCGCACGACGCATGCATGGCGAGCAGGGCGGTGATCCCATCGAGCGCCGCTCCGTAGCCGGTCGACACCGGGACGGCGACGACGGGAGCGGGAGTGATCCCGGCCACCAGGCTGGCGAGGGCTCCTTCCATCCCGGCCACCACCACCACCGCGTCGGCACCGGCCACGTCGTCCGCCGACGCCAGGATCCGATGCACGCCGGCTACGCCGCAGTCGGCCACGAGCACGGGGGTGAACCCGAAGGCGCGCAGCACCGCCAGGCATTCCTCGGCGACGGGAAGGTCAGCCGTCCCGGCGGTGACGACCACCACCCTTCCGGTCCGCACCGGGGCGGGGCGCCAGCACACCGTCGCCAGCGGGCCCGGGGCCGTGACCTGTCCACCAGGTGCCGCCTCCAGGCAGGCCGCGACCTGCTCGGCATCGGCGCGCGTGAGCAGGACCGGGGTGCCGCCGGGCTCGGCGAGCAACTCGGCGACGATCTCCGCGCACTGCCGGGGGGTCTTTCCCGGCGCGTACACCGCCTCGCCGGCGCGTTGGCGCAGGGCACGGTGGTGATCCACACGGGCGAACCCGAGGTCGACGAAAGGGAGCCGGCGCAACCGGGCGACGGCGTCGTCGGGACCGATCGATCCGGCACGAACGTCGTCGAGCAGTTGGCGCAGGGCGGGCTCGTCCATGGGTGCCCACTATCCTGCCGCACATGGATGCGGCTGCCATCCCCGGTGCGCAGGGCGTGAAGACCATCTCCTTCCTCGGTCCGGCCGGAACCTTCACCGAGGAGGCCCTCCTAACCCAGCCCGACTACGCCTCGGCCGAGCTCGTGGCGGCACCCACCATCAGCGAAGCCCTCGAGGCGGTGGGCGAGGGACAGGCGGCGCTGGCCTTCGTGCCCATCGAGAACGCCATCGAGGGCACCGTCAACGCGACGGTCGACAGTCTCGTGTTCGAGGCGGAACTGCTCATCCAGCGGGAAGTGGTCCTCGACGTCCACATCCATCTGGCGGCCCGGCCCGGCACCGACCTCGGGACGATCACGCGGGTCTTGTCGTTCCCCCACGCCAGCGCGCAATGCCGGCGCTTCCTGGCCGAGCAGCTCCCCAAGGCCGAGGTCGTGCCGACCAACTCCACCGCCGAGGCGGCCCGCATCGTGGGCGACGACACACAACCGGGGACTGCCGCCCTCGCCCCGCGCCTCGCCGCCGAGCTCTACAGCCTCGAGGTGCTCGTCCACGACGTCGAGGACCATCCGGACAACCAGACCCGGTTCGTGGCCCTGGCATCCGACGGCGTACCCGCGCCGACCGGACACGACAAGACGAGCATCGTGTGCTTCCAGCGCGAGGATCGCCCCGGCTCTCTCCACGGGATCCTGAGCGAGTTCGCGGCGCGCAGCATCAACCTGACCAAGCTCGAATCCCGGCCCTCCAAGCGGGGACTGGGCAACTACTGTTTTCTGATCGACCTCGAAGGCCATGTGGCCGACGAAGTCGTGGCCGATTGCCTCCGCGTCCTGCACGCCGAGCTCGCAGGGGTGAAGTTCCTCGGGTCCTACCCTGCAGCAGGAGACCACGGCCCGGCCGTGCGGGCCCGCGCCGACACGGCCTGGCGGGAGGCCGACGCGTGGGTCGGGTCGTTGCGGTCACAGATCCGCCCCTCTTGAGCAGCGGTACCCTGGCGCTTCCGGAGGGATGGCAGAGCGGACGAATGCGAGGCTCTTGAAAAGCCTTGGCCCAAAAGGCCCGGGGGTTCGAATCCCCCTCCCTCCGCTGTTTGGCCTCATGGGATAATCAGTCAACAGGGAGTACTCCCAGGTCAAAGAGCCGTACCTCCTGCGACCAAGGGTTTGAATACAGTCCCATGCTCTCCGCTCGTCCGGACACGAGGTCACGCTTCGCATCCGGACGAAGGGCCGCGAGGAGGACGTTTGAGCGCATCGAGTCGAAACGCCACGCCGTCGAGGACGAGGCGGGATCTTCGATTCGCCGTCATCGGTGCCGGGATGGCCGGGGTCCTGACCGCGATCAAGCTGAAGGAGGCGGGGTTCTCGGACTTCACCGTGTACGAGAAGGACGATCGCCTCGGGGGCACCTGGTGGGAGAACACCTATCCCGGGCTCTCGTGCGACGTCCCCTCCCATCTCTACTGCTACTCGTTCGCCCTCAACCCCGAGTGGAGCCACACGTTCTCTCCGGGGGCGGAGATCCATGCCTACTTCGAGCGTGTCGCCCAGGATCATGAAGTCGTCCCGTTCATCCGTTTCGACGACGAGGTCGTGAGCTGCGCGTTCGACAACGGGCGGTGGCAGCTCGCCACGGCGGGGGGTCATCGGGACGAGGTCGACGTCGTGATCGCAGCCACCGGAGTCCTCCACCACCCGAGGTACCCCGACATCGAGGGTCTCGACTCCTTCGCCGGCGCCCTGTTCCACAGCGCCCGATGGGACCACGGCGTCACACTCGACGGGGCCCGCGTCGGCGTCATCGGCACGGGGTCCACCGCGGTGCAGATCGTGTCGGCCATCGTCGAGCGGACCAGCAAGCTCGTGTTGTTCCAGCGGACCGCCCAATGGGTGATGCCGGCGATGAACCCGGCCTACACGCCCGAGGAGAAGGAGGCGTTTCGCCGGAACCCGCGTTTGATGGAGGAGCTGCGCGCCGGGGTGTCGAAGCTCTTCGACGGATTCTCCGGCGCGGTCGTGGACGCCGGATCGCCGCAGATGCAGATGATCGAACATGCCTGCCTGGCCAACCTCGAGGACAACGTCACCGACCCGGAGCTCCGCGAGCGCCTACGTCCGGACTACCGTGCCGCGTGCAAGCGACTCATCGTCTCGGGCGACTTCTACCGCGCCATCCAGGAGCCGAACGCCGAGCTGGTCACCGATGCGATCGACCGCGTCGAGGCCGCTGGGATCCGCACGGTCGACGGCCGCCTCCACGAGCTCGACGTCCTGGTCCTCGCCACAGGATTCAAGGTGGACGCGTTCGTGCGGCCCATGTCGGTCGTGGGCCGAGGCGGCCGGAGCCTCGAGGGGGCCTGGGCGCAGCGCCCCGAGGCGTACCTGTCGATCTCGGTGCCCGGTTTCCCCAACTTCTTCATGCTGAACGGGCCCAACGGGCCCGTGGGGAACTTCTCGTTGGTGGAGGTGGCCGAGCTGCAGGTCGGCTACATCCTGCAGCTGGTCGACCGGCTCCGTTCAGGCCAGTGCCGGGAGATCAGCGCCACCCGGGACGCCATGGACGACTTCGAGGCGGCGCGGGTCGAAGCGGCCAAGAAGACGGTCTGGGCGACGGGGTGCCGCAGCTGGTACCTCGACGACCGAGGGGTTCCCGCCGCCTGGCCCTGGCACTTCGAACGCTTCCGCAGCGCCATGTCCGAGCCCGCGTGGGAGGCCTACGAGCTCAGGGACTGACCCCCAAGCACCCCCGCACGCCCAAGCACGCCCGCACTCCCGCACGTCGGGTCATGCCCGGCGGCGGAGCCTGAAGTGCTCGAGCTGGTGCTGGAGCCACCCGCTCTCCCAGAAATTGCCATTCGCTCCGCCGTCGAGGAGCGCCTGGTGGGCGTCGACCATGACGTCGAGGGCACCGCCGTGGGCCGGCTCCCGGTGCAGGACAGCTTCGACCAGATGAACGGCCACGACGGGCTCGGCGGCGGCGAGCCTCTCCCGGGCCCGCTCCACGACGGCGTCAGGCCCGGCCAGCTCCACCAGCTCGGCCAACGCCGCGACGGGCTCGACCGGGTAGAGCTCTGTCGTCGAGCGCAACCTGAACCATCCCATGTATGTCTCCCAGATCGTGCGCACCCCCCACGCCACGGTGCCGTAGCCCTCCCCCACGCGCAGCTCGGCGGGTAGACGGATCTCGCGCATGAGCGTCGCAACGTCCTTGCCCTCGTTCATGCCGGCGAGCGCTTCGCGGTGCACGTGGTCCACGGCGTCATGGAGCCGGCTCAGACTTGCGTCGATGAGCTCGCGCCCGACGATGGGCTCGTGGCGCCCGGTCACCAGCATCGAGGGCCGCAGCTCCCGGACGGTGCGGACCGCCTCGAGATACGGCTCGACCATTCGGTAGCGGTCGCCGCGCAGCGTGTTCAAGTTCGGAAAGTGCGGGAACAGCGGCCCCACCAGGTTGCTGATGAGGCACACGCCGTGCTGGGGAAGCCAGACGACGCAGCTGTCGACGGTCTCGCCGCCGGGCGTGGCGATGAGCTCGAGGTCGAGACCGCCCACGTGGAGCTCGAGATGGCGGTCGAAGGTGATGTCGGGGACCGGCTTGTCCTGGCGCATGGGGATACCGGGGTTCTCCACCGCGATCTCCCGCGCCCGGCGCCCGCTCACGTCGAACCAGATGGCCGCCGTCCGAAGTCGCAAGGCGGCGATGCGATCGTCATCGCGCTGACACGCCTGGTTGCTGGCCTGGGCGACGTACCGGGTGCCGGGCTCCCGGAACAAGCCCACGCCGCCGACGTGATCGACATGGGCCTGGGTGGTGACGATGTAAGGCGTGGGGCCGGCGCACACGGCGTCGAAGACACGCTTGTGGTGTGGAGCCTCGTACCCCATCCCGGTGTTCACGATCACACGACCCGCGTCGGTGACGAGCATGTAGGCCGCCGTGGTCCCGCCCGATCGGTACAGGTAGTCGGTGAGACGGTGCGCCGGGTCGTCGTAGACGGGAGTGAGCAGCTCCTTGCCGGGCCGCTCGTCGATGAGCCGGTCGACGGCGTCGGGGCTCACACGACCTCCACCCGCACGGGGACGGCGTCGTGGTAGAAGCCGAACAGCTCGCGGACCTGCTCGGGCTGGACGCCGAAGTCTTCCCGCAGGTCGTAGAGCACCTGGCCCTCCTTGTCGCGGGGATGATTGGTGCCGTAGGTCGTGATCTGCATGCGGGCCTCGTCGGTCATCGTCAGGCCGGCGGCCCCGTAGATTCGCTCGACCGTCGCGGTGTCGTCCGCCATGAATTCGTGGAAGAGGACGTCCTGGTGCCGGTCGGGGGGGACCAGGTGGCGGTCGCGCAGCGAGGACTCGAGGAGGCGCCGTACCCGATCGGTCCAGTAGGAGAGGTAGTAGTCGGGATCGGGCGTCCGGTAGCTCATACGGGCCGCGTACGCCATCATGGTCGCCGCGGACTGCACCACCGACACCGGGTCGCGATGGGTGACGACCACGGTGGCGTCGGGGAAGGTGGCCAGCAGCGGGCCCAGCTGCTCGAGGTGCTGAGGGGACTTGAGCACCCAGCGCTCTCCGGGACGCCGCCACTGCAGGATCTGGAGCACTGTCTTCAGGTATGCGTAGTGCGGCGTCTGATCGTGCGCCAGGTAATGGTCGCGCCAACGCGGGACGCGGGCGACCCACTCGAGCTGGTAGCTCGAGAAGTCGGGTAGTTGAAGCTCCAGCTCTTCGTGAACGTGGTCGGGGCGCATGGGGTGCATGGCCGAAAGGTGAGGCAGCATCGCCTCCATGCCCCGCCACTCCTCCTCGGCCCGTCGATAGCGCGGGTCGGAGCCGTTCGGAAGACCCGGCTCGCCGGCGTCCGGAACGGGCTCGTAGCTCTCCCACAAAGGGAGCGAGCGCAGGCGCGTGTCGGCGGCGATGAGGTTGACGAGGTGGGTGGTGCCCGACCGGGGCAGGCCGACGACGATGATCGGTTCGGAGATCTCGACGTCGAGGATCTCGGGACAACGGGTGAGCACGTCGCGGATCCGCAGTCGATTGGACGCGTAGCGCACGCAGTCTCGGAACAGCGTCAGGCGTCCGAGCCCGCTGCGCTCAGGGTCGCCATCGACTTCCTCCAGCCACATCCGGAGCCGGGCGCGGAAATCGTCGGGGCCGAAGTCGTCGAGCCCGGTGCGTTCGACGGCGGCGTCGAGCACCGCATGCTCAGACAGCTCGACGGCGTTGCGCTCGCCGTACTCCAGCGCCAGGCGCTGCACCTCGGTGAGCCGAGGCTCTCGCAGGTCGGTGATGCGGATGCGGCGTCCGGTCGTCATCCCTGCACCGAGAAGCCACCGTCGACGGGGATCGTCTGACCGGTCACGAACCGGGCGGCGGAACTGGCCAGGAACAAGACGACGGGTGCGACGTCCGCGGGCGTGCCCAGACGGCGCATGGGGGTACGGTCGAGGATCGGTTGCGTGAGCGTCTCGATCCCCAGCATGGGGGCGGTCATGTTGGTCTCGATGACTCCCGGCGCCACCGCGTTCACCCGGATGCCGTGGCGCGCCCAGGCCACCGCGAGCGTCTTGGTCATCTGCACGACGCCCGCTTTGGCGGCGCCGTACCCGGGCACGAACTCGATGCCGAAGAAGCTGGACATCGAGCCGAGGTTGACGACGCTCGCCCCACCGTCGAGGGCACTCGCCTCGAGGAGCGGCCGGCACGCGGTGGCCATCCGGAAGGCGGCGAAGAGGTTGACGGCCACGACCTCCTCGAACACCTCCGGGTCGTACTCGCTGCGGCCTCCCGGCAGGTTCTGCCCGGCGTTGTTGACGAGCACGTCGAGGCCGGCCAGCCCCCCGGCCACTGCGACGACGGCATCAGGGTCCGGAAGCCGGCACTGGTGGTAGGCAAGACCGCTCAGGTCGTGGTCGTAGTCCCCGGACGAGGCCCGGGTGCCCGTGATCGTGACCTCGGCGCCCGCATCCCGGAACGCAGTGGCGATGCCGAGACCGATTCCGCTGGAGCCGCCCGTCACCAGGACACGGGTGCCGGAGTATTCGAACGTCGCCGTCACCACACCGCCTCCCACCGGCCGGACGCGGCCGAGCGGTACATGGCGAGCGCCCCGCGCAGCTCGCCCAGTGAGAACTCGGCCCCCGCCACCGGGGCGACGCCGTCGAGCACGGCAGCTTCGAAGGCGGCGATCTGGTGCTCGTAGCTCTGCAGGTAGCCGCCCTGGCCCACGACCACACCCCGGGGGTCGGACCCGTCGTAGAGCTTGACCCTCCCGAGGACGTCGACGACGAGCTCGCCGCGGCTCCCGATGACCTGGAACAGCGGGAGCGGGGCGACGGGGCCGGGCGAGAGGACGGCGTCGAAGCTGGCCACGACCCCGGAGTCGAATCGGCACAGGGCCCGGCACATCGACTCCCCCTCCATCGCCGCATAGGGCCGGCCCGTGGCGGCCACCACCTCGACGAGCTCGCCCAACCACATGCGCAAGGGCCGCATCCAGTGCGAGCCGGCGTCGATCGCCACTCCTCCACCGGCCTCGGCCACAGAGAAGCGCCAGTTTCCCGGCCCAGCGAACTGGTCCATGGGCGGCGCACAGTGCCAGGCCCGCGCCGTGAAGACCTCGCCCACGGTGCCGTCGTCGATGAGGGCCTGGGTCCGAACGACCTCGGGCCAGTACTGGGCGTTCTCGGCCACGAGGAAGACCGTGCCCGACTGCCGCGCCGCGGCCAGGATGCGGTCGCAGGCGTCGAGGGTCGGCGCCATGGGTTTCTCCAGCAGGACGTGCTTGCCCGCCCGCAACGCCGCGACCGCGAGTTCCTCGTGGAACCGGTGCGGGACCATGATGAGCGCGGCGTCGAATTTCCCGACGGCCAAGGCCTCTTCGAGCGATCCGAACGGCTCTGCCCCGGTTTCCTTCGCCATCGCCACGGCCCGGTCGCGATCGACGTCGGCGGTGGCGGTGACCTCGGTCCTCGCCGCGGCGGCGCGCAGGGCCGTCAGGTGCCATTGGGCGATGGCCCCGCATCCCACGAAGGCCAGACGGAGGTGACGCTCGGAGTCAGGACCTGGCGCGCCCATCGGGGGGTACCCTACGTGCTGCACTATGCAATCCGCACGGGAACCCGCACAGGCCCGAGCCGTCCTCCCCGGCCCCATCCGGCAGAACGGCTATGTCGTACGCGACCTCGAGCGCGCTATGGGCGCATGGCTCGACGTCGGCGTCGGTCCCTGGATGGTGCTACCCCACCTGAAGCAATCGGGCTCGGTGTATCGAGGCCGGCCGACCGACCCGGTCGCGTCCATCGCCTTCGCCAACTCGGGCGAGCTGCAGATCGAGCTCATCGAGCAGGAGGACGACTCGCCCAGCATCTATCGGGAGTTCCTCGACGCCGGTCACGAGGGCTTCCACCACCTGGCCTGGTGGGTAGAGGACTTCGACGGCGTCGCTCGTGCCGCGGCAGACGCGGCGTGGCCGGTCGTCCACTCGGGCAACACCGGCGGCATGGCGCAGTTCGCCTATTACGACGCGGGCGGCGTCACGAGCACCGTCGTCGAGGTCATGGAGCTGACCGACGCCACCCGCTGGCTCATCACCACCGTGCGGGAGGCGGCAGCCGGGTGGGACGGCCGCGATCCCGTGCGCGGTCTCGTCTGAGGCCGGCTTCACATCGCGACCTTCTGCGCCAGCTCGAGCAGGATGCCGGTGGCATCGAGGTGGCGGGCGACGGGGCCGACGAGCCGGGCAGGCAGGTACTGAGGCCCTCCGGGCCAGGAGTGAGCGCCACCTTCGATCCGGTACAACACAACGGGGAGGCACCTGGGGGCCGACCACCTCAGCAGGGTCACCGGCAGGTCCCTCGGTTGTCCCGGAACGACTTCGATCGACGGATCGGAGGGAATCCCGTTGCCCGTGGCCCAGTCGCGAGCGAGGGTGTCAGCCCCGACGGCCACGGGACACGGCGTGACGAGCGAGGTACTCGGCGAAGAGCGCGCCGTCGGAGATCCCGGCCAGGAACGCCGGACCGGAGTGGGCCACCCCTTGGGTGACGAGCCGGTCGACCAAGGCCACCAAGAATCCGGCGTCGTCGATGTGCTGTCGCAGGGGGTGGCGCCGCTCGCCGTCCCACATCTGTTTCCAACCGTCGGGGAACACGGTGGCGAACCCCGCGGCCGGGCCGCGCGCAGCCAGTCCGGTGAACCTCTCCATGTCCTTGCCCGACGTCCCGAGGCCGTGTAGCACGATGAGCAAAGGAGATCCGGGCCGGCGTGCAGGGGAAAGCAGGTACGTCCGTCGTACGTCGCCCATATCGAGCCACCCGCGTTGAAGGGCATTTATCGCCTGTGCTCCGTGCCGTGTCGGGACGTCCCCACCCCGGTCTCCGATCCTCTGTGGCCCACACGATAGGAGCGCGCATCCCGCCAGGTGGTGTTGTCACCACCGTCGATGTGCGAGGTAGCCTCCTGTCGTCCTGCGCCGAAGTCGGACACACTGGCGGGAATCGACATCGCACGATGGCCTCCTGGTCGGAAGAGGGAGTAACGAGAATGCGGAAGTGGTTGGCCGTCTCGACGCCTTTGGTGCTCTGCCTCGTCGCCGTGGCCACCGCGGCCTGCGGGAGCAGTCCCAAGGCCAGCGCCACATCGCACTCCACCAAGTCAGCCTTCTGTGCCGCCAACGTGAAATTGGACAAGGCCAGCGCCAACGTGACGTCCGACGCCGGCTTCCTGGCCGTCCTCAAGGCGAACAGCGCCGACCTCGACGCCCTGGACAACAACGCCCCCGCGGGCAAGGTGGGGCAGGAGGTGCGGGCGCTGGTCAAGGCGGCCAGGGCCGCCGTGGCGGCGGGCAACGCCAACGCTCTGAACAGCCCGTCGCTCGACTCGGCAGGGAGTGACGTCGACACCTACTGCGGTGTCGACGGGAACGGCGACCCGCTCCCCCCCTACTTCGCGGCGGGCAAGGGCAGCGCTTTCTGCTCGGTTGCCGGTTCCATCAACCAGGGAACTTCGAGCGCCACCTCCTCCACCGGCGTCCTCACCTTCCTGGCCGCGCACCAGACTCTGATCAACCAGTACGCGACCTACGTCCCGAACCTGCCCACTTCCGTCCGGTCCGACGCGCAGTCCCTTGTCACCACGTCCCGAGCGGCGATCGCGGCCAACAACGCCAGCCTCCTCGGAACCGCAGCGGTCGAAAACGCCAGCGCATCGGTGGCGCTCTACTGCGGACAGAACGAGTAGCGCGGCGGCCGTCGATTCACGAAGGCACCGTCGGATCGGGGCTCTTTGCGGCCGCGTCCACCTGCAGGGCGGCGAGGAAGTCGTTGACGGCGCGGCGGCCGACGTCCCCGTGCCGGGTGCAGGCGAACCAGGTTTCTTCCGGGGCGAGATGCGACACCGGGGACACCTCGACCACCCGCTGGTCGGCCAGTGTCTCCTTGCAGACGAACGTGGGCAGCAGGCTGACGCCCAGTCCGAGCTCGACGGCCTTGAGCACGACACGGAGATCGGGGGCGACGAGCCGCAGTCGAGCCGCGAAGGGGCGCCCGAGGACCGTGAGCCAGAAGCGACGGGTCAGGGGCAGCTCGAGGCTGTAGGAGACCCATGACCCCCCCGCCAACCATGTCGCCAGCTCCGACAGGGAGTCGAAGGAGCCCGCCGGAGCCACCCGTGGTGCGCAGACCAGGACGAAGCGCTTGGGTCCCAAGGCTGTCGCACCGATGCTTCGTCGCGGGGGTGTCGAGCTGGTGACGACGACGTCGAGCTCGCCCCGTTCCAACAGCGCGAACAGCTCGGTGTCGGTTCCGAACGACACCGACACCGAGAGGTCGAGACCGCCGAGGAACGGCAGGACCTCGGCGGCGAAGTACTCGGGGCTCGAGCCGAATCGCAGCGGAGGCTCAGGGGCGGGCACGGAACCTGCATCGAGGCTGAGCAGCACCGACTCGAGCCCGTCGAGAGGCTCGGCCACCTTGGCGTAGAGCTCCCGTCCGCGTTGCGTCGGTTCCATGCCAGAGGGCTTCCGCACGAACAGGGGTCCCCCCAGGGCACGTTCCAACGAGGCCAGTTGTTGACTGGCGGCGGGTTGGGTGAGTCCGCGGTGCTGCGCGCCGTCGGTCACCGAGCCGCTGCGATAGATGGCCAGGAAGGTCCGTAACCAGTCGGGGCGTGACATAAGTTCAGTTTATCTTGAGGATCGGAAATACTACTTTGCTTATCGGATCACCAGAGCTGAGGATGGACAGATGCCCGATTGCACCGATCCCTACCTGCACGGTCACCACGCCAGCGTGCTGCGCTCGCACCGCTGGAGGACCGTGGAGAACTCCGCCGGGTACCTTCTGTCACAGTTGTCGCCCGGGACACGCGTGCTCGATGTGGGTTGCGGGCCCGGCACGATCACCATCGGGATGGCGAGCCGCGTGGGAGAGGGCCGGGTCCTCGGGATCGACGCCGCCGAGGAGGTCCTGGTCGTTGCCCGGAACGAAGCGGCTCGCCTCGGACGACGCAACGTCACCTTCGAAGTCGGCGACGCCTACCACCTGGGGTACTCCGACGGTGCCTTCGACGTGGTCCACGCGCACCAGGTGCTCCAGCACCTGACCGACCCGGTGGCGGCTCTGGCCGAGATGCGACGGGTCTGCCGCCCCGGCGGTGTGGTCGCCGCCCGCGACGGGGACTACGGCGGGATGTTCTGGTTCCCCGAGAGCCCGGAATTGGACGAGTGGCGGGACCTCTACCGACACGTGGCGAGGTCGATCGGCGGCGAGCCGGACGCGGGGCGACGCATGCTCCGATGGGCACGGACCGCGGGCTTCGCCGACATCAAGGTGTCAGCCAGCTCGTGGTGCTTCTCCGCTCCGGCCGAGCGCTCCTGGTGGGGGGAGCTGTGGGCCGACCGCCTGACAAGCTCGAATTTCGCACACCAGGCCCTCCGGTTGGGCCTCGCCGAGCGCGAAGACCTCGAACGACTGGCGAAAGCCTTTCGTGGATGGGCATCGAGCGGCGACGGGTGGTTCTTCGTGCCCCACGGCGAGATCCTCTGTCGGGCCTGACGTTGCGGCAGAGGGCGAGTCTGGTCGCTTCGCCCTCCACCGATCTCAGGATCTGGAGGCCTCGTCGACCCGGCCGACGCCGTTCCCGACGTCTACGGCATCGAGCGGGAGGAGTTTCGGGGTGAGCTGGGCGGAATCGGCCTGTCCGGTCTCGTCGCGATGCTCAGCACCCGCGACGTGCGCCGCGAAGCGGTCTCTGACGTGCCGGTAGGCGATGTCTCCCACACGACGGGCGTCGTCGGCACCCAACAGGGCGTGATCGAGAGGGTCGAGGATCTCCAATCGGAAACGAGTCGAACGGACGAGCTTGCGCAGGATTCCGGTCGAGCCGCGTCGGATCCGGTCCACCTCCTCGCTGCCCGTGACGACCAGGACATCGGAGCCTGAGGCGACGAGACGTACGAGAGTCTCAACCGGGGAACGGCGGACCCCCAGTCGATTGAAGATCCACCACAAACTCTCCGGCAGCACGCTGACGGCGCGGCGAGGGGCTCGGCCGCCGGCGAGCTTCGCCGCCCAACGCCTCGCAGGCGCGGACAACTGGGGTCGCGTGGAGGAAACCTCGCCGGCCAGCCCGGTCGGGATGGGCAGGGCTCCAAACACCGGGTTGAAGGCGCACACACCCTGCGCGCCGAGCGAGAGGCCGCCGTGCATGGCGTGATACGCACCCGAGCACAATCCGACCAGCACGACCCGTGACGGGTCATGGGGCGAGACGAATCGTGCAACGTCCTGGACGTCGGTGATGCCTTCGAAGGGGTAGTAGACGTCGCGGGGCTGGCCCGGGTGGGTCCCACTGTCACCGATGCCGCTCAGATCGATCCGCACGGTTCGCAGCCCGCAGTCCGCCCACTTCCGCGCCAGTTCAACCCACAGGCGCGAGGGCCCAATTCGGCGCGACTTCCCGGTGTTGAAACACACCACAGTGGTGGGGCTGGACTCTCCCTCGACCTCGGTGACGATGCCGAACACGCTGGCGGGCCCTATGTGCACGGCGTGTTCGATCACGGGACGAGACCGCCCGTCGTGGGCCACGACCGCAGAGGTCGCCATTCGATCGAAGGGAGTGAGGTCCAAGGACACCGCATCCGGTGCCGCCACTGTCGACAGCCACGTCACCAGACGCTGGACAGTGTCCTCGAGACCGGCATTCAACTTTCCGTCGATGGTGAGGAGCTCGTGCTGACCGAGCGCTTCGCCGAACTCGACCTGACCGGCGGTCGCCAGTCGAGCCTCGAGCTTCGAATCGTGCTGGCGGTCGGGACGCGACAACAGATAGATCCGGAGTGCAAGAGGGCCGTCGGTGGTGGTGATGTCCAGCGCAGAGAGGTCGGCTGTCGTCTCCGGGTCGTAACGGAAGCCCGGCGTCTGCGTCGAACCGTCGTCGGTTTCCGCCCCGCCGACGCTCAAGGCAAAAAGCGCGCGCTGTTCCCGAAGGAAGGCGCGACCGGTCGGGCAGGGATCCCACAGCACCAGGGCGTCGAGCGGGGCCCTCGTCGCCTCGAGCACGGCAAGCGCCGCGCCCATTCGCATCCCGACTGCGGCCACCACAGGCGGACCGGCGGCGCGCATCAACTCGACGGCGGCTCGCGTCGACTCCGACCACGCCGCCAATCGGGCCGGGTCGTCCTGAGACCCCGCCGAGTCACCGGTTCCGTCATAGTCGAAACGCAGGACCGCGATGTTGTGCCGCTCAAGGTGTTCGGCGAGCGATCGATACGCGCTGTGGGCGTACAGGTCCTCTCGGCCCAGAGGCGAACAGAGAACAATGCCGGCTCTCGCGACATTGCCATCGGGCACGTGCAGCATGCCGAACAAGGGGCGGTCCGTTGGCCCGAACCAGATGGGCGTCGCAGTCATTGCAGGGATCGGATGGAGATGGTCGAACCGCGCCGTGAACCGGGAGATGCGATTTGCTCGGGAGTGCCGACGTCAGGCATACGTGACCGTGACCTCTTCGTCCACAAACCGCTTGACCGCCAAGAGGCTCTCATGATCGGGAACCCCTCCGATCACCGAGAACACGTATTCGTGGCTGCCTTTGCGCCAGTCGATGTCATCCCCGGGCTTGCGGTTGAGAAAGACGGACTTCACGCCGGGGTACTCGCCCACCCGGTCGAGCCCTTCGATGCTCACGACTCGGCGAGCCCACTGGGGCGAGTGCGGGCTGAGCAGGTAGCCCACCGCGTGAGTGGGGAGGAGGTCATCGAAGACGACCTTCTCACCCAGAGCCACCCGGAGGGACATCTCGACCAGGTCGACCCCAGCGGCGATGCCCATCATCTCGGGGACACTGCCACCGATCCGTCCATTCACCTCGAGGACGCGCGGACCGTCGGGGGTGAGCTTGATCTCGGTATGGAGGATCCCGATCTCGATCCCCATGGCAGCGATGGCCCGGGTGGCGACGTCGAGCACGGACTCTGTCTCACACGGTGAGAGGTCGCTCGGGATGAACAACCCCGACTCGCGGAACGGCTCGGCCGGAGGAAAGCGGCCCGTGACCGCCAGGTGGCTGGTCTCCCCGACCGATACGACGCTCTCGACCGACACGTAGTCCGCGAAACTCGGGTTGCGCGGCGGCACGGGCCCGGCCAGGTACTCCTCGACGATCATGGGCTGGTCTTGGCCTTTCACCAGCGGGGACTGCTCGGCGAGCAGAGCGCGAAGCTGCTCGGCATCGCAGACGAGCATGGTGTCGCGACTCCCCGCGCCCTCTCGAGGCTTGAGGACGACCGGAAATTCCACGTCGGTCGCCACCGCCTCGATTTCATCAGGGGTCGGGCACGGTGGCACGACGATGAAGCGCGGCACCGGCAGACCGCCGTCACGCAAGGCCTGGCGCTGCGTGAATTTGTCGACCAGTCGGCGGGCGACCACAGCGTCGTGGTAGTCGAGACCGAGCCGGCACGCCACCGCCGAAGCAGTGGGGATCAGGTACTCGGCATAGGCGACGATCCCGTCGGGTCGGTATGGCCGCAACGCGTCGGCTTTCTCGTCCTCGGACATCCCGGCGGTGTCGATGGTCGTCCCGAGCTTTCGAAGGAACCGGAGCATGTGGGGCTCGGAAAGCTCGGTCGAGTCGACGAACCAGATGAGGTCGCACACCGACTCCGCCGCAGCTGCCAGCTTCATCGCCGACACCGAGCTCTCGCCGTGGGCGACGGCCACCAAGGGGCGCGAGGGGTGAGCGGACCCCGGGGTCACGGCCAGAGCCTTTCGCGCACGGTGGGCGGCCACTGGGCCGGATCCAGTCCGTGGTGGCGGAACAGCGCCAACACGATCCGGTCCACCCCGAAGCCGATGCAGGTCGAGTGGGCCACCTCACCCGATGCCGTCATGATCTCGAAGGTGTGCCCGAAGTGGTCCAGATGCATGTTCGACGATGCGATGGCCACCGGCGGGGCGGCTTCGTCGAACGAGGTCACGATCTCGAGCTTGAGCTCCTCGTCGCGCTGGTTCTGGGCGAGAAGGCGGCCGCGACGACCGAAGAAGGGGTCGTTGGCCGTCACCGTCTCCACGTCGAGGCCGAGGGCGACGAGAGCGTCGTGGCCTCGCCTGACCCACCGGTCCCGAGAGGCGAGGGCCTCGGAGGCGTCCCCGACATAGACGTGTTCGAACTGCCGGAACGCTTGCATCCGCGTGAGGTCACGACTCGGCTCGTGTCGGAAGCACCAGCTGGTGACCTGGAACCGTCGCCCACCGTCGGGGAGGACACCGCTGCAACCGGGATAGAGGTGGTGGCAGGCTGCCGAGCACAGCATCACCGCAGTCGGCGTCAGCGAGCCCGCCCACTCCCGGCCGGACTCGGCCATCTCGAGCATCTCGACGTGTTGACGTTCGTTGCCCGTGAAACTGTGGATCGAGCCCATCAAGTCGGGGAACGACGACAGGTAGCCGGTCTTCTCGAACACCACCCGGGGCAGAACCGGAGGAAACAGGACGTGCTCGGACTCCTCGTCGGCGCCGAGGCGCGACGCGTAGTCCTGCACAGCCGAGGCAACCCGCTCGTAGGTGCCCGAACGCCCGTACAACCCGTCGACGGATCCGGGGGTGAGGATCCCCGCGGCGATGACTTCGTCTCGGAACACGTCGGTCAACGAAGCTTGGGTCATGCGTGCACCCCTGCGCCACGAAGTTCGGCCGGGATGGACAGGATCGGGTCAGTCACAGAAGGGACCTGTCAGCTTCCGCACTGCGCCAACACGACGGCGGCGGCAAGGCCGCCCTCGTGGGTGAGGCTGACCGCCAGGTCCGTGATCTCCGCCGCGGCCGCGAGCGCGGCGGCCTGCCCGGTCAGGTGGAGCTCACAGAACCCCGAGGGGCTCCGGCGCACCTCGATGTCCCGCCATGCAGGGGCGGCCTCGTCGGGACGCAACACCTTGATGGTTGCCTCCTTGGCTGCGAAGCGGGCAGCAAGGGACGCGCCCGCGACCTCGGGCCCTCCGGCGCACGTGGCGATCTCGTGAGGGGTGAAGATCCTTTGCAGGTAACGTTCACCAAAACGAACAACGGACGCGCAAATATCGTCCACCCGAGCTATGTCCGCGCCGACGCGCAAACCCATTCGCGACCTCCCGCTCTGCCCCCCTGTGCATCGGCTGGCACGCTGACCAGCTGAAGCCCAGGACCCCCCCGCCGGCGCCCAGTCGGTCCTCCACCAAATTCGGCGCTGACAAGGAAAATCCTAGTCGGGGTGCGCACCGCTACACCTGACAGTTTTCCGTACTTTTTCGGGTGGGCGTGTCGGCCGGCGGCCCGGCGGGCATCAGCCCGTCCGGGCGTGCTCATTGTTGCCATCGTGCCTCTTGAGGCTCCGGATCCGGCCCCGGACGCACGGCGCCGCCCGAGGCGGGCGGACCCGGGTGACAGCTCCGTCAACGGGGTCGGCCATCGGTGAGCGGGCCTGCGACCGCCCGCTCAGGTCCAGTGCCAGAGGCAAGCCGAAACGGGCACGCGAGATACTGGTCGGCGATGGGCGACTTGGCGCTGGACACCGCGGTCGAATCTGTGGACGACGGACGCTATACCGCACGGCTCAGCCGGGACTGGGAGATCTGGGGCCCAATGGGTGGCTATGTCGCCGCCACCGCCCTCCGGGCCGCAGGCACCGCGAGCCCCTTTGCCCGGCCCGCGAGCTTCTTCTGCCACTACCTGAATGTCGCCGAGTTCGACCACATCGAGCTCGAGGTGTCGACCGTCCGTGCCGGGCGCAGTGCCCTGTCCCAGCGTGTGAAGGTCACCCAACGCGACAGGCCGATCCTGGAAGCATCCGTCTGGTCGGTGGCCGAGAACGACGGCTTGGAGCACGACGAGGCGGTGGCACCGGACGTGCCCGGACCGGGGGAGCTGACCCCCATCGAACTTCTGTCACCGGACCGGCAATCCCTCTACGCTTTCTGGGACAACGTCGAGATGCGCCCGGTTCACTTCCGTGCCGACTGGCCACCTCCCGAGCCGCTTGCGCCGCAGTGGCAAGCCTGGTGTCGCTTCCGTCCCACAGCGACGTTTCCCTCGGACCCCTGGGTCGACGCCTGCCGTGCGGTGATCCTCCTCGACGTCCAGAGCTGGCCTGCCGCCTCCCAGCGCCACGCGTGGCGAGAGCCCCACGGGTACATCGCCCCCAGCCTCGACCTGTACGTGGCCTTCCACACGCCCGCGCCGACCGAGGATTGGTTGCTCGCGGACGGCCATGCCCCGGTGTCGGGAGACGGCATGTTGGGCTGGACCGGCAGGATGTGGACTCCCACCGGCTCGCTGGTCGCATCCGGTTCTGGGCAGGCGTTGTACCGCCGGCTGCCGGGCTGACGACCCGCCAACCCCGACACGGCGCGCGCCCCACGCGCCCGAGCAAGCGCGGCAATCGGATCAGGGGCAGGTCTTGGTCTGGATGCCGGGCAACCCGGTGGGCGCGTAGGGGTCGGGATCGGGGTCGCCCGCGAAGCGGTCGGAGATCCAATGGATCATGTCGTTCGCAGAAGGTGCGATGACCCCGGCGTGGCTCTGGCCCGGGTAGATCCACCGCTCCAGGTCTTGGCCCAGGCTGCAGAGGTGGGTGGCGAGCAGCGCGGTGGAGACGACGGGGATCTGCTCGTCGCTTCCGCCTTGGATGATGAGCAGAGGAGCGGAGCTGGCGGTGGTGAAGGCACCCGGGTCGTTGTCGTTCAGCAGGATCTTCCAGGTGGAGATGTCGAACGGGTCGCCCCTGGTGAGCTGGCTGAGCGTGTACTTGCCGGTCACCTGGGCGACGTAGTCCGAGCAACCCTTGTCGAGGTCGGGGAGGAGCTTGATGCCCAGCGGGGTCAGGACCTGGTCGAGGGGGGCCGCCTTGTTGCCGTACGCGGAGTTGAACCCACCGGCCGCCATGAACAGGTAGTAGCGGAACGGGCTCGTCTGCAGGAACTGGTAGATGGCGTAGAACTGGGAGGGCGGCGCTCCGGCCACGACTCCCTTCAGGTGCAGGTCCGGCGCGTAGCTCGATGCGATGTGGAGGGCGAACATGGCCGTCTGGCCACCCTCGGAGTGGCCCCACACGACGTAGTTGTCGCTGGCGTGCGCAGCCGGAAGACGGCGCGCCGCTCGCACGATGTCGATGGTGTTGCGCGCTGCGCTCACCCCGACGAGGTAGGGCAGCAGGCCGGGTGTGCCTTCTCCCTGGTAGTCGCTGGCGGTGATCTCCCAGCCCTGGTCGAGGAGATCGTTGGCCAACGGCACGGCGGAGGTGGGGTCGAGCGACGGGGCACAATGGTCGGCCATGCCGTTGGTGCCGTGTCCCCAGCTGACAACCGGGTAACCGCCTGACGGAGCCGGGCGGTCGGGTACGACGACGAGCCCGGTGACCGGGACCGGCTTGCCGGTCACCGACTCCGACAAGTACATGACGCGGTACGTGGTGCCGTGGAGCCCCGAGACGGCGATGCGCTGCGACTTGAGCAGGGTGCCCGGACCCGTCTTGGGCAGGGGCTGGGGTACGGCGAAGAACGATGGCAGACCCGGCGGCGCCGGAATGGGAGCGGACGAGGCGGGCGACGACGACCCACACGCGGCCACCGACATGGCCGTTGCGAGCACAGCTGCCAGCAGCCGCGTCCGCCGCCGGCGCCCAACCCGAGGACGGAGTCGTCGTGAGGTGTCCATGCACGTCCTCCTCTCCGAACGACTCTTTCTATCCGACCGACCCTTTCTAACAGAGAGGGCCCGGTGTCCTCCCTACGCTCGGGCGCCTTCGGCGGCCGTCGCGGTGCAGATCCAACCGAGGTCATAGACACGGACGTCGACAGACGTGAACCCGGCCCGGGTCAGCCGTCGATACAAGGCTGCGGGGTCGATCGGGTTGTAGATGTCGTCGGTGTGGAACAGGCGCGTGCCCTCGTTCTCGACTCCGTCCGCGGCGACCAGTACTCCACCGGGCCTCAGGACCCGGCCCAGCTCGGCGAAGACCAGGTCCTGCGCCGCGTCGGTCGGGACGTGGTGGAGCATGTGGAACGACGCCGCGCCGGAGAACCGGTCGTCGGGGAAGTCCATGGCCGTGGCGTCCCCACAGACGACCTGCACGTTCGTCCCGGCCGTGCGCTCGGCCAATGCGTCGGCGAGGTCGGGGTCGAACTCCAGTGCCGTCAACCGAGGCGTCAGGGTGCGCAGGACGTCAGTGGTCAACCCGGGCCCCGGTCCGATCTCGATCACGTCGTCACCGAGAGCGGCCCCTCGCAGCGCTTCGGGGAGGATCGTCTCCTCGATCATCTGACGCCACTCCGGGCTGGCGCAGAACTCGAGATGTGCCTGGTTCACGACGGCCGTCCTTCGGCCGAAGTTCAGGCCGGGACCGGCGCCGCCGTCCCAGGCTCCTGGGTCGGCATGCTCTGGTTGGCCGGCAACGGGTAGGGCACGGGGTTGGTGACGTCCAACTCGATGAGCTGTGACGCCTGGCACTCACCTTTGACCCTCAGGTCGCTCCTCCCCGAGGTGGCGGGCAGCGGCGGGACCGAGGTGTCGGGCGATCCGACGTGCAGGGCCGAGGTCAGGTCCCCCGTCACGCTCCGGCGCCAGGCACTGATGTTGGGGGCTTTGACACCGAATCGAGTCTCGAGGAACCGCAACTGCGACGTGTGGTCGAAGGTATCCGAGCACACGTACCCGCCCCGACTGAACGGGGAGATGACCAGGAGCGGCACCCGGAAGCCGAGGCCGAGGGGGCCGGCGATCCCGTCGGCCGGAGACGGCAGGGGGTCGACGGTCAGGTACTCCCCGGGTGTGCCAGGCGGGGCCACCGGGGGCGCCACGTGGTCGAAGAACCCGTCGTTCTCGTCGTACATGATGAACAACACCGTCTTCGACCAGGTCTTGGGATTGGAGACGAGGGCGCTGAGCACCTGATGGGTGAACCACATCCCGGCCGCGGGAGGTGACGGCGGGTGTTCGTCATAACCCAGAGGCGGGCAGATCCACGAGACCTGGGGAAGGGTGTCGTTGGCCACGTCCCGGGCGAAGTCGCGGGGAAAGATCGGACTGAACGCCTTCTTGTACAGCGGAGACGACGGATCCTCCACGTGGCGCTTGAAGTAGAGGAGGATGTTGTCGGAGATGGCGATCGACAACCGGCTCGTCGGCTGGTAGCCGATTCCCGGGGGGTTGTAGACCTTCCACGAGATGCCCTTGGCCTCGAGCTCTTCGGGCATGGACCTCCACGACGCGCTGCCGATGGCGCTCGGTGCCGAGTTCGTGATGATCACCGGTCCGCCCTCGTGGCCTTCGGGATCCAGAGTCCCGGACCAGGCGTGCAGTCGGTTCGGGTGCGTCGGGCCCATGACCGAGCAGTGGTATCCATCGGCGATCGTGAACGCATCGGCGAGGGCGTACCAGAACGGAAGATCCGTTCGCGTGTAGTACCCCATGGTCAGCACACCGTTCTGGGGCCCTTCGAACTGGGGCATCGTGTGGGTGACGACGAAACGATCCATCCGCCCTTCGTTCCAGCTCATGTGCTGGGCCGACCACTCGTGCGACAGGTCGAAGGTGCACTCGGCGTCGGTGTTGACGGTGTCGAGGTGGAATGGCAGCAACGAACTCGCCGTACCGGCAGGCCACGATTGCGCGAAGATTCCCGGGGAAGCCGCCGGGTGGTCGTCAAAACCGCGTACACCTTTGTACGAGCCGAAGTAATGATCGAACGAGCGGTTCTCGTTCATGAGGAAGACGACGTGTTCGATCGCACCGAGGTCGGACCCCGCCGGCGCCACACGAGCGGCCTTGCGTGCCGTCTCGCCGCCGCAGGCCGCCAGAGCCATGCTGAACGCGCCGGCCATGCCCGCGATGAGCACCTCCCGCCGTGTCCGCAAGCTCGGTTGCGCGGCAACCGGAGGTTGGTTCTCCACGTTCGGCCCCCTCTGCCACTCGTGCCCAGGCCGGCATGTCGGCGATGACATCCTGGCACAATCGACGGCTTCGCCCCTGAAATGCGCGGGATCCGACCGCTATTGGACCACGACCGCCAAAGCGTCGGCCGCGAGGGGAGAGAACCGGGAGAAGCGGGCGCGCGGGTCGGGACCCGAGGAACGGGAGGACGCGCCGAGGCGTGCCTCAGATGGCGCGCTCTGAGGACGTGGCCCTGTGGGGACGGCGATGACGAAGTTGGTTGAGCAAGGTCTGTTCGTCAGGCCCGAGACGCTCGGCGGCCCGGTTCTGGGGACGACGTGGCTCTTGGAGGCGGTCTGTGAGGAGCGAGAGATTGTGTTGTGCCGCTTCGAGTTGATTCTGGAGGAGATCTCGTTCGGCGGCTATGGCTTCGGCCTCGGCGTTGGCGCGTGCGACGTCTCGCTGTAGTGCGGTGTTGCGCGCCTCGAGCTGCTCCAGGCGCCTGCGCGCCCACGACGCCGACTCGGACGTGTCCGTGGGCGTCGCCGCGACACGTGTCACCTGCGCGAGCAACGCCGCCGCGAGCTCGTCATAGTCCATGGGCCCATCACCGTTCGAGCTCACGCCGGCATCCGTTGCTCGCAGCTTGGCTTGGCCACTATGCGAGATCCGGTACGTTCGCTTCCCCTTGATCTGACGGCTCAACAAGTCCGCCTTGGCCATGGCGGCAACGACTTGCGTGAACCCCGCGTCGGTCCCCTCGTATCCGATGGCCTTCTTCAGTACCGATGTCGCCTTTCCGCTGGCATCCTCTACCGCACCGTGGGTCGACAGGTATTCGACAATCCGATTACGAACACTTTGATCTCGTGCCACAGAGGACCTCCCAAAAAAAGACAGGCGCGACGGAACGAAAAGTCGATCTGTAACGAGATCGGCCACAAGCCCCGCAGCTAGTTTACCACTTGTCACAATGCCCGTTGGTAGCGACCGGGTTACAGCACACAGATCGGGACGCGCCGTACCGACGATCACATTCTCACCGGATTCTCAGCAACGTGCCGGAACTTTCATCTCCTGTTTCTTACGGTATTCACAGGCATTCTCCACAAGGCAGGCGATACTCACAGGCCGACCGGTCTTCACCGGGACAAACGTCGCAGGAGGATCCTCCACAGGGGGACACCTTTCCGTTATGGACTGTGCCCATCACAACACATGCGCAAACTTCTTCTTTTCGGTACTTGTCCATTTCGACCCCGTCATCAGGGCTGATACCACGGGTCGGAGACGGAGGCGGCGCTCGAACGGAGATCGGGCGGGGTCCGCTACCAGGGCGGACATGGGGCATCCGCGTGCGGGCGACCCGCTCGACGTCCTCGAGCGCATGCCGAGCCTCGTGCCGCACGGCGTTCTCGGTCTGGTGCCGCCCGGGCAGGACCCATTTGCCGCTCCGGGTGGACTCCACCTACCGTGACCACGGAAAATGACTTCGGTCGCGGCACAACGCCGGAGTCGGACGACAGAGGGAGCTCGTGGCGCAAGCGGTGTCCTCGACGGAGGTGGAGCATCCGCTCTCTGCCTTGACGGCCGGCGAGATCGCCGCCGCGGTGGCGCTCGTACAGGCCGACCCAATCTGCACCGACACGACCCGATTCGCCTATGTGGGGTTGGTCGAGCCGACCAGGGATCAGCTGCGCGCCTGGGCCCCGGGACAGCCCGTCGAGCGCCGGGTGCGTCTCACGCTGGTCACGGGGCCCGAGGCCAACGTCGTCGAGGCCGTGGCGACGCCCGCCACGGGGGAGCTCTCGCTGGTGGACGTCCCGGGCGTCAGACCCGGCCTGCTGTTCGAAGAGTCGTTCGCCGCCATCATGGCCGTAGTCGAGAACGACCAGTGGCAGGCCGCCATGCGCAGGCGCGGTATCGAGGACTTCTCCACGGTGCAGATCGACCCGTGGCCGTCGGGCTCCTTCGGAGTCTCCCACGAAGAAGGACGCCGGATCTGCCGTTGCCTGACGTACGTGCGCCACACGCCCGACGACAACGGGTACGCCCACCCCGTCGAGGGAGTCGTCGTCTTCGTCGACATGGCGCGCGGAGAGGTGCTCGAGGTCATCGACACCGGAGTCGTGCCCATGCCGACGGAGTGCAGCAACTACTACGCCGAATCCGGACCGCAGCGCGAGGACCTCAAGCCCGTGGAGATCTCCCAGCCCCAGGGCCCGAGCTTCTCGGTGGACGGCAACCACGTCCGCTGGCAGAAGTGGTCCTTACGGGTGTCGATGGATTCGGTCGAGGGACTCGTCCTGCACGAGATCGGCTACGAGGACCAAGAGCGAGTCCGGCCCGTGCTCTTCCGGGCCTCGGTCAGCGAGATGGTGGTCCCCTACGGGGATCCTGGCCCCATGCACGGCTGGAAGAACGCCTTCGACGCCGGCGAGTGGGGGCTGGGGAGGATGTCGAGCTCCCTCACCCTCGGATGTGACTGTCTGGGCGTTATCCACTATTTCGACGCGGTCTTCACCTCCGAGCACGGGCACCCCTACGTCGTTCCCAACGCCGTCTGCATGCACGAGGAGGACTACGGGATCCTCTGGAAGCACAACGACCCGCGCGGAGGACGAAACGAGGTGCGGCGATCGCGTCGGTTGGTGGTCAGCTCGATCGCCACCGTCGGAAACTACGACTATGGATTCTTCTGGTACTTCTACCTCGACGGGACGATCCAGTTCGAGGTGAAGCTCACCGGCATCATGTCGACGATGGCGGTGGCACCCGGGGATCCGCCCGCGTTCGCCTCGATGATCGCTCCTCAGCTCGCCGCACCCTTCCACCAGCACCTCTTCAACGTGCGGCTCGATACCGAGATCGACGGGCCGAGGAACTCGGTGTATGAGGTGGACAACCGTCCGGTGCCGCCGGGCCCGGACAACCCGTGGGCGAACGCCTTCGCACCGGTGTCGACGCTGCTCGAGACCGAGAGCGGTGCGCGCCGGCTGGTGGACCCGTCCACCAGCCGGGTCTGGAAGATCGTCAACCCGCATTCGCAGAACCGCCTGGGAATTCCCGTCGCCTACAAGCTCGTGCCCGGGTCGACACCCACGCTCCTCGCCGACCCGGACTCGAGCGTCGCCAAGCGCGCCGGCTTCGCCACGCGCAACTTGTGGGTCACCCCGTACTCTCCCGACGAGCGGCGCGCCGCGGGCGAGTACCCCAACCAGCACGCGGGCGGGGACGGGCTCCCCAGATGGACCGCCGCCGACCGCCCGATCGTCGACACCGACATCGTCGTCTGGTACACCTTCGGCGTCACCCACGTCCCCCGCCCCGAGGACTGGCCGGTGATGCCCGTGGAGTACGCGGGGTTCATGTTGATCCCGGTGGGGTTCTTCCCCCGCAACCCCGCGCTCGACGTCCCCCCGTCGCCCGGCGCGGCCTGCCACACCGAATAGCGTTCCGGCTCCGGCTGCGCCCTCAGCCGGCCAGGGCCGCCGAACGACCCGCCTCGATCCGCCCGTCGACCCATGTCGCCACGGCGGCCACGACCGCGGTGGCCGTGGCGCGCAGCATGGCGACGTCGACGGGGAGCACCCGGACCTGGCCGCTTTGCGGCCAGACCCCGACGACCCGGCACGGCGTCGCCTGCGCATCGCGGACCAGCGCGGCCACCAACCCCGGGTAGCCGAGCTCGACCCGCCAGTCCGACTGGCACCGCCCTGAGCCGACGACCAACAACGCCGGTCGCCGCTGCACGAGCACGCGCACCTCGGCACGACCTTTCAACGCGAGCTGCGACCCGCCCGGGCACTGCCACCAGTCGTCACGCCCCCCGATCACGGGGAGCCTGGGGATCGCGGGCCAGTCCACGGCGGTGAGAAGCTGCGTGGCCCACGTGACGGCTTCTGCGACCACCACCGCCCGCCCACCTCGGGGCAACCCTGCGTACCACTGCGCCCACCACGGCGCCCTGACGCCGGCGCCGGCCTCGACCGACACGTCCTCGACCCCGCCCGCCAGCACGTCGGCCACGGCCACCGCCGGACCGGGGGACAAGCCCCGCACACACCGGTTCACCGCTGCGACGCCGACGGCACGACGACAAAGACGCGGCGACGGGACGAAGGTGCCGTCGCTCGACATGCACCGGTCGGGGTGGCGCTGGGCGACGAGGACCTTGAACGCATCGACCTGGAGGCGCTCACCCACGGGGAGGTCCTCGCTCAGCGCCTGCAGGTCGCCCACGAGACCGGCCCGCAGGTGCGCCAGCTCGGTCGGTGCCACCTCTTCACCGGGCGACGACACGAGCGCGTCGGTCAGCCACCGCGCCTTGGACGAGGACGCGGTCATGCCGTCGGGTCCAACTCGGCTAGCGAGTCGAACGCGCGCGGCACCTCGGTGCCGGCGCGTCGGCGGCCGGGCGCACATTCCCGAAGTCCGGCACACCAGGCACAGAGATGGTTCGGCGTCCGTCCCGGCTCCGCTCCGGCCGCCAGCCGGCACAGCCGCAGCGCTCCGTCGAGCACCCGGGCTAAGGCGTGCACGAGCGTGTCCTCGTCGACGCGCTCGGCGTCGAGCTCACCCGTGGCGCTGTAGTACGTGGCGATCCGGAACGGAGGGGCGCCGCTGCGCAGCGCCTCGAGCAACGCATAGAAATGGAGGTCCCCGCGGTGCTCGATGCGGCGCGTGCCCGACTTGAGCTCGACAAGGCACACCGAGGCGCGGTCCTGAGCGGGCGTGCCCAGCACCAGGTCCACCACTCCGGCCAGGACGACGCGCCCGCCGCACAGCGGGACCTCGAGTCGCTCCTGGGTCCGCGGCAGCCATGCCGGGCTCAAGGCCGGCCAGCGCGCCGCGATGTCGGCACCGTGCTCGGCGACCTCGGCCATCAACCGGCTGCGCTGCGTCGCGGGCAGTCCGGCCACGAAGGAGACGACGCCGTCGCGATCGCTCTCCACCTCCAAGGCGGCGAGGGCGTCGCCCCAGGGGTCCTCCACGGCCCCGGTCGTGACCCACTGGCGGAACAGGGCGTCGACGAGGCTCCCCCGGGCCAGCTCCACCGTCACCACCCGGGGCGCCTCGCGCCGGGCGACCAGGTGGGCCTCACAGAGCAGGACCTGGCTCAGCGACTCCTTGTTCACCCGCACGGTCTCCACGTCCGAAGGCAGGCCGCCCACCGCAGCGGCCAGGCCGTCCTCGAGCCAGTCGCGCAGCCCGCCCGCCAGGCCCGGGTCCACCTCGGGCCGGGGGACGCCGTCGCCCCGCAGACGCCGGAGCAGCCCGTCGCCCTCGATCACGCCTGCGGACGCCCGCCGCACTTCTCCTCCCGTCACGGACCCACATTGCACCAAGGGTGTGTCGAGGCCTCGGATCGTCCCTGGCCCGTCCGAAATCGTGGCCTCCCGCCGGGTTGAGGCGGGGCACCCCGGTAACCTGGGATCTCATGGACGTCACCGGCACGGGGGTGGCCGCGGGCACCGCCAGGGACAACCCGGAGCTCCCGGCGTGAGCGTCGCGTTCGACGTGGTCTTCGGGGTGTTCGTGCTCGCCATCGTGACCCTGGCCGTGATCGCCGTGCGCTGGGGAGTCCGGCGCGACCGCCTCGCCCGCGCCGCCCGGGCCGAGCAGCACCAGCACCAGCCCGGTGGTGCCTCGAGCGCCGCCCCGGAGGTCCCGGCGACGCCGGGGCCGGCCCCGGATCGGGGCGCGCCGTGACCGCGGCGGGCCCGGTGCTCCCCGGGGGCGTGTTCATGGGGCCGGGTGGGGCCCGGTGGCTGGCAGGACCGGGCAACTCGCGCAAATGGCTCGCCCGCTACCGCCGCGCCCGCGCCCTGCGGCGGCGGGTCTGCACCGCGTTCGTCTTCGCCGGCGGGGGAGCGCGTGGCTCGGCCCAGATCGGCATGCTCCAGGCCCTCGTGGCCAGGGGCATCACCGCCGACGCCGTCTACGGCGCCTCCGTGGGGGCCATCAACGCCGCCGGGTACTGCGGGCAGCCCACGGCGGCCGGCGTCGACAAGTTGGCCGAGCGGTGGCGCAGCATCACGCGCGAGGACGTGTTCCCCCAAGGCCGGTTCCCGACACCGTGGCGGTTCTTCCAGCAGCGCGAGTCGGTCCACCCCAACTCCGGCCTCCGCAGGATCATCGAGTCCGGCATCGTCTTCGAACGGCTCGAGGACAGCCCGATCCCGTTGGAGGTGGTGGCCACCTCCCTCACCGACGGGCACATGCGGTGGTTCTCCGAGGGGCCGGCGGTCGAGCGCATCCAGGCCTCGGCGGCCCTCCCCGCGCTGCTGCCACCCATCCACATCGACGGCGAGTCGTTCATCGACGGCGGCGTCGTGGACAACGTGCCCATCGGCCGGGCCATCGCCCAGGGTGCCGAGCGGGTATTCGTCTTGCTGTGCGGTCCCCTCCACTACACGCCGCACCGCTACCGGCGACCCATCGAAGGGGTGTTGACGGCGTTCTTCATCGCCGTCCACGCCCGGTTCGCCCGTGAGCTCGAACACCTGCCCGAGGGTGTCGAGGTGGTGGTGATCACGGTCGACACCGAGCCCGTGTCGCGCTACGACGACTTCTCGGCCACCGACACCCTGATCGCAGCGGGTCGCGCCAACGCCAACATCGTCCTGGACTTCTGGGAGAGCGGAGGCATCGGAGACACCTTCGGCCCCAGGTCCGCCCCGGCCGAGACGACCGAGTCGGCCGCCACCGAGGGCCCCGCCACGGAGATGGCGGACCTGAGAAGCCCCCGGGGCGAGGCGGTCTAGGTCTTCGAGATCATCGAGGACTCGAGATCCTCGACGGCTCCTCTCAGCCAGGGGGTGGCTCGTCGTCTTTGGGCGGGGCGACGTGCCAGCCGGCTGAGGACACCTTCCGGGGCTCGTAGAACACGCATCCCTCAGGGCAGGCGAAGGGCAGGGCCTGGTTGGCATCCACCCGGCAGCGCTCGAGCTTGTCGCCGCGCGCCGTCGTCTGCATGATGTAGTGCCGACAGTCGCTGTTCACGGCCATGGTCCATTGTGGCGTACGGCGGCGCCCAGGGGGATCCGCGCCGCAGGGGCGCTCGGCTAGCGTCAGGCATGTGGACGATCCCGTTTCCACACGGCAATTGCTCCGGTGGAGCGAGAGCCTGGCCGCCATCGCACGCACCGGGCTGGGATTCACCGAGAGCCTCTATGAGCGGGAGCGCTTCGAGGAGGTCCTGCGCGTGGCCGCTGACATCGGCGTGGCGGCCAGCGAAGGGGCGAAGGGGGTCGAGGACGCCGACGAGCTCGTCGAGGAATGGCTCCGTGCCGTCGGTCAGGGAGTGCCCGGGTACGTCACCCCGAAGGTCGCCGTGGGCGCGGCCGTCGGCAACGACGACGGCGACCTGCTCCTCGTCAAGCGGGCCGACTCCGGGGTGTGGCTCTATCCCACCGGGTGGGCCGACGTCGGCTACTCGGCCGCCGAGGTGGTGGTGAAGGAGGTCCTTGAGGAAACGGGGATCGAGGCCGAGCCGCTGCGCCTCATCGCGGTACTCGACGGGTTGCGCCTCGGCTTCACGCGCGTGCCGCTGTACTCGCTGGTCTTCCACTGCAAGGCCGTGGGTGGCACCCTGCGCGCCCATCCTCTCGAGTGCGCGGACGTGGGGTGGTTCGCCGCCGACGCGCTGCCCCAACCCCTGGCCGGCGCCGAGCGGTGGGGCCCTCACGTGTTCGCGGCCCTGCGGGGCGAACATCTCGACGTGCTGTTCGACCGGCCGCGCCGACCCATGTGGCGCGGCGAGGCGCCCGCCAGCTGAGCTGGCCCGCCTCAGGGCTCGTCGAACTCGGGCTCGCCGCGTCCCTCGGCGTCGAACCGAAATCCCACCCCGCGCACCGTCACCAGGTACTGGGGGCGGGCGGGGTTGCGCTCGAGCTTGACGCGCAACCGGCGGACGTGGGTGTCGAGCGTGCGCGTGTCGGCCAGGTCCCGCCCCGACCACAGCCGGTCGATGAGCTCGTCGCGGGTGCGCACCTGTCCGGGCGGGGACAACAACAGCGCCAGCAGGTCGAACTCCCGGCGTGACAGGTGCACGGGACGGCCCCCGGTGGTGACGACGCGCCGGGCGAAGTCGACCCGGACCGGCCCCGCGCTCACCGAGTCGGATCGTGACGACGCCTCGGCGCGGGGAGGAGGCGGCGTCGGGACGGGCGGCGGCGACACCCGCCGGAGCACGGCCTGGATGCGGGCCACGAGCTCGCGCAACCGGTACGGCTTGGTGACATAGTCGGCGGCGCCGAGCTCCAGACCCAGCACGATGTCGATCTCGGTGTTGAGCGCGCTCACCATGATCACCGGCACGGGGGCGATGTCGCGCATGCGCCGGCACACCTCGGTCCCCGCCATGCCCGGCAGCAGCACGTCCAACAGGACGAGATCCGGCGGGCGGGCGGCGAAGCGTCGCAGGCCGTCGGTGCCGTCGGCGGCCAGCTCGACCTCGTAGCCCTCCATGGACAGGCCCGAATGCAGCGCCTCGCGGTAGGACTCGTCGTCCTCAACGATGAGGATGCGGACCCGCCCGCCGGCCTCGTCATGCTCGGCCCGTGCCGTGACGACCTCGCTCACCCTTTTACCTTGCCCACGCGCTGGGGCCGGTCCGGGGAGTGCCGCTGTGTCGTCATCACGACGACGCGGGCCACGACGATGAGCACCAGCACCAGCACGATGAGCAGCAGCGCGGCGACATTGGCGCGTTGGTGGAGGAAGGTGCTGGGCTGGTTGTAGTCCGTGAAGACGTTGTACGTCAGGAAGCCGGAAGGCGAGTTATGGAGCGCGAAGGTCGGCGACTTCTCGTTGTACCCGACGGTGAGGAGGAGGGGTGCGGTCTCCCCCACCGCGATGGCCCCAGCAAGAATCAGCCCGGTGGCGATGCCGGGCAAGGCGGGGCGCAACACCAGCTTGCGCAGCATGTAGCCGCTGCGCATCCCCAATGCCTCGCCCCCCTCGCGATAGGAGGTGGGCACGTTCCGTAAGGCGACCTCGGTCGTCTTGGTGACATAGGGCACGACGAGGACAGAGAGCACGATGATCCCGGCATAGAGGGAGTATCCCCAATGGAAAGCAACGACGAAGGAGATGTAGCCCACATAGCCGAGGATGATCGAGGGCACCCCGGCCAGCACCTCCGACGATCCCCGTAGGAATTGGCCGCGGTCGTTGCCTGTGTATTCGGCCAGGTAGACGCCACCGGCCAAGCCGACCACCCCGGCAAGGATCAGGACGCCGAACACGAGCACGACCGTTCCCTCGATCGAGTTGAGCAGGCCGCCCCCGTTGCCGACGGGGTAGGTGGTGAGCAGGCTGAATTGGAAGTGCGCCAGAGCCCGATCGGCGACTCCCCCCACGATCCACACCACGGGGACGCCCACGAGGACCAAGGCGATCGAGCACAGGACCCAGGTCAGGCGGTTGCGGGTGCGGCGACGCCCGACGCGCACCGGGGACCTGGTGACGACCGCCCCCGTCGTACCCGCATCGGGCGCCATCGTCAGATTCCTCGCCCGACGGGTAGGGCCGTGGTCGTCGCCACCCGCCGCACGAGCAGGCGGGCGCCCACGTTGACGAGGACGGTGATCACGAGGAGAACGAGACCGAGCTCGGCCAGCGTGCTGACGGCGAGGCCACTGGCGTCGGTGAGCGCGCCGTCGAGTTGGTTCACGATGGCGGCGGCAATGGTGTTGAACGAGCTGTAGAAGGAATGGACGTTGGCGCCCGTGAGCGAGCCGCACACCATCGCCACCGCGATCGTCTCCCCCAGGGCGCGCCCGAGCCCCAGGACACTGGCGCCGATCACCCCGGCGCGCACCCACGGGATGGTCACGGTGCCGAGCGCCTCGGAGTCGGTCATGCCGAGAGCCACGGCGCCCTCCACCGTGGCTCGCGGGACCTGACGGAGCAGGTCCCGGGTGGTGGCCGCGATGATGGGCAGGATCATGACGGCGAGGACCACACCAACGGTGAACAGCCCCTGACCACCGCCCGTCGGGCTCCGGAAGAAGCGCAGCACGGGCACGTCCGGGAGGTGGTCGGCCCACAGGGGGGCCACGTCGTGGGAAAGAAAGGGGCCGAGGGTGAAGAAGCCCCACAGCCCGAAGACCACGCTCGGGACTCCGGCCAACACCTCGAGGCAGAAGCCCACTGTGCTCGACAGGCGGGGAGGAAGCTTCTCGACCACGATGAGCGCGGTGCCGACGGCAACCGGCACGGCGAGCACAAGGGCGATGGCCGAGGACACGAGCGTGCCGACGATGAAGGGTAGGGCTCCGTACGAAGCCTGCGGCGGGTGCTTGATGCCGTTGGTGGTGACGAAGGGCGAGTAGAGACTTCCCACGTCCCACTGCGTATGCGTGAAGAACCCGAGACCGTTGTACCGGATGGCGGGCCACGCCTTCCACAACAGCGCGGCCAGGATCAGGACGAGCGCGACGAAGGGGATGAAGGTCATGGCCCGGAGCCCGTGCGGCAGGAGCCGCTCGGCTCGCCACCACGCGGTGGCCCGGTGCGGCGGCCGACCCCCGCCCGCTCCCCCACCTGCTCCGCCGGCGCCGGCCTCGCTCCCCCCGCCCCCTCCGGCGGTGACGGGCTCGGCGCCCGGGGCCGGCGCCCTGGCGGCAGCCGGCACCCTGGTGAGGGTCGAGAGGAGGGGACCGCGTTGGCCCCCCCTCCTCTCGTCCTCGACGACCGTTCGCCACGCAGCGGTCATGTCGTCGGCTCCGCGGCGTGACCTCAGGCGGCTAGGAGCCGACCTTGGCGATGAGCTTGGTCGACAGCGACACGACCGCGCTCGGCAGCGCCACGAAGTTGACCTGGTCGAGATAGGTCGGCGCGTTGCCGCCGCTGGGGTCGATGGCCCACGCCAGGACGGCCTTGGTCGCCTGGGCGTCCAGCGCGTTGGGCTGCTTGGTGGGCACGATGGCGTACTCGTAGTTGACGATGGGGTAGCCGTCGGAAGCCGAACCGAAGATCATCGACACCGCTCCGTTGGCCGGGGTGGAGTTGGCGAAGCTCGCCGCCGCCGCTGAGGCGGACTCCTGGCTGGGCAGCTCGTAGTTCCCCGACTTGTTCTTCAGCGCCGCGTACCCGAGCCCGGCGGCAGTGGCCTGGTTGAGGTAGCTGACCCCGATGTAGGCGATGCAGCCCACGTTGGCCTTGCAAGCTTGCACCATGCCCCCGTTGCCCTGCGCCGCCACCGCGCCGGGCACGGCCGGCCAAGCCACGGTGGTGTTCGGCGCGATCTTCCAACCCGAGGGATCGGAAGCGGCCAGGAACGAGCTGAACAGGAAGGTGTCACCCGAGCTGTCGGAGCGGTGCACGGTCACGATCGGGGTGGCAGGCAGCGTCACGCCCGGGTTGAGGGCCGCGATCTTGGCGTCGTTCCACTTGGTGATCTGCCCCTCGTAGATCGCGGCGATGGTCGGGCCGTCGAGCTTCAGGTGGCCGGTGACCCCGGGGACGTTGTAGTTCACCTGCTGCGCCGAGATGGCGAGCGGGATGTTCTCGAGTGACGGGTACTGCGAGACCTCACTCGGTGACAGGTAGGCGTCCGACGCCCCGATGTTCACCGTGCCCGCCGCGGCCGACGAGATGCCGGTCCCCGACCCGGTCGACGCGGTGGTGATCGAAACGCTCGGCCACTCCTTCTGGATCTGGGCCGTCCACAGGTTGAACAACGGGTACAGCAGGCTCGATCCCGTCTCCTGGAGGGCGACCGAGCTCGTGGGCCAGTTCTCCAGGCTCGACAGCGATGCCGCCGCCGACGTCGTGGACGTCGAGGTGGAGGAGGAACCGGTCTTCGGCGTCGAGCTGCACGCGGCGAGAAGGACGGCGGACGCGGCCAGAGCAGACAACACGGTGACACCGCCGAAACGGCCGGCCCGACGCCTGGACATGCCAGGGACCAGAGCCGCAGAGGGGCGCGTAGGCATGACGGATGAAGCTCCTTTCCGTTGGAACTACCGGGATCCGTTGCGGGGACACATGGAGCCGCCGGCCTGCGCGCCGGCGGCGATGCCGTCAGCCGGCGGTCATCCGATTCTCCCGCTCACGTAGCTGACGGTCTCGGGCTCGTTGGGAGCCTCGAAGATCTGTTCGGTGTCACCGCACTCGACCAGGATGCCGTTGTAGAGGAACGCGGTGGTCTGCGCCACGCGGCGGGCCTGGGCGAGGTTGTGGGTGACGATCACGATGGTCAGGTGCTCGGCGAGCCTGCGCAGCAGCTCCTCGACCATCTCGGTGGTGACCGGGTCGAGCGAGGAGGTGGGCTCGTCGAGCAGCAGGACGTCGGGCTCCACGGCCAGGGCCCGCGCCAGGCACAACAGCTGCTGCTGTCCGCCCGACAGGCGGAACGGGGAGTCGCCGAGACGGTCGGCCACCGCCGCCCACAGGCCGACCTCTCGCAGGCAGCGCTCGGCGATGGCGGTGTGCTCGTGGCGCGGCGCCATGCGATGGGCGCGCACCCCGGCGACCACGTTGTCGCGGATCGACATCGGGAAGGGGTTGGGGCGCTGGAATACCATGCCCACCCTGCGCCGTAGCACGAGGGGGTCCATGTCGCGGCTCGTGATCTCCACGCCCTCGAGCTCGATGGTCCCCGAGCGCCAGTAGCCCCGCACGTTGTCGTTCATGCGGTTGAGCGACCGCAGGAACGTGGACTTGCCACAGCCGGTGGGCCCGATGAGGGCGGTGATCGTCCGGGGGGCGAAGGCGAGCTCGACGTTGCTCAGGACCTGCTTGGCCCCGAAGCCCACCCCGACGTCCCGGGCCACCATGACGGGGGCGTCGAGCACCCCGACCCCGACTCGGTGCGGAGCGGATTCGAACGAGGTGTCGAGGGCCATGGGCGTCTCCGCGGAGGGGCCCGACAGCCCTTCACCCGAACCGTGGTCGGCACCGGGCGACCCGGTCATCGACGTCATCAAGGCTGAAGGTACCGGGGGAAGGTGAACGATCCGCGAACAAAAAGCGTCCTACGGGTGATCGTTAAGTGAACTCGTCGGGGGTCCCGTGGCGCCGCCGGTGCGCCATGGCCTTGGCGGCCCCCCAGGCGATGGCCGCGTCACCGAGCTCCGGATCGACCGCCTGCAACGACGCGGGGGTGAGCCCGTAGGGATCGTCGGGGAACCGCTCCGACACGAAGCGGTCCCGGGCCACGGGGGGCACCCGCGCGTCCCGCAGCACCTCGGTCGGGTACGAGACCGCCGCCCGGACGACGGCCAGCGGAGTCGACCGCTGGGTGTCCACGTCGGCGCCCAACAGGGCGCGCAGCTCGACGTCGACGTGGCGCCGGGCGCGCTCTCCCGCGGCCGCGGCCCGCGCCAGCACCGCGTCGCGATCGGGCGTGTCAGGAGCAAGGCGCGAGTCGACACACCGAAGCACCCACCCGGCCATGGCGGCGCCGACCCGGGCTGCCAGCTCGGCTCCGAGCTCGGCGAGGAGCTCGTCGGGATCGCCACCCACGACCACGCGCCGCGGTTCAGCTCTCGACCAGGTCTCCGAGGAGGTCGACGCGCACGCCCTGCTCGCGCAGCCAGGCCAGCGCGCCCTCGATCTTGGACGGCTCCCCTTCGAGCTCGCACACGATCCACCCTTCGTGCTCGTCGACATTGGCCCGGCGGATGTTGGGCTCCACGTCGTGGTCCCGGACGAGCTGGGCCATGAAGGGCCGTCGCACCAGGTCCTCGGGAAAGGTGAGCTTGACGCGCACGTCGATCATTGCGCTGGCTCCTCGTCGCCCGGGACCATGGCCTCCTCGTCGCCCGCGACCATGGCCTCCTCGTCGCCCGCGACCATGGCGCCGCCGTGTCGGGCGCCGGTGAGCGTCAGGTTGAGGTTGCCGGTCCGGAACCCCTCGAGGTCGAGTGTCACGTACCGGTACCCCGCGCCGCGCACCGCGGCGACCACTTCGTCGCGCCGCGTCACCGCGGTGGTGAGGTCGTCGCCGAGCAACTCGATGCGCGCCAGGTCGCCGTAGTGGCGGATCCGCAGCTGCCCGAACCCCAGGGCGCGCAACGCGGACTCCGCGACGGCGACGGTGCCGAGGGTCCCGAGGGTCACGGGCGTCCCGTACGGGACCCGCGACGCCAGGCAGGCGGCCGCGGGCTTGTCCCACGTCCGCAGGCCCAGGTGCCGCGACAGGCCACGCACGTCGTCCTTGGTGAGCCCCGCCTCCACCAGTGGGAACCGGGCCCCCCGTTCGGCCGCGGCCCGCTGGCCGGGACGGTGGTCGCCGAGGTCGTCGAGGTTCACCCCGAGCATCACGACCGCCGATTCGGCCTCGGCCAACGGGGACAGCGCCGAGAGGAGGCTGGCCTTGCAGTGATAACAGCGGTCTCCGCCATTGGCGCGGTACGCGAGGTCGTCGAGCTCGTGAGTGGACACCGTCTGCCAGCGCAGGCCCCATTCGCGCGCCAGCGCGGCGCAATCGGCGAGCTCCTCGGGAGCAAGGGAGGCGGAGACCGCGGTCACACACCTCACGTGGTCGCGACCGAGCACCTCGGTGGCGACGCGGGCCACGAGAGCCGAGTCGGCTCCCCCGCTGAACGCGACCACGGCCCGTTCGACGCGCGCCACCGCATCCCGGAGGGATTCGAGCTTCCCGGCCACGGCGTCGTCGTCCGGCGCGGCGGCGGAGAGGTGGCGGGCGGTGTTAGAGGACACTGTCGAGCACGTCCTCGATCTCGCCGACCATGCCCGTCCAGAACGGGCCGAACTCCGCATAGCGGGCCGATGCCTCGTCGAAGCGCATCTCGTACACGCACGCCTTGAGGTCGTCGGGGTGCACGCCGAACAGCGTCACGCCCCATTCCCAGTCGTCGAGCCCCGTCGATCCCGTGATGAGCTGCAGGATCCGTCCGCGAAACGTCCGGCCCACCGCGCCGTGGCCCAGCATCAGCTCCTTGCGCGCCTCGAAGTCCAGTGCGTACCAGTTGTGCTCGGTCCAACGCCGCTTGGACATCGGATAGAAACAGAATGCCTTCTTGTCCGGCGGAGGCAGCTCCGGGTACAGGCGCGCCCGTTTCATCTCCTCGGGGACGCCCTCGGCGTACTCCGACACCTCGGTCAACGACACGTAGGAGCCCGTCGGCTCGAGCCCGGCCCCGCACAGCACCGACTGCAGAGCCCGCAGGCGCCACAAGTCGGGGCCCAGCACCATCACTCCCAGGTCCGCCTTGTGCCCGAGGAGGGCGACGGTCACGACCTGGTCGCCCCTGGCCCTGGCGTCCTTGACGGCACGCACCACCGCCTCGGTCTCCACGGCGGGGCCCACCCGGAAGAACAGGTGGAGCACGCCCCATCCCACGGTCGGGGTGAGGGGGTCGTGCCCGGTGCCGTCGCCGGGCCGGCTCGGGATCGCTGCCACGGGCCCAGTGTAGGAAATGGCCAGGGGGCGCCCGATGGGCGCCCCCTGGACACACGTCGTTCCCCGGGAGCGCCCCGAGGGCGCCGACCGGGAGCCGGAACCAGGACTAGAAGTCGTCCATGCCTCCACCGGGCATGGCCGAGGCTGACTCCTTTTCGGGCTTGTCCACGATGACCGCCTCGGTGGTGAGGAACAGAGCCGCGATCGAAGCCGCGTTCTGCAGGGCGGAGCGGGTCACCTTGACGGCGTCGATGACACCCGCCGCGAACAGGTCCTGGTACTCACCGGTCGCCGCGTTGAGGCCCTCGGCGGGCTTCTTCAGGTTCCGCACCTTCTCGACCACGACGCCACCCTCGAGGCCCGCGTTCACCGCGATCTGCTTCAGCGGCTCCTCGACGGCCCGCGACACCATGCGGCACCCCGTGGCCTCGTCGCCCTCGAGCTTCTCGGCGCGGTCGAGGATCTGGGCCTGGGAGCGCAGCAACGCCACGCCTCCGCCGGGCACGACACCCTCCTCGATGGCCGCCTTGGTGGTGGACACGGCGTCCTCGATGCGGTGCTTCTTCTCCTTGAGCTCGACCTCGGTGGCGGCGCCGACCTTGATGACGGCCACACCACCGGACAGCTTGGCCAGGCGCTCCTGGAGCTTCTCCCGGTCGTAGTCGGAGTCGGTGTTCTCGATCTCGGCCTTGATCTGGTTGATCCGGCCCTTGATCTCCGCATCGTCACCCGCACCCTCGACGATGGTCGTCTCGTCCTTGGTGACGACGACCTTGCGGGCACGGCCCATCATGTCGAGCCCCACGTTCTCGAGCTTGAGGCCGACCTCCTCGGTGATCACCTGGCCCCCGGTGAGGATGGCCATGTCCTGGAGCATGGCCTTGCGGCGCTCGCCGAAGCCCGGTGCCTTCACGGCCACGGACTTGAACGTGCCCCGGATCTTGTTGACCACCAGGGTGGCGAGGGCCTCACCCTCGACGTCCTCGGAGATGATCACGAGCGCCTTGCCGGTCTGCATGACCTTCTCCAGCACCGGCAGCAGGTCCCGCACGGCGGAGATCTTGCTGGCCACGAAGAGCAGGTAGGGGTCCTCGAGGACGCCCTCCATGCGCTCGGGGTCGGTGACGAAGTACGGCGAGATGTAGCCCTTGTCGAAGCGCATGCCCTCGACGAGGTCCATCTCCATGCCGAAGGTCTGGGACTCCTCCACCGTGATGACACCGTCCTTGCCCACCTTGTCGATGGCCTCGGCGATCATCTCGCCGATCTCGCCGTCGGCGGCGGAGATCGCCGCGACCTGCGCGATCTGCGACTTGGACTCGGTCTCTTTGGCCTGGCTCTTGAGCGACTCGACAGCGGCCTCGACGGCGGCCTCGATGCCTCGCTTCAGCGACATCGGGTTGGCGCCGGCCGCCACGTTGCGCAGGCCCTCGTGGACCATGGCCCACGCCAGGACGGTGGCCGTGGTGGTGCCGTCGCCGGCGACGTCGTCGGTCTTCTTGGCGACCTCTTTCACGAGCTCGGCGCCGACCTTCTCCCACGGGTCCTCGAGGTCGATCTCCTTGGCGATCGATACCCCGTCGTTGGTGATGGTGGGCGCTCCCCATTTCTTCTCGAGCACGACGTTGCGGCCCTTGGGGCCGAGGGTCACGCGTACGGCGTCGGCGAGCTTGTTCATGCCGTTCTCGAGGGCCCGGCGGGCCTCCTCGTCGAAGGCGATCAGCTTGGGCATGGCGTGGTTTCCTCCGTGGGTCTCTCTACCGGTGTCGCCGACGGGACGGGGAGCGCCGCTCCCGGCGAGCGTCCCGTGCGACCGTTAGCACTCTAGCGCTTCGAGTGCTAAGAGCAAACCACGCGGGCGGCCCCGCTGGCAACAGCCCGCTCCGAGGCCCCCTCAGCCGCCGGCGACGGCCGGGACGATCGACAGTGTCTGGCCGTCGGCCACCGCGGTGTCGAGGCCGTCGAGGAAGCGCACGTCCTCGTCGGCGAGGAAGACGTTCACGAACCGGCGCAGCGAGCCACCCTCGTCGAAGAGCCGGTCCCCGAACCCGGGGTGGGCGGCGTCGAGGGCCTTGAGCACGTCGCGCACCGTGGAGCCTTCCGCCGCGACCTGGGCGTCGCCCCCCGTCAGGGTGCGCAGCTGGGCCGGGACCCGGACCGTCACGCTCATGACCCGCTCCCGTCGGCCGCGGCGTCGACGACAACCGCCTCGTGGAACGCCTCGAGGGTAGGGGCGATGGTGGCGGTGGGCCCCGCCGTGTCCACCAGGGCTTCGACGGTCTTGAGCCCGTGCCCGGTGACGTACGCCACGACCCGCTCGTCGCGCCGCACCACGCCCCGGGCGGCCAGCTGGGCCAGCGTGGCGATGGTGACGCCCCCGGCCGTCTCGGCGAAGATCCCCTCGGTCCGGGCCAGGAGGCGGATGCCGTCGAGGATCTCGTCGTCGGTCACCGCCGCGAAGGACCCGCCGCTGTTGCGCACCGTCTCGAGCGCGTACCACCCGTCGGCCGGGTTCCCGATGGCCAGGGACTTGGCGATGGTGTGCGGCTTGACCGGCCGGATGGCGTCGGTGCCCTCGGCGAAGGCCGTGGCCACCGGCGAGCACCCCTCGGCCTGGGCACCCGACACCCGTACGTGGGGCTCGTCGTCGAGCAGTCCCACGGCGTGGAGCTCGGAGAAGCCCTTCGCCACCTTGGTGAGCTGGCTGCCCGACCCCACGGGCACGATCACGTGGTCCGGAGCCTGCCATCCCAGTTGCTCGGCCACCTCGAAGGCGAGGGTCTTGGACCCCTCGGCGTAGTACGTCCTGACGTTGACGTTCACGAACGCCCACGAAGGGAGCTCGCTCGTGAGCTCGGCGCACAACCGGTTGACGTCGTCGTAGGTGCCCTCGACCGCCACCACGTGCCCGCCGTAGACCGCCGTCGTCACGACCTTGGCCACCTCGAGGTCGCTCGGGATGAACACCACCGACACCATGCCCGCTCTCGCCGCGTGGGCCGCCACGGAGTTCGCGAGGTTGCCCGTGGACGCGCAGGCGGCCACCTTGAACCCGAGCTGGCGCGCCTTGGTCAGCGCCACCGACACCACGCGGTCCTTGAACGAGCCCGTGGGATTGGCCGTGTCGTTCTTGACCCACAGCTCGCCGAGCCCCAGCTCGGCGGCGAGGCGGTCGGCCCTGACCAGGGGGGTGCATCCCGTGCCCAGGTCGATCGGCGCCGGGTCCCACACCGGCAGCAGCGGGGCATAGCGCCAGATCGTCTGGGGACCGCTCGCGATCAGGTCCCGGGTGACGGTGCCGCGCAGGGCCTCGTAGTCGTAGGCGACCTCGAGGGGCCCGAAGCAGTAGTCACAGACGTGCAACGCCTCGGCCGGATAGGCCCGCGCGCATTCCCGGCAGCGAAGTCCGGTGACGAAATCCACGACACACCTCCACATCGGTCGGGCATTGGCACCTTGCGTCCACCTGATTGGCGGATGCGCTGGTTGCCGCGGCGTCACAGGGCCCGTCCCTCAGCCGCTCTGGATGATCCCTCCATGGTGGACGAAACCGACCCGTCCCGTCAATGCACCGGGTGCTGGGGGGCGAGCCCCCGATGGGGGATGGGAGGGGAGGCCCCCGATGGGGGAAGATCGGGGTGTGGGTTCTGGACCTTCTGCGGCCGGTGGCGCCGCCGTGCGTAGCTTCCACCACCGGGACTTCGGGGTCCCGGCCCTGGTCGCGGCGCGCGCCGTGGGCGGCGGGTGGCCGTGTGCCTGCCGGCGCGGAACGAGGCCGCCACCGTGGGCCGGATCGTGGCCAGTGTGCGGGGCGCGCTCACCCGGTCCGGCGGGGGGGCCGACCTCGTCGACGAGATCGTGGTCGTCGACGACGGGTCGGTCGACGACACCGCGGCCGTGGCCCGCCGGGCCGGTGCCCGGGTCGTCGCGGCCCACACCGTCGGGGGAGGAAAGGGCCAGGCCATGGCGGTGGCCCTCGAGGAGACCGACGCGGAGCTCCTGGTCTTCTTGGACGCGGATGTCCGGAACTTCGGCCCCCACTACGTGACCGGCCTCCTGGGGCCCTTGCTCGGCGACTCGGGCCCGGGTCGGCCCGACGTGGCCCTCGTCAAGGGGTTCTACGAGCGTCCGCTGCACGGGGAGGAGTCGGCCGGGGGCCGCGTCACCGAGCTCGTGGCCCGGCCCGTGATCGACCTGCTGTTCCCGCACCTCGCCGAGGTACGTCAACCCCTGGCCGGAGAGACCGCCGCGCCCAGGACGGTCCTCGACAAGACCGGGCTCGCCCCCGGCTACGGCGTGGAGCTCGCGCTGCTCGTCGACGTGGCCGAGCGCTTCGGAGTCGAGCAGGTGGCCCAGGTGGACCTGGGCGTGCGCATCCACCGCAACCGACCGCTCGCCGAGCTGCGACCTCAGGCCACCGACGTGCTGGGCACGGCGTTGCGGCGGGCCGGGGTCACCCCGGCCCACCGCAACGAGCCCCAGGGCTAGGCGCAGGGAAGCTCGGGTACCCGCACCGGGACCGGAACCGGCTCGGGGACCGGCGCTCGGACCGGCAGAGGCAGCTGGGTGTCGACCCGGCGGCGCATGCTGCCTTGTTCGCGGACTCCCCGGACGCGGGGTGCGGAACCGGCGCGCGCCGCCGCCCGTCGGGGCAGCAAGAAGGCCACGAGCGCGCCGGCACCCACCACGCAGACACCCACCCACACGGCGGGGACGAGCCCCGAGACGTAGGCGGCGCCGCTGCTGTAGCCACCCCGGGACGAGAACACCGCTCCCAGCACCGCGATCCCGAGCACGCCGCCGACCTCCCGGAAGGCGCTGTTGGCGCCCGATGCCACCCCTTCGTGCTCGGTGCGCACCGAGGACAGCACGACCGACGCCAGCGGGACGAAGAACAGGGCCATGCCCACGCCCGACACCGCGAACGGGAGCCACAGGCGCGCGTAGCTCAAGGTCGGGGTCGCCTCCAGGGCGAGCCACGACAGTCCGAGCGCCTGCAGGCCGAGCCCGGTGGCGAGCACGGGCCGTCCGCCGAAGCGCTGGGCCAGGGCCGCCGCCAGGGGAGCCACCAGCATGGGCATGCCCGTCCAGGGCAACACCCGTAGCCCGGCCTCGAGGGGCGAGTAGTGCTGGACGACCTGGAGGAACTGCGACAGGAAGAAGATGGAGCCGAACATGCCGAAGCTCATGAACAGCGCCATCACGTTGATCGCCGCGAAGGAACGGCTCCGGAAGAGGCGCAACGGCAACATGGGATGCGCACTGCGCAGCTCCCACGCCACGAATCCGGCCAGGCCCACGGCGCCGACGGCGAACGAGCTCAGCACCCCGGCGCTCGTCCATCCGTGGGTGTCGGCCCGCACCAGGCCGAGCACGGTGCCGAGGAGGCCGGTGGTGGCGAGCGCCACGCCGCCGAGGTCGAGGGGCTGACGGGGGCCCGTGGACTCGGCCAGGCGCCACCGCGCCAGCACCACCAGCACGATCCCCACCGGGACGTTGATCCAGAAGATCGACTGCCACGACCATCCGCTCGTGACCGCCCCGCCCACGAGGGGCCCCGCCGCCACCGCCACGCCGCCGATGGCGCCCCACACGCCCAGCGCCTCGTTCCTCCGCTCGGGCCGCACCGCGGCCGAGAGCAGGGTCAGCGACAGGGGCATGATGAGCGCCCCACCGGCGCCCTGCACGGCGCGTGCCGTGACCAGCCAGCCCACCGACGGCGACAACGCGGCGGCGGCCGAGGCGGTGGTGAAGATGACGAGGCCGGCGAGGAACATCCGGCGCCTCCCGAAGCGGTCGCCGAGGGCGGCCCCGGTGAGCAGCAGCACGGCGAAGGTGAGCGTGTAGGCGTTGACCGTCCACTCGAGCCCGGCCAGCCCGGCGTGGAGGTGGCGACGGATCACCGGCAGCGCCGTGGTCACCACGAGGTTGTCCAGCGTCGCCATGAACAGGGCCAGGGAGGTGATGACCACCGCCCACGACGCGCTCGCCCGGGGAGCGCCACCGGCCCTCGCCGACGGGCCGGGAGCTATAGCTAGTGATTGATTACTATCTTGCGTCGGCACGGTTGTCTCCTCTCGGGGCGTATCGGGTAGGTCAGGAGGTGGGGGTCGCCCGGTGGGCGAAGAACAGCTCGGGCTCGACCTGACAAGCCCGGACCCAGGACTCGTCCAGGGCGGCGGCGTCGATGGCGGCCACCACGTTGAGCAGCATGCCCTGGGCGTAGAAGGCCCGGACGTCCTCGTCGGGGAGGCCGGTCAGCTCCGAGACCACGGCCCACAGCCGACGGAACCCCTCCCGCGCGGCTCGGCGGATCTCCTCGTCCTCGGAGGCGGCGAAGGCATGGAGCTGCACCAGCAGGAGGTCACGCTCCCCGAGCAGCACCTTGTAGGCCTCGCCCATGGCGGCCATGGCCTCGATGCCCGACAGGCCCTCCGCCGCCTGCCGGAACGTCGACTCGATGCGGTCGTACATCACGGACATGGTGGCGATGAACAGGTCCCGCTTGGTCCCGAAGAGCCGGAACAGGTAGGGCTGGGAGATCTCGGCGCGCACCGCGATGGCCTCGGTCGAGGTCCCGGCGTAGCCGCCCTTGGCGAACTCGGCCATGGCCGCCCGCAAGACGGTGGTGCGGCGCTCGTCCGCAGTCTGGCGCAACGCCCCTGCACCCTTCGTCGGTGTCATCATCACGAGAGTAAGTTAGTAATCACTCACATACCTGTCAAGGGAGCGCTCCCTCCCCGTCGGCGCGCCCGGCGAGGGCACCGGCCACGACCTCCTCCACGCAACGGGCGGGATCGCTCAGGGCCTGCGCCTCGCCGAAGAGGTCCACCAGGCTGCGGACCTCCACGTCAGGGCCCATGGCCTCGGGGTCGATCCCACCGGGCCCCACGGCCCCGGCCACGACGAGCACCGGCACGCCGACGCGCCCGGCGGCACGCACCACAGCCCCAACCACCTTCCCGGACCACGAGGACGCGTCGAGGCGACCTTCCCCGGTGACCACGAAGCGGGCCCGCGAGAGGCGGTCGGAGAACCCCACGGACTCCGCCACCACCCCGAAGCCGGGCACGAGCCGGGCGCCGACGGCCGCCAGCCCGCCGGCGAGGCCCCCCGCCGCGCCCGAGCCGGCGATGGCGGTGACGTCGACGCCGTAACGGTCCCGGAGGCGGACGGCGAAGGTGGCCAGGCGATCCCGGAGCTCGAGGACCTGGGCCGCGGTGGCCCCCTTCTGGGGCCCGAACTGCTCGGCGGCGTCGACGAACCGGGTCTCGACGTCACAGGCCACGACCACCTCGGTCCCCCCCAGGCCGCCGGCCGCCTCGATGGCCTCGAGGGCGCCCCGACCCCCGTCGGTGGTGGCCGAGCCACCCACGCCCACGAGCACCCGCCGGGCGCCGGCCGAGACCGCCGCCACCACGAGCTCGCCCGTGCCCCGGGTGCTGGCGCGCAGCGGGTCGTTGCCCGCCGCACCCCCGGCGAGCGGGAGGCCCGAGGCGGCCGCCGACTCCACCACGGCCACGCCCTCGCCCATCCACCACGAGGCGACCACGGGCTCCCCCAGGGGACCGGTCACCCGGGTCCGCTGCCACGAGCCCGTCGGCACGGCCCCCGGGGCGCGCCGCTGGGCCAGGACGTCGGCGAAGCCCTCCCCCCCGTCCGACAGGGGGCACGGGTCGCAGTCCCAACCGGCCCGCCGGGCACCGCGTCCGATCGCGGCGGCCAGCACCGGCGCGCCGGCGGTCCCCTTGAAGGCGTCGGGGGCGGCCAGCACCGAGGGCGGGCGCGAATCGTGGTCGGGCACCGCTGCGTCGTCGGGCACAGGGGCCATGGTGGCTCGTCGGAGTGTGCCGTGCAGGCGGGGGGTAGGGTCGTCGGGGTATGAGATGGGTCGGTTGCCCGTGAAAGCGGACCTGGTCATCGTCTCGAACCGAGGCCCCCTGTCCTTCGCGTTGGACGGAGCCGGCCGGCCCGTGCCCGCCGGATCCGCCGGCGGGCTCGCCGCCGCGCTGCACCCCCAGCTCGAGGGGAGCGGGGCGACCTGGGTGTCGTGCGCCATGTCCGACGCCGATCGCATGGCGACGACCGAAGGCCTCATGACCGAACGCGGGCTGCATCTGCTCACGGTGCAACCCGACCGGGACGTCTACCGCATGGCCTACGACGTCGTGTCGAACTCCACGTTGTGGTTCTTGCACCACCACCTGTTCGACCTGGCCCGGCGACCCCGCTTCGACCACCATTGGGCCCGGGCGTGGGAGGCCTATCGCGAGTTCAACGAGCTGTTCGCGGCGGTGGTCGACGCCGCCGCGTCGGAAGGGGCGACGGTCCTCGTCCAGGACTACCACCTGAGCCTCCTCCCCGGGGTGCTCGCCGACAAGAGGCCCGACCTCCGCACCGTCCATTTCACCCACACCCCCTTCGCCAGCCCCGACACGCTGCGGGTGCTGCCCTCGGCGGTGGCCCGCGGGGTGCTCAAGGGGATGGCGGGCGCCACCGTGTGCGGGTTCCACACGGTGCGCTGGGAGGCGTCGTTCCGGGCCTGTTGCGACGACATGGGTGTCGACCCGGGCTACACCTTCGTGTCGCCGCTGACCCCGGACACCGACCACCTGGTCGAGCAGGCCGCCTCGGCGCAGTGCGTGGCGGCGGGCGGGCGCCTCGAAGAGCTCCTGGGGGGCCGGCGCATGATCCTGCGCGTCGACCGGATCGAGCCCGCCAAGAACTTGCTGCGCGGGTTCTGGGCGTTCGACGAGATGCTGCGCATGCGGCCCGAGCTGCGCGGCGAGGTCGTGTTGCTGGCCCTCGCCTACGCGTCGCGCTCGTCGCTGCCGGAGTACCTCGCGTACGGAGCCGAGGTCGAGCAGGCGGCGCGGCGGGTGAACGACACGTGGGGCACCGACGACTGGGCGCCGGTCATCCTCGACGTGGCCGACGACCCGGGGAGGTCGATCGCCGCCCTGATGCGCTACGACGTGCTGCTCGTGAACCCGCTTCGCGACGGGCTCAACCTCGTCGCCAAAGAGGGCCCCATCGTCAACACGACCGACGGCGTCCTGGCCCTGTCGTGTGACGCGGGGGCCTTCGCCGAGTTGCACGGCGCCGCGCTCGAGATCAACCCCTTCGACGTGACCGGCACGGCGGCGGTGCTCCTCCAGGCGCTCGACATGCCGGGTGACGAGCGGGCCCGACGGGCCGAGGCGCTGCGCGACCTGGTCTCGTTGCGCAAACCCGGGGACTGGCTCGCCGACCAGCTCGCCGCAGCCGTCCCGGGCTGACCCCGCCGGCCGTCTCCGGGACCGGTCCCGGGCGCCGTCACCGCCGGGCGCGGGTGGCCAGCTCTTGCAGCAGGGCCAGGGCCTCGGCGGGCCCGGCCGTCACGATGTCGGCGGCGGCGGCGAGCTCGGGCGGTGTCTCCTCGTCGGCCACCGCGATGCGCACAGTGCGCATGCCCCCCACAGACAGCCGGTCGAGGGCGGCGAAGGCCGGAAGGTCCCCCGCGTCGTCGCCGGCGAAGCACGCCGCGGCGCACCCCCGGGCCAGCCGCTCAACCACCACCCCCTTGTCGATGTCGACCGGGGGGCGGAACTCGACCGCCATCCGACCGGGCTGGAGGACGAGCCCGGTCCGTCGCGACCACCGGTGTGCGAACTCCCGGGCGCGCCCGGCCTGTTCGGGCGCCTGGCGCCAGTGCACCGTGACCGAGCAGCCCTTGTCCTCGATCCCCACCGCCTCGCCCCCGAACTCCGACTCTGCGGCCTCCACCACCTCGGCCACCGCAGCCCGCCACGGCTCGGCCTCCGGGGCGTGGTGCAGCGTGCCGTCCTCGACCCACTCGAGGCCGTAGGCGCCGTAGAGGCGCAGCGCCGGGCCCGCGGCCGCCAGGCGGTCGGCCAGGAACGACGCCGGCCGGCCCGAGACCACAGCCACCACCGCGAACGTCTGCGTCAGGGCGGCCAGCACCCCGGGCGCGTCGGGGAGGGGATAGGCGGTGGCGGGGTCCGGGACGATGGGTGCGAGCGTCCCGTCGAAATCGGTCAGCACCGCGCTCGGCGCCCGGGTCCTGCGCCAGTGCCGCCAGCGGTCCCAGCGCGTCACCGGAACCGGCGGCGGGGCCGGTGCGCCGGGCCCCGGGCGCGGTGTCGTCTCCCACGGGCGCGACGCGCCCCGTCAGCCGGGCGTGGCGCCAGTCGAGGACGTGGTGGACCCAGAAGGCGCCAACCGGGCGAGATCGGCGCCGGCGATGACGACGATGGTGGCCCCCGCCGCACTCGGCACCGGGGCGACCGCGGTGGCCGGCTGCACGGCGCTCGAGGGCAGCCCGAGCGCGCCGGCCACCGTCGTGGCCGAGCCCTGCGGGCCCGACACCGTGTAGACCTGGGTCGCCGCCACCTTGGTGGTGGCGTTGGTCGGCGTCAGCGTGGAGAATCCCCGCTGTCCGGAGGTACGCGCTGGCCCCCGCCGCGAGGCCGGTGATGGTGGTGCCGTTCGCCACCAGGACGTGGATCGTCGAAGACCCGGGCACGATGGTGGCGACCGTCGTCGTCGTGGAGCTCGGCGTGGTGGCGGGGGGCGCCGTCGTGGTGGCCGAGGACTGCGCCGCCGTGGTCACGTGCAACGGCGCACGCGTGGCGGAGGGCAACACCAGCACCCCGATGACGACGGCGACCGCCACGACCCCGACGCCGCGCAGCCAGCCCGAGGGCGCTTCGGGCCCGGACGGGTCGTGATCGTCGCCGCCACCCCGACCGCCTCCCGACGCGCCGGGGAACTCGGGGTCGTCGTAACGGTCGCTCATCGGCGCGGATGGTGGGGGGCGGCGGTGGGCTCGAACCGGCCCCGGCGTTGGTCGAGGCGGCGGCGACGCAGGCGCCGGACCACCAGTGGTGCGTGCTCGAGGGCGTCCGCGGTGTCGACGAGCTCGGCCAGCCGGCGGTAGTAGGCGGTCGGCGACATGGCCAGGCGGACACGGATGCCCGTGGCCTTCGCGCCGGGCCTGGTCCACCACGATTCCTCGAAGTCGAGGATCTGGCGGTCCTGGTCTGTCAATGCCATCGCAAGGTCAAGCCTGCCAACGCACCGCGTGAAGCAAGGATCCTCGGACCACCACCCCTGCCTGCCGGGACGGGTACAGAACCGGCGGTAGCGTGGCGCCCAGGCCGGTGTGGCGCAGCTGGTAGCGCAGACGATTTGTAATCGTCAGGCCGTGGGTTCGAGTCCCACCACCGGCTCGGACGCGCTGTTGCCGCGCACCTCGTGCGCCGCAGTGCCGTCGCTGTCCGACGTGCCCGTGGGCGTCTACGCCCCCCGGGCTATGGGCCGACACCGGACTCCGAAGCGGCACGACGCCTGGCCAGCTCGAAGCACGCCACGGCACCGGCGGCGGCCACGTTGAGCGCGCGCAGGGCCCCGTACTGGGGAATGGCCCCGAGAGCCGAGCAGCGACGGCGGGTGAGCGACGCCAGGCCCCGGCCCTCGGCCCCCAGGACCAGCGCGACCGGCCCGCCCGCGTCGAGGTCGAGTTCGAACAGCGACGCCTGGGCGCTCGCGTCGAGGCCGACACTGCGCACCCCGAGCTCGTCCATGCGCCGGAGCGCGGTGGGGACTCCGGGGACCACGGCGATGTCGAGATGCTCGACCGCGCCCGCCGCCACCTTGGCCACCGTCGGCGTGACGTGGACGGCGCGATGTCGCGGCAGCACCACGCCGGTGACCCCCGCACACTCGGCGGTACGCAGCAGGGCGCCGACGTTGTGGGGGTCGGTGACCCCGTCGAGCACGAGAAGGAAGGGCGCCGCGGCGCGCCGGGTATGGCACAGCGCGTCGAGCTCGACCTCCTCGAGAGGGCGCGCGTAGGCCAGGACCCCCTGGGGGGCGTCGGTGCGCGCCGCCCGGTCGAGCTTCGTCCGCGGCACGAGCACGAGCCGGACGCGTCGGCGGGTCGCCATCTTCTCGATGTCGTCGATGTGGGGGGACGGGTCGAGGTCCTCGGCGATCCACACCTCGCGCACCGGGCGGCGGCCCGCGGCGAGGAGCTCGCGCACGGCCTGGCGACCTTCGACCTGCTCCCCACCCAGAGAGCGTCCGCCCCCGCCGACCGGCCGGCCCCCGGCGCCACGCGCGCCCCGCGCCCCACCCGCGCCCTTGGCGCCGGAGCCCTCACCTCTTCCCCGCCCGCCGTCGCGCCGCGTCGTGCCCGTTCGCCCGGTGGTGGAACCGCGGCGCCGACGCGGTGGACCGCTCACGCCACCGAGGCCAGGAGCACGACCGCCAGACATGCGATGCCCTCGACCCGACCGAGCGCGCCCAGGCCCTCGGCGCGCTTGGCCTTCACGCTCACGGGCGCGCCCAGTAGGTCATGGAGCCGACGCGCCATGCCGTCTGTGTGGTCGGCGAGCCGGGGGCGCTCACAGACGACGGTGCAGTCCGCGTTGAGCAGACGCCAGTGCTGCGCTCGGACCATCGAGGAGACCGTGTCCAGGAGGGCCATGGAGTCGGCGCCGGCCCAGGCAGGGTCACTGGCGGGAAAATGGCGCCCGAGGTCGCCGAGGCCCGCTGCGCCCAGGAGGCCCTCTGCGAGGGCGTGGGCCACGACGTCCCCGTCGGAGTGACCGGCGAGCCCCGGCGCACCGGGTACCCTCACCCCCCCGAGCACGAGGGGGCGCCCCGGGTCCCCCGAGAAGCGGTGGATGTCGAATCCCTGCCCGACACGCATCCCTCCGGGTTCGACCCCACCCGCGGTCATGACGTCGCCAGGGCCTGGGCGACCTCGAGGTCGGCGACCGTCGTCACCTTGATGTTCCTCGGGTCGCCGGCCACGACCCGCACGGTAGCTCCCAACGACTCCACCAACCCGGCGTCATCGGTGGCTTCGGGCAGGTCGCGATGCGCGTCGCGCAGCACGGCGGCTCGGAACGCCTGAGGCGTCTGCACGGCCACGACGCCCTGGCGCGGCACCGTGTCGGTGACGGCGTCGCCCACGACCCGCTTCAAGGTGTCGGCCACCGCCAACGCGGGAACGGCCGCGTCTGCTCCGCCCGCGACCATGTCGACCACAGCCCGGAACAGTGCCGGCGACGCCAGGGGGCGGGCCCCGTCGTGCACCACGATCACGTCGGCCGAGACGGGCACCACGGCGAGCCCGGCCCGCACCGAAGCCGCCCGCGTGTCCCCGCCGCCCACCACCACGTCCGCGCCCGCGGTGGCGGGCCGCGCCGGCGCGCCGGCTTCGACCTCACCCCGGGGGAGTACGAGCACCACGCCGTCGGCCACGCTCCGGGCCGCGTCGACGGCCCACTGCACCATGGCTCGGCCCGCGATCTGCGCGAATTGCTTCGGGGCCCCGAACCTCCGGCCGTCGCCGGCAGCCACCACGACCACCCACACCGACACGCGCTCACCCCCCACCCTGTGACCGCGCGCCGCCGGGGCGGTGCGGGCCCGCCCGGCTCAGGGCAGCGCCTCGTCCAGGCGCTTCTCCGCCGCGGCCTCGTCGACGTCGAGCGCGAAGGTCAGCTCCGACACGAGGATCTGGCGCGCCCGACTGAGCATGCGCTTCTCGCCGGCCGACAGACCCTTGTCCTTGTCGCGGATCGACAGGTTCCGCACCACTTCGGCCACCTGGTAGATGTCGCCGGAGCGGAGCTTCTCGGAGTGGTTCTTGTAGCGGCGTGACCAGTTCGTGGGCATGCGCGCCTCCTTCTTGCGGAGGACGGCGAACACCTCCTCGACCTCTTCGTCGTTGATCACCTCGCGCAGGCCCACGCCCTCGGTGTTGTCGGCGGGGACCATCAACGTCAGGTCGCCATAGGCGAGTCGGAGCACGAGGTACTCCTTCTTCTCGCCGAAGGCTTCCTTGACCTCGCGCCGCTCCACGATCGCCGCCCCGTGATGGGGGTAGACCACCTTGTCACCGATGTCGAACACGTACCTCTCCTGGGATGGCGCGCTGACCACAGGCTCACGGCGAGGGACAGGAGTTGCATTCTACCCGAGCGGCTCCCCCGGGGCCCCAGCCCGACCCGTCCCCCCGACGTGGCACCCCACGGTCACTCATAGCGATCGAGGATGCTCGCTTCTGCCAGGCGGGCCAGCCCTTCCTTCACCGATCGGGCGCGGGCCTCGCCCACACCCTCCACTTCCTCGAGATCGACCACCGACGTCCGCATGATCCGCTGGAGCCCGGCGAAGTGCTCGACGATCCTGTCCACGAGCGGTTCGGGGAACCGCGGGAGGCGGTGCAAGAGCCGGTATCCGCGGGGCTCGAGCGGTGCGTCGGGATCGGCGTGCGCGGAGCCGAGCCCGAGCACGCCCGGCATGCGCCGGACGTCGAGCAGCTCGTCGGTCGACAGCGCGGCGAGGGTGGCCAGCGCGCCTCGGGACTCGTCGGATGTGACGCCGCGGTGCGCGCCGTGGCCGTCGCCACGCGCCGCGGCCGGTCGTGGGGGCCGCCGCCCGTCGCCGCGCCCGTCCGTGCGTCCGTCGGCCCGCGTGGCGCGCGCCCCGCCGTCGCCGGCGAAGAGATAGTCGCGCATGACGAGCTGGCGCACGGGGTCGACGCCCTCGAGGACCTCGTCGAGCTGCAGCCGCAGCAGACGCCCGTCCTCACCGAGCTCGACGATGTCGACCTTGACCTCGTCCGCGATCCGGAACAGCAACTCGGCGGGCTGGAGCACCGCGGCGACGTCGCGCACGGTGACGGTGTCGGCGATCTCGAGAGCCGACAGCGAGGCCAGCGCGGTGTCGAAACGCTGACGGAACCGCCGAGAGGTCTGCAGCGCCTGGCGCACCCGCTCGTGGAGGCGCCGCTCGTCCTGCAGGACGTGCCGGGCATCGCCCCGGTAGACGGTCACGAGCCCCATCGCCGCCGACACCGACACCACGGGCACGTCGACCGAGCGCGCCACGCGCTCGGCGGTGCGATGGCGCGTGCCGGTCTCGATGGTGGGGATGGTGGCGTTGGGCATGAGGTGCACGTTCGCCCGGGCGATGCGATCGGCGTCGGGCGACAAGATGATGGCCCCGTCCATCTTCGCCAGCTCCGACAGCCGCTGGGGGCTGAACTCGGCGTCGAGGAGGAACCCGCCGGTGCAGATCGACAGCACCTCGGGCCCGTCCCCCACCACGAGCAGGAGACCGCGATCGGCCTGCAGGACGCGCTCGATGCCGTCGCGCACGGGTTGGCCCGGCGCAACGAGCGCCAGGGCGTCGGCCATGGCCGAGCTCGGTCGCACCACCACCTCCGCATGGTACCCGGCGCCCTACGCGGCCATTCGCAGCGCGGCTCCGATGTGACGCGCGCGGCACGTCGTCCGCGCCGGGGCCCGCGTCGGGCGCCCCGCTCAGGACGGGGGCTCGGCCCCCGTCGCCAGTGCCACCGCCTGCGCGAGGGAGCGCACGTGCACGACCTCCATCCCCCGCGGACCGTCGGGACACGCCTCGGGCACGAGCGCATGGCGGAACCCCACACGGGCCGCCTCGGCCAGCCGGCGCGGGGCGTGGGGCACCTGCCTGACCTCGCCGCCGAGGCCCACCTCTCCGAACACCACCAGGTCCGGGGGCAGGGGGCGGGCCGACGCCGCCGAGGCCAGGGCGAGCGCCAGGGCCAGGTCGGCGGCGGGCTCGAGCACCCGGATGCCGCCGACGGCGGACGCGAAGACGTCGGTGCGCCCGAGGGCCACGCCGGCGCGCTGCTCGAGGACGGCGAGCAGTAGGGCGAGGCGACCGCCGTCGACGCCCTGGGCCGAACGCCGGCTCGGGGTCTCGGGCGCGGTGCGCGCCGTGAGGGCTTGGACCTCGACCAACAGCGCACGCTGGCCCTGCATGGCGGGCAGGACCGCGCTCCCGGGCGCGCCGGGGCGCCGGTCCCCGAGCAGCAACCGGTAGGGATCGGTCACCGCGGCCAGACCGCTGTCGAGCATCTCGAAGAGCCCGAGCTCGCCGGTGGGGCCGAAGCGGTGCTTGGTGGCGCGCACCGTGCGCAGCGCGTGGTGGCGATCGCCCTCGACAGCGAGGACGGTGTCGACGAGGTGCTCGAGGGTCCTGGGCCCGGCCAGCGTGCCCTCCTTGGTGACGTGGCCCACGAGCACGAAGGGGATGCCGTGGAGCTTGGCCAGGTGGACGACCACATCGGTGCAGGCCCGCACCTGACCGAGGCTCCCCGGCGTGCCCGCCACGCCGGGGTCGGCGACCGCCTGGATGGAGTCGACGACGACGAGCACGGGGCCGGTGTCGCGTAACGCGGCGGGCAGGGCCGACAGGTCGGAGCCGTCGAGGATCATGAGGCCGGGGGGAAGGGGCCCCAGGCGCTCGGCGCGCCGGCGCACCTGCTGGGCGGACTCCTCGGCGGACACGAGCAGCACGGGGGCGGCACGGGCCGTGGACGACAGGACCTGGAGCAACAGGGTCGACTTCCCCACCCCGGGCTCCCCGCCCAGCAACGTCACCGAGCCCGGCACCAGCCCCCCGCCGAGGACGCGGTCGAGCTCGTCCAGGCCGGTGGGTACGGGCCCGGACCGGGTGGGGTCGACGTCGACGAGCCGAAGGGCGTGACCGGCCCCATCGGGCACCGCCGGACCGAGGCAGTCGCCGGACGCAGACCCCGAGCCTCCCCCGGCGCGCGCCGAGGGGGCGCCCGCGACGACCACGGGCTCCTCGACGAGGCTGTTCCACTCGCCGCATCCCGGGCAGCGACCCGACCAGCGTGGGGAGGCGCCCCCGCACGCCGTGCACCGGTGCACCGTCCTCAGCCGTCCCACACCGGGAGGCTACGGACCGGGTGTGTCGATCAGAGCTGGGTCAGGTCAGGAGTCGGCGCCCGCGCCGGCCAGCTCGACCGGCGGCGGCTGCAGTCCCTCGACGGTGCGGAAGACGATCTCGCCGCCCTCCACGTCCACGATGATGGTCTCACCCACGCGGAATTCCTTCCACAGGATGCGCTCGGACAAGGCGTCCTCGACGAACTGCTGGATGGCCCGGCGCAAAGGCCGCGCCCCGAGCGTGGGGTCGTATCCCTTGTCCGCCAGCAGCGACTTGGCCGCCGGGGTCAGCTCGAGACCGAGTCCCTGGGACTCGAGCTGCTCCGACACACGCCGGATCATGAGGTCGACGATCTCGACGACCTCTTGCTTCGACAGCTCGTGGAAGACGATGACCTCGTCGATCCGGTTGAGGAACTCGGGCCGGAAGTGCGCCTTCAGGGCGTCGTGCACCTTGGACTTCATCCGCTCGTAGGTCACGGCCTCCGAGGTCTTGGCGAAGCCCACCGACGACTTGCGCAGGTCGGCGGTGCCGAGGTTGGAGGTCATGATCAGCACGGTGTTCTTGAAGTCCACCGACCGCCCCTGGGCGTCGGTGAGCCGTCCGTCCTCGAGGATCTGCAGCAGGGCGTTGAACACGTCGGGGTGTGCCTTCTCCACCTCGTCGAACAGCACGACGGAGAAGGGCTTGCGCCGCACCGCTTCGGTGAGCTGACCACCCTCCTCGTAGCCCACGTAGCCGGGGGGCGAGCCCACGAGCCGCGACACGGTGTGCTTCTCCATGTATTCGCTCATGTCGAGCTGGATGAGCGCGTCCTCGTCGTCGAAGAGGAACTCGGCCAAGGCCTTGGCGAGCTCGGTCTTGCCCACGCCTGTCGGGCCCAGGAAGATGAACGAGCCGCTCGGCCGCTTGGGGTCCTTGAGGCCCGCCCGCGTCCGGCGGATCGCACGCGACAGTGCCTTGATGGCCTCTTCCTGGCCCACCACGCGCTTGTGCAGCTCGTCCTCCATGCGCAGGAGCTTGGAGGTCTCCTCCTCGGTGAGCCGGTAGACGGGGATGCCCGTCCAGTTGGCCAGGACCTCGGCGATGACTTCCTCGTCGACGACGTCGAAGAGCTCGAGCCCCTCGGCGCGCCACTCGGCCTCCATGGCCGTCTTGCGGTCGAGGCGCTCCTTCTCCTGCTCGGCGAACTTCTTGGCCTGGTCGAACGCCTGGCGCTCGATGGCCGCGTCCTTGTCGCGCCGGATCCGTTCGATCTCCTCCTCGAGCTTCTTGTAGTCGGGAGGGGTCGTCATGCGCCGGATGCGCAGGCGGCTGCCGGCCTCGTCGATGAGGTCGATGGCCTTGTCGGGCAGGTAGCGGTCGGCGAGGTAGCGGTCCGCCAGGTTGGCGGCGGCCACCAACGCCTGGTCGGTGATCGTCACCGAGTGGTGCGACTCGTAGCGGTCGCGCAGGCCCTTCAAGATCTCGATGGTGTGCGCCACCGTGGGCTGCTCGACCTTGATCGGCTGGAACCGGCGCTCGAGGGCGGCGTCCTTTTCGAGGTGCTTGCGGTACTCGTCGAGCGTGGTGGCGCCGATGGTCTGCAGCTCGCCGCGCGCCAGCATGGGCTTGAGGATCGACGCGGCGTCGATGGCCCCCTCGGCGGCGCCGGCACCCACGAGCGTGTGCAGCTCGTCGATGAACAGCACGATGTCCCCGCGGGTGCGGATCTCCTTGAGCACCTTCTTCAGGCGCTCCTCGAAGTCGCCGCGGTAGCGGCTGCCGGCCACCAGGGCCCCGAGGTCGAGCGTGTAGAGCTGCTTGCCCTTGAGCGTCTCGGGCACGTCGTTGGCCACGATGCGCTGGGCCAGCCCTTCGACGATGGCGGTCTTGCCCACGCCCGGCTCGCCGATGAGCACGGGGTTGTTCTTGGTGCGGCGCGACAGGACCTGCATGACGCGCTGGATCTCTTTTCGCGCCCGATGACGGGGTCGAGCTTGGTGTCGCGCGCCAGCTGCGTCAGGTTGCGGCCGAACTGGTCGAGCACCGGGGAGCCCGAGGGCGTCTCCGAGGCCGACGACCCGGGGCCGGCGCCGACGGACTCCTTGCCTTGGTACCCCGACAGGAGCTGGATGACCTGCTGGCGCACCCGGGCCAGGTCGGCACCCAGGCTCACGAGCACCTGGGCGGCCACGCCCTCGCCCTCGCGGACGAGGCCGAGGAGCATGTGCTCGGTGCCGATGTAGTTGTGGCCGAGCTGGAGGGCCTCGCGCAGAGACAGCTCGAGGACCTTCTTCGCCCTCGGGGTGAACGGCGGCGAGCCGGTGGGTGCGGTGCCCGAGAGGCCGATGGTCTCCTCGACCTTCTCGCGCACGGCCTCGAGGGAGACCCCGAGCTGCTCGAGCGCCTTGGCCGCCACGCCCTCGCCCTCGTGGATGAGCCCGAGAAGGATGTGCTCGGTGCCGATGAAGCTGTGGTTGAGCAGGCGCGCCTCCTCCTGCGCCAGCACCAGTACCCTCCGCGCCCGGTCAGTGAAGCGTTCGAACACCAGACCGCCTCCCTCGACGGCTCGAATCTTGAGCAGAGTCTACCGGGCATGCTCTGGCAACAAACACCCAGAGGTCCCCTTTCCCTCGAGCCCAAGGTCCCGGATACGTCCCCCCTTCCTTCGGCACGCGGGGCCCGGATCCTGACCTTGAACTCCGAACCGTAGTCACAGGGCTGGCACAAACCTGCGCATGCCACCGGCCGCCGCGGCCCCGGGCGCCAGGTCGATGCCCTGGCCAGGGCCGTCGGGGAGGGCCCACGTTGACCCGCCTCGGGATCCTTCGCCTATCGTTCCCCCTGGTGGACACCGCCTCACTGCTGTCACTCCCCTTCCTCCAAGACGACCTCACACGGCTCGAACCCGAGCTCCGGGAAGCGGTCAGCTCCGGCGACCGTTTCCTGGACGAGGTCACCACGCACCTGATCGCGGCCGGGGGCAAGCGCCTGCGCCCCTGCCTGGCCCTGGCGGCGGCCACGGGAGGGCGCCGGGCGGCGACCTCCGACGACCTGCAGGGGGCGGTGGCGGTGGAGCTCGTGCACCTGGCTTCGCTCTACCACGACGACGTGATGGACGAGGCCCTGGTCCGCCGCAACGTGGAGAGCGTCAACGCCCGCTTCGGGAACCTGGTCGCCATCGTGGCGGGCGACTTCCTGCTGGCCCGCTCGGCCGAGATCGCCGCCTCGCTCGGCACCGAGATCGCCGGCCTCCTGGCCAACACGCTGGGCCTGCTGTGCCAGGGCCAGGTCACCGAGGTCCGGGCCGCGTTCAGCACCGAGCGCACCGAGGACGACTACCTGCGCACCATCGAGGGGAAGACCGCCGCGCTCATGTCCACGTCGTGCCGGATCGGTGCCCTCACCGGAGGGCTGCCCCGCACCGAGGTGGACGTCCTCACGCGCTTCGGGCGCTGCTTCGGCATGCTCTTCCAGCTCCGCGACGACATCCTCGATGTGATCGCCACCGACGAGGAGCTCGGCAAGCCGGCCGGCCAGGACCTCGCCGAGGGCATCTACACCCTGCCGGTGCTCCTCGCCCTGCGCGACCCGGGCACCGGACCGGAGTTGCGACCGCTGCTCGGAGCGCCCCTCGAGCAGCCCGAACGGGACAAGGCGCGCCACATCGTGGCGGAGTCCGGCGCCATCGCGCAGACGATCGCGGCGGGCCGGCGCTACGTCGACGAGGCCGTCGAGGCGGCCCGGTCGGTGGGCGAGGCACCCCTGGGACGGTCCCTAGGCGGCCTGGCGCGATCCCTGCTCGAGGGGCTTCCCGTCTCCCGCTGAGCACACGGCCGCGCCGGGGCCGGGGCGCCGACACGGCGCTCAGCGCTCGGGGCGCAGGGTGGGGAAGGCGATGACCTCGCGGATGTTGGCCACGTCGCCGAGCAGCATGACCAGGCGGTCGATCCCGATGCCGAGGCCCGCGGTGGGGGGCAGCCCGTGCTCCAGGGCACGGAGGTAGTCCTCGTCGACGGCCATGGCGTCCTCGTCCCCCTCGGCGCGGGCCAGGGCCTGGGCCTCGAAGCGGGCCCGCTGGTCGTCGGGGTCGACCAGCTCCGAGAAGGCGTTACCCAGCTCGCGGCCGGCCACCACGGGCTCGAAGCGCTCGACGAGGTCAGGGTCCGAGCGGTGCCGGCGCGCCAGCGGGGACACCTCGGCCGGGTAGTCCATCACGTAGACCGGGCCCCACAGGTTGGGCTCGGTGGTCTTCTCGTAGAGCTCGAGGAGGAGCTTGCCCGCCCCCCACGACGGGCTCGGTTCGATGCCGGCGGCGGCCACGCGCCGGCGGAGTGCTTCGACCGGCGTGTGGACATCGGCGTGCTCTCCGGTGGCCTCGGTGACGAGCTCGGCCATGGTGGCCCGCCGCCACGGAGGCGTGAGGTCGAGCTCGCGACCCTGATACGAGATCGTGGTGGCGCCCCGCAGCTCCGACGCAAGCCCCGACACCAGGTCCTCGACCAGCACGGCGAGGTCCAGGTAATCGGCGTACGCCTGATAGAGCTCGAGCATCGTGAACTCCGGGTTGTGGCGCGGGGAGAGGCCCTCGTTGCGGAACACCCGGGCGATCTCGAAGACCTTCTCGAACCCGCCCACCACGAGGCGCTTCAGGTAGAGCTCGGGGGCGATGCGCAGGAACAGATCGGTGTCGAGCGCATTGTGGTGCGTGACGAAGGGCCTGGCGTTGGCGCCACCGGGGATGGCGTGCAGCACCGGCGTCTCGACCTCGACGAACCCCATATCCGCCAGGCGCCGGCGCAGCGAGCCGATGAGCCTGCTGCGCAAGGTCAGGATCTCGCGCGTCCGCTCGTTCGCCCACAGGTCCACCTCGCGCTCGGCGAAAGCGCGTCTCGACGTCGGACACGCCCTTCCACTTGTCGCCGAAGCCGCGGCGCGCTTGGGCCAGCAGCACCCACGTGCGGACCTGCACCGACAACTCGCCCTTGCGGGTGCGCACGATGCGCCCCGTCGCCCCCACCCAGTCCCCGAGCGACAACTTGGAGAAGCCCTCGAAGTCCTCGGTGATCCTCTCCAGCGCGAACAGCTGCACCTGACCCGACGAGTCGCGGAAGGTGGCGAAGGCCAGACGCCCCTGGGGACGCACGAGCATGACCCGTCCCGCCACCGAGACGACGTCGTCGCTCTCCTCGCCCGGCCCGAGCGAGGGATAGCGGTCATGCAGTGGGCCCGCTTCAGCGGTCCTGTCGAAGGAGTAGGGGACCTCGGCCACAGGGCGCGACGCTACCGGGTCGTCCCCGTCCCCCCGACGACACCGCTCACGCCGGCTTGGAGTTGCGCTCGTAGACGAGGCGGAGTCCGTGCAGCGTGAGCCACGGCTCTCTGTGCTCGATGCACTGTGACAGCGGCGCGATGACCTCCGAGAGCCCGCCGGTGGAGACCACGGTGGCACGGCCGAGCTCATCGGCGATGCGCCGGCACATGCCGTCGACCTGCGCGGCATAGCCGTAGAGCACGCCCGACTGGATCGACTCGACGGTGGACTTGCCGATGACGCTGCGCGGCTCGACGAGCTCGACGCGCCGCAGCGCGGCGGCGTGGTGGAACAGCGCGTCCATGGAGATGGCGATGCCGGGCGCGATGGCGCCCCCGAGGTACTCGCCGCTCCCCGAGATGGCGTCGAACGTGGTGGCGGTGCCCAGGTCCACCACCACGCACGGGCCCCCGTAGAGGTCATACGCCCCGATGGCGTTGGCGATGCGGTCGGGGCCGACCTCCTTGGGGTTGTCGTAGAGGATGGGCATGCCCGAGCGCACGCCCGGCTCGAGCACCACGCACGGCACCTCGAACCACCGCTTGGCCATCTGGCGCAGGGCGGTGGTGACGCGGGGCACCGACGAGGTCACCGCCATGCCGGTGACCACCTCGTCGACGTCGAGCCCCGTGAGGTTGAGCAGCTCCGACAGCAACAGGGCGTGCTCGTCGGGAGTGCGGTCGGCGACGGTCGACAACCGCCAGTGGTGAGTGAGGCCGGTCGGCTCCGGAGGCACGGGCGGTGCGGACCGGCTGCCCGGAGGGGGATCGTCACCGGGCCCCAGCGAGAAGAGGCCGATGACGGTCTCGGTGTTCCCGACATCGATGGCGAGCAGCACGTTCAGTCCTCCACGAGGTCGAGCCCGAGGTCGAGTATGGGGGCCGAGTGCGTGATGGCCCCCACCGAGATGAGGTCCGCACCCGCGGCGGCATAGGCGGGAGCGGTGTCGAGGGTCACCCCGCCGGACGCCTCCACCAGGACCGCGCCCGCGCCGTCGGCGGCGCGCGCCCGCACGAGGGCCACGCATTCCGACACCATCGAGGGGGACATGTTGTCGAGCAGCACCGCCGACGCGCCGGCCACGACGGCCTCGGTCACCTGCTCGGGACGGTCGCACTCCACCTCCACCATCCGGCCCGGCCACCACCGCCGGGCCAGGGCGACGGCATCGGCGACGGCCAGGCGGCCCAGGTGGTTGTCCTTCACGAGCACGGCGTCGGAGAGCCCGGCACGGTGGTTCCACGCGCCGCCGGCGCGCACGGCCGCCTTCTCCAGGGAGCGGAGACCGGGTGTCGTCTTTCTCGTGTCGAGCACGCGGGTGGCGGTGTTGGCCGCCGCCACCGCGTCGACATAGCGGCGCGCCACGGTGGCGATCCCCGACAGGTGGCACAGGAAGTTGAGCGCGGTGCGCTCGGCGGTGAGGATCGAGCGCATGGGCCCCGACACCTCGGCCACCACCGACCCCGGCGCCAGCCACGCCCCGTCGTTCTCGGTGAACCGCACCGCCACCGACGCGTCGACCTGTGCGAAAGCCTCGAGCGCACACAGGCGCCCGGCGAGCACCCCCTCGGCGCGCGACACCACTCTGGCCCGGGCCACGACCGTGTCGGGCACGAGCATGGCCGTGAGGTCTCCGAGCGGGCCGAGATCCTCGGCCAGGGCACGGGCCACCGCCTCGCGCACCGCCGCTCCCGGAGGATCGGGGGGACCCGACGACGGCCACGTCCCGAGCCATTCGCCGGCGCCGACCCGCTGAGGTCCCCCGACGGGCGCGGTCACGGCCGGCCCCCGGGTGCCGAGGGCAGCGTCCCCGGAGCGGCCACGCCACGATGGACGATGCGGCGGCGCCACTGCGGGCGCGCCTCGGGAAAGTCGCGGCGGGCATGGGCACCGCGGGTCTCGTGGCGCGCGTAGGCAGCGCGCAGCAGCGCGCCCGCCACCGTCACGAGGTTGGCGAGCTCACCGCTGGCGCGCCCGTTGCCCGTGGCGGGCGCGGAGGCTGCGGGCAGGAGACCGGCCACGGCACGGACCTCGGCCGCGGCGTCGACGAGCGAGCCAGGAGAGCGCAGCACGCCCGCGCCCTCGATCATGGCGCGCTGCAACCGCTCGCGGAGCTTGGCGACATCGGTGTCGGTGTCGTGCGAGATGGCGGTGTCGTGCGAGATGGCGGTGTCGTGCGCGGCGGCGGTGGCGGCGGTGTCGTGCGCGGCGGCGGTGGCGGCGGTGTCGTGCGCGGTGGCGGTGCCCGAGGCGGTGTCGATGTCGACGCAGGGGATCTCCGCCGGAGGCAGCCGGCCCGGCGGGGCCGACAGCCCTCGCATGACGCCGGTGTCCTCGGCCCCGTCGCGCCCGGCGGCGATGGCCTCGGCCAGCCGGGCCCCGAACACCATCCCCTCGAGCAGTGAGTTCGACGCCAGGCGATTGGCCCCGTGCACCCCCGTGCACGCCACCTCGCCCACCGCCCACAGGCCGGGCACCGCGCTCGCCCCGTCGAGATCGGTGACCACACCCCCCGACAGGTAGTGCGCCGCCGGCGCGATGGGGAGCCAGTCCACGGCGGGGTCGAGACCCGCGGCGTGCAGCGACGCGGCCACGGTCGGGAAGCGCGCGTCGAAGGACTCCAGCCCGGTGGCGTCGAGCCACAGGTACCCGACGCCCTGCTCGGCCATGCGGTCGGCCATGGCCCGGCTGACGACATCGCGCGGGGCGAGCTCGTCGACGAAACGTCCGCCCGCCGCGTCGCGCAGCAGGGCGCCGTGGCCGCGCAGGGCTTCTGACAACAACGGTCGGGGCATGGCGGGATGGTGCAGCGCGGTGGGGTGGAACTGGAAGAACTCGACGTCGGCCACCGGGACCCCGGCGCGCAGTGCCATGGCGATCCCGTCGCCCGTGGCCTCGGGTGGGTTGGTGGTCACCGCATAGAGCTGCCCGGCGCCTCCCGTGGCCAGCACCACCTGCGTGGCCCGGACCTCACGCAGCGCACCGCCGGGGTCGAGTGCGCTGACACCGACGCACCGGCCGCCCTCGAGGACGAGGTCGACGGCGAACCACTGTTCGAGGACGGCGGCGGCACTGTGCCGTACCGCCGAGACGAGCGCCCGCTCGACCTCGGCCCCGGTGGCCGCGCCCCCGGCGTGCAGGACGCGGGCGGTCGAGTGCCCCCCTTCTCGTGCCAGGGCCAGGTCGCCGCCGGCCTCGCGGTCGAACACCGCCCCGAGGGCGATGAGCTCGTCGACACGACGGGGCCCCTCGTCGACGAGCACCCGCACGGCGTCGACGTCACACAGTCCCGCCCCCGCCGCCAGCGTGTCGGCCAGATGGAGGTCGGTGGAATCCTCATCGCCGCCGACCGCCGCCGCGATCCCCCCCTGGGCCCAGCGTGTCGTCGACTGGGCCAGGTCGGCCTTGGTGAGGACGCCGACCCGGAGACCGGCCGGGGTGGCCAGGCGGACCACGGCGGACAGGCCGGCCACGCCCGAGCCGAGGACGAGGACGTCGAGCTTCACGAGTCGGGCCCCCGAGGGCGGGCCGGGCGCCGGCCTCAGCCCGTGACGGCCGGGCGCAGCGCGTCGTCGAGCTGCGCCAGGCTGAGGTCCACGACGGAATTGGTCGCGTCCACGTGGACGATGGTGGGCTCGAAGCCGGCCAGCTCGGCGCTGTCGTAGTCGGCGTAGGTGATCACGATCACCTTGTCCCCCCGGTGCACGAGGCGGGCGGCGGCGCCGTTGAGGCACACCTCACCGGGGCCTCCCACGATGGCGTAGGTCTCGAAGCGGGCCCCGTTGTCGATGTCGAGCACGGTCACCTGCTCGTACTCCAGGATGTCGGCCAGCCGCATCAGCTCGGGGTCGAGGCTGATCGAGCCCACGTAGTCGAGATTGGCGTCGGTCACCGTGGCCCGGTGGATCTTGGACTTCATCATGCGCCGGCGCATCGTTCAGCGCTCCTCTCCGCTGTTCACCAATACGAGATCGGGAGCGGGCCCGGCACCGGCCGACACAGGGCACGCACCTTCGTTGTCGATGAGCCTGACCGCTCCCACCCGGGCCGCCACGAGCAGGCGCACCTCGCCGTCGAGCACGGTGGGGCACTGCAGGGTCCCGGGGTCGACGACCACGGCGTAGTCGGGCGTGACGAGCGGCTCGGCCACGAGCACCGCCGTCATGGCGGCGCGTACACGCGCGGGGTCGCGCTCGCCCCGCTCGACACGGCTGCGGCCGGCGCGCAGGGCGCGGTGCAACGCCAGTGCGGCGCGGCGCTCGTCGGGCGACAGACGGGTGTTGCGGCTCGACATGGCCAGGCCGTCGAGCTCGCGCACCGTCGGGCACCCCACGATCGTGACCGGGATGGACAGGTCGGCCGCCATGCGGCGCACCACGGCCAGCTGCTGGTAGTCCTTCTCGCCGAAGTAGGCGCGGCAGCGGCCCGACAGGGCGAAGAGCTTCGCCACCACCGTCGTCACCCCGTCGAAGTGCCCCGGGCGCGAGGCGCCTTCGAGCCCTTCGGTCACACCCTCGACGTGCACCTTGGTGGCGACGCGCGCCGGGTCGGGGCCGTACATCTCCTCCACGGGCGGGGCGAACACCAACGACGCGCCCGCAGATCGCGCCGCGGCGGCGTCGGCCTCGAGGTCGCGTGGGTACGCAGCGAGGTCGGCGGCGTCGTCGAACTGCAGCGGGTTGACGAACACCGTCACCGCCACGACGTCGCATTCGGCCGCGGCGCGGGCGATGAGGGAACGGTGCCCGGCGTGCAGCGCACCCATCGTGGGGACGAGGCCGACAGTGCGACCCAGGGCGCGCTCGGTGTCGAGGGCGTCGGAGAACGCCTTCGCCGACGTGACGACGCACAGGGGAGCGGGGCGCACGGCTCCGGCCCGCCTGGCCCGCCGGCGGCCGGCGGAGCCCGCCGGGGGCGTCACGGTGGCGCGGCGCGACGGCCGCTGTGTCGAGATGTCGCGCCCCGACGAGGTCGGCACTGGCGCGGGACAGTCGGTCGAAGGGTGGCCGGTCGAAGGGTGGCGGGTCGAAGGGTGGCCGGTCGAAGGGTGGCCGGTCGCCAGGTGGCCGGTCGCCAGGCGCCGGGCCAGGGCGACGCCCGCCTCGTACCCGGGGATCTCGGCAGCGTCGAGGGTGCCCCGGTGGCGCTCGAGCGTGGCCTCGTCGCCGCGTGCGGCGGGACCGGTCAGTGCCGGTGCCGGGCCGAGCTCGGACACGTCGGTCAACGCGGCGCGCGCCAGGCCCACGAAGGCGTCGAGGCCGAGCCCGGCCGGCGCCGCGACGCGCTCGACCTGGCCCATGAGCGCCACGAGGTGGTTCGAGGCGATGCACGCCGCGGCGTGGTACGCGGCGCGGTGCTCGTCGTCGACGACCACGACCGAGCCCCCGAGCAGGCGGGCCAGCTCCCCCGCCGCCGGGTCGCCGGCCACGGCGAAGGTGATGCCGCTGCGGAGACGGACCCGGCCGACCTCGGCCGAGGGCAGGGGCACGAGCGGGTGCAGCGACGCACGACGCCGATGGGGGGAGACGGCGTCGAGGCCCAGCGCACCCGACAGGTGCAGCACCACGGTGCCCGGCACGGGCACTACCCGGGCCGCCACCTCGGCGATGGCCGAGTCGGGCGTGGCGATGACGAGGACGTCGACGCCCCGGGCCGCCTGGGCCACGTCGTCACCGCGCGCCAGCAGCTCGCGGACTTCGCATCCGGCGTCGGCCAGCGCCGCAGCCAGTGAACGACCGGCCCGTCCCGGACCGATCAGTCGGACAGTTGTCACCGGACCCCTCTCTGCGCTCCAGCCCCTCACCGAGGGTGCCGGTCGCTCCAGGCGATCGGATCAATACCCCCGCAGTCTACCTACGACTCGGACCTCCCCACCAGCCCCTTCCCGGACCGCGGGCGCAACGAGCTCGGGGGCGAGCTCGGCCAGCGGCTCGACCACGAACCGCCGCTCGAACATACGGGGATGGGGGACGACCAGGTCCTCGTCGTCGACCACCCGGTCCCCGACGAGGAGCACGTCGACGTCCAAGGTGCGCGGCCCGTTGCGCACCCCCCGCTCGCGCCCGGCCGCCTCCTCGAGCCGCCGCGCCACCCCGAGGAGCTCCCGCGGCCCGAGCGCGGTGTCGAGCTCGACCACGAGGTTCAGGTAGAGGCCCTGGCCCGCCGGGCCCCCCACGGGCTCGGTCTCGTACAGGCGTGACACCGCCACCACCCCGGGGAGCCCCTGCAGCGCCCCGACGAGGTTGCCCTCACGGTCACCGAGGTTGGACCCGAGGCCGACGAAGGCGCGCACCGTCCTAGGCGCGGCGTCGATGGATGCGCACCGCGGTCGATGCGACCGCGTGCGGGAGCGGCGGGTGCAGCTTCCGGACGGTGACGGTGACCTCCTCGACACGCGGGTCGCGCAGCACGCGCTCGGCGACGGCACCGGCCAGGGACTCCAGCAGGCGCCGGGGAGGGCCCGAGATCACCGCCACCACCGCGTCGGCGGCGGCCGCGTAGTCGGCGGTGGCGGCCAGGTCGTCGGTGGACGCCGCGAGCGCGGTGTCGAGGTGGAGGTCGAGATCGACCTCGAAGGGCTGGGGCCGCACGCGCTCCTCCTCGAGCACCCCGTGGACCCCTTCGACGCGCAGGCCCCGCACCTCGATGCGGTCCCCATCCGGACCACCCGACCCCGGACCACGCTGCCGTGCTCCGCCCCGCCCCGGGCCACCGTGCCCCACGGCGCCGCGCCGGGGGCTCAGGCCGGGCCGGGGACGCCGAGCTCCGACGCCCGGGCCACCATGTCCAGTCCCGGTGGCCCCATCGCATGGCCGATGAGCCGCTCGACCACGGCGATGGCCTGCGGGCCCCCCGGCAGGCGGCCGCTCCACAGCAGGTAACCGGCGACGACCCCCATGACGCGGTCCCCGAGCTCCTCCTGGTGCACGAGCAGGCGCTCGCCGGCGCGCAGCCATGCGTCGAGATTCCGGTACAGATCGAGAAGCGTCTCCCGCACGTCCCCGGTCGAGGCGAGAGGGAAGTGTGACCACACGAGCTCCCCCTCGTCGTAGGCGGCCAGGTTGTGTGGAGAGGGCAGGAGCGACACCACCCGGTTGAAGCCCTGCACGCGCAGCCAGATGATCTCCTCCTGCCGCCGGACGCGGCGATGGTGCGGGGCGAAGCCGCCCGGCCGCTCGCTCACCGCCAGCTGGTCCTTCACGATCCACGTGAAGTTGCGCGGGGGGATCCCCGCCGCCCACTTCCCTTTCACCGCTCGCCCCTCGCCCTCGTCGTCAACCTTCGCCTCACCGACCCGTCCCCGCCGAGCACCCGGCACCTGCCCCGACCCGTGTGGCCCCGACGAGCGTGGCCGCCTGGAGCGCGCTCGGCACGTCGTGGACCCGGACCATCGACGCGCCCGCCAGCATGGCCCAGGTGGCGGTGGCGATGGACCCCGCCAGGCGGTCGGCCACGCCGACGGGCTCGGCTCCGGGCCCCGCCGCCAGACGCCCGAGGAAGCTCTTGCGACTCGTCCCCACGAGCACCGGCACGCCCTGCGCCACGAGCTCGGGGAGATGGTGCAGCAGGGCGAGGTTGTGCCCCGCCGTCTTGCCGAAGCCGATGCCGGGGTCCACCCACACCTCGCGGACTCCGGCCTCGAGCGCAGCCTCCGCGCGGGCCCGCAGGAAGCCGTGCACCACGGCCACGACGTCGTCGTAGCGGGGGTCGTCCTGCATGGTGCGCGGCGCCCCCTGCATGTGCATGGCAACCCACCCCACCCCGGACTCCGCCGCCACGGGCCACAGCGACGCGGAGATGTCGTTGAGCAGCGTCGCCCCCGCGCCGATCGCCGCCTCGGCCACGGCCCGCTTGACGGTGTCGACCGACACGCGCACGTGGGGGAGAGGGCTTCGATCACCGGCACCACCCGGCGCAGCTCCTCGAGCTCGGAGACGGCCGCGGCACCCGGCCGGCTCGACTCGCCCCCCACGTCGACCACATCGGCCCCCTGGCGGGCCATCTCCAGGCCGTGGGCAACGGCGAGCCCGGCATCGAGATAGCGGCCGCCGTCGGAGAACGAGTCCGGCGTGACGTTGAGCACACCCATCACCCGAGGCGCCATGCCCGTAGGTTAGGGCTGCTCCCGGGACCCCGGAACCGCCACTGTGTGGTCGGCGCGCCATCGGAATCTCAGCGGCCGTGGACGTACTGCATGGCCTCGGCCCTCGTCCGCGGGTCGTCCCGGAACAGGCCCCGCACCGCCGAGGTAATGGTGAGGGTCCCCGGCTTCTTCACGCCGCGCATCGACATGCACAGGTGCTCGGCCTCGACGACGACGAGCACCCCGCGCGGGACGAGCACCTTCTCCATGGTGTCGGCGATCTGCGTCGTCATCCGCTCCTGGACCTGCAGGCGACGCGCGTAGACGTCGACCAGGCGGGCCAGCTTGGACAAGCCCGTGACGCGGCCGTCGTCACCGGGGATGTAGCCCACGTGGACCTTGCCGATGAACGGCACCATGTGGTGCTCGCACAGCGACGCGAACGGGATGTCGCGCACCATGACCATCTCGTCGTGATCGGCGGCGAAGGTGACGGTGAGATGGCTCTCGGGATCGTCGTCCACACCGGCGAACAATTCCTCGTACATGGCCGCCACGCGCCGGGGGGTGGCTTGCAGGCCTTCGCGTGCGGGGTCCTCGCCTACCGCCTCGAGGAGCTCGACCACGAGGCGTTCGACACGGGCGCGGTCGACGGTCACGGCACCCGCCGCTCAGTCGACGGGGATCGGGCCCTGGTAGACCCGGATGTCGGGAACGTTGCGGTACCGCTCGGCCACGTCGAGCCCGTACCCCACCACGAAGTCCGGGGGGATGTGGAACCCGACATAGCGCAGGTCGAGCTTGGCGCGTTGACGGCCTTCCTTCACGAGCAGGGCGCACACCTCGAGGCTCGCCGGCCGCCGGGCCAGGAGGCTGCGGCGGAGGTACGAGAGCGTGAGCCCGCTGTCGACGATGTCCTCCACCACCAGGACGTGGCGGTCGGTCAGGTCCGAGTCGAGGTCCTTGACGATGCGCACCACCCCGCTCGTGGTCGTGGCGGACCCGTAGGACGCCACCGCCATGACGTCGATCTCGACCGGCAACCTGATGGCGCGCGCCAGGTCGCTCATGAACACGAAGGCGCCCTTGAGCACCCCCACCAGGAGCGGGGGACGGTCATCGTAGTCGACGGTGAGCTCGTCGCCGAGCTCCGCCACCCGTTTCTGCAAGACGTCCTCTGCGACCACCACCTGACCGAGGTCCGGGTCGTCGCGCCACCGGTCGATGGTCACCGTCGCGCCGGCGTCCTCGTGGCGCGGCCTGGGGTCATCGGGCGCCGACACTACCGGACGCCTCCGGTGCGATCGGCGTCGACGACAGGGCCCCGCGCGACCGCCGCACCCGCATCCCCGGGGCGACGTCGGTGGCGCCCATCAGCCCCCGGGCCACGGCCAGGACCCGCTCCACCGCGGCGAGGTCGGGGGGATGGGGGGCCGCTCCCCGCAACCAGCGCCGCGCGGCGCGGCGCGCCAGCGGGGCCGGCGCCGTGCTCAGGGCCCGGGCGTCGCCAGGGTCGACCCCCGCCGCCAGCTCGTCGAGCAGGCGCCCCTCGTCGGCCAGGAGCGTCGCCTGGCGGCACAGGACGGGCACGAGGTCGCGCCCCGCGATGGCGCTGGCCAGGGGGAGCAGCTCGTGACGGATGCGGTTGCGCACGAAACGCCGGTCGGCGTTGGACGGGTCGTCCACCGCCTCGAGGCCCGCCGCGTCGCACAGGGTATGGGTCTCGGAGCGGCGGATGCCGAGCAGCGGATGGGCGGGACCCCGAACCATTCCCGCCAGCCCGTCGAGACCCGCCCCCCGCAGGAGGTTGACCAGGACCGTCTCGGCCTGGTCGTCCATGGTGTGGCCCGTGGCCGATCCGGCCGGCAGGGCGGCGCGACGCGCCGCTCGGGCCCGGGCTTCGAGGTTCGGGCCGGGGGCGACCTCCACCCGGGTGGCGCGGAAGCGGGCACCGAGCCCGGCGGCGGCCGCGGCCACGACGTCGGCTTCGGCGGCCGATCCGGGGCGCAGCCCGTGGTCCACGTGGACGGCGGTCACGTCGCACCCTGCCGCGACCGCCAGGACCAGCAGCGCCAGGGAGTCGGGGCCACCCGAGACCGCGCAGGCGAGAGCGGTGCCGGGGGGAGGGAACGTGCAGCGGTCGAGCAGTGCCTCGGTGCCGATCGGAGCCGTCCCGGGCGCGGCGCCCTCGGACCGCGCCATCAGCCGGTGGCGAGGCGGGCCGGCCCGATCCGCGCCACCCAGGTCTCGGGTTGGCGGATCTCGTCCATGGTGGGAAGCATCTCGGGCCCTTCCCACACCCGGGCCAGCAGCTCGGGGCCGCCCGTGGCCTCCACGGCCCGGATGAAGCGCTCCCCCGCCTCGTACTGGCGCATCTTCGCCTCGATCCCGACCAACTGCTGGAGCAGGCGCGACGGGAGGCTGGCTCGCCGGCGCCGCTCCCGCAGCACCTGGGAGAACAACGCCGCGTCGGGCACGGCATCGGCACCGGCGCGGTCCATGGTGATGTCCCCGTGCCCTTCGAGCAGGCTCATCATGGCCTGGATGCGGCCGATGACCTCGAGCTGCTCGGGGGGCGCCACCAGGCCGAGCATCCCGGCCTCGTCGAGGGGGTTCTTCCCGGAGCGCACGGCCGCAGCGGCGCGGCGTAGCGCCTCGACGAACCGGCGCGGGTCGGGGACCATGCCCGACATGGCCTGGTCGACGAGGGACAGGAAGTGGGGCCGCAGCCAGGGGACCCCGGTGAACTGGCACCGGTGGGTGACCTCGTGCAAAGCGATCCACAACCGGAATTGCTTGGCCGGGAAGCCGTGGCGCCGTTCGAGCGCCACGATGTTGGGACCGACGTAGGACACGACGCCCCCGGTGTCCTCCCCCTCGGCGAGCAGCAGGTCGTACTGCCCGAGGACGCGCGTGGCCATCCACCCCAGGACGAGTCCCAGCTGGGCTCCCGTGGCCCGGCGTGCCGCTCCGGCCAGCGGGCCCTGCAAGCCCCCGGTGTCGAGCTTCTCGAGCACCGGCTCGAGCAGGCGGCGGAACGAGGACACATTCGCCTGGACCCAGCCGGCCCGGTCCACGACCAGGGCTTCGGCGCTGCCGGTGGCGGGGTGGAGCCCCGTGGCCTCGACCACCAGGACCTCGGCGCGCGTGGTGGCCTCGGAGAAGTCGGCCTCGAGCTGGGCCATCGTGATGGCGTCGAGCGTCCCTGCCCCCGGCGGGCCCAGCAAGGAGCCCCGGGAGCCCACCCACGTGGCGACGCGTTGGGCCACGTCCCACGACACCGGGCTGGTCACGATCCCCAGTGTAGGGACCGTGGGCCCACCTCCGCCTTCTCAGGCGATCTTCTTGCCCCGCAGCCTGGGCGTGCTGGGGGTGAGGTGCAGGCAGCAGTACTCGTCGTCGTTGTAGATCGACAGCTTGGTGTCACAGCCCGGCTCGGCACACACGCGGCCCGAGGCGAACGTGCGCGACGGCCGCCCATACCCTGTGAACGCCGTGGCCCCGATGGACTGGTCGCCCAACTCGGTGCGGTCTTCCATTCCCCTGAACCTCCCGCCGATGTCGTGTTTTGGCTTCCTATCGACGCCCACGACAGGCGGCGTGAGGGGCAGGGAGAGTCGTTGTTCGACCGTTGTGAACGACCCCCGACAGCGCGGGGCGAGGGAACGGCGTGCCCGGGATCAGGTCCGGTGCGCCGGGCGCCGGAGACCGGCTCCCGGGCCCTCGATCAGCTCGAGCGACCCGACGCCTCGCGGCGCTCTTCCTCGCTGATGGCGTCGTGCACCCGCTTGCGCAGGGAGTCCGGGACGTGGTCCTTGCAACGGTTGGCGATCACCTGGCGGAGCTCGAGCTCGAAGTCGAAGGCCCCCAGGCACGGCGAGCACTCGTCGAGATGTTCCTTGATCTCGGCGCGGCGCTCGTCTGTGAGCTCACCGTCGAGGTAGTGGTAGAGCCGCTCGATGGTCCCGTTGCAATCGACCTCGGACTCTTCGGACCCCATCTCGAGTTCTCCCATCAGCCCCGAGGTTAACGCCCGGCCTCGGTCGACCCGACCAGGCCGCGTGCGACGGCAAAGTCGAGCAACGCCTTCTGGAGCGCCTTTCTTCCCCGGTGGATCCTGCTCATCACCGTGCCGATGGGCACCTCGGTGATATCGGCGATCTCCTTGTAGGAGAAACCTTCCACGTCGGCGAGGAGGACGGCGATCCGGAACGCCTCGGGGAGCGACTCGATGGCCTTCTTGACCTCGTCGTCGGTGAAGTGCTCGAACACCTCGTCCTCGGCCGACCGCCCCGCCCCGGTCGATTGGAGGTCCCCGATGCGGTGGTACAAGTAGAGGTCCTCGACGTCCTCCACGTCGGCCTTCTCGGGCCGTCGCTTCGCGGCGCGGTAGCTGTTGATGAACGTGTTGGTGAGGATCTTGTAGAGCCACGCCCTGAGGTTGGTCCCGTCCTCGTAGCGGTCGAAGGAGCGGTACGCCTTGAGGAACGTCTCCTGCACGAGGTCCTCGGCGTCGGCGGGGTTGCGGGTCATGCGCAGGGCGGCGGTGTACAACGCCTGCATGTGCGGCATGGCGAGCTCTGTGAAACGACCCCGGTCGGCCATGTGCTGCACCATAGCCAGTGGGTGTGGCGGCGGCGGCGCGCCGTGGTCGGCGCCGGGACGCCGCGTCAGGCGCCAGGCGAAACGGCCTGCGCCCACCGCCTCACGGTCCGGACGCCGGTCGAGTGCAGCCGGAAGGAGCTCGACGACGCGGGCGCCAGGTCGCCGGACCCGGTCACGAACCAGCACGGCAGCCCCGAGTCCAAGGCGTCGCGAATCTCCAGCCACGTTTCGCGCCCGATCGACCCGTCCTCCTCGGCGAGGACCACCACCCCGTCGAGGCCGTCGCGGATGAACGGCCAGCGGAGGCGCCAATCGGCGCGTGACACGAAGCCACAGGCGTCGGCGTCCATCACGACCGCCCGGGGCCACTCGTCGGCGACCCGCCGCAGTGCACGGCGGTACGACAGCGTGCCGAAGGTGTGCTTCACCGCCGCCAGGTACACCACGGCCGGCGCGGTCCCCTGCGCCCGGGCGCGGTCAGGCCCCAGTTCGGAGCCGGCGTCTCCCTGGGCGCCAAACGGAACCGTGACGCTCATGGCGGACCCCCATCCGGCTTTCCGTCCACGCGCCGCGGGACGAAAAGGCTCCGCGACGTGCCCTCGGCTCCATGGTGCATCGCGATCCTCACCGGCCGTCCAAATGGCGCTCAACTCGCGGACAACGGAACGGGTCGCCGGTCCACACGGTGGAGCCGTGGGTCGCGGGAGCATGTGCCGGGCTGTGCGGCCCGAGCTGTACGGCCCCGAGCTGTGCGGCCCCGAGCTGTGCGGCCCCGGGCTGTGCGGCCCCGGGCTGTGCGGCCCCGGGCTGTGCGGCCCGGAGCGCGAGGTCCGAAAGCCTCGAGACCCGTGCCGGGTCCGGATCAGGTGCAGGGTCGAGACTGGGACACCGGCCCGAGAGGCCGGGTGGCACTCGTTGTCATCCGAAGTCCTTCTCGAATTCCGCCAACGAGTTGGGGAACGTGCCGTCGAGAAGGTCGTTGCGGTAGGTGGAGGACGAGTCGTAGCAGAAGTTGTCGGTGAAGGCCACGTTGTTGCTCACGAACCAAGCGGCCATATTGTCGATGAAGGACGGGTCGTCCCCGAACCCGTGCCCGTCGGTCCGGAACTCGTCGGACCATTCGGCGATGGCGATGGGCTTGTCGTTCTGGGCGGCGAACGAGGCCAGCCAGTCCAATCCCCACTGTTGCGAAAGCTGGTTCGCCCAACCCGCTGCAGGCGTAAACGGCGTTACCCAGGAATTGTCGTAGACGTCGGTTCCCACATAGTCCACGTACGCGTTGCCGGGATAGGCCTGGGCCGGGGAGTAACTCGTAGGACTGGGACCGTTGGGATTCCAGAAGAACTTGAACTGCTGGCCGGGCACGGCCCGCATGGTCGTCACGATCTTTTGCCAGTAGGCCACGTAGTTGGCGGCGTCGGTGGACGTGGCGACGCTCCACGCGTACCAGTTCCCGTTGAATTCCCACCCGATTCGCAAGATGGCGTTGGAGAGACCCATCTGCACGAGGTTCTGGGCCAGGGTCGTGAAGTACTGGTCGTAGGCACCTGTCGCCCCCGTCGCCAAGGTTCCCTCCGCGGTGCCACTCGAGTTGGTAGGAATGATGGGGACCGCGAGCACGAGGCGATAGCCCGAGCCGGTCCACGCCTGCATCCCGCTGGCGCTGTCCATCCCGGCCCAGCCGTCGCTCTTGTCGAGGAAGTCCAGCGCGAGCGTGGGATGAGTGCCGGTGGCCTGCGCGTAGCTGGCGATCCCCGCCGGGTCACCTCCGCCTTCGGGCGGGTACACCCCGAGCGGGATGAGACTGGCGGGCGGCACGTAAGTCGCGGAGTAGGTGAACTGGTCCGCCGGGCTCGTGCCCGATGTGCCCAACGAGGTGGCGACCGTGACATCGACGGATCCGGCCGATCCGGCCGGATCGGTGGCCACGATCGAGCTGGCGCTGGTCACGGTGAAGCCTGTCGCCGCCACGGTGCCGAAGTTCACGCCCGTGACCCCGACGAAGTTGGTGCCGGTGACGGTGACGGTGGATCCCCCGGCAAGGTTGCCGGCGTCGGGGGAGACCGCGGTAACGGTGGGAGGCGCGGGCGTGCTCGATGCCGTGATGAGGATCGCCACACCACCTGACAAGCCGGCCGGACTCTGCGGGGCCGTGGGTTGCACCGCCCCCGAGACGCCGGTGTCGTAAGCGGCCATGTCCCCGTCGGATGTGGCGAGGTAGGTGAAGCCCGACGTGGTCCCCGACGTCGCGGTGTTGGCCACGGCGGCGAAGCCGAAGTAGAGCTCCCCGGTCCCGCTGGGCGTCAGCTTGGGGAAGGTCACGGTCGTCGACGAGGCGTTGGAGATCCCGGCGGCGGTGTCGATCCCCCACACCGGGCTCGAGCCTGACGCCTCGAACTCCTGGGCGGCCAGTCCGGTGTAGACCGAGCTCACGCTGCTCGAGAAGCCCACGGTGATGGTGGCCGCCCCCGTGGTGCTCACGGTCCCGGTCCAGATCTCGAGGTCGTGGCCGGTGTAGCCGGAGTACGGGGCCTCGGCCCGCGTCCAGCTGCCCACCCCACCGCCGGATACCGACTGGGCGGTGATCGTCGATGACTCGACCTTGACCACGAGGGCCAGGAGGTCGCCCACGTGTTGCGGTGTCACCGCCAGGGTGGTGACCCCCGTCGCGGAGCTGTCCGACAGGCTCCCGACCGCGCTGATGGCCGCCGAGGCGGAGGTGGCGTAGGTGTAGTGGTCGGCGCTGCTCGTGGCGCTCGTTCCCCCCGCGGCTGCGACGGTCACGTCGACCGTGCCCGCCGAGCCGGCCGGGGCGTTGACGGTGATGGAGGCGGTGGAGTTGACCGTGTAGGTGGTGGCCGCCACGGTGCCGAATTTCACGGCCGTGACGCTCGTGAAGCCGGTGCCGGTTACGGTCACCGACGTGCCCCCGGCGACGGGCCCGGAGCCGGGGCTCACCGAGCTCACGGTGGGGGCGGAGGAGGCCGTGTAGGTGAACTGGTCGGCGGTGCTCGTGGCGCTCGTCCCCCCCGCGGCTGCGACGGTCACGTCGACCGTGCCCGCCGAGCCGGCCGGGGCGGGGACGGCGATCGACGTGGTACTCGTGACACTGAAGCTCGCTGCGGTGGTGGTACCGAACTTCACCGCCGTCACGCCCGTGAAATTGGTGCCGGTGACAGTCACCGACGTGCCTCCCGAGGTGGGGCCTGAACTCGGGGCCACCAAGCCGACGGTGGGAGCGGCGACATAGCTGTACTGGTCCGCGCTGCTGGTTGCGGTGGTGGTCCCCGACGCGGTGACCGTGACGTTCACCGTTCCCGCCGCTGCGGCCGGGGCCGGGACCGTGATGGAGGTGGTGCTGTTCACGACGAAGCCCGTGGCCGCGGTGGAACCGAAGGTGACGGCGGTGACGCCGGTGAAGTTGGTGCCGGTGATGGCCACCGAGGTCCCTCCGGCCGTGGGGCCCGAATCGGGGCTCACCGCGGCGACCGTGGGAGTGGTCGACGTGGTGGTCGAGGCGGAGATGAGCACCGCCACCGCACCCGAGACGCCGGCCGGGCTCTGCTTGGCCGTGGGTTGCACGGGAGCCGACACGCTCGTGTCGTAGGCCGAGAGGTCACCATCGGAGGTGGCGGCGTAGCTGAAACCGGACGTCGTCCCCGCCGACGCCGTGTTGGCCACCGCGGCGTACCCGAAGTACAGCTCACCCGTCCCGCTCGGGGTGAGGCTGGGGAACGTCGTCGTCGTCGACGACGCGTTGGAGATCCCGCCCCCGGTATCGACCGTCCACACCGGGCTCGAACCCGAAGCCGAGAACTCCTGGCTCGCCAGCGCGGTGTAGACCGACGTCACGCTACCCGAGAAGCCCACCGTGACGGTGGACGCCCCCGTCGTGCTCACGGTGCCCGTCCAGATCTCCAGGTCATAACCGCTGTATCCGGCGTACGGGCCTTCGGCGCGCGTCCAGGAGCTCACCCCGCCGCCGGAGACCGACGACGCTTTGACCGTGGACGACTCGACCTTGACCACCAGCGCGAGGAGGTCGCCCACGTGCTGGGGCGACACCGCCAGGGTGGTGGTACCGGCGGCGGCCTTGAAGGCGAGGGTGCCGACAGCCGCGACCGTCCCCCCTGAGGACGTGTTCGTGTACGTGTACTGGTCCGCGCTGCTGGTTGCGGTGGTGGTCCCCGACGCGGTGACCGTGACGTTCACCGTTCCCGCCGCTGCGGCCGGGGCCGGGACCGTGATGGAGGTGGTGCTGTTCACGACGAAGCCCGTGGCCACGGTGGAACCGAAGGTGACGGCGGTGACGCCGGTGAAGTTGGTGCCGGTGATGGCCACCGAGGTCCCTCCGGCCGTGGGGCCCGAATCGGGGCTCACCGCGGCGACCGTGGGAGTGGTCGACGTGGTGGTCGAGGCGGAGATGAGCACCGCCACCGCACCCGAGACGCCGGCCGGGCTCTGCTTGGCCGTGGGTTGCACGGGAGCCGACACGCTCGTGTCGTAGGCCGAGAGGTCACCATCGGAGGTGGCGGCGTAGCTGAAACCGGACGTCGTCCCCGCCGACGCCGTGTTGGCCACCGCGGCGTACCCGAAGTACAGCTCACCCGTCCCGCTCGGGGTGAGGCTGGGGAACGTCGTCGTCGTCGACGACGCGTTGGAGATCCCGCCCCCGGTATCGACCGTCCACACCGGGCTCGAACCCGAAGCCGAGAACTCCTGGCTCGCCAGCGCGGTGTAGACCGACGTCACGCTGCCCGAGAAGCCCACCGTGACGGTGGACGCCCCCGTCGTGCTCACGGTGCCCGTCCAGATCTCCAGGTCATAACCGCTGTATCCGGCGTACGGGCCTTCGGCGCGCGTCCAGGAGCTCACCCCGCCGCCGGAGACCGACGACGCTTTGACCGTGGACGACTCGACCTTGACCACCAGCGCGAGGAGGTCGCCCACGTGCTGGGGCGACACCGCCAGGGTGGTGGTACCGGCGGCGGCCTTGAAGGCGAGGGTGCCGACAGGAGCGGCGGCGGCGCCGGCCGTGCTCGCCACAACGATGAGCTCGGCCCCCGCCAAGACGACGGCCGTCATAGCCAGTGCCACGAGCCTCCGCTTGTTGCCCAACCATCGTGGCGGGCCACCGCCTCGCACGGCGGGCCACCGCCGGGGGCCGTTCCCGACAGCGTGAAGCGAGGAGCCGGGCGCCACCGCCACCGGGTGCACCGGTCGACGGGAATGGAGGCCGCCGCGGCGCCCGACAAGGTGCCGCACTCCGGGAAGTGTGACACCGCGTTGAACCGGACCCAAGCGCTGCTTCTTCTTAGCGGCAGCGTGCTTGGGGCGCGCGCCGTGAAGCGATCCTCCACCCAACCAGCCCACCCCCCACATCGCGACTGCCCCCTCCCGCCGCGTAATTCCAGGGTAGGTGCTGTCGACTCGAAACGTCCAGGGTGCGGAGAACACGTCCAAACGGGACGACGCCGGGAGTTCTGGAGCCGGGAATCTGGAGCCTGGGAGGGGACTCGAACCCCTGACCTGCGCATTACGAATGCGCTGCTCTACCAGCTGAGCTACCCAGGCGACGCGACCGATCAAACTACCTGACCGACATCGAGCCTCCGCAGCCCGGGACGCGACGCCGTCCGCCGTCAGCCGGTGACAGCCGAAAGGCGGACGAGCATCGCCTCGAGCAGCAGCGACTCGTTCGGATTGCGGACCAGCTCCGCCGAGGATCGCTCGACCACGGCGACGGCGCCGGTGAGCTCGCGTATGCGTTCCTCGGTCCTCCCCGACCAGGCCGAGGGCATGGGGTCCGGCGCCGCCAACGACAGGAGGCGGTCGCGATACGCGGCAGCGAGCACCGCGAACCCGGCCCGCAGTTCGTCGGTCCGCCACCGGCGCTCCTCCCGGTGCTGGCGGTCTTCGATCTCCTTGCGCCGGGGGACGGCGCGCTCGCCCCGCTGCTCGGCCTCGGAGCCGAGCCCCTCCATCTCGGCGCGGTGGCGGGCCCGTACCGGCTCCAGGGCATCCTCAGCCGAGGAGAGCAGCTCGGCGGCCAGCAAGGCGGCCGCCGACCCCGTGCCGTCGAGGCGCGAGGGCACCGATCGCCACAACTCGCGTCGCTCGATGAATCCCCCGTCGTCCGCCAGCAACCGGGCGCGCTCGATGCTGCCCCCCGCCGCCTCGGCCAGCTCGGCGGCGAGCTCGACGGCCATGCCCGTCGCCACGAGCCAGTCGCGGAGCTCGGCGGAGGGCACCGGGTGGAGTTCGATACGCACACAACGACTGGCCACGGTGGCCATCTCCGCCGGCACGGCGTCGGCGAGCAGGACGAAGACCGTCTGGCCGGCCGGCTCTTCGAGCGTCTTCAACAAGACGGGGGCGGCCAGCCGGGCGAGGTGGATGTCCGACACCACGATCACCTGCCGATGGCCTTCGAGCGGGCGCCGCTGGGCAAGCCGCACCACGCGCCGGGCATCGTCCACGGTCACGAACGGGCCCGCCCGTTCGATCTCCACCAGATCGGGATGTACCCCGGCCAGGGTTCGGCGACATATCTCGCACACGCCGCACCCTCCCTGCGGGCACAAGAGCGCGGCGGCGAAGCCGCGTACCAGCGGACGCTGACCCAACCCCGGTTGCCCCACGAGCAGATAGGCGTGCACTGGCCTCCGGGCCGCGGCGCGCAGCTGGGCGACGGCATCGGACTGGCCCACGACGTCAGCGAACAGCCCGACGGCTCGGGGTGCCGGGGCGTCCGGTGAACCTGTCATGGGGTCACGGTGGGAAGCGGTGCGAGACGCTCGACGACCACCGCCATCACCTGCTCGGCGACGGCATCGACGTCGCCGGTGGCGTCGAGGACTGCCCACGTCGAGGGGTCGGCCCCAGCCAGCGCAAGGTATCCGGCGCGCACCCTCTCGTGGAACCCCGAGTCAAGCCGCTCGAGGCGGTCGGCTTCGGCACCACCGCGGTGCAGACGGTCGCTCGCCACCGCCAAGGGGACGTCCAGCACGACGGTCAGGTCCGGGACGACTCCCGCTGCCGCCCACGAGACGAGGCGGCGCATCTCCTCGAGGTCGAGGCCCCGTCCGTAGCCCTGGTAGGCGAGGGTCGACGCCGAGAACCGGTCGGTGACGACCCACCGCCCGTCCTCGAGCGCAGGCAGGACCACCTCGGCCACGTGTTGGGCGCGGTCGGCCGCCATGAGCAACGCCTCGGCGCGTTCGGACACCGGGGGCAGCCCGGGATCGAGCATGAGCCTCCGCAACGTCGCGCCCAGCGGGGTGGCCCCGGGCTCGGCCGTGGCCAGGGCACCGAGGGCGTCGGCCAAACGCCGCGCGTGCGTCGACTTGCCACAACCATCGACACCTTCGAGGGCGATGAGCCGGCCGCGCCCGCTCACGCCGTCTCAGGCGCCTCGGGCGGCGTCGCCGGAGTCCGCGACGGCGGCCTTGTCGACGGCGGATGGCTTCGCGGCTTTCTTCGCCGCGGGCGCCCTCGTGGCGGTCTTCTTGGCCCCGGTGGCTTTCTTGGCCGTGGCGGCCTTCTTGGCGGACTTGGCGGACTTGGCGGACTTGGCGGACTTGGCCGCCTTCTTCGGAGCCTTCGCCGCCCGTCCGGCGCGCTTGACCGGCGGTCCCGCGGCGCGGCGATCGGCGAGCAACTCGGCGGCGCGCTCGATGGTGATCGTCTCGGGCTCGTCCCCCTTGCGCAGCGAGGCGTTGGTGGTGCCGTCGGTCACGTAGGGCCCGAAGCGACCCGAGCGCACGACGACCGGTGCCGCCGTCTCGGGGTCGGGGCCGAGCTCACGCAACGGCGCCGCGGCCGCCCTCCCCCGGCGGGTCTTGGGCTGCGCGAAGAGGGCGAGCGCCTCGTCGAGGGTGACCGAGAGCAACTGCTCCTCGGTATCGAGGCTGCGGGTGTCGGTGCCCTTCTTGACGTACGGGCCGAAACGGCCGTTGAGAGCCTGGATCTCCTCGCCCGAGGAAGGGTCGGCACCGATGGTACGCGGCAGGCGGAGCAGCTCGAGCGCCTGGTCGAGGCGTACGTCCTCGGGCGTCATCGACCGGAACAGCGACGCCGTCCGGGGACGTTCGCCACCTTCGACGGCCTCTCCGAGCTGGATGTAGGGACCGAAGCGGCCAGAGCGCACGAGCACCGGCAGCCCGCTGTCGGGGTCGGTACCGATCGTGCGGTCCCCCGACGGTGCCTCGAGGAGCTCCTCGGCCCGCTGCACGGTGAGCTCGTCGGGTGGGAGGTCCTCGGGGATCGACGCCCGGTCCTCACCGCGTTGGAGGTACGGGCCGTAGCGGCCGACGCGCACGACGATCGGCTCCCCCTGGGCGTCCTCACCGATGGCGATCGAGTTGACCTCGCGGGCGTCGATCTCCCCGAGGTGCGACGCCACGTCGTCTTTGAGGCCACGATGCTCCCGGGGCGCGGCGTCACCGGGCCCGGCCCCGACAGCGGGCGCCGACTTCGCGGCGTGCCCGTTGCTCCCGTCCCCACCGAAGTAGAAGCGCGTGAGCCAGGGCAGCACTTCCTGGGCGCCCTCGGCGATCTCGTCGAGGTCGTCCTCCATGGCGGCGGTGAAGCCGTAGTCGACGAGGTCCCCGAAGTACCGCTCGAGCAGTCCCACGACGGCGAACGCCGTGAACGACGGCACGAGCGCGGTGCCCTTCTTCCACACGTACCCGCGGTTCTGGATGGTGCCGAGGATGCTGGCGTACGTCGACGGCCGTCCCACCCCGAGCTCCTCGAGGGCTTTGACGAGCGAGGCCTCGGTGTAGCGGGCCGGGGGCTGGGTGGTGTGCGAGCGCGCTTGGAGGTCCCGGGCCGACAGCGTGTCGCCCTCGACCAGTGCCGGGAGCTGCACATCGCGCTCGGCCGGCTCGGCATCGGCGTCGTCGGTGCCCTCGACATACGCGCGCAGGAACCCGGGGAATCGGATGACGGTCCCCGACGCCGAGAACTCCGCCTCGTCACGGAGGCTGCCCCGAGCAGGCACGCCTACCAGGCGGACCTGGGCGCTGGTCCCGGTGGCGTCGGCCATCTGGGAAGCCACCGTGCGCTTCCAGATCAGGTCGTAGAGGCGCAGCGTGTCCCCGCTCAATTCCCGTGCCGCCTCGTCGGGGGTGCGGAACGACTCGCCGGCGGGCCGGATGGCCTCGTGGGCTTCCTGTGCGTTCTTTACCTTGCGCTCGTAGCGTCTGGGCGCATCGGGGACGTACTCGCGCCCGTACAGCGCCGATGCCTGGGCCCGCGCCGCGGTCAGCGCCTGGTCCGACAGGGTCGTGGAGTCGGTGCGCATGTAGGTGATCCAGCCCTGCTCGTAGAGACGCTGTGCCACTTGCATGGTGCGCTGCGCCCCGAAACGGAGCTTGCGACTGGCTTCCTGCTGGAGCGTGGAGGTCATGAAGGGAGGTGCCGGCGAGCGCCGGTAGGGCTTCTCGGTCACCGCCCGCACGGTGAAGGTCTGCCCGGCGAGGCCATGGACGAGCCGGGTGGCCTCGGGCTCGCCGAGGAGCACCACGCTGGCCTTGTTGAGCTCCCCGGTTTCGGTGAAGTCGCGCCCGGTCGCCACCGGCGTCCCCCCTACCGCCACCAGGGTGGCCACGAAGGTCTGGCCCTCCGCGTCGAACGTTCCCTCGAGGTCCCACCACGTGCCGGCCCGGAACCGCATCCGGGCCCGCTCCCGCTCGACGATCATCCGGGTGGCCACGCTCTGGACGCGTCCCGCGGAGAGCCGGGGCATCACCTTCTTCCACAGGACCGGAGAGACCTCGTACCCGTAGAGGCGGTCCAGGATGCGGCGGGCCTCCTGGGCGTCGACCAACCGGCGGTCGAGGTCGCGCCAGTCCTCCACGGCACGCTGCAATGCCGGCGCGGTGATCTCGTGGAACACCATCCGCTTGATGGGCACACGCGGCGAGAGCACCTCGGTGAGATGCCACGCGATCGACTCGCCCTCGCGGTCCTCGTCGGTGGCGAGATAGACCTCGCTGGCGTCGGCGAGCAATGACTTGAGGCGTGCCACGACCGACTTCTTCTCGGGTGCGACCACGTACAGCGGCTTGAACCCGTTGTCGACGTCGACGCCGAGGCGGGCCCACCCCTCACCCTTGTAGGCGGAGGGGATCTCGTCGGCCCGGCGGGGCAGGTCGCGGATGTGGCCCACCGACGACTCGACGACGAATCCCCCCCCGAGCAGGGCCGCGATGGTCCGGGCCTTCGCCGGGGACTCGACGATGACGAGGGGCTTGCCCGCCGAGCGGGAGCCGGAGGACCGGGAGCGGGTGGAGGCTGGCATGGTCGTCGATGAGCGTGGGGGGTTCACACGGCTCGTGTCAACAGCAGCCGGGGCGAGATCCGTCCCCCGAGCCCGTGACCAGCGTTTTCATGGCGATGTCCCCGTCCCGCCGCCTGCCGGCGCCGGTTTCCGTCAGGCCTCCATGGCCGCAGGGGCGGGCGCGGCGGGCTCGTCGGCCGCATCGACCTCTTCCTCGGCCCCGAAGCCCTCGGACTTGCGCTTGGAGAACGAGATGGCCGCGATCAGGATCACGACCCCGGCACCGGCGATGCCCAGGCGCGCCCCGGTGTGGTGCCGGAGGGTGATCACCGCCGGCAGGATCAGGAGAGAGACCAGGTTCATCACCTTGATGAGCGGGTTGAGGGCGGGGCCGGCCGTGTCCTTGAAGGGGTCACCCACGGTGTCCCCGATCACGGCGGCCTTGTGGGACTCCGACCCCTTGCCCCCTTCGTGGCCGTCCTCGATGTACTTCTTGGCGTTGTCCCACGCACCGCCCGAGTTCGACAGGAAGTTGGCCATCAACTGCCCGGTCAGGATGGCGGCGGCGAGGAAGGCACCGAGGGCGAGGTAGTTGATCCCGAACCCCACGATCACCGGGGTGAGGACCGCCAGCAGCGCCGGTGTCACGAGCTCGCGCTGCGCGGCGGCAGTGCAGATCGAGATCACCCTGCCGTACTCGGGCTTCTCGGTGTAGTCCATGATCCCCGGGTGCTCGCGGAACTGGCGCCGCACCTCGTGCACCACCGTGCCGGCGGAGCGCCCCACGGCCCGGATGGCGAGCGACGAGAACAAGAACGCCACCGAGCCGCCGATGAGCAGGCCGATGAAGATCGTCGGGTTGGCCACGTTGATCTGGGTCTGCTGGATGCTGAAGAGCTTGGAGGCCGAGACGTGCAGGCCCAGCTGCGACACGATCGTCTCGACGAACGAGCCGAACAGCGACACCGACGCGATGACCGCCGAGCCGATGGCGACACCCTTGGTGATGGCCTTGGTGGTGTTGCCCACGGCGTCGAGGCTGACCATGACGCGCTCGGCCTCACCGGTGAACTCTCCCGACATCTCGGCCACGCCCGCGGCGTTGTCCGAGACGGGCCCGAAGCTGTCCTCTGACACCACCATGCCCGCCGTCGACAGCATGCCGATGCCGGTAAGCGACACGAGGTAGAGGGTCAGCTCGATGTTGCCGTGGGCCAGGCCCACCGATACCGCAATGGCGACCGCGATGGCGAGGATGGCCCAGACGGTCGACTCCAGGCCGATGGAGATGCCCGACAGCACCGTGGTCGCCGGGCCCGTGCGCGCCGACTCGGCGATCTCGCGTACGGGATTGCGCTCGGTCGAGGTGAAGTGCTCGGTGATCTGACTGGCCACCAGCACGAGCACGACGCCGGTGAGTACCGCGTAGAACGCCTTCATGTAGTGGAGGTAGAAACCGGCCACCAGGCCCGCACCGAGCACGGTCAGCGCGGCAGCCGTCCAGAACCCGCGGTTGATGGGGGCCATGGCCGACTTCTCGCCGGCCCGGGCCCGCACGACGAACACGCCGATGGCGGAGGCCACGATGCCCATGGCCGGCACGATCAGGGGGAACACGACGGCGCGGGCGGCGTTGCCCTTGAACGAGCCGCCCAGGGACGTGAATGCGGCGTACCCCAGGATGATCGCCGCGATGATGGTGATGACGTAGGACTCGAAGAGGTCGGCCGCCATGCCGGCACAGTCGCCGACGTTGTCGCCGACGTTGTCCGCGATGGTCGCCGCGTTGCGAGGGTCGTCCTCGGGGATCCCCGCCTCGACCTTGCCGACGAGGTCGGCACCGACGTCGGCGGCCTTGGTGAAGATGCCCCCGCCGACACGCATGAACAGGGCGATGAGCGATGCCCCGAAGCCGAAGCCAACGAGCACCGCGGTGGCCGTGTTCTGGAAGAGGAAGACGATCACCGTGGCGCCGAGCAGTCCCAGGCCCACGCACAGCATTCCCGTGATGGCGCCCGTGCGGAAGGCCACCCGCAGCGCTCCGGGCAACTTGCCGTCGCGTGCCGCCGCCGCCGTCCGGACGTTGCCGCGCACGGCCAGGCTCATCCCGATGAATCCGGTGAGCCCGGAGAGCGTGGCCCCGGCCAGGAAGCACAGGACCCGGAAGGCGCCCGCGGCGCCGAACGAGAGGGCGATGCTGCCGTTGGGCCTCGAGACCTTCGTGGCCGTGAAGAAGATCAGCACCGCCAGGGGCACGACGATGATCCCGATGGCCCGGAATTGCCTACGGAGGAAGGCGACTGCGCCCTCTTGGATGGCGGCGGCGATCTCACGCATCTTCGGGGTGCCGGTGTCTGCTGCCAGCACACCCCGCATCAGGAAGAGCCCCACGCCGAGGCCGAAGATGGCGGTGACCAGGGCGACCACCAGCCACGTCTTCTCGGTGCCCGAGAAGACGAAACTCTGATACCCCCCTTCGCTGGCGAGGAAGTGGGTCATGTACCTGGTGCTCCCTTCACATGGGCCCGAGGGCCCGCAACGAGCCTCGGCGGCCGAGGTCTCGGTTCGGTCTGTTGGTCGGACCCGGGGTCGGGCGCAGCCTCGAGATGAGACGCTCCCCCGAAGAACGGGGGCCGACGATACCGACTCCACGCGACGACGGGCAAGGAAGGCTCCGTGGGGTCAGCGCGGACAGACCCTCAGACCCCGACGTCGACCTCCTTGGTGTCAGGGCCGGCGATGAGCTCGTAGTCGGGGTTCAAGATGGCGAGGCGGCCCTCCCAGGCACCGACCATTCCCTGGGCCACGAGGCGCGCTCCCTGCTGGATGCCGGGGATCCGACGCCTGCCCTGGAACACGAGGAGGATCGCCCCGGTGGCGTCGACGAGCGTGCATTCGAGGTTGGCCGTCGCCCCACCGCTGGGCACCCGCACCGATCGGATCCGGCCCCCCACGCGAACCCGCTGGCGCCACTGGGCCTCTCCGATGGGGGTCGTCCCCTCCACGGCGGGGCCGACCTCCTCGCCGGACCGGGCCGCGGCGCGCGCATGCCGGGTAGAGGCCTCATGGGGCTCCTCGGCTCGCGCCCGGCGCCGCAATCCCGCGGAGAGCTGGAACGGGACGATGGTGGCGTTCACGTGCGGAAGGTGGCCCACCGCGGCGGCGATGCGGTCCGCGCTGCGGTCGTGCAGCAGGCGCCGCCACCCGGCCGCGAAGCCGCGGCGGGGCAACAACATCGTGAGCTCGGTGTCCCCGCCGCGCGTCAGCTGTGCGGCGAGCTCCAACGCGGCGCGCGCCAGTCGCCGGTCGGGGCATTCGATGATGTCGAGCGGCAGGCGCGACAGCCCGAGCCGGCCCCAGTCGTGTTCGAGCGCGCCGGCCTCGAGGGGGTCCACCGCGAAGTGCACGGCGCGCAGATGGTCCGGCGACAGCGTGCGGGCGTACTGGATGGCCCGCGCCGTGGCCAGGTCCATCCGGTCCACCAATACCACCACCACGTGGTTACGGAGCACGGGCGCCTCACAGGCCTGTGAGGCCCCGGCCTCGAGCTGTGCGTCCTCCTGGACGTACTGCCGGTGCAGGCGCAACAGGACGAGGACCCCGAGCGGCATGAGGACGACGACGACCCACGCGCCCTCGGCGAACTTGGTCACCGCGAAGATGAGCAGCACCACGAACGACAGCACGGCGGCGGTCCCGTTGACGACCGTGCTGCGCCGCCAACGCGGCTCGCGCTGGGTGAGGTGGTACTTCACCATGCCGGCGCCCGCCATGGTGAACCCGGTAAAGACGCCGATGGCGTAGAGCGGGATGAGGCTGTCGACCTCTGCCCTGGTCACGATGAGCAAGGCGATAGACGCCACCGTGAGCACCAGGATCCCCGTCGAGAACACGAGACGGTGCCCCCGGCGGGTGAGCTGGCGGGGCAGGTACGAGTCTTCGGCGGCGAAGCTGGCCAGGAAGGGGAACCCGGTGAAGCTGGTGTTGGCGGCCAGGACGAGGATGAGCATCGTGCCCGCCTGGAGGAGCACGTACAGCACGTGGGCGAAGGCACCCGGCCCGTAGACGTACTTGGCCACCTGGGCCACCACCGTCGGGGTCCCCTCGACGTAGGGCACGGGGTGCACGATCGCCGCCAGCGCGGCGATGCCGAGGACGAGCGACCCCAGGATGAGGCTCATGATCACCAGCGTGATGCGGGCGTTACGGGACTCGGGGGGCCGGAAGACGCTCACGCCGTTGGAGATGGCCTCGGTGCCGGTCAGCGCCGAGCCGCCCGACGCGAACGCCTTCAGCACGATGAACAGCGACGCGCCGAGGAGCAGGCCGTTCCCGGGCTTCCCGACGGCGATGGCACCGCCGTGGTGCAGCGAATGCGCATGGAGGTCGCCGAGCACGGCCTTGACCGACCCGACGACGATGAGCAGCGCCATGTTGGCCATGAAGAAGAACGTCGGCAGGGCGAAGGTGCGTCCCGCCTCACGGATACCGCGCAGATTGCCGTAGGCGATGAGGATGACGAAGCCGACGGCGATCCACACCCTGGCGGGGGTCAGGTTGGAGAAAACCGACGTCATGGCGGCGACACCGGCGGCCACCGACACCGCCACGGTGAGCGTGTAGTCGATGAGTAGCGCGACGGCGGCGATCTGCGCGACCGGCAAGCCGAAGTTCTCACGCGCCACCACGTAGGCGCCGCCCGCCTTCGTATAGACCTTCACGACCTCGAGGTACGACGCCGTCACGAAGAGAAGGACCACGACGACGGCAGCGGTGACCGGCACCACCAGCGCGAAGGCGGCGACCCCGATGTACTTCACCAGCTGGAGCAGGATCTGCTCGGTGGCGTAGGCCGAGGACGAGATGACGTCCGAGGACAGGACCGCCAGCGCCGTGGGCTTGCCCAGCCGCTCCACCGACTGCCGTTCCGAGGCGATCGGTGGACCGAGGACGGCGTTCTTGAGCCGGTAGCGGACGTTCTCGGGCAAGTCGACCGAGTCCGGCGACGGGAGGGCCTCAGGGGCGACGCTGCGCCCGGGGGGTGGCAGACCGCCAGTCACGACGGAGGGGACCGCAGCTGCGTGGCTGCCAGGCGAAATGGCCGCGCCAGCGCTGGGCACCGGAACGTCGCTCACACCTTCAGGTAAGCACATCCCGCCCTCCGTGCGGCGGTGGTGCGGTGTTGCGCAGCGCCCCGGGGCCAAGTTGCATGGAGCCGGTGCATGTCGTCATCGTCGGCTGCGGGCGAGTCGGATCCGGTCTCGCCATCGGCCTGGTCGAGCAGGGTCACTCGGTGTCCATCATCGACAAGGCCCCGCGCGCGTTCCGCCGCCTGCCGGCCGACTGGCCCGGGACGTCGATCGTCGGCTCGGGCTTCGACCGCGACGACCTCGACCGTGCCGGAGCGAAGCAGGCAAGCGCCCTGGCCGCCGTGACGAGTGGGGACAACTCGAACATCCTGACCGCTCGGATCGCACGGGAGAATTACGGGATCCACAACGTGGTGGCCCGCATCTACGACCCCCGACGCGCCCAGATCTACCAGCGACTCGGGATCCCCACCGTCGCCACCGTGACGTGGACGATCGATCAGGTGATGCACCGGCTGCTCCCGGCGGCGGTCGTGGGCGAGTGGAGCGATCCCTCGGGCCAGCTCGTGCTGGTCGAGCGCATCCTTCCCGAGAGCTGGGCCGGCAAGGCGTTGCGAGACCTCGGCATGCCGGGCAAGGTGAAGGTGGTGGCGGTCACCCGGGCCGGTACGCCGCGGCTCGAGGTGAAGGACCTCGTCGGGCAGGAGGGTGACGTGTTGCACCTGGCGGTGCTCAAAGAAGCCGTCGGTGATCTCGAGCGCCGGCTCGACGGTGGCGACGCTCCCCCCGGTTGGGTCGCAGCGGGACCGGCAGACGCGGCGGGACCTTCGAGCGTTGTCGGACCGGCGGGGTCGATGGGATCAACAAGGTGAAGGTGGCCATCGCCGGGGCGGGAAGTGTGGGAACCGCGATCGCCAAGGACCTGGCCGCCAACGGCCACGAGGTCCTGCTCATCGAGAGGGATCCCGACCTCGTCGACCGCCTGCGGTCCTCGATCGCGGTCACCTGGGTCGCCGCCGACGCGTGCGAGGTCAATTCCCTCGATGCGGCGGGCATGGCGCAGGTGGACGTAGCCGTGGCGGCCACGGGCGATGACGAGGACAACCTGGTCATCTCGTTGCTCGCCAAACAGGAATTCGCCGTGCCCCGCGTGGTGGCCAGAGTGAACCATCCCAACAATCAATGGCTGTTCAACGAGTCGTGGGGAGTCGACATCTCGGTGTCGACACCACAACTGTTGACCGCGCTGGTCGAGGAAGCGGTGTCGGTCGGGTCGCTCGTGCGGCTCCTGCAGTTCGAACGGGGCAATGCGCATCTGGTCGAGGTGACGCTGGCCGACGGATCGCCTGCGGCAGGAACCTCGCTGGTCGACCTCCGGTTCCCCCGGGACGCCACGGTGGTGGCAGTGGTGCGCGGGGACCGACTCGTCGTCCCCCGCGGCGACACCGTGCTCAACGCCGGCGACGAAGTCATGGTGCTCGTGACCGGGGAGGCGGAGAGGTCGGTGCAGCGACTGCTGGTAGGCGACTGACCGCTCCCCGTTCTGGACACCGGTCCGGCGGGCGATCTCGGCACCGGTGATCCCGGCGACAGGTGCTGCCCCGTACAATTCCCCACCATGGAGGCACAGACCCCGGCCAGGGAGGCGGCCTTCTTCGATCTCGACAAGACCATCATCGCCCGGGCGTCGATGGCCGCCTTCGGCCACCATTTCTACCGGGGGGGTCTGATCTCACGCGCCACGGTGGTGCGGGCCCTGGCGTCGCAGCTCGTCTACCTGCATCTCGGTGCGAGCGAGCAGAAGCTGGCGCGCATCCGTGAGTCGGTACTCAAGCTCACGCGGGGTTGGGACCAGCGTGAGGTATCGCGCATCGTGCGCGAGACCCTCGACGAGGTGGTCGAGCCGATCATCTATGCAGAGGCACTCGAGCTGCTCGAGCAGCACCATGCATCGGGACGCAAGACGTATCTCGTCTCGGCTTCACCGGAGGAGATCGTCCAACCCCTGGCCGAGTACCTCGGTGTGGACGGCGCCATCGCCAGCCGCGCCGTGGTGGACCTCGACGGGCGCTACACCGGTGACATGGCCTTCTATGCCTACGGGCCGTTCAAGGCCGAGGCCATGCGCGACCTGGCGACGTTCGAGGGGATCGACCTGGCGTCGTCGTACGCCTACTCCGACTCCTACACCGACGTCCCCATGCTCGAAGCCGTCGGGCACCCCGTGGTGGTCAACCCCGACCGCGTGCTGGCGCGCTTGGCACGCGACCGGGAATGGGAGACGTTGCAGTTCAATCGGCCTGTCCGGCTCCGCGACCGGGTACCCGTCCCCAACCTACCGACGGCGGCCGCGTTGACAGGGGTGGCGCTCGCAGCCACGGGCGCTGCCGTGCTGGTCAGGCGGCACGGGCACCGAACGGCCCGCGCCTAGGGGTGATCAGGCTTCGCGCAGCCGCTTGGCGGCGATGAGGCCCAGACCGACGAGGATGGCGAGGATCAGCAGTTTCTTCACGGGCTGGATCCTATCCACGTGGTGTGACTCCGATGTCCTGGGCCCTTGACCAGGGAATCGTGTTGATCAGGGAATCGTGCTGGTACGACCACACGGCCGCCGAGACCCGGAGTGCTCCGACCCGGGAGATGCGGAGACCCCGCAGTGTTCAGACGGTGAGGAGGTCCCGGGCCCCGGTGTCCGACGACGGGTGGCGCAGCTTCGACATGGCCCGCGCCTCGATCTGGCGGATGCGCTCGCGGGTGAGGTTGAAATGCTCGCCCACCTCTTCGAGGGTGCGGGGCTCGCCACGGTCGAGGCCGAATCGCAGGCGGAGGATCTCGCGCTCGCGCTCGTCGAGGGGGGACAGGAGCCGGTTGATCTCGTCGGGGAGCAGGGACGTGGCCGCAACCTCGAAAGGCGACTCGGCCGAGCGGTCTTCGACGACGTCGCCGAGCTCGGCGTCCCCGTCCTCACGCAGCGGCTCGGACAGCGACAGGGGCTCGGCCCGGAAGCGCAGCGCCTCGATGAGCTTGTCCTCGGGCATCTCCACCTCGTCCCCGAGCTCTGCCAGCGTGGCGGGGCGACCGAGCTTCAGCTCGAGGCGGGCCTGCGCCTTCTGCACGCGTGCCAGGGTGTCCCCGGCGTGCACCGGGAGCCGGATCGTCCGCCCCGTGTTGGCGATGCCCCGGGTGATGGCCTGCCGGATCCACCACGTGGCGTAGGTCGAGAACTTGAAGCCCTTGCGCCAGTCGAACTTCTCCACCGCGTGCATGAGACCCAGATTCCCCTCCTGGATGAGGTCGAGGAGGGGAAGTCCCGACGCCTGGTACTTCTTGGCGATCGACACGACCAGGCGCAGGTTCGACTGGACGAACGTCTGCTGGGCCTGCTCGCCGGTCTGGATCTTCCGCTTCAGCTCACGACGCTTGGCGGGGGTCAGGTCCTTGACCTTGGTCGCCAGGTCGAGCTCCGCGGCACGACCACCTTCGATGGTCTGAGCGAGGCGCACCTCGTCGTCCTTGGTGAGCAACGGGTACTGGCCGATGTCGGTCAGGTACAGCCGGACCAGGTCCTCCTCGTCGCGTTCGACGCGCTCCTTCGCCAACGTCTCACCCTTCGTCGGAACCCTCCGGCGCTCACTGCCGGCGGGAAGCCTCGACCATGGCCTGCGGCTGGGGCCGGCTCGTTCCGGCGTCCAGGGCCATCTATGCAAGTCACCTGTGGATATCAGCTTACCGACAGAGTCAAGACCCGAGCCGTCCGATCTCCTCCGTCGACAGCGCCAAAGGCCTGGTCCGAAGCACACCAGGGGGCAGCGGGAGCGGCCTGCACCCACGGCGTCGGACCCGCGTATGGCGCGACGGACCGGCTCACACCGTCGGGGGCTCGGGCCCCGACCGGAAGACGTCGGGGCCTGTGGGCCATGGCGCCAGGCCGGCACCGGCTCCCGCGATCATCTCCTCGAGGCGCTGTTGATGGGCGGTGACGACGGCGACGTCGTGGGGACGCCGCAGCAGCGCCTGGGTCAGCGCCTCGAGGGCCTGCCACTGCTCGATCTCGTCGCGCAGCACCAACCGGAGGCACCGGGTCATGGGCGCGTCGGTGACAACGGAGACCCGACGCAGATGGAGGTTGTACCCGGTCACCAGCCGGGGGAGCACGACCCTCCCCACACCGACCAGGCGCGGAAGCGTGCCTCCGGCGGGGACCGCCGAGCCGTCGCCCGGCCCGATCAGGCCGCCACCGGGGGAGGAGCCGTCGCCGGCGGGCATGGCTCCGGCCAGGACCGCGCACATACGGTCGACCTCGGCGCTGGGCGGTAGCACCAGGGAGTCCGGGTCGACGGAGTCGAGCGCCGGAAGCCGGTCCGCGAACAGCTCCGCGTGCCAGGCGTGCTGTTGGCTGTACACGTCGAAGAGCATCTGGGCTTCGGGCACGGGCTCCGACGCCACCCAAGATCCGAGCACCTCGAAGAGACGGCGCTCCAGCCACCGGTACGACCCGACGAGGCGCGCCTGCGAGTGGAGCGGCAACGCCGGCACCCCCGACCCGTCGGCACCGTGGAGGGCCCCGCCGAGTGCCATGCCGGCCGCGTCGAAACGGTCAGGCACGCGGGAGCACTCCGTCTCCGGCACCGGCACCACCCGCAGCGCCCACACCGTCCCCCGCAGGTGCCGACGCTTCAGGCGCCGGGTCCCGGTACCGGTTCGTGATGGGCATGCGCCGATCCTTGCCGAATGCCTTGGCGGTGATCCGGACCCCGGGCGGGGACTGACGGCGTTTGTACTCGGCATTGTCCACGAGCGCGGCGACCCGGACCACGAGGCCGGGGTCGAACCCCGAGGCGACGACGTCGGCGATCGACCGGTCGTTGAGCACGAGGGCCTCGAGCAGCGGGTCGAGAACCTCGTAGGCAGGAAGGCTCTGATCGTCACGCTGGTCCGGGCGCAGCTCCGCGGACGGGGCCTTCGTGAGCACCGACTCGGGGATGAGCTCCTTGCCCTCACGGGCGTTGCGGTAGCGGCACAGCCGGTAAACGAGGGTCTTCGGAACGTCCTTGATGACGGCGAAACCCCCCGCCGAGTCGCCGTAGAGGGTGGAATACCCGGTGGCGAGCTCGCTCTTGTTGCCGGTCGTGAGCACGATCCAGCCCCGGGCGTTGGAAAGCGCCATCAGGATCACGCCCCTGATCCGGGATTGAAGGTTCTCGTCGGTGAGGCCGGAGGGTTCTTCACCCAACGCGTCGGCCAGGACCGAGGTGAATGCTGCGTGCACGGTCTCGATGGGGACACTGCGAATGTCGATGCCGAGGCGCTGCGCCAATGCGGTGGCATCGGTGACCGACCCGCTGCTCGAGTAGCGCGACGGCATGGAGAGGCCGTGCACGTGTCCGGCACCGAGCGCGTCGACGGCGATGGCGGCGACGAGTGAGGAGTCGACGCCCCCCGACAGGCCGATCACCGCGTCGGTGAAGCCGTTCTTGCGCAGGTAGTCGCGCGTCCCGAGGACGAGCGCCTCGTAGACCTCGGCCGCCTCTTCGAGCGCCGGAGGCAGTGGCGGCGCCCGCCGGTCGGAACGATCGCGCGGTGCCGCGCTCACCGACACCACCGGAAGGGCTCTGCCCTGGTCGCGGGAGGGGACCGGGAGGTCGACGAGAAGTGAGGCCTCGACGAATCTCGGGGCTGCTCCGAGGACCTCGCCTGTGGCATCCATGACGAAAGAACCGCCGTCGAACACCAGCTCGTCTTGCCCACCGACCTGGTTCACGTACGCAATGGCGCAACCGGACTCCGCCACGCGGGCGCGTGCGACGGCCACGCGGTCGGCTTCGCGGCCGATCGAGAACGGCGATGCGTTCACGTTCACCACGAGCTGGGCCCCACCGGCGGCTTGCAGCGGGATCGGGCCGTCGGGAAACCACAGGTCCTCACAGACGGAGACGCCGAGGGCCACGCCCGCCACTTCGTAGAGCTCGAGATCGGTCGTGCCCGGCGCGAACCACCGCTCTTCGTCGAACACCCCGTAATTGGGTAGCCGACGCTTGTGGTACACCCCGAGCACTCCCCCGCCCACGCACACGGCCACGGCGTTGCGGAGCCGGCGCGGCGCACCACGGATGGCGGCTTCCCGAGCCACGGCGCCCGCACCGGCCGCGTGGGCCACGGCATGATCGAGATCCTCGTCCCCTGCGACGTCCACGAACCCGACGAGTGCAACACACGTTGAGGTGGCGGCGGCGACCTTCTCCAGAGCGGCGAGGTTGTGCGCCACGAACGCCGGCTTCAGCAACAGGTCTTCGGGGGGGTAGCCGGTGATGGCGAGCTCAGGGAAGGCTGCTACGTCGGAGCCTTCGGCCTCGACGCGCGCCAGACAGTCGATGATCCGCGCCGCGTTGCCGTCCACCTCGCCGACGACGGTGTCGAGCTGGCACAAGGCCACACGCAGGTGGGACACGACAAAATCCTATCGGCACCCCCCGCGAGCGCGGCCTGGCATGCTGCGGTGATGGTCCCGCCGTCACCCGGAGATCACCGGGGCGGTGCCGGTCCGCCCCCGCCGGCGCCACTTCCGCCCGCGCTCGTCGCGCTGGCGGGGCGCTCCGCCTCGCCGGACACGGCGTCGGCGATCCTGCGCCGGATGGCAGACGAAGACCCCAAGGTCGTCGATCGGCTGGTGCTGGGGTCCACCCCGACGCCCCTGGCGGCGGTGCTCGTCGGCGTGTGCGCTGCCAGCAACTCCCTGGGTCGGCTCTGTGCGGTGGACCGCGCCGCGCTCGACGTGCTGGAGAACCTGGAGCACCCGGTCCCGATCGACTCCTCGGACCCCGCCGCGCTGGCGCGATCAAAGCGGCTCGAGCTCCTGCGCATCGCGGCGAGAGACCTGCTCGGCCTCGACACGCTCGAGACCGTCGGGGCGGCCCTCGCCGATCTCGCCGAGCAGGTGCTCGATGGAGCCGTCTCGCTCGCGGACGGAGGACCCCTCGCCGTCATCGGGATGGGGAAGCTGGGCGGGCGCGAGCTCAACTACGCCAGTGACGTGGACGTCGTCTTCGTCTCCGCCGACGGGCCCGACGAGGACACGGCGCGGCGCATCTTGCAAACGGCACGCCTGTGCTTCCGGGTGGACACCGACCTCCGGCCCGAAGGAAGGGCGGGCCCGCTCACGAGATCCCTCGAGAGCTACGGCGCCTACTGGGCCCGCTGGGCCGCCACGTGGGAGTTCCAAGCGCTGTTGAAGGCACGCGCCGTCGCCGGCGACACCGAGCTCGGGCGACGGTTCGAACGCGCCGCGATCGAGCAGGTATGGGGAAGGAATTACAGCGCGGACGAGCTGGCGGCGGTGCGGTCGATGAAGGCCCGCACCGAGGGGATGGTGAGCGAGCGCGGGCTCGCCACGCGCGAAGTCAAACGCGGTCCGGGAGGCATCCGCGACATCGAGTTCGCGGTGCAGCTCCTGCAGCTCGTGCACGGCCGCCGGGACCCGGGAATCAGGGAGCGCTCGACGCTCGGCGCCCTCGCCGAGCTGGCCGAGGCGGGGTACGTGGCCGCCGAGGATGCCGTTGCGCTCGGTGACGCGTACCGCTTCCTGCGGACCGTTGAGCACAGGTTGCAGCTCGTCGAAGAAGAGCAGACGCATTCGGTACCCGCCGACGAGGCCGCTCGGCGACGACTCGCCCTCGTGCTGGGATTCGAGGACGACGCGTCGGCGTCAGCCACGACACGCTTCGACGACGCGTTGCGCCGTTGTCAACGCGACGTCCGGGCCATCCACGAGCGGCTCTTCTTCCGACCCCTGCTCGAGGCCTTCGCCACGGTCGAAGGACCGTCCGGGCCCACACAGCCGCCGGGCTCCCCCGGGGAGCAGACCCCTCGCCCGGCCATGTCGGCAGAGGCCGTGGCGCAGCGGCTGGCGGCCTTCGGCTTCTCCGACGCGGCGCGCACACGGGCCGCCGTGGAGGACCTCGCCAGCGGGCTGACGCGTAGCTCCCGGCTCATGGCCCAGCTCCTGCCGCTGCTGCTCGACTGGCTTTCGCTCACTCCGGACCCTGACCTCGGGCTCCTCGGGCTCCGGGATCTCGTGGTCCACGCCCACCATCGCTCACTTCTCGTGTCGACGTTCCGCGAGTCCCCCGAAGCCGCCCGACGCCTGTGCCTGTTGCTGGGATCGAGCCGAACCCTCGTCGAGGCGATCGAGCGCAATCCCGAGCTCATCGCGACCGTCGGCGACGACGACACTCTCGCCCCGACCCCGCGGGATCTCCTCGTGGCCGAGGCCGGTGAGCGGTTGCACCGCAACGACGACGAGCCGTGGCGCCGAGCACAGCTGGTGCGCATGCGCCAGGACCAGCAGGTCCGCATCGCAGCCCGTGACCTCCTCGACATCGATGACGTGGTCGACACCGGACACGAGCTCACCGCGCTCCACGAGGCGCTGCTCGAGGCTGGCCTCGAGGTCGTCGGTCCCGAGGTGCAATTCGCCATCATCGGGATGGGCCGCCTCGGCGGCGCGGAGATGTCGTATGCCAGCGACCTGGATGTGCTGCTCGTCTACGACGACGACAGCGGCGGCGAGGCGGGCGATGCGGTCGCAGAATCCCTCCTGCACCTGATGCGCGGCCCGAGCCCGGCCCAGAGGGTGGCGGCCCTCGACCTCGGCCTGAGGCCTGAAGGCGGCCAGGGACGACTGGCACGCGACCTTCACGGCTACGCCCGCTACTTCGACCGTTGGGCTGAGACCTGGGAACGCCAGGCGCTGGTGCGGGCCCGCGTCGTGGCCGGTGATCGTGCCCTCGGCGAGCGGTTCATGGCGCTGGCGGGTGAGTTCGTGTGGGGAAGGCCGTTCACCGAAGTCGATGTGGCCGCCATCAGGCGGATGAAGGCCCGCATCGAGCGCGAGCGGATCTCGTCGCGCGAGGACCCGCAATTCCACCTGAAGCTCGGACGCGGGTCACTGTCCGACATCGAATGGACCGTGCAACTGCTTCAGCTCCGGCACCAGGTACGGGGGACGAGCACCGTCGCCACCCTCGACACCCTCGGTGAACTCGGGATCCTCGAGCCGGGCGACCTGGTGGCGCTGCGTGATGCATACCGCTACTGCGAACGAACCCGGAACCGGTGGCACCTCGTGGGTGCGCTCCCGGGGGGTGCTTCCCCGGGGGATGCCCTCCCGACCGAGGCTGACCAGCTGTCGCGATTGGCCAGGAGCCTCGCCACCACACCCTCGGCGCTACGCGACGACTACCGCCGGGTCACCCGACGCGCCCGCCGGGTGGTGGAGCGGGCCTTCTACGGGATCCGCGACGCATGACCCGCTGAGGACAGACGGACGCTCCGCCCCGGCCGCGCCATTAGCATCGGATCCGGTGCAGTCACGGCAAAGGTGCTGATCGGCATGTCGACTCGCCCGGCCGCGGTCGAACAGCACCACGAAACGGGCCCGGGCCGGGCCCAGCAGGTCGACACCGTGCTGCATCTGATCCCCGATGCCGCCATCGTTGCCGATCCGACCGGGACGATCGTGGCCGCCAACGCCGGAGCGGAGTCCCTGTTCGGCTACGCCCCCGGTGCTCTCGTAGGGGTCGCGGTCGACCTCCTCGTCCCCGAGCGGTTCCGGGCCCAACACGCCGGACAGCGCTCCGCCTACGGCGCCCGCCCCTTCCCAAGGCCGATGGGGGCCGGCCCCGAGCTGTGGGCTGAGCGCCTCGACGGGAGCGAGTTCCCCGCAGACATCAGCCTTGCCCCCGTCGACGGTCCCGGGGGACCGTGCACGCTCGCCGTGATCCGGGACCTCACGGCCCAGCGTGCTGGATGGGAAGCGGGCGCGTGGTTGGCGGCCATCGTGTCGTCCTCGGAGGACGCCATCGTGTCCATGGACCTGAAGGGCGCACTCACCACCTGGAACCCCGGGGCCGAACGGCTCCTCGGATACAGCGCCGAAGAGATCTGTGGCGAGCCATTCTCACTGCTCGTCCCCGAGAGCCTCCGAACCGATGTCGAGGAGCAGATGGCACAGGTCCGTCGCGGTGCACACGGTCCCGGCCTCGACACCGTGCTCGTCCACAAGAACGGGTCCGAGATCGAGGTGGCGGAATCGCTCTCGCTCATCCGAAAGCCCACCGGCGCTCCCACAGGGGTCTCGGCGGTGTTGCGGGACATCTCCGAGCGCAAGCGGGCCGAACGCGAATTGCGGCGACTCCTGGTCGACGGCCAGCGACGCGAGCGCTGGCTGGGGGCGATCTCCGAGGTCAGGCTGTCGATGCTGGCCGGAGGCGGGCTCGAGCAATGGCTGGCTCTGGTCGCCCGACGGGTGTCGGAGCTGTCCGATGCCGACGGGGCCACCATCAGCGTCGTGGCCGAGGACGACGACTCCCTTCTGGAGGTCATCGCGACCCACGGGTCGGAGGTCCAAGCGCTCCGAGGCCGGCGCTACCCGATCAAGGACTCCGTGGCGGGACGGGTCTTCACCTCGGGCCGTTCGTCGCTCGCCGCCGATCCCTCCACCCTGCGCTCGACCGATCAGGACGCCCTCCCGATCGGCCCCCTCCTGCTCGTCCCCATCACGACGTTGCACGGGACCGACGGCGTGCTCGGCGTCGTCCGGCTGGCCGGTCGCGCCACCTTCAGCACCGAGGAGATCCGGGTCGTCGAGAGCTTCGGCCAACAGGCGGGCCTCGCCATCGAGCTCGACCGCGCCCATGGCGACCGCGAACAGCTGGCCGTCCTGAGCGAGCGGGAGAGAATCGCACGGGACCTGCACGACCACGTCATCCAACGGCTCTTCGCCGTGGGCATGGCACTGCAGGCGGCATCCCGTTCGATCACCGACGTGGTGGCCCTCGACCGGATCGGTGAGTCGATCGAAGAGCTCGACGCCACCATCCGCGACGTGCGTTCGACCATCTTCTCGTTGGCGCTTCGCACTGGTGACGGATCGGGGACCAGCACCCGGGCACGCCTGCTCGACGTCACCTCGCTGGCCGCCCAGGGCCTCGGGTTCCAACCCCGCCTGCTCTTCGACGGCCCGGTGGACACGAAGGTTCCCGAGGACCTCGTACCCGATACGCTGGCCGTGGTGCGCGAGGGGCTCTCCAACGCGGCACGCCACGCCAAGGCGTCACGGGTCGAGGTGCGCGTCGACGTCCACGACGGGCTCACCATCACGGTGACCGACAACGGCGTCGGCATGGTCGCCACCACCCGCTCGAGCGGGCTTGCGAACCTGCGCGCCCGGGCCGAGGCCAGGGGTGGGTCGATGACGATGGGGAAAGGGGATAAACGGGGGACGCGGCTGGTCTGGCAGGTGCCGCTCGACTGAGCGACCTATTCGGCTTGCTCGGAGCTTTCCGCAAGCTCTACGTCGCGCCGGGCGATGACGTGCACGTCGACATCACAGTCTGCCGCGAAGCGCAACACGCGTTGGACCACCGAGCCCTTGGTGAGCTCCTCCCAGCGACTGCGGCGGCTCGACCCCAACACGATCTGGGTGACCTGATGGTCCCGGGCAAAGTCCACGAGGGCGCGAGCCGGCTCGTCGCGATTGAGCACGTGCCATTCGGCCCCGAGATCGTCGGCCAGCTTGTGCAGCACCTCGAGCCCGTCCGACGAACTCCGCTGTGCCTGCTCGCTGGCCACCACGTGGACGGCATGCAGGTCCGCCTTGGTCCGCGCCGCGATGCGGGCGGCCCGGCGGATCACGGCATCGGTGCCGTGCGCCCCGGTGACCGCCACCATGATGCGTTCTCTCGTCTCCCACAGTGCGTCGGGATGCCGATCGCGGAGGTACGCGAGGAGCTCCTCCTCGGTCTCGTCCGCCACGAAACGAAGGGCGAGCTCGCGCAGCGCCACGAGGTTCTCGGTGCGGAAGAAGTGCATGAGCGCGTCAGGCACCTTCTCCGGCGGGTAGATGTTGCCGTGCACCATGCGCCGCCGGAGTGCCTCGGGGGACGAGTCGATCAGCTCCAGCTGGTCCGCTCTCCGCACCACCCAGTCCGGCACCCGCTCACGCACCCGTGTGCCGGTCATACGCTCGACGGCGTCGGCGATGCTCTCGAGATGCTGGACGTTGACGGTGGTGATCACGGCGATCCCGGCGTCGATGAGCTCCATGACGTCCTGCCAGCGCTTCTCGTTCCTTCCGGCGCCGGGGACGTTCGTGTGCGCCAGCTCGTCGACGAGCGCCAACTCGGGGTGGCGGGCCAACACTGCGTCGACGTCCATCTCCTCGAACTGCGATCCGCGGTAGGCGACGACCTTGCGCGGGATCACCTCGAGGTCCCGGATCAACTCGGCCGTGCGGGGGCGCCCGTGAGTCTCGACGAAGCCGACCACCACGTCCGCGCCGCGCCGGTGCCGGCGCCACCCTTCGTCGAGCATGGCGAAGGTCTTCCCGACCCCGGCGGCCGCTCCCATGTAGATGCGGAACCGGCCCGTGGGGCCGACCGCGTCGGACTCGACCGGCTCGAGGTGCTCGGTCGTGCCTGGATCGGTCATGCGCCCCATTGTGCCTGGTGCCCGGGTGCCCAGGAGCCATCGGGGCACCGGTATCTTGGAAGGGCGAGGGATACGAGGTCGAACCCATGGGAGCACGGCGACGGGGGGTAGTGGGATCGGTCGCGGCTCTCGTCGCCATGGCCGTCCTGGCGGCAGGCATGCTGCCGCTCCGGAGCCACCTGAGCATCGCCACCACCGCCCTCGTCCTCATCGTCCCCGTCGTCATCGGGGTGGTCCTGGGGGGCTTCACGGCCGGCGTCTTCGGTGTGATCGCCGGTTTCCTGGTCTACGACCTGCTCTTCATCCCGCCCTACTACACGCTGTCGGTGGGGGTGAGCGAGAACTGGGTGGCCCTCGGCGTCTACATCGCCGTGATGTTGCTCGTGGCGAGCGTCGTGGCCCGGTTGGAGACGGCGCGCGCCGAAGCACGTCAGCACGAGCGGGCCATCCGGCGGCTGTTCGAGCTGACGGACCTCCTCATCGAAGACCGTCAGCTCCCCGAGGTCCTCGAGCTCATCGTGTCCACCGTCTACGAGGCGTTCGCGTTGCGCAGTGTGGCCCTGGTACTCCCGGTCGAAGCGCGCCTGGAAGTGGTGGCCTCGGCCGGGGCGCCGCTGTCGGATGCCGAGCTCCACCAGGTGGTGCCGGCCCCCGGGACGCCCGTCAGCCTGGGGGCCTCCACGGCATCGCAGCGGGACCAGGCCCACACGGTCGCGCTGAGTGCGATGGGCCGTCCCATCGGCCTGCTCCACATGTGGGGTGCCGAGCTCACCCGCTACGACCAGGAGCTCCTGCACACCTTCGCCAATCACATGGCACTGGCACTCGAGCGGGCTCAGCTCCGTGAGCAGGCGCTGCGCACGGAGCTGCTCGAGGAGGTCGACCGCCTGCAGCGGGCCCTGGTGGGGGCGGTGTCCCACGACCTGCGCACTCCGCTGGCGACGATCAAAGCGTCGGCATCCACCCTGCGCAACACCGAAGCGGACGTGGCGTTCGCCGACCGTGAGCTCCTGCTCGAGCTCATCGACAATCAGACAGATCGCCTCGACCGCCTGGTGACCAACCTGCTCGACTTGTCGCGCGTCCAGGCGGGTGCGCTCGAATTGCGCAATCAACCCATCTCGGTGGGCGATCTCGTCGCCGACGCACTGCGTGGCATCGGCCACTCCGGGGACACCGCCCCGGTCACGGTGGCCATCGGCGACGACCTGCCACTCGTGGACGTCGACCACCTCCTCATCGGGCAGGTGCTGGCCAACCTTCTCGACAACGCAGCCCGCTATGCGCCGCCGCACACGTCGATCACCGTCTCCGCGTGCCTCCGTGGTGATGGCCTGGTGCAGCTGGCCGTGGAGGACAAGGGCCCGGGCATCCCCCGGGCGGAGCGGACCAACGTCTTCCGCATGTTCAACCGCAGCGGGAACTCGGGAGGCACCGGAGTGGGCCTGTCGATCGCCAAGGCGTTCGTGGAGGCGCACGACCAGCAGATCTGGGTCGAGGACGTCCCGGGCGGGGGCGCCCGTTTCTGCTTCACGCTCCCGCCCGCACAGGTCACCGCGGTCGTGCACTGAGTGGCCACCGTCCTCGCTGTCGACGACGACCAGGCATTGCTGCGCGTCCTGAGGATCGGGCTCAGCGCGCTCGGACACACCGTGCTCGTGGCTTCCACAGGCGAACAGGGCATCTCCCAAGCGGCTATCGGTGCCCCCGACATCATCGTCCTCGACCTCGGCCTGCCCGACCTCGACGGCATGGAGGTGTGCCGGCGGATCCGGCAGTGGAGCAACGTGCCCATCATCGTGCTGTCGGCCGACGGGACCGAGGACAGGAAGATCGCGTCCCTCGACGGGGGGGCGGACGACTACATGACCAAGCCGTTCGGGATGGGCGAGCTCGACGCCCGCCTCCGGGTCGCGCTGCGCCACCGTGCCTCGGAGCTCGGTGAGGAGGAGACCAAGGAGATCTCGGTGGGCCCGCTCGAGCTCGACCTCGTCCATCACGAGGCCCGGCTCGACGGCCACTCCGTCGACCTCACAACCCGCGAGTTCGCCCTCCTAGTCTTCCTGGCCCGTCACGCCGGCAAGATCTGCACGCACCGCATGATCCTCGAGCACGTGTGGGGACCCCACTACGGCACCGAGACGCAGTACCTGCGGGTGTACGTGTACCGCCTGCGCAAGAAGCTCGGCGACGAGAAAGGTGAGCTCCTGCGCACCAATCCCGGAGTCGGATACCAACTCGTCGACGCGGGCGGGCGCTGACCTGGCGGTCCCGCAGCGTGTCCCGCGCACGGGGCAAGGCGACGAATTAGCCTCAGGAAGCGTCCGCTCGAAGGGGGAATTCGATGCCTCGAAAATTGGCTGCCGAGCTCTTGGGGACGTTGGTCCTCGTCTATTTCGCGGTGGGGGTGGCAACACTCTCCTTTGGATTCGACGCCACCGGGACCAGCTTCGCCGCCGGTGTGGTCGCCACCGCCCTGGCCTTCGGGCTCACCCTGTTGGGTCTGGCCTATGTGCTCGGCCCGATCTCGGGATGCCATGTGAATCCCGCCGTCACCATGGGCGCGCTGGCGGCCGGCCGCATCCCGTTGGCCGACGCCGTCGGCTACTGGGTCGCCCAGTTCGTCGGGGGGATCCTGGGCGCCCTGCTCCTGTGGGGCACCTTCAGTGCTTCTCCGCTCTACAGCAGGTCGAGGACCGGGCTCGGAGCAGACGGATGGGGGGCGGCGAGTCACATCCACATCAGCGCCGGGGGCGCGTTCCTCGCCGAGGTCGTGCTCACCGCCTTCTTCGTGTTCGTGATCTTGGGAGTGACGAGCAAGATCGGGAACGCGGCGACAGCCGGCATGGTGATCGGGCTCACGCTCACCGTGGTCCACCTCATCGGCATTCCCGTGACCGGTACGTCGGTGAACCCTGCCCGCAGCCTGGGGCCGGCCCTCATCCTCGGCGGGACCGCTCTGCACCAGGTCTGGCTGTTCATCGTGGCGCCCTTGGTCGGAGGCGTCGTGGCGGCGGGCGTCCATCTGGTCATCTATCCGAAGGCCACGGCACAGGCCGCACCCGCCGTCGACAGCGCCCGCGCGTGAGGTGTTGATCCACGCCTCACCGCGGCGGCACCTTGGGCTCGCCGCGGTCGTTGTCGCCGGCGCCCTCGGGCTGGGCGCCTGCTCGGCCGGCCCGGCGGGCAGCTCGGCGCGCGAGACGACGTCGCGTCCCGCATCGACGTCGAGCGGCGCCACCCCGGCAACGACGACCTCGCTCCCCGCGACCTCCAACCTGGTCGTGACGAACCAGGTCCGGTCGGAGCTCGTCGCGGCGGGCGCCGCGCTGAACAGCCTTCCCCCCTCCGACTACACGGGCCTCGCCCCGGGTGAGACGTACTACGCGTACGACGCCTCGACGGGGACGTACTGGGCAGGCGCCGCCCTCATTCCGAGCCCGTCCTCGACGCCGGCGCAGGTCTCGGCCCAGGACGACGGTGCGTACCTCCTCTTCGACCGGCCCGCGGACGGGCCGTGGAAGGCCTTCGCGGTCGGGCTCGCCGGCACCCCCGACGGGAGCACCTGCCCGATCGCGGTGCCCGCCGGGATCCTGCAGCTGTGGAATTGGCCACCGGGCAGCTGCCGCCCGTCCACGATCAGCTGACCCGTCCCGGCGACGCCCCCGGCTCGGGACGGCCCGTCGACCCGGAGCCGGGCCCCGAAGGCGACGCCGCTTCGACTCCGGCCAGGTACCGGTCGAACGCCTCCACCTTCTGGGTGTCCTCGAAGTCTTCGTGGTACACGATCCTTCCCCACACGATCCGGCCGAAGAGGACCGCCCGGTTCTCGTAGACCGTGGCGCCGGTTCGGTCGACCGCCCGGTCCGAGAACAGCACACATACCGTGGTCCGCCACGGTGGGCCGTTGACGAGGATGTCGTGGACCTCTCCGACGATCCCGACCTCGAGGAAGCGGTGCAGGAAGGCCTCGATGGCACGCTTTCCCCGGTGCTCCCCGCTCCACGAGCTGTCTCCGGGGAACACGAGCACCGCGTCGTCGGCGTACCCCGCCAGCAGCGGGCCCGGATCGCCCCGGCGCAGGGCTTCGACATTACGACGGATCATCCGCCGGACCGCCGATTTGTACACAGCCGGCTCCTTTCTCCGATCTCCTGGAACGGTCCCTTTTCACCTGCCATTATGGATAGATCGATCCAATCGAAGCTAGCGATGCTGGCGCCCTGGCCGCAAGCGCGTCACCAGGGCGCAGCACGTCCCAGGGAGGAGCCCCGGTGACCGGCACACGAGACCGCCTCGTCCAAGCGAGCGCAGCCTTGCTCCAACGCCAGGGCCTCACGGGGACCGGGATCAAGCAGATCCTGGCCGAGGCACACGCCCCGTTCTCCTCCCTCTACCACTACTTCCCCGGGGGCAAAGATGAGCTGGCCATGGCGGCGATCCGTGATTCGGGTGCCCGCTACCGGGTTCTGGTCGAGACGATCTGGGACGACGCCCCGGACGTGATGAGCAGCGTCAGTGCCGTCTTCGACGGCGCGGCGAGGACGCTGGAGGAAACGAGCTTCGCCGTCGCCTGCCCCATCGCGACGGTGGCGCTCGAGGTGGCGAGCACGAACGAGGCGCTTCGATCCGCCACCTCCGAGGTCTTCACCTCCTGGATCGAGGCCTGCACGGCGCGCCTCGAAGCTGCGAACATCCCAGGCGAAGAGGCGCGACTCCTCGCCCTCACCCTCATCTCCTTGCTCGAGGGGGCATTTATGCTCAGCCAAGCCATGAAGAGCATCGAGCCCATACGTGCCGCCGGCGCCAGCGCCACGGCCGTGCTGCGGAGCGTCCTCGATCCGCCCCACGCCGACTCCGCCCGCCTGGCGCCCGAGCCGTGAGGATCCCATGACCGACGCCTCGGCCACGCATGGGCCCGACGACACCGCAGTGGCGCCGGCGCTGGACGCCGCCGCACTCACCGAGCTGGCGGATTTCGGCGAGGAGCATCCTGTCCAAGCCGGGGAAGTCCTGTACCGGGCGGGAGACGAGTCCTACGACTTCTTCGTGGTCCTGAGCGGAACGATCGAGATCGTCCGCCTCGACCTCGACGGGGAGGCCGTGATCGCTACCTACGACAGGACGGGGACGTTCCTGGGCGAGTTGAACCTCCTCACCGGCCAGCGCCCGTACCTGACCGCCAGAGTCACCGAAGACGGGCGCGTCCTGCACATCCGACGGGACGAATTCCGGCGCCTCATGAGCGCCAAACCCGACATCGCCGACCTGATCTTCAACGCGTTCAGCGGCCGCCGCGAGCGGCTGCGCCAGGGTGACGGGGCTCGTGCGATTCGGATCGTCGGGTCCCGCTACTCCCCCGAGGCCCTGGCTCTACGGGCATTCGCGACCCGCTCGCACCTGCCCCACGAATGGGTCGACCTCGAAGACGTACCCGACCCCGATGTCCTACTCGCCGGCATGGGGCTCCGCCCACCCGACACGCCTGCGGTCATCACGTCGACGGCGGTGCTGCGCCGCACGTCGCCCGGGGAGTTCGCGCAATTCCTGGGCCTGACTTTTCGACCGGTTCCGGGCATGTTGTTCGACCTCGTCGTGATCGGTACGGGCCCCGCCGGGCTGGCCTCCTCCGTCTACGGGGCGTCGGAAGGCCTCAACACGCTGTGTCTCGACGCCGTGGCCATCGGCGGGCAGGCCGGGGCCAGCTCGCGCATCGAGAACTACGCGGGGTTCCCCAACGGGATCTCCGGGGAGGATCTCGCGTCGCGGACCGCGATGCAGGCCCAGCGTCTCGGGGCGCGCCTCAACGCCCCGTGCGAAGCGACAGGGCTTCGTCCCGAGCACGGGTTCCACGTCATCACACTGGCCGACGGGAGTGAGATCCCCTGCCGAGCGGTGATCGTCGCCTCCGGCGCGCGCTACCGCCGGCTGGCGGTGGACGATCTCGGGCGTTTCGAAGGGGCAGGCGTCTACTACGCCGCCACCGACCTCGAAGCGCGGATCTGCATGGGCAGCGAGGTGATCGTCGTCGGTGGGGGGAATTCCGCTGGGCAGGCCGCCATCTACCTGAGCCAGCAAGGTTGCCGGGTGCTCATCGCGATCCGGCGGGACGATATGTCACACACGATGTCCCGGTACCTGATCGAGCGGATCGTGAGCAGCCCGCGTATCGAGGTCCTGGCCAATACCGAGGTGCGCGCCGTCGCCGGCCGAGGCCATCTCGAGCAGGTGACGCTCGAGCACACCCCGACACACTCCACCAAGACCGTCGCCTGCCGGGGGCTCTTCTGCTTCATCGGGGCGGAGCCTGCAACCTCGTGGCTCGAGGACTGCGTGGCGCTCGACCCCCGCGGGTTCATCCTGACCGACCGCGACCTCTTTGACGGGGACAACGCCGCCCCGCCGTTCGCAGGACGCGACCCGCTGCCGTTCGAGACCTCCGCCATGGGGGTGTTCGCAGCAGGCGATGTGCGCCACGGATCACTGAAGCGTGTGGCGTCAGCCGTGGGCGAGGGATCGAGCGCGGTCCGGTCCGTGCACGAGCACCTGGCCACCAGCACCTGATCGCCGAGCCTGCCGAGCACAGCGCGGGCGGCGGTGCGCTCGCAGCCGCGCAGGTACCCTGTCGCGGTGAGCGGCGTCGTGACCTCGGAGCAGCGGCGGTCCTGGGCCGAAGACGGGTGGTGCGTGCTCGAGCGTGCCGTGCCCGAAGAGGACCTGATCGCCGCGCAGAACGCCATCGGACGGCTGTTCCCGGACGCGCAACAGATGGCGGCCGACCGTGACGGCGCGCTAGAACGATGGCGTACGTGGGACACCTCCTGGCCCGAATTCCCCTTCCGGAGCCGCTCGCTGAACCGCCTGGTGGTGAGCGACCTGATGATCGACCTCGCCCAGGAGCTGCTGGGCAGCGACGACGTCCGTCTCTACCTGGCCATCGCTACGGCCAAGTACGCCGGGCAACCGTCGGAGTACAACCAGCTCCTCCACACCGATTACCCGAACCACACCCTCACGGTGCCCAGAGCTGAACCGGGCTACCACCAGATGGAGACGTTCATCTACCTCAACGACGTGGGCCCCCACAACGGCGCCACACGCTTCGTGTCGCGAGCACGCACCCGCCAGGTCCCCGTGGAAGAGCACACGCTGAACCTCCGGGAGTACGCGGACCTCTACGACGACCCCGGTGATGCCTCGGCCCCGGCCGGCTCGGTCGTCGTCTACCGCCCGGACGTGTACCACCGATCGGTGGACTTCGCCGATCCGGCCCAAGCGCGCTTCATGCTGCACGTCTCGTACAAGCCGGCCCTCATGGAATGGGGCGGCTACCAGGCGTGGCCGTTCAAGGGGTTCTCGATGGAGTGGCACAACTTCGTGCAACAGGCCACTCCGAGGCAGCTGACGGCCCTCGGGTTCCCGGCGCCGGGCCATCCCTTCTGGACCGAGCAGACACTTGCCGGAGTGGCCGGCCGCTATCCCGGACTCGATCTCTCACCCTGGAAGGCGGCACGCGCCGATACGAACTGATCGCCGACGGCCACTGATGGACGGTGTCGCGCCAACGCGTCGGCTACGACACATCCCTACCCGGGCTCAGACCCCCGGCGAGAGCGGCCCGAAACCGATTCGAGAGCGCTCAACTCGCCCTGAAGGCGACGGACCACGACGGCGTCCTGTGGTGTCACGTCCATCAGCTCACCGGATTCGATGGCCTCGATGAACCGTTTGAGCACCCCCGCGGCGGAGTCGACGCTGTTGCGGCACGGAGGTCGGCGGGTGGGCGCCATGGTTCTCTATTTTCGACCGGCCACATGCGGAGTGGGTGGATACGATCGCAGCCCCGAGCCGCATCAACTCCGGAATCCGTTGAAGAACGACAGGATCTCGAAAGAGGCGCTGACCTGCTGCGTGGTGAGCCCGACCCCCCGTCTCGGGTCGGCACCGGGCCAGGTATGGCCGCCCCCGACGATGGTGTAGAGGACGACGGAGGTCCCCCGGGCACACCCGAACCACTGCTGCCGGATGACCTGGGACCCGGAGTGCTGGCGGTGTGGAACCGCCTGGCAACCATCGAGTCGCGCCGGAACACAACCTCGCCTCGGCCTGGGCCGTCGACCTGGCGGCCGGGGAACGCAAGACGGGGCCGCTTCTTCTGAGCCCGGGCCGGCAATCGCCTCAACCGCCACGCCGCCACCCGAATCGTGAACAATCTGGCCAAGCGGGCCGGGACCAACAAGCACATCTCCGAACTCGCTGCGCCACAGCTTCATCACCGCCGCCTTGGACGCCGGCGTACTCGCTCCGCGACGTGCAGATTGCCGCCTGCCTTTGTGGCGGGAGCCAGCTAACCTGACCAATACCGGGCGCGACACCGGAGCCGACGGACGACCCGCGGCCCCGGTGTCACGCCCACGGTCCGGTGGAGTCGGGATCCCCGAGTACCGGAAACCGTGGGTGTATCGCACTTGCGGTCAACCTCCGCTCCGGATCGGCACATCCCGCCCAGGCCGTCAATGCACGATCCGACAAGACATCGCAATTCTGCCGACAAATCCAACACCTCACGGACCGGTGCGATGAGCAGACCACGGCTCCTTGCCGGTGGTGCAGTTGTAGACCGTCCCGTTGTGCGTGTAGGTCCCTGTGACGAGGTAAGACCCGGCAGCCCGGGAAGCACCGGCTGAGTTCACACCATGGAAGTTACCCTCGAACGTTATCGTGTAGGTCACGCCGACGATGACCTCGGAATAGGTGGTTGAGAATGAGCCGCTCGGGTTCAGGCTCAGGGTGTTGACAATGATTGCAACGCCGAGAGAGCCAGAGGGGTTGCAGGACGCGGTAACAAGAGAAAAATCGAGGTTGTCGATCTGGGTCTGGCTCGCCGACACCTGGAACGAAGCGGGGTTACCGTTCTGCCCGTCGCTGGCCCCATAGGTGCCGGCAGCCCCCACTCCCGAGGGCTGGGTCGGCTGGGAGTCTCTCGTCACCGACCACGACTGCGGGCCGGACGAACAACTAACGGTGGTCCCCTTAGCGCTATAGGCCGCTGTTTCGACAAATGAGCCCACCGCGTCGGGCGTTCCCGACTTCGTCATACCGAAAAGCCCGTAGAGCGTGAGGGTGAAGGTCGTCGGGTAGTTGGCGGCACCTCCGAAGCCCAGCTGGTTCGTCGTTGTCGAGAACGATCCGTCGGAGTCGATGTTTATGGAATCGAGGACACCGGGAGACTCAACGCTGCCACTGGTGCATGAAAGCTCGATCAGTCCGATGTCAAGGTCCTGGACGGTGGTCCCGCTCGCCGAGACATAGAAACCCATCCCATTGCCGTTTTGCGATTGGCCCCCCGAGTAGTGGCCAATAGGTTCCGCGGTGCCTGGGCCCGCCGTACCGAGGCTGAGGCTTCCCGAGAGGCTGAGGCTTCCCGAGAGGTTGAGACTCTTGATCCCTTTCTTGCCCGAACACCCGGAGGCTGCGCTCGATGGGAAGGGCAATGTGAGGGACCCACTTCCTGCGAACGACCCGGTAGAAATGGAGCTCTTCAACGTGGTCGTGGCGAATGTGGCGTTCCCCGCGTAGGTGGTGCCCCCGATACTGCCGTTTGCCTTCCCCTTCCACGTGATCGTGAGCGAGACCGAGACGCCAGTAGTACCCCCAGTGGCACAGCTTAGTGGGCTACTGGCAAAGGTTCCGGTGGCCTTGGCCTTTTTGATGCTGATGGCGGCGTTGGTGGTGGAGCATCCAGAGAGTTTGGCTTTGACCCTTGAGGGATTGGTCCCGCCACCTTTGGAGGTGAGCGGCGGGGAGAACGACACCTTGGCTGACACCGAACAGCTGACGCCGCCGGGAGCCGCTCCGACATATTTGGGCGCCTTGGTGCCCTGAGCCGAGGCAGGCGTCACGACGGCGCCGAGAATCACCACCACCGCTGCCAGCCCTACTGTCACCCTCGCTAAGTAGTTGCTCCCGTGCCGCACTCGCGTCGTCATGCAGTTGCCTCCGCCTCGGTCTTCCGCCGAAAATGATTCGGGCTGGGGCATCGGCGTCGTCCCCTCGATCGGGGGAATCGCCTGGACCGGGACGAAACCAGTCAAGGTTTCGTCCCGCTGAGGCAGGAGCCGCCGCAGGCTGCGCATCTGGTTCTTCATCTCTCCTCCTCGGAGTTCGCGCTCCCCGGCGCTTCGTGCTCGGGGTTGTTTTCACCATGCGCTTTGCCCCTGACCGAACGCTGACGGTTCACTGAAGGATCGGCGTCCGTGGCTGAAGGAGGTGAGATAAGGCCCAGGTGAGAAGGGCCGGTTACGATTTCGGCGGCCCATCGACCGGTCTGTGGCAGGGGGCGATTTGATGAGGTACCGAATCCTCGGACCATTGGAGGTCCTCGACGCCGAGGGGCGGTCGGTCCCCCTCGGCGGACGCCGCGAGCGCGTCCTTCTCGCTGCGCTGCTCCTGGAGGCCAACCGGGTGGTCTCACGCGACCGACTCATCGACGCCGTTTGGGGCGAGTATCCCCCCAAGACGGCCCCCAACGCCCTGCAGGTCCACATCTCCAAGCTGAGAAAGACGCTTGCTGCCTCCTCGGGCACCGGTAGTCCATTGCATACCCAGGCACCGGGCTACGTGCTTCGGACCTCTCCCGGCGAGCTCGACCTCGAGAATTTTGAAGAGCGGGTCGCCGCGTCACACCACGAAGACGGACCCGCCGGGCTGTCGGCCCGGCTGACCGAGGCCCTGGCCCTGTGGAATGGCGACGTGCTCGAAGGGCTCGAGACCGAAGCCTTTGAGCGAAGTGATGTCGCCCGCCTCGAGGAACTGAGGGTCTCGGTCCTCGAGCGCCGCATCGAGGCCGATCTGGCCCTTGGCCGCCACGCCGAATTGGTCGGAGAGCTCGAGGCACTCGTCCACACCCACCCCCTGCGCGAGGGGCTGCGGGGTCAGCTGATGCTCGCCCTCTACCGGTCGGGACGCCAGGCCGACGCCCTCGGCGTCTATCACCACACCCGCCAGATCCTGACTGAAGAGCTCGGCATCGACCCGAGCCCCTCGCTCCAGGCCCTTGAGCTGGCTATCTTGAATCAGTCCTCTGAGTTGGAGGTGTTCTCCGACAAAGGTGAAACGATGGCCGCTGCCAGGCGTCCTTCGGCTCCGGGAACGCTCCTGTCCACCGGCATCCCCCTCCCCGGCCGTCTCGCCGTGCACCCCCCAGTGGGCGTCGTCGGTCGCGAAGCCGAGCTGCAAGTCATTGCCGACGCTTACAAGCGGGTCGATGGGGGCGGAGGGCGAGAGTTGCTACTCATCTCCGGCGAGGCCGGTCTGGGTAAGACCACGTTGGCGGCTGAGGTGGCCCGTGTCACCTTCGACAATGGGGCCTGCGTGCTCTTCGGGCACTGCGAGGAGGACCTCGCCACTCCCTACCAGCTCTTCGCCGAAGCTCTCGGGCACTACATCACCCACGCCACCGAGGAACAGCTCCGCACCCATGTGGACGCCTACGGATCGGAGCTGTCCCGACTGGTCCCGGCACTGGCCGGCAGAATCCCCGATTTGCCGGGGTCGAAGGCAACCGATATCGACACCGAGCGCTACCTGCTGTTCGCCGCCGCCGTCGGCCTATTGGCGATGGTGTCTCAACACCAGCCCGTCGTCCTCGTACTCGACGACCTTCAGTGGGCCGACAAGGGGAGCCTCCTCCTGCTACGCCATCTGACCGCAGCCGAGCAGCGAGTGCGAATCCTCATCCTCGCCACCTACCGTGATAGCGAGCTGGCGCACGCCGATTCGCTGCGAGACACCTTGGGAGTACTCCGGAGAAACAGCGGCGTGAGTCGCGTCGAGCTGGCCGGGCTTGATGACCGTGCGGTGGTGTCCTTCTTGGAAGCGGCCGCCGGTCAGACCCTGGACGATGCTGGGGTAAGCCTCGCGCATGCCGTGTATCGCGAGACGGACGGCAACCCGTTCTTTGTAAGTGAGGTGTTGCGCCATCTTTCGGAGATCGGGGCCATTTACCAGAACACCGCCGGCCGCTGGGTGGCCGAGGACTCTCTACAAGCGATCGCCCTGCCCGACAGCGTGCGCGAGGTGATCGGTGGCCGGGTTGCTCGCCTCGGGAAAGAGGCCGAACGCGTGCTATCGCTGGCGGCAGTGATCGGCCGAGACTTCGATCTCGAGGTCCTCGCCCGGGCCACAACGGCCTCTGAGGACGAGCTGCTCGACATCCTCGACGCCGCGGCCGCCGTCGCCCTGGTAGGGGAACTGAGCGATACGCCGGGCCGCTTCGCCTTCACCCACGCTCTCATCCAACACACCTTGTATCAGGACTTGGGTCCCACCCGTCGGACCCGAGCACACCGCCGGGTGGCTGAAGCCCTCGAGGACTTGTGCGGGCATCGACCTGGGGCGCGGGTGGGCGAACTCGCCCGTCACTGGGTCGCCGCCATCCAACCCATTGATCTCACCAAGGCGATCTACTATTCACGACAGGCTGGTGATGCCGCTCTCGCCGCCCTTGCTCCGGCCGACGCCCTTCGCTACTACGACCAGGCCTTCGACCTCTACAGCCAGAGCGCCGATCCCGATCCCGTCCTCGAACTCGATCTGCTCATCGGAATCGGCACCGCTAAGCGTCAGACGGGGGACCCCACTTTCCGCGAAACGCTCCTCCGGGCTTCTTGCCAGGCGGTCGACCTCGCCGATACCGAACGTTTGGTGGCCGCCGCGCTGGCCAACGATCGCGGAACGCTTAGCACCGCGGGTGCCATAGACCTTGAGAAGGTCGAGATATTGGAGACGGCCCTCGACCGGCTCTCCATCGACCATGCCGACCGAGCACTCGTTCTCGCCGCCTTGTGTTCGGAACTTACCATCGGGAGTCCGCTCGACCGTCGGCAGGCTCTGGCAGAGGAGGCCCTGGCCATCGCCGAACGCGATGGTGACGATGCCATCGTCGTGCGGGTCCTCAACCATGTCCAGCTCCCGCTCGCCGTGCCCCACCTGCTCGAATTGTCGTTGGCCCGATCGGCTGACGCACTGTCGCGCGCCGAGAGAGTCGGCGATCCTGTGCTCCTGTGCGCAGCAGCAAGCGGACGCCGGTTCATCGCTGCGTGTGCGGGGAACATCGATGAAATGGATCGCTGTCTTGAGATCAAGCGACCCTTGGTCGAGCAACTCGACCAGCCCTTCCTCAACTGGGTTCACACACTCCAACGCGCTACTCGGGCGCTGATCGCCGGGGATTCCGAGCAGGCGGAGCAGTTGGCTTCCGAAGCGCTCCAGATCGGCACCGACGGCGGTCAGCCCGACGCCTTCATCGTCTTCGGTGCGCAGATCATCATGGTGAACCTGTGGCGCGGAACCCTGAGCGATCTCGTCCCACTCATTGAGCAGGCGATTGCCGACAATCCCGGGCTTCCCGTGTTCGTCGCTGCCCTCGCCTTGGCCCATGCCGAAGCCGACCGCACCCAGGAGACGCGGAGCCTATTGGAGGGCTTCGCGCGCATGAACTTCGATCTCCCGCTGGACACCACGTGGCTCACGGGAATGATCGCGTACGCCGATGCCGCCATCGAATGCCGGGATCCCCGATTCGCCGAACCGATGCTCAACCTCCTGGCTCCGTTTGCGGATCAGTGGCTCTACACAGACGTGGTCACATCGGGCCCTGTGAGCCGTTCTCTCGGTGATCTAGCCGCCATCCTCGGTCGATACCGCGAGGCGGACGCCTATTTTGCACACTCGGCAGAATCAAGCGCACGGGCGGGCGCTAAGTTCTTCGCAGCCCGGACCGACCTCTCTTGGGGAAAGATGCTCGCCGACCGCAGGGCTCCAGGTGACATCAAGATGGCCCGCGAGCTTCTGATCCAGGCGCATTCCATCGCCACAACCAACGGATACGGAAACGTAGAGCGTCGCGCTGCTGCAGCTCTCCAACTCTTGGACACCTGACGAGCTAACGAGATTCGGGAGCCCGATTGGTATCGCTCCGGGGGCAGCGAGATAACCGTCGCGGATGCCCCCACGTGCGAACGACCAGCGCCGGTCGGACGTACCGAGAAACTGAGGGTGCGGTCCCTCCGTGCCCCTGAAATAATCCAAGGTCAGACCTAGATGTCGTAGTAGAGCATGGACTGACAGGCGACGCCGTTTTGTGTTCACCGTTCGCCGTTTGTGTCGTTGGGCTGCGTGTTCTCTCATGGCGTCTGGAACTTAGGCACACGAATTCGGGCCGCAACTAGGGACGAAACTAGGGACGGATCGGTGTCAGCCTTCGGGCACGTCTCATGGCATCAACGAACATTCCGAGCAACGCTCCGAGAAACGGCCATTTTCTGCGCCCCTACACAAGAGATCGATGCCGCCTGACGCCCCAGCAAACCACTGAGGCAGCCCGCCTCACCCACCTTCGACAGTTAACGGGAGTCGCCGTCCGCCGTCTCTCCATGCACCTCGGCGAGGAAGCGCGGGACCGATACCCGCCACTGAGCTCCGACCCGAAACGCCCCGGGTATCTTGCCGACAGCGACCAGGCGATAGGCAGTCGAGGTTCCAATCCCCAGTTGCTCGGCGGCCCAGGAGAGGTGCTGTACGTCGTCGGGGAGTGAGGTCGTCATGGAGTCTCTTTGCTCCTGCGTCGTGTCGAATCCGTGGATCGATCCCCGGCGTCGACGGTTCAGTCATAGATCCTGCGAGGTGATCCCCACCCATGGTCCTGATTAACGTCACCTCCAACGTCACCCGCTCAAAGGCCCACGCTCGAGGGACCAGGTGGTATCCCGACCGACTTCGTTGCGAGCGTCACCCTGCCGTCGACCCGGACGTCACCCTCAGGCGCAGATAGCCGCTTAGCATGTCACCTTCGCCGGTCAATCCAACCTCACCGTCGGACCCGTTTCCGATTGTCGGCGCCCACAGGGAGGGCCGGTCAAGGCCAGCCGATAGGCCGCCCGAAGGGGGCGCCTTGACGGGCCTGGTCACTGCCACCGGGACACTGGGTGCGGAGCCAGCTCTGCCGGCTCCTGTGTGCTGCTTCTCCTGCGGTGCCGGGCATCAGGGGACGAGACTCTTCCTGGACCGATCCACCGAAGGACGACGGACGGGATCTCGGCTCACAGTCCAAACCCGTCGTCGTAGTCGCGGCCGTAGGAGAGATCGTCGTCGTACGACCAGCTAAGGGCTGGGGCGGGAGTCGGGGGTTCGTGGGCCCGCTCCTCGTTGCGGGCGAGATCTCGTCCGAAGCGCTGAAACCATTCCTCTACCGAGGCCTGGGGTGGTTCTCCCATGGACCCAGACACTGAGCGCTCACCGTCACAGGTGATGCGGACACCGGTGCTGCGAGCCGGTAGCGACTCCAGAGCCATGGTCTGTTCGTGGCTGCGCGACAGGGCATCGACAAGGCCGACCAAGGCGTCTCGGTGGGGGGTGACCTCGTCGGGGTGGGCGATCTCGGCCCGGGAATTTTCGGAAGCAACGGAGTAGAGGTGGTTGGAGAGCCGTCCCCGGCTGAGGGCGGTGTAGCCGGCCTCTTGGAACAAGGTGTCGTTGCCGAGGAGAAACGCATGGTCGACGGTGATGCCCTGGGAGCGAAAGACGGTCATGGCATAGCCGAGGGAGGTGGACTCCTCCAGGTACTGCGAAGAAAGGGTGACGTGTTGCCCCGATGCCAGCTCGACGACGAGCGCTTTGCCCCGTTGCCCCGGTGGGACGTCACCCTGGCCGGGAGGAACGTCACCTTCCCTGGTGGCCGGGTTGTCGGCTCCGGCGCCGGGGACGGCGACAACGGTGGCGAAGGTCCCATTGCGGATCGCCACGGTCGACGACCGGCCACCTTGGTCTGCGGATGCCAGGCGAGCACGGGCGTTCTTCTCGAATGCGATCCAGTCCCCGACGGCAAACTCCTTGCCCGAGGCGAGGCGAAGCTCCTCACCGAGCTCACCGGCCTCGAGACGCCGTTGTCTCGCCAACTGGTTGAGGGCGGAGACATCAGCACGCGTCACCGCCATGATCGCCGTGGTGGCCTCAGCGTGGACGCTCCACCACCGGTTCATGAGCTGCTCACGGGCGGCCACGACGTCAGCGGCGATGGCGATGCGGTCGTGGGCGTCGTAGGCGGCGATGGCCGAGGCGATGTCGCCGTTTCTGAGCTGGAGAAGGGCTTGGCGCTCCCACTCCTGATCGACCTCGCTCTGGCGCCGGTTGGTGGTCAGCTCGATGACATGGGCGGACAAGGTCTGCGACAGCGACCGCAGTGCCCCACCGGCGTCGATGGAGGAGAGTTGGCGGTTGTCGCCCACCAGAACCAGCTTCGCCCGAGCCCCGTCGATCTGGCGTTGGAGCCGGTCCAAGGTGCGACTGCCGAGGAGAGAGGCTTCGTCGACAACGATCACGTGGCGGCGGGTCAGTGTGGTGTCCCCCCGTTCCAGGTCGATCAATAGTCGCGCCATCGTGAGCGATTCGATCCCCGTACTGGCCTGGAGCTCCGCCGCGGTTCTGGAGGCGATGGCGGTCCCGATGACCTCGTAGCCGGCGGACTCCCATCCGGCCCGGGCGGCACCGAGCATGGTCGACTTTCCCGTCCCGGCCTGGCCGATCACGAGGTCCAGGCCGTTACCTGATCCGAGGAGCTGGCGCACCCCCTCGGCCTGCTCGCCGTCGAGATGGCCGTTTGTGGCCAGGACCTGGTCGATCGTTCTCCCGCTCACCTGTCCGGCGGACCGCCCGACCCGACGAACGGCCGAGTTCACGATCCTCCCCTCGACCTTGAGCATCTCGACGGTGGTGTAGCGCCGGTCCCCGACCGTGGCGGCCCGACGCTCCCGGCCGCGTCCCGAGACATCTGGTTGCGCGTTGCCGTCACCGATCATCCACAACACGTCGTCACGGTCCAGGAGCTGCCGCGTGAGGCGGGCGACCTGGCGAGGACTGGCATCGAAAGCTCGGGCCACCGCCGCCAGGGCGTCTCTGTAGGTGAAGGTCGAGGCGAACAGCGTGAGGGGCGCGACGCGAGCTGACGTCGGATCAGAGAGGTCGTAGTCGGCCAGGTCCACCGACCGCTCCCCGGCCAGCACGGCCAGAATCTCCTCGCGCTCGGCGTCGGACACAGACGCATCAGAGATTCCCTGGCCGACACCGAGGGCCCCGGTGATATCGGTGATCGCGCCTGGCCTCGGCCCCTCGGTACCGTCGGCGACGGTGACCGCCGCGAGCTCTGTCGCCCACCTGCGGCGAAGCACGTCGCTGGGCTCGAGGTGACCGGGCTGGTGCCGCCGGGTGGCGAGGGCGGCGACTTCGGCCGCTCGCTGGGACTCGAAACCGGTCTTCTCGAGGACCGCTTCGATATCGACCCGACGCTTCGAGAACGCCCGCAGGATGCCTTTCGGGATGTCGGACAACTCCCCCAGTCCGTTGCGCCTGACCGACCACGACACTCCGAGGGGGGACAAGTCGGCCCGGAGTGCGGACTGGTACATGGCGGTAGCCGCCTTCTGCCACAGATACAGCTGGCGGGCGTCGGGTGCTGACCACCGCCCGTCTGTGCCACACACGACGTTTGGGATGAGGATGTGGGTGTGCAGCTGCGGGTCGCCGTCGCGGCTCGTGCGGTGCCGGAAGCCGGCGGCGATGAACCCGTGGGCCCTCACCAGGTCCTTTCCGTCCTTCCCACGACGGACGTAGGCGGCCTCGGCGGACAGGTGATCGATCACACCGGCAATGGCCCGGTCATGCGCTGATGACACGACGTCTCGAACCTCGGGCGACCCGAATGCCCACAGCAGTGACACGCCCTTCGGAGCGGAGAACGTCAGGTCGAACCCGGGCCGGCGGCCGCTCCGGCGCATGATCCCCAGGTCCTCACCTCCACATCCCCGGCCCTCGAGTAGGTTCCGCAGCGCTCCGGCATCAACGACTCCGGTCAGGTCGAGCGCAGCCGAGGTGGCTCCGATCCACTGTCCCGGGGCTTCTCCTCGGCCCAGGTAATAGTCGTCGACCGAGTTGGCGACATTGGCCAGGTAATACTCGGCCCCGGTCACCACACCCAAGCGACCTATCGACAGCACGGCCGTCGCCTTCGATAACCCCAGGCACACGACCATCGGCGCATGGGCCGCCATGATCCAGACCGACGTCACCCCGGACATCACCCTCCCAGGCTGCGGCGGTATTTCTCGCCGTCAGATGGGTGGTTCTGGCGTTGAAGGCGGATTGTCACCCTGTGTCGAACACGGACAGGGTGCGCGAGGCGGCATCAGCAGATGCAGGGGTGTGGAGTGTTTGTAGAGGGCTGGCGGAGCCGACGGGTGCATTCGAATCGCTGGCCGAGCCGGACTCGATGTCCGGCTGGTCAACGTATGCCGAGCGTTGACGGGTCACCTGCACTATGGGACGTGTGGCGGTTAAGCAGGTGAAGGAAACGACACAGATGCTTGGGATGGAGTGTCGGAATACCACCCAAGCCGGAGATCCCCACAGCGGCTTCTGCGTCAGCAAGGGACGCCTTGCAATCCCCGTGATCAGCGTTGTGGATGAGTGTGACACAGTCCGAGAGGGAGTGCTCGAAGGCGTATGCGGCTGCGAGACAGCTGCGGGTTTGCAGCGGAAGGCCAGAGACGGCCTGCAGTAGCATCACGACCGACGGAGAGCTGAGATGAGTAAGGTTCCTCCCATAACCGCCCAGATTCGAACCGGGCACTCCGCACGTGGATGAAGAGATTCCGCCGAGGCGCAACAGTGCCACCACCTGGGAGGGTGACGTTGCGGGGTGACGTTCGCCAGTGCCCGGAGGCCATGCCCGAGAGAACTCACGCAGAGCTACCGCCCTTTGTCTTCGACGACCTGACTCGAATCCCCGCACCTCGGGCGACCACAGAGGAACTTATTCTCGGCCCTACGGACGACGGTGCGTGACGGACGACGGACTTCGAACTCCCAAAGCCTCCGAAAGGCTGTCTGCCGCAAGACCGCAGCGAGACGGCCCGTCAATGGCCGGCCGACAGGCCGCCCGGAGGGGAGCCGTGACGGGTCCGGTCACGGGACACTGGGCGTCGGGGCCGGCTCTGCCGGGTGAGACCCGTGCGTGTTGATGGCGTTTCCTATCCCAGACGGGTCCGCGTATCACTCGCAACTCGGCTGGGCGCCGTAATCGGAACGCGTTCGACCCTATTTGTTCATCTCGGTGCCACGGTGGGACATGCTTTCGTTCAACGTTATCCTGTAGGCGGCTACCACGACCGAAGAGTAGAAAATGTCGTGGACGCAAGGCCCGCCCATTGCACCTAGGTGCAATGGGCACTACAGGGTCGCGGCACGAGCATAACAAAGAAGCGCCCAAGCAAGGGCGCTCCAAGCCAAAGCTAAACGCTTACGGTTCGACTTATTTCTGTACCAGAGAACTCCGTAAACAACTCCGGTCGCCAGACTGGCGGTACCCAGTATCAACCAGAAAGGCAGACTTCCACGACTCTGTCTTACGATGGCTAGCACGACTTGGGTAATGCGAGCTGCAAGGCACTGACTGCAGCCCCGACTTTATCGAGTAGTTGTTCAATCCGTTGTGCATTCTCCGCTGTTCCGGCGAGACGTATCACTGCTTCTCCAGCGTCCCACGCCTCGACTGCGGCTCTCATGGCGAGTCTTGATGTCACGTTGGCAGCGAGTCCTCCTGCGCTGATCAATGTTCCGAGGGAATCGAGCGCAGCTTGCAAATACTGGTGACTTTCAAGATCACTTTGAGTCGCTATCGCGCCAGTCACTAGTGATGTGGCCTCCAGGACTGGGGCTGCTACCTCCCCGACTCCAGGAATTTCAGCAACGGCAATCGCGGCAATTCCTGTGACCGATGAGATTTCAGATGCATGCGATTCTACTGCGTGCCAAAGTCCTGAGACCGATCCGCTGATCGCATTCTGAGCATCCGTGACAACACCACATCCGGGAAGCCACTTTGGGCACGTGATCAGGCCATTTGCGTCGCTCCCGTTAACTGGATCTCCGCCGGTGTATGCGTATGGCGTTCCCGTCTCGTCCACCAGGGGGTCCACGCTCAAGAATTGGCTTGTCACCGGGTCGTAGTAGCGGTGCACCAAGTAAATAAGGCCGCTGGCGTCGGTGTATGCCCCTTCAAACCCGAATGGGGTCGAGATCGAACACGTCGAGCACCGGTTCCCGTAGGTGTCGTAGCTCATTGAGCCGACGACAGATCCGGTGCTACCAATCTGCTCCCTCACACCGGTCGTGTCCGAGATGAGGTAGGTCGGAGTCGAGCCGCTGATCGAGATCTGCTCCAGTGGACCCGATCCCGTATTCGGGCCATACAAATAGTAGCTAGTGCCATCCTCGAGCAGCTGGGGCACAGAGCCACTGACATCCCAAGTGAACTGCTGGGCCGATCCACCGGCCGGTGTGTCAGAGATGCGAAGGCCGTCACCGTTGTAGGCGTAGGTGGTGGTGACGGTGCTGTGTTGGTTCGAGCAGCTATAGCTCGAAGCATTCGGGGCTGTCTCGCAAACCAGGTTGCCGGCCTGGTCCCAGCCGTAGGTGGTGGGATTGGATACCGAAGGTGTAGTACTCAGGCGTTCTCCTGCAGTGCTGTAGGAGAACGTAGTGGCCCCGCTGGGTGGGACGAGCACGTGCCCGTACTGGCACCCGTCCAACAAAGCTGTCCGTCAGCGTTGTACGAGAAGTCGGTCGTGGACCCCCCAATGGGCGAGACGCTCGTGAGCTCGCTGGCGGCGTCGTGGGTGTAGCTGGCGGTGGTCCCCGTCGTGACTCGATTAAGGGGGTGATAACCATACGTCGTTGCAGTGCCGACTGGGGGAGTTGTCGAGCCGATCAGCTCATCGGAATTTCGGCCGAGCGCAGCTAGGTTGGTCGTTGTGGTCCCGATCTTGTACGAGGTGTTGTTAAGGGCGTCGGCATCGTCGTAGGTGTCTGTGACCGAGGTCGTCGTGCCAGACGGGAAGGTAATAGTGGTGAGATTCCCGTCACTGTCGTAGCCGAAGGACGGGACGTTGCCCGACCCAGCCAGTCTGTCATCGAGGTCTCCTCACCGGCACCGTTGTACGCGTAGGGCACGAGCCCTGTTCCGGACGAGGCGGTTTGGCACGTGGTCGACCCGCTGTTGGGATAGGACATGCATGTGATGTTGCCATCGGCGTCATGGCCGTAGGTGACAACGTTGTCCGCTCCATTGGTTACGGATTCGAGGCGTTCCAATGTGTCGTACGCGTACGTGGTGGTGCCACTGCCATCGGTCATGTGGGTGCGGTTGCCGTCGTAGTCGTAGGTGTAAGTGACGTTGCTGGGCTCAGAGTATCCCGAACCCGTGCTGGAGTACGTGATCCCGGTCACCCGGTTGTCATTGTCGT
>CAWEMO010000004.1:0-339176 GCA_963810195.1 uncultured Acidimicrobiales bacterium | reverse complement strand
GGGCCATGACAATGGCTCTGGGCGCCGCGGTGCTCGGTTCGGTACGTTCGTGCCTACCGGGTCCGGGGTTCTCGGGAGAACGCAGGTAGGGCAGGCCGTGACTTGTCACTATGGGCTTCGAGCCCGCCGTTGTAGTTGGCCGCCCCTGCGACTGGCCCGGTTGTGCTGCGAGCACGTATCCGTAGTTGTCGTTCGCCCGCCTGTCTCCCACGATGACGAGAGGAGATGGAATGCGCTCGATAGGTCTCGACGTCCATCGTGACTTCTGCGAGGTGGCGATCTTCGAGGACGGGAAGGTCAGTCGACATCCAAGGGTCCCGGCTCGACAGGCCGCGTTGGTGGCGTTTGCCCGCTCACTCGAGCCGACCGATCAGGTCGGGCTGGAAGCGACCGGCAACGCCCTCGCCATCGCCCGACTGATCGAGCCTCACGTCGCTCGGGTCGTCATCGCCAACGCCGCGGTCACCAAGGGCATCGGGGCCGCCAGGGCCAAGACGGACCAGCTCGACGCGCGGACGCTGGCCCAGCTGCTCGGGACGGGCTTCTTTCCGCAGGTGTGGTTGGCCGAGGAGCCGACGCGCCTCGCCCGACGTCGCATGTCGCGTCGTGCCCAGCTGGTGCGTGAACGCACCGGACTCAAGAACCAGGTCCATGCCGTGCTCCATCGGAACCTGATCGAACGGCCACCAGCCTCTGACCTCTTCGGGGTCAAGGGACTCCGATGGCTGGCCACCGTCGAGCTGCCCGAGGACGAGCGAGAGACCGTGTCCTCGTGCCTCCGCCAACTCCAGTTTCTGGGCGACGAGCTCCATCGTCTGGACCAGGTCATCGCCCAGAGCGCACTCGAACAGCAGTCCATCGGGCTCCTGCTCACCGTGCCGGGCGTGAACCTGATCACTGCAGTGGCATTCATGGCCGCTGTAGGCGACATCTCCCGGTTCGAGACCCCGAGCCAGCTCGTGAGCTACCTCGGCCTCGATCCCACGGTCCGCCAGTCCGGGCTCTCCCCAGCACGACACGGGAGCATCTCCAAGCAGGGATCCACCGGCGCTCGCTGGGCACTCGTCGAGTCCGCGTGGGTGGTGGCGGGTGCACCGGGCCCTCTTCACGCCTTCGCGGAGCGGATCAGAGCCCGCCGGGGAGCCAACGTGGCGACCGTCGCCGTGGCTCGCAAACTGGCCGTGCTGTTCTGGCACATGCTCACAAAGGACGAGGAGTACGCCTTTGGCCGACCTTCGCTCACCGCCGAGAAGCTTCGTCGGACCGAGCTCACTGCCGGAGCGCCAAGTATCCGTGGCAAGCGCGGCGGCGGCCGGGTGTACGCGTCGGCCGAACAGCGTCGGCGCGAACAGCAGGTCGCCGTTCATGCCGAAACGGCATATCGCCAGTTCGTCTCGCAACGAAGGAGCTAGGCGAAAACCACTTGACTTGCATCCGTAGTGATCCACGAACTCCTGGAGGACCGCGACGAGGTGACGTCGGCTGAGGATGATCATCCGGTCTAGGCACTCTCGGCGGACAGTCCCCACGAATCGCTCGGCGATGGCGTTGGCCCGAGGCGCCCTGATCGGGGTCCGGATTATTCCGATTCGCTCAGATCGGAATACCTCGTCGAAGCTGGTTATGAACTTCGTGTCTCGGTCTCGGATAAGCCACTTGGGTGGGATAGCCCACTCTCCGATGGTCCATGCGAGCTGACAGGCCTGCTGGGTCACCCACGTCCCCGTCGGGCTGGCCGTCACCCCGGCCAAGTGGACCTTCCGAGAGCCGTGCTCGATGAAGAAGAGTACGTAGAGCCGGCGGAGGAGCACCGTGTCTACCGTGAAGAAGTCGCACGCCAAGAGGGTGGCCGCCTGGGCACGGAGGAACTCACGCCAGGTCGGGCCCGATCGCGTCGGCGAGGGATCGATGCCGTAGCGCTGGAGGATGGCCCACACGCTCGAGGGAGCCAGGCTGATGCCCAGCCCAACCAGCTCGCCGTGGATCCGTCGATAGCCCCAGGTCGGATTCTCCCTGGCCAAGCGGACCACCAGGCGCACAGTGCCGGGTGGTATTGAAGGCCGCCCTGGCCGATGGGGATAGGTCCAGCGCTGACGCACCAGGTCCCGGTGCCAGCGCAGCAACGTCTCGGGCTGGACGAAGAACCGGCTGCGCTTGGCCCTCGACAACAGGCGGCCCAGTCCGGCGAGCAGGGTCCGGTCAGCCGGTCGAAGCGAATGCCGGGCGACCTGCCGGCGAAGGACCGCTACTTCGTGTCGGAGAATGACGACTTCGACGGCGAGTTCTTCGTTGTCACGCCCGAAGAGCCGGAGCAACTGGAGCGTTCGGACGAACGCAAGGTAGAGGAAGGACAGAGCCATAGCCCAGTTTCGGCGTGTCGATCATGCCGACGAAAGTCCAGCTCAGCCGGATCGGATGGGATTCTCGGCACCCACAGCCCGGACGAAGACAAGATAGAGGAAAGGACAGAGCCATCGCCAACCGTCATCGCTTGAGCTCCCGAGCTCAACTTCCCTGTTCAGGATGCATGGATGACATTTTCGACACCCACCGGACCTCTTCGCCGGTGCACAGGTCCACGTAGTCAAAGGTGATCTGCACCCGGTGAATGTCCAACCCTCCTACGATCGGCATGGGGACCTCCTCCAGCTCCTGTTATTACTCAGTGCGTCCAGCGTGACGCACTTGAGCGGAGGGGGTCCCGCTACACGCCATCTACCTACCTCAGCCGCAGGCGATCACGCCGGCATGGCGGATTACGAGGAGAGCGCCTCCTGCACCTTGGCGCTGTCGACGACCTGCTCGAACCGCACGAGCTTGTCGCCAGAGAAGGTGAAGACATGAGCAAAACGTGCACGGAAGCTCTTGCCTGTCGCCTTGTAGGTGCCGCTGGACGTGCCGATCGCGATCGCCCGATCCCCGTCGACCACGATGAAGTCGGGGGTCATGATGTAACCGTCCCACTCGCTGCCGAGCTTGGCGAACACGCCGTTAGCGATCGCGTCTGGCCCAACGTAGGTCCCTCCGTACGGGTAGCCCTCGGCGAGGTGCCAATCGATGTTGGGGTCCATGAGACTGAACAGCGGTCCGGGATCCCCCCTGGCAAAGGCGTCATATCCGGCCTGCACAGCTTGGCGGTGGCCCACGATTCCCTCTTGCTTGCTGGAGACTCCCAGGACAACCCTATCGGTGGGTGCGCGCCACCAAGCCGCGACCGCTGCGCGCACGACGTTACCCCGGACCCTGCGACAACGCCCGCATTCCCTGATCGGGAAGGCGGGCGCTGTTCCTCGGTTGTTCGCGCCTCGGAACGTATGGATCGGAACCCTCGGTACGGCTCAAAATGCCGAGATTTTTGCGACTGGACCCAGCAAAATCCTGCCAGGTGAATTGTCGTCAGTTTGCGTCGAGGTCAGCCCCGCTTGGGCAACGTAAGGTCACCCAATGATCCAGTATCGAGGAGGCGCTCTGTACAGATCCGACCGGTCAGCCGCCTCACCTCCTTCGGTGGAACAATCTTCTTCTGCAACTATGGACCCTTTGTGTCCCGAGAGATAGGTCTAAAGCGAAAGTAACGCGTGCCTTCTCGGCATTGTTGCGCTTGTCATCCCCTCGGGCCAGCCTTTTCCCTACTCTGCGGCCAGGATCCAAACGGCTTTACCCGTTTCGCGATCGCGACCTTCGCTTGGCCCGATTTGCCGGTCGCCCTGAGGTCCTTGTCGTCGCCGGTCTTCCCGGCGGCTTCCCTGGCCTGGTATTTCAGGGCCCGGGCTCTGTGTGCTGCCTTGTCTGCGGCTCGCTTGTCTGCGGCTCGCATGGAGCTCCTTCCTTCCAGAAGCCGTGGCCCGGGGTGTGGTCGGCACAATTGAAACGTCATCGGGCAGCTGACGACGCGTGAATCAGCGCAGCCGATCGAACGCGCCCCGAAGGGCAGGGTCAAGCTTGGCATGTACCAGGAATGTGGCGGCCGGATCGCCGTCACCGGCGAGACTGTGCCGACGAAACCGTGCCAGCTCTTGGGCGACACGGATAGCCCAATGAGCCACTACGACGCGCCGACTGTGGAGGCTGTCGGACCCACGTTCCCCGGCCGTTAGAGCGTAGAGGCCGTCTGCGGGCGCAGAGTCCATGTACATGTCGTCGACACATATCCGTTCGTACCAGACCACCAGCCCGCGCAAAGGCGGTCCGTGCTTCGTCGGAGTGGCCCGTGAAGGACCCTCTCGAACAGCCCATTGCCGTGCTCAAGCGCGCTACGCGCCACCGCTGTACTCGTGGCCCCGGCGCTGTACTCACCCGCAGAGACAAAGCGGACCGGATCGTCGCATTGGTAACACGTTTCAGCGACGCGGGCTCGCCCCAGCAACGCGGGAGGGGGAGCTGGCGTAAGCAAGACACCCGGTTCATGACGCACCCTGTTCCTCGGCGTCCAACGGGGTCTGGGGCGGCATCGATCGTGCCCTCCCGTGCGGGAGATCACCTTGGGCGAACCCTACTCTTGACAAGCACTACCCGCTAGGTCGGCAACGCAACCAGGTGGATGTGCCGGTCCGGGTCCGAATCGCCTCGTCACGGCCCGGAGGCGACGCACCGTCGACTGGCCACTGGTAGGGTGCAGTCAGTGCACGGCTGAATCACGCAGGCCGTTCGTCGTTGCCGGTTGCCAGGGTCTCCCGCAAGTGGTTCGAGCGTGGAGAAGAGAGGCAACACCATGACCGCAGGCACTGTGAAGTGGTTCAACGCCACCAAGGGATTCGGTTTCATCACCCCTGACGACGGCACTCCCGACGTCTTCGCACATTTCTCGTCCATCGAAGGTTCGGGCCATCGCGAGCTGATCGAAGGACAAAAGGTCGACTACGAGCAAGGACCCAAGGGTCTCCAGGCCAAGAGCGTCCGAGCGCTCTGAGGGCGGTCGAAGTCTGACCAGCCAGGAGCAAGGACGCCACGGAAATGGCCGACGAAGTGGATCGCGACGAACGGACCCTCGTGCTGCGCGACGAAGGCCGGTCCTTCGCCGGAATAGCGCAGATCCTTGGGCTCGATGGCGCCCGTGCGGCGAACGCCGCGTTCAACCGGGCTCTCAGGTGCCGACCGAGGTCCCAACAGGAGTGGTTACGCAGTCGCGAGATGAGACGACTCGACGCTGTGGCGTCGCGCGTCCGTGAGCGCGACGACCTCAGCGTGGAGGAGGTCATCCGACGGTTACGTGGAGTGAAGCAGCAACGCAAGACCCTCTTCGTTGCCTGATCAAGCGGCAAAGACGATTTACCCCCGAGACATTCATGAAGGAGGCTCAGCCATGGAGCGTGGATCATCCGATTCGGAAGTCCGGATCGGAGACGTTGTCGAGGTTCGTACCAAATATCAAGCTGAGCAGTGGGCACGCGGGTATGCGATCGCCGAGGTCCTTCCGGACGGCGTCCGAGTCAGTCGGCGCGGGTCAGGAGAGATCCTTGCGGAAGTCTTCAGCTCCACAGACGTGCGTGTGAGTGGCGACCGGTAATCAAATGCCGGGAGTAGTGCGCCCCCCAGCGTTGGCCTGACCAGCCAGACCGCCCCGGATCACTCTCGGCCGCGGATATAACTCGGGTCAGCCCCGGGCCGGGGTGCGAACAAGCGGCACCTACCGGTCAGTCATCCTCGGAGGGCGTCTCAGGTCCAACTGCAAGAGAAGACAAGTCGACACATCAGGGGCCGGAATGGCGTCCCGAGGATCCGGGCGCCTTCGGAGCGAAGGACCTCGTCGAAGCCAGCCACGTGCTTGGTATCGCGGTCGCGGACGAGGAACTTGATCTCGAAGCCGGCATCGATGATGTCCCGGGTCACATTTCTCGCCTCCTGAATAACCCACGGCGCGTTGGCGTGGTCCGTCACGCCAGTGATCCAGATCCTTCTTCGACCTACGTCGATGAAGAACAGGACGTAGAGGCCGGTACCGACGCATCTCGCGGACCGTTGCGGCTGTGCGCCGGGTCCCGGAAGTCCCCGTCGGAGGGCCAATCGGGTTTTCGGACACTACGTGCGAACACCGCAAGCACATCATGAAGCGCGAGGGGCGTGCTGAATCGGGATCGAACCCAGAACTCACTCTCCGTGGGAACCACCGAATACTCGTACTGGAGGTGTGCTCAAGGTGTCGTGGCGTGAGGTCGATCGGAGGGTATGGATTTTCCCCGTGAGTTCTTGCGCCTTGCTCCCTCGCGTCTTCGTTTCGGCATTCTGCGAGGGAGAATGGCCGTCGTGCTTGCCGTCGTGGCCACCTCTGTGGCAGGCGGCCTGCTCGCTCCGGGCTCGGCAGGTGCAACACCGTCCTTGGCGGTCTCGCCGACGTCGACCGTCTTCGTCACACCCAGTTCGTCGACCACGCTCAGCGGCCTCAGCATTTCCGGCGACAGCACTGATCAGCTCCAGGCCACGGTGGCAACCAATCTCGGCACGCTCTCGATCACGACCACCACGGGCCTTACCTTGGCCTACAACAACAGCTGGAGCGGGACCCAATCCATTACCTTCACGGGGCTCGAGAGTGCCGTGAACACCGCGCTCGCCACCACGACGCTCACCACGAGTGCCACGACGGGGACGGCCCAGATCAGCCTAACCGCCATGGTCGCCCAGTCCGGCTACAACTACCTGGCCTCGAACCAGCACTTCTACGAGTACGTGCCGTGCGCAGGGTGCAGCTGGACCACGGCCGACGCCGGCGCTCAGGCACTGAGCCTCGACGGACAGCCCGGGTACCTCGCCACCATCCCCAACTCGACCGTCAACACCTTCATCTCCACCAAGATCGCCAATGCCACCAACGTGTGGTTCGGTGCGCGCTCCTACGAGAGCCTGGCCACCGACGGCTCGCAGGCCTATGCCATCCAGGGAGGCGTCACTTACGCCCGCGTGTGGCGATGGGTCGAAGGCGTCAACGAGAGCCCGATCGCCGGTGGTGTCATCAGCGAGTGCACGAATCAACTCAGCACGTGCAGCTTCACCAACAACGGCAGCTTTTACAGCAGCTGGGCGTCGGGTGAACCCAACAACTCCGGAGGATCCGCCACCGTCGCCTACCAGGGTGAATACGTGGCCGTCACCAACTGGAGCGGTACGTCTGGGTCCTGGAACGACCTGAATCCCACGAACGATGGCAGCGTCAGCGGGTACGTCGTGGAGTTCGGTGGCAAGACCAACAGCAACGCCAGCCTGGGGACCGGCTTTGCCGGCGTGGTCACCACGTCCAGCAACGTCCTCGTTGCCGCGGCGGCAACGGCGCCGGGGGCCCCGACCATCACGGCCACGCCAGGCGACTCCTCGGCCGCGTTGAGCTGGAACCCACCTGCGTCGAACGGCGCCAGTATCACGAGCTACCAGGTCTCCACCGACGGCGGTACCACCTGGTCCACGATCTCGACGTCGAGTTCGAACAGCATCGTCAACGGCAACACCGTGACGACGGTCAGCGCCACCGTGACCCCGCTCACCAATGGGACGACCTACCAGATCGAAGTCAGAGCGGTCAACAGCGTGGGCCCCGGAGCAGGGAGCAACAGCGCCTCGGTCACCCCCGCGGCGGTGCCCGGTGCCCCCACGGGCGTGAGCGCCACGGCGGGGAACAGCTCCGCGGCGGTGTCGTGGAGCGCGCCGGCGTCGAACGGGTCGACGATCACCAGCTACACCGTGACCTCGAGTCCCGGCGGCCAGAGCTGTGTGTGGACGAGCGGTCCCCTCACCTGCACCGTGAACGGGCTCTCCAACGGCACGCCCTACACCTTCAGTGTCACCGCCACGAATGGCGTGGGCACCGGCCCGGCGTCATCCGCCTCGACGGCGGTCACCCCCGCGGCGGTGCCCGGTGCCCCCACGGGCGTGAGCGCCACGGCGGGGAACAGCTCCGCGGCGGTGTCGTGGAGCGCGCCGGCGTCGAACGGGTCGACGATCACCAGCTACACCGTGACCTCGAGTCCCGGCGGCCAGAGCTGTGTGTGGACGAGCGGTCCCCTCACCTGCACCGTGAACGGGCTCTCCAACGGCACGCCCTACACCTTCAGTGTCACCGCCACGAATGGCGTGGGCACCGGCCCGGCGTCATCCGCCTCGACGGCGGTCACCCCCGCGGCGGTGCCCGGTGCCCCCACGGGCGTGAGCGCCACGGCGGGGAACAGCTCCGCGGCGGTGTCGTGGAGCGCGCCGGCGTCGAACGGGTCGACGATCACCAGCTACACCGTGACCTCGAGTCCCGGCGGCCAGAGCTGTGTGTGGACGAGCGGTCCCCTCACCTGCACCGTGAACGGGCTCTCCAACGGCACGCCCTACACCTTCAGTGTCACCGCCACGAATGGCGTGGGCACCGGCCCGGCGTCATCCGCCTCGACGGCGGTCACCCCCGCGGCGGTGCCCGGTGCCCCCACGGGCGTGAGCGCCACGGCGGGGAACAGCTCCGCGGCGGTGTCGTGGAGCGCGCCGGCGTCGAACGGGTCGACGATCACCAGCTACACCGTGACCTCGAGTCCCGGCGGCCAGAGCTGTGTGTGGACGAGCGGTCCCCTCACCTGCACCGTGAACGGGCTCTCCAACGGCACGCCCTACACCTTCAGTGTCACCGCCACGAATGGCGTGGGCACCGGCCCGGCGTCATCCGCCTCGACGGCGGTCACCCCCGCGGCGGTGCCCGGTGCCCCCACGGGCGTGAGCGCCACGGCGAGTGACGGGGTGGCGAGCGTCAGCTTCACGGCTCCGGTCAGTGACGGCGGCTCGGCCATCACGGGCTACACCGTCACCGCGTACCCCGGCGGCGCCACGACATCGTGCTCGGCCAGTCCGTGCACCGTGACCGGGCTCACCGACGGCACTCCCTACACCTTCCTCGTCTCGGCCATCAATGCGGCCGGAACCGGCCCCTCGTCGACCCCGTCCACGGCGGTCATCCCCGCGGGACTGCCCGGTGCTCCCACCGGAGTGAGCGCGAAGGCGGGTGACGGTGCGGCCACGGTGTCGTGGACGGCGCCGGTTTCGAATGGGTCGCCGATCACCGGCTACGTCGTCACCACGGCACCGGGCGGAACCACGACATCGTGCTCGGCGAGTCCGTGCGCGATCAGTGGGTTGAACGACGGAACCGGGTACACGTTCACCGTGACGGCCATCAACGGCGTCGGAACGGGGCCCGCTTCGTCTGCTTCCAACGCCGTGACCCCGGCGCCGGCGGAGCTGGGCATCGCGTTGCGCGTCACCCCGCAGGGTACTCCCCAGGACCGTTCCTTCCTCGTCTCCGGTTCGGGGCTCGAGGCCGGGAGCACGGTGACCATCGTGCTCCACTCCTCGCCTGTGACCCTGGCCACCGTGACCGTCGGGCCCGATGGCAGCTTCTCGACGACGGTCACGTTACCCACCGATCTGGCCGCAGGCACCCACACGATCATCGCATCGGGAACCTCGGCGTTCGGATTGCCGGTGACGTCCTCCGCGCAGTTCGTGCAGGACCCGCCCGATCCCCCTGCCCCGGCCTTGCCCACCACCGGATTCGACGCCGGCACCGGGACCGCGCTCGGGGCCTTCGCCCTACTCACCGGCTTCGGGCTGATCAGGCTGGGACGCCGGCGAGCCCGCCGCGCCTGAACCGGTCAGGACACCGGGCACCCGATGACCCGGGCCATCGACCGGGACCTCGTCTCGGGCGGCCCGCGGGAGGTGGATCAGCGCTGGTCGGGGAGATAGAAACGTGACGGGAAGGCACCCTCGCGACGCACCCGACCATGGTTCTCGAGCAACACGATGTGCGCCAGGGTGTCACCCACCGCGGCGCGCTGCATGAAGTCGGCGATCTCGTGCCACGGGCGCGACCACTTGAGGGCCACCGAGATGTCCCACGCCGTGGAGCCGGGGGGGTCCTCGATCAGCCTTTCGCTCTCGGCCAGGCGGTCGGCGTGGTGCGCAATAATCTCGTCGAGCCAGCCTCGCAGGTCGGCGAACCGGTACTCGTGGGGCGGGGAGCACTTCGTCCACCTGTAAGTACCGAAAATCCCATCCGCTCCCTCCTACCTGGACTTTCTCATTTCGATTTGCGACCGCAAATTTGTCGGAAATCGAGAGCAACAGCGTGGGAAGACGCCTCGAATGCATGCCCTTCCTTGCAGGCCAGGAGGGTTCTGTCGACAGCCCACCCCAACCAACCAACTAACTGGCCAGTCTGCACCGCAAGACACGGACACGGCCAACAGGTTCATGGCGCGACCTCGGCGAGATAGCTCAGGGCCATTGGTCACCAATGCTGCGGGACGTCCGCCCCGTCTCTTCGCAGCATTGGTCACGAAGTTGGTGACCGACTTCAGGTCGCCACGCGTCGATCTCGATCTTCCACCCATGGATGTCGTATCTCGGGCGCGGGGCAGGGGTTCGCGCCGGTGGGGGCCGGGATTCATGATGCGGGTGCTCGCGCTGCTGATGCTTCCTGTGATCGCGATGGGGCTCTTGGCGGCCCACGACACTGCTCAGTACCGTTCTGATGCCACCGTCGCCAGCGGAATCCGACGGCAGGTGCCGATCGTCGATGCGATGATACGACTGTCGGAGGAACTCCACAACGAAGAGCTCTCCGCTGGCATTGCCCTTCGGGCATCGGAGGTGGGGCTCAGCCCGACCTCAATTTCTCGGCTCCTCGGGTACAACCAGGCGGTCAACACCGCCAGCCTCCGAGCAGCCACCGACTCGGCTATTGCTGCCCTAGGTCGAGCATCTCCGGTTTCGGCCACGCAGATCGACGCCTTACGTCGTCAGGTTGACTCCAAAGCAACCGATCCGAGCGCTGCCACGCAGGGATTCGTCGCACTCGATGGAGAGGTGGGAGCGAGACTCGGAACTCTCCTCTCGAGTCTCGGCAATACGGCCGAACAGGCCGGTGGCGGCGACCGGCTGAGCATCGCCCTGGCGGATCTCCAGGCCTCGACCGACGCTCTGCGATACGGAGCAGCCCAATCCACTGACTTCATCGATGTCGTGCTCAGCCCGGCCAATCAGGCGTCAGCGGCATTGATCCGCCTCGGCGCCGACACAGCACGGTACGACGACGCTGCTTCTGTGCTAGCCACCGCATCCGACGACAACGTGTCGGGAACTTGGAGGCGAATGAAAGCGCGTCCGGACGTCCGCCTATTCGATCAGACCCTCACCACGATCCAAGAGGGCCGGGGGGTCCCGCCGGGGCTGATGCGATCGCCGCAGTGTTCAAAGGGGCAGTGACCCGAGACGACGTGATCTTCAGCATCGTCGGGTCGACAAGCCAGCTGGTCGGACGGACGGCGAGTTCGCTGCAGTCATCGTCGGCGGCCACCTATGACGAGTGGTTACTCGGGAGTGTCCTGCTTGGTCTCCTGATCGCAGGTGTGGCGCTCATTTTCGCGCGGTCCATCACCCGTCCGCTCGCAAAGTTGGCGGAGTGGGCCCGATCGGTGGGCACCGGTCACCTCGCCGTCGAACCCGCGCCGGCCCGCGGTCCGCGCGAGACGAAGCTCGTCGGGGAAGCGTTCAATGACCTCGTGTCCAACCTCATTCTGCTCGAGAGCAAGGCGCGGGCACTCGCTTCCTGCGAATTCGACGATCCCGTGCTGGCCGAGCAACTCCCCGGGCCTCTGGGGGAGTCCATCGCCGGCTCGGTGCGACTCCTCTCGGGATCGATCGAGGAGCGCAAGGCTCTTGAGCAACGACTGGCTCACCAAGCACTTCATGACACGTTGACCGGGCTCGCGAACCGGACGTTGTTCCTCGATCGGGTGGGCCAGGCGCTGCGCCGGGCCCAGCGACACGCAACGCCGCTGGCAGTGCTGTTCTTGGACATCGACGACTTCAAGACCGTGAACGACAGCCTCGGCCACGCCACCGGTGACGAGCTCCTCGTCGCTGTCGCGCAACGAATCATCCAGGTCGCCAGGGCCGGTGACACCGTCGCCCGCCTCGGTGGTGATGAGTTTGCCATTCTCGTCGAATCCGGCGACATGCCCCGAACGGCCGAGGACTTGGCCGGTCGAATCGCGCAGGCTCTCCAAGCCTCGTTCCGTCTCGGCGATGCCGAAGTGGCGGTGTGTGCCAGCATAGGCATCGCCCTGGGCCAGCCGCCCGACGATGCACCCGGCGACCTGTTGCGGGACGCCGATGTGGCGATGTACATGGCCAAGCGAAACGGAAAGGGTCGTTTCGAGATGGCCCGTCCGGGTATGCAGGACGAAGCGTTGAAGCGCCTCGCGATCACCGCCGACCTGCGTCATGCACTCGACAATGGCGAGCTCGCAGTGTTCTACCAACCCATCGTCAAGGCACGCGACCTGGCACCGGTCGGCGCCGAGGCCCTCGTCCGCTGGCACCACCCACGCCGTGGCCTCATTCTCCCTCACGAGTTCGTGGAGGTCGCCGAGTCGACCGGCCTCATCGTCCCGCTCGGAGGCTGGGTCCTGAGGGAAGCCTGCAGCCAAACAGCGGCGTGGCGACGGGCCGGCATCGTCGACGATTCCTTCTACATCAGCATCAACCTCTCGGCTCGCCAACTGGCTGAACCCACCCTCGTCGATGACGTTGGCCTTGCTCTACGAGAGTCCGGACTCCCCCCGCCGCGCTCGTGCTGGAGATCACCGAGAGTGCCCTCATGCTGGACTTCGACGCGGGGCTGGCCCGACTCCGAGCCCTCAAGGACCTCGGACTGCGGCTTGCCCTCGACGACTACGGCACAGGGTACTCGTCGCTCAACCGGCTGGGGCAGCTCCCGGTCGACATCGTCAAGATCGACAAGTCGTTCATCGACCAACTCACCCAAAGCCGCGAAGGGAGCGCTCTGGTCCAGAGCGTTATCGATATCACCTGCGCCCTCGGATTGAGCACCATCGCCGAGGGCGTCGAGCAAGAAGACCAATGCACCGCACTCGCTGAAATGGCGTGCAGCCACATCCAGGGGTACCTGTTCGCCAGGCCGATGCCGGCCTCAGAGGCGGCGCGCGCATTGCAGCGGCTCGGAGCCGATTGGACGTCATCAGCGGATCACGATCGCGAGCAGGAAGCCGAGGTGACGGCCGTACTCTCCCCTTGACCAACGGCACTCGGTGTCCGGAGGCCCGCACGACCGGACCTTGCGCCGGTGGAAGTGGCCCTCCTCGACAAAGTCAGCACCGATCATCAACCCCAACGGGCCAGTCACTGCGGTACCGTGCTCGTCCACCAGGACCGAGTCCGCGCACGACACCATTGGCCGATCGAGTAGCCCCATGCAACCACACCCGACGACCAAGGATCTCGCTGAGAGGTCCTTGTCGATATCAGTCGCCACCTCGGCTGCGGACGTGGCCGGCGACGGGTGGGACGATCTCGTAATCGGCCACAATGGTCACCTCCCCGCCCACCACCTTTATACGTCGTCACCTTGGCTCCGACGTTACGAGTTGTTCGGCGATTGGAATCCGCACTACGTCGTCGCTTCGGACAAGGGGAAACTCGTGGGCGGCTTGTCAACTCATCGGGTAGACACAGGAGAGGCGACCGCACAGATACGTATCGACAATCTCTTTGCCGGGGGGTCAGCCGCGCAGGAGGTTGATGCGTCCATCGCCCCCTGTCGCGTCGCGGGCGGCATCATCGATGGTCGGACAGGAGCTCTCACCCGCCCGGGAATCTCCCTTCGCCACCGAGCCGCCGTGATCGACCGGCTCTTCACCGAAGCAGAGCGCATCGCAGCAGCACGCGGAGAGCGAGCGGTGATCTGCCGCTGTGTCGACGCCGGCGACGTGCTCCTCCGATCGGTCCTCAGGTGGCGAGGCTACGCCGAAACACCCGGGCCCCGACACCTGGTGCTCACCCCACCATCAGGGGGACTCGAAGGCTACATCGCCTCATTCTCGACTCGCTATCGCAATATGGTCCGGCGCGAGATCCGCAAGTTGCGTGACGCAAACATCGTCATGACCGTTGAAGTGCTCACCCGTGAGCTCGTTGCAGAGGTGCTGCCACTGATCGATCACGTCAATGCAAAGTACGACATCAAGATCGACTCGGAGCAAGAACGCGCAGACCTTGAAATGCTGCGGAGACTCTTCAAGGGAAACGCCTACGCGGTTGTGGCCCGGGCAAGTGGGCGCCCAGTCGGCTTTGTCGAGCTCATTCTCTGCCGTGGTAGCGCCTGGGGCAATCACGTGGGGTTCGACTACGAGTTCCAAGGCTCACTGCCGCTGTACTTCGGCGTACTGTTCTATGGGCTGATGGACTTTGCAAGTTCTACACAGCTTTCCAGAATCGACTACAGCTTTGGAGCTGAGGATGCGAAGACTTCACGCGGCTGTACAAGTCGGCCGACTGTTCGGGCAGTTCGCGTGCTCGAGAGATATTGAATCGGATGGAGTCACCCGGAGAATTGTCTCGAACGGCTCCATTGGCGCGAGGCCATCTGAAGGGCTTGGTCGTTCTTGTTGCCCCGGTGCTGGAGATGCCGTTTTAGTGGTCTGAGCAGCATCCTCATCTGGTCATGGGGAGTCTCAGTCCGGCACCCTGCACCTGGACTGCCGGCACGCTGCCCGATCGTTGGATGACGCCCTCGTCGTCGCCGAGATACGAGGCCACGACTCGTGCATCGGACAGGACGGCGGACGGCGACCCCCGCATGACCACTCGGCCGAGGTCCAGAGCGATGATCTCGTCGGACACGGCACTGATGAGCGGCATGTCGTGCTCGATGATGACGATCGAGCACTGTGTGGCACGCTGCATGTCCTTGAGTAGGGGGCCCAGTGCCTCGGTCTCTCGCTGGGCGACGCCCGATGACGGCTCGTCGAGGAGCAGCACCGACGGTTTGTGGGCGATGGCCATGGTCAGGTCGACGATACGTCGCACGCCGGTGGAGAGCTCAGAGACGAATTTGTCCCGATACGACTGGAGGTTCATCAGCTCGATGAGCTCCGTCACCCGCCCCGCCACCTGACGCTCGGACTGTTGGATGACCGGGAGGTCGAGCAGTGCCGCCAGATGGTCCCGCGTGGTGATATGCCGTTCGAGACCCATGGCGATGTTCTCCGAGACGGTGAGGGACGGAAAGATGCGAGCATCCTGGAAGGATCGCCCCAGGCCTGCCACCGACCGGCGGCTGGCCGACCAGGTGCCGATGTCGACGCCGCCCAAGTCGATCCGACCCCGGTCGACGGGGAGCACACCGGAGATGAGGTCCAAGATGGTCGTCTTGCCCGCCCCGTTGGGACCGATGAGCCCCAGGGTCTCACCACGACGCAGGTCGAGCGTGACATCGTCGACGGCGACGACCCCGCCGAAACGTTTGGTGAGCCCGTGCGTGGCGAGGACGACCGGTTGCGACGCCAGTGGATCGGCGCCGACGTCCCCGGCCAACTGGCCGCTGACGCGCACCGCGGGGGCGGAGGAGCCGTTGCCGACCGCTCCTTCGAGGAAGACCGATCGCAGGAGGTCACCCCGTGCCAGGAGCTCGGCGGCTGCCCCCTCGAACCGGACCTCGCCCTTCTCCATGAAGTAGGCGCGTTGTGCGATGGTCAGCGCCACGTTGACCGACTGCTCCACCAGGATGACCGGGCATCCCTCGGCGTGGATGGCCCGGACGATCTCCAGGAGTTGCTCGACGACGGCCGGGGCCAGTCCCAGGGACAGCTCGTCGATGATCAGGAGGCGGGGCTTGGCCACGAATGCCATGCCCAGGCCGAGCTGCTGCTGTTCGCCGCCTGAGAGGTTCCCCGCCATTTGGTGCCAGCGGTCCTTCAGGCGTGGGAACAACTCCAGGACCCGTTCCTTGCGGGCGTGGACCTCGGCGGCGTCTTCCTTGGCGAACAGCCATGCGGCCGCTTTGAAGTGCTCGGCCACCGTGAGCGTGGGGAACACAGCTCGGCCGCCGGGCACCTGCACGATTCCCAACCTGGCACGCTCGACCGGATCGGCGTGCGTGATGTCTCGACCGTCGAAGGCGATCGAGCCTTCGATCGGCTCAACCAGGCCGGAGACCGCCTTCAACAGCGTGGACTTGCCGGCCCCGTTCGTGCCCAAGAGGGCGACGATCTCGCCCTGGCGGATCTCCATGTCGACCCCGAACAGCACCCGCACCTTGTCGTAGGCGACGTGGACGCCCCGGCACTCGAGGAGCGGAGCTCCTGCCGGCGGCGACCCGGCTGACGGGGCGGGAGGCGCCACGGTGGCCGGCCGCGGAGACAGCCCCGGGACGAACAGCGGCGGCGAGGCGACATCGGTGGGCGGCGGCGGCGGAGACGGTCTCGGGACGACCGGCGGAGCCTCGGCGACGGCGAACACCGGCGCCGGGTCGGGGGTGGCAGGCACCGGACGCCACTGGGGTGGCTGAGTGGAGGCGTGTTCCCGAGGCGAGTGGTCGCCTCTCGTGGCGAGCCAGTGGCGGACGTCGAAGACGAGCCCGGTTACCGCCACCACCACTCCGAGCGAGATGACAACGGTCATCACGGCACGCCCGCACCGTGGGGAGAGGGCGGATGCTGCAACGGGCCCGGGGCGACGGTGGACGACACGGCGGCGAGGGCTGTGCCGGCCAATGGCGCCGGGGCGAGAGTGGAGGGCACGGGGACGCGCTCTGCGCTCGTATCCGGATCCGACACCAGCGCCGGAACCACGATCCCTCGGCGCTTCGCCACCCGCCGCAGCCAGGCGTCGCGCCTCTGCATACCCAGCTCGGCGGACCCGCCCGGGTTGAAGTAGGCGCTGATGAGCAGGATCGGGCCCGTGAGCAGCAGAGGCAACGTGGTCTCGATCGTGGTGGAGTGGAACAGGTCGTAGACCCGGGGGCCGAACACGACGGCCACCTCGATGCCCATGGCACCCACCACGGCCCAGGGAACCGAGCTGACGCCGGCAATGGCCACGGCGAGGAAGATGGTGAGGCTGGACTGCGGCTGGTAGGTCCCGGGCACGACGTTCTGCTGGGCGTAGGCGAAGAGCACCCCGGCCAGACCGGCGATCCCACCCGAGATGGCGAACGCGGCCAGCCGGGTGCGCGCCGGGTTGACGGCGAAGGCGGCGGCGGCACGCTCGTTGTCGCGCAAGGCGATCAGCACCCGTCCGGACCGGTTCCGGCGGAAGGCGAGGGCCGCAACCATGACCAAGGCGAGAAACACGAGGCAGACGTAGTAGAAGGCCCGGTCCCCCGACAGATCGATCCGGCCGTACAGCACGGGGCGGCTGAGGTGCGCGGAGAGACCGGACGGCAGGATGTGCGCGCCGATCCAGTAGTGCCCGTTGAGGAGGTAGTTCGGCACGGCGTAGCCGAAGGCAAGGGTCGTGACGGCGAGATAGAGACCCTGGATGCGCAGCGACGGCAAACCGACGATCACCGCCGCGACGACCCCGGTGAGGATGCCGACGCCCAAGGCGGCGAAGAAGTCGATGTTGTGGTTGGCGACGAGGCCCCCGGCGACGCCCGCAGACACACCCACCAGGCCGAACTGGCCGAGGCTGATCTGCCCGGCCCAGCCTGTCAACACGACCAGGGACACCGCCACGATCCCGTAGAGGGGCAGCAGGACCAGGTACGAGACGTTGTCGACGCCCAGGATGTAGGGCAGCGCGATCATCAGGCCGCCCCCGACGACGACCATGCCCCACCGGGCCGCGGCGACCTCGGGAAGCCTGCGCAGCTCGGCGGGGATGGGTCGAAATTGCTTGACCGTCTGCCACCGGCCCTCGCCGGCGTCGAGGGCGCGTGCCGTCCGGCGGGGCTGGGTGAGCAGCGCCCCCAAGATGATGAGCACCATGATCGACGAGGCGATGCTGTTGTCCCCCGAGCTGATGATCGTGGCGGTGATGAGCACGCCGATGCCCATGCCTGCCGCCAGCGCAACCCCGAAGCGTTCCATGCGGGACACCACGGCGGCGGCGAGGGCATAGAGCAGGGTGTCGAGACCCAACGTGGCGTCGTTCGGTGTCCCGATGAGCGGCGCCTGCACGTAGATCGCCAGCGCCGCCAGCAGGCCCGCCAGCGCCCAAGCCACCGCGCTGACTCGGCGGACCGGGATGCCCAGGAGCAGCGCCCGGTCGGCGTTCTCGGCCGAGGCGCGCAGCGCGATTCCGAGCCGCGTCAGGCGCAGGAACGCGGCGAGGCCGACGGTCACCACGGCGACGGTGAGAAAAGCGGCGATCTCGTTCCCGGTGAGCAACGGCTGACCGCGGCTCGTGTGCCACACCAGGTGCTGCCACGGCGTCGTGACCGCCGTCCCCTGGTTGGTGGCCTTCTGGCCGAGCCATACGGGAATGAAGAACCCGAGGACAGCCAAGCTCTGCGCCACGGCAATGGTCATCACCGTGGCGATGAGCCGGGGCACCGCGTCGAACCGGCGCATGACCAAGTCGGCGAGCAGCCCCAGGACCGGCCCTCCGACCAGCACGATCGGAAGGACCATCAGGTAGTTGGCGCCGTACTCCAGCACGAGCACCAACGCGATCACCGCGGGCACGGCGCCCACCGCACCGGCAGCGAAGTTGATGATGCGCGACGTCCTGTAGATGAGGACGATCCCGACGCCGATGATGCCGTACAGCGAGCCCAGCGCCAACCCGGAGACGAAGTCGGGAGCCGACAGCCCGAAGATGAGCTCGACGACAGCGACGAAGACGGCGATGGCGGTCAGCCAGCGGCCGACCCGCGCCGGCCAGCTCGGCCCTCGGGCCGCCTCGACCACGGGGGTGAGCGACCGGGGAAGCCGTGAGGACGTCAAGATGATCGGGTCTTCGGGATGGGTGGCTCAGAGAGCTTGGGGAAGCTCTGAGGCAAGAACCTCGAGCCCTCGATGCTCAGGAAGGTGCCCGGCTTGTTGTTGTAGGGGGAGGGCGTGGCTTTGGCCCAGTAGACGACAGCGGCGTCGATCGTCCAGTTGTAGCTGCCCTTGGAGAACCCGACCTCGTAGTTGTCGGTCGTCCCTCCTCCGATCGTCCCCATCGAGGGGGCGGCCGCAGCCATTCTCGCCGGGGTGAGATCGGGGCCAGTGTTCTCGATGAGGCTGGCCAGCATGTTCCAAAGCTCCCAGGCGCCGCTGGCTACATACGGCTTCATCGGGAGGTTCGTCCCTCCACCGAGCTTGTAGGTGATCGCGCCAGGTTCCTTGGCGGGCGGGGGGAGCGTGGCGGCCGACGTGATGCCGAAGGCGTTGTCGAACTCGCAGCCCGCCTGCCATTGCGGGCAGGCCAACGATTGCTGGGTTGGCGTGGACTCGAAGTTCTGCGCCACGGGATCGACGCCCATGCCCTGGACGTCAGCGAGGATGTTCTCCGGGTAGTAGTTGTGCTGCTGCTCCCCGGAGTACAGAAGCTCGGGGGCGACGGGGTCACACAGGCAGACCACGTCCGTAGCGGGATCGGTCGACGTGTCCATGGCGGAGACTCCGGCGTTGATCTGCTGCGCAGCCGTGCTGATGTCCTGGGAGTAGAAGTAGTGGTGCTGCGCTACGCTTCCCCCGTCACCGCAGTCGCGGTTCAGCGCGGGGACGAGGACGTTGGTGACGGTGTCTTCGTTGTCGGGGTCGTTGGTGGAGATCACCCCCAGGACCCGCTTCTGGCCGTTGAAGTTCTGGGCGGCGTTCTTGTCCTCGGCGAAGCTCACCACCCGGTCGGTGTTCTTGCTCGTCAGCTGATTGCACCAGAACTTGGCGAAGCCCTCCTCGATGTGGGTCGAGCTTTCCCCGGGTGACCAGAAATACGGGGCGTTGGCCTGGGCGAAGGCATCGCTGAAGCCGACTCCGCCGAGGGCGATCGTGTGGTCCTGTGCAAGGCGGGCGAAGCACACCGAACAGAGCGTGGTTCCCCAGGCGACGGCGTAAGGATGGTAGGTCTGGACGATGGTGTCCATCTCGGCCAACAGACACCCCGTGTCCGGAGGCACGGTCTGACAGGTGCTGTTGTAGGTCTCGATCTTGAGCTTGCGCCCCCACAGCACATAGTGGGAGTTGACAAAGTTCTGAAACGCCTCGTTCACCTGCTGCGTCTGGGCGTAATCGACGTAGAGCCCCTCCCCCCGGAGGATGGTGTCGACGATCCCGCCCGCGTCTGCGTAGTAGTCGACCACTGTGATGGTCTTGCTCGTCACCCCTTGGTAGGTGCTGCCTCCGTTGTCGTAGCTCCCGCCGATCGTCCCGGGCGTGCAAGGGGGGGCGTAGTAGTCGATCGACGTCGAGAACTCCCGGCCACCGGTGCAGTGGGTCCGGTTACCGGTTCCTCCCGCCGTCCCGGAGAAACCGACCGCAGAGCTCCCCGCGGCGGAACTCGAGGCCGAGGAGCCTTGACCCGGGGAGGTCGAAGGGAAGAGCACGATGATGAGCACCTGGGCCGCGACGAGGACGGCTAAGGGCAGATATCCCCGGACCCGGCGCCCGACCTTCATCGGCCTCGTCTTTGCTCGGCCCGGTGCCGGAGCGGCCGCGGGGGATCGACAGAGCCACGTGACCCGGTCTCGACGGCGTGATCGACTAGCCGGCCAACCCCCATACGTCCCCCACTCCCCTTGGGTCGAATGTACAGCTGTCCGTGTGTGGAGGGGGCTTGCGCATGGCTAACCGGCAACTCCTTACGGGCGCTAGGACTGGCGTTGGATCAGGCTGGTTGCGCTGCTTGTGGGTACCGGGGATCTCATCCGGGCTCTTTACCTGCGACTTCTCACATTGATTGTGATCACAAGTATGTGGAAGACCGAGAGCAGCCGAGTGGGAACTGGCCGCCAAACGGCGGGCTCCTTGCCCATTTCAAGAGGGTAGATCTCATGCGACACCTGAAGTGTCGGTCCCACGTCAAAGAACGGGCCGTCGGTGGCAGCAGAGCCTTACGGTTGGGTCACGGTGACGTCGGAAACCTGTAAGACCGCAGGAAGTTGTGAATTGACAGGTGTCAGACCTGACCCGCCGGTCTGTGTCTGAATGATCATGAACATCGGCGTGTTCGGTATGACGTATCCATTGGCCGAGCTGAAGCTGCAACCCGTTGGCTGGCCATCCATGCTCATGGATATCGACGTAGCGGTCCATGTCAAGGTGTAGGTATGCCAGTTGGTGTCGACCGGATACTGACAGACGGGGAAGGTAGACGGCTGTGCGAGGGCCAGCTGACACCATTCGTTTTGATAGCACTCGGTGGCGTCGATCTCCTCATAACCGGAACCGGGCGCTTCGATCTGAGGACAGGTGGCGTAGCCTGTGTCAGCCGTCACGATATTCGTCGCCTGACACCCACTCCCGAGAAACCATATCGCCGGCCACGTACTCGTACTCTTGGCGGGGAATTTGGCGCGGTAGGTGACCGTGCCATAAGTGAAGTTGAAGTTGGTCCATTGCACGTCGCCGGTCGTGTACGGCCAGACAGTTGGTGCATGTCGGACACTACCGTCGAGGTTAAAGTCACCACAGGTTGCGCTCTGGGCAGTGGTCGTAATCGACAGAATGTTATCGGCGACCGATACGGCCCCTGGCACGTTACATTCGGTTTCGCCCTGATCGTACTCACCGTGGCGGTCGATAATGGTCCAAGCAGAATCGAGGGCGGTCCCGCTGAAATTGTCCGAGAAGATAGTCGTGGTACCGGACGGCGTGGTGGCCGTCGCCGCCGTCGATTGGCCGCTGACGTTACCGGCCGCGTCATAGGCGCTGACCGCATAGCTGTAGGCGGTACCGCCAGCCACGGTGGTGTCGGCGTAGGTTGGGGAAGGGCTCGTACCGATCAAGGTGCCGTTGCGGTAGACGTCGTAGCCAGCGACACCACCGCTGTCAGTACTGGCTGTCCACGACAACTCCACCAAGTTTGCGTTGACTGCCGTAGCTGACAGGTTCGTCGGAACGGTCGGTGGCATCGTGGGCATGGTTGGTGACGTGTTCGACGCACCGGACGGGAGGATCTCGATGGCTGCCAGGTTCCAAGAGTCTCCCGTCGGTGCAGTGTCATTGGTCACGACCACGGTGCCGCTGGCTTGGGCCTGACCGTTTTGATACTGCGTCCAGTAGGTGTCCCCCGAACTGCTGTCCAGGTATTGGTCGAGCAACGTCTGGCTCGGCCCAATTGTCCGTGCGAGACTGTTGTCCCAGTCGTTTCCAACAACCCAGACCCATGAGTCGTTGGCAGTGGTCGTCACCGAAATGGATGGGGCGCCGCTCGCGGCACTCTGGGTCGCGACGGCGCCGTTTACTGTCGTGCTGGCGCCGATATAGCTGACGATGTCCATTGATCCCTGGTATCCACCGGTACCGCGTGTCGCCGTCACCGTCACGTTCTTAAGAGCAGTTGTCGCAACGGCCTGCCAGATCTCGGCATCGCCGTCCTGAGCGTTCGCGCGTTCGCGCATCGTCCATGTCAATCCCGCGCCGGTGACTGTCGAGAAAGTCTGGGACTTTCCGCTATTTGGTCCGTCACTCCCGAGGTAAGCGACCAACAGCTCGTTCGCCTGCGTGGTCGAAAAGCTGGGAGAGGTGAGGCTGGTGGCGTTTGTCCCGAGGTGCGTCGAGACATCGGCGTCGATTGTGATCGGTGAGGCGCTCGCGGCGTTGCTGACAACGACCGTCGTTGTGGCGACTGCCGTGTTGCCAGCGGGGTCGATCGCAATTGCGGTCAGGGTGTGGGTTCCGTTGCCGACGCTTGTGGTGTTCCAGGAATAGCTGTATGGACCGGTGGTAACGGGCGCGCCGACATTTGCGCCGTCGACGCCGAACTGAACACTTGTCACCCCGATGGAATCGGTGACGCTGGCGTTGATGGGCACGGTGCCAGACACGGTGCTACTCGTTGTCGGGTTCGTGATGCTTATCACTGGTGGGGTGGTATCGATTGTCCACCTGGCAACGGCGGCTGGGGATGACAGACCATCGGCATTGTCGGTGGCAATGACACTGAAAGTCTGAGCGTCGACCGCCAGGCCGGAATAGGTCGCCGGGCTGGCGCAAGACGACAAAGTGGCGGTACCAAGCGAACACATAAAGCTGATGGTGCCGCTTGGATCGGTGGTGTTGCTTGCGCTGAAGGTGATGCTTGCCGTCGTACTGTTGGTCTCGGCTGGGGGTTGAGCGGTGATCGTCGCGATCGGAGCCAAGGCGGGTAGAGGAGGGGTGGTCACACTCGCGGCTGTTGATTGAGCGCTCACGTTCCCAGCAGAGTCATAGGCGCTCACCGTGTAGGAGTAGGTCGTATTAGCGGCCACGGTGGCATCCGCATAACTGTTCGATGGGCTCGTACCCACGAGAGTGCCGTTGCGGTCGACTCTGTAGCCCGTCACTCCCACCGTGTCGGAACTTGCTGTCCAGGTCAAGTTGACCAACGAACTACTTGCCGCGGTGGCGGACAGGTTGGTCGGCACAGTTGGCGGGTTCGTACTGGTAGGGGTGGCCGGCAGTATTTCGATGGCCGCCAAATTCCAGCGATCGGCGGTGGGTGCCGTGTCGTTCATGATGACGGTTGAGCCACTCGCGTAACTCTGGTTGCTTTGGTACTGGGTCCAGTAGGTGTCACCACTGTTCTTATTCTGGAATTGGTCAAGCATTGTCTGGCCGGGTCCGATTGTCCGGGCCGTGGCGTTGTCCCAATCATCACCAACCGCCCAGACCCATGAGTTGGCGGCAGTGGTCGTCAGCTTTACGGATGGGGCGCCCGAGGCTGCACTCTGGGATGCGGTGGCACCGTTAGTCGACGTATTGGCACCGACAAAACTGACGATATCCATGAAGCCCTGATAAGAGCCTCGGCTGATCGTCGCTTTGACCGTCACGCTCTTGAGCGACGTTGTGGCAACGGCCTGCCAAATCTCAGCGTCACCGGCTTGGGTGTTGGATCGCTGGCGCAGTGTCCAGGTCAGGCCGGCACCGGTCACTTGGGAGAAGGTTTGTGAACCGGCGCTGTCTGGACCATCACTGCCCAGGTATGCAACAACCAGTTCGTTGGGTTGTGTGGTAGAGAAAGATGGCGACGTGATACTGGTGGCGCTACTACTGGCATGCGTTGAAACATCGACATCCATGGAAATTGGTTCAGTTGCTCGCGCTACGGACCCTAACGACAACAAAGCCGTAAGGGTGATGACGGACAGCAACAGTAAGCGACTCACAGCTTTAGCCGTCAACGTGGATCACCAAACACGGTGGGACGACAAAAGCCGACGCCTTGGTGAGGCTCGATCGAAATACCCATGTCCGACCCGAACGGCGTGGGGTGGATATGTGTCGGCTCGACGGTATCTGCCGACAGGTCTCGCAGCCGCTCGGCTCGACGGCGACGCCGCGAAGCAGCACGCCCGAGTGGATGGACGCGGAAGGTACGTCGGTCAGGCATGTGAGAGCTCCTCGCTCTGCCGGGTGCTGGCACGCCGGTGGGACGACGGTCGGTGCGACCCTCGGGCTTGTCTTTGGGCCCAAGGTACTCGCCATCGGTGTTGAGCATCGCGCCTCGGGCGGTTGTGGAGAAGGCGCAGTGCGGTTTGCACCACATGCAAAGGGGTCCGGTTCCTCCCCGTGCCGAGACCTACGCCGAGGCGGGGGGCAGGCGCGGTTAATCGCTGCGGAGAGGAACCGGAGAAGTCTCGGTCCCGGTTGGTCCGGGGCGCGAGGAGACTCGGGGGACGGCGCGTGATAGCTCCCGTCGCGACGCGGTCTGCGCTCAGTTCCAGGCTGGGCCGAGGTGGGAAGAGCTTGGACGCCCAATGCGACGACATCGACTTGCCCCTTCCCCGCGGAACAATGTCCGAGCGCGGTGCTCAGCGCTGGTGTCGCCAGGGTCTAGGGCAACGCTGTCACGGGTGAACCCACAGATCTTCGCCCGTGCTTGTGACGCATCGTTCCACGAACAGCACCGCGACACAAGCGCGAGCAGGCAGGCTCGAGTGCTGGAATCGTAACCGAGGCACGAAGTGGGACGGCGGACCTACCTGTGAGATCCCGCAGCTCAGTAGGCGACGCCGAGAGCGTTGCCGCTCGGAGATCCGCCTGGTGCCGGAAGCCGAACCCCTATCGGGCCACAGCGTCGCTCCGGTGAGGTAGCACCCAGCCCGGGCGCGGGAAGTGGCAGGTGTATCCGCCCGGGTAATGCTCCAGGTAGTCCTGGTGCTCGGGCTCTGCTTCCCAGAACGGCCCCGCCGGCGTGACCTCAGTGACGACCTTGCCGGGCCACAGCCCGGACGCCTCGACATCCGCGATGGTGTCTTCGGCGACCCGCCGTTGCTCATCGTCGAGGTAGAAGATCGCCGACCGATAACTCGCGCCGATGTCGTTGCCTTGGCGGTTCAGCGTCGTCGGGTCATGTACCTGGAAGAAGAACTCGAGAAGCTCTCGGTAGGACGTCTGCTGCGGGTCGTAGGTGATCTCGATGGCCTCGGCGTGGGTTCCGTGGTTCCGGTACGTCGCGTTCGCAACGTCGCCGCCTGTATATCCCACCCGGGTCGAGAGCACCCCCGGACGCTTCCGGATGAGGTCTTGCGTCCCCCAGAAGCACCCTCCCGCCAAGATCGCCTTTTCTGTCGGATCACTCATGGGCCACTTCCTTCTCCGTTACCGCTCCGTCGAAGAGCTTCTTGTACTGGCCATTTCCCTCGGACTCCAGGTTCTCGGTTGGGGACGAATCTCGGGGCGACCAAGTTTATGCAATACCCGAGGCGGCCGTCTTCGGTGGAGACGTCGGCAAAGACGTCACCGACGCTACAGAGGCGGCGCAACGTCCAGCGGCAGGGTTTGCGTGGTCCTCCGCGGCACCGGCGTGGTCGAGTCGGTGACCTCTATGGTCACCGTGTATGTGCCACTTGCCCGGGGCTTGCCGGTGATGTCCCCCGTCTTGCTGTGCAAGCGCAGTCCCCGAGACGCCCGACCATGTCGTCGCCTCAGCGGGTGACGCGCGGGTGTGCCTCAAGCAATGCTCGGAACCAGTTCGCCGGTGTGCACGTCAAAAATGAAGCCGCCGATGTCAAGGGCGGGCGGCAACAGCGGGCAGGAGACGATTCGCTCGATGTCACGGTGCAACGTCGCGAGCTGATCGGTGGTGGCCAGGAATTTCCAACCAGCAGCGTCCATACCTCGGACCGCCTCGATACGAACTCGTATCTCGTCATCTGTCACTCCGATGATGGCACAATCGGTGTGTTGCACTACGCAGACACGTGTCACTCCGAGCAGATTGGTTGCCAAGACCAGCGAACGAAGAGCGTCATCGGTCACGCGCGCACCAGCGTTGCGAATGATCTTGGCGTCACCGGCCTTCAGCCCGAGCATGGCCAACGGATCAATGCGGGAATCGATGCAGGTCAACACGGCCAGGCCTTTCGCCGCCTTTCCCTCCACACCCGAATCATGGAACTCACTCCGATAGCGTCGGTTGGCCTCCAGCAGGTCGTCGAACATTGCTTCGTTCTCTCATCCGATCCAGGCCGAAATCCCGGCGTCGAGCAGTGTCACTGGCCGTCTTCCCCCGACTCCGAGGCGCCGGGATCAGAGAGTTGTTCGGCTGCCTCTCGGAGTGCCATCGGCATGATGCGTCGAATCTCCAAGTTTATCGACGGCAAGTTGTACCGCTGACCCCAGAAGACCACATCACCCGTCTGCAAGTCCATGCTTCGGAACATCTGGTCTTCGGGCAGGCCTTCGGTCATGGTGACGATATCTTCGAAGTTCATATCGACAAAGCTGTGGGTGGGCGAGTGTCCCCACCAGGAATCGAGCCGAGCGTCGAAATACTCGAAGTTCTCCCGCTGCTTCCGCGAGCGCAGTGGAGATGCGTCGGACACTTTCAAGGCCTGACGGAGGGGAGCGCGCACCGGAGCGACGGCCGGATCAGTTCCCCAGAGGATCTTGGACACGTTGGACGTGGCCGTCAGAAAGCACTGAATCGGAAACCAGATTCGGAGCGCTCGATCCGACACCAGCTCTCCGCTCTCGGCCATGAGCCGGTCGCGTGGCAACCCGAGCAGTGCCTGATGTTCCTGGCTCGGCCCCTTCTCCTCGTCCAGTGTCGGAATTCGCTCAACTAACTCGCCGTACGCGAACGTGGCGAACTTGCATTGGGTCCAGATCTGATCCTGAAAGAGCCTCTGGAGAAAGCGGTCCACAGATCTGCCTGATCTCTCGGTTCGAATGTTGTGCATAGGTAAGTCTGTGACCGTCGACACCGTCAAACGCACCTGACCTGTAACACGGGTCGGAGTCCGCTCGGATTCCGCACCTGTGGAAAGTACCGCGGTCGATCGTCGCTCACGGTAGAACCGATCCATTCGGCCCCCGGGCGACCATGGCGAGGAGCGCCGCGGTCTCGTCGGGTGCGGCGAGCATCAAGTCATGTCCAAAGGGAAGCTCGTAATGCTCCCAACCTTGTTCGACCGCAGCGACGTAGAAACGGGTCAGGCTGTCGAGCGGGGGATCACTGTGGTTGATATAGACCTTCCGGATCGAGTCGAGGGCAGCTGGATCGAAGTTCGTCGGTTCCGTCTGACAGCGAAACGGGAAGTCGGTGAGCCGTGGACCCACAACGGCGCGCATCGTTTCGTCCCGGATGCCCCACTGCTCGAGGAAATGGGGGTTGGCCGGCAGGCGCCACCCCTGGCCCTCTGTGACCACGGTCTCGCGGTAGCGCTGCGCGACCTCTGGCGGTTCGACATCAAGAAGCGACTGACCGGGCCCGGTGACGAACGCCGCCAGATAGACGATGGAGGCGAGGCGTCGACCGGACTGCTGCGCGACGGGACCGGCCAGCACGCCCGCGTAGCTGTGCAACACCAAATGGACGTCTGTGAGGTCCTCGAACCACATGAGTTCGACAAGGTCCGTCACATGGGTGGCAATGCCAACCTCCCGCGTCAAGCCTTGGCGCCGATCTCCTTGACCCGTCAACGTCGGCGCGTACACGTCGTGTCCTCTTGCGGTCAGGGATCGGCGGACTTCCTTCCAGCACCATCCGCCATGCATTGCTCCATGGACTAGGACAAGGGTTGCCATGATCGACCTCTTCGTTACGGGAACCGATGCCAGACCACGTTGAGATCACGCCGGCGACGCCTGGACGGGAAACGGGCCCGATCGGATCACCTGGCCGGGTAACGGGTGCCCCAATTCGCCCGCCAACCACCGCGAGGCTTCGAGCAGCCCTTGGAGCCTGACCCCGGTGGCGACATCCATCCGGTCGAGGAGATGGACGAGATCTTCGCTGGCGATGTTGCCCGCGGCACCCGGAGCGAACGGACAGCCTCCGATCCCCCCGATGCTGGCATCGAGTGCCGTCACCCCCGCCCCTAGGGCGGCCACCGCATTGGCGTACCCGGTATTTCGGCTGTTGTGCAGGTGGACCCTGACCGGCAGTCCGGTGTCGGCGCCGACGTGGCGCACCAGGACCTCGACCGCAGGAGGGACTGCGCAACCGATCGTGTCGGCCAGGCCGATCTCAAAGGCTCCGGTCCCGGCCACCCGCCGGGCCAGTTCGCGCACCCGGTTCGGCTCGACCACCCCTTCGTAGGGACAACCGAACGCCGCGGACAAGGTGACCGACGCACCCACACCTGCCGCCCTCGCCTCCGATGCCACGCGAGTCCACATGGACAGGGACTCCTCGACGCCCATTCCCTGGTTGCGCCGGGAGAAGGCCTCGGTCACCAGCACCACCACGTTGACCTCGTCGACGCCGGCCGACAGCGCCCGCTCGAGGCCCCGCTCGTTGAGGACCAGGCCGGCCAGGCGAGAACCCGGCGGACGGGAGACCCCGGCCATCACCTCCTCGGCATCGGCCATGGCCGGCACCCGGTCGGGTCGGACGAAGCTCACCGCTTCCACCCGCCTCACCCCTGCCTCGAGAGCGCGCTCGATGAGGGTGACCTTGGCCTCGGTGGGCAGGTGGACCGGCTCGTCCTGGAGCCCGTCGCGTGGCGACACCTCGACCAGCTCCACCGCCCGCGGCGGGGCACTCCTGCTCCGTGTGCTCACGTGGGAGGAAGGCTGATGTCCCGGCCCACGTCGCGCGCCGCAGCACCCTCGGCGCCCGCCACCTCGACCACCGGCTCGGGGCGGTCGTCGAACTCGGTGCGCAAGGCCCGCGACATCACGGCGTGCTGGAGGTAGAGGGCGGCGATGTACGTGAGCTCGAGGATCTCCTCGTCCCCCAGTTGGGCATGGAGGGCGGCGAAGAGCCCGTCGGGTACCCGGCCCCGGTCGAGCACCAGGCAGTCGGTGTAGGCCAGAACGAGGCGCTGGGTCTCGTCGTAACAGGGAGCTGCCGTCCAATGGGGGATCGCCTCGATGATCGCCTCGTCCACCTCCTGGGCGCGCAACGACTTGCAGTGCTGGGAGAAGACGAACTGGCTGCCGGCGGCCCAGCCCGCCCTGGCCTGGGCCAGCTCACGGAGCGTCGGGTCGAGGTGTCGCTTCGGGCTCTGGTAGAGGCCGAACCCCTGCACCGCGTGCTCGAGGACGTCGGGCACCAGGGCAAACACCGTCCACCAGTCGCCCGGCGACCCGGTGGCCGTTCCGGGCTCGGCCACCGGATCGCGCCCTTCGAAGAGGTACTCGTACATCACCTGGACGATGGGAGCCTCGGCTTGGGCCTTGGGCACCTGGCGCAGGCGGGGCACGGCGGGTTCAGGTCGTCGCCCTGTTGAGGGCCCGGGCCGGTCGATGACGGACATCGTCGGAGGTGAGCCCGCGCGTCCAGCAGGCGAACTCCAGGAGGATGCCGTCGGGATCCTGGAAGTAGATCGAGCGGATGAAGACGCCCGGGTGCAGGTCGTCGCTGACGCCCCACTCACTGTCGTCGTGATTGGCCACCTCGGTGCAGTCCACGCCCGCCGCCCGTAGACGGTCGCAGTACTCGTCGATCCGCTCGGGCGGGACGGCGAAGGCGACGTGGTTCATCGAGCCCCTTGCGCTGGTGAGACTGCCCTGGTCGGGTCGACCCGTCGGGCCGGCAATGCCCGGTGCCGACGGCGGGGCGTCCGGGAACCAGAAGAACGCCAGGGCGTCACCGCCACCACAGTCGAAGAAGAAGTGCTGACCCATGCCGGCGGGCAGCTCGATGGTCTTGATCAACGGCATGCCGAGCACGTTTGAATAGAAGTCGACCGTGCGGGCCATGTCGGTGCACACCAGGGCGAGGTGGTTGATCCCGCGGAACTCGAATCCCTGCTGCACGTCCATGCTCTGCTCCATCACTGCCCCCTCCCCCATCCGAGGCCCCGCCGACGGGCCACTCCTGCTGGCGTCCAACGGTAATCGCTCTCGGCCCCAGGCTTCGTCCCCGACAGTGGCGCGGATGGGCTCCCTACACTCGGCGCCATGACAACGACGGAGCGGACAGGTCCCCTGGTCGGACTGCGCGTCCTCGAACTGGGCAACTTCATCGCCGGGCCGTTTGCCGGCCAGCTGCTCGGCGACTACGGAGCCGAGGTCATCAAGGTGGAGACCCCGGGTGAGGGTGACCCCATGCGAACCTGGGGCATCACCCATCACGGGCACGGTCTGTGGTGGCCGGCCATCGCCCGCAACAAGCGCTCCGTGGCCATCGACATGCACCGTGCGGCCGGGCGGGACCTGGTGCGCAGACTGGCCGCCCGTGTCGATGTTGTCCTCGAGAACTTCCGGCCCGGGCGACTCGAAGAGTGGGGGCTGGGCTACGACGCACTCCGGCACCACAACCTCGGCATCATCATGGTCCACGTGTCGGGGTTCGGGCAGACCGGTCCCCGCGCCGCCGACGCCGGCTTCGGGTCGATCGGCGAGGCGATGGGCGGCATCAGGGCCACGACCGGCGACCCGGATCGGCCCCCGGCCCGGTGCGGAATCAGCCTGGGAGACGCGTTGGCGGGCCTCTTCGCCGTGGTGGGAACGCTGGCGGCGGTGGCGGAGCGCCACACCAGTGGTCGGGGCCAGGAGGTCGACGTGGCCATCTACGAAGCAGTGGCTGCACTCATGGAGTCCACCCTGGCCGACTTCGAGGTCGCCGGCGTCACCCGGCGCCGCACCGGGGGCGTCCTGCCGGGGGTGGCCCCGGCCAATGCCTATCCCACGGCCGACGGATCCGACGTGCTGATCGCCGGCAACGCCGACTCGGTCTTCACGCGGCTGTGCTCGGCCATGGGCTGCCCGGAGCTCGCCGGCGATCCGCGCTTCGCCCACCACTCCGCTCGTGGTCGCCACATGGCGGAGCTCGACGATCTCATCGCCGACTGGACGCGCCAACAGAACATCGACGCACTGCTGGCGCTGCTCTCGTCGCACGGTGTGCCCGCCGGCCGCGTCTATACCCCGTCCGACATGGTGGTCGACGCTCACTACGCGGCGCGCGCCATGGTGGTCCGCGCCGCCTCCCGTGCCGGCTACGAAGTTCCGATGCCTGGAGTGGTGCCGAAGTTCTCCCGCACTCCGGGGGGCGTCGCCGACGTCGGCCCCCGGCTGGGCGAGCACACGGAGCCGGTCCTGCGCGAACTGGCCGGTGTCGGGCATGCCGAGTGGTCCTCCCTGGTGGAGCAGGGCACGGTGGCTTGAGGGCCCGACCGGTGACGGAGACCCCGGACCCGACGCAGCGCGTCGGCGCTTTCACAGACGCAGCGCGTCGGCACTTTCACAGCAGATCCACAAGAATCTCCAAGGTTTCGCCAACCTCCCGGCGGCAGGATCATCCGTGGTGACCAGCCCCAGATGGGGGGCACGAGCTGCGCTTTCCCGCCGAAGTCGCGCTTGTGGGGCTGGTCACCACTAGCAGGAAGTCCATGAGGCTGCTCCCGCTACGAGGGTGCCGACCCTGTGGCCGATGCCACCACCGGAGCAGGCGGTGCCAGACAGGCCTGCAGCGCCGCCCACAACTGGCCGACGCTGCTCTGGTTGCCGACAGATGACGCCGCCGCCGTGACGAGAGGTGGAGCGGTGCACGCCATGCCCGCCTCGATCGTCTTCACGTCGGCCTCGAGCGCTGAGAGGGCTTGGCTCTGCGCTGCTGTAGCCGAGTCCAACTGCGACGTGGCCTGGGCCACGGACGCCTGCGCCGCCTGCCGTTTCTCGATCGAGGCCTTGACCGCCGCCTCGGCCTGGTCGTAGTCGGAAGTCAGGAGAGAGCCGGCGATGCTGCGGAAATACTCGGTGATGATGTCCTCGTCGTCGGGTGGAGCGAAGAGTTGGAGCGTGGGGTCCGAACGCACCGGTGCGTCGGTCGTGTAGTCGTCGACGGCGAGCCGGCGAAATTCCCGGGTCGCTGTCGAAAAGACCCCCTGTGCCACCGACACCTCACGGTCGGTCTCGGCGAGCTGCACGTTCCGTGTTGCCAGGAGGCCCTGATCGGCAGCAGTCAGGGAGGCATCGTCCTCGTAGGAATGCAGGTCGACTCCGGTGTCCGAGTAACTGGTCAGAGCGCCTTGCAGTTGCCTCGCGCTGCCGTTGACGAGGGCTTGCACGAGCTCGCCCGCCAGGATCTCGTCGGTATAGCACGGGATCCCGTCCGAAGAGGGCGCACACCACGGGCTCTGGTCGACGTCGTCGAGAAAGATCCCAGGGACAGCGACGTCGCCGGCCTTCAGGGCTGTCACGATCGGAGCCATGATGGGTTGGAGGAGCGCCGCCACCGTCGCGGCACATCCGGCCGGCCAGGTGGCGAAGGCCGGAAAGCCGCCGGGGGACGCCACCACGGGAAGCGACGCGCCTGTCGAATCGGTGGCCTGACGTGAATTGAAGGGGTTGTAGGCAGCCGCGTTGTTCGTGGAGCCACCCTCGACAACCTGCCATTCGTCGAGGTCGGCAATGTCGTCCTGCGTCGGCGACGCCCCGACTCCCTGCAGGACACAGAGCTCCCATCCCGGAGGCAGGGGCGTGCCGATGCCGGCCCCGGAGCTCGGTGAGGAGCTGGCGCCAACGGGAGAGGCGAGCCCGACGACCCCGAGCACGGCGACGGCCAGCGAGATGCCGAGGCGGCTGTGGCTGAAGAGACCTGTCGTCAACTTCCGGGAGAGCGTCAGCACCTTCAGCCGTCAGGGGGGTCTGGGATGGGGCGAAGCCCGGACATCCTGACCGAGCAGCAAAAAGACGGTCAAGAGCAGCTCCTCGGGTGGGCCGATCGCGGGCCGGAGGGACTCCCGGGCGTCGCCGATGTCGGGGTGGGATTCCCCTCTGGGCGCTGCACCCGTTGGGGGACCGAAAGGCAGGGCGAGGTGTCCCTTAACGTGCGATTCACAGGCAGCTCTCAGTGAGCGTCAATGACGGCCACAGGCGGATCCCCGAAATTGGTGGCAATGGCCGAGCGTGTCCTGAGCAGGGGGTGGCGGACCGGTACCACGTCGGTGGCCCTGATCGCGCTACTCGTGGGAGGGACGGCCGGCATCGCCGCCGTCGGGTCCCACTTGTCGAGCGAGATCGCCAGTGCGCAACAGCCGTCCGCTGTGCCTCTTGCACCCGCAGTCGGGAATTTGACGACACCGCAAGCCTCGTAGACAACGGCCGGTCGCAATGCGCCTCGGCACCGCTCAGACCCCGGCGGGAGCGGACGAGATTGTTGCTGGCTACCTGCGACTCGAGGGATCGTCCAGCGTTTCGATGGCGCTGTCGTAGGGAGAAGAGCAGATCGTCTCGAATCCGCACTCACACTCGAGAGGGTAGACCGCGATCCACTCTCCAGAACGTCCGAGCACGTGGTACTCAATGCCGCGGTTGATTCCCTCCAGCACGGCTTCTACGTCCAAGACGATTGGTTCGAAACCACCGGCCAGGACCCCAACAGATGTGACATGGACGTGACCTGCCTGTGTCTCGATGTGCTCGGCCTCGACAATCTCGAACGTCTTGGGCAGAGCAGGTCCGGCGGCCCTGACTGTCCCCCTCACATCTGTCGGGCCCAGTGGTCGGGTCCGCGGCTCATCTGTCCTCACCCGGACACAGTGGACCCGCGACCGTGACGGGCACATGAAGTATTCCTTGGAGCTTGCTGTGGGCCCGCCGGATCGAGGGCCACCGCCGGGGACGCCGGAGAAGCTCGTGTTGCTGTGTCCCCTCAAGTCGCCGGATTCACCCTTGACCGGAGTGCCGCTGTCGCGCGGCCGAGACTCCACGCCGGCGACCCTGAGCGTCAGCCGTCGTGCCGACCCTCGTGGTTCTGAGCGCGCCAGTCAGCCGCGGGTCGACGTGTGCTCACGTCGTTGCCCGCCGCCGGGGGGCGCGACAGGGGGGATGTCGCTACTCGAGTCTCGAACGCGCGAGCGGTGCCAGGTGACCGTGAACTCCGCACCCCCCAGTGTCGAATCCGTCACCCGCCACCGTCCACCGGTGGAACGCACAATGGAGTCGGCGATGGCGAGCCCGAGTCCGGTACCCGAACCGTCGTCGGAGGCACGGTGAAACCGGTCGAACAGCCGGGAACGCTCCTCGGGTGCAACTCCGGGCCCACTGTCCTCTATGGAAATGCTGGTCCGGTTGACATGGGAGGAAACCACGATCCGCACGACTCCTCCTTTCCCGGCGTACCGACACGCGTTGTCCACGAGCACGCCGGCGAGTCGGTCGATCCAGTCAGGCGGGGCGGTGACGATCGGCTCGGAGTCGCCCTGGCGCTCGACGGAGAACGTGATGCCACGAGAATGGGCCACAGCCCCAAAGCGGTCTGCGCAACCTTGGGCGACAGCGAAGATGTCGACGAGCTCCTCGCGAGGTGGGGTTGGCTCGGAGTCGAATCGGGCCAACCACAAGAGGTCGTCAATGATGCGCCGTAACCGTTTGCTCTCGCTGTTGACTCGCTCTACCGTCTCGCGATAGCTGGCTGCGTCGCGACGAGTGCTCAGGGCAAGGGTGACTTCTGCCTCGATCACGCTGAGTGGCGTGCGCAACTCGTGGGAAGCGTCCGCGGTGAACTCGAGTTGTCTGCGGCGCGCCTGCTCGACCGGCTTCGACGCCTTCAGCCCGATGATCAGGGCCCCGAGGAACATGGCCAGGAGAACGACCGGCCCTGCGATCGCTTCACCGGCGAGGAGCACCCTTTCCAGGTGTGCCGTATCCGTCAAGCTCTGCCCCGCCACCAGCCAACCGTCGCCGATGCGAGTCGAAATCACTCGGAACGAGATCGCGCCCAAACGCGACGTGACCGGTGCGCCGCTGCGGGACCATGCCACGCTGGGAAGGCGCGGCGCTGCATCACTCAGGGCTACCGTGTGGCCCGCCGCATTGACCCGCCACAGCAGGACCGGTGCGGCATCCACATCATGGTCGTCGTCCGCTTCTCCCGGGGGCCTGGTGAGCTCACCGTTGTGGATGAAATCGTGAAGTCGGTCGCGAAGATGCGCATCGACCTGAGCCACGAGTCGATGGGAATCGACCACGTCGAAGACCACACTCACCGTCACATAGACCGAAGCGATCAGGAGCGTGGAAACCGCGGCAACGCGGGCGGCGTGAGCCAACTGCGACCGCGGGTAGCGGCTGCGGATCTTCACGTCGCCACGATCCTGAATCCGATGCCCCGGACAGTTTCGATACGCGTTCTCCCGGACCCGAGCTTTCCCCGGAGCCGGGCCATGTGAACGTCGATGGTGTTGGAACCGAGGGCATCGGCCTCCTCGTCCCAGACGTGAAGCGCGATGGCCCGTCGATCCACGACCGCTGGCGCCCGGCGCATGAGGATCTCGAGTATCGACAGTTCGGTGCCGGTGAGCGCCGGATTCCTTCCGTCCACGCGGGCTTCACGGGTTGCCGGGTCAAATTCGAGGTCGCCAACTGTCAAACGCGGCTGCTGCAAGGCCGGGGGGCGTCGCTGCAACGCTCTGATCCGGGCGAGCAACTCTGCAAAATCGAAGGGCTTGATCAAGTAATCGTCCGCCCCCGCGTCAAGCCCCGTGACCCGATCACTCGGGGCGTCTCGAGCGGTCAGCATGAGAACGGGAAGCTGTGATCCCTCCCGACGAAGCTCGCGTACCACGTCGATACCCGAGACCTCCGGCATGCGCCAATCGAGGACAGCGACCTCATAGTCATAGGTCCGCAGGAAGCGAAGCGCCCGTCGCCCGTCAGCGACCGCATCGACCACGTAACCGTTCTCCCTCAGGCCACGCTCGAGGACGGAGCGCAGTCCGACGTCATCCTCGGCGACTAGCACCCGCACGCCTATTGGTTTACACGATTATCTTAACGTCCACATGAAGGCCTTCACGATCTCGTAAGGATGCGACGATCGTCCCCATGAATGCGAGTGGGCCTTCACGTCGCCGTAAGGTCGAGACCTTAGGGTGGCTTCGATGGAGCAAACTGCCGTGTCACCGCGGCGATTGATGCACACGCACGCCGATTTGCCCCCTCTTCCCCGACGTCGGCGGTGGGTACGTCGGCATCGGGTCATGAGCATCATCGCCCTCGTCGTGATTCTCTTCACTCCCGTTTGGTGGTCGCTCGGCTCTGCTCTCACCAACCCGGGTCTGGGAGCGAGTGTCCCGGCGAGATTCGCAGAATGGCTCCGCGGACACGGAGGCGGGTCGCTCGTGACGTGGGCCGAGAACACGTGGTATTCACATCACCCGCCACCTGTGGGAGGAAAGCCGGCACACGGGGCGATCCCGCTTCCGGGTCCATCGGTGCGCCACCAGACGTCCACACCAACGGCGGCACTGCCAGAACACCTCCCGCCACCGACACCCATCCCTCCCATTGCCAGCCCGCCGGTCGCAGGCGAGGGTCAATGGCACCCGGTTGGGCGACTCGTGCGTGGGGTGCCGGCGGTCTATGAGGCGTACCTGCGGCCCGACGCGGTCCACACCAGCGTGGTGGTGGGAGTGGCCTGGATGGATACCAAGCTTCTCTCTGCGGCGTTGTATTCGGGGAGCACCATCCCCGGTGGAGGTCCCTGGGCCAACACCGCCCCGGTTTCCACCCAAGCGGCAAGCACGCTGGTGGCCGCCTTCAACGCGGGCTTCCTGATGTCGAATGCCCAGGGCGGCTATTACACCCAGGGGAAGACCGTTGACCCACTCCGCGTCGGAGCGGCCGCTTTCGTCATCTATGACAACGGGACGGCCACAGTCGGAGAGTGGGGACGCGACGTGACCATGACCTCGAACGTCAGGGCGGTGAGGCAGAACTTGGACCTCGTGGTCGACGGAGGGCGCCCGGTGCCAGGCTTGGATGCCAGTGACACCACCCGGTGGGGCTTCACCCTTGGGAACCAAGTCTATGTGTGGCGGTCGGGCGTGGGCGTCACTGCCACTGGAGCACTTGTGTACGTGGGTGGGCCGGATCTGAACATCACCGACCTGGCCGATGTCTTGGCGCGCGCCGGAGCCGTCCGGGCGATGGAGCTTGACATCAACACCGACTGGGTCAACTTCTCCACCTATGCCCCGTCCACACCCGCGGGCGTCGCAAGCTCCAACAACGGAACCGAACTGCTCCCGAGCATGACTGGCGGGGCGGGGAGATACTTCGAGCCTTGGTGGTCACGGGACTTCTTCACGATGTCGGTTCGATCGTCCTGACGAGCAGGTCGGCGGCGACCGCCTCAAGGGCGAACGCCTCGGGACGGGCTTCACAGCGAACCCCAAGCTCCATTCGTTAGGAAGGCCCGACACGGGCCCGACGCAGATCTTCATGCTCCGGTCATGCTTGTCGAGGCACCATGTTCGTCGAAGGTGATGATCAATGACTACGCCGTGGCACTACGCACAGATCCAGGCCCGACGGGACGACACGTTCTACCGGGTTCGACGGGTCTTCCGGTGGACAGTTGCGGGCGCTCTGGCTGGGTCAGCAGTCATCGCCGGAGTCATCGCCCACGAGATCCCTGGCCGGTCCAGCGCCGCCACCACGACGAACAACGGCGTGGCACCTCCCTCGACCACCCCGGCGCCGTCTCCGACCGCGCCTCCCTCGACCGTCTCACCAACCTCACCCGCGGCGGGCGGGGCTGCTGTGAGCGGAGGGACAGGGACCGCGCTTCCGCCGGCGGCTCCCCCCGTCCCCACGCGGAGGCCGCCCACGGCCGTGTCAGGCGGCACCGGGTTCTGAGCTTGGAAGGCGAATCCCTGCTGATCAATTCCCCCCGTGGAGGCGAGGCTGTGCCGAAGGTCGCCAAACGGCCGGCTGACGCCGGCACGGGAAGGTCGGCGTCGGTAGTTCAGGTACCGCGGGGCACTCGGTGACATCGTCCCAGTGGCTCTGGTACACGACGCGCGCCACCGGACTCGTGGCGCTCGTCTTGCTGACGATGAGCATGGTGCTCGGCGTGCTCACCTCGGTGCGCTTCGCAACGAGGAACTGGCCCCGCTTCACGTTCCAGGATCTGCACCGTCGCGTGTCGCTCCTCGCCGTGGTGTTCGTCGGCCTCCATGTGGTCACCACCGTTTCCGACACCTTCGCGCCGATCGGGTGGCTGGCGGTCGTGGTTCCGTTCACGTCCTCCTACCGGAGGGTGTGGCTCGGCCTGGGCACCATCTCGGTCGACCTCCTCCTGGCCGTCTCCATCTCGAGCCTGATACGCCAGAGGATCAGCGCCCGCACGTGGCGGGCGTTGCATTGGCTCGCGTATGCCAGCTGGCCTCTGGCTGTGGTCCATGGACTGGGAACGGGGACCGACCCCCACCTCGGATGGGTCATCTTGCTCGTGGGCGGGTGCGTGGCCGCCGTGCTCGGCACCCTCGGGTGGCGTCTCGTTGCCGGTTGGCCTGTCCACGCCGGCATCCGGGTGACAGCAGGAGCCACGAGCGTCATGGCGGCCATCGCGCTGACAGCATGGACCGTCACGGGCCCTCTGCGCCCCGGATGGGCCGCTCGCGCCGGAACCCCGGCGTCGCTGCTCGTCGGCTCGACGAAGTCCGATGGAGCTCAGCCCGCCTCGGGCTCTGCGGTCCCAGCCCCGGGAGGGACGTCGGCGTCTCCCACAACGAGTCTGCCACCCCCCCCGTATCACGCCACGCTGCAAGGAACGATCACCCAACACAGCCTGTCGGACACTTCGTCGCAGCTCGAGATCAAGGCCGAGACCTCGGGCTCCCTTGACGCCGTCGTGAACATCGTGATCGTCGGGGTGCCGGATGGGTCAGGTGGGGTGGCCATGCGGCGGAGCCGGGTGACCTTCGGACCGCCCACCGCTCCGACCCAGTACCAGGGCAAGATCGTCGGGCTCGACGGATCCCGCATGCTGCTTTCCGTTGCCGACGAGGCGGGAGGCCGATTGGACCTCCGGGTGTACGTCGCCGAATCAGGCTCGCAGGTGTCCGGTGAGCTGACCTCGATCGGTGCCGCCGGAGGCAATAGGGGATTCAGTGACAGCAACTGAGCCGTGGGTGCATTCGAGCAACCGCCCTCCCGCATCACGGGTTCTGGCCGGCTGGCACGAAACCGGACGATCCGACATCGATGCGCATCTGGCCACTCACGGCGCGGTTCCGCTGCCGCGCCGGATTGACGAGGCCTGGTCGGCCGGTCTCGTGGAGGACCTACGGGCCGCAGGGTTGACCGGACGCGGTGGGGCCGGATTTCCCACCGCACGCAAGCTGCAATCCGTGCGGACCGGCCACCGGCATCCGATCCTGGCCGTGAACGCCATGGAGGGGGAACCGGCCAGCCAGAAGGACCGCGCCCTGCTGTCGGGAGTGCCGCACCTTGTGCTCGACGGTGCTGAGCTCGTGGCCGCGGCCATCGGAGCTCGCCAGATCACCGTGTGCGTGGCTGATGACCGCGACGACAGTGCCGCATGCGTTCGGAGCGCGCTGACAGAGCGCGACACAGTCGGACTCAGTCGGCTGACTGCACATGTGGAGAGGCCCCCGGGCCGCTACGTCGCCGGGGAGGAGTCGGCCCTCGTCGCATGGCTGGCGGGAGGGCCCGCGCATCCCCAATTCCGTGCCGGCAAAGGCACGCCGCTCACGATCAAACGGCGGCCCGTCCTGGTCCACAGCGCCGAGACCCTGGCCCACGTCGCGCTCATCGCCAGGCACGGCCCGGGGTGGTTCCGCCGCGTGGGGACGCCCGAGGCTCCTGGAACGTGCCTGGTCACGGTGTCGGGTCCCCTGTCGAACCCGGGCGTGTGCGAAGTGGAGCTGGGCACTCCAGTAGTCGACATTCTCGACAGAGCGGGGATCACCGCACCAGTAGGTGCCGTGCTCGTCGGCGGATATGGCGGGACCTGGCTTCGCTCCGGGCTGCTCGGAACCCCCTTCGCCCCTGGCCCCCTGGGCACGGTCGGAAGTGCCGTCGGCGCCGGGGTCCTCGCTGCCATCCCGACCTCGTCATGCGGTGTCGCCGAGACGGCGCGTGTGGCCGTCTACATGGCGAACGAGAGCGCTGGCCAGTGCGGCCCATGTGTCTTCGGGCTCGACGCTATTGCAAAGGACCTTGTCCTCCTGGCACGCGGTGAGAACGACAGGCAGGCACTGAACCGTTTGAAGCGTCGCCTCGACAGCGTGGACGGTCGAGGTGCGTGCCGCCACCCCGATGGTGTCGTCCGCCTCGTGCGCAGCTCTCTGTCGGTGTTCGCCCGCGACTTTGCGGATCACGCTCGACAGCGCCCGTGTACTGGATGGAACCGGCGACCGATCCTGCCCGTTACACCGTCGGCAGCGATTGCTGTAGGCCGGTGGCGCTGACGCCAGGCACGAGTCAAGCCATGTCCATCGCCGCGTCCAACTACCGGCTGAGAGTAAACCCCGTCGCCTGTGACGCTTTCGGCTATTGCGCGGAACTCGTTCCCGAGCTCATCTCTCGTGACGAATGGGGTTATCCGATCCTGGTGGAGGCTCTCATCCCTCCGTACATCTTCGAAATTGCTCAGCGTGCCGTGCGCGAATGTCCGCGACGCGCGTTGTTCATCGAACGGGTCCCTTCACTCTGACGACGATCGGACTCCCTGAGACCGGGAAAGCCGGCTCCGTCTGAATCCACAGGGTCAACCAGGGAGCCGCCGCCACAACGCCTGGGGCAGGACGCTGAGCACGGCGAAGACGATTCGCAGTGACCCCGGGGACCACACAATGGCTGACGAACGCTCCATGCCCCGGACGACGTCTGCCGCTACAGCGTCGGCTGTCGTGGCAAAGGGCGCGGGGTCTCGGCCTTCGGTCATGCGAGTGGCAACCCAACCCGGACGGACGATCATGAGCGAGGCCCCCGATCCGCGCAAGGCCTCGGCCATGCCCTGAGCAAAAGCGTCGAGCCCGGCTTTGGAGGCCCCGTAGACATAGTTCGCCCGACGCACACGCACTCCGGCGACCGACGAAAGGACGACGATCCGACCGTGACCCTGCTCCCGCAGCACCGATGCGAATGCAGCCAGCACGGCAGCCGGCCCCGTGAAGTTCGTGGAGAGTATTCGGGCCACGGCCCCGGGATCCACCTCATCGTTGGCCTGTTCCCCGAGAACACCAGTGGCCATCAGGACCATGTCCACCTGGCCCAGCCGGGTCGACGCGTCCCGAACGGCTGCGCCGGCCCTGGCGAAATCGGTGACGTCGAGAGCCAATGTGTCGACTTCGGCCGCACCCAGCGCCCGGAGCTCTCTGGCAACTGCGGCGAGGCCAACCTGGTCGCGACCGATGAGAACGACGCGGCGCAAACGGCGCGTGACCAACGAGCGGAGCGCGGCCCGTGCAATCTCGGAGGTCCCACCGACCACCACCGCTGTCTGAGGCATCCCCAACGCGTCGTTCATCTCGATCCGTACGATCTGTCCCCGCTCACCCGATCGGATCCTTTTCGGGTCGGACCAGCGATTGGCCAACAGCGGGGGGATGGGGGGTGACGACGCAGGGGGTCAACCCGAGACGCCGGGAGAGGTCCGAAACCAGAGTGGAGCCTGGATCGATCCGGTCACGAGTGGCACGCCACTCGGGTAGGCGGGGGTACATGGTGTCGAGTACTTCGGGACGTAGGCGCGAGTCCTTGGCTAGGTAGACGCGGCCTCCGGCGTCGGCGACGATCTCGTCGAGGGCGTCGAGCAGCGGTCCGAGCCCCGGTGGTCCCACGGGCATGTCGAGCGCGAGCGTCCACCCTTGGACCGGGAACGAAAGAGGGCCGGGGTTCCCGCGCCCGAACCTCTTGAGGACGGCGAGGAACGACGCCACCCGCCCCTCGCTCAACCGGCCGAGCACCTCTCGCAGCGCGTCTTCGGCTCCGAAAGGGACAACGAACTGGTACTGGACCATTCCCCGCGGCCCGTAGAGGCGATTCCAGGCCCCGACCCCGTCGAGAGGGTGGAAGAAGCTGGTCATCGCCTGGAGCTCCCCGGTCCGCGTCCGAGAGGCCTTCCGGAACCACGCCTCGTTGAATGCCGCCACCGTCAATGGGTTGAGCAGGCCCGACGGCGGAGTCACCGGAACCTGGGCGCGTATGTGGGGAGCGAAGCACAACGCTTTATGGCGGCGCGCCGCCGGGAGGTCTTCGAGTCCAGCGTGGTCTGCCCAGGTGAGAACGGCGCGGCCAAGCTTGGCTCCGCGCGCCAGGCAGTCGATCCAGGCCACCGAATACCGGTATTCGACGTCACGTCGGACCATACGGTCGATGCAGTCGTCGAGGTTCCTAGCCCGTTCGGTGTCCACGACCATCACGGCCGTCTGAACGGGCAGCATCTGCAGCGTGGCCTCGACCACGATCCCGGTCATGCCCATTCCGCCCGCCGTGGCCCAGAACAACTCGGGATCGCGCTCGGGCGAGACCTCGACGCGCCCGGAGGGCGTGGCGAGAGACAGACTCGTGATGTGTGAGCAGAACGAGCCGTCGCAGTGGTGGTTCTTGCCGTGGATGTCAGCCGCGATCGCGCCCCCGACCGTCACGTACCGGGTCCCAGGCGTGACCGGGACGAACAAACCTTGGGGCACACAGACACGCATCAGGGCGTCGAGACTCATCCCTGCGCCCACCCGCACCAAACCGGAGCTGAGGTCGACGTCGAGCAGGGAGTCGAGCCGTGTCATATCGATGACGATGCCCCCGGCGCATTGGGCGGCATCGCCGTAAGAACGCGCCAGGCCACGAGCAACGACACCCTGTCCGCTCTGGGCGGCAGCCGACAGGACCAGGTCGACGTCGTGGCCGGAACGTGCCTCCACCACCTCGCAGGCGCTCGGGGCGGTGCGACCCCAGCCGGTCAGGGTGCGACGGGTGACGGTGACGCCCTGAGACACCGGCGCGGCACTGCTCACGCGTAGATGCCGGCGGCGACGATCGCGATCCAGATCAAGCCGAGCAGCTGCAAGGTGTGATCCCGCAGGGCCATTTCCTCGGGCGCCCCGCCGAGACCCCGGGCGAACCGCAGTTCCACATGCAAGATCGCGATCACGAAGGGGACGATCGACAACTCGAACCAGATCGGGTGATGGCCATGGCCTCCCTGGGCTGAGCGTTCGAACGCCCAGAGACAGTACGCACTCACGGTGACGGCTGCCGCCAGCAGGCGCACGGAACGCAGAAACGCCTCCGGGTATGCGTTCAAGATGGGCCGGTGCACCCCCCTTTGCTCGCCGAGATCCAGATGCTCGGCGCTGCGCTTGCCTGCGACGATGAGGAGGGAGCCGAACGATGACACGATGACGAACCAATTCGACAGAGGGACCCCTGTGGCCACCCCTCCCGCGATGGCGCGAAGCACGAATCCCGTCGATACACAGGCCAGCTCAACCACGGGCTCGTGCTTGAGACGCACCGAATACGCGGTGGTTACGGCCACATAGATGGCAATGACGAGGGCGAGATGGCTGCCGGCCAGCCACCATGCCAGTCCGATCGCAGAGGCCATGAGACACCCACCTACGACAGCCCCGATACGGGCCGACACGACGCCTGAGGCCATGGGTCGCTGGCACTTGACGGGATGTTGTCGATCGGCCTCGACATCGAGCGTGTCGTTCACAAAGTAGGTACCAGAGGCGGCGAGACAGAAGACTCCGAAGGCACCGGCGGCTTGGGCCGCAACGCTGCCATGGGACATGACACCTGCCGCGCCGGGGGCGGCGAGGACGAGGAGGTTCTTCACCCAGTGGCGCGGTCGAGCGATATTGACGAGCCCTCGCCACGGCGGGACTCGGTTCAGGCCGAGATCCGGGAGACCCTGGACGATAGGCGGTTCTGTGAAGACGCGTACCACGGTGTGAGACAGACCGCTCAACCAGGGAGTTGCAGCACAGTCACGACCTCCACACAAGGAATCTTCATCGTCACGAGTCTTAATCGATCAACCTGAAGCCCTCATGAAGGTGGCGTTTTTCATGGTTTCGTAACGATCAACCGGTGACCATCGTGGTCGCACTGCCGTGAAATGGCGTCCTGCAGAGGTGTGGGTCAGAGGTCGTAGGTCTGCCCGGCGACCTGCAGTTACACCCATGACATTGCCGCTACACCCATGACATTGCCGCCCATTGGGGCCGCGGCGGTGCTCCGGGATGCCCACTGACTGAGAAATCGCCACGGGGCGGCCTGGGATCGCGGATGTCAAGAAGCCTTCTTGATCCTCGCACTCCACAGGCCCGGGGTATGCAGTGAGCAGAATCGTTCCTGGTTGTAGACCGAGAGACGAGTGCCGCATTCCGGTTCCGCGCACATCCGCCCCGAGGCGAACACCCGGGGCCGCCGTCTCGGCGTCTTGAGGGTCTCCCCGCCGATGACTTCGCTCTTCTCCGTGCGCCGTTGCACCTCTCCTCCTTCAGGATCCTTTCGGTCCCCCCGAACCACGAGTAGGCGACGGGTCGGGGTTCGCCCTGGTGACGGGATCGACGCCCTTGGTCCTACCCAAAGTCAGATCTCCCACACGCTCAACCGAGGGAGAGGGGCCACGATCCGGGAGGGAGATTCGCACGTCGGGACCAGGTCGGAGCCGTTCACTCCCCGCCGGGCCGGCGAGGACGTAGGTTTGCCCGGTGCGACGTGGCAGTCGGCCGACCAGTCGGTTCCGCCGCGACATCGAGGGCATGCGGGCCGTCGCCATCTTGGCCGTTGTGCTCTACCACGCCCACATCGGCCTGTTGCGCGGGGGCTTCACGGGGGTGGACGACTTCTATGTCATCTCCGGGTTCTTGATCACCGGACTGCTCTGGCGCCAGCTGGAGGCAGACGGACGGCTGTCCCTCTCGTCATTCTACGGTCGTCGCATCCGGCGCCTGCTGCCCATGTCGTTCGTGGTCCTGGTGTCCACGGCGCTCGCCTCGTACTACCTGCTGCCACCGTTGCAGACCCATGCCGTGTTGAAGGACGGCATCTCGAGCGCCTTGTACGTCTCCAACTACCGCTTTGCCGCGTTGCAGACCAACTACCTCACGGCTAGCGCTCTCCCTTCGCCGTTTCAGCAGTACTGGTCGCTGAGTCTCGAGGAGCAGTTCTACCTGATCTGGCCCGCCCTCTTGCTGGGCGGATCCATGGTGTGGCTTCACCGGCGGCGCCGACCGTCGCCCTCGCGCGTCGGAGCGATGACGGTGCTGGGCGCCCTCGCCGCGGCTTCCTTTGCGCTCGGGGTGTGGTTGACACAACTGTCGCAGCCCTGGGCCTTCTTCTCCCTACCCACTCGCGCTTGGGAATTGGCCGCGGGCGCAGTCGTCGCCTTCGCCGCGCCCCGGCTCAGCAAACTGCGCGAACGCCCCGCCGCCGTGCTCGGATGGGTGGGCTTGGCCACGGTGGTCGGCTCGGCTGTGATTGTGTCAGGCTCGGTGCCGTACCCCGGCGTAGCCGCATTGGCTCCGGTCCTGGGGACGGCTGCGGTCATCGCGTCGGGGTGTGCGGTTCCTCACAACGGACCCATACTGGTCTTGGGCCGGATCGGCGCACAGGTCATCGGTCGGGTGTCGTACTCGTGGTATCTGTGGCACTGGCCCGTGCTCATCCTGGCGCCGGCCCTGGTCGGCCATTCCCTGTCGCTCGGCGCCAATCTGGCCCTCGCCGTCGGCAGCCTCGTGCTGGCGGTCGTGTCGTTCGTGCTCGTGGAAAACCCCGTGCGGCGATCGACCTGGCTGCGCACGGAACCTCGCCGCGTGCTCCGCCTCGGTGGTGTCCTGACGGCAGGGGCGGTGGCGCTGTGCCTGGTGTCGATCGTGGCTTTGCCGTCGCTCAAGGGTCACGGCGTCGCCCGCGAGGCGAAGCTGTCCTCCGCTCCCGTGGCGAGGCGTCAGCCGTTGGCGTCGTCGACATCCGCGTCCGACCTCGATCCCTACGAGGTCGCGCTGGCGGGTGCGACCGCGCAGGTGCAACGAGCAGTCGCCCAGTCGTTGCCGACGAACGACGTCCCGGCCAACCTGACCCCCACCCTGCCCGACGCCAACGGCGACGAGCCTCCCGTGTTCGTCGACGGTTGCCTCGACTCGTACCTTCCGACGGATGTCGAGACATGCGATTTCGGCGACACCTCGTCACAGACGTCCATGGTCCTGTTCGGCGACTCCCACGCAGCAATGTGGTTCCCCGCAGTGGACAGTGCGGCCAACAAGTTCGGTCTCAGCCTCTACACCTGGACCAAGGCCACGTGCCCGCCCCTCGTCCTCCCGATCTTCAGCCCGGTCCTCGGCCGGAACTACTCAGAGTGCGACGCGTGGCGCCAGAACGTGCTCGCCCGGATCGCGCAGGTTCATCCCGCCCTGGTCATCTTGGGCGTGGCCCGGCACTACACAGACATCTACGGATTCACGCCCTACAGTCCCCAGTGGCTCCAGGGGCTGTCCACCATGGTCTCCGACATCCGACAACTCGGCTCGAAGGTGCTCGTCATCGGCCCGATCCCGAAGCCGCCCTTCAACGGCCCGGGCTGTCTCTCGGTCCACTTGACCTCGGCCACGGCCTGCACGGTGCCGCTGTCCCAAGGCCTGAACGTGCCCGGAAAGCTGGCCGAGGAACGTGTGGTCGCCGCCGCAGGGGGGAGCTACCTCGACCCCGACCCGTGGTTCTGCACCACGACTGCGTGCGCCGTCATGGTCGACAACCTCCTCGTCTACCGTGACGACAACCACATCACGGCCACATATGCCTCGTACCTGGCTCCCGCCGTCGTCGACGAGCTGGGCCTGGTGCTCAACGACGCATCCCCGACCCTGACCCCGCCCCCAAGTCCGACTACGACCGGACCGAGCACCCTCAGGGCCAGAGCTCGGACTCCGCGCCCTACGCGACACTGACCGATCCCCGCTGATCGGCCCACGCCGCCAGGGTCCGTCGGCTTGGCCGGCGCCTGCAACGGGTGACGTCATGGGCCAGACTGTGACCGGAGGTGACGCGGTGCCATACAACTTCGGCCGGATCGCCCACGACGCGGACGCGCACATCATGGAGACCCCGACCTGGCTCAGGGACCACGCCGATCCGGGTGTCCGCGACCGGATCGAGCCCCTCACATACCCCGGAGGCAATGAGCTTCGCCAGACCGGCGACCCCGAGGAGCAGCGCCGCAACCTGCTCGACTCGTTCGATCGGCTGACGGCCCTGCACGGGTCCGAGGACTACCTGGCTCGAGAGGCCGACGAGATCATGAGCCGCAAGAACTTCGCCGCCACCGGATCGTTCATCGCCTCCGACCGGTCACGAGCCCTTGACCTGCTGGGCTTCTCGAGCCAGCTCGTCTTCAACACGTTCCACAACAGGCGCCTGCACGACTGGGAGCACAGCGGCGACCTCGAGCTCGCCTACGGCGCGGCGCGCGCCCACAACCGTGGCATGGTGGAGTTCTGTTCTGTCGATCCCCGCCTGCTCCCGAGCTGCTACGTACCGCTCGCCGACTTCGAGCAGGCGCACTCCATGGCCGACGAGGCCATCGCCATGGGAGCGGCGGCCCTCCTCGTCGCCTCGGGCTGCCCACCGGCGCACTCGCCCAGCCACATCGGCCTCGATCCGGTGTGGGCGAGCGCCCAGGACGCCGGCATCTGCATCGTCTTCCACGTCGGCGGAACCGGCGACCTCATCGACCGGAGCTACTTCCGCAACGGTCTTCCCGTCCCACCCGACTTCCACGGCGGCGAGGAGAACTTCCGGTCGGTTGACTACATGGGGATCCCGGGGCCCCCGGCCCAGACCCTCGCCACCATGATCTTCGACGGCGTCCTGGATCGCTTCCCCCGTCTTCGTATCGGAGTGATCGAACAAGGTGCCGTCTGGGTTCCGTCATGGTTGCGACAGATGGAAGCGGCCGTGGAGGCATTTGCCCGGCATGAACAGCGCATCCGCGCCCTGTCGTTGAGGCCGACGGAGTACGTCCGCCGCCAGGTGAGGTTCACCCCCTATCCAACCGAAGACGTCGGGTGGATCATCGAGCAGAGTGGACCGGAACTGTGCATGTTCTCCTCCGACTACCCCCACGTCGAGGGGGGCCGCAGGCCGATTGAGCGCTTCGAAGCCACCATGGCCGAGGTGACCGAGGACGCCACACGGCGGTTCTACAGCGACAACTTCCTCGACCTCCTGGGTCCGGCTGCGCACGCACTGACATCCACGCACGTGCCGGCGGGCTGACCCATCGCACCGGACGGACCCGAGGCCTGAGCCGGTCTGTTCGCGCCGGTCAACGCTTGGTGCCGCCCACTCGATTAGACAGGGGACAGAGTCCCGACCGTGTCCACTCCCTCCCCCCTCACGCGCCTGGCCCGCGCACGCGCCCGCCGGGCGACGGTCCGGAGGCGGAGGGCCCTGGCCGCCGGTGCCCTGGCCTCCCTCATCGTCTTGGGTGCCCTTCTGGCCACCTGTGCCGGCACAGGCTCGTCGCCGGCACCGAGGACCTCGGCGTCCTCGTCGACGACTCCGCACGTGGGCCGCGCCCTTGAATCCATCTCCGCGGCTGAGTCGGGACTTCTCCCCTGGACGCTCGCCGCCCCCGTCAGCCGGGTCGTCACGCTTCCCGGGCCCGGGAGCCAGCTCGAACTCCTCGGCGGTCTGACCACGTCGAACGTCTCCACGCAGGGTGTGTACACGCTCGACACCACGTCTGGGACGCTCACGCATGTCGCCGACCTTACGGCTGGCCTCCACGACGCATCGGGTGCCGTCGTCGATGGGCGTGATGTGACCTTCGGAGGCGGGTCGCCAGCGACCGTCGCCACAGTCCAAGGCGTGCCGGCGCCGGGCGGGGCCCCCCACGGGACGATCGCCAGCGCCACGGTGACGGGGTCCCTCCCCCAACCGCGTTCGGACTCCGCAGCGGTAACCGTCGGCAAGACCACCTACATCGTGGGCGGCTATGACGGCACGAATCCCGATCCGGCCGTCCTGGCGACGACCGACGGCAACACATTCTCAACCGTCGCGTCACTACCGGTGCCGGTCCGGTACCCGGCCGTCGCCGCCGTCGGGGGGCTGATCTACGTCTTCGGAGGCGAGGCCGTCACCGGAATGAGTGCCGGCGAGCCCGTGAACGCCATCCAGGTGGTCAACCCGAACCGCCACACCGCATCGACGATCGGCCGCCTGCCGGTGCCACTCGACGGCGCCGCCGCCGTCACCATCGGGACGCAGATCTATCTGGCCGGAGGCGAGAGCACTGTCACCCAGCCGGTCACCCCCGGAGTGGGCACGACACAGTTGGGCCCGCCCCCTCCCGGCGCCAATCCGGGCGCCGGCGCGACCAGCGCCACAGCCACGGCAACCCCCGTTCCCGGGAGCGGGAACCGGGGCGGGAATGGGAGTGTCACCGGCGCCGTCCTCCTCGGCGACCCCAAAGGGACCTCCATCTCCACCTCCGGTGCCCCCTCCACCTCGGGACCACCGGGGTCTGCCGGCAACGAGTCGACCCCGGGCACGTCCACCGTCCCCACCATCTGGGCATTCGATCCCACCACCGCCAGCATGCTGAGCGCTGGGCGCCTACAGGTGCCCGTCTCACACGCGGGCGTAGCCGTCCTTGGCTCCACGGCCTGGTTGGTGGGGGGTGAGTCCGGCGGAGCCCAGGTGTCCACCGTGCAGATGCTCACCCCGAACCCGAAGTTTGGCTCGGCGGGTACGGCGGGGGCCGGTTCGCCCTATTTCGGAATGCAATTGCTCATCGCAGACCGAGGCAACAACCGGTTCCTGGTCTTGGACCCGGCTATGGACATCACATGGACGTACCCGTCGGCGACCTCCCCGCCCGACCCTTACGGCTTCGTTTTTCCCGACGACGCATTCTTCATCGACAAGGGTCGGGCCATCATCTCCAACCAAGAGGAGAACGAGACCATCGTCGAGATCGGCTACCCCTCCGGCAAGATCCTCTGGGAGTACGGGCACCCGAAACAGCCCGGAGCGGCACCCGGTTATCTGCATGAGCCCGATGACGCCTACCTTCTGGACAACGGGCAGATCACGGTGGCCGACGCCCAGAATTGCCGCATCGTGATCATCAATCACGACGGCACCGTGGCCGGGCAGATCGGGACCACCGGGCGGTGCGTGCACGACCCGCCCACATCGATGGGATCACCCAACGGCGACACGCCGCTTGCCGACGGCAACGTCCTCGTCTCGGAGATCAACGGCTCGTGGATCGGCGAGTACACGTTGCAGGGCAGGCTGGTGTGGACGGCACACGTGCCGGTGACCTACCCGTCGGACCCACAGCAGCTGGGGTCCGACCTCTATCTCGTCGCCGACTACGCCAAGCCGGGAGCGTTCATCTACACGAACCGCGCCGGGCAGGTGCTCTACCGGTACGAAGCCACCACAGGAACGGGCATGCTCAACCACCCGTCGCTCGCCGAACGACTCCCCAGCGGCGTCGTCATGCTCAACGACGACTACGCCAACCGGATGGTGGCCATAGACCCCACGACAGGCGCCCTGGTCTGGCAGTACGGGATCACCGACGCGGCCGGGACAGCAGTAGGGATGCTGAACACGCCGGACGGATTCGACCTGATCGAACCCAACGGAGCCACACCCACCCACCCCACGACAGGCTGAAATCTTGGACAGAGCCACCACCCTCATCACAGAGTCGTCGTCATCCAAGGGCGGAACCGACCGGTGAATGCGAGAGCCGACGCGTTCGGCCGCGCACTTGCGGACTGGACCAGAGGTGGCACGGAGCCTGAGATCTACGAACGTGACGACGGCTTTGTCGATGTCGGCGCCGGGCCCGAACTGTTCCTGGCGGGCATCCGGCACTGGCCTTCCGCGGAGCGCCAAGCGATGCGATACGCGCGCGGTCGTGTGATCGACGTCGGCTGCGGTGCGGGCCGGGTCGCCCTGCACCTTCAGCAGCGAGGGCTCGACGTCGTCGGCCTGGACAGCTCTCCCCTGGCAGCCAGGATCTCGCGCCAACGCGGGGTCCGGGAGACCTGGTGCTCCCCGATCGGCCGCATCTCCGGAAGGATCGGCTCGTTCGACACCATCGTGCTCTTCGGGAACAACTTCGGCATCTTCGGTCCGCCCGACCGGCTCAGACGGACGCTCACGGAGTGGGCTGACCGGACCCCACCGGCCACACGGATCCTGGCGGAGAGCACCACTCCGTACTTTGGCGGGGCTCCGGCTCTGGACCGGCACTACTCCCTCCAGAACCGCGAGCGCGGACGCATGCCCGGCGAGTGTCGCTTGCGTGTCCGCTACCGCGACTGGGCGACCCCGTGGTTCTCCTGGCTCTTCGTCTCCCGCAACGAGATGCGGTCGCTGCTCCGGGGAACGGGATGGCACCAGAGCCGGATTCTCGGAGCCGCCTCCGCTGAGCCTTACGTCGCCGTCTTGGAAAAGGACTGATCCCGCGCGTCAGGCCAGACCGCGTGACTCCTCCACCCGATGCTTCCAGACGACGGCGAGAGCGAGCGCGACGGCGTAGGCCGCCAACACGAGCGCGTCCTCCACCCCGAACCCCCGGTGGTCCAAGAGCGCGAACCCGAGCGATGCCTGGTGGAAGCTCGGAAGGATTCTGGCGGCGGTCTGCAACGCCGGCGCCATGTGGCTCACGGGATTGAACAGGCCACCGAAATAGCCGAGGACGAACATGAGCGCGGTCACCACCGGGTACGCGGTCTCGGCCGTCACCATAAAGCCGACGAAAATCCCCAGGATGGCGAAGGGGATGGCGGACACCCACAGCAGGGCGGTGAGCTCGAACCAGCTCGCCACACCCAGGCTCACCCCACCGAATGCCATGCCCACCAATTCGACCAGGAGCACCACGGGAAGCACGACCACCATGCTCGCCGTCACCTTCGTCGCCACATATGACCAGGCGGGGATGGGGGTGACACGCAGCTGACGCGCCCAACCCGACGACCTCTCCAGAGAGAGGCGACTCCCGCCGGCATTGAGGGCGGCGACCAGGGCCCCGAACGAGCACATCGACACCATGAGGTACACGCGCCAGGTCACCGCGCCGTCCACGATCTTCCCAGGGCTCTGGTCGTGGAGGAACAGCATGTAGAAGATGACGGGGAAGCCCACCGTGATGGCCAGGTACTTCCAGCTGCGCAGGAGTCGCGCCACCTCGAAGCGCTCGAACGCCAGCAGTGCGCTCATGGTCGCCATTGCCTCCCTTGGCTTGGTGCCGGGTCACACTCGGTGAGCGCCATGAAGGCTTCCTCGAGGCCGGCCCCTGTCACCTCGAGCCCGCTGAAGACGACATTGCTGTGCACGAGGGCCCTGATCGTGGCGTCGGCGTCCAACGAGTTGATGGTGACACCCGTTCCGCGCACCGTGACGTCGGTGACCCCCTCCAACCGGTCGAGCAGCTGCTCGTCGGGGTTCTGAGCCACGAAGCGCACCTGTCTCGTTGCCACGGCCGCCTTGAGCGTGGCCCCGGGACCGTTCGCCACGACCCGGCCGCGATTGACGACCACCACCCGGTCCGCGACCTGATCCGCCTCCTGCAGGTGGTGCGTGGCGAAGACGATGGTCCGTCCCTCCTCGCCGAACTGACGCATCATGCGCCAGAACGACCGGCGGCTCTCCACGTCCATCGCCGCGGTGGGCTCGTCCAGGAACACGAGCTCGGGGTCGCCGGCGATGGCCACGGCGAAGCGCACCTGCTGCGCCTGTCCGCCCGAGAGGCGCTGCGTCGGGCGGCCCAAGAGGGCGTCGATCCCGGCGCGCTCCACGGTGAGGTCAAAGGGCGCCGGATGGCGGTACAGGCGGCGCACCAGCTGCAGGGCGTTCCCCACCTTGACGCCCGACGGCAACCCGCTGCCCGATCCCGTCTGCAGCATCGCTCCCACCCGTCCCTGGGCCACCGCCTCGCGGGGGCTCGCTCCGAGCACCTCCACGGAGCCCGCGTGAGGGCGCAGGAGCCCCAGGAGCAGCGAGATGGTGGTGGACTTCCCCGCGCCGTTCGGCCCCAGCAGGGCAACCGTCTCACCCCGGGCCACGGCCAAATCGAGATGGTCCAAAGCGACGTGATCCCCATAGCGGCGCACAACCCCGTCGAAGCGCAGGGCCGGGTCGCCACCGGTGACCTCGCTCCGGACCGGCAGGATGCCGGGGGCGGGGCGCGGCGCTGCGCACGTTGCGCTTTCCGCGCGGTGTGACTCGCTGAGTCCGACCATCGGTCCCTACTCCGACAGACTGGGCGCCGACTTCCGCCCGACGCGCGCCCGGGATGCCTGATGGCCGAGCATCAGCTTGCGAAGCTCATCGGGTGCCAACGAACTCGCCTTGGTCGTCCGGATGAAATCGGACACGATCTCAGCGAAGCGGACGGGTTGCTCGACGTGGGGAAAGTGCCCGGCGCCCTCCATGATCTCGAGCCGGCTCCCTTCGAGCGCGTCATGAGCAGCATACGCGTGGCTGACAGGGATGATCCTGTCCTGATCACCCCAGATGATAAGGGTCGGCGTCCGGGCGGCGAGGTACAGCTTGTCGACGGCACTCACCGACTGCCCACCGGGATCGATGACCCCGCGCACGGTACGGATGAATGCCTTGCGGTTCTCCGAAGACGTCAACGATGCATACGCCCGCCACATCTCGACTCCCCGGGGCCAGCGGATCTGGCGCCGGTCGAGGCACTCAAAGACCCCGTCTCCCCACTTGGGCGCGAAGGACGGGAACAGGATCGGCAGCACCAGCTCTACCCCGGGGACGGTCAGAAGCCGCAGCACCCAATTCACTTCTCGCCCCAACCCCCCGCTCCCGACCAGCACCAGCCGTTCGCAATGCCCCGGGTATTGATAGGCGAACTGCATGGCGACGCCGCCTCCGAACGATTGGCCGACGACCGTGGCACGCTCGATCTTGAGAATTGTCAACAGGTCGCGCAGCCCACTGGCCTGCGCCCCCAGGGAATAGTCGCTGGGAGGCTTGTCCGACTCCCCATGGCCGGTCAAATCGGGAGCGACGACCGTGTGGTCACGGGCAAGCAGGGGGAGCACCTGCTCCCACGTGCGGGAACTCCCGGCGATGCCGTGGATGAGCAGCACCGCAGGGCCGTTGCCGGCCCGGCGGTACGCCACATCATGGCCGTGGATCCCCACGTGCCGAAGTTCGATGCCCGGGAGCTTTGTTGCGCCCGAACCACCAGAAGCTGCATTCCCCATACTTCGAAGGTGCCACCGTCCCCGGGACATCGAAAGAGTCGATAGACCTCTTTTCCCGAAGGCCTCCTCTTTTCCCGAAGGCCTCCTCTTTTCCCGAAGGCCTCCTCTTCTCCCGAAGGCTCCCCTTTTCCCGGGGACCTCGATGCGGCGGGAACGAAGCGAGCGAGATACGGTCATGGCATGACGCCCGAACAGACCAGCGACGACGAGGTCAGAGACGCGACGGCCGCCGCCGAGCAGGCGATGCACCCCCAGTCGGTCCCTGTGAACGCCTTCGAAGCACCCGAGGCTCTCGTGGTCGTGGCGCCATTTCCCGCGGTGACACCGGACGATGTCACGGTCGAGGTACACAGGGGTGTTCTTCGGATCGCGGCCCGCCTGCGCAGCGCCGCACCCCGGGAATATCTCGTACGCGAATGGGAATACGGGGGATACGAGCGGGAGATCGACCTTCCTGAGGGTTACGGCAGCGGGCTCGAGGCAAAGCTCGCCAACGGGCAACTGGTCGTCCGGGTCCTGAAGGGGCCCCTGACCGAATCGCTCTCGGTCCACCCCGGCTGACCGGAGGCTGCCGGCACCGTCGACTCCGGCCCCTGCTCGCTCGACGGCGCTGGTCTGATCATCGGTTCGCCGGGCCCGGGTGGTCGTCGCCCGTCGTTCGGGAGAGATCGGAAGGGCACACGTGGGCGCGGTCGAGCGATTCCCTTGCCGGTAACACCCAGATGTCACCGTAGAGAACCGCGTCGAGCAGAGGCGCACCCCCCGACGGCTCCCTGTGTAGCGGCATGTCACCCTCCATCCATCCGACGTATGGCTCGCTACGGAGACGTCAGCACGCGCTCTGACTCGGCCTCGTCGCCGTGCGGGTCACTCCAGCCGCCCAGAGCGACGAGGGCATTGTGTACGGCGCGCCTGGCCTCGAGCAGCTCCATCGACGGACCAGTGGAGTTGCTCAGACGGCCGATCGTGGCTGCGACGCCCATCAATGCGGAGGACGCCTGGAGGAGGAGAGCTCTCGGGTAGTCGCCCGCCGCGGATCCGGTCATGTCCTCTCCCTTTGCCCGCATATACAACAGCCCAACGAGCACGCTATGTCAGCACACCGGGTGCCTTGTAGGGTCCAAGGTCCCTTTGGGCCACCGCCGGAACGCGGCTGCGTGGGCCCCATGGCCTTTGCCTGTGACGACGACCGCGCCCGGTGGTCAGCCCGGCTACAGGAGCATCACGACGAGAAGGTCTCGGCCAGGACGTCCTCGACTACGGCGGAACCGGGGACCATGCGGAGAACCTGGTAACACCTGCTGCTCACACCCAGGTCGGTGGTGGCGGCGATCCGACGACGCGCCAGCTCGGAATCCCCCTGCGTGTCCTGCATCCCCTGGCCGTCCCACAGCGTGATCACCATGATCTCGTTGCGGGTGCTGTCGTGTTCCAGGCAGAGCAGGCCCCGGAAATCAGAGTGGCCGGCGAACATCTGGGCGACGCCGTCGAGAGCCTCGGCCAGTCCGGCAAGCTCGTCCCCGTCGATGTGGAAGGTGAGGACTCTGGCGCTGGTCACAGTGTCATCATCGTGGGCGACCGGCCTCGCCACCAGAGTCGCACTGCTCTAAAGCGACGGCGCTCACCGTCCTTCCGGGCGGCGATGATTGTCCTGCTGTTGTGAACGTCGGACCCTCGAACACCGGGGCGGTCACTGCGTTCTATCGCCGGCGCCGATGGCGAAGCGCTCGGTGTAGAACGCAAATCGATCCCTCACTCCGGTTGCGTCGATGCCGAACTCCTCCAGGGCGTACTCGTGCGCGCCATGAGCTCCCCTGGGGTTCTCCGTCGCCCAGGCCGACATGTTCCGCCTGGCAGTGTCCCCCAGGACGAGTCCGAGCTGCCCGTACGCGCGCGCAACGGTGCCCACCGGATCCGCGTTCAAGTCCCCGAAATGGACGTCGGCGAAACGCTCCTCGCCGGCGGCGCGACGGAAGGCGATGGCCCGACGAAGTGCCTCGGCCCACAGCTCGACCTGCTTCTGACCCAGGTCCAAGTCGGCGCGATCGCTCACCCAGCTCCGGGTGTAGGCGATGAGACTGCACACAGAGCCCAGCACCTCGGCAGGATCGCGGTGCGTCCAGAGAAAACGGGCACCGGGGTACGACTCGAGCAGGGGGCCCAACGCCAGCATGTGCACGGGGGTCTTCAGGTGCCAGAGCCGAGGTGGGCAGCGCCATTGCAGGAGCTGGAGCACCCGTCGATGGAACCGGTAGGCGGGCGCCATGTCGCAGTTCACGACCCAGTCCGTGTAGCTCGGAACGTGGGCCATCCCGTCGAAATGGGCGGTGCGGAACTCCATCCCCAGGAGGTCCTGGCACTCGGTGGCGCCGGTCGCGGTCTGGAAGTACATCGACCTCATCCTGGGGAAGGCCTCGTACATGGTGACGAGCCCACGTGCCGTCTCCTCGATGCGCGGGTCGGTGTGCTCGGTCTCCGACTCCGGGGGCGGCACCGGATCCGTCGACTCCCACAATCGCAACGAGCGGATCTGGGGGTCCACCGACACGAGCTGGCTCAGCGCCGTCGTCCCGGTCCGGGGGAGCCCGATGATGACCAGCGGCCCCTCGACCACCTCGTGCACGACCGCAGGGTGGCGTCGGTGGACGTCCTCGACGCGCAAGCGGTTGGCAAGCAGCATCCGGAGGCGCATCCGGAGGATCTCCTCCCCGAGCTCGGTCAGATCGCCTTCTGCGGTCAGGGACTCGGTGAGCAGGTCGAGCCCCACCCGGAAGCTCTCTCCGCCGAAATCCTCCAGTCCGGTCTGTTCCACAGCCTCGGCCACGAGATCGGGGGAGCGCAGCATCAGACGAAGTCCGACCCGCCGTCCACGTTGACGTTGGCGCCGGTGACGTAGCCGTTGCGCCGGGAGGCGAGGAATGCCACCACCACGGCCACCTCTTCGGGCAGACCGGCACGACCGAGGTCGGCGGGTTGGTGGAAGACCTCGTCGATCCACCGCATCACGTCGTGGGGGTCCGACGCGTCGAGACCCCGTTCGTCGAACACTGCGCGGAGCGCCTCGGTGAAGCTTGCCGTGACGACGGTCCCGGGGCTGACCGTGTTCACGAGGATGCCTTCGGGAGCGAGGGAGCGAGCCAGGTTCTTCGACACGCTCGTCAGGGCGGCCTTCGACGCCGTGTACGCAGGCAGGATCGGGCTCTGACGCTGGGTCGAGTGCGCGGAAAGGTTCACGATCCTCGCCCAAGGTGCCCGGCGCAACAACGGCAGGGCGCACCGCACGCACCGGACCGCCCCCAACGTGCCCAGCTGGTACGCCGTCACCCAGTCGGCGTCGCTCAACTGTTCGAACCGACCGGCTGCCGGGCCAACCGTATTCACCAACACGTTCAGCGCCCCCCAATGCGCCTCGAGGTCCGCGAAGCCGGCGTGCACCGATTCGCCGTCGGCCACGTCGACCTGGAGCCCGAGAGCCTGGGGACTACCGAGCTCCTCGAGCTGGGCCACGGTCTCGTCGAGCGCGGGACGACCCCGGGCGAGCACCGCCACGCGGGCGCCCTCGCTCGCAAGGCACTCGGCGACGGCTCGTCCCATCCCCTTGGTGCCACCGGTCACGACGGCAAAGGCTTCGGAAAATCCCAGGTCCATTCGTGCTCCTCTTCAGCGTGGGAATCGCCGCCGCACCGCGGCACGCCGGCGGGCGACGATGGCACGGCGTTGCGTTGCGTCCACACGCACGGTCCGGGCCGGCAGGGTCGTAGCCAGCTCCTCGACGGCCACGACTCGTGTGGTCGGGACGGGTGCACCCTCTGCCCGGAGCCAGCGGAAGATCACGGGACCCAGACGCTGCCCGGCGGTGTCGAGCCAGTTGGCGACGCCCGGATCGGAGTGCGAGACGACCGCCCGGAACACACCGTCGTCGTCGATAGTGGCCTGATGACCATTGAGGCTCGACTGCCGGTTGGCGTAGTCGATCGTCTCCCACCAGTGGTTCCCGAGTGAGACGCTCCAGTACAGCGCTTCGGGAGGGGTCACCTCGATGACGAGCGCCTGGTCCTCACCCAGCTCCCACGATCCCCACACGCTCACGTTCTCGGCCGCGGCTCCCATCGACGTCAGAGCGGCCGGTTGGCGGAAGACGTTGATCCCCTGGGCGCGGCCGCTGTCCTCGACGTCCAGCCAGAACGTGATGCTCGCCTCGAGGAATTTCCCGATGGCCGTCAACTGCCGTGCCACCCCCGCTGGTGATAGCGGCTCGGGGTCCGGCCATGTCGGCCCGGGTTCGAGGCATTCGATGTCGAGTTGGGCCGGTTCCTCGGAGTCCCAGTCGTAGAAGAATTGCCTGACGACGAGGGACGAGGTCCGAGGGGACAGGGCCATCCAGTTCCCGGGGTGTTCCTTCGCCGACAACACGATCTCGAACGACCCGTCCGCGGCGATGTCGAGGTCGTCGGCGACGACGTTGACCGAACTCTCGATGCCCGCCATCACCTGGAATCCGAGGTAGCGTGCCGTTCCCCGCTTCCCGCGCACGCGGTATGTGGCATCGCCGTGCAGGGCGGCCCCGGTGTAGGCGGCGTCCGGACAATCCATTCCCCACTTCAAGACGGCATCCACGTTGGCGGGCGCGAAGAAGGGGTCGTAGGGGTTCGACGGTCGCAGCGCCTCGTCGACGGCGAGGCCGAGGAGCACGAGCAGGTGACGGTAGCCCGCGGCGCGGTCGACGGGTGAAGCGGGCGCACGCGCCCCGGCCACCAGGGCGGCGGCGTGGCGCAGTCCTCCGAGCATGTCCTCGAAGGCGGTTCCCGAGAGCAGGGCGCCGTCTTCCCCCGCGCCCTTCCGGTACGCGGACCCCACGGTGGCCGGGAACCAGTCCCACGCCCCCGCGTCTTGCGGTGCCGCCATCTCTCCCCCTCGCCCTCGGTCGGGCCGGACTGTACCCCGCGGCCCATTTCCTTTGGCTCTAGGGCACCGCGAACGGGCTCTCCCCGGTGCGGAGGCCCATGATCAGGTTGTCGACGGCACATTGCGCCATGGCGCTTCTCGTCTCGGTGGTGGCCGACCCGATGTGGGGCACGACGATCACATTGGGCGCGCTCAGCACAGGGTCGTCCGAGCGCGGCGGCTCGTCCTCGAGCACGTCCAGGCCGGCGCCGGCGATCTCCCGGTCCGCCAGGGCCCGGACGAGGGCGGCTTGATCCACGACGCCTCCCCGAGAAGCGTTCACGAGGAACGCCGTCGGCTTCATCGAGGCGAACTCCGCCGCTCCGATGAGGTGCCGGGTCCCAGCATTGAGGTCGACATGGAGAGAGACGAAATCGGCTTGCCGTAGCCCCTCGGTGAGCGCATCGACGCGATCGACATCGGCGACACTCGGCAGGTCAGTGCGGGAGTCGACGTACCGCACGACCATCTTTGCAGCCGAAGCTCGAGCTGCCACTGCCCGCCCGATGCGGCCGAGCCCCACGATGAGCAGCACCTTGCCCGCAAGGTCACCTCCCAACGGGAGGTCACTCCACTCCCCGTCGGCCACCGCGCGCATCCTGTCGGGTATCCGGCGGGCCAGCATGATCATGAGGGCCATGACCAGATCCGCCACCGCGTCACTGAGCACAGGTGCGATCGTCACCAGGATCTCTCGCTTCCTGGCGGCATCGAGGTCGATGTGATCGACCCCGACACTCATGGTGCTGATGACACGGAGCATGGGCGCCGACGCCATGACCGCCCGGTCGACAGCCACGCGTGAGCTGACCAGGAGGCCCTCGGCTCGCGCCAGTGCCGCCGCGAAGGCGGCTTCGTCGGCTCTCCCCTCGGGCACCATCGCCAGCTCGAAATCGGTGAGCCGGTCCAGCAGAGCCTGCGCCAGCGGCACGGCGATCGCCGCCCTGGGACGAAGGGAACCCGCCATCACAGGTATGCGGACTTCGCCTCAGGACCGGTGCGTGGTCGCACCTGCTCCAGCGCGCGTCCGGCGCCGATCCCCAGCAATCCCGCGTCCGACGCCACCTCGACGAATCGAAATCCCTGCTCGAGCCGCTTGACCGCGGTGGTGCTGTTCCCGGCGATGCCCGGCACGACGTCATGGCGCCGGCACGCGTCGAGGACCCGCTCGAGGGCGTCGGTGAAGCTCTGCTCGGGCTGATCCGGTGCGGGAGCCAGGCCCAGTGTGACACTCAGGTCCGCCGGACCCATATAGACGGCATCGACCCCCGGCGTCGCCACGATCTCCTCCACGTTGTCCACGGCAACCTTGGTCTCGACCATGACGATGCAGGTGACCTCACGATTGGCGCGCGTGAAGTAGTCGGATCCCGCGTAGTAGTTCGCCCGGAGGGGGCCGTAGCTCCGTATGCCCTGGGGCGCGTAGCGGCAGGCCGCCACCGCGGCCTGAGCCTCTTCCCGGGAATTCACCATGGGGACGATGATCCCCCAAGCTCCGGCGTCGAGGCACTTGCCGATGATGCCTGGCTCGTTCCGGGGGACCCGCACAAGTGGCACCGTGTCCGTGGAGGAAATTCCCTGGAGCATCCGCACCATCTCGGAGAACCCGATCATCCCGTGTTGCATGTCCACGCAGACCCAGTCGAATCCGGCATGAGCCATGATCTCGGCGGACACGGCACTCGGGACGGTCAGCCATCCACCGAGGGCGGATCCGCGTCGAGCCCAGATCGCCCGCAACGAGTTCTCGCGCATGTCGTCCCTCCTGGAGCAGTTCCGTCAGGCTATGGCAGTTCTCGCCCGCTCGTCGGCGCACCACAGGGTGGTGCGACTCAACCTGCCAAGGGCGGACGTGCCCCGCTGCACGCGACCGAGGCCGACGCTCTGTCGACTGCAGCCGACACGGCCGGCCCGGCGACAGGCCATCGGCGACAAGGGCGGCCAGCGTCCCCACCAAGACATCGCCGGCCCCGGTGGTGTCGACCACGGGGACCGCAGGAGCCGGCACGTGTGTGCACGTGCCGGCGGACGCGACCACGGCCCCGGCGGCGCCCATGGTCACCACCACATGACGGGGACCGTGACCCAGGATCATGGTGGCGAATTGTCGAGCGGCGGTGATCCCGGCCGGGGACGAGCCGACGAACGACGCCGCCTCGCTCTCGTTCACGACAATGGTGTCGATCCGCCGGAGCGCCGAGGGTGGAAGAGGAAGGAAGGGGGCCACATTGACCACGACGTGGGTGTCCGGCCCGCTCCGGTCGATCGCCTCCACCACGGCATCGAGCGGCACCTCGAGCTGGGCCACCACGACGGCGCTGTCGGAGATGCGGTCGGATACCGCCTCGACCTCGGCCGCGTGCACGAGTCCGTTGGCGCCGGGAGCGATGATCACCGAATTCTCACCGTCGGGGGTGACCACGACGAAGGCCGACCCCGTGGCGGCCCCGGCCACATCCGTCACCAGGGACACGTCGACGCCACGGGCAGCCAGATCGTCGCGCTGTGCAGCTCCCGTGGCGTCCGCGCCCACCCGTCCCAACAGGGCGACCGTGGCGCCGCCCGCCGCCGCCGCAGCTGCCTGATTCGCACCCTTGCCCCCGGGGCGGGTCACCAGCGTCGCCCCGCTCACCGTTTCTCCGGCTCGGGGACGACGTTCGACGAAGAACACGTGGTCCTGGTTGATCGATCCGACCACGAAGACCTTGCCCATGCGCCATTTGATACCGCTCTGCCACGACGAAAGCGACGACCGCGTCGAAAGCGACGACTGCGACGCGGCCCGGCTGCCCTGCAGTCATTGGGGCATAAGTGACAAAAGTGGGTGTCGTGGTCAACGATGATCGGGGGCCTCTGACCGTCGACCGGCACCGTCGGGAAAGACGCGGTCACGCCCGGTCGACGGTCGGGCGGATCCACGTAACATGCCGATCTTGCGTCAGACCACCTCTGCTCTTCTGTAGATGGCCACACTGGGCACCCGGGTCCTGCTGACCTTCGGCATCGTGGTCGGCGGCGTCGTGCTGGTCTCCGCCACGGCCGGTGCGGATCCAAGCCAGTCGACCTCCTCGACGAGCACGACCACCACGTCGGGCCCGCCGGCGATCGGCGACGCCACACCCCCCACCTCGTCGACCGCAACTCCCTCGACGACGAGCACGCCCTCGACGACGACGACCACGGGACCCGTTCCCGTCACCCTGACTCCTGCCCAGGTTCAGCAGATGTCCGCGATCCAGCAACAGATCACCCAGACCGGGGCGTTGCTTGACCAGCTGGCCCAGACCTACGAGACCGACTCGACCCAGCTCGGCACGCTGCAGCAACAGGAAGCCACGACACGAGCCCAGATCGATGTCATTCGGAAGAAGCTCGATGCCGCCCGGCTGCGCCTCCGGACCGATGCCCTGATCGCGTACATGGGTGACGTTCCGTTGACCCAGGGCACCACGTTGACCCTGTCGCGTTCCAACGGTGCCGAGCTTACGAGCGAGTACGAGCAGGTCTCCATGGCCAACACGTCCGTGGTGGCATCGACCTACGAGACCGACGCCCACGCGCTGTCCGACGCCGATGCGTCACTGCTGGACACCGAGAGCCGGATCCAAGCCGAGCTCACCCAGCTCGGCAACGCCCGTCAGGCGGCCATGGCGGCGGCATCCACCCAACAGGCGACCCTGGCCGCGGTGAGCGGGGCGAGCGACGCTTCCGGTCCGGCGTATGCCGCCGCTCAGTCCGCCGGTCGGACCGCGGTCGTCGCCGATCGGAGTGCCACCCCTCTTCCGCCCGCGCTCGCTGCAGCCATCTGGGCAGCAGCGTCCCAGGTCGGTGTCCCCTATGTGTGGGGAGGGGAGACGCCACTGCCGGGACCGGGCTCGGGCTTCGACTGCTCGGGTCTGGTGCAATGGGCCTACGGCCAAGCCGGAATCTCGCTCCCGCGCACGGCGGAACAGCAATACGAGGCCACCACCCCCGTCGCCCTCAATCAGGTCCAACCCGGGGACCTTGCCTTCTTCAGCGATGGCACCACCTCGGTACAGCACGTCGCCATCTACGTCGGTACCGGCATCGTGCTCCAGGCCCCGAGCACCGGATCCGTCGTCAGCTACGCGCCCCTGTGGACCAGCGATCTCGTGGGCTTCGGCGTTCCCACCGTCCCCACGAGCTGAACGGCCGTGCGTCCCGAGGACTCGATCCGCGTTGGTCGGATCACCCGGGTCCTGAACGAATTCGTCCGCCCCCGGCGCCGGGGCCCGATGGTTCCCCTGGACGTGGCCGCGTTCCACGTGCACGGCGAGCCGGTCCCCGCCGCAGAGGCGTTCGGGGCCGAATACCAACCGTTCGCGTTGGGTGGATCGTGGGGCCCTCCGTGGGACACCACTTGGTTCCGCCTCCGGGGCACTGTTCCCGTCGAATGGGCCGGGCGCGAGGTGGCTCTGGGCTTCGCCATCGGAGGAGCCGGCTCCACGGGCTTCGGTGCCGAAGCACTCGTGTGGCGCGACGGGCAGCCGGCCCAGGGACTGTCGCCGAACCACCGGGAGCACGTGCTCACGACGCGGGCGCGGGGTGGCGAGGACATCGAGCTCTTCGTGGAGGCGGCAGCCAATCCGCCGTCCCCGTTCGGTGCCAACCCGTGGCCGATGCTGCTCCCCGAACCCGACGGTGTTCCGCAGTTCACCCTCCACCAGGCCGATCTCCACGTCCGGGACCCTGAGTTCGAGGGGTTCTGGCACGACTTCCGGGTGCTCGTCGAGCTGATGAAGGAGCGCCCCGAAACGGAGCCGCAGCGCGCTCATCTGATCGCCGGCCTCGAGCGAGCTTGCAACACGCTCGAGCTCCCCGACATCTCCGGCAGTTGGCGTCGTGCACAGCCGGTTCTGCAGGAGTTGCTGGCGCAACGGCCCGCACCGGGGGCACACACCGTCAGCATCGTGGGCCATGCCCATCTGGACACGGCGTGGCTGTGGCCCCTGCGCGAGACGATCCGCAAGTGTGCTCGCACGTTCAGCACGGTGCTCGCGCTGATGGATCGTTATCCCGAGTACCGTTTCGTCGTCTCCCAGGCCCAGCACCTGGCATGGATGCGCGACCACTACCCCGAGCTCTGGGAGCGGCTGAAAGGCCGGATCGCCGACGGCCGCCTCGAGCCGACCGGGAGCATGTGGGTGGAAGCGGACTGCAACATTCCCTCGGGCGAGTCTCTGATCCGCCAGATCGTCCACGGCAAGCGCTTCTATCTCGAGGAGCTCGGGATCGAGACCAACGACGTGTGGTTGCCCGACGTCTTCGGGTATTCCGCCGCCCTGCCTCAGATCATGAAGAGGAGCGGCATCCGGTGGTTCCTCACCCAGAAGCTCTCCTGGAACCAGTACAACGTCCTTCCCCACCACAGCTTCCTATGGGAGGGCATCGACGGATCACGGGTCTTCACGCACTTCCCACCCGCCGACACCTACAGCGGCAACATGGGGGTGCGCGAGCTCCGTTTGGGCGTCGACAATTTCAAGGACCACGATCGTGCCACGCGTTCGCTCTATCTCTTCGGCTGGGGAGACGGGGGCGGGGGCCCGACCAGCGAGATGCTCGAGTCGGCGCGCCGACTGGCTGACGTCGACGGCGTGCCGCGCCTCGAGATGCAGGGCCCTCGTCAGTTCTTCACCGAGGCGGAATCCGAGATCGACGACCCTGCGGTCTGGGCCGGCGAGCTCTACCTGGAGCTCCACCGCGGCACCTACACCAGCCAGGCCGCCACCAAGCTCGGCAACCGCCGCGCCGAATTCGCCCTCAGGGATGCGGAGCTGTGGAGCTCGCTGGCGCCGGGGTCCGACTACCCCGGGGCGGAGCTCGAAGGCCTCTGGAAGACGCTCCTGCTCCACCAGTTCCACGACATCATTCCCGGTTCGGGGATCCACTGGGTCTACGACGACACCGCCCGCGACCACGCCCATGTCTTGGACGCAGCTGGGCGGCTCACCGACGACGCGCTCGCGCTGCACGGCGCGGAGATCGACACCGCGGGCACGGACCACCCGGTCGTCGTCTTCAATTCGCTGTCGCACCCCCGAACCGAGCTCATCGCCGTCGACGCTCCCGACCACATCACGGGGGCGATCAGCCCGTCGGGCGCGGCGAGCCCGGTCCAGCGGGACCCCAACGGTGCGGCCATGTTCGAGGCGACCGTGCCCGCCTGCGGCTACGCGGTCTACGACCTCGTGTCGGCGATACCGGCCGTCACCCCCACGGCGGTGACTGCGGCGGCCCGCTACGGGGTCACGGCCGATCCGGGCTCTTTGGAGAACGCCCACCTGCGAATCGAGCTCGACGGCCAGGGCCTGCTGTCCTCGATCTTCGACAAGTCGGCACGTCGCGAGGTCCTGGCGCCCGGGGCCCGGGGCAACCGCTTCCAGCTCCACCCCGACTATCCCAACTTCTACGACGCATGGGACATCGACCGCTTCTCCTTCGACCAGGTCCTCGACCTGGACGAGGTCGAGTCAGTGGACCTGGTGGAGCAGGGTCCGCTCCGGGCGGGCATCCGAATCGTCCGCCGGTTCGGGAACTCACGCATCGTCCAGGTCATCAGGCTGGCCGACGGATCGAGCTTCATCGACTTCGCCACCGAGGTGGAGTGGCAGGAGACGAACCGGCTCCTGAAGGTCGCCTTCCCCGTCGACGTCCGCAGCCTCCGGGCCACCTACGAGATCCAGTACGGGCACGTGGAACGGCCGACACATTCCAATACGAGTTGGGACGTCGCCCGCTTCGAGGTCTGCGCACAGAAGTGGGCCGATCTCTCCGAGCCCGGCTACGGCGTCGCCCTGCTCAACGACTGCAAGTACGGGTACGACATCGCCGGGAACGTCATCCGCCTGTCACTTCTGCGCGCCCCCACCTGGCCCGACCCCGTAGCCGACCGTGGGTACCACAGCTTCACGTACCGGCTGCTCCCTCACTCCGGCGACCTACGGGCCGCCGGAGTCGTCGACGCCGGTTACGACCTGAACGTCCCCCTCCGGGCCATCGGCACCTCCCCGCACCCGGGCCGACTGCACGGCGAGGCCTCGTTGCTCTCGGTCGACGCCCCGAACGTCGTGGTCGAGGTGGTCAAGCGGTCCGACGACGACACCGATGCCCTGGTGGTCCGGATGTACGAGGCCTGGGGACGCAGGGGTCCGGTCACCTTGCGGGTCCCGTGGAGCATTCGACGGGCAACGCTGACGGACCTCCTCGAACGGGAGACCGACGGGGTTGCCACGGGTGGAGCCCAGGTCACGGTCGACCTGGGCCCGTTCCAGATCGCCACGGTCAAGCTCGAGCGGTCCTGAGTCCGGGACTGGGCACCGGCTCCCGGTCGGCACCGGCTCCGTCGGCCCGGTCGGCCCCGTCGGCCGTCGCAGGCGTCGAGCCCGGTGATTCGCCTTCGCCCGCGATCCACAGCGGCTCGGTGCCGTTCGCCTGGGCCGGAGCCCGCAGCCTGCCCGGACGTCCCAGGTAATAGCCCTGGCCGAAGCGACAACCGAGCCCGCGCAACGTCTTGAACTCGGCCTCGGTCTCGATGCCTTCGGCCACGATGGCGGCGTTGTACGCATCGAGCCCGAAGGTCAGCATCGCCGATCCGAGGGCACGACGCGCCGGATCGCCGTCGATTCCCCGTGTGAGCGCCACATCCAGCTTGATGATGTCGGGGCGGAGCTTGAGGATGTGCCGAAAGCTGGAGAATCCGGCACCGGCGTCGTCGACGGCGAGCCGGACTCCGTCGGACCGGAGGCTGTTGACGGTCGCCTCGAGCAACTCGTAGTCGTCGACGCTCTCGTGTTCGGTCAGTTCGAGGACGACACGCTCGGCGGGAGCACCCGCCAACGCGTCACGGAACTCGGGGGACATCATCGTGTCAGGCGACGCGTTGAGCGAGAGGTACAGGCCCGAGGGGAGCCGGCCCAGTTGACTGAGTGCGGAACGGAGGGCTGCCATCTCGAGCTCGATACCCAGGCCGACCTCCCGTGCCTCTGCGAACCAGACGTCGGGGGGTCGTATCGGTGCCATCTCGAAACGGGTGAGGGCCTCGGCACCCACCACCCCGCCCGAACCCAGCTCGACGATCGGCTGGAAGACGCTCTCGAATCCCTGATTGGCGAGCGTGACGCGGATCACCTTCTGCCGGTGCTCGACGAGGCGGTCGGCTTCAGCTTGCTGGCGCTCGGTGACCGGGGCCGGGGAATTCCAACGCCCGGATCCAGCCTTGCCCCGTCCGCGGGCTCGTGCGAGCTTGCCCCTCTTCGCCAGGAAGAGGTCACCACCACTCATTGCAGAGGACGATGCCATGGTGATCCTGCTCGGACTCGGGCCGCGACGGGCTCGGCCGCCCTCGGCGTCGCCGGCTGGCGATCCGAGGGACGACCCATCACTAGGTGTCGGCTCCCGCCGGCCCCCGCTTGAGGAAGGCCCGGGACCCGTTCCGGGACCAGGCCCAGGACCCGGCCCAACCAGGGGGTTCAGAAGCGGTCATGGCGGGCCGATGCCTCAGATGCACCTGTCGGGAAGGGGCAATGGAACCTGCGTGGCTGGACCGCCTTGTCTTGGAGTTGCCCGATGCCGTCGTCGTGGCCGACGGCCAGGGCAACCTGATCTGGGGCAATCCTGCCGCTGAGCGGATCTTCGGCCTGGCCAATTCCGACATCGTCGGTATCAACGCGCTCGAGCTCCTCCATCCCGAGGACCGGGAGCTGGCCTTGACGTCGCTCGACAGCGTCCGGGGCAAGAACGTCGGATCCCCTATCGAGATCCGGGTCAAGACTCCCACGGGCTCGAAGCTCGTCGAGCTGATCGGCGCCAACCTGATCGGAAAACCACCGATCGACGGGCTGGTGTGGTGCGTACGTGACCTCACCGAGAGACGCCGTTGGGAGGTCGCCACCAACGACGTCGAGCGGTTCCGGTCCCTGGTTCACAACTCCGCCAGCATCTTGTTGTTACTGGACCGAACTGGCAACGTGGAGTCGGTTTCGGCCGCCATCACCCGGGTGCTCGGTCACGACCAGGGCCTCATCGAGGGACACCCGCTCGAGGACCTCGTGGTACCGGCGGACCGCCCGGCACTGCGGACCGCGCTCGCATCGGCCCTCGACGAGCGGCAGTCGACGGAAGGTCCGGCCATCGTCGAGGTCGACCTGCGGCGCCGCGACGGGGGGGTCCCGATTCCATGCGAGCTGAGCATCGTCAACCTGCTCGATGACCCGACGGTGAACGGCCTGGTCGTGTCGGCACACAACATCACCCAGCTCCGGTCGACGCGCGATGCGCTGGAGCGGCTCGCCACCCGCGACCCGCTCACCGGGCTGCCCAACCGGAAGCTGATCCTCGACCGCATCGAACAGATGCAGACCCGGGGACGGCGATCCGGTCACGACGGGGCGGTGCTCTTCATCGACCTCGATCGCTTCAAGGACATCAACGACTCACTCGGTCACCGCGTCGGTGACGACGTGCTACGCCAGGTCGCCATCCGGTTTCAAGGCGCGCTGCGCGAGTCCGACTCCATCGGCCGCCTCGGTGGTGACGAGTTCGTGGTGCTGGTGGACGGTGCCGGCGCACGCAACGCCGAGGCCGCCGCCCGACGGCTGCTCGATTCGCTCACCGTCCCGTTCGAGGTGCACAGTGCGGCCCGGCCACAGCTCACCATGTCGGCCAGCATCGGCATCGTCTCGGGCGCGTACGCGTCGGCCGAGGACCTTCTGATGGACGCCGACGTGGCGCTGTACGAAGCCAAGGCGGCAGGTCGGAACCGGGCGGTGCGCTTCCAACCTCATATGCGCGGTGAGTTCCGCACCCGAATCGAGCTCGAGAGGGACCTCCGCCTGGCGCTGGAATCCGGAGAGTTCTTCTTGGTCTACCAGCCCGTCATCCACCTCGAAGACGGCGCGTTGCAAAGCATGGAAGCGTTGCTGCGCTGGCGCCGGCCGTCCGGGCTCGTGGTCGGGCCCGATGCCTTCATCCCCGCTCTCGAGGAGTCGGGCCTCATCGTCGAAGTGGGCGCGTTCGTGTTGAAAGAGGCCTGCCACCAGACTCGCCGCTGGCGCGACGCGGGTTTCCCCACGGCCGTGTCCGTCAACGTCTCACCCCGCCAATTCGAGACCGACACCCTCGTGGACGAGGTTCGCAACGCCTTGCGGGAATCGGAAATGGACCCGACCTCGTTGATCCTCGAGATGACCGAGACCACCTTGATGCGCGACTCCCACGAATCGGCCCTGCGGCTCAGGGCGTTGAAGGACCTCGGCATCCGACTCGCCATCGACGACTTCGGCACCGGGTACTCCTCGCTGGCCTACCTCCAGCAGTTCCCCGTCGACATTCTCAAGATCGACCGGACCTTCCTCGTCGGCGCCCCCACGGTCGGTCCGAGCACGGCCCTCGTGCACGCGCTCGTCGAGCTCGGGAACGCGCTCGGGCTCAAGACGGTTGCCGAAGGCATCGAAACCGCCGAGCAGCTCATGCGCCTCAAGCGCGAGGGATGCGACGCCGGGCAGGGCTTCTATTTCAGCCATCCCCTCGAGGAGGCCGACGCCGAGCGCTTCCTCGCTGCAGCGGGCACGAACTCCCTGGCCGTCGGACCGGTGGCCCTCTCCGGCTAGGCGCGTCGCCAGGGGGTGCCGGTCCCTGTCGGTATCCTGCCTCCGCAGTCCAAATGCCGGCCGTGCGGAGTCGGCGACCCTCGCGGTGATCCTCGTGCGGAACGGCGTCGACAACCCGCCGAGACAGCAGTCAGAAGGTTCAAGGTCGAGGTGCCTCGGGCCGATGAAGGTCCAATCCCAGGAAAGGTCCAGGAACATGGATGAGAAGATCAGGGCGATACTGGCCGAACACGGGCGCTTGTCCTGTGACACGACCACTCTCGGTGAGAACGACGACCTCTATCAGGTCGGGCTGACGTCGCACGCCAGCGTCAATGTGATGCTCGCCCTCGAGGACGAATTCGGTGTCGAGGTACCAGACACCATGTTGCGCAAGGCCACGTTCCAGTCGATCGCCTCCATCCGTGCCGCCGTCGTCAGTCTTACCGGGGAAACACAAGACGCGTGAGCACCGACCGACGCCCCGTGCTCGCCATCGTCCTCGGAGAGGGCTTCGGATCGCCGATCCAGCTGTCACAGTCCGCGGCCGCGATCTGCGACGTCATCTGGGTGGTCGACTCGAGCACCCAGACCGAGGCGTCGACCCCCCGGCTCCTTCGCAAGCTGGGCACGATCGTCGACATCGTAGGTATGTCCCAGGACGAGGCGGCCGACGCACTGCGGGTGTTCAGGCCCGACGGGATCATCGCGTACGGGGACCATCTGATCCCGACCGCGTCGGCTCTGGCGGGCCGGCTCGGGCTCGAGTACCACGACACCGCCGTCGTCGGGCGCCTTGTGGACAAGCTGGTACAGCGCCAGGCGCTGCGCGACGGCGGCCTGCCCGTGCCGCGTTTCGTGGACGTGCCGCCGCATCCGACGCCGCGAGAGGTCGACGCGCTCATCACCAATGTGGAGTTCCCGGTCGTCCTCAAGCCCCGGCATGGGGCGGCGAGCAGGGACACCGTCCTCGTGCACGACTCCCGACAGCTCCGTTCGTTGCTCGCCGGTGCGGAGGAGGCCGGTGGTGCACCGGGGCAGGCAATGGTGCTCGAGGAGTACTTTCCCGGTGCGTCGCCGCCGCCCAGTCCCCATTTCGCCGACTATGTGACCGTCGAGAGCGTCGTGTCGGCCGGGACCATCAGCCACATAGCTGTAGCGGGCCGATTTCCCCCCGCCGACCCCTTCCGGGAGTCGGGCTTCTTCATCCCGACCGACTTCTCGCCCTCGGACACAAAGGCGGCGCTCGATGTCGCCACCGCAGCCCTCACGGCGTTGGGGATCCGCACCGGGTTCGCCAACACCGAAGTCAAGATGACCCCCTGCGGCCCGCGGGTCATCGAGGTCAACGGCCGCCTGGGCGGCAGCGCCCCCACCCTGATGCGCCTGGCCGCGGGCATCGACCTGGTCCAGTTGTCCCAACGGGTGGCGTTGGGCGAGCACGTCGTCTTCGACGACCTCGTCCCCACCCAGGGCGTCGGCTACCTCTTCTACGTACAGGCGCCCCGGTGGGCGCGCCGCGTGGTGAGCGTCGAGGGACTCGACCGTCTGAGCGCCCAACCCGGTGTGGACAGCACCTTCCTCAGCCGCCAACCGGGGGACGAACTCGACTGGCGCAAAGGTAGCCACGAATACGTGTTCTCCGTGCTCGGTACGGCCCCTGACCACAAGGGCGTACTGGAGGTGAAGCGGTTCATCGACGACGAAGTCGCCATTGCCTACACCTGAGATCGAAGTGACTTCGACGCTGCGTCGAGCCGATGTGTTGGATGCCGCGGCGCGCATCGACGGGCTGGTCAGGTCGACGCCCGTCCTCAACGACGACGATCTCGACCGGTACGTCGGCTGTCGGGTGTTCCTCAAGTGCGAACACCTCCAGACGAGCGGCTCGTTCAAGTTCCGGGGCGCCACCAACGCGGTGCGTCTCCTGGCCGAGACACGTCCGGACCTCGTCGACATCGGGGTGGCAACGGACTCCTCGGGCAACCACGGGGCGGCCTTGACCCGGGCCGCGTACGAGCTCGGGGTTCCCGCCTACATCGTCATGCCCCGTAATGCCTCGCCTGCCAAACGTGCCCTGGTGCTGCGATACGGAGGGCGCATCATCGATTGCTCACCGAGCGATGCGTCGCGCAAGCACACGCTCCAAGCCGTGGTCCGCGAGACCGGCGCGACCGCGATCCCCTCCGCCGATCACCCGTGGATCATCGCCGGGGCGGGCACAGCCGCTGTGGAGCTCGCCGGTGAGGTCCGGGGTCTCGAGGCCGTGGTCGCCCCGGTCGGAGGAGGCGGGTTGCTGGCCGGAACCTCCCTGGCACTCCGCGCGCGGCCCCGTATTCGCGTCCTGGGGGCGGAGCCGGCGGGCGCTGCCGATGGTGTGGCCGCCCTGGAACAGGGACATCTCGTCGACCTGCGGCCGCGCGTGACGATCGCAGACGGCCTGCTCGTCAGCCTGAAGCCGCTTCCGTTCGAGATCATCAAGAACGGCAACGCCACCATCGTCCCCGTCGACGAGGACCGGCTGGTAGCCGCTCTGGATGAGGTCTGGAGGCGGACCAAGCAGCTCATCGAGCCCAGCTCGGCCGTCGCTGTCGCGTTGGTCCGCGATCTCGTCGACCGTGGGCTCTTCGGCCCTCAGTCCCGTGTCGGGGTGATCGTCTCGGGCGGCAACGTAGCGGTGCGCCTGGCGCGAACGCGCCCCTTCACCTACTCCTGATCGCTTCCTGATCGTTCACGAGATGGTGATGGACAGCACCTTCGAGGCGCGATCCTGGGTCGGGAACTTGGTCCGGATCTTCTGATCGAACACCCTGGCGGTGACGGTGAAGTTCCCGGCCCGCTTGGGTGTTCCCGAGATCGCTCCCGTGGACCTGTCGAGCCTGAGGCCCTTGGGCAGGCCGGCGAACCACTTGTAGGGCGGATTGCCGCCGGTGGCCTCCAGGCCGGCCGAGTAGGTGTGGCCGAGGGTCCCGGCGGGAAGCAGCGTGTCGGTGATCTCGATCGGGGGTGGGAAGGTGAACGCGTTCCCGGCGCCGTCGACGGCGACGCAGAAGTGCGCGGTGGGACACGACACAGCGCTGAGCGTATTGCCTACGTCGATGTCGTCGGCAGCGGACCAGCTCGCGCCGTCGTAGGTGAACGCGTTCCCGGCGCCGTCGACGGCCACGCACAAGCTCGCCGTGGCGCACGACACCGCCGTGAGCGCGTGGCCGGGGTCGACGCTCGTCGCGCCTGACCAGCTGGTGCCGTTGTAGGCGAACGCGTTGCCTATGCCGTCGACGGCCACGCACAAGCTCGCCGTGACGCACGACACCGCCGTCAGCGCCTGGCCGGGGTCGACGCCGGTGGCCGCGGACCAGCTGATGCCGTCGAAGTCGAAGGCGTTGCCGTCGGCGTCGACCGCCACGCACAGGTTCACCGTCGGGCACGACACGGCGTCCAGGGCGGCGCCTGGGTCGATGGTGGCCGGAGCAGACCATTCCGTCCCGTCGTAGACGAGCGCATCACCCGCTTGGTCCACGGTGGTGCAGAAGCTGGAGGTGTCACACGACACCGCGTCGAGCACCTCACCCGGGTCGATACTGAGTGCACGGAGCCAGTCGCCGTAGCGGTAGGTGAGCTCGTTTCCCGACGCGTCGACCGCCACGCAGAACAGCGTGGTGGCGCACGACACCGAGGGCAGTCCACCGCCGCCGCTGTCGACGAGGTGGGGGGCCGCCCACGTCCGGTTGCGCTTGTGGACCACGGCCCGATCGGCAGCGTCGACGGCCACGCAGAACTTTGCCGTCGGGCAGGACACCGCCGTGAGCCCTCCGCCGCCGGAATCGACGAGCGTGGGCGGCGACCAGCCCCCCGAGGCAGAAGCAGCGCTCGCCGTCGACAGCACGATGAGCCCGACACTGACCACGACGGCAGCCACCCCGCCGAGCACGCCCCTGACACGGCCGTGCCGGCGGCGGCCTGCGGGCTTAGACGCCCGACCTATGCAGCGAAATCCGTCGAACATCGCCTTCCCCCCACCACAGCGCCGCGTCACCAGCATCTACCTGGGCAAACGGTACCGGACCGAACGCAGGTGTGCCCAGGGTCCGAGGGGCCGGATTCAGGGGCCGGATTCACCAGGGCTTTTCGTCAGCGCGAGCGGGGAGTCGTTTTCGGGGCCCCACCCGGGGACGCTCCCTGGTCAGAGCCAGTCCTTGCGCCGGAACAAGACGTAGAGCCCCACCGCGAACACCACGATCAGGCCGACCGAGGTGACCAGCCCCGAGTCCTTGCCGAAGCCGGGATACGGCAGGTTCTGCCCGTACCACCCCGTGATGGCGGTCGGGACGGCGATGATCGCCGCCCAGCTGGTCACCTTCTTCATGATCAGGTTCATGCGGTTGCCCTGCTCGGTCAGGTTGGTCTCCACGATCGTGGTCACGAGGTCCCGAAGCGACTCGGTCCATTCGGTGGCCCGGATGACGTGGTCGTAGATGTCGCGGTAGTACGGCGCCATCGGTTCGGGCACGATGCCGAAGTCCTGGCGCAGCAGGCTGTTGACCACCTCGCGCATCGGCAGCGTGACGCGACGGAGCAACACGAGGCTCTTGCGCAGCTGGAACGACCTGCGTTGGACGCGCTCTATCGCACCCCGGCTGGCGTCGAAGAGCTCGTCTTCGGTCGCCTCGACCGCCTCGTCGAGCGATTCCACGGCCCGGAAATGCCCGTCCACGAGGTAGTCCAAGAGCCCGTGGAGGAGGAACGACACCCCGTAGCGCGCCAGATCCTCTGACTGGTCCCAACGGGCGACCACCGGATCGATCGCGAAGCCCGGGTCCTTGCGCACGGTGATCAGGGCATGGGGCGTGATGAACACCGCGATCTCGTGGGAGACCAGCTCACCCGATCCCGCATCGAGGAGGGCCGAGTGGGCCGACATGAACAGGTGGGTGCTGTAGCGGTCGAGCTTGGTCCGCTGCGTCTCGTCGAGCGCATCCTCGATGGCCAGCTCGTGCAGGCCGAACTCGGTACCGATGATGGCCAATTGGCTGCTGTCGGGCGCACGGAGATCGAGCCACACGACGCAGTCCGTGTCGTCACGGAGATGGTCCGAGATGTCGTCGACCGGAAAGTTCTCCCGCACCAGGGAACCGCCCCGGTAGAGGCGCGTGCGGATGCCGTGCTCCCCCCGGCCCCCGACCGCCGGTGCCGGTGCCGGTGCGGGCTCCTTCGCGCTCGCCACACCCATGTCCACCTGGGCGAGGCCCCGGTGGACGTGCGAGGGGGCGGGCTTCGTCTGCTGCGTCTGGGGCACGGTTGGGACGCTCGGGTCCCGATTCCGATCCATGAGGGCCCTTCGCTCCGGGTGTGACCCAGACGCTACCGGCGGTCGAGGTTGCTCCTGGTGACCGGCCCCGTCGGGGCGCCGGTCGGGTCCGGTCCCTCGTTAGATAATCTAACGACATGCCGATCGAACCCCGGGGGCGCCCCGGCGCGGCCATGGCGGGTACCGTCGAACCCTTCACCCACGAGCCCGGCTCCTTCGGTCGTGCCGCCGCCTGGCTCTCCAAGCAGGTCGAGCTGGCCCTCGGGGACGTGGAGCTGTCGCTCCCCCAGTACCGGGTCCTGGGGGTGCTGGCCGAGGGAGCCTCGATGCCGTCGGCGCTCGCCGAGCGCCTGACGGTGCGCCGTCCCACGGTCACCGCCGTCGTCGACGGGCTCGAGGGCCGTGGACTGGTCCAGCGCACGCCGGGCGGCCTCGACAAGCGCAGTGTCACCCACACCCTCACCCCCAAGGGCCAGCGCCTGCTGGCCAAGGCCAACGCCGCGGTCGACGCCCGGCTGACCGACATCGCCGCGTGCCTGGACGATCCGGTGCTCACCGACCAGGCCCTGGGCAGCCTCGAGCTCTGGCGCGGCGCCATGCGCGCGTATCACTCGAGCCGGGCGGCCCGATCGTGAGCCCCGACGGCGCACCCACCGCCGGGACCGCCTCCGCCGCCCCGGTCCACGCCGCCGCCCCGACCCCCGAGGCGGCCCGCTACCAGGCGCCGCGCGCCACGGTCGACCCCGACACGACCAAGACGTGGCTGCGACGGGCCATGCCGATCCTGCGCGCCCATCGCGGCATCTTCATCACGTCGCTCGTGCTGTCCTTTGTGGGTCTCGTGCTCCAGGTGCAGATCCCCGACCTGCTCAACCACGCCATCGACAACTCGGTGCAGCACCACACCGTGCCTCTGCACTTCTACGTGTGGTGGGTCCTCGGCCTCGGTATCGCCGGCGGGCTGGCGGGATACGTGTCGCGCCTGTTCCTCTTCGAGACGGCGTACGAGATCGAGTACGACCTTCGCAACATCATCTACGAGCACCTGACGCGGATGTCGTTCCCCTTCTACGACCGGGTCCAGTCCGGGCAGCTCATCTCGCGGGCCAACTCCGACATCCGGTCGGTGCAGATGTACATGACGTTCGCGCCCATGATCCTGGTGCAGTGCAGCATCGCGCTGGTCGCCTTCGGCTTCATGCTCTCGATCAACGTCCTTCTGGCCTTCGTGGCCATGGCGACGATGCCCTTCGTTTTCCTCGTCGGGCATGCCATGCGCAAATCGATGTTCCCCGTTTCGTGGCTCATCCAGGCCCGCCTGGCCGACGTGGCCACCATCGTCGACGAGAACGTCAACGGGGTGCGGGTGGTGCGGTCCTTCGCCGCCGAGCGGCAACAGCTGCGCACCCTGGCCAAGGCGGCCGACAAAGTGCAGTGGGGGTACGTCAAGGACGCCGATCTCCGGGCCCGGTGGACGCCGGCCGTGCAGAACCTTCCCCAGGTTGGGCTGGCCCTGGTGCTCGGCTTCGGCGGCTACATGGTCATCCACGGGACCCTGGGCCTGGGGGCCATCCTGGCCTTCAACTTCTATCTCCTCATGCTCCAGGCGCCGTTCATGATGCTGGGCATGATCATCATGATGGGCCAACGCGCCGCGGCATCGGCCGAGCGCATCTACGAGATCCTCGACGAGCAACCGACCATCGTCGACCGGCCCGGCGCCGTCGACCTGGTCGACTGCAAGGGCGACGTGCGCTTCGAGAAGGTCGGGTTCTCCTACGGCCCGGGCCTCCCCACGGTTCTCTCCGACCTCGACCTGCACCTGCGCCCGGGTGAGACGGTGGCCCTGGTGGGGCGCACGGGCTCGGGCAAGTCGACCGTGGCGCGCCTCATCCCGCGCTTCTACGACGTCACCCAAGGCAGGTTCGTCGTCGACGGCCACGACGTCCGCGACCTCACCATCGACAGCCTGCGGGCCAACGTCGGCGTCGTGCTCGACGACGCCTTCCTGTTCTCCGTGTCGATCCGGGACAACATCGCCTACGGGCGCCCCGACGCCGACATCGCCGACGTGGAGGCCGCCGCGCGTGCCGCGGGCGCGGACACGTTCATCCGGGAGCTGGCCCAGGGATACGACACCGTGGTCGGAGAGCGGGGCTACACGCTGTCGGGCGGCCAGCGCCAACGCATCACCATCGCCCGGACGCTGCTCGTCAACCCGCCCATCCTCGTGCTCGACGACGCCACCAGCGCCATCGACGTGCAGGTGGAGCAGCAGATCCACGAGGCGCTGCGCGTGCTCATGGAGGGGCGCACCACGCTGATCGTGGCGCACCGCCTGTCCACGATCAGCCTGGCCGATCGCGTCGTCCTGCTCGAGGACGGGCACATCGTGGCCGACGGCACCCACGCCGAGCTGCTCCAGACCACCCCGCACTACGCCGAGGTCCTCGCCCAGGCGGACCCCGACGCGGCGGCCGTGCTCAAGGTGGCCGAGCACAACGGCTCCGGGCGCGGGCGCGGGAACGGCTCCGGGGACGGGAACGGGTCCGAGCCCGGGCGCGGGACCGGGCACGGGGGCGACTGATGGGCTTCGGCGGGTGGGGCGGGGGTGGGGGTATGTTCGGGGGAGGAGGGCGTCCCGGCGCGCCGGCCGCCCCGGGGCTGCCGTTCGGGGGGATCCCCTCCGAGCTTCAGGCAGGGGTGGACGCGCTCCTCGCCGAGGAGCCCGAACACGGCGAGCCCGACGTCACCTTCTCCCAGCAGCAGAGCGCCAAGGAGCGCAAGCGCCTCACCCTGTGGGGACTGCTCCTGGAGTACCCGCGCATGCTGGTGGTGACCGCTGTGCTCGTGATCGCCACGAGCGTGGCGCTCCAGGCGGGCCCCAAGCTCACGGAGCTGGCCATCGACAAGGGCATGGTGCCGGGTCACCGGCATCTGAGCGTCGTGCTCGTCATCGCCGCGATCTATCTCGGCTTTGTGGTGTTCACCTCGCTGACCCAACGGGCCCAGGTGAGGGTCACCGGTCGGTTGGCGGCAGGGGTGATGAACGACCTGCGGGTCAAGGTCTTCTCGCACCTGCAGCGGCTGTCGCTCGACTTCTTCACTGCCGAGAAGGCCGGTGTGGTCATGACGCGCATGACGAGCGACATCGAGAACCTCCAGCAGCTGCTCCAAGACGGCCTGGCCCAGTTCGCCGTCCAGGGCCTGACCATGGTGGTCATCACGGTGATCCTGTTCACCACCAACGTCACCCTCGCCATCATCACCGTGTTGCTCGTCGTTCCCGCTCTCGTGCTGATGTCGCTTTGGTTCCGCGTGGCATCCGAACGCGGCTACGACCGCGTCCGTGACGGCATCGCCAACGTGATGGCCGACCTCTCCGAGAGCCTGCACGGCGTGCGTGTCGTGACGGCCCACAACCGTCAACGCCACAACATCGTCCATCACCGCAACGTCGTCGGCGAGTACCGCGACGCCAACGTCTACACGGCCCACATCAACGCCATCTACGGCCCCGGCACGCAGTTGGTGGGATGGCTGGGCCAGGCCGCCCTGCTCGGCATCGGCGGGGACATGGTGGTGCACCACTCACTGAGCCCCGGCGCCCTCGTCGCCTTCTTCTTGTACCTGAACCGGTTCTTCGCCCCGATCCAACTCCTGGTGCAGCAGTACAACAGCTTCCAACAGGGTCAGGCCTCGGTCTTCAAGTTGCGGACCCTGCTCTCGACCGAGCCCACGGTCACCGAGGCGCCCGACGCAGTGGAGCTGCCACCCGTCGAGGGGGAGATCGTCTTCGACGACGTGACCTTCGGATACGACCCCGCGGTGCCCGTGATCCGCCACGTCGAGCTGCGCATCGCGCCGGGCGAGACGGTGGCCTTCGTGGGCCCCACCGGAGCGGGCAAGTCCACCCTGGCCAAGCTGATCACCCGCTTCTACGACCCCACGGCCGGACACGTGCGCATCGACGGCCACGACATCAGGGACGTCACGCTCGACTCGCTCCGTCGCCAGCTCGGTGTCGTGCCCCAGGAACCGTTCCTCTTCGCCGGCACGATCCGGGACAACCTGGCCTTCGCCCGACCCTCGGCGTCCGACGCCGAAGTGGCGGAGGCCATCACGGCGGTCGGTCTCACCGAGTTGGTGGACCGGCTCCCCGAGGGCGTCGACACCGTCGTGCACGAGCGGGGACAGTCCCTGTCCTCGGGCGAGCGCCAGCTCATCGCCCTCGGCCGCGCCTTCCTCGCCCATCCGCGCGTGCTCGTCCTGGACGAGGCCACCTCCAACCTCGACCTGCAGTCCGAGACCCGGATCGAGGCGGCCCTCGACGTCCTGCTCGAGGCGCGTACCGCCGTGCTCATCGCCCACCGGCTGTCGACGGCCATGAAGGCGGACCGCATCGTGGTCGTCGGCGGCGGTCGCATCGTGGAGTCGGGGACCCACGCCGAGCTCGTCGCCTGTCAGGGCCGCTACGCCGAGATGTACGCGGCGTGGGTGAACCAGTCCGAGCACAGCGCCGACGCCACCGCCTCCTAGGCACGCCGTGGGCAGGAACGTGTCGGCTGACGTCGCCGTCGTCGGGGGTGGCCTGGTAGGCAGCGCGATCGCCTACGAACTGGCCTGCGCCGGTGCCGGCGTGACCCTGATCGACGCCTCGCATCCCGGGCGGGCCTCGGACGCCGGAGCGGGGATCGTGTCCCCCGAGACGTTCCTGGAACCCGATGCGGAATGGTTCGAATTCGGCGTCGGCGCCGCAGGGCACCTGCGGTCGCTCGTGGCGCGGTTGGCCGAGGACGGTGCGGACCCGGGCCCCGAGGCGTTCGCCGAGTGCGGGTTGCTGGCGGTGGCGCTGGCCGAGCACGAAGACCCGTTCTTCGCCGAGGCGCTCGCGCTGGTCGGCGCCCGCACCCCGGGCATCAGCGAGATTCCCGTCCGCGACGCGCAGGCCATGTTCCCGCCGCTGGGCCCGCTGTGGCGGGCGCTGTACAGCCCGACGGCGGCCCGAGTCGACGGGCGCACGCTGTGCGGCTCCCTGCGTTGCGCGGCCGAACGGCGCGGCGTGACGGTGTTGTCGATGGAGGCGGTCGGCGTCGATCGCCACGACGACAGGGTCACCGCGGTCCGTGGCGTCTCCGACGTGGTGCCCTGCGACGCGCTGGTGCTCGCCGGGGGTGCGTGGTCGGGCGCCGCGGGGCGCTGGCTCGACGTCGAGCTCCCGGTGACGGCCACCAAGGGCCAGATCGTGCACGTGGTGCTGCCCGACGGGCACGCTCCCGACGGCCACCCTCCCGATACGGATGGCACCCCGAGCGGCCGGTGGCCGATCGTGCAGCCGATCCTGAACTTCTACCTCGTGCCGTGGCCGGGCGGGCGCGTCGCCTGCGGAGGCACGTTCGAGGCCGAGGCCGGATTCGACACGCGGCCCACCGCGGGCGGCCTGCGCGACCTGCTGCGTGAGTGCGTGGCCATCGCGCCGGGGCTGGCCGCCGCCACCTTCGCCGAGGTTCGCGTAGGGCTGCGCCCCATGAGCGCCGACGACCGCCCGCTTCTGGGCCCGCTGCCTGGCTTCACCAACGTGCACCTGTGCACCGGGCACGGCGCCAACGGGCTGCTTCTCGGCCCGTACTCCGCAGCGCTGGTCGCAGCCGGGATCGTGGGCGACTTGGCGACGGTGCCGCCCTACGGCGCGGCTCGATTCTCCGGGCCGTGATCGGAGGGACCATCCGGTGACCCCCCGTATGCTGTCGGCCTACGTCGAGCATCGATCTCCTGGACTCCGACACCCAGGTCGACTCCCCGCCCTTCAACACGGGTTCCCCTGGATCCCCTGGTGCGGACACGGCCCGAACGGGCCCGGTCGACACGGTTGGCACTTGGCGTCCGCGTACGCCTATGACCCGGTCCCCGACACCATCAGCGCTCTGGCTGCCCGCGGCGCCGCGGACCGCTGGTTGATGACATCGGCTCTTCTCGGATTGGGTGCATGCCACGTCGTGACCGCCGGCGGCCTCAGGCCGGTCCGTCGTGAGGGCCGGGTGCTCCTTGCCACCGGAGGTCTCGCGACGTTGGCGGTGGTCGCGTTCCCCCAGCCTGTCCGCGGGAATTCATCGGCGCACACCGCGGCGGCGGCTGTGGCGTTCACCGCCCTCGGTGCTTGGCCCGCACTCTGCGCCAACCGACAGAGCCCGGGGCCTCTCCTCAGGGGCGCCGCCTCGTCCGGGGCAACGGGCGTGCTGCTCGGGCTGGTGGTGTGGTTCGCTGCTGAGATCCACGGAGGCCAGCGCGGGCTCGCCGAGCGCGCCGCCGCCGGTGCCCAGGCGCTGTGGCCGCTGGCGGTCGTCGTGACCACCCGGCGAGCCCTGGCTCAGGCGCAGTCGGTCTGACCGGGGGGAAGGCTCGCGGCGACGCGGGCGCCCGGTCCCCGGGGGACCCGGGGTTCAGGACTGAGCCGCGCTCCGAGCGCCGGCGCCGGCATCGGCCAGCAGCTTCTCGTCGTCGGCCAGCAGCTCGTGCGCCAACCGGCGGACCATTTCCTCGACCTCGGGGTGGGTCTCGGGATCCCAACCCTCGAGCAACTCCGTCAACCCGTCCCGGCGGGCCGCCTTCAGCCGGCTGATCGCATCGCGGCCCTGCCCGGTGAGGGCGAACTCGCACTCACCTGGGCCTTGGTTCATTTGGACCAACCCCTTTTCCACCAACGCCTCGATGCCCTCCTCGATGCGTCTGGGATCAACCTTCAGCCGCGACGCCACGCTCTCGAGCGTGCAGTCGGGACGATCGGCGAAGCGGTAGAGGAGCCAGCACGATCGCGGGTCGAGTTGCAGTCCGGCCCGCGCCGCCAGCGTGGAGTAGAGCTCGGCCCGGTTCTCCCGCAAGGCGAAGCGCTCCAGCGACAGCTGGATCTCCTGCAGCGACGTGCGCGACTCGTGCATCCCGAGCTCCTTCCCCGGGTCGGCATTGCGCACCGACCTGCGCAACTCGATATCCGGAAGGAGCCACGACAACGCGAACGCAACCGCGGCGATCGGCGCGCCGATCAGGAACACGGTCTGGATGGTGTGCACCATTCCTGCCACCACCCCGGCGTGCACGACCGGGGAGAGCCGGTCGAGCGACTTCGGATCCGCTCCGCTCAGAGAACTGTTGAGATTGGGTGGGACCGTTTTGAGATGCAGGGCGTGGACCACATTGTTCGCCAGGAGATTGGCGAAGATCGCACCGAACACCGCCGTGCCGAAGGAGCCCCCGATCATGCGGAAGAACGTCGCCCCCGAGGTCGCGGTGCCCAGCTGCTCGTAAGGGACGGCGTTCTGGACCGCCACCACGAGGACCTGCATCACCAGGCCCAGCCCGACCCCGAACACGAACAGGTAGCCGGCGATGGTCCACCCGCCGGTGGTCAAGCCGATCCGCGACATGAGCAACAGCCCGACGATCATGAGGAAGGTGCCCACGACGGGGAATACCTTGTAGCGCCCCCAACGGCTGACCAGTTGACCGGCGCCGGTGGACGCCAGCAAGAGCCCACCCATGAGCGGCAACAGGCGCAGCCCAGACGCGGGAGGGCTGAGACCTCGGGCGTCTTGGAAGAAGATGGGCAGGAAGGTGAGAGCACCGAACATGGCGAATCCCATGACGAACCCCACCGCGCTGGCTGCCGAGAACACACGGTTGCGGAAGAGCCCGAGGGGGATGACGGGCTCCACCGCCCGACTCTCCACGACCAGAAAAACGACGGTCAGGACGACGCCCAGAACGCCCATGGCGATGATCGGGGCCGACCCCCACCGGTAGGTGGTCCCGCCCAAGCTGGTGAACAGGACCAGGGACGTCGTGGCCAGGGTCAGGAGGATGCTGCCCAGGTAGTCGATGACGTGACGCACCCGCTGGAGGGCGCCCGGGAGCTGCGCGGCGGTGACGAACAGGGCCACGACACCAATGGGAATGTTGATGTAGAAGACCCATCGCCACGACAGGTACTCCACGAAGAAGCCGCCCAGGAGCGGTCCGAGCACGGTGGCGACACCGAACACCGCGCCGAACAGGCCCATGTACCGGCCCCGCTCGCGCGGCGAGACGATGTCGCCCACGATGGCCTGGGCCCCGATCATCAACCCCCCGCCGCCCAGTCCCTGGACGGCCCGGAAAGCGATCAGCTCCAGCATCGAATGGCTGAACCCCGAGAGGGCGGAGCCGACCAGGAAGATCACGATCGCCGACTGGAAGAACGCCTTGCGCCCGTACTGGTCGCCGAGCTTGCCCCACAGGGGGGTCGACACGGTGGAGGCCAACAGGTAGGCGGTGACCACCCAGGTCAGATGGGACGCGCCGTGCAGGTCGCCCACGATGGTCGGCAACGCCGTCGAGACGATGGTCTGGTCGAGCGCGGCCAGGAACATGCCGAGCAACAGGGCGCCGATGATGATGAGCACCCGACGCGGGGACAGGTCGAGGGTCGGCGCCGTCGACTGTGCGCCGGAGGCCGGAGCGCTGCGGGGGTCGTGGGACGGGTCGGTGCGGGCGTCGGCTATCGGCCCACGATAGGGGGACCGACGGTAGCGTTCCCGCCACCCAGCTCAGGTCCCGTTTCCGTCCCAGGATCAGGAGTCGGGGGATCGGGCCGTGCCGATACGGTGTTGGCGCGACGAGCCGAGAACCGTTCCATCGTGCAGCCGAGCCACCAAGGAGGGGACATGGCCAAGGTCGTGTGCGTGCTCTATCCCGACCCCGAGAACGGGCAACCCGAGAGCTATCCGCGAGATCAGGTTCCGGTCCTCGCTGGATACCCCGGAGGCCAGGCCCTGCCGACGCCGCACGCGGTCGACTTCACGCCCGGAGAGCTGTTGGGAAGCGTCTCGGGAGAGCTCGGCCTGCGCGACTTCCTCGAGGGACTGGGCCACAGCCTCGTGGTCACCGCAGACAAGGATGGGCCGGACTCCACCTTCGAGCAGGAGCTCCCCGGCGCCGAGATCGTGATCTCCCAGCCGTTCTGGCCCGCCTACCTCACCGCGCCGCGCATCGCCAAGGCTCCTGACCTGAAGCTCGCCATCACCGCAGGCATCGGTTCGGATCACGTGGACCTGCAGGCCGCGATCGACCACGGCCTCACCGTGGCGGAGGTCACCTACAGCAACAGCATCAGTGTCTCAGAGCACGTGGTCATGATGATCCTGGCACTCGTCCGCAACTACATACCCTCGTACCAATGGGTCGTGCGGGGCGGCTGGAACATCGCCGACTGCGTTGCACGTGCGTATGACGTCGAGGGAATGACCGTCGGCACCGTCGGCGCCGGCCGCATCGGCACCGCCGTGCTGCGACGCCTGAAACCCTTCGACGTCAATTTGCATTACACGGATCGACACCGGCTGCCCGACGAGGTGGAGACCGAGCTCGGAGTCACCTACCACCCGACGGTCCACTCCCTGGTGGAGGTGTGCGACGTGGTCACGATCAATGCCCCACTGCATCCCGAGACCGAAGGGATGTTCGACGACGCCCTAATCAACACGATGAGACGCGGTTCGTATCTCATCAACACGGCGAGGGGAAAGATCTGCGATCGTGACGCCGTTGTTCGTGCTCTGGAGAGCGGGCGGCTCGCGGGCTACGCGGGAGACGTCTGGTTCCCGCAGCCGGCACCGATCGACCACCCTTGGCGGGCCATGCCCAACCATGGGATGACCCCCCATGTGTCGGGCACCACACTCTCGGCGCAGGCGCGTTATGCCGCAGGTGTCCGCGAGATCCTCGAGTGCTGGTTCGAGAGCCGCCCGATTCGCGACAGCTACCTGATCGTCGACAGGGGACGCCTCGCCGGGACGGGCGCCCACTCGTACAGCCCCGGAGACGCCACCAAGGGCTCGGACAGGGCCGGCCCCTCGCGGTGAGCGCGCGGACCGGCCGGCTGCGACGGACGCGTTGTCACGGACCGAGCTGCGCGAGGGCGGGGACGATGCGCTCGCCGACCTGCGTCGCGTAGGCGATCGGGTCGCCGACTGGCATCACCTCCACGGTGCCGACGCCGAGTGCGGCGTATTCGGCCATCTGGGTGAGGAACGTGTCCAGGTCGTCGAGCGGATTGCTCAGGGCGAGGATGGTCCTGTCGATCGACGCCGGGTCGCGCCCCTCGTCCTCACAGTGCCGGGCGAGGACGTCGAGCTTGTGGGCGATCTCGGCGGGGGAGATCGCGAACAGGTTGCAAGCATCCGCGTAGCGGGCCACGAGCCGCAGGGTCTTCCGCTCACCGCTGCCACCGATGAGGATGCGGGGGCGAGGCGAGCTGATCGGCGGTGGTGAGCAGATGGTCTCGGCGAGCTGGTAGTGCCGACCTTCGTAGGGGCCCGAGTCGTCGCTCCACATCTGCAGGCAGATCTGCACGGTCTCCTCGAGTCGCTCGAAGCGCTCGGCGAGCGGCGGGAACGGCACGCCGAGCCCGCGGTGCTCGCGCTCGTACCAGGCGGCTCCGATGCCCAGCTGGGCGCGGCCACCCGACAGCACGTCGAGGGTGGTGACGATCTTGGCCAGCAGGCCCGGGTGCCGGTAGGTGACCCCTGTCACCAGCAAGCCGAGGGTCATCGTGCTCGTCTGGCCGGCCAGGAACCCCAGCGACGTGTACCCCTCGAGCATCGGGTCCTCGGAGGTGGCCATCATCTCCATCTGGAACCAGTGGTCCATCAACGTGAAGACCGAGACCCCGCTGTCCTCGGCGATCCGTGCGGTGGTGGCGAGTGTCGGCCCCAAGGTCTGGGGAGAGCCCGGCAGTGTGAAATTCGCGAAATGGATGCCCACGCGCATCGAGGTTCCTCCCGGTCCGTGAGCCGGAGACGGCGGCTCGCTCCGGTTCTACCGGGAGTCCGGCGCCGTGGAGGCCCTTGACACGCCACGGGGCGATTAAATACGGTTCGCCTTGGATCGTAATCTCCCGAAAGTGAGCCCCCCGTGCCTGGACTCGAGCGCAAGTGGTGGACCCTCATCGCCGTGTGCACGGCGACGTTCATGCTCCTTCTCGACATCACGGTGGTCAACGTCGCCCTGCCCGACATCCAACGCTCGTTGCACTCGAGCTTCAGCGACCTGCAGTGGGTGGTCGACGCCTACTCGCTGACCTTGGCGGCCTTCCTCCTCACCGCCGGTGTCGTAGGCGACATGTTCGGGCGACGAGTGGTGTTCGCCGTCGGGCTCGGCGTGTTCTCGGTGTCATCACTCCTGTGCGGCGTGTCCTCGACCGCACTGATGCTGAACCTGGCGCGCGGCGCCCAGGGGATCGGCGGCGCCATCATGTTCGCCACCTCCCTCGCGCTCATCGCCTCGGCCTTCCACGGCAAGGAGCGGGGAACCGCCTTCGGCATCTACGGGGCCGTGATCGGAGGAGCAGTCGCCGTGGGGCCGCTCATCGGCGGAGCGCTCACCAGCGGGCTCGGCTGGCGGTGGATCTTCTTCGTCAACGTACCCGTGGGCGTGGTGGCCGTCGCTGTCACGCTGTCGCAGGTCCAGGAATCGAAGGAGGCGAACGAGCGGCGTATCGACTGGATCGGCTTTGTCTCATTCTCCGCCGCACTCTTCATGCTCGTCTTCGCTCTGGTGCGGGGCAACGCCAACGGCTGGGGCAGCACGATGATCGTGAGCCTGCTCCTCGGTTCGGCGGTCCTCCTGGTGGTGTTCATCCTTGCCGAGTGGCGACAGTCCGACCCGATGCTCGACCTCACCCTCTTCCGGAGACCGGCCGTCGTCGGCTCGTCCATCGTGGCCATGACGCTGTCGGGGTCGATCTTCGCCCTGTTCCTGTACATCACGCTCTACGTACAGGACGACCTCGGCTACGGCCCGTTCGCGGCGGGGCTCCGCTTCCTGCCGATCACCATGCTCTCGTTCGTCGTGGCCCCCTTCGCCGGGAAGCTGAGCGTGCGGATCAAGGCCCGGTACCTGCTCGGCAGCGGGCTTCTGCTCGTCGCCATCGGGCTTCTGCTCATGTCGATGGTCCACGCGCAATCGGGGTGGACGGCGCTCCTGCCCGGTTTCATCGTCACCGGTATCGGGATCGGGACGGTAAACCCCGTACTGGCGTCGGCGGCCATCAGCGTCGTCCCACCGCAGCGCAGCGGCATGGCATCGGGGGCGAACAACACGTTCCGCCAGGTGGGGATCGCGACCGGCATCGCCGGCCTGGGAGCGGTGTTCCAGAGCCAGATCCAGCAGAAGACCTTGGCCGGGCTCGGTGCCAGCCCGACGGGCCAGCAGGTCCTGGCCCGGGGCGGCACCGCCCTCAAGCAGGCCATCACCGGTGGTGGGGTCCGCGAGGCTGCTGCCGCGATCCCCTCCGCGCCGGCCCGCAGCGCGCTGCTCGACGCGTACCGGGAGGCGTTCTCCACCACATTCGACCACCTCATGATGATCGGTGTCGTGGTGGCGGCCATCGGTTCGATCTGCGCCTACGCGCTGGTGCGCGACCGCGACTTCGTGCCGAGCTACTCCCCTTCCGAAGTGTCGCAAGAGCAGCCAGCGGTGGTGGCCCTGTGAACGTGGTCGCGGGGGCGCGCCCGGCGCCGGCACCTCGTCCCCCGGGGCGGCCTCGCGACGAGCGGGCCACCCGGGCCATGACCGAGGCTGCTCTGCGTCAGTTAGCGGAGGTCGGGTACGCGCGGGTGTCGATGGAGAGCATCGCCAGCGAGGCCGGTGTGGCCCGGGCCACCGTCTACCGCCGCTTCAAGGACAAGGCCGACCTGATCACCACCGCCATCGCCGGCAATCCCGGAGGGCACTTTCCCGACCAACCCTCCGACGACCCTCGAGCCGACCTCATCGCCTACCTCGAGGCCTTCGACGAGCGTTTCGGCGAGAGCTGTGTCGAGGTGATCGGCACGTTGCTCGGATCGCGTGAGGAGCGCGAGGCGCTGGCCCTGCACCGGCAACGGGTCGTCGAGCCCCGCACCGCGTACGTACGCGCCTTGCTCGTCCGGGCCCAGGAACTCGGGAAGCTCTCGACGGCGCTCGACGTCGACCTGGCCGTGCAGATGCTCACCGGCTCCGTCCTGGCCCGACGTGTCAGCGGCGCCCAGAGCCCGCCGGACTGGGCGCCGCGGGCCGTCGACATGGTGTGGAAACGCAACACGGTGGAGGATCGCTAGGGCGTCGTGCCTCGACGCAGTCGCGCCTCATACGAATGGGCGCGAGTCGGGCCGGGGGTCGGGCGCCGGATCGGGGACGGCGGGCCGTCCGGCCAGGCCGGCCACCCAACCGCCCACGAGGCCCAACGCAGCGAGATGCCAGTCGAAATCGAGCGCTGCGACGACCGCGAACGCCGCCAACGCGGCGGTCGCGCACGAAGTGGCGATGTCCTCCCGCCGCACGGCGCGCGCGACACAGACTCCGGCGCACAGCAGGAGGATCTCTCCCACAACCCCGCCGTCGGCGAGCATCTGTAGATACTCGTTGTGGGAGAAATGGGCGTAGTTGCCGTCCGGAGCATGGAAGAACAGCGTCTGGTCGGGGCCGACGCCCACGATCGGTGACGATCGCCATTGGTCGAAGGCAGCCGTCCATTCATAGCTCCGGTCTTCGCTGCTTCCCAGGGCGACACGCCGCTCGATCGGAACCCGGAGCACGACTCCGGCACCGACGGCGATCCCGATGGTGACCAAACCCAGGACGACCACGATGGCGATCCGCTTTCTCAGGCCGCCCAGGGACCTCTTCGTGAGCTTGGCCGGCAACCCGACCCGGTTCCCGCGCCGGGGCAGTGCCACGGCGAGGACGACGGCGCCAGCCGCGGCGACAGTGGCGAGGGGTTGCGCCGAGCCCCCGCTCGACGTCGCCACCACGGCCAACCCGCCGAGCACTCCCAGGCAGACCGTGAGGGCAGCCCGTCGCAACTGGGCCAGTGGGACCAACAGGACGCCGACGATCGCTCCGAGGACAGCCCCCCTGCTCTGGGTGGCGACGAGGCCCGCCGCGCACAGGCACACCATCAGCTTCGTCGTGCCGGCCTGCTGCTCGAGCCCGAGTCCCGCCAAGAGCGCGACAGCCAGAAGGGCGCCCGCCGCGTTCGAGTAGGTCAGGGTGGTGGACAGGCGCCAGAGGTTCTGTGCCGGCATGGCGAGCGGGTACCACCGGGCCGTCGTGGCGACCAGGCCGGCGGCGGCGGAGACGGCCCCCACCGCCACGAGTAATTGCGTCGCCAGCACCCGGTACCGGTCTTGGAGGCGCCTCGTGGCCAAGAACGCGCACCCGAAGCCGACGATGCTGGCCCCCAGGGGCAGGAACGACCCCGGCCTCCCCTGGGCGGCGGCACGGACGAACCACCACAGCGCCAACCCACCCACGGCAGCCGCGACGGCAACCGCCCTTTTGTCGGGACCGGTGAAGAGCAGGCCGGCCGCCACGACCAGGGACACCGCGAGCACGAGCGCGGCATCGGCAGGATAGAACGCCCCCTCGCGGAGGGTCGCCGCCACCATCAACCCGGCCACGACGCCCGCGAAGACCGCCGGGGCGGCTACTCCACGCTCGTGATCCACATCAGCTCGACGTGAGCCCAAGGTTGAATCATGCCATCCGCGAGCCACTTATCTACCGGCTTGCCGGCAGGTCTTCGCGGGCCTTTCGACCCGGACCGGCCCACCTCATATCGGGGTCGACCCGGCGGACCCGCAGGTCGCGGAGGTCGCGGAGGAGAAGCCCGGCCTCAGAGTTCATCAATCGTGACGATGAAACTCGGAGGCCGGCCCAATAGTGTCGCTTGGAGGAGGGGGGGCTATGACGCGTTTTCGCATGCTTCTCGTTGTCGTGGGCAGCGCCTTGGTGTTCACGTTCGTGGGTCCGTTTCTCTACCGTGCGGTAGGAATGGACAGCCCCGTGGGCAGCTGCAGCCCCGTTGGCAACAGCAGCCCCGTTGGCAACAGCAGCCCCGTTGGGTCGTGCAGTCCCGTGGGCACTCAGGCACCGACCACGATCTTCAACTCTCTCTCCGGCGGCGGCCAGACCGGTGGGGTGATCACCGTGAGCCCCAACACCCCGGTCACCGATCAGGCGACGCTCAAGGGTGCGAACGTCTCGACCGATCCCGCCACTGTCACCTACACCGTGTACTCCCTGAGCTCCTGGCACTGGGGATGGACCAAGGTGGCTTCCGGTGGCACCGTCACGGTGACCGGCGGGGTGGTCCCTCCCTCTCAAGCCGTGACGCTTGGTTCAGGTGTCTACGAGTGGAGGGCCTCGTACACCGGCGACGCCAACAACGCTCCTTCGACCAGCAGGCGGGGTTCGGGGATCGAGATCGTCACTCGTCCCTGCCAGAGCTGGGGGAACTGGGGATCCGTCCGGTGCTTCCAGGGCTCACATCAGGGGTACAACAACGGCGGCCAGGGCAACGGTAACCAGGGCCAGGGCAACGACCACGGCAACCAGGGTCAGGGGTACAACAACGGCGGCCAGGGCAACGACAACCACGGCAGCCAGGGGTACAACAACGGCGGCGGGAACAACTACGGCGGCCAGGGCAACGACCACGGCAACCAGGGCCAGGGGTACAACAACGGCGGCGGCGGCGGCGGCGGCGGGAACAACTACGGCGGCCAGGGCAACGACCACGGCAACCAGGGCCAGGGGTACAACAACGGCTGGAACAACCACAGCGGCAACGGCGGAGGGTGGATCGGCCACTGACCCGAGCCTCGTGACTCGAGGCTCGAGCACTTCCCAAACGGGGTCGGACCGGCTCGCTACCCCTCGAGCTCGGTCAGCAGCTGGCGGCAGCGGTCAGCGTTCTTCGCAAGGGTGGCGCGGAAGGCGTCCATCCGGGTGAGCTTGGCGTCGAGCTGCTCCTTGAGCGACTCGTTCAGATGCAGCGCCTCCTCGAGCAGCGCCCTCCGTTGGATCCGGGCGGCCTTGGTGTTGACTTCACGCTTGGCCCGGTAGGCCGCTCGCACCTCGTCGAGCCGTTGCTCGGAGTCCAAGAACTCCTTGATCTCGTCGAGGTTCATCCCCAGCGCCTCGCGCAGCTCGAGAATGCGCTGGAGCTGGACCAGGTCGGCCTCCCGGTAACGCCGCTCCCCGCCCGGGGTGTACTCGGACGGGCTGAGGAGGCCCAGTTCGTCGTAGTAGCGGAGCGTGCGAGGCGAGACGCCCGCCCGGGCGGCGGCGTCGCCGATACGCAACCCCGACTCGGGAGCGTCGGCCGGCGGCATCGACGACGCGCCGCCCACCGGAACCGACCCGCTCTTCAGCCCCGTGCCCCGTGCCATGGCCTCAACTCACCAACAGGGGTTCGGTCTCGGCGACCGCCTGCTCCGACGATTCCTCCGCCGAGGTGGCATCGGGCTCCGTGTAGTGGTATTTGCCGCCCCGCAGCAGCGAGGCGACCGCTCCGAGCAGGCACACGGCGGCGGCGAAGTCGAAGGCCTTGGCGAGGCCCTTCCCGAACGGGGCCGAGATGAGGTGGGGGAAGAACGACCGACCGGTGAGGTAACTGGCCTGGGAGGCGGTCAGGTGGTGCAGGGCAGCAGGCCCGAGCAACGTCGCCATGGGGTTGTACCCGAGGAACGCGGCGAAGAGCGAGCCGACCGGAGGAAGGTGCGAGACGCGCGTCGCCGTGGCGGTGGGGACTCCTTGCGCCACGAGGCCGTGGAAGAGGGTAGAGGGCAGTGTGGCGGAGAGGCCCAGGATCATGAGCGTGAAGAAGATGCCGATCGACAGCACCTGCGCGGAGGAGTTGAAGGTGGCGGCCATCCCCGCACCCGCCCCCCGCTGGGTGGACGGAAGGCTGTTCATGATGCCCGCCTGATTCGGGGCGATGAACAGGCCCATGCCGACCGAGTTGAAGAAGATGAGCGTGGCGAAGACCGGATAGCCGAAATTGACCGGCAGCATCTGCAGCAAGAAGAACGACAGGGCGACCAGCACCAGGCCGCCGGTGGCGAAGGGACGGGCGCCGTGCCGGTCGGCCAGATGGCCCGAGAGGGGCCCCGCCGCCAGGAACCCGATGGTCAGCGGCACCATGTAGATGCCCGCCCACAGGGGAGTCGAGCTGAAGCTGTAGCCGTGCAGTGGGAGCCAGATCCCCTGGAGCCAGATGATCAACATGAACATGAGGCCGCCACGGCTGAGCGACGCCAGCCCGCTGGCCACGTTCCCTGCGGTGAAAGCCCGGATGCGGAACAGGGTCAGCCGGAACATGGGATTCGCCACCCGCGTCTCGATGAAACAGAAGACCGCCAGCAGGGCGACGCCGCCGAAGATCTCCGTCATCACCAAAGGGCTGGTCCAACCCATGGTGTGGTGGCCGTAGGGCAGCAGACCGTAGGTGATCCCGACAAGGATGAGGATGAGCCCCGCCGCGAACGTCGCGTTGCCCCACCAGTCGACATGCGCAGGCGTGCGGGCGCTGCGGTCCTCGAGCTTGCGGTATGCCCAGACGGTCCCGAAGATCCCGAAGGGCACCGACACCAGGAACACGAAGTGCCATTCGACCGGAGCCAGCAGGCCACCGAGGACCAGGCCGATGAAAGCGCCGGAGATGGCGGCCACGTTGTTGATGCCGAGCCCGAGCCCGCGCTGGTTGGCCGGGAACGCGTCGGTGATGATGGCGGACGAATTGGCGAAGAGCATGGCCCCGCCCACTCCCTGCCCGATCCGCATGGCGATGAGCCAGACGGCCGCGCCCGCCCCGTGCAGCCAGGTGACCGATAGCAGGATGGAGAAGAGGGTGAAGACGGCGAAGCCGAGATTGTACATCTTCACCCGGCCGAACATGTCGCCCACGCGCCCCAGGGTCACCAGAAGGACCGCCAGCACGACCATGAAGCCCATGAGGACCCAAAGCATGTACCCGGTGTTGGCCGGTGTGAGGGGGTTGAGGTCGATGCCGCGGAAGATCGCAGGGAGTGCGATCAGCACGATCGACTGGTTGATGAAGACCATGAGGGTGCCGAGCGTGATGTTCGACAGGGCGATCCACTTGTAGCGATGGTCGGGGGACCGGGCCACGCCGTCGTCGCCCCCGGCCGGCAGCGCGGCCGCTCGGGGGCTGCTCGCCCCCGACGGGGGTCCGGGTCGAGTCGGGGACTGCGCCATGGACCACCATCTTAACGTTGACGTTAAGGTCTGTGTCCGTGGGCGGCCCCCCACCGGTCGAATGCGAGCTTCGGCGGCCGGCCGAGTCGTTGCATACTGCAGGAAGTTTGGCTCCCCGTCCGCCGTTCACGCAGTCAGGACACAAGTTCTCCGGGTCCGGGGACGAGGACCATTCGTCTTGTCCCCCGGCTTGTCCCCCGGCGCAAGCAGGGTCTGGGGATCCGGTGAGCACAAGGGACCCCGTTGACCCCCCGGTGCCGCTCATCTAGACAGTCGCCGGTGAAGCGGAGCCGTCATGGATGGAACAGGCTCTCGGTGAGGACGAGATCATCGGCGAGACGGCTCGTTCTCCTCGGCACAGCCGTGCTCGTGATCTCATCCGCCGGGACCGTGGCGATCACCCACGCGGGGGCCGCCACGCCCTTGTCGATCGTGGTCTCGGGCAATCACTTCGTCAACGGCGCCGGTGCCACTGTCCGACTCCTCGGCGCGGACGTCCCGAGCACCGAATACGCCTGCGAGGAAGGTTGGGGGTACTCCTCGCAACCCTTGACCGTCAACAGCGCCGACGCCATCGCCTCCTGGCATGCCGACGCCGTGCGCGTCCCGCTCAACGAGGACTGCTGGTTGGGGCTGAACGGACAGCCCTCGTTCGGCACCGAGTCCGGCTACCGACAGGCGATCGAGACGTGGATCTCCGACCTGAACGCGGCCGGGTTGTACGCCATCGTCGACCTGCACTGGACCGCGCCCGGTGCCGACGTGGCCGACGGGCAGCGCCCCATGCCCGATGCACACTCATTGGCGTTCTGGTCCTCGGTGGCGAGTGAGTTCAAGGGCGATCGTGCCGTCGTGTTCGACGCCTTCAACGAACCGTATTCGCCGGCGGCGAACGGTAACTCGAGCCTGGCTGTGAGCTGGTCCTGCTGGCTCGACGGGGGATGTCCCGTGCCGGTCGCCAACCAGGACGGGCCCATCGACGACAGCGACACCTACAGCGCCGTCGGCATGCAGGCCGTCGTCGACGCCATACGGGCGACCGGTGCCACCCAACCGATCATGCTCGGTGGTCTGAGCTACGCCAACGACCTGTCCGGATGGCTGGCTCACGAGCCTGTCGATCCCGCGCACCAGCTGGTGGCGTCCTTCCACGACTACTTCGGGGAGTCCTGCGACACCACGTCGTGCTGGAACATCACAGTCGGCGCCGTGGCGGCCCGAGTGCCGGTCGTCACTGGTGAGTTCGACCAGGGATACGACTGCGCCGATCCTCCGAGCACACCGGCGGGCCTGACCACCTTCGACACCACATTCATGAATTGGGCCGACGAGGAGGGTGTGAGCTACCTCGCCTGGGGATGGTGGGTCCTGGGCGACACATCCACCCCGTGCAGTTCCCTGGGCGACCCCGGCGACAACTACGCCCTGATCTCGGACTACTCGGGCACTCCCGTGGGGCCCGACGGGACGACGTTGCGTTCGCACCTCGCAGCACTCGACGCGCGTGGCAGCGTCGAGGTCACCACCCCGTCCCTCCCTTCAGGGTCGGTGAAGGTGAGGTACTCCGCCGCGTTGTCGGCGAGCGGGGGCAATCCTCCGTACCGGTGGTCGGTGTCGGCGGGCCAGCTCCCACCCGGGCTGCATCTGAGAAGGGTGGGGGTCCTGTCGGGAAAGCCCACGGTGAAGGGAACCTTTCTCTTCACCGTGGAGGCCGTCGACCGGAGGGCACGCACGAAACCTCACACACAGACCAGCAGCACGCGGTCCTTGTCGATGACGATCGGCTGACCCGGCCTGCGGGTCACCGTGCGTGTTTCGTGGCCGGGACGTGACGTCCCGCCGGCGCCACGCGGAGCTCGGCGGGTGCGAGCGAGCGGTCGATGATGGCCCGGGCCACATTGCTCAACGAGGTGCGATTGCTCCTGGCGTGACTTCGGAGCATGGCGAACGCGTCCTCCATGCCCACCTGTTGTCTTTCGGCCACGATCCCCTTGGCCTGCTCTATGACCACACGGGAATTCAGCGCGCCCTGGAGCTGACCGGCAAGATCAGAACCGCGGGCGATGGCCCGTTCCTGGAGGATTCCGATCGTGGCCGCGTCGGCGAGCGCCTGGGTGAGGTTGACGTCCTCCTCGGAGAGCTCGATCAGCTCGGAGCTGAAGATGTTCATGGCTCCGATCACGTCGTCTCGCAGGCGCAGCGGCAGGGCGTGCACCATCTCGAACCCCGCCTCCCTGGCCTCGGGGGCGAACCGGGGCCAACGCGACGCAGTGCCGTCGAGACGTTGGTTGAGCACCTGCTTCCCAGTGTGGAGACAGTCGCGACAGGGTCCCTCGTCGTTCTGGAACTCGATCAGCTCCAGCGCACGCATGCGCTCCGACGACGACGCCATGACCCGCAGCTCGCCTCGGGTCGCCGTCAAGGCCAGGCCGACCTCGACCGAGTCCAGCAGCTCTGCGCACCGATCGACCAGGGCGGACATGAAATCGATGAGATCGAAGTCGGCGACGAGCGTGTCGGCCAGTTCGACGAAGGTCCGGGCTATCCACTCTTCACGATTGTCCATTGTCACTCCCGAGCCTGACGGATCGCTGAAAAGGGGACCGCATCCCACCCGCCTTCGGCGTCATGGTTCGTCGAACCTCAGCTCGCACCTCACCACGTCCGCTGCCACCTGGTCGATGGGCCGTTCGTCGGCGAAGGCACGCCCCCGCAGGCGCGCCAGGGCTTCGCCGATGGCGCAGCCGATCTGGGCGGAGATCATCCCCGTGGCCTGGTGCACCACAGCGCGGTAGTCGTCCACCTCGAAGCCCCAGGCCAGGGACTCCGAGAGGACGCCCGCTTGCATGTCGAGCACCTGGTTGGCCACGAGGTCGGCGACCAGGATGGCGGCCGCCAGCTCCCTGCCCTCGAGGGCTTCGGGCCCCTTGCAATAGAGGACAAGGACGCCGAGCTTGATCGCACCCCGCTGCAGGGGGAACGCGTAGACGCTCCGGATTCCCTCCGGTGCGATGGCGCGGGAGAAATGCGGCCAGAGGCTGGCGGACGATCGCACGTCACCCACCAGCACCGGTTCGCCCCGCGCGTACGCGTCACTGGCCGGCCCCTCACCGAGGGTGAGCTCGAGGTCCTGGACCAGCGGTGACACGCCGTAGGCGCCGGCCACGCTCGGGAAGGTGCCTTCTCCCATCAGCACCACCGTCGATCCGCTCACCCGCAACAGCCGGGACGCGCTCCGGCAGATCGTGGTGAGCGACGGGATCTCATCTTCAGAACCGTCGATCAGCTCGGCCAGAAATCGATCGGCGTCTTCGGCTCTCAACACTCCCCCCTTGCACGTATCGCCCGCTCCGGGCGTCGGTGTAATCGGCCCTACATCGGCGCCTCGCGCCGGTTTTCCGCCCCCGGCGGGCACGAGGGAGCCGGGAACGAGCGTGAGCCGTCGACCATCGGTGCGCGTCACGACACCCTGGGGTGGCGCGTCCATCTCCGGCTCCGTGGCTCGGGGAGGGACCAAACGGAGCCGGCTCCCACCGGACGACGGGCGCTCACCCATCGGGAAACCATGGGTCAGAGACCATGACACGGCGGAGCGCCTCGACGATGGCCGTGTCGATGTCAGGACGCCCACCGGCGTCGATCAGCTCGGTCCTGATTCCTTGGTGGTCGTCATCGCCGGCGAGGTCCGGGTGACGGATCACCTGCATGACCGGGCCGAGGTGCACAGAGGACCCGCTCGCATCACCTGCGGCGTCGACAGGGGTGACTCCGACCACGCCACCGGTCACATGGTGGCTCTGGTCGGAACGGCCTGAGGACGAACCCACTCGGTCCATGAAATCGCGCCTTCCCCTCGGCGCCCCCGTCAGGGGCTGGCCGTCAGGGTCTCGGACGACGTCCTCGTTGATCAAAGAATCTAAACGAAGCCTATGCTCCCGACGTCCGGCTTTCCATGATGATCGGACAAAAAACTCGGCAATTTCTGGATCTGGGGTCGACTTCACGAACCGCGGGTGTCCTGCCACGCAACGCTGCCCGCTGGGGATCACGGCATTCGACGCGTCTGCTCCCCGTGCCCTCAGAAGTGCCTGCTCCTGGCGACGGACGCCAACTTGGTCCGCTCATGGGCCAGGCGGCGATGCAGAGAGGTGACTCGCTCGGCGGCGATCAGACGGGCCTCGAGGTCGTCGACGTCGAGCGGCTTGACCTGATAGTCATCGGCGCCCGCCGTCATCCCCTCGACGATCTGGTCCCGGGAACTTTGGCTGGTGAGCATGATCAGGTAGGTGTACCGGGCCGGATGCGACCGGATCTTGCGGCAGAGCTCGGGGCCGCTCATCCCGGGCATGAGCCAGTCGCAGACGACCACCTCGGGACGGCGGGTCTGGAAGAGCTCCCAGGCCTGGGCTCCGTCGGTGGCGGTGCAGCACTCGTGGCCCAGGTTCCGCAGCGCCGTCTCGGCGATGAGCATGCTGGTGGGGTCGTCCTCGGCGAGGAGGATCAGCATGACGCCGCCGTCGGCGACAAGAGCGAGGCGCGGACCCGTCCGAGCTCCTCTTCGATCGCTTCGAGCAGCGCCTCTGCCCCGCCGAGGTCGCCGACGGCACTGTCTGCTGCGAAGGTGACACACAGTCGCGCCAGGACCGTGGCGCCGAGGTTGGCGCTGGCGCCGCTCAGGGTGTGCGCGGCGCGCACCACCGCGGCGGCATCGTCGCGTCCGAGCGCATCGCGGATCGCGACCACCCTGACGTCCGCGTCAGCGAGGAAGAGCGTGGACAGCTGCCCCATGAGGTCCTCGCCCGCGGCGTTGCCCAGGCGTTGCAGCCGGTCCACGACCTGAGCGTCGAGCGCCGGCCGGTCAGGATCGTGCAGGTGGTCCAAGCCGACATGGACCGCCGGGGGCGCCTCGGCCGGGTCGAGGCCGGAGGTGGATCCGATGCGTCCGATGTCCACCGCCTCAGGATGTCGGCCAACGCGTTGAGGTTGAGCGGTTTGGCCAGATAGTCGTCCATACCCGCGGCCAGGCACCGCTGCTGGTCGGACTTCATGGCCGAGCCTGTCACAGCGATGATGGGAGTGCGACGCGATCCTTGGCTCAGACGCCGGATCTCGGTCGTCGCCTGATAGCCGTCCAGTACGGGCATCTGCCCGTCCATGAGGATGGCCTGGTACGAGGTGGAGGCCGCGGCTTGCACCGCCTGGGCTCCGTCGGCCACCACGTCGACCTGGAAGCCGAGGTTCTCCAGCATTGCGGAGGCCACCCGCTGGTTCACCGGGTTGTCCTCGGCCAGGAGGACCTGGTGGGAGCGCCCTGGTGGCTGCAGTCGTGGTGCTGGCGTGGCGGCGAACACGTCGTCTCTGACCTGTTCCCCATGCTCGGCGTGTTGAGCCCGGGGAACGATGTTCGACACGTACCGGCCCCTCTGGAGGGGAACGGTGAACCAAAATGCGCCGCCGCGGCCCGGCTCACTCTTGACGCCGATCCGGCCCCCCATCAATTCGACCAGCTGGTGGGACATGGCGAGACCCAGACCCACAGCACCGTAGGAGCGGATGGTCTCAGCATCGACCTGGGAGAGCGACTCGAACAAGGTGGGCTGATCGGCGTGGGCCACGCCCATCGCGGTCCCGACCACCTCGAAGCGGACCATCGTCGTAAGCTCGTCGCCGTCGCCCACAGTCAGCTTCAGCTGCACCTTGCCGGACGGGGTGAATCTGACGGCATTGCCGACCAGATTCCGTACCACGCTGCGAAGCCTGACTGGGTCGCCGCGCACCGTGACGGACATGTCGGTCGGAAACACACACGTCAACTCCAGAGCGCGGTCGTGGGGCGGCGCACTGAGCAGGTCAGCCACGTCCTCAACAACGCTCCTGAGATCGAAGTCGATGGACTCCAGCTTGAGGCGACCGGTGTCGATCCGGGCAAAGTCCAGAATATCGTTGAGGATGCCGACCAACTCCTCACCGGAGACGAGCACGGTCTCGGCGAGGCGGTTGTGATCAGCCCTGGAATCCGCGCCGCCCAGCGGGGATGTCATGACCAGGACGCCGGTCATCGCTGTTGAGGCGTTGGGCATGTCGGCGCCGCCTAGACGCTGACGACGTCTTGGAGTGAGCGGACTTCATCTTCGAGCTCGCTCACGAGCGACCGGAGGTCTTCGTCCTGGTCGAGGCGGATCCCGAGTAGTCGACCGGCGAGCTCATCGAGGCGGACAGCTCCGAAGCTGAACGCTGCGCCTTTCATCTGGTGGGCCACGTACTGGGCCGCCGGGACGTCTGCGATCGCAGATGCCCTGTTGAGCTCCACGACCTGCACGGAAAGATGGGCGAGAAATGCGGTCAGCAGTTCCCGGTACACCTCGGGACCAACGTCGCTCTCGAGACTCCCTACGGCCGAGGCGCTCGGATCTGGATACACCGCGATCTCTTCAAGTGCCAGATTCCTCTCGTGCTCCACATCGTTGTATCGGTGCACGGCGGCTCGGACTGAAGCGATTCCACGGGGGAGACTCGACAAAGCAGAACCATTATCGCCGATCCGTCATCACTGACCGGGCTACGAGTGCCAGCAAGGCATCCTTGCTGAACGGTTTGGCCACATAGCTGTCCATGCCCTCAGCCAGACAGCGCTCCTGGTCCTCGCGGCGCGCCCCGGCGGTCATGGCGATAATGGGGATGCGTCCCCTTGCATTGTTCTGGGCCCGAATGGCGGCCGTTGCCTCGTATCCGTTGAGCTCCGGCATCTGGCAGTCCATCAAGATGGCGTCGTAGGAACGATCGGCGACAGCCCGCAGCGCCTCAGCCCCGTTGAGCACGGTGTCGACGCTGTACCCGGCAGAGGTCAGGATCGCCACCGCCACCTTCTGATTGATCAGATTGTCCTCGGCGAGGAGAAGCCGACCCAACCGCGGCATTCCGGCGGCAGGGGCAAGGCGCCTTGCCCCCACCTCGGGTGGCGCTGTGTCCAGCGCGTCGAGACGCAAGACCGCTCGCACACACGACCGGAGGTCCTCCCGGCGTACTGGTTTCGAGATGGTGGAGCAGGATATGGACCACAAGGCGTCGTCGACGGTCCGCTCGTGACCCACTCCACCCATGAGCACGAGCCCCCGCACGAGTTCAGGGTTGACGGAGATCGCGTTCTTCAACTCTGACCCGTCAGTCCCGGGCATGAATCGATCAAGGAGGACAACGGGAGCGGGTCGCCCCTCGCTCGCCATCGTCCGCAGTGTCGACAGCGCGACGGTATCGGATTCGGCCGTATTGACGACCATGCCCAAGTCCGTGACGTACTCCGACAGGACGCTGCGCTGAGTGACGTTGTCATCGACGATCAGCAGGGTGATACCCGCCACGTCGGCATCGGACGGTTCCGACGCACGAGCCAGTTGCGTGTCGTCCACATGCACACGAATCGTGAACCAGAAAGAACTTCCCATCCCTAGACGGCTCGACACGCCGCAGTCCCCACCCATGAGCGCCACGAGCTGGCCGCTGATGGCCAAGCCCAGGCCCGTCCCCCCGTATTTCCGCGACGTGGATGTGTCTGCTTGAACGAAGGGTTCGAAGATCATGTCGAGCTGGTCGGGTGCGATGCCGTCCCCTGTGTCTGATACCTCGAATCGAAGAGTGGCGTCCCCCTCGATAACCTCACCCTCGGTGACCCGAAGCACGATCTCCCCGGCCTGGGTGAACTTGACGGCGTTGGCGATGAGATTGGTCAAAACCTGCCGCACCCGACCGGGATCACCGTTGACGCGGGCCGGAACCGAACTGTCGACAACTGCGATGAGATCGAGGTTCTTGGTCTGCGCAGGTTCTGCCAGAAGGCCCACCACGTCGTCGACGACGGTCCGCAGCTCGAATTCGACGCTTTCGACCTCCATCTTCCCTGCTTCGATCTTCGAGAAATCGAGGATGTCATTGATGATTGTGAGCAGTGCTTCTCCGGAGTTTCGCACCGTCTGGGCATAGTCGCGTTGGTTGGCGTCGAGGTCAGTCTCGAGCAGGAGATCGGTCATTCCGATGACACCGTTCATCGGAGTGCGGATTTCGTGGCTCATGTTGGCAAGAAAATCCGACTTGAGCCGCGAGGCTTCGGTCGCCTTGTCGCGGGCATCGGACATGGCTGCTTCAGCCCACGCCTCCGCTGTCACGTCGGCCAAAGTTCCGACCCAGCCGGCGTTGCCACCGTCGACGTCCGGAATGGGTTTCGAGGTCATCAGCGCGATTCGGGTCGACAAGCCGGGAATGCGTATCTCGAAGCGGCGAGAGAGCTCTGCGCATGTAACGGACTGATCATCAGCCGGACCCGTCTTTAGACGACCCTGTTCCGGGTCGATGATGCTGTCCCACTTCTGCCCGATAGCTTCTTGGGCCGACGTACCCGTGATCTCGCTCCAGCGGGGATTCGTGTAGACGTATCTGTTCTCTCTGTCCGTTTGGAAGATCCCGACGGGCGCAGCATCGGTGAGAAGCCTCAACTGGTCGGCGGAGACCTTCACCTCGCGTGCTTGGGTCGCCAATTCCTCGGCCTTGAGGTAGAGGTTCGCAAAGACCGACACCTTGGCACGCAGCTCGTCCGCTGCCACGGGAGCGAAGATGAAGTCGACGGCACCTGCGGCGTATCGGTCTAAGCTCACGGCCTCGTCGCTGGAGTGAGCGGTAATGAAGATGATCGGAGTCATCTCGGATTGGCGACGACGCCGAATGAGCGCGGCGGTCTCGATGCCGTCCATGACCGGCATCCGGACGTCGAGCAGGATGACCGCAAAGTCTTGGCCTTTGATGCAGCGCAAGGCGGCGACTCCCGAATCCGCGTCCACGATCGAATAGCCGAGCGGCGCCAACACGGAGATGAGCGCCAACCGTTTGGCGGGATCGTCGTCGACCACCAAGATGGGGACGCATTGCAAGGAGGGCGAGCGCGTGTCGGCGTTTCGCGGCTCTGCGATGCGCATGGTGCTAGTCATGCAGCAGTCGACTGGGCGGCGGTCGGAAGCCACGGCCGGAGAGCAGCGAAGAGCTCGGCGGAGTCGACCGGCTTGGGAACGTAGTCGCTGGCTCCGGCATCGATACAGCGCTGACGCTCACCGGCGTCCATCCTGGCGGTCACAGCGATGATGGGGAGATCCGCGAACCTCTCCTGCGCTCGAATGGCGCGTATCGCGGTGTAGCCGTCCATCTCGGGCATCATGATGTCCATCAAGACGACATCGATGTCAGGGACTTGCTCGAGCTCGTCGAGAGCCTCTGCACCACTCTCGGCCACGAGCACAGTGTGTCCGCGGCCGAGGAGTGCTGTCAGCGCAAAGGTGTTTCGGAAGTCGTCGTCGACGACGAGGATGGTCGACCCGAGCCTTTGACCACCTGCCTTCTCGACCGACGCACCTTCTGTCGCTTGCGTCGGTCCGTACTCGACCTCCGCGTCGCCCTTGGCGGTCACGGCGGCTGGGGGCACGACGATCGTGGCATCGCTGGCTGGGCTGGGCGGGCCGGCCGGCGCCGGGAGTGGCCGGTGGGGCGCCCCGGTCGGGATCAAGTGCTTCACCGCGGTCAGGAGCTCTGACGTATCGATGGGCTTCGACGCGTAGTCGTTTGCTCCTGCATCGATACAGCGCTGACGCTCGCCGGCCATGACCTTTCCCGTCACCGCGATCATGGGAAGAGTCCGGAATTGCTCCAGCGCGCGGATGGCCCGCATCGTGTCGTACCCGTCCATACCCGGCATCATGATGTCCATCAGGACGACGGCGATGTCGGGCACACGCTCGAGTGTGGCGATGGCCTCGGAGCCGCTTTCAGCCGCGAGGACCTCGGCATTGGCCCTTTCGAGAAGCGCGGACAGTGCGAAGATGTTCCGGAAGTCGTCGTCCACGACGAGGATCTTTGTGCCGCCCAGGTCGTCGTGCACCAGCCCGTCCGAGTGGCGTCGATCGAACGGCACGCTCGAGGAGTCGGGCGTCAGCGCGGCGGGGGGCGGAGCCTGGGCGGGTCTTGGAGTCGAAGCAGGACCCGGGGCAGGGGCAGGGGCAGGAGCAACCGCAGCGACCGGAGCAACCGCAGGAGCCGGAGCAACCGCAGGAGCCGGAGCAACCGCAGGAGCCGGAGCCGGAGCAAGCACAGGAGCCGGACCGGCCGACGCCGCCGCTCGATGCGTCGGAAGATAGAGCGTGAACGTGCTGCCCTGTCCCGGTGTGCTGGTGAGGGTGATCTCCCCCCCGAGCAAGCCGGCCAGTTCACGGCTGATCGACAGCCCCAGCCCGGTGCCTCCGTAGAGTCGGGCGGTGGTGCCGTCCCCCTGCGCGAACGCCTCGAAGATGCGCTGCTGCTGCTCGTCGTTGATCCCGATGCCCGTGTCACTGACGGTGAAGGCGATGACGGAGGTCGCGCCGGCCAGCGTGGAGTTCTCCTTGCTCCACCCGTCGGAGGTGGTGCCGACGCCGATGTGGACACTGCCTTGCTCGGTGAACTTGAAGGCGTTGGCGAGCAAGTTCTTGAGGATCTAGCGCAGTCGTTGCGTGTCGGTGACGATGGTCGCGGGAGCACCCGGCGCGAGGTCTATAGCGTAGGCGAGGCCCTTTCCCTTGGCGACGAGCTCGAACTCGCTGAGCAGAGTGTCCCTGAGCTCGCTCACGGAAAGCTCCGCCAAGTCCGCCTCCATGGTCCCCGACTCGACCTTGGCCAGGTCGAGAATGCTGTTGAGGAGGCTCATCAGCTCCTTACCGGAGGTGCTGATGACGTTCGCGTACTGGACCTGAGTGTCGGTCATGTTGTTGTCGGGGTTGTCCTTGAGCTGCTCTGCGAGGATCAGCAGACTGTTCAACGGGGTGCGAAGCTCATGGGACATGTTGGCGATGAACTCGGACTTGTACTTCGACGAGATTGCCAGTTGTGCGGCTTTCTCCTCGAGAAGTCGCTTGGACGACTCGATCTCCTGGTTCCTGTTCGACGCCTCCCTGTTGCGCTCGGCCAAGAGAGTCGCCTGGCGCTCGAGGCCCTCGTTGGACTCGCGCAGCTCGCCCTGCTGGGCGCGGAGCTCCTCGGCCAGTGACTGGGCCTGCTGGAGCAGGGTCTCGGTGAGCGCCGAGGCTTGGATCGTGCTCAGGACAATCCCGATGCTCTCGGTGATCGAGTCGAGGAACGTCTGGTGCGTGATCGAGAACGATGAGAACGAGGCGAGCTCGATCACCGCGCACAACGTCCCTTCGAACAGGACCGGCATGGCGATGATGTTGAGGGGAGCCGATGCCCCAAGCCCGGAGCTGATCCTGACGTAGTCGCCGGGAACCTCGGTGAGAAGGATCCGCTTCTTCTCCTTACCGCATTGTCCGACGAGGCCCTCGCCCAACCGGAACGACGTCGCCAGGTGGCGTCGCTCCTCGAAGCCGTAACCAGCTTGGAGCTCGAGCACCGCTTCACTGCCGTCGGTGGGGTTGGTCATCGAGTAGAAGACGCCATGCTGGACCGACACCAACGTGGCGAGCTCGGAGAGGATCATGTTGGACACGGTCACGAGATTGTCCTGCCCCTGGAGCATTCGGGTGAAGCGCTCCCGGTTGGTCTTCAACCAGTCCTGCTCGACGTTCTGCCTTGTCGTCTCGCGGAGGTTACGGATCATCTCGTTGAGCGTGTCCTTCAGCCCCGCCACCTCGCCGCTGGCCTCCATCGACACCTGGCGGGTCAGGTCGCCCTCGGTCACCGCTGTGGCGACCTCGGCGATCGCTCGTACCTGGTTGGTGAGGTTGGCGGCCAACTGGTTCACGTTGTCTGTGAGGTCCTTCCAGACGCCGGCTACCTCCTTCGATTGAGCCTGGCCACCGAGTTTGCCCTCGACCCCGACCTCGCGCGCCACGCGTGTCACCTCGCCGGCGAATGCGTTGAGTTGGTCCACCATGGCATTCACGGTGTTCTTGAGCTCGAGAAACTCGCCCTTCACGTCGATCGAGATCTTCTTGCTGAGGTCGCCGTTGGCCACGGCGGTGGTCACCTCGGCGATGTTTCGCACCTGCCCGGTGAGGTTGCCGGCCATGAGGTTGACGTTGTCGGTCAGGTCCTTCCACACTCCGCCCACCTCGATGGTGACCGCCGCGGCCTGGCCGAGCTTGCCCTCCGTGCCGACTTCACGCGCCACACGAGTCAATTCGGAAACGAACCCGATCAGCTGGTCGACCATGGCGTTGATGGTGTTCTTGAGCTCGAGCATCTCGCCGTGGACCTCGACCGCGACCTTCTTGCTGAGGTCTCCGTCGGCGACCGCCCCGATCACACGCTGCATCTCGCTGGTGGGACGCACCAAGGCCTCGATCAGATTGTTGACCGATTGGACGCTGCCCGACCAGCTCTGGGCTGATCCGCCCAGGACGACCCTCTGCGAGAGGCGACCTTCCTCGCCAACCATCTGGCTCACCCGGGCCAGCTCGGCCTCGAGTGCTTGGTTGGCGATGATGACGTCGTTCAGGCCGTCCGCAACCTTGCCGGCCACGCCGGTCCATTCCCGGGGCATCCGGGCGCTGAAGTCACCGAACTTGACCTGGGCCAGGACGCTCAGGAGGACCGTGGGGTCGACCGAGTCGGCGATGGGCTCTGCGGAATCCAACATGGCAGCCTCCAGAGGCAGGCGTGCCAGTTGCTGGGGAACGGCCTGACATCAAATCCTCGTGATGTGATCGGCTCGTCGCCTATGAAACCTGAGACCGGATCTTCGGGAACGCGGGAAGCACGCCAGCGGCACCGATCACGCCGAGGCGGCAGTGGCCATTAACGATTGGAGGGCGCCGGCGGAAGTGGGCCGCGCGAAGAAATTGCCCTGATACGAATCGCACTCCGGCGCGACGACCTCACGGTATTGGTCGTCGGTTTCGATTCCTTCGGCCACGACGCTCATCTCCAGGCTGTGCGCAAGTCTGACGATTGCGCTCACGATGAGCCGACTCGTGGGCTCCCGGCCGAGATCGGCGACGAAGACCTGGCCGATCTCGACAGCATTGACAGGAAACTGCTTGAGATAGCTCAGAGAGGAGAAACCGGTTCCGAAGTCGTCGAGCGCGAGCTTCGGCCCGAGTCGCCTGAGGTCGTGCAGCACGACCAGGGCACGCTCACTGTCCTGGATGAAGACATCTCGGTGATCTCGAGCGTGACCTGTCGCGGATCGGTATGGGTCTCGCTGAGAATGTCGGCCACCATGGCGACAAAGTCGGGAGCCATCAGCTGACACGACGAGATGTTCACAGAAATCTCGAGCCCTGAATGGTCGCGGTGTTGCCTGCGCCGCAGGTCCACGGATGCCTGGGCGAGCACCCATTGCCCGATCTCGACGATGAGCCTGGACTGCTCGGCGAGAGGGACGATGGTGTCGGGTGGGACGATCCCACGGAGGGGATGAGCCCGCCGGAGAAGCGCTTCTACCCCTGTGATCCGCCCGTCAGCGGTCGCCACGATACCGACGCTCGCGCTCACCTGCACCTCGATACCCGAAAGATCGAAGGCTGTGCTCAGCGCCGAGTCGACCCGCGCCGCGAGCGGCTCAACCTGAGACGTGTGATCGAGGTCTTCGCACAAGATGACGAACTCATCTCCAGCGAGGCGCGCCAAGGTGTCGCAGGTCGAAGCAGCTCGGTAAGTCGAGCTCCCACCGAGATGAGCAACTCGTCGCCGACATGGTGACCGAAAGTGTCGTTGATCACCTCGAAGCGGTCGAGATCGACGAACAGGACAACCACCAGCTTCTCGGACCTCCGGCACCGGAGGATTGCATGGACGAGGCGCTGGACCAGCAGGGTCCTGTTCGGCAGACCCGTAAGACTGTCGTGGAGCGCTCTCACGCGCCCGCTCCGAGGAGTCCTCGAGATCCGAACGTGCCTGTGCGTTCAGGAGGTAGGCGGCCGCGACGTCAGCCAAGGTCTGGGCTGCGGTCATCGCCCGGTCGTTCATGGGACCGGCGATGTTGCGGTACAGGTCGAGCGCACCGAGCTGGTGGTCCTCGTGGCGTAGTGGAAAGGTGAAGACGGCCGCGAGCCCCGCCTCCACCGCTCTAGAGGAGAAGGTGGGAAACCGATCGTCCGCACTGCGGCCCACGAACCGTCCCGCGCCACCTTGAGAACGAGATTGTTGTGCGGCCGTGGACAAGCGGACCTCAAGGAATGAAAGCCGGGTGTCGATCACGTACACGACCCCTGAGAGGGGCGCCCGGTTCAGACAGCGTGCCCAGATATGTTTGCTCGTCGCCGAGGCTCGACGCGACCTCTCGATCCAACAGAAGAGGCGCGCCATCTTTACGAACCCAGCAGTCACAGCATCCGAGGGAGCCGCATCTCCGCGGCGACGTACCTCCCGACCTTCCCGACACATTCCCCGCTGGTCCGCGCCCCTCGCGGTCATCGCCATGGGGGTCGTCATCCTGCTCCCCGCCGCCACCGCCGATGCCGCTCAGGCTCCGGTCGGCCTCGGGACCGCGGGCAGCTTTGCCGTCCTCGCCGGCGCCGGGGTCACGAACACCGGCCCCACCACGATCAACGGGGACCTCGGCACCTTCCCCACCACGTCCATCTCGGGAGCGGCCTCGATGACCATCACCGGGACCAACCACGGCGGTGACGCCGTGACCCAGGGTGCCAAGACGGATCTCGTGACCGCCTACAACACCGCGGCGGGCGAGGGGCCGACGACCGCTGTCGCCGCCGACCTCGGCGGGCACACGCTGACTCCCGGCATCTACAACTCGGCCTCGTCGCTCGGGCTCACCGGGGCGCTGACCCTCAACGGGGGCGGGAACCCGAATGCGCTCTTCGTCTTCCAGGCCGGCTCCACCCTGACCACGGCTACCGCCAGCAGCGTCGTCCTGACCAACGGCGCCCAGGCCTGCAACGTCTTCTGGCAGGTCGGCAGCTCGGCGACGCTCGGCACGGCATCCAGCTTCCGGGGGACCATCCTGGCGCTGACGTCGATCACCGTGACGACGGGAACGACAATCGTCGGCCGGGCGCTGGCCCGCAACGGCGCGGTCACCCTCGACACCGACACCATCACCACGCCGACGTGCACGACGCCGACCGGCACCACCACCGCGACCACGTCGGACAGTGTCAACGCCAACGCCAAGACGCCGAGCCCCAACGGAACGACCTCCACCGGCACCGGCACACCCGGTGGGACCGGCACCGGCACACCCGGTGGGACGGGGACCCCCACGGGCACGACGGCGACGGGCACGCTTCCCTTCACCGGGATCAACCCGCTGCTGCCCGTCCTGGGCGGGACGCTGGTCGGAGCCGGCCTCGTCCTCGTGGGACTGTCGAACGCACGCCGCAGGCGGACGAGCGCCTGAGCCCGGCCGCGGAGCCCGCTCGGGCGCAGCTCAGCGGGCTCCGGCCGCCACCGCCTGGCCCCAGGTGTAGATGTAGTACGCCGGGGCGTGGTTGATCACGGCGAAGAGCTCGGCGTCGCTCATCCACGGTGACGCCGCGGCAGGGGAAGCCTCGCCGGCGCCCATCACGAGAATGCCGCCCGACGCGGCCAGCTGCGCGGCGCTGAAGCCCAGGATGTTGTCCCGGTGCCCCCAGCAGCCGCTGGAGTTGCCGACGCACCCGAGGTTGCCCGAGCCGGGGCCGTCGTCGTACATCCAGTTGTAATTCGACCCCAGGGCTCCGGCGTTCTCGCTCCAGTTCGACGCCCACCGCACGACGCCGATCCCGGGGGGGACGATGGTCGGCGCCGGATCGGTGTCGGCCTGCGCGGCGGCCTGGGCGTCCTCGTCGAACTCGGCGACGAGCCCCACCGCGGGCGGGAGCCCCCGGTCCACGCGCTCGGAGTCGGCCACCACGAACAACTGCTCGGCCGGGGTGAGCGTCGAGTAGTTGCCGGGAAGGGTCATGGCGCCGAGCCCCTCACGGGCCCGCCCCACGTCGGTGGCCTGGAGCGTCGACGCGACGCATGGCGCCGACAGGGGCCCGTCGGCCAGGCACGTGCTCTCGAACTGCGGAGTGGGGGCGATGCTCGCCGGCGGGTTGGCGGGAGGCAGGATCCCCGCTGTCGGCGTCGGCGTGGGGGCCGGATGCGGCGCAGGCGGCGGCGTGGGACGGGGCGCCGGCGCGGGATGCACCACGGGTGCGGGCGTCGGGGGCTTGGCCCGGGGTGCGGGCGCGGGTGCCGGCGCGGGTGCAGGCGCCGGGGCGGCGGCCACGGCGGCGACCGGAGGGGCCGGGACCGTCGTGGGGGTCGGCGGTGGGACGTGCGGCGTCGTGGAGGTTGTGGTCGTGGCGGCCTGTTCCGCCTCGATGATCCTCCGCATCGCCACGAGGGGCGACTCCTTGCGGGTGGGGCGCGGCGCGGGCGGCCCGTTGTGGCTGTGGCGGCTCCCCGCCGTTGCCACCGCGGTGGGCCCGGCCGTCGCGGCAAGGACGGTGGCGCCGGGAAGCGACACCATGAGGCCGAGGCGCGCGATCGTCCGGCTCGCGGGGCGACGGGCGTTCTGTCGTCGTGCCGCACGGTTCGCGTACGTGGGGACGGGTTCGCGGCTCATGGTCGGTTCGGTGATGCGCGCACGTCGACGCGGTCAGAGGCCTGACGACGCGACGTCGCGGCGCGCGAACGATGACGCTGTCCGTCTCCTCCGCAGCTCCGCCGCCCGGCAGGGCCTCCGGGGGCGACCGTAGTGAACCGACACGACCCGTGCCAATCGTTGCGGGCTGAGTGGGGAACCACCGCGCGCGCCTATGCTTTGTGACGGCAACGACAACCCTCTCACCCTGGGGATACGACGCCATGTGGTGTTACCAACACACCTATTGCCCCGGACGCGGCGGTGTCCGCACCACCCCGTGGCGGCGGAGAGTGGGGTGCGGGTGCCCAGAGTGAGCGCGGGCCTGCTCCTGTACCGCGAGGGCCCCGGGGGAGAGGTCGAGGTCCTTCTGGTGCATCCCGGCGGGCCCTTCTGGGCGCGCAAGGACGCCGGCGCGTGGTCCATCCCCAAGGGCGAGTACGACGAGGGTGACGATCCTGCGCAGCGCGCCGAGGCCGAGTTCGCCGAAGAGCTCGGGCGCCACGCCCCGCCCGGCCCGCGCCTGGACCTGGGGGAGGTGCGTCAGGCGGGAGGAAAGCGCGTCCGGGCGTGGGCGGTGCACGGCGACATCGACGCGCGCGCCACGACCAGCAACGTGTTCGAAATGGAGTGGCCTCCCCATTCGGGTGAGCACCGGACGTTCCCCGAGGTCGACAAGGCGGAGTGGTTCACCTTGCGCGACGCGCGCACCAAGCTCCTCGCCGGGCAGCTCCCCCTGCTCGAGCGCCTCGAGTCAACCATGCGAGGCGGTGTGCAGCTCCCTCGGGACTGAGCGGCTCCCGACGGCTCGGGCGGGCTCGCGACCGCTCCCCACAGCCCGGCTGCGTCAGGGGATGCCGCCGTCGACGCGCAGGACCTGTCCCGTCGTGAAGCTCGACGCGTCGCTGGCGAAGTACAGCGCGGTCCCCACCACCTCGTCGGGGTCCCCGAAGCGCTGCAGGGCATGGCGCTGCGCCCCCGACTCGAAGACCTCGGGTGTCCAGGCCTTGGTGACGTCGGTGAGGAAGGGCCCTGCCATGATGCAGTTGACCCGCACCGTCGGGCCCAGCGCGCGTGCGAACCCGGCCGTCAGGGAATTCACCCCGGCCTTGGCGGCCGCATAGGGCAGGATCTCGGGGGTGGGGCGGACCGACCCCACGCTCGACACGTTGATCACCGACCCACCGCCGTCGCGCACCATGCGGCTGCCGACGAGCGCGGTGAGCCGGAAGACGCCCTTGAGGTTCAGGTTCACCACCTTGTCCCACATGGCCTCGGTGACCTCGGTGACGTCGCCGTAGAGGAGGGACATGCCGGCGTTGTTGACGAGCACGTCGACGCGTCCGAAGGTGTCGTAGGCGGCGTCCGCCAGCGGCTCGAGCTCGTCCCAATTCGACACGTTGCACGCCCAGGGGAGCGCACGCCGTCCCATGGCCTCGATATCGCCGGCGACAGCCCGGCACGCGTCGAGCTTGCGACTGGTGACCACCACGTCAGCCCCCGCGGCGGCGAACCCCAGGGCCATGGCCCGACCCAGCCCCCGGCTGCCACCGGTCACGAGCGCCACCTTGCCGGTGAGGTCGAAACGGTCCGGGACCACCGACGTGCGTACCCTCAGTGAAGCGACGTGGTCGAGGCGAGGTCCGCCGCCCTCTGCGCCAGGTCGAGCACGACGTCGCCGAACGCCTCCATCTTCGGATTGTCCGCCGTTCCCTGCACGACGCGTGCGTACCCCGCTTCGAGGACGACCGCCAGCTTGAAGCGGGCCAGGATGACGTAGTAGTCGATCTCGTCGGTGTCACGCCCGCTCTCGGTGGAGTAGTAGTCGAGGAGCTCGGTGCGCGACGGCATCCCCGTGTAGTCGACGTAGCTGCCCGCGGACCTGTCCTCGTCCTCGTCGAGCCAACCCTGGATGACCCAACCGAGGTCGAGCAGCGGGTCGCCCACCGTCGCCATCTCCCAGTCCACGATGGCGGCCAGGCGGGCCGGCGCGCCGTGACGGAACATGACGTTGGCGAACTGGTAGTCGCCGTGCATGATGCCGGGTACGTAGTTCCGTGGTTGATGGGCGCGCAGCCACTGCGCCGCGGTGTCGAGCCCGGGGATGTCGCGGAACTGCACGGCGGCGAGATGGCTCATCCACCGGTCCACCTGGCGCTCGTGGAACCCGTCAGGGCGGCCGAACCCCTCGAGTCCGCGCGCCCGCCAGTCGACCTTGGCCAGCTTGGCGATCCCGTCGACGAGACCGAAGGCCAGGCCCCGGCGGGCGTCGAGATCGGCGTCGAAGGGAGCGGGCCAGCCACCACCGCCCATGGGCGACCAGCCATCGACGTACTCCATCAGGTAGAAGCAGCCGCCCATGAGCGCGGGGTCGTCGCACACGGCCAGGGCCCTCGCATGGGGGACGTCGGTGTCGGCCAGCGCGGCGAGCAGCCGGTACTCGCGCAGCATGGTCTCGTTGCGCCCGGCGGGGACGATGCGCGGCGGACGGCGTAGCGCCATGCGGTGCCTGCCCCGGCGGATCTCGAACAGCTCGTTGGACGCGCCCCCGGTGATGAACGTCGCCTCGATGGGCTCGCCCGACCCGGGCAGGCCGTTGTCGTCGAAGAACTTCTCCAGGCGCTCGAGGTCCACGAGCCCGCGCGTGCGCACCTCGTCGTCCACCGGGCCCCCGACGACCGCCACCTCGACCGGATCGTCTTCGGCCACCGGTCCCGCGGTCACTGGTTGGCGACCTCGTGCTCGAGGTACTCGGCGAACTTCTGGCGCGCCGCGGCCAGCTTCTCGGGCAGGTGCTCGGTCGGCCATGCGCCGGGCGCGGCCCGGTAGCGCTTCAGGACCTGGCGGGCGACGGTGACGCGGTGCACCTCGCTCGGGCCGTCCACCAGCCCCATGATGGGCACCATCATCCAGTAGCCACCGAGGGGCATCTCGTTCGAGACCCCGAGCGCGCCATGGACCTGGATGGAGCGTTGCACGATGTCGTGCAGCACCTGCGCCGTGAGCACCTTGACCGCGGCGATGTCGTGACGGACCTTGCGGTAGTCCTGGTACTGGTCGATCTCCCACGCGACGTACAAGACGAAGAGCCGGAACTGGGTGAGCTGCGCGTAGGAGTCGGCGATGTAGTTCTGGACGCTCTGCTTGTCGGCCAGGATGCTGCCCTGGGTGTGGCGCGACAGGGCCCGTTCGCACATCATGTCGAGGGCCTTCTGGCACACCCCCACCGTGCGCATGGCGTGGTGGATGCGCCCGCCGCCGAGCCGGGTCTGGGCGATGGCGAAGGCCTGGCCCTCCCCACCGAGCAGGCTCTCGGCCGGCACGCGCACCTCGTTGTAGTGGATGAGGGCGTGCATCCCCTCGTGGCCGTCCCCGAAGTGCTCGCCCATGAGCCCGATGTTCCGCACGATGTCGACACCGGGGGTGTCGGTGGGCACCAGGAACATCGACATGCCCTGGTACGCGCTCACGTCGGGGTCGGTCACGGCCATGACGATGAGGAAGGCCGAGGTCCTGGCGTTCGACGAGAAGAACTTCCATCCGTCGATGACCCATTCGTCCCCGTCACGCCGGGCCCGCGTCTCGAAGCGGGTGGGGTCGGACCCGCCCTGGGGCTCGGTCATCGAGTACGACGAGAAGATCTCACCGTCGAGCAACGGGCGCAGGTAGCGCTCCTTCTGCTCCTCGGTGCCGTAGTGGGCGATGATCTCGGCGTTGCCCGTGTCGGGCGCCTGGCAACCGAAGATGATGGGGGCCCACCGGCTCCGGCCCAGGATCTCGTTCATGAGCGACAGCTTCACCTGGCCGTATCCCTCGCCCCCGAGCTCGGGACCGAGGTGACACGCCCACAGCTTCTGGTCGCGCACCTTCTGCTTCAGCGGGTCGACGATTTTGCGCAGCTTGTCGTCGAGCGGATGGAACGTGCGGTCGCCCCACAACAGGTCGAGAGGTTCGACCTCCTCACGGACGAAGGTGTCGATCCAGTCGAGCTTGGCCTGGAACTCGGGATCGGTGGAGAACTCCCAACCCAACGATCCGCCTCAGCTTTCGCCCGTGCCGTACTGCGCCTTGGGGATCGGGCCCGCCGAGCTCGTCGGGGGGGCGGCCGCCGGGGCCGGGGCCGTCGCAGCAGGGTCGACCACGCCGGTGGCTTCGGCCACCGCCGCGTTGGCGGAGGTCACCGACACCGGCCCGTGCTCGGCCTCGTGCGCCTGGATCAGGCCGACGAGCTCCGTCGCCCGCGCCTCGCCGCCGGGGGCGGCACGCCCCACGCGCTGGGTGTAGGTGATCCCCCCCAGCTCGAGCAGCAGGGCGTCGCCCTTGCGCTTGGCCTGGACCTCGACGAGCTTCGCCTGGCCCATCTGGCCCGCCTGCTGGGCCTTCTCGGCCAGCTGTGTCGCCTGCGACTTCACCTTGTCCATGAGTCCCATGACCGTCCTCCTCCTCCGCGCCCTCGGCTGCAGCGAGCACCCGGACGCTCGCCGGCTCACACGTCGCGATCCGGCGGTTGTGCCCGACTGTAGGCGACGCGCCAATGGGACGCGACTACGAGCCGGGGCCGCGGTGGCACGCCGTCGCCGTCGGTCAGGGGGCGGTCCAGGCCTCGCTGCGCTCCCAGAGCTCTGCGGCCAGCTCGGGCGTGGCCCGCTCGGACGGGGCCCGCTCGGCGCAGTCGTCGTAGTAGCGGCCTGTCGCGTCGGCGAGGCCGGGGTCGGTGGCGCAGTACACCGAGGTGCGGGCCCCCTCCTCCGTGGAACGCATGAAGCGCTTGACGATCGGTTCGACGGGCCACGGCAGGTGCCGCCAGATGTCGGACGCGATCACCCCGGGGTGCAGCGCGTACGTGGTGACACCCCGCGCCCCGTCCGTGCCAGTCGTGCCGGTCATCCGGCGAGCCAGCTCCTGGGCGAAGAGCACGTTGCACAACTTGGACACGCCGTACTCGCGCAGGCCGGTCAGGGTGGACGTGCGCCGGCGCACGTCGTCGAAGTCGACGCCGCGCGCGCTGTAGTGCGAGTCGCTGGCCACGACGACCACGCGGGCCGGCGCGCTGGCGGCCAGCACGTCGAGGAGCATCGTGGTGAGCAGGAAGTGCCCCAGGTGGTTGACCCCGAACGCCAGCTCGAAGCCCTCGGCCGTCCGGCCCCGCTCGCCGGCCACCCCCGCGTTGTCGATCAGGACGTGCAGCGGCTCCCCGGTGGCGATGTAGGCCTGCGCCGCGGCGCGCACCGAGGCCAGGTCCGACAGGTCGAGGGCGAGGAAACCCGCCGCGTCCGGGCCGTGCGCCGCGGCGATGGCGTCGAGCACCGGTTGCGCCCGCTCGCGGGATCGGCACGCCACATGGACCCGAGCCCCCCGACGGGCCAGCTCGAAGGCCGTGGCCCGGCCGATCCCGCTGTTGGCGCCCGTGATCAGCACCGTGCGTCCCTCGAGCTCCATCGCATCCGCTCCTCGTGTCACCGGGGCCCCGCCCCAGCATCACAGGTCGAGGAGCGCCCGGCGGCCGTGGGTGTCGAACTCGGCCTCGAGCGCGGCGACGTCACCGGGGGTCAGGAGGCGGTACGCGGCGACGTCGCCCCCCCGTGGCACCGGGGGTCGCCACCACAGAGGGTCCGAGGTCTTCCAGTACTGGCGCCGGAGGGGACGCTTGTCGACCTTGCCGGAACCGGTGAGTGGGATGTGGTCGGTGACGCGCACGAAACGAGGCGCCCATTTCGTGCCCAGGTCGGCCTGCTGTGCGAGGAACTCCCCGAACGCGGCGGGCTCGAAGGATGCGGGGTCGGTCATCTCGAGGGTGGCCAGGACCTGATCGCCGGTCCGGGGATCGGGGACGGGGAGGACCACGGCGGTGACCACCCCGGGGAACCGGGCCAGGATCCGCTCGACGGGCGCGGCCGCGAAGTTCTCGCCGTCGACGCGCAGCCAGTCGGCGCTGCGGCCCGCGAAGTAGAAGAAGCCGTCCTCGTCGCGATAGCCCAGATCGCCCGACCAGAACCAACCCTCCCGGGTGCGCTCGGCGTCGGCCTCGGCGTTGGCGTAGTAGCCCTCGAAGCGCGACACCCCGTCGCGGCTCACGATCTCCCCGATGGCGTCGGACGCGTTGCGAAGCAGCCCCCGGTCGTCGAACACCGCAGCCGGGCACTCCCGGCCGGTGGAGGGGTCGACGATCACCACATCGGTCCCCGGGGGCGGCTTCCCCATGGCCTGGCGGGGGGTGCCCGGCACCCGCGACATCGAGATCGCCCCCTCGCTCGACCCGTACCCCTCGACGATCGGGCACGCGAAGCGGCGCTTGAACGACGAGATGTCCTGAGGGGAGCCGTCGGTGCCGAAGCCGAAGCGCAGGGTGTTGTCGGCGTCGTCGGCGGCGGGCGGGGTGGCGAGCACGTAGGCGAGGGCCCGGCCCACGTAATTGAAATAGGTGACGCCGTAGCGCCTGACGTCGGGGAGGAACCCCGAGGCCGAGAACCGGCGGCGCAGCACGAGCACGGCACCGGCCGCGATGGCCGGCACGACACAGGTGTTGAGCGCGTTGCCGTGGAACATGGGCATGGCGCAGTACATGACGTCGTCAGGGCCGAACCCCGATCCCGCCGCCATCACGCTGGCCTGGCTGGCCATCCGCCCCTGGCTGACGCGCACCGCCTTGGGAGCGCCGGTCGAGCCCGAGGTGAACAGCAGCAGGTAGAGCGTGTCGGGGCCCGGCAGGTCCGTGGGCACGGCCGGGGGTGCCGGTTGTGCCGGCGGGTGCGCGGGCGCATCGTCGGGTGGCGGATGTGCCCCGGCGCGCGCCGGCGGGTACGCCGGATCGTCGGCCAGCAGGACACGGTCGGGCCCGACGCCGGTGTCGAGCCCGTCGAGCAGCGGGAGCTGCGAGGCGTCGGTGACGATGAGCTGGCACGCGGTGTGGTGGATGTCGCGCGCCAGCTCCGCGCCGCGACGCGTGGGGTTGATCCCCACCACGGTGGCTCCGGCGAGCGCGGCGCCGCCGAGGAGGAAGACGTACTCGGGCACGTTCTCGAGGAGCACTCCGACGTGGAACGGCTCGTCTCTTCGCAATGCCGAGAGCATGCGGGCCCGGGCGGCGGACTCGGCCACGACCTGGCGCCAGCTCCACGACTGATCCTCGAAGCGCAGGCCGGTCTGGTCGTCCTCGGCGCGCGCCACGAGGAGCTCGGCCACTGTCGTCATCGCCCCGACGATAGTTTGAGGCCGGATGGGGATCTCCGAACCACGCGACCTCGACGCGCTGCGCGACGGGCTCACCCGCTGGGTGCGGAACTGGCGGCCCGAGGCCCGGGACGTGCGCCTTGCGCCTCTCGTGCAACCTGCAACGGGACTGTCGAGCGAGACGATCTTCGTGGAGCTCGACTGGGACCTCGGGTCGGGGCACGCCGGGGACAGCCAGCACGCCTCGTGGGTGGTGCGGCTCCCCCCGAACGGCGAAGGCCTGTTCCCCTCCTACGACCTGGGCATGCAGGGACGGCTGCAGACCGTGCTCGCCGGCGCCGGCGTGCCGGCCGTGGCTCCCCTCGCCGTCGAGGAGGACGACGGGTGGGTGGGCGCGCCCTTCCTGGTCATGCCCCGCGTGGCGGGCCGCGTCGTCCGGGCCGACAAGCCCTACCTGCGGTCGGGCTGGCTGGCCGAGGCCGAGCCCGCGGGCCAGGCGCGGCTGCATGACGAATTGGTCGGCGTGCTGGCCCACATCCACCGGCTCGACTGGGAGTCCCTGGGCTGCGGCGACATCTTGTCGGCGCGGATCGGTGCGGACGCGACTGGGGCGGGCCATCTGGCCCGGGAGGTCGAGCACTGGGCCGAGTACCTGGACTGGGCGGGCGACGCCAGCGCGCCGACCGTCTTCGCCGAGGGCGTCGAGTGGTGCCGCGCCCACGTGCCGGACCCCGAACCGACCCCGTCACTGTTGTGGGGCGACGTGCAGCTCGGCAACGTCCTCGTCCGCGACGACCTGGGCGTCTCCGCCGTCCTCGACTTCGAGATGGCGTCGATCGGGCCGGCCGAGGTCGACCTGGCCTGGTTCGTGGTCCTCCACGACATGGCGGTCGACCGCTGCGGCGGGGACCTTCCGGGGTTCCCGGGCCGGGACGCCACCGTCGCCGCCTACGAGTCGCGCCTGGGCCGGCCCCTGGCCGACCTGCTCTGGTTCGAGGCGTTCGCGGCGCTGCGCAGCGGAGCGATTCTCGTGCGCGCCGCCCGCCTGCTGTCGCGCCTCGGCATCGACGACAGCTGGCTCACCCACGAGAACCCGACCATCGACCTTCTCGCCCGCCTCATCGCGCCCTGAACACCGGCGGGAGCGGCCACGGACTCCGCCCCGCCCGCCGCGATGCGGGCGACCGCACCGTCGCCTGGATGCGCACAGAGCGCCGGCGCGCCTACGGTTCGGACATGAGCCCCCGCCCAGTCTCCAGTGGAGCTGCGCTCCTCGACTCCATGCCCTTCGCCCGCACGTGCGGGGTCGAGCTCGACGAAGCGGGCCCCGATCTCGTCACCGGGTCCGTCGCGTGGGCTGCCGAGCGCTGCACCGCCGACGGCGTGATGCACGGCGGGGTCATCATGGCGCTGGCGGACAGCCTCGGTGCTGCGTGCGCCTTCCTCAACCTCCCCGAAGGTGCTCGCACCTCCACCATCGAGTCCAAGACCAATTTTTTCCGGGGTGTGCGCAACGGCGCCGCGCACGGCACCACGCGCCCGCTGCACGTGGGGCGCAGCACCATCGTGGTGCAGACCGATGTCACCGACGACGAGGGACGGCGCGTCGCCCAGGTCACCCAGACCCAGGTGGTGCTGCTCTGAGGTTCGTGGCCCGCGCGGCCAGGGGTTTGTGAGCCTCGCGGCGAGGCCCGGCAGCCCGATGGAGCCCCTCGGCCCGATGGAGGTCCCCGAACCGGGGGTGGTCGAGGTGCCCGAGCCCGGTGTCGTGGACGTACCTGGACGGAGCGTGTGACACCTGCTCCTGTTGGTCTCCGTCCCCCTCAGGCCTCCGAGCGGGGTTTGTCCGCTCGGAGGTGAGGGGAATGATCAAGCTGACTCCGCAGTAGAGCGGGAGCAGTAGAGCGGGAGTCGTGGGAGCAGGAGTGGTGGGACTAGGAGGCGAGAAATGGCGAGACCGCAGCGAACCGGAGGGTTGAGCACGGCGCAGAAGGACCGTCTTCCCGATGGACACTTTGCGTTCCCGAAGGAGCGCAAGGAGCCTCTGACCGATGCCTCCCACGTCAGGAACGCAGTGGCACGCTTCGATCAGGTTGAGGGTGTCACCGATGCCGAGCGGGACCGAGCGTGGAGACGCATCCGCGCCGCCGCCAGGAAGTACGGCGTGGAGATCTCGGCCCGCGGCTGGCGGGAGCTGATGAGGAACAACGCCAAGAGGTGACGGCCGGACACCGGCGGTCCGTTCCACCGGCTGGTGGCCCTTCTCGCTCGGTCTTAGAGTCGCGTCCCGTCCCATCCCGTCGCCCCGGGTGACGGCGCGCTGCGATGCCAGGAGGTCCGAGATGACAAGTGCCGAATTGCTCACCGACGCGTTCGGGCGAATCCGGGAGGCCGTGCACGACGCGGTCGAAGGCCTGAACCGTGCCGACCTGACGGCGCGCCCGGATACCGAGGCGAACTCGATCGCATGGTTGGTGTGGCACCTCACCCGCATCCAGGACGACCATGTGGCCGGCATCACCGGTGAGGAACAGGTGTGGACCGCGTCGGGTTGGGCCCGACGCTTCGGGTTGCCCTTCGACGTGTCCGACACCGGATACGGCCACGGGTCGGGGGAGATCGCCGCCGTCGCCGTTGACGCGGTGGAGCTGCTCGGGTACCACGACGCCGTCCACGAGAGCACGATCCGCTTCGTCGGACATCTGCGCGACGCCGATCTCGACCGCGTCGTGGACGAGCGCTGGGACCCGCCCGTCACCATGGGAGTGCGGCTCGTGAGCGTCATCACCGACGACCTGCAACACGCCGGACAGGCGGGGTACGCGCGGGGGATCCTCGGACGGAGATGACCGGCCCGTCGGCGGCGGCGCACTCCTGAGGGCGGCTTCCCGGTCCCGTCCGGCCCGGGGTCCGGGTCCGGGGGTCCGGGTCCAGGGTCCGGGGTGCGGGTCCAGGGTCCGGGGTGCGGGTCCAGGGTCCGGGGTCCGGGGTCCGGGGTCCGGGTCCGGGGTCCAGGGCGTCGGGTCCGCGCCCCGGACGAGGCGGCGCAGGTGATGAGTTAACCTCATAGGGAGGTAGGCTCACTATCTGCCCGGCCACGGTGGCGGGCGCTTCCGAAGGGGGCGAAGGTGCAGCCGCGGACCCGCACCACACCGGCCCGGGCCGGCCAGGACACCACGCTCGAGCTCGCCGAGCTGCTCTCGCACACCGCCCGCCGGCTGCGCCGGGGGTCGAGCGCCCAGCTCGCCCCGCTGGGCCTCACCTACGCCCAGGCCCGGGTGCTCCGGCTGGTGGCAGCGGGGGGTCGGCCCCTGCGCATGGCCGACCTCGCCGCCCAGCTGGACGTGGTCCCCCGATCCGTCACGACCATGGTGGACGCCCTCGAAGCCACGGGGCTGGTCGCCCGCCATGCCGATCCCGGAGACCGGCGGTCGGTCCTGGTGGCGCTGAGCGACGACGGCCGCCACCTGCTCGACCGTCTCGAAGCGGCCCGGCGCGACAGCGCCGAGGAGGTGTTCGGGGGCCTCGACCGGACCCAGCGCCTCGAGCTGCTGGAGCTGCTCGGCGTCCTGTGCGCGCGCGGCGCCTGTGTCAGCTGCTGCGGCCCGGGGAAGCCGGTAGGGCACGACGCCCGAGGGGGGCACCACGCACCGGGTGCCGGTGGAGCAGCCGCGGGAGATGCCCGATGAGCATGGGAATGGGCATGGGTGGCGGCGGACACGGCGGCATGGGCTTCGGCCTGATGCGGTCCCTGCGACGCGACAACTCGGTGTTGCGGCAACAACTTCCCAAGGGGATCGTGCGTCGCATCGCCGGATTCGCCCGGCCCTACCGGGTCGCGCTCGGAGTGTTCCTGGTGCTGATCGTCCTCGACGCCGTCATCGGGGCGGCCAACCCCCTCATCTACCGCGCCATCATCGACACCGGGATCGGGAAGCACCCAGGACACGGCCGACCAGGTCTCATCGTCGAGCTCGCCCTCGTCGTCGCCGGCCTGGCCGTCTTCGACGCCGTGCTGTCGCTGTGGCAGCGATGGGTGTCGGCCCGCATCGGCGAGGGACTCATCTTCGACATGCGCACCAAGGTGTTTGCGCATATCCAGAAGATGCCCATCGCCTTCTTCACGCGTACCCAGACCGGCGCGCTGGTGTCGAGGCTGAACAACGACGTGCTCGGCGCCCAACAGGCGTTCACCGACACCTTCTCCTCGGTGGTGAGCAACGTGATCGGGGTGACCATCACCCTGGGGGCCATGTTCTACCTTTCGTGGCCGATCACGCTCGTGACGCTCCTCCTACTCCCGGTCTTCCTGGTCCCGGCACGCTTCGTGGGCAGGCGCCTCGCCGACATCACGCGAGAGTCCTACACACTCAATGCGCAGATGACCAACACCATGACCGAGCGCTTCAACGTGGCCGGGGCTCTCTTGGTGAAGCTGTTCGGACACCCCAACGACGAGGTCCACGGGTTCTCGAGGAAGGCGGGCCGCGTCCGCGACATCGGGGTGACCCAGGCCATGTACACCCGGGTGTTCATGGCGGCGCTGCTGCTCACGGCCTCGCTCGCCACCGCCCTCGTGTACGGCTGGGGAGGCCTGCTCGCCGAGCGCGGCGTGCTCCTGGTCGGGACGCTCGTCGCCCTGACGGCCTACCTGAACCGGCTGTACGGCCCCCTCACCGCGCTGTCGAACGTGCAGCTCGACGTCATGACGGCCCTGGTGTCGTTCGACCGGGTGTTCGAGGTCCTCGACCTGCCGCCGATGATCGACGACAAACCCGACGCCACACCCATCCCGCGCGGACCGGCGCGCATCGAGTTCGACCACGTCGACTTCGGCTACCCGAGCGCCGAGGAGGTGTCGCTGGCCTCGCTGGAGTCGGTCGCAGTCCTGGAGCGCACTGCATCGCAGCAGGTGCTCTTCGACGTGTCGTTCCAGGCCCGACCCGGGCAACTCGTCGCGCTGGTGGGACCGTCGGGTGCCGGGAAGACGACCATCAGCCATCTCGTCCCGAGGCTGTACGACGTGCGGGGCGGCGCCGTGCGCATCAACGGCATCGACATCCGGGACGCCACGCTGGAGTCGATCGGCGAGATCGTCGGCGTGGTGACCCAGGACGCTCACCTCTTCCACGAGACCATCCGGGGCAACCTGCGCTACGCCAAGCCCGACGCCACCGACGACGAGCTCGTCGAGGCCTTGCGCGCCGCGCATATCCTGCCCCTCGTGGAGTCGCTCCCCGACGGGCTCGACACGCTGGTAGGTGACCGTGGATATCGGCTCTCGGGCGGGGAGAAGCAGCGGATCGCCATCGCCCGCCTGCTGCTCAAGGCGCCCGACATCGTCGTCCTCGACGAAGCAACCGCCCATTTGGACTCCGAATCGGAGGTGGCGGTGCAACAAGCGCTCAAGACCGCCCTGGCCGGGCGCACGTCCCTGGTGATCGCGCACCGGCTCTCCACCGTGCGCGAGGCGGACATGATCCTCGTCGTGGAGGAGGGGCGGATCGTGGAGCGCGGCCGCCACGACGAGCTGCTTGCGTCGGGCGGGCTGTACGCGGAGCTCTACACGACACAGTTCGAGCCTCAGGCCCACCCCGACGTGGACGGCGGCGCCGACGGCGACGCCGACTGTGGTGGCGATGGCGATGGCGGCGATGGCGGTGGCGGCGGTGGCGGCGCGGAGCCCGTGTTGACCGGCGTGCCGGTCATCGCCGACCCCGGTCAGGGACGCGGAGACGGACCGGGAGCCGACCCCAAGACGGATACCGGCACCGGAGGCGGCGGGCCCGTGTAACGGGCGGAGGGGCGGATGAGCCGGTTGTGCGCCGCCTGCTCGATCACATGCGCCGTCCAACCGATGGTTCGGCCCGCCGCGAAGGTCGGGGTGAACATCTCGCAGGGGATGCCGCAGGTGTGCATGACGACCCCGGCGTAGAACTCCACGTTGGTGAACAGCCGGCGGCCCGGCTTCATGTCGGCCAGGACGTCCACGGCGGTGCGCTCGACCTGCGCGGCGAGGTCGACCAGCGGCCCCCCGAGCGAGCGCGCCACGTCGCGCAGGAACAACGAGCGGGGATCGTCGGTCTTGTAGACGCGGTGGCCGAATCCCATCACCCGGTCGCCGCGGTCCACCGCGGCGCGCAGCCACTCCTCGGCCCGGTCCGCGCTGGCGATTTCGTCGAGCATGGCAAGGGCGCGGCTCGGGGCACCGCCGTGCAGCGGCCCCGAGAGTGCGCCGATCGCCCCGCACACCGCAGCGGCCAGGTCCGCGCCGGTCGAGGTGATCACCCGGGCGGTGAACGTCGACGCGTTGAACCCGTGGTCGATGGTCAGGATCTGGTACTGCTCGACGGCGCGCGCATGATGTTGCGAGGGCTCAGAGCCCGTCACCATCCACAGGTAGTTCGCCGCGCTCGAGAGGTCGGGCCTCGGCTCGACCGGCGTCCGGCCCGCGCCCAGGTTGTAGGCGGCCGCCATGACGGTGGGGACCACCGCGCACAGCCGCAGCGTCTGGGCACGCAATTCGGCACCGTCGATGTCGTGTGTGGGGCGCCACCCCAGCTCGGCACCCAGCAGCGACACCGCCGTGCGCAGCACCTCGAACGGCGACCCCCGCTCCGCCACCTCCGGCAGCATCGCCGCCAGGCCCGGAGGCAGGTGGCGCAACGCCGCCACCTCGTTCGCGAACCGTCGGGCCTCGTCGGCGTCGGGGAGCTCACCTTCGAGCAACAGGTACCACACGTCCTCGAGCGATCGCCGCGCCGCGAGGTCGACCGCCGAGTACTGGCGGTAATGGAAGAAGCCCTCCTCGCCGCGCACGTCGCCGAGGGCCGTCTCCGCCGCCACGACCCCTTCGAGCCCGGCGGGGATCTCCGTGCCGTGCTCGTCCGCGGGACGCAGGCGCGCCACGCCCATGAGGTCCCGCAGCGACACCACGCCGACGAGCTCGTGGTCGGCGACGACGGGCAGGTGCCGGTACTGGTGGTGCGCCAGGCTGGTCCAGGCGGCGTCGACCTCCTCCTCGGGCCCGAGGACGTCGGGGTTGGCCGTCATCCACATCTCGACGGTCTCCGCGCTCGCGGTCGTCGCTGCCGCGGCCGCCCGCAGCAGGTCGCGCTCGGTGAGGATCCCGGCCACCTTCCCGCGTTCGGTCACGATGACCGAACCGATCCCGGCGTCCCGCATGACGTGGGCGGCCTCGGCCAGGGACGTGCCGGCCTCGCAGGTGATAGCGGGGGCCGACATGAGATCACGGACGACGGTCGGCATGGGGTGGCTCCGTTCGTGCGGGGCGGCGGGCGCCGCCGGTCCGACGGGACGACACCATCTTGCTCCCAGGTCACCGGTGTGTAAATGTTGATCAACTCAATGTCAACGCCGTCCGACCCTGTCGGACCAGAGGAGTCGGGCAGGGGTCAGAGCCAGAGGGGGAGGTGAACCCGTGACGCTGATGCTCGAGAGCGGCGAGGCCGCCCGCCGGCTCGGTGTGAAGCTCCCGACCCTGTACGCCTACGTCAGCCGGGGCCTGCTGGCGTCGCACCCCGCGCCCGAGGGCCGGCGCAGCCTGTTCGCAGCCGACGACGTCGAGGCGCTCGCCAAGCGCTCTCGGGGTGGGCGCACCACCGAGACCAGGCTGGCCACGGTCACGACCTCCACCACCCAGTTGCGCGACGACGGCCCCGTCTACCGGGGGACCCCCGCGACCGCCCTGGCCACCACCGTGCCCTACGAGCACGCCGCCGAGCTGCTGTGGCGGGGAGGCACCCCGGGTTCGATGCCCTGGGAGCCGATCCGTCTCCGACCCCCGCGCGCCCTCGGCGCCTCGGACCGGCTGCGCTGGGCCGTGGTCATGGCGGGCGCGGGCGACCCGTTGCGCTCGGACCTGCGCCCCGCATCGGTCGTCGCCGTGGCACGACGACTGGTGGCCACCATGGTGGCGGTCCTGCCCGGCCCGTCTGTCGAAGCGCCGCCACTCGAGCTCGACTCCGGCCGTTGGGAGCACACGGTGGCGGGCGCGCTCACGGCCCGGCTGGCGCCGGCCCCCGACGCGGCTCTCGTCCGCGCCGTCAACGCGGCGCTGATCCTGCTCGCCGACCACGAGCTCGCCACCTCCACCGTGGCCGTCCGGGTGGCCGCGCTCGGCACGCGCCGACCTCTACGACGCACTGCTGGCCGGGCTCGGGGTCGTGGCGGGGCCGCTGCACGGGGGGGCGTCCCAGCTCGCCTACGGACTGGTGCGCGACGCCGAACAGCTCGGCCCCGAGCGGGCCCTCGACGAGACGCTCCGGTGGCAGCACCGCCTCCCCGGGTTCGGACACAGCGTCTACCAGGGCGACGACCCCCGCTTCACCGTGTTGAAAGGCTTGGTGGACGAGCTGTGGCCGCACGATCGGCGCCGCGTCCTCGACGCGCTGTTGGCTCTGGCCGCCGAGCGGGCCATCCCGGGCCCGAACGTGGACCTCGGGCTCGGAGCGCTCATGCGGGCGGCGGGCATGGGCGAGGACGGTGGCCGCACCATCTTCACCATCGCCCGGGTGGCGGGGTGGACGGCGCACTACCTCGAGGAGCTCGAGGAGCGGCCGATCCGCTACCGCGCCCGGGCCGTCTACGCCTCGCGCCCCTGACCGGACCCCGGGCCGGTTCGGCCCCTGGCGGACGCGACGGCGCCCGCACTCCCGTGGCGGGGTCGGCGGGCGCCGTACTTCGATTGTCAGCGCCTCAGAGCGCGGGGGACGAGACCCCGTCCGGCTACAGACACCGTGGTCTTCGCGACAGGGGCGGGTCGCTGAAGCGGCCCGACCGATGGTCGCCTACGTGTCCGGGGGATCACTCTCGCCGGGACGACCCGAAGCCGTCCACTGCCCAACGCCCGAGAGGCGCCCTGCTAAGGCCCGACGCACCAGCCGCCTCACCTCCTTCGTGTCGCCCATCTCTTTCTCGCACCATCCTGCGCCCGCCGGGCCCTCGCCCGATAGGGACCAAAGTCCCACCCGCGGGCGGAGACGGAGCCGGACGCCGGGGATCGGGACCCACAGGAATCTGACAGCTTGGCTCCGTACCATCGGCCCGTGACCCGGAGGGCGTCAATAAAACGTAAAAACCCGGCACGGGCAAAGGAAATCGCCCCTCCGCCCCCCACTGGGCTCGCCCCACGATGCATACTCGTGACGGGGGGATTCGGCCTGTGAACGACGAAAACCGCGGTTCGAGGTTCGTGGCATCACATCACTTCCGCTTCTGGCGGTGGGTGGCGTTCGACCCCCCGATGCGTGACTCCGGCTCACGCGGGTGTCGCAAACGGGCGGTGACGTGCCAGCAGTGCAGCTCGGACCTCGGCTCGGTCGACGATCCGGTCGACGGTTTCCTCATGGCGTGGCGCCACCGCAAGAAGATGCGCCGGCGAACCGCCTCGTAGTCGACCGGCCTTCGGGCGCGTGACTACGCTCCCGACGCATCGATTCCCCAGACCTCGAGCCATCGGGAGCGGTCACCGCACCACCACCGGAGTCCTCTCGTCCGGTGTTGCGCGGGTGGCTCCATCTCGTCTCCTTCGTCGTCACGCTGGTGGCCGGGCCGATGCTCGTGGCCCACGCCCACACGTCCGGAGCGCGCGCCGCGCTGACCGTGTACGTCGTTTCGCTGGCGGCGCTCTTCGGCGTGAGTGCCGCCTTCCATCGCATCCGCTGGTCCCCGGTGGGGCGCAGGCGCATGCGGCGCGCCGATCACGCCACCATCTTCGTGGCCATCGCCGGCACCTACACCGCGGTGGCGGGACTCATCCTCCACGGGTGGGCCAAGGTCCTCGTCCTGTGCCTCGTGTGGATCGGGGGAGCCATCGGCATCGCCGTCCGGCAGATGTGGCTGGACGCCCCCAAGTGGGCCATCGCCGTGCCCTACGTCGTGGCGGGCTGGTCCGCCCTCGCCATCATCCCGCAGCTCGTCCGGGGGCTCGGAGGGGGCGGGTTCGCCCTCATCCTCGCCGGCGGGACCTGCTACACCACCGGCGCCATCTGTTACGCGATGAAACGGCCCAACCCCGTCCCCGGCGTGTTCGGGTACCACGAGGTCTTCCACGCCCTCACCGTCGCCGGTGCCGCGCTGCACTTCGCGGCGATTGCCGGCTTCGCCCTGCCGCGATCCTGAATCCCCCCGAATCCCCCGAATCCCCCGAATCCCCTGAATCCCCCGAATCCCCCGAATCCCCCGAATCCCCTGAATCCCCGGAACTCCCTGGGTCCGCTGATTGCCAGCCGACTTGACGCCCACGTCGGAGATCGTGCAGGGCGCGATATCGTCGCTGCCGGCCCGGGAGGTGGCGCACGGTGCGCCGGGCACCGACCGGGGCGGAGGGGGCTGTCCTCGTGGGCGAACTCGTGGACGACACGGTGGCGTGGTTGGTCGATCGGGCCCGGATCCGCGAGCTGACGGCGCGTTACAACCGCTGCTTCGACGACGGTGACCCGGAAGGCTTCGCGGCCACCTTCACCGAGGACGGGGCCATGGAGATCGACGGGGGGCCCACCACGACGGGGCGCGCCGCGCTGGCCGAGATGGCCCGCCGCACCCCGTACGGCATCGTGCACGTGACCGTCGACGCCATCATCGAGGTCGACGGCGACCGGGCCGTGCAGGACGTGACGCTGCTCGTGGTGGCCCGGCCCCCGGCCGACGCGCCCCCCGACAAGCGCCGGTCCCGGCTCCAGCGCACCGGCCGTTACCACGACCAGCTGGTGCGGACGCCCGAGGGCTGGCGCTTCGCCCGGCGGACGGTGACCCTCGACGGGGGCCTGTGACCACACCCGTGACCACCCTCCTCACCGACCACTTGCGCGCCATGGCGGCGGCCTTTCCCGACAAGGTCGCATACCAGGTCACCGACGGCGGGCAGATGACGTTCGCGCAGTGGGAAGCTGAGTCCAACCGCCTGGCCCGCGCGTTGGTGGCGAAGGGCGTGACCAAGGGCGATCGGGTGTCGATCTACCTGCTGGCCGAGGAGGCGCTCCGGTTCATGGTGGCGTACTCGGCGGTGCACAAGGCCGGAGCTGTCGCCGTGCCCACCAACACGCGCCTGAGCGAAGGCGAGCTCGAGCGGCTTCTCGGTCACGCCGAGGTGCGGATCGTGTTGACGGACCCCGAGCTGTCCCCCCTTGCTCACCGGCTGGCGGGCACGTTGCACACCCTCGAGCACGTGATCGTCACGCCGTCGGTCGAAGACGCCGTGCCCGCCTGGAGATGGGACGTGCCCGGGCCCGACGACGCCAGCACCTTCCAGGTGGAGCTGGGTGGCGACGACCTCGCCGACATCCTCTACACGTCGGGGACGACTGGACTTCCCAAGGGGGTCGCCATCCGGCACCGCAACGTGGCGCTCATCCCGGGCGCGCCGAACCCCAATTACTCGGGGCAGTGCTGGCTGCACGCCAGCCCGCTGTTCACCTTCGCCGGCATCGGCTTCATCTACAACCCCATGCAGCTCGGGCTCTTCGGCGTGTACCAACCGAAGTTCGACGCGGGCCGGTGGCTCGAGGTGGTCGACGAGCTCCGACCCCAGTTCGTGTTCCTCGTCCCGTCCATGGCTCAGCTCATCGTGTCGCATCCCCGCTTCCTGGAGGCGGAGCTCTCCTCCATCGCCATCTGTGCCATCGGCAGCGCTCCACTGGCTCCGGCCACCCTGCGCGCCCTGCAGGAGCGGATGCCCGAAGCGGCGGTCTCCAACAGCTACGGCATGACCGAGGCGGGACCCGCGTTCTGTTCCATGCCCAAAGGGGAGGCCCTCAGGCGGATCGGCTCGGTCGGCCAGCCCGTGCCCCCCCTCGAGGTGCGCATCGTCGACGAAGACGACAAGCAGCTCCCGGCGGGAGGGGTGGGCGAGGCGATCCTGCGCATGCCCGGGCGCGAGCGCGAGTACTACCGCAACGACGAAGCCACGGCCGGGACGTGGAAGGACGGTTGGCTCTACAGCGGGGACCTGGCCCGACTGGACGAGGACGGCTACCTCTACATCGTCGGGAGGAAGAAGGACGTCATCATCCGGGGCGGCAACAACGTCCACGCCGTCGACGTCGAGGCTGTGCTGCTCGAGCACCCCCAGGTGGTGGAGGCCGCGGTGGTGGGGATCCCCCACCCCGTGCTGGGCGAGGACATCGCCGCCGTGGTGGTGCTGTCGCCGGGGGCCTCGACCACGCCCGACGAGCTACGGGAACACTGCTCGGGAGAGCTCGCGGACTACAAGGTCCCCCGTCGCATCGAGATGGTCGCCGAACTGCCTCGCAATGCCACCGGCAAGGTCCTGAAGGCCCAGCTCCAGCAGCAGCTGGCCGTATCGCCGCAATAGGACCGGAGGAGCAGCAGGACCCCCGGGAGCAGCAGGAGCGAGGGCCTTCCGCGAGGGGCCTCCGGCGAGGGGCCTCCCTGCCCACACACCCTCCCGGAGGGGTATCGGCACGCGGGAGCCCGCGCTTGAGGAATTCTTCCTCCCGTCACGAAATTGGTCTCCCACCTGGGAATCCGTGGTCGCCCGGGCCAATCGTGCCCCGGGTGGCGGCCCCGGGGCCGGGACCGCTGTCGGGGTCGGTGCCCGCTTCTCCCGCATCGGGGACCCCGGTCCTGGCCCGGCCGAGCGCTGACCCGGCCTGGCGCTGACGCGGTCCGACCCGGCCCGACCCGGGCCGGCCCCGGAAAACCCGTGATGAGCAGCACCTTCGTTTGTCCCGGGCCGGTTACAGCCGACTTCCGGATCGGCCGAAACAGAAGGAGTGAGCCGGCCCGACGACAAGGTGCCCTCGCCCGGCGGCACGCGCTTCGGTGCGCGCCTGCGGTCGAGGCTCGCCGATCGCGCCAACCTGGCGGTGCCCCCGGTGATCGGCCTCTTCTGTCTCATCCGCTCCTGGGGCCTGATCGCGGACATCCCGTACTGGACCGTCGCCGCCCTGGTGCTCTTCGCCCTGGTCGTGAACTCCGTGAACGCCGCGCTGTGGACCGACGGCACGACGGGATGGCGCCTGCACGTCCGGGTCGCAATCGAGATGGCCGTGATCGGCGTCGTCATCTACGGCATCGGCTGGGGGGCGATCCTCGCCATCGGCTTCGTCTTCGGCGCCGTGGACGCCATGCGCGGCGCGGGGTCGGCCGCGGCCCGGCCGGCCATCGTCTGGACGCTGGTCTGCATCGCGCTGGGGCAGCTGGCCATCGCCGCCGGGCTGGCCCCCACGCTCATCCACGAGCCCCTGGTCGACAGCCTCAGCGCCCTGGACGCACTCGGGGCGGTGGTCACCATCCTGGTGCTCCAGTGGTTCGCCACGGCACGAGAGACGAGTGAGGGTCGGTTCGAGGCGTTGGTGCACGAAGCGAGCGACATCATCGTCGTCGCCGACAACCTGGGAAGGCTCAGCTACGTGAGCCCCGCCTTCGACCGGATCCTGGGCACGTCCGGCAACCGGTTCGGCACCCGGTCGGCGGCCGAGATGGTGCACCCCGACGACTTGGCCAGCCTGATGACCCGGTCGACCGAGATCCGGCAGTCCGAAGGCCCGGGGATGCACGTCGAGGTCCGGTTGCGCCACGCCGATGGGAGCTGGAAGTGGTTCGAGGCCAAGGTGACCAACCACCTCGAGAACCCCAAGGTGCGCGGCATCGTCGGGAACCTCCGCGACATCACCGACCGCAAACTGGCCGAGGAAGCGCTCCGAGAGGCGCACGAGCGCTTCCGGTCCGCGTTCGAGAACGCCCCCATCGGGATGGTCATGGCGGATCTCGACGGGGGCATCACCAGGGCCAATCCCGCGCTGGGGCGGATCGTCGGGCGCGCCGCGGCCGACCTGTGCGGCATGAACCTCGTGGACCTCACCCACCCCGAGGACAGGGAGCTCAGCAGGTCCGAGATGGAATGCCTCGTGGCCAGTGACTCGGACCAGTACCGCATCGAGGAGCGCTACTGGCACTCCGACGGACGTGACGTGTGGGTCGCGGTCAACGTCTCGTGCGTGCGCGACGAGGACGACAAGCCCCTCTACCTCATCGGCCAGATCGAGGACGTCACCGAAGGCCGGGCGCTGCGCGAGCGTCTCGCCTTCGCTGCCATCCACGATTCGCTCACCGCGCTGCCCAACCGCGAGCTCTTTATGGACCGTCTCGAGGTGGCGTTGCGCCGGGCCGGGAGAGCGCGCCACCGCGTGGCGGTGGTCTTCCTCGACCTGGACCGTTTCAAGCTCGTCAACGACAGCTTGGGCCACGACGTCGGGGACCAGGTCCTGCGGGCCGTCGCCGACCGGCTCAACAGCGTCATGCGGGGGAGCGACACCCTGGCCCGCTTCGGCGGCGACGAGTTCACCGTCCTGTGCGACGAGGTCGGGGACGAGGGTGACGCGCTCGAGGTGGCGCAGAGGCTGGTCGCCGCGATGGACCAGCCGCTGGCCCTGCCGACCGGTGAGGTCTTCGCATCGCTGAGCGTGGGCATCGCCTTGTCGAGCGACGGCAACGAGACGGGGGCGATGTTGCTGCGCAACGCCGATGTCGCCATGTACCGGGCCAAGGGGCGGGGCCCGTCGCGCATCGAGATCTACGTGGAGGACGACGAGCAGAACGTCCTCAGCCGCCTCCGCACCTCCAACGAGCTGCACCGGGCGCTGCAGCGCGACGAGCTGGTGCTGCACTACCAACCCCTGGTCGACCTCCACACCGAGACGCTGGTCGGCATGGAGGCGCTCGTCCGGTGGCAGCACCCCACCCGGGGGTTGCTCGCCCCCTACGAGTTCATCCCCCTGGCCGAGGACAGCGGGCTGATCGTGCCCCTGGGGGCCTGGGTCCTGAACGAGGCCTGCCGCCAGGTGGCCGCGTGGAGCGCTCTTCGGGCGAACGCGGGCCAGGACGAGGCCCGGCTGAACATCTCGGTCAACGTCTCCGCCTTGCAGCTGGCCGACCCCAGCTTCCCGAACCAGGTCGTCGCCGCGCTCGAGTCGTCGGGGATCAATCCCGACCGGCTCTGGTTGGAGATCACCGAGAGCACCCTCATGCACGACGCCGACGACGCGGTCCTGGTGCTCCATGCGCTGCGCGAGCTCGGTCTGCACGTCGAGATCGACGATTTCGGTACCGGCTACTCCTCGCTCACCTACTTGAAGCGCTTCCCCGTCGAGACCTTGAAGGTCGACCGCAGCTTCGTCGAAGAGCTGGACCAGCGGTCCGAGAACGCCGCCATCGTCCGGGCGATCATCGGCCTCGGCGACTCCCTGGGCCTGTCGATCGTGGCCGAGGGCGTCGAGCGGCCGGCGCAGGCTGCGAAGCTGCAGTCCCTCGGGTGCCATCTGGCCCAGGGATACCTGTACGGGGAGCCGCTCCCGGCCACGGCGTTGGGCGCGTTCCCGACCGACGACCTCGCTTCGTGGCAGAAGCTGCTCAGGTCAGCGGCATCGTGAGCTGACGGCGAGAGCCGGTCAGCGGCCAGCCGGGCCCAGTAGCAGGTCCGCCAGGCGCTGGCGCTGGAATCCCTGCGCACCGAAGAGCAGGTCGTCCTGCTTGGCCCGGCGGTACAGCAGATGGCAGTCGACGTCCCAGGTGAAGCCCACGCCGCCGTGGACCTGGATGCACTCGGCGGTCACGGCATCGGCGGCCTCGGCCACGTACCCCTTGCACATGGCCGCGGCGCGCTCGCGCTCGGGGTCGTCCGCGTCCGAGGCCCACGCCGCATAGTGCGTCCCCACCCGGGCCAGCTCGAGGTGGTGCAGCATGTCGGCCGCCTTGTGCTTGATGACCTGGAAGGTGGCGATGGGCCGGTCGAACTGCACCCGCACCTTGGCGTACTCCACCGCCAATTCCAGGGCACGCTCGGAGGTGCCGACGAGCTCCGCGCACAGAGCCACGTTCACGTCGTCGAGGACCCGGCGCCACGACGCCTCGTGGTCGCCGGCCGGCCCCACGCGCCGGGCACGGCGCCCGTCGAGCGTGACGCGACTCAGCTTGCGGGTGACGTCGAGCGCGGGAACGGGCTCTCCGGCCGGCGCGTCGAGGAGGAACGTGGCGAGCCCGTCGCCGTCGTGGGCGACGACGAACGCGAAGTCCGCGTGCGCCCCGTCGAGCACCAGCGGCTTGGTTCCCTCGAGGGCCCACTCCGCGTCGTTCCCCGCGCCGTCGCGCACGGCGCGCGCCCGCACGGTGCGCAGTGGGTCCCCGTGGCCGGGTTCCTCCACCGCCACGGTCCCCCGGCGCCGGCCCGCGGCCAGGTCCTCGAGCACCTCGTCGACGCCGAGGCGGACCGCGGCGAGGGTCGCCGCCACCGCCGAGGAGAACACCGGGCCCGGGAACGGCAGCCTGCCCAATTCCTCCTGCAGGACGACGACGTCCACGATCCCCAGGCCCAGGCCGCCTGCGGATTCGGGCACGAGCACGCCCAGCCATCCGAGCTCCGCCATGGTGGACCACAGCGCCGGCGTGACGCCGACGGGGTCGTCGATCATGGCGCGCACGTAGGCGGGAGGGGCCTCGGTGGCGAGCGCGCCCCGCACGGCGGAGCGGAAGCCTTCCTGTTCGGCGGAGAAGGTGAAGTCCACGGGTTACCGGTCTGTCGGTCTGTCGGTCTGTCGGTCTGTCGGTCTGTGGGCTCGGGTCTGTCGGTCTGTCGGTCTGTCGGTCTGTGGGCTCGGGTCTGTCGGTCTGTCGGTCTGTGGGCTCGGGTCTGTCGGTCTGTCGGTCTGTCGGCTCAGGTCAGGCGCTCGATGACGGTGGCGTTGGCCTGGCCGCCGCCCTCGCACATGGTCTGGAAGCCGTAACGGCCGCCGGTTGCCTCGAGCTCGTTGAGCAGCGTGGTCATGAGGCGCACCCCGCTCGCGCCCAGCGGGTGCCCGATGGCGATGGCGCCGCCCCGGGGGTTCAGCCGGTCGGGGTCGGGCGAGAAGGCCCGGGCCCACATGAGCGCGATGGCCGCGAAGGCCTCGTTGCACTCGACGGCGTCGAAGTCGTCGACCGACATCCCCGTGCGCTCGAACAGCTTGCGCGTGGCGGGCACCGGCGCCGAGAGCACGATGGCGGCGTCCTCGGCGGCCACGGCGAAGGCGTGGAACCGGGCCCGCACCGGGAGGCCGAGGCGCTCGGCCACCGAACGCTCGGCGATAAGCATGGCCGCGGCGCCGTCGGTCATCTGCGAGGAGTTCCCGGCGGTGATGTCGGGCGCGGTGTCGGGCTCGAAGGACTGCGCGGGGGGAGGGAGGCGAGCTTCTCCAGGGTGGTGTCCCTGCGGATGCCCTCGTCTGTGCTGAGCACCTGGTCGGTGAAGGTGCCCTCGTCGTCACGGATCGGGACGGGGATGGCTTCCTTGGCGAAGTGCCCCGAGTCCGTGGCCGCCGCGGCGCGCCGGTGGCTCTCGAGCGCGTACTCGTCCATGTCCTGGCGCGTGATCTTCCACTGCTCCGCGAGCAGCTGAGCCACCCGGAACTGCATCCACAGCCTGCCCTCGATGACGTCGAGGAACGACTTGGGGAACGGCCCCGTCCCCCCCCGGGCGTTCGAGGCCAGCGGCACGCGGCTCATGGACTCCACGCCGCAGGCGATGGCGAGGTCGTAGTGCCCGGCCACCACGCCCGCCGCCGCGAAGTGCACGGCCTGCTGGGACGACCCGCACTGGCGGTCGACGGTGGTCGCCGGCACCGACTGGGGGAGTCCCGCCGCCACCCACGCGTTGCGGGCCACGTTGGTCGACTGCTCGCCCACCTGGCTCACACATCCGCCGATGACGTCGTCGACTCGCTCAGGATCGACCCCGCTGCGCGTGACGATGTGCGAGATGGCGTGGGCGAGGAGGTCGACCGGGTGCCAGTTGGCCAGCGCCCCGCCGCGCTTGCCGAACGCGGTGCGGCAGGTGTCGACGATGACCGCTTCGCGCGGCGCGGGCACCGTCAACCCCGTTTCCGCAGGAAGCCGGGCTCGTCGATCCAGCGGTTGAGCGCCACGGTGCGTTGGTTGCGGACCGAGAAGGTGTGCACGATGCTGCGCCGGATCCGGCGCTGCTGGTCGGCGGTGATCGCCACCTGGCGCAGCAGGTAGTCGGCCTGCTCGCCGTGGTCCTCCTCCGCGTAGGCGTGGACGCGGAAGTTCTCCACCTCGATGCCGTAGTGGTCGCGCATGCCCTCGTACATCTTCTGGGCGTATCCCGTCGACGCCGCGAAGCGCTCCCCCGCCCACCCGAACGCGGCCAGGCCCTCCTCGTAGGAACGGCGCATGTAGTACAGGGTCGTGAAGACGGTGCCGATCGTCTCGGGCAGCGGCACATAGGCGTCGAGCTCGCCGTCGGTGATGCCGAGCTGGTGCGCCCACTCGATCTTCATGTCTACGTGGTTGGCGTCCCCGGTGTACCCGGTCTCGTCGGCGAGGTTCTGGAGCCAGTGCGCGAAGTGCTCGCTGGCGGCGAGGGAGACCGCGTCGGTGTCGGGCGCGTTCGCCACCAGCGACCCGAACTCCGAGGTGTACCAGCGCCCCAGGAAGTAGTACTCCTTGGCGAAGCGGCGCAGGTACTCCTCCGAAAGGCTCCCGTCGGCCACCGCCTCCCACACCATGTTCTTGGTGGTGCATATCTCGCTCTGGAGCGTCTCGAGCTCGGCCATGAACTCGTCGACAGGCTTGGCCTGGACCAGCGGCCCGCTGCGGCGGATGTCCCTGAACTCTCGGCTGTGGCTCATCGGCCCTCCTCGCAGCTGTCTCGTGTCTCGTGCCGGGTGTCGTGCCGGGTCTCGTGCGCCCACCCACCCGGGAATGCCGGACGCTCAGTGTAGTAAGTTCACTGACGATGGTGTCAGGTCCGCTGCCCGTACGCCACTGCGCGCCCGGGCCGCCTGGGACGGCCCGCCCGTGAGCGCGATCGACCTCGTCGAGGACGACGACCGGTCCGCGCTGCGCAAGCTGGCCCGGGACGTGGCCGAGCGCGACATCGCCCCCCACGTGCCGGGTTGGGACGAGACCGAGGAATTCGCCGAGGCCTCGCTCGAGGCCCTGCGGCGCGCCGAGCTCTTCACCGTCACCGTGGGCGAGGAGTACGGCGGCATGGGCATGGGGGACGTGGAAGCCGCCATCGTCCTGGAGGAGATCGCCCGGGTCGACGTGTCGAGCGCGATCCTGTGCCAGCTCGTGTTCAACGGACCGCCGCGCGCCATCGAGCATCTGGGCAATGACGCCCTGCGGGCGCGGTGGCTGCCCCAGGCCGCGGCGGGTGAGCTGTTCTGCATCGGCATCACCGAGCCCGACGCCGGCTCGGCGGCCACCACGATGCGGGCGCACCTGACCCCCGACGGGGAGGGATGGCGTCTCGACGCCTACAAGAATTACGTCACCGGCGGGCACAAGGCCGTGGCATGCCTGGTGTGGTGCCGGTTCCCGGGGAGCGAGGCCGGGACGGGCAAAGGGATCGGCGCCGTCGTCGTCGACCTGGCGGCCGAGGGCGTGAGCGTGGCGGGCACGCATCGCAAGATGGGGTTGCGCGGCTGCACCGAGGCCGAGCTCGCCTTCGACGCCGTGCGCATCGAGCCCGACGACGTCCTCGTGCCCGGGGACCCGGCCGACAACAGCGGGCTCAAGACGCTGCTCGCCCACATCAACCACGAGCGGTGCGGCAACGCGGCGATGTGCCTCGGCGCCGCGCAGGGTGCGCTCGAATACGCCATGGCCTACATGCGCGAGCGCAAGGTGGGGGCCAAGCTGCTGTCGGAGCTCCAGGGCCTGCAGTGGAAGATCGCCGACATGGCCACCGAGCTCGAGGGGGCGCGTTTCCTGCTGCAGCGTGCGCTGGTGATGGCGGGACGCCACGGCACGCCCCCGCCCCTGGAGTCCGCCATGGCCAAGATCGCCTGCAACCTCGCCGCCAAGCACGTGTGCGACGAGGCCATCCAGCTCCTCGGCGGCTACGGCTACAGCCGGGAGTATCCGGTCGAGCGCGCCTATCGCGACATCCGGGGCCTGTGCATCGGGGCCGGCACCGTGGAGATCCAACGCAACTTCGTCGGCACCGCGCTGCTGGGCGGGCGGGTGCCCCAGGGCCCGTGGTGGAAGGCCCCCGCCCGATGACCCCGCCCGATGACCCCGCCCGATGACCCCGCCCGATGACCCCGCCCGATGACCCCCGCCCGATGGCCACAACTCCATGACGCCCGCCCGATGGCCACAACTCCATGACGCCACTGAGGAAGGCCCCGTCGCTATGAGCCCCGTCGCCATGAGCCCCGTCCTGTGAAGCCGGTCGCGATCCTCGGGGTGGGCGCGGCTGCGCCGTCGCTTCGCCTGGCGGCCGCCGATGTCGCTACGGCGTGGGGATCGGGCGCAGGGCGCGGTGCGGTGGCCGTGTGCGACGCGGACGAGGACACTCTCACCCTGGCGTGGCAGGCCGCCAACGCCGCCCTCGATGCCGCCGGGGTGACGCCGGCGGAGGTGTCGGGGCTGTGGTGGGGCACCGCCCGGCCGCCGTTCGCCGAAGGGCCCAGCCACGCCTTCCTGGCCACCGCGTTGGGGCTCGACCGCACCGTCGGGGGAGGGCTGTCGAGCGGTTCGCCGCACGCGGGGATGGAAGCGATCCTCGGTGCCTGGGACGCGCTCGCCGCCGGTCACGCCCGCGTCGCGCTCGTGGTGACGTCGGACGCGCTCGTGCCCGGGCTCGGGACCGCCGGGGAGACGAGCACCGGCGCGGGAGCGGCGGCCATGGTGCTGGGCGCCATCGCGGAGAGCTCCGACGGACCGTCGACGAACGGCTCGTCCCCCGCGGCGCGCCTCGTCTCCCGGACGACCCGGGCCATGCCCGCCGTCGACCGCTACCGGGCCGACGGCGACGGTGCCACCGGTGATGTCTACGACGCGCGCCTGTTTCGCGAAGAGGTCTTCGTTCCGCTGCTCACCGAGACAGGACGCGCCGTGGCCGGGGACGCCCCGTCCCCTCTCGGCGCGTGGGCCATCGCCGACCCCGACGGCAAGCTCGCCGCCGCGGTGGCCAAGCGCCTCGGCGCCCCGCTGGCGTCGGCACCGGTGTACGGCGCTCTCGGCGACACCGGGGCCGCCGGCGCCCTGCTCGGCCTGGTCCACGCCTGTGCGGGCACGGCGGCCGGGGCGGGACCGTCGGACACGGGATCGTCGGGCGGGGCGGGATCCTCGGCCAGCACCACGCCGGGCATCACGGGCCTGATCGGAACGATCGGATACGGCGGCGGGCGCGCCACGGCCGTCGTCGTCGACGTGGCGCGGGCCGTGCCCGGCGCGCTGACCGTCGACCGGCTGGGAACGGGAAGGCGGGTGGGCTATCCCGAGGCGCTGCGGGCCCGGGGCCAGCTCGAGCCGATGGACGACCCGATCCCGATGGGGCTTCCACCAGGGGGCGCCGCCTTCGTGCGGGGCAACCCCGAGATGCTCGGGCTCTTCGGGGCACGCTGCAAGGCGTGCGGGACGATCTCGACCCCGCCGTCGATCCACCCCACCTGCACCGGGTGCGGGGGGGACGAGCTCGAGGTGGTATCGCTGGCGCGCCGGGGGCGCGTGCAGACCTTCGTCGTGAACCAGACCATGCCCCCGCCGTTCCAGGCGCCGTTGCCGCTGGTGGTCATCGACCTCGACGACGGTGCCCGGCTCATGGTGCAGGGCTCTCCCGCCGATGCGGCCGATCTGGCCGTCGGTGACGTCGTCACCTTGTCGCTGCGCCGCTACGCCCTCGAGCGGGGCATCCCGGTGTACGGATTCAAAGCGTTCCGGGCCGACGGCGGCGGGGACGCCCACGTCACGGTAGGTTCCGGACAGGACCGCGCTGCGCAGGAGGGTGGCAGATGAGCTGGAACAAGGTCGCCGTCGTCGGAGCTGGCCTCATCAAGATGGGCGAGCTGTTCGAGCAGAGCTACGAGCAGATGGCGGCCGGCGCGTTCTCCGCCGCGCTGGCGAGCGTCGACAAGGGCCTCGACAAGTCGGCGGTCGACGCCGTGATCGTCGCCACGCAGAGGGGCACGCTGTGGGGCCAGGAGGGCATCGGGGGCAACACCGTGCCGAGCGCCATCGGCCTGTCCGGTGTCGCCTGCACCCGGGTCGAGAACGCCTGCCCGTCGGGATCCGACGCCTTCCGCATCGGCGCCATGGTGGTGGCGAGCGGCGTGCACGACGTGGTGCTCGTGATCGGCGTGGAGAAGATGCGGGACAAGTCCACACAAGAGGGGTTGCTCGCCCGAGCCGCGGCGGGCCACCCCCTCTACAATCGCGGCGAGACGGCGCCCGTGCTGTTCGCTCCCTTCGCCACCCGACACATGCACGAGTTCGGCACCACGCCCGAGATGCTGGCGTCGGTGGCCGTGAAGAACCACCACAACGGGTGTCTCGACCCGTACGCGCATTTCCAGAGCGAGGTCACCGTCGAGCAGGTGCTCGCCTCCCCCATGGTGTGCAGCCCGCTGCGGCTGCTCGACTGCTGCCCCCAGACCGACGGGGCCGCCGCCATCATCCTCACCTCTGCCGAGCGCGCCCACGAATTCACGGACAAGCCCGTGTACGTGGCGGGGTTCGGGGTGGCCACCGACCATCCCTACCTCCACGAGAAGTCGACGTTCGTGGGACTCCCCGCCACCACCCTGGCATCGGGTCGCGCCTATGAGATGGCCGGTGTCGGTCCACGTGACCTCGACATGGCCGAGGTCCACGACTGCTTCACGATCACCGAGATCCTCGACATCGAGGACCTGGGCTTCGTGGAGAAGGGGAAGGGTGGTCCCGCTTCGCTCGAGGGGGAGACCGCTCTCGACGGGCGCATCCCCGTCAACCCTTCGGGCGGCCTTCTGGCCAAGGGGCACCCCATCGGCGCCACGGGCATCGCCCAGCTCACCGAGTGCTGGTGGCAGCTCCGGGAGGAGGCCGGGGACCGCCAGGTGGCGATCCGCCAGGGCTTCGCCCTACAGCACAACGTCGGCGGGCGTGGATCGGGAGTCTCGGTGGTGAACATCCTCACCCGCAACGCCTGATTCGTCCCGTCTCTGCTGCTGCACCTTCACCCGACCTCTCGGACCTCTGGACCTCCCCGACCTCTCGGACCTCCCGGACCTCCCCGACCTCTCGGACCTCTGGACCTCCCCGACCTCTCGGACCTCCCGGACCTCTCGGACCTCCCGGACCTCCCCGACCTCTGGACCTCCCCGACCTCTCGGACCTCCCGGACCTCTCGGACCTCCCGGACCTCCCCGACCTCATTCGTCCCGTCAGGCCTATGAGACTCACGCGTCTCATGTATTTCGATTGACACCCAGGGGGTACTGATACACCCCCATGGCAGAGTGGCGTTGTGCTCGCCGCTCTGGACAACGCCCGCCGGGAGCTCTCCCGCCATCTGGCCGATGCCGACCCCGACCGGGTCACGAGCGCCAAGGCCGCCGAGCTCGTGGCGCTGTTCGCCGAGATCGAGCGCCTGGGGGCGTCGGGCAAGGTCCTCTACGCCGAACGGGCCGCCCAGTCCATGGTGTGGCGCGACGCCGGGCATCGCTCGGCGGCGTCGTGGATGGCGGCCACCACCGGCACCGGCATGGGCGAGGCCATCGGGGCCCTCGAGACCTCGGCCGCCTTGGGGTGCTTGCCCGAGACCTCCGAGGCGTTGCGCCGGGGCGAGCTGTCGGCCCCCCAGCTCAAAGTCATCGCCTCGGCCGCGGTCCGAGACCCGCGCACCGAGACCGAGCTGCTCCACGCGGCCGCCACCCGTTCCTTGAAGGGCCTCAAAGCCACCGCCGCCTCGGTGCGGGCCGGGGCACATTCTGTCGCCGAGGAGCTGGCCCGCTACAACGCCATCCGCGCCTCGCGCGCCGTGCGGCACTGGACCGATCCCGACGGGGCCTTCCGCCTCGACGCCCGGCTCACCCCCGACGCCGGGGGCACGCTCCTCTCGGTGCTGCGCCCCGAGGCCGACGCCCGCTTCCACCGGGCCCGCAAGGCCCAGAACCCCGAGCCTCCCGCCGCCTATCTGGCCGACGCCCTGGTGGCCCTGGTGTGTGGCGAGGCGGTGGCGGCCGGGGGGGCCAAGGCATCATCACCCCGGGCCACGGTGAGCATCCGGGTCGACGCCGCCGCGCTGCGCCGGGGCCACGCCGAGGGGGGCGAGACCTGTGTCATCCCCGGGGTGGGGCCGGTGCCGGTGGCCGTAGCCCGTCGCCAGCTCTCGGACGCCACCGTGAAGGCGCTCGTCGTCGACGGCGTGGACGTCGTGTCGGTGTGCCACGTGGGCAGGACCGTCCCCGCCCATGTCCAAAGCGCCCTCGAAGAGCGCGACCCCACCTGCGTGGTGCCCGAGTGCGACGTCGCCCAGGGCCTGCAGAACCACCACTTCGACGTGGACTACGTCGTGTGCAAGACCACCAGCCTCGACAACCTGGCCCGGGTGTGTGGGTGGCACCACGACCTCATCAGCTACGAGGGCTACGAGCTCGGCGGTGGTCCCGGGGCCTGGGAGTTGCGGGCCCCGCCCGGGGGTGCGGCCTTCGAGACCGGCACCCCCTTCGCAACCGAGCCACCGGCGGAGATCGGGACTCGCTCCGACACCGGTGGCGCGTCCGAGCCCCAACCACCGTTCGAGACCGACACCAGCTGACGCGGGCGCGGTGGCGATCGCCGCGCCCGGGACGCTGGTGCGCGCCCGAAGCTGGTGCGCGCGTCGCAACCTGATGCATGCGAGAGCTGGTGCAACCGGGCGTCACCGACACCGTGGCAGCGAGCTCGTTCGGAGGTGCAAGACTCTGACGTGCCCGTTACCCGGGCCCGCCGTCGGCCGGGCGACGTCGACGGTGGGCACCGCGTGCCCGACAGAACGGAGCGTGCCGATGCCATTCGAGGGAGCGTACGAACCCAGCCCGTGGGGCCCGATCTCCGAGCAGGTGGCGCTGTACGAGTCGACAGACGGCAAGGAAGGCGGAACCCTCGAGGGGAAGCCCGTCATCATCCTGACGACCCGGGGCCGCAAGACCGGTGCGGTGCGCAAGACCCCGCTCATGCGGGTCGAGCACGACGGGCGCTACGTGGTGGTGGCGTCGATGGGTGGCGCGCCGCAGCATCCGGTGTGGTACCTCAACCTGCTGGCCGACCCCCAGGTGACTCTTCAGGACGGCGGGAAGGTCATGGAGCTCCGAGCACACAGCGCCAGTCCCGAGGAGCGCGCCCTGTGGTGGCCGCGTGCCACCGCCGCATGGCCCGCCTACGACGACTACCAGAAGAACACCGACCGCGAGATCCCAGTGGTCGTGCTCGAGCCGGCGCAGTAAGAACGGCTCGTTAGGAGCGGCGCAGTAGGAGCGGCTCAGCCGCCGTCCTTCTTACCCAGCAGGGGGTGCGCGGGCATCCCCACCGGCTGGAGGTGCTGTCCGAGCACCTCGTGGAAGTGCTCGGCCACCTCGGCCGGCGACCACCCGCCGTCGCGCCACATCGCGGCGACCTGTCGAGGCGTCTGGAAGATGGTGTACGCGTACCCGGTGCGCCCGAGCACCTGGCCGTTCACGTAGCTCGCCTGCTCCGACGCCAGGAACGCCACGAGAGGGGCGTTGAGCGCGGGGTCCTGGTCGGGTGGCGCTTCGGCCCCCCCGAACAGGTTCTCCGTCATGCGGGTGAGACCGGCGGGAGCCACCGCGTTGACGGTGATCCCGTACTTGCCGAGCTCGAGCGCCCAGACGAAGGTCATGCCCATGATGGCGGCCTTCGCCGCGCCGTAGTTGCTCTGGCCGAAGTTCCCCCGTAATCCGGCCGACGACGTGATGTTCACGATGCGCCCGTATCCAGCGTCGCGCATGTGGAGCGCGGCGTGGCGCGTGCAATTGAAGGTGCCCTTCTGATGCACCGCGATGACGGCGTCGTAGTCGTCCGACGTCATCTTCACCAAGGTCCGGTCGCGCACGATGCCGGCGTTGTTCACCAGGATGTCGATCGACCCGAACGTGTCGACCGCCTGGTCGATGATGCGTCCGGCTCCGTCGAAGTCGGCCACGGACTCGCCGTTGGGGACCGCCTTCCCCCCTGCGTCCTCGATGAGCCGGCACGTCTCCGCCGCCGGCCCCTGCGCGGCACCAGCACCGTCGAGGGACGTGCCGAGGTCGTTGACCACGACGCGGGCCCCCTCCGAAGCCAGACAGAGTGCGATCTCACGGCCGATGCCGCCGCCTGCGCCGGTGACCACCGCCACCCTGTCGTCGAGCAATCCCATCCGGTCAGCCCTCGCTCTCGATCAGTTCGTGTTCGGGAAGGTCGGCCCCACCACCCAGAGGTCGGGCGGGTGGTCGGTGCTGTCCCGAGGCTCGCCCTGGGCGGGCGCGCCCGGGCCGTTTTGGGCCGGGGCCGGCGCGCCGGGACCAGACTGCGCGGGCCGCGGAGCACCGCCAGGACCAGGTTGCGCGGGTGCACCGGGGCGGGCCGGCGCGGACGCCGATGCGGCAGAGCCCCCCTGCGGCTGCGCGCCGGGACCGCTCGGCGCCTGCGCACCGGGACCACCCTGTGCCGGCGGGCCGGAGCCCGCCCGTGGTGTCGTGTCCGGCAACGTCTGGGGCGCCAGCGTCGGCGCGGCCACATACGACTGGGGGCCCGCCCCGTTGGTGGAGACCGCCGCGACCCCGTTCACCGACGGGCCTCCCCCGAGCATCCAGGCCTCGAGGGTGGGGCGTGCGTCGCGGGCCGGCCCCTCCCACGCCACCGCGCCTTTGACCAGGAGCACGGCGCGGTCCGCGATGGCGAGCACGCGGTCCACCTGCTGCTCCACGACCAGGAGCGCGCACCCCTCGTCATGGATGGCATTCAGCCCGTCGTAGACCTGGTCCACGATGACCGGCGCCAGGCCGAGCGAGAGCTCGTCCACGATGAGCAACTTGGGTGGGACCGCCAGCACCTTGGCCAGCGAAAGGATCCGTTGCTGGCCACCCGACAGCGTCCCCCCGAGCTGCTTGCGGCGCTCGGCCAGGACCGGGAACGCCCGGTACGCGCGCGCCAGCGCCTCGGACGTCCCCTTGCGCCCCACCCGACGGCTGAAGCTCACCGTCAGGTTCTCCTCGACACTGAGCGACGAGAAGATGGCACGGCCCTCGGGGACGTGCACCACGCCCAACCGGGCGATGCGGTGGGCGGAGTACATGCTCACGTCCTCACCGGCCACGCGGATGGTGCCGCCGCTCACGGGCACCAGGCCCGAGACCACCCGGGCCAGCGTCGACTTCCCGGCGCCGTTCGAGCCCACGAGGGCGATGATCCCGTCTTCGGGGACACTCAACGACACCCCGAACAGCGCGCGGTACGTGCTGTAGGACGCCGAGACGTTTTCGAGCTCGAGGATGGGGGTGCTCACGCCGTGCGCCCCAGATAGGCCCGGCGCACCTCGGGGTCGGCCACGACCGTCTCGAAGGACCCCTGGGCGATGATCTCCCCGACGTCGAGCACCACGACCCGGTCGACCGCGGCCCGCACCATCTCCATGTCGTGTTCCACCAGCAACACGGCCATGCCGTGATCGCGCTGCACGCCGCGCAGCACCGTGGCGAGGGCGGCGGTTTCGGTCATGTCGAGTCCGGACGACGGCTCGTCCGCCATGAGGAGACGGGGCTCACCACACAACGCTCTACCCAGTTCGACCAACCGGCAATGCCCCAGGCTGAGCGCGGCCACCGGCACGTCGGCCATCTCCGTCAGCCCCACGAGGTCGAGGACCTTCTCGACGTTGTCGAGCTCCTCGCGACGGGGCTTGGCCATGTTGAGCAGGTCCTTCCACAACGCCCCGTCCCCCCGGCGGGCCCGCTCGGCCACGATCATGTGGTCGCGCACCGACAGCTCCGGGAACACCTCCACGCGCTGGAACGTACGACGGATCCCGAGCCTCGCCCTCTGGTGCGCAGGCATGTCGTCGAGGACGTGACCGTCGAACGACACCGTCCCCCCGCTCGGGCGGAGCTGCCCGCACAGGCAATTGAACAGCGTGGTCTTCCCCGCGCCGTTGGGGCCCACCAGCCCCACCGCCTCGCCGGCGTCCATGGTCAGCGACACGTCCTTGAGCGCCGCGATCCCGCCGAACCGGATGGAGATTTGTCGTGCGTCGAGCAGCGGGCCCGGCCCTTCGGCGCCCGGCGCAGCGAACGACGGTGCCGAGACCAGTGGCGAGACCAGTGGCGAGACCGGTGGAGAGACCGGCGTGGGACCGGACCCCGGAGCCGACGCGGAGCCCGACGGGAAACCAGGTCGGGCGACGGGTGCGGACGCCGACGCGACGTCGGGTCCGGCGTCCGGCCCGAAGACCGGGCCGGACGCCGGGTCGGGGGTGTGGCGCTCAGCCACGGAACCCCTTCACCGAGGAGATGCTCACAGCCGGCAGCGCCTGCGCGTACCCCTCCACTGCGCCTCCGGACTCGCCCACCGGAGGCCCCGACTTGCGGGCGCGGCGCGCGTGTCGTACGCGGCGAAGACCTTGCTCACGCGCACCATCCACCTGCTCTTCTGGTACTCGACGATGCCCTCGGGGTGCGCGGCGTAGGTCATAGCCCCGAAGGCGAAGAGGATGGGCTCGATGCCGGCGAAGCGCGTCGGCACGTACAGGGCGAGGATGAGGGCGAAGATGCTGTAGGCCATGCCCGCCTGTATCGCACCCTCCACCGTCCGGGACCCGGTGGTGATCACCACCACCACGAAGACGAGCGAGTACACGTACTCGAACGAGGTGGCGTTCACGTTGTTGAGGACCGACGCGTACAACGCCCCGCCGAATCCGGCGATGCCCGCCGACATGGCGAAGACGGTGAGGCGCGCCGTCCTCAAGTTGATGCCCATGGTGGCCGCGGCGGTGGGGCTCCCCCGCATGGCGGCCAGGTACCGGCCCACGGTCCCCCGCTGCACCAGGAGCACCAGGATGCTGCACAGCACCAGCGCCAGGAAGCAGACGATCAGGAACGACCGGTCCGACCCGAAGTTGAAGGAGCCCAGCACCGGACGGGGCACGGTCACACCGGTGAGGCCTCCCCCCGACCACGAGTACTGGAAGAGCGACTGGTCGGCGAACAGCGCGAAGGCCAGGGTGACGAGGGCGAGCAGCAGGCCCGACACCCGGATGGCGACGACAGCCACGATCGTCCCCACCACGGCCGCCAGCAGTCCGCCCACCACGGCGCCGATGAGGACCGGGAGCCCCAGGTGGGCCGCGAACTGGCCCGCCGCGAAGGCGCCCACGCCGGCGAAGGCCGCCTGGCACAGCGAGAGCTGCCCGCTCATGCCCGTGATCAGCGTGATGGACAGGCAGATGATCGAGACGCACAGACCCTCGTCGAACGCCGTCACGTAGGTGATGGGGGCCCACGTCACGCTCGAGGCCAGGAAGGCCACCACGAGCAGCCAGAAGCCGACCCGGGTGGGGACGGCCAGACGGGGGTCGCGGATCGACACTGACGGCGGCGCCGGCGGTGGGTCACACGCCGCGAGCGGATCCGAGCTCAGGTCCAACCGTCGCAGGCCGGGGTTGAGCAGCAGGGTCCCCACCAGCACCACGAAGGGGAAGGCGGGTACGACCGTCTGGGCCAGGACCCCCCCGGAGGGAAGATAGCCACTCAACAGGTTCTCGACGACGCCCAGACCGATCGCGGCCGCCAGGGCGATGGGCAGCGAGCGCATGCTCGCAATGGCGGCGGCGGTGAGGCCCGCCACGAGGAGCGCGGTGAACTGGAGCGGGTCCTCGGGGTTGAGCGAGGCCGTGAGGGGGAGCAGCAGCACGCCGGCCAGGCCGGCCAGGACGCTGGAGAGGGCCCACGCCCCGGCCGCCACCCGGGGGGCGTTGATCCCCTCGAGCTGGGCCATGCGGCGGCTCTCCACCACGGCGCGCATCTGCAGCCCGATGGCGGTCCAGCGGAACATGGCCACCACCGCCGCCACCACGACCACCGTGATCACGGTGGTCGTGACCTCGCCGCCGTTGATGGGCGTCGAGAAGACGTGGAGGTACACGTGGTTGGGGTTGAGCCACAGGTTGGGAGGGTTCTCCCGTTCGCCGTTGCCGAAGAAGATCGGCAGGGTCTGGGGGATGGCGATGAGCAGCCCGAGCGACGACACCAGCTTGGCCGTGGTGGAGGCGGTGGGGATGTGGCGGAACAGGAACCGGTCGAAGGCCAGACCGAGCAGCGGGGACAGCACCAGCACCGACACGATGAAGGCCACCCCCACCGGGAGGTGGCTGCTGCGCACCAGGAGATCGAAGATGAAGGCGGCCAGGAACGCCTGCGCCCCGAAGGCCAGGTTGAACACCCCCGTGGCCCGGAACGTGAGCACCAGGCCCACCGCCATGAGGGCGAAGTTGCACCCGTAGGGGATGCCCGGGATGGCGTAGCTCAGGAACTGGCTCATGGTCCCCCCGGACGCTGCACGTTCACCGGATCGGCGATCCCACTGAGCGGATCAGGTCCCGGGGGGGCCGGGCGTACCGGGCAACGGCGGCACCAGAGCGGTGCTGCCCTCGTCGAAGCACTGGAAGACCTGGCCGTTGGACTGGACGAAGGCCGGCACGAAGTGGCCGTTCACCACCTGGACGTCGGTCTGGCAGTACGGCGGCGGGGCGCTGAAGTGGTTCTTGGTCCAGTTGACCGGCGTCGTGAGCCCGGCCCCGTTGTAGGCGGTCTCCTTGTTGATCGCCGCCACCAACTTCTTCTGGGTCAGGTTCTTGCCCACCGCTTTGAGGCCGGTGACGAATTGGTCGGCCGCGATCCACCCGTCCATCGACACCTCCTCGTAGGTGTACTTGGGCTGGTACTTCTGCATCTCCTTGATGTAGGTGTCGAGCCCGGGGTACAGCCCGGGCTGGGCCAGGGCGGATTCGAAGGGCACGTGCTGCAGGCCGAAGTACACCCCGTTCATGATCGACCCGTACTGGGCCAACGTGCCGCGGTCGTAGCCGTTGAACCACACCTGTTTCATGGTGAGGCCGTTCTGGCTGATGGCGCGGGCGAAGGCCACGTTCCCGTTGACGTCCAGGCACGTGAACAGCATGTCCACGTCCTTGGCCTTCATCTGCAGGACGTCAGGGGTGGGGTCCCCGCCGTAGACGAGGTTCAGGTCGGTGAACGAGACGTTGAGGCCCGCCTGGCGCATGCCCGTCACCGCGGCCGAGCAGGCGGCCGCCGACTGGGGCACGCCGTAGGCGACCACGGCGATCGACTGGGCGCCCAGTTGCTGTGCCAGGTACGCGTCTCCCGGCGCGCCGCACGGGAAACACAGCACCGAGCCGTAGTCCGCGAAGAGCGAAGGCCGGTCCTGCCAGTCGGTGGACACGGCGTAGCCGAAGGTCGGCACGCCCAGCTGGGCGAGGTACTTGGCCCCTCCGAAGAACGGTGTCGCCACGCCCACCACCGCGAACACGCCGTGCTGCACGAGCTGCTGGGACACGGTGAGGTCGACGGTGGGGCTGCCCTGGTCGTCCTCCTGGTAGGCCAGCTTGAGCTTGCGGCCGTCGACCCCGCCCTCGGCGTTGATCATCGAGAAGTAGGCCTCGACACCGTTGACGATGGGGGCGAAGCCCGAGGACAGCGGACCGCTCACGTTGGCGATGCTGCCCACGGTGATGGAGTTCGAGGTGACCCCGGGGTCGCCGCTGCCGCCGGAGCTGGCCTTTTGGGTAGCGTTCCCGCACGCGGAGAGCCCGATGGCGAGCGCGAGAAGCGCCCCGGTCACAGTCGCGAATCTCCCTCGCCGACTGCGCGACATCGGTCCCCCTCTCCCCTGTCACCGTCACCACGGGACCAGGCCCGATGGTGCCCGGCGAGGCCCCGGATCGACGTCATGCCTGACGCCTATGTCAGTTCGTGCTTTTGTCACTGTAGCCCGGGCGTGCGCTGGACGGCCACCGCCTGTCGTGTCGAAGCAACAGCCTTCGGACCGGATCGCGACAGGATCCGGACCGGATCGGACTGGGTCAGACCGGATCGGACTGGGTCAGACCGGATCAGGACAGGAACAGGCGCTCGGGGTCGTAGCGGCGAAGGGCGAGCACCTCGTCGGGGCTCACCGGGTCGAGCTCACTCACCGACGACGCCACGGCGACGTCCCACCCACAGGCATCGGCCAGGGCCCGCACCCGCTCGGACACCGGGCCGGGGCCGGCCGGCACCGCCGCGATCCGCAACGTGCCGTCGAGCCGGCGCAGCACCCCGAGGTCGGTGACGACACTGGCCACACGGTCCCCGGGACTGGTGACGAAACCCACCCGCTCCACGAGCCGGTCGGGCCGCGCCAGCGCCACCACCACGCACGCGGCGGCGCGGCTGGCCACGTCGTTGGCCCCCCCGGACCCCACCAGGAAGGGCCCGCCCGGGATCAGCGTCGAGTTGAGGTTTCCGTCCCGGTCGACCTGGGCGGCGCCCAGGCAGGCGATGGTGCGAGTGCCCGGACCGCCGACGACCATGCCCAGCACGGTCGAGGCGTCGACGAGCATGGGGGTGCCGGGGAAGACGCGGTGGTTGAAGATGTAGGGGTCGGCGGGCGTCGGGGTGTAGCCCCACATGCCGAGCTCGGCCGTGAGCCTGATCGCGCTCCCCGCGGCACGTGCCCGGGCCACGGCCACCCACGCGGCCAGGTTGGCGACCCCCGCGCCGGCCAGCACGGCGTCGGCGGCGAGGGCGCCGGCGACGGCCTCGAGCTCTCTCGCCCCGTAGGCCGCGGCGTGCTCCCACCGGCTGGGCGCCACCGCGTCGGTCGGGTCGACGGGGTGGGCCTCGGCGTCCTGGCGCCAGGACCCGGGGTCGGTGCGCGACGACAACCAGTCGAGGCGCTCGCGCCCGAGCCGCTCGAGGTACCCGTCGTGGTCGGCCGGCTCGAGCACCCAGTGCCGGGCCCAGGCGTCGAGGTCCCGGCGCGTCGCGGCGCGCGCCTCGACCCAGAACGGGATGTCCTCGCCGTACGAGCCCACCGGAAGCCCCGGCGCGTACAGGCCGCCGGGATGAGCCCCGAAGGGCGTCTCGACCACGGCCAGGACGCGATGAGCGGGGATCTTGACCCGGTGCCCGAGCGCCTCGAGGCTCTCCACCACGCGTTCGACCGTGGCCACCACGCCACGGCGCGCCGCCCACGCCCCCCACGCCCCCTCGAGCAGCGGCTCCGACAGCGCCACGTTCCCGTCGCGATCGGCGACCGCCCCGTGGACGAGGGTCACGTCGGGCACGAGCGGCGCCAGGAGCCCGACCGGCCCGAAAGCGGTGTCGGCCACCGTGAACGCCTCGTTCGACGCCATCGACGACCCCTGCAGAGACCCGGTGACGACCGCGGGTAGCCCGCGCGCCGCGGCCTCGAGGCGCTGGGTGAAGGTGAGGATCGACCAGTGCTCGACCTCGACCGCGCCCGAGGCGTAGGCCTCCTGGAAGACCGGGTTGGGTGTGTAGGTGGGGAACGTGTCGCCCGAGTAGGTCGTCACGACCTTGCGCACCAAGCCGCCGCGGAAGAACAGGGCACCCAGCGAGCTCAGGCTGAGCATCACGAGCGTGAAGCCGGCGTCCCCGCCCCAGTGCTGGCGCGCCATCTCGCGCGCGGCGGCGGTCCAGCGACTGTGCCCGCACAACACCTGCACGGTGTCACCGGGGCGCACGTGGTGCGCTACCGCATCCTCGAGCGTCGCGTGCTCCACGACTCTGTCCTCCGGCTCTCGCGCAGGCGTGTGTTCTGGCGTGTCTGTTCGGGCGTGTGTGGCGGCTCGGGCCGGCCTAGCGCCCGGTCCAGCGCGGCGGCCGCTTCTCGACGAAGGCGGCGGGGCCTTCCTTGGCGTCCTCGCTGGAGAAGACCTCGGTGGCGATGGCGGACTCGATCCGGTACGCCTCCTTCATGTCCACAGCCAGACCCCGGAGCACGCTCTCCTTGGTCTTGCGCACGGCGAAGGGCCCGTTGGCGGTGATGCGGTGCGCGTACTCCAGGGCCTTGTCCCGCAATTGCTCGGCGGGGACCACGGCGTTGAGCAACCCGTAGGCGAGCGCGGTGGCGGCCGGGACGCGGTCCGCGCACAGCAGGAACTCCATGGCGGCGGGGAAGGGAATCTGGCGGGGCAGCCGCACCGTTGTGCCCCCGCCGGCGAAGAGCCCGCGCTTGGGCTCCATGACCCCGAAGTACGCCTCGGGTACCGCCACGCGCAGGTCGCACCCGCCGAGCATCTCCATCCCGCCCGCCACGCACGCCCCGTTCACGGCGGCGATGATCGGCTTGTAGAGCTTCACGCCCCGCAGCACCGCCTTCACCCCGTCGTCGATCCGGTACCCGTCGAGCTCCTCGACCTGGCGCGTGGAGATCTCCTTCTGGAGCTTGGTCACCTGCGGGATGTAGGTCTTGAGGTCCGCACCGGTGCAGAAGGCGTTGCCGACGCCGGTGATGATCGCCACCCACGCGTCCTCGTCCGCGCCGAATCGGTCCCACGCGCCGCGCAGCTGAGCGAAATGCTCCATGTCGAGGCTGTTCATCGAGGCCAGACGGTCGATGGTGATCCACACCACATGGTCGTCGCCGGGCTCGTAGTGGACGGGCACTCCTACCTCCTTTGTTCGCGGGGCAGCCCCAGGATGCGCTCCCCGATCACGTTGCGCTGCACCTCCGACGTGCCGCCGGCGATGCTGGCGGCCTTGGACCACAGCCACTGGCGTTGCCACGGGCCCCACATCCCCGACGCGGGGCCCTCGACGGCGAGGGCGGCCTCGGAGAGCTGCTGGGTCATGTCGGACCACGTCAGCTTCACCCAGCTCGACTCGGGCCCCGGCTCGCCGCCGCGCGCCAGCTTCGACAGGGTGCGCCAGTTGTGCGTGCGCAGCACCACGAGCTCCACGTAGGCGTCGACCAGCGCGTCGGCGATCGCGGGGTCGTCGAGGGTGCCGTTGCGGGCGGCCTCGGCGAACAGACGCGTCAGGTAGCCCTCGTGCACGACCTCCTCTTTGAAGGGGAAGTTCGTGCCGCGTTCGTGGGCGAGTGTCGTCGACGCCACCGCCCAGCCCTGGCCGGCCGGGCCCACCAGGTGCCCGGCGGGCACCGCGACCCCGTCGAGGAAGACCTCGTTGAACTCGGCCTCCCCCGTGATCTGCACGAGGGGGCGGATGTCGACGCCGGGGGACTGCATGTCCACCACCAGCAGCGACAACCCCCGGGGCCCCGACGTCCCGGGCTCGGTGCGCGCCAGGCACAACCCGTAGCGGGCGAACTGCGCGTACGACGTCCACACCTTCTGGCCGCTGACGCGCCACCCGCCGGAGCCGGAGTCGGGGTCGGAGTCGGGGTCGGCGTCGGGGTCGGGGGCGGCCCGGGTGACGAGCCCCGACAGGTCCGAGCCCGCTCCCGGCTCGCTGAAGAGCTGGCACCAGATCTCCTCGGCGCTGACGATGGCGGGCAACCACCGCCGGCACTGCTCGGGCGTGCCGTGCGCCAGGAGCGTGGGACCGGCCAGGTTGATGCCGACGCGGTTCACGAGCTGGGGCGCGCCGCTGCGCGCGTACTCGGCGTTGAAGATGGCGACCTCGACGGGGGACGCGCCCCGTCCCCCGTAGTCCTCGGGCCAGTTGATCCCGACCCATCCGGCACCGGCCAGCTTGGCCTGCCAGGCGCGGCCCCATGCCACGGACTCGGCCACGTCCTCGGTGTCGGGAGGGATCACGACGTTGGCCTCGAGCCAATCCCGCACGTCGCGCGCGAACCGTTGCTCGGTTTCGGTGAGCGAGAGGTCCACGCGATCCTTCAGGTCCTACCGTTCCCGGCGTTCCGGTCCGCGTCCGGGTCCGGGTCCGCGCCCGGCGCCCGGGTCGATGTCGCCCGCGCCCGCGCCCCCGCCCGCGCCCGCGCCCCCGCCCGCGGCCACGCCCGCGCCCGCGCCCGCGCCCGTGGCTACAGGTCCCACGCCTGGACGCGCCCGCTCTCGACGAAGGCGTCGTGCAGCACCGACTCCTCGTCGGGCCCGAAGGCCCGGTAGCGCTCCTCGCCCCGGCCACGCACCAGCACCGGCTCCCCCCCGACGCGGTCGGCCCGGAACTTCTGGTGCACGAGGGTGCGCACGAGCACCTTGTTGGTGGGCGTGGTGGGAAGTGCCGCGCACAACCGCACGTAGCGGGGGCGCCATTTCGGGCTCAGGTCGCTCTGGGCGTCGACCCACGACGCGAAGGCGGCGGGGTCGAAGCTCGTCCCTTCGCGCAGAACCAGCGCCGCCATCACCTGGTCCCCGGAGTCCACGTCGGGGACGCCGTAGACCGAGGCCAGCACGACGTCGGGGTGGCGGGCCACGATGGCTTCGATGGGCGCGGCCGGGAAATTCTCGCCGTCGACCCGGAGCCAGTCCGAGGTCCGTCCCGCGAAGTACATCCAACCCTCGTCGTCGACGTACCCGAGGTCGCCGCTCCAGTACCAACCGTTGCGGGTGGTGCGGGCCATGGCCTCCTCGTTGCGGTAATACCCCTCGAAGGGGCCCACCCCCCCGACGTTGACCATCTCGCCTACGCACTCGTCCGCATTGAGGAGGCGGCCCTCGGCGTCGAACACGGCGCGGGGCCGCTCGTTGCCGTCGGGGTCGACCACCTTGATCCCCTGGCGGAGCTTGCCCACCGATCCCCGCGGCACCCCGCCCGAGCGGTCGAGAGCGATGCCGCCCTCGGTCGAGCCGAACACGTCCACCACCGCGACGTCGAACCGCTTGGCCACCGCCTCCACCACGTGGGGGGAGCCCTCGTTGCCGTAGGCCAGCCGCAGCGGGTTCTCGCGCGTCGTCGGGTCGTTCCGGGGTGGCCAGCAGGTAGGCGAGGGGCTTGCCGGTGTAGTTGAACCACGTGGCCCCGTACCGGCGCACGTCCTCCAGAAAGCGCGAGGCGCTGAAGCGCCGGGCGAGCCCGACCGAGGCCCCGGCCACGAGAGCCGGCGCCAGCCCCACCATGAGCGAGTTGGAGTGGAAGAGGGGCATGGCGAGATAGCCGACGTCGTCGGGGCCGACGTCGAGCACCATCGTCATCCGGTTCCCGGTGGTGAGCAGCCGCCGCTGGGTGCAACGCACCGCCTTGGGCGCGGACGAGGTGCCCGAGGTGAACAGCAACACCCACAGCGTCTCCACGTCGGGCTCGAGGCCGGGGTCCCCGGTCCCCGGCGCCCACCGCTCGAGGGCCGCGCCCAGCGGCTCGCCCATGGTGCGCGGCGGGTCGTCCCCGTCGGCGAAGCGCTCCGACACGAACAGACCGCCCGGTAGCGCCAGATCGCCCGCCACCGGCTCGAGCAGCTCCTGGTGGCGCGGCTCGGTGACGAGCAGCTGGACGTCGGTGTAGCCGATGTCGGCCAGCAGGTGCTCGTCGCGCCGGGTGTGGTTGAGGCCCACGACGGCCGCGCCGGCCAGGCCCGCGCCGCCCAGGCAGAAGACGTACTCGGGGGTGTTGTCGAGGAGCACGGCCACATGCGGCGGACGGGCCGGGTCGAGCCGGTCGAGGAACAGCGCCGCGTACCTGGTCATCTCGCCGTAGGCCTCGGCGTGGGTCCACACCCGCTCGCCGAAGCGCAACGCCGGGCGGGAGGCGAAGGCGGGGTCGGTGCCGTTGCGGCGCAGCAGCGCGGCGGCGTTCGGGGCCGGCAGCGGTGCCTCGCCCGGCGGCGGGGCCAACGCCACCCGCTCGGCCACCTCGGGCGGGGCCACGATATGCGTCCGGGACGCGGCGCGTTCTCTGACCACGGCGTCAGGTTAGGGCAACCGACGCGGCGGTAGCGTTGGCCGGATGGCCCCGCTCCGTACGGCGTCGACGCGTCCGGGACAGCGGCTCCGCCCGACGTTGGTACAGGCCCGGGCGGCACGGTACCGGCAGACCGGCGGGGCCTGGGACCGGGGAGCGCTCGACGCCACCTTCTCGGGCGGGGGCGCGTCCGTGGTCGACGCCACGGGTCGTCTCGACCCCGGCGCCGTCGAGGCCGGCGTCGCCGCGGTGGCAGGCTCGTTGGCCGCGTCCGGTGTCCGGCGGGGGGACGTCGTGAGCTGGCAGATGCCCAACGGCGCCGCCCCCTTCCTCCTCTACCGGGCGTGCTGGCGCCTCGGCGCCGTGGCCGCACCCCTGCACCACCGGCTGGGCGGTGCCGAGGTGCAGGCCGCGCTCGATCAGGTGCACCCGGTGTTGGTCCTGACGAGCGCGGGCATGCCCGCGGCGCACTGGCCCGACGCGCTCATCACCGGCGGCGAGGGTCCCGAAGCGCTGTTGGACGTTGTCGGTCCTGCGCCTGCCATGGCCGCGCACCAGAGCCCCGCCCGGGCCACGGACATCGCCGTCGTGCTGTTCACCTCGGGGTCCACCGGCGTGCCCAAGGCGGCGCTGCACACCCATCGCGGCCTCGGGTACAAGGCCGCCCTCATGGTGGGCGTGCACGGGCTCGACAAGAGCGACGCCGTCCTCATGCCCGCACCGTTGGCGCACGTCTCGGGACTGCTCAACGGGGTGCTCATCCCGTCGGCGGCGGGGATCCCCGCCGTCCTCATGGCGGCCTGGGATCCCGACGAGGGCGTGCGCCGGATCGAGGAGGAGCGCGTCTCGTTCATGGGTGCTCCCCCCGTGTTCTTCTCGCAGATGGCGGCGACGGCCGGCTTCCGGCGCGAGCGTGTGCGCAGCCTGCGGCTGGTGTCGACGGGAGGGGCCTCGGTGAGCCCCGCCTTCGTGGACGCCACGAGCGAGTCCTTCGGATGTCGCGTGAAGCGCACCTACGGGTCCACCGAGGCGCCGACGGTCACGACCTCGGGCCCCGGCGACAGCGTCGAGCGGGCCCGGGACACCGACGGGCGCGCCCTCGGAGACGTCGAGCTCGAGGTGCACGACCCCGAGACCTCGGCTCGCCTCCGGCCGGGCGCGGTGGGCGAGCTGTGGCTGCGGGGCCCCGAGCTCTTCGCCGGCTACGCCGACCCGCTGGCCACCACCCTGGTCCTCTCGGGCCGGGGCCGGTGGTTCCGCACCGGTGACCTCGGCGTGCTCGACGAAGAGGGCTGGCTCCGGGTGGTGGGGCGGCTCTCCGACATCATCATCCGCGCCGGCGAGAACATCTCCGCTTCGGAAGTCGAAGCGGTCCTCGAAGCGCACCCCGACGTCCGCCACGCCGTGGCGGTGGCGGTGCCGGACCCGGAAGTCGGCGAGCGGGTGGCCGCATTCGTCGAAGCCACCGCGTCCTTCGACCTCGCCGCGTGCCGGGAGTGGTTCGTGGCGCGAGGCGTGACCCGCTTCAAGACCCCCGAGATGGTGGTGCAGCTCGATGCCCTGCCGGTCCTGGCGGCAGGCAAGCCCGACCGCAGAACCCTGCGCACCATGGCCGCCGAGTTGCGCCGGGCCAGGTAACCCGGGGTCCGGTCCGGGGTCCGGTCCGGGGTCGGGGGTCCGGGGTCCTGCTTTCCTCTTGTCAGAGCACTCTGAATAGAGTACTCTGACTCCATGCCCCGCTCGGCCCGCTCCAATCCCCTGGCCCTGGCGGTACTGGTCTGCCTCTACGAGCGTCCCATGCACCCCTACGAGGTGGCCCAGACCCTGCGGTCGCGGGCCAAGCACGAGAGCGTCCGCCTCAATTACGGATCGCTGTACGCGGTGGTGGATTCGCTCGAGAACCGGGGCTTGATCCGGGCCCGGGACACCATCCGGGAGGGCCGACGTCCGGAGCGGACCGTCTATGAGATCACCGACGCGGGAGCCCGGGAGCTCACCGACTGGCTCACGGAGCTGATCGCCGTCCCGGCCAAGGAGTACCCCCATTTCATGGCGGGGCTCTCCTTCCTCCCCGCCCTCGACACCCAGGACGCGCTCGAGGCGCTGCGCCAGCGTGCCCTGGCTCTCGAGATCCGTCTGACACAGGTCCGCGCCGCGTACCGGGCCGCCGCCGACGCGGGGCTGCCGCGCCTGTTCGAGCTCGAGGGGGAGTACGAAGAGAAGGTCATGGAGGCAGAGCTCGATTTCGTGCGCCGGTTGATCAAGGAGATCGACGACGGCTCGCTCGACGGCCTCGAGCTGTGGCGCGCATTCAGCGCGTCGGCCGCCGCCGTCGGCCCGGACGCCGCGGAGCACTTCGGCTCAGCCGCCGTTCGGCAATTCGGCTCATCCGACTCTCCCGCCAACACCGTGGTCAAAGGGGAAGGGGCGCACTCAGATTCTTCGAGCACAGAGTCTTCGAGCACAGAGTCTTCGAGCACAGAGTCTTCGAGCACAGAGTCTTAAAACGCCACGGGGCCGCGTGTTCGAGCACGCGACCCCGGGGCATGTGAACCACGAGGTCGATTCCGCAGGAACCTCGCTCGGGGCTGCACCCACAGCGTAGGACACCGGCACGGATCGACCCCTCAGACAGGTCCGACACCTCCGCACGGACGCGGACCTGAACATCGACAGGCCCGCGGTGATGCGGGACCCAGAGAGACAGAGAGGAACCATCCATGACCGCCCTGATCGAGGCCCGCGGCCTCACCAAGCGCTTCGGACGCGTCACCGCCCTGGCGGACCTCGACCTCAGCCTCCCGTCGGGCCGCATCGTCGCCATCCTCGGCCCCAACGGTTCGGGGAAGACCACGTTCGTGCGGTCCGTGGCCACCCTGCTCCGACCCGACGCCGGGTCCCTGACCGTGGCCGGCCACGACGTGGTGCGCGAGCCGCAGGCTGTGCGTCGGATGATCGGCCTGGCCGGACAGTCCGCAGCCTTGGAGGCGATGATGACCGGCAGGGAGAACCTGGCCATGGTGGCCCGGCTCTACGGCCAGTCCCGTCGCTCGGCGCGCGCCGCCAGCGCGGCGATCCTCGAGCGCCTCGGGCTCTCAGAGGCGGGCGACCGCTTGGTCAAGACCTACTCGGGCGGCATGCGGCGCCGGCTCGACCTGGGGGCCAGCCTGGTGGGCTCGCCCCGCCTGCTGCTCCTCGACGAGCCGACCACCGGCCTCGATCCGAGAAGCCGCATCGAGTTGTGGGAGGCCATCAAGGCCCTCGGGGAAGCAAGCACCGACGTCCTGCTCACCACGCAGTACCTCGACGAGGCCGACCACCTCGCCGCGCTCATCGTCATCATCGACGAGGGGCGCGTGGTGGCGCAGGGTTCACCGGCCGAGCTCAAGCAGCGCGTGGGCGCGGACGTGCTCGACCTCCACACGCGAGAGGCGTCTGCGCTCGCTCGCGCCGCGGGCGTGCTCGAAGGGCTGGGCATCGGGACGGCTGCGATCGACGAGGACACCCAGCGGTGCTCCATCGACGCCCCCAAGGGGGCCGGGGTCCTCGCCCTCGTCGTGCGGGCGCTCGACGACGCCGGCATCGACATCGAAGACGTCACCGTGCGTCACCCCACGTTGGACGAGGTCTTCCTCAAGCTGACCGGCACACCGGCGGGCGGGACCTCCGGATCCGACTCCCGTTCCGACGCCGACGACCGCGTCGCCTGACCCGAAAGGACCGAGCCATGACCACCACGACCTTCGACTCCGACTCCACGACCAACGGGGCGCCGCGATCTCCTGCTCCCGGGGGCCCCCACGCCCGGCCCGGCGCCTCCCAGGTCGTCTCGACCCTCACCATCGCAGGGAGGACGGTGAAGAAGTTCGTCCGTACCCCGCAGCTGATCGTGGCCGGCACGGCCCAGGGCGCGCTGTTCCTGCTGATCTTCCGCTACGTCTTCGGAGGCGCGGTCGCGCACACCGGCTCGCTGCGCTACGTCGACTTCCTGGTCCCCGGATTCGTGGCCACCAGCGTGCTCTTCACCGGCATGGGCGCGTCGGCCGGTGTCGCCGACGACCTCGGCCTGGGTCTCATGGACCGGCTGCGGAGCCTGCCCATCTCGCGCTTCTCGATCATCGACGCCAATGTCTGGGCCAACACCGCGCTCACCGTGTTGAGCCTGGCCATCACCACGGGAATCGGCTTCGCCATCGGCTTCCGCATCCACAACGGTGTCGGCCCCGCCCTCGAAGCGTTCGGCATGTGCGCGTTGTTCGGCTTCGCCTTCTGCTGGCTTTTCGTCGCGCTGGGACTGTTCGCGGGGAGCCCGCAGGCGGCGCAGAGCCTGTCGTTCCTGGTCTTCCCGCTGACCTTCGTGTCCAGCGCCTACGTCCCGGTGTCGACCATGCCCGGGTGGATGCAGGCCTTCGCCAACCACCAGCCCATCACGGCCATGGTCAACACCGTGCGGATCCTGACCGAGGGCCATGCCGCCGAAGCTGCGCTCGGTCACTCGCTCGGCTACTACCTGCCGGCGTCGATGGCCTGGTCCGCGCTCATCGTCGCCCTGGCGGCGCCTCTCGCCGTCATCCGCCTGCGCCGGTAGCCGGCCATAAGGAGCGACTCAGAACACCGGCTGACCGGCCTCGGCACGAGGCCTGAGTATCCGGGCGATCCGCTCGCGGTGGTACACGGCGTCTCCGAAGCTCACCTGGTCCAGTTGCGAGCGCTTCAGGAACAGGTGGAGATCGTGCTCCCACGTGAACCCGATGCCGCCGTGGACCTGTAGCCCCGAGGCCATGACGCGGCGCGCCGCGTCCGAGCACCACACCTTGGCCGCCGACGCCGCCGCCGAAGCCTCGGGGTCGTCCGCGCCCACGGCCCACGCCGCGTAGTACGCGGCGGAGCGCATGCCCTCCACGTCCACCAGCATGTCCGCGCACCGGTGCTTCACGGCCTGGAACCCACCGATGGGCCTGCCGAATTGGACACGGTCCTTGGCGTACTGGACCGTCATGGCCAGCACGACGTCGGCGGCCCCGAGCATCTCGGCGCACACCGCGGCCACGGACCGGTCGAGCACCGCATCCGCGGCCCGGTCGTGGCCGAGCTTGAGGGCGGCGCGGTCGTCGAGCATGAGCCAGCCGAGGCTGCGGGTACGGTCCATTGCCGGCTCCGGGACAGGGCGGTCCCCACCGTCCGGTGCCAGCGCGAACAGGGCCGGGGCCCCGTCGGCCTCGGCGAACACGACCACGAGGTCGGCCAGCGGCCCGTCGACCACGGGATCGGCGCGCCCGGTCAGGCGCCATGTCCCGTCCCGGTCGCACCGGGCGCGCACCGCATCGGCCTGTCGCGACCACGCCACCGCACCGACGGCATCACCCGAGGCCAGTCGTTGCGCCCACCCCCGGACCGCGGTGCCGGCCAGGTCCGCGCTCGCCTCGAGCTCGCCGTCGGCCATGGCCGAGACCAGTGCCCCGTGCGCCACGACGGTGCCGGCGAACGGAACAGGCGCGACATGGCGTCCCAGCTGTTCGCACAGCACCGCCACCTCGACCATGCCGAGCCCGAGGCCGCCGTCGTCCGCAGAGCGCTCGACGGCGGGCCAGCCCTGCTCGGCCATCGCCGCCCACAGGTCGTCGTCGAGATGGCGATCCGTGGCGGCCACTTCCCGGACGCGGGCGGTCGTGCACGCACCCTCGAGAAGGCCGGCCGCCGCGTCCTGCAGCGCGACCTGGTCGGCGGAGAGCTCGAAGTCCATCGGCGGGAGCCTATCCACCGGCCCGTTCGGGAGCCTGACGCATGTGTCATGCTGGCGCAGGCCGATGGACCTGACCACGACGCCGGAACAGGAGCAACTCCGCGGGCAGCTGCGGGAGTGGCTCCGCAGCCACCTCCCATGGGAGTACGGGGTGGGTCTGCCGCCGCGCTTCGACGACCTCGAGGAGGAGGTCGCCTTCGGTCGCCGGTGGCAGTCGGACCTGGCCGGAGCGGGCTGGGTGGCGGTGACGTGGCCGGAGGCCTACGGCGGCCGGGGACTCGGTCCGGCCGAGAACTTCGTCGTGCAGGAGGAACTGGCACGCGCCCGTGCCCCCGAGCTCGTCGGGCGCATCGGCGTGAACCTGGCGGGGCCGACGCTCCTCGCCCACGGCACAGCCGACCAGAAGGCGCGGTGGCTGCCGTCCATCCCCCTCGGCGCGACGCTGTGGTGCCAGTTGTTCTCGGAGCCCGACGCCGGATCCGACCTGGCGGCGGTCCGCACCACGGCACGCCCGGTGGAGGGGGGCTGGCAGCTCATCGGGCGCAAGGTCTGGACCTCGTACGCGCAGTTCGCGGACTGGGGGGTGTGCCTGGCGCGCAGCGACCCATCCGCCCCCAAGCACAAGGGCCTGTCGTACTTCGTGGTGGACATGCACGCCCCGGGCGTCGGCGTGCACCCGCTCGTGCAGCTGACCGGTGAGGCCGAGTTCAACGAGGTGGAGCTCGACGACGTGTTCGTGCCCGACGACCAGCTGGTGGGTGCCCCCGGTGAGGGCTGGCGGGTGGCGGGCTCCACCTTGTCGCACGAACGGGGCGTGAACCCGCGGCAGCTGGTCATCCATCTGCAGCACCTCGAGGAGCTCCTGTCGGTCGCCGCGGCCGTCGGCGCGTTCGACGACACGCGGCTGCGCCGCAAGCTGGCCCAGGCCTACGTGGAGGTGCGGCTGTTCCAGCTCCACAACTGGCGCTCGCTCTCCAAGCTCCAACGTGGCCTCGAGCCCGGGCCCGAGGGGAGCATCCTCAAGCTGTACTGGAGCGAGATGAGCAAGCGCCTCCATGGCCTGGCGCTCGAGGTCCTCGGCCCGGCTGCTCCGCTGTGGCGCGACGCCACCGCCAACCCCGGGGACGGATCCTGGCAGCGAGCATGGCTCTACTATCAGGCGGCGTCGATCTTCGCGGGGACCAACGAGATCCAGCACAACGTGATCGGGGAGCGGGTGCTGGGCCTGCCGCGCGAGCCGGTGGCACCGGAGGGGGCGACGTGACGGCCCGGATGAGGCCGGGTCGACCGCCGGCAGTGACGAAGGAGGTTCGCCGTGGCAAGCACTGAGCCGGTGGTCCGCTACGAGGTCGACGGACCTGTCGCCATCCTCACCATGAACCGCCCGGAGGTCGCCAACGCCCAGAGCAGCGCGCTGATCGACGAGCTCGACGCGTGCTTCGACCGCGCCGACTACGACGACGATGTGCGCGTCGTGGTGCTGGCCGGCGCCGGGAAGCACTTCAGCGCCGGGCACGACCTCAAGGCGCTCGTCGGCACCGAGGAGCCCGACGCCTGGGTCGCCATGCGCGAGACCCCCGAAGGCAAGTTCCGCCACGAGCAGATCATGTACGTGGACCGATGCCGCAAGATCCACGACTTCCGCAAGCCCACCATCGCCGCCGTGCAGGGCAAGTGCGTGGCGGCCGGCCTCATGCTGGCGTGCATGTGCGACCTCATCGTGGCCGCCGACGACGCAAAGTTCTCCAACCCCGTCCTGCGCATGACCGGTGCCGGGGTCGAGCTCCTGGTCGAGCCGTGGGAGCTCGGCATCCGCAAGGCCAAGGAATTCCTCCTCGCCGCCGAGGAGCTCGACGCCACCGAGGCGGAACGCCTCGGTCTCGTGAACAAGGTCGTGCCCCGCGACGAGCTCATGGCACGGACCATGGAACTGGCCCAGCGCGTCGCTCTCGTCCCGCCCGTGACCGCCCAGGTGGTCAAGGACTCGCTCAACCACGTGGGAGAACTCATGGGCAAGGGGGCGTCGTGGCGCTACCACTTCATGGCCCACCAGTGGGCCCACAACACCGCCACCGCCCTGTCCGCCCTCGAGCAGCGCAAGCAGTTGGGCTCGATGAAAGAGGTGTTCGCGGCCCGCGACCGGGGGGATGCTCCTCCCGACCAGGACTGACGCGGCGGCATGCCGGGACCCCTCGACGGCCTTCGGGTGATCGACGTCGGCACCAGGATCGGCGCCCCGTTCTGCGCGGGACTCCTCGGCGAGTGGGGAGCCGAGGTCGTGAAGGTGGAGCAACCCGGCTCCGGCGACTTCATGCGCGGCATCGGCCCGTTCGTCGACGGCTACTCGCTGTTCTGGGCCGTGGAGGGCCGTGGGCGCAAGAGCGCCACCTGCGACCTCAGAAAACCCGAAGGCCAGGACCTCTTCCGTCGCCTGGCGGCGCAGGCGGACGTCGTGTGCGAGAACTTCCGCCCCGGGACGATGGAGGGGTGGGGACTCGGCCCCGACGCGCTCGACCCCGGCCTGGTGTTCGTCCGCATCAGCGCCTTCGGCCAGGACGGCCCCTACGCGGCACGGCCGGGGCTCGACCGCCTCGGCGTGGCCTACGGCGGCCTGCTGAACCTGACCGGTGAGCCGGACCGACCCCCGGTTCGCCCCGGGGTCACCGTGGCCGACTACCTCACCGGGGTGTTCGCCGCCGAAGCGGCCCTGGCCGCGCTGTACCGCAGAGACGCGGCGCGCCCGGGAGACCCAACGCGCCCGGGAGACCCAACGCGCCCGGGAGATCGCCAGGGCGCGGTCGTCGACGCGTCACTGTATGGATCGGTGCTGCGCATCCTGGAATGGACGATCCCGGCATATGACCGGGTCGGCACGATCCGGACCCGTGAGGGCAACAGGCTGTCGAACTCCGCTCCGCTCGACAACTACCCCACCGCGGACGGCAACTACGTGTGCGTGGTGGCTGGCGGTGACGCCAACTTCCGACGCCTGTGTCGCGCCATGGGGCGCCCCGACCTGCTCGAGGACCCCCGCTTCGCCACCTTGGCCGACCGGGCCCGTAACGGCGACACCATCAACGAGCTGGTGGCCAAGTGGACCTCGAGCCAGAGCGCGGTCGAAGTGGAGCAGGCGTGCATCGCCCACGACGTCCCCGTGGCCACCGCCTACAGTGCCCGGGACATCGCGCTGGATCCCCACTTCGCGGCACGCCGGGATCTCGTCACGGTGGGCGACCCGGTGCTCGGTCCCCTGCGCCAGCAGGCGCCGTACCCGAGGTTGGTCGGCGAAGACCAGTCTCCGCCCGCCGGGGCACCGGAACTCGGCGCGCACAACCGGGAGGTGTGGTGCGACCTCGTCGGCCTGGCGGCGTCGGAGCTCGAAGAGCTGCAGTCCAAGGGGATCGTGTGAAGTGGATCGGGGGGCGGCCCCGTCTGCGGGCGCGGTGCGAACGAGGGGAACCGGGGAGCAATCCATGATGAGGATTGGATGTGGGCCTGCCGCATCAGCGTCAGTGTCGGTGATGGCGTCAGTGTCGGTGATGGCGCCAGTGTCGGTGATGGCGCCAGGCGAGGCCGGCACCGGCACGACGAGTCTCTCGTGAGGGCGCTCGTGTTCGGTGCGCCGCCCGCGCGCGATGAGCCGCGACCGCAACCGACGGACGACCTCGAGCGCATGCTGGCGTCGCTCCCCTTCGGTCTCCACCAGGTCGAGGACGCCCGTCCGCCCCGGCCCGACTGGGTGGTGACTCGGCCGATCCTTTCGGGCATCTGCGGATCCGACGCCAAGCTCGTGCTCGGCGACTTCGGCGAGGGTGACGTCGACAACCCCATGTCCGCCTTCTCGTCGCTCCCCCACGTTCCCGGCCACGAGGTGGTGGCCGAGGTCGTCGAGCTGGGGCCCGCCGCCGAGGGCGTGGAGGTGGGCGACCGTGTGGTGCTCAATCCGTGGCTCACGTGCGCGCCGCGTGGCGTGGAACCGCTGTGCCCCCCGTGCCAGGCGGGCGACCTGAACCTGTGCTGGAGCTTCACCCGCGGCGCGCTGGGCCCGGGCGTCCACGTGGGGGTGACCACCGACGCGCCCGGCGCGTGGGCGGACCTCCTCGCCGCGCACGACTCCATGCTGATCCACGTCCCGCCCGAGGTGCCCGACACTCTGGCGGTGCTGGCGGACCCGTTCGCGGTGTCGATGCACGCCATCCTGCACCACCCCCCACCCCCCGGCGGCAGGGCACTGGTCTACGGAGCGGGCGCGCTCGGCGTGAGCAGTGTGGCCGCGTTGCGGGCGTTGTACCCCGACGTCGAGGTCGCCGTGGTGGCACGCTTTGCCGCCCAAGCCGAGTTCGCCACGCGGCTCGGGGCCGCCAAGGTGCTGGCCCACGAACCGCGCCTGGCTCTCGTCGAGGAGCTGGCGGCGTGGTCGGGCGGGGAGCTGCACACCCCCTTCGACGGCCTCCCCGTCGCCCACCCCGGCGGGATCGACGTCGTCTACGACACCGTGGCCCGGCCCGAGACGCTCGAGGTCGGGGTGCGCGTGCTGGCCGAGCGCGGCACGCTCGTCCAGAGCGGGGTGCACACCCCGGGCCGGTGGGAGTGGACGCCGGTCTACTTCAAAGAGCTCACCATCGCCGGGTCCAACGCCTTCGGCATCGAAGAGGTCGAGGGCGTGCGCAAGCACGCCATCGCCCACTATCTCGACATGACCGCCTCGGGCCGGGTGGACTTGAGCGGCATGCTGACGCACCGGTTCCCACTCGAGCGGTGGTGGGACGCCCTGAGGGCCATCGCCCGCCAGGACACGAGCGGCGCCATCAAGGTCGCTTTCGAGCCGTCCGCGACGGGTCGGTGACTACGATGCCCCTGGCATGGGACCGGCGACACCGCCGAACGCCCCGTCGGGGCCCGACCCGGTGAGCGCCCAGGGCGCGAAGAGTGGCACCAACGGCAAACGGGAGTCTCCTCGCGGCCCCAAAGTGGGCATCGCCGGGGAGCCCGCCAGCAAGCGCGCCCTGCGCAGCCAGGGGCGCAAGACCATGCGCAAGCTCCTCGACGCCGCCATGGTCGTCTTCGCCCGGCGCGGGTACCACGCGGCGCGGGTCGACGACATCGTCAAGGTGGCACGCACCTCCCACGGCACGTTCTACCTCTACTTCTCCAACAAGGAGGACCTCCTGCGCGCCCTCGTCGGCGAGGCGGGCGAAGTGGTCGCCGCGCTCGACGACGCGCTCGGACCGGTGGGCCCCGACGCGGAGGGATGGCAGGAGCTGCGCACCTGGATGGAACGCTTCTCCGTGGCCTGGCAGCGCTACGCCCCGGTGCTGCGCGCCTGGACGGACCTGGTGGTGAGCGACACCGAGTTGAGCGCTCAGGCCCACGTCGCCGCCGGAGGGGTGGCGCGCGCCCTGGCGGCGCGCATCGACGGGGCCGGGCCCAACCCCGGCATCGATGCCAACGCCGCGTCGGAGGCCGTGGTGGCGATGGTCGACAGGTTCCATCAGCTCCGCCAATTCGCCCGGGAGCCCGTCGACGCGTCGGCGCTCGACACGCTCACGACCTTGGTGCACCGGGGACTGTTCGGCGGAGGCCCTCCGCCCGAGCATGTGCTGTCGAGCACCGCCGGCGACGGCAAAGCAGTCCCGGCGGGTGACGGCAGTGCAGACCCGGCCGGGGACCAGAAAGTGGAGAAGGAGCCCCGCAGGCGCTAGGCCGAAGGGCGACGGCGCGACGCCTGGTCGTCGACAGCGGCATGTCCACGCTCGAATCCACGACGGGCCCAGGGAAGTGCTTCGACCACGCGCAGGAGCCCGAACGCCGGCTCGGTCAGCACGATGCTGCCGGCGATCTCCTCCCACGTCGCGCCCACTTCCGCCGCCAGCATGGCGTGGCGCTGGACTCCCGGTGGGTTGCGCAGGATGACGGTGCACACCATGCGGATGAGCTCGTGCGTCTTGCGGTCGGGCGCGCGCAGCGAGTCGATCTGGGCCAGCCAGGCGTTCTGGGCCTCGTGCAGGCCCGGCGCGAACGCGTGCAACTCGGCTTCGAAGGGGAACACCCAGTCGTCACCGGGACCGTCCTCGTCGTGCTCTTGTGCCTTGGGACTCACCGCGTCACCTCCGTTCCCAAGCATGACAGAGCGTCCGGGCGACGCCCAGGCGGGGCGCGAGGCGGGGCTGGAGGCGGGCGGGGCGGGCCGCCGTCAGGTCCGGGGGCTGAATGCGAGGAACCGCGCGTAGCGCTCGGAGGCGGCGGCCGCCCAGCGCGCTGTCGGGCTCGATCCGCCGACCCACGCGGGCCCACTGCTGGGCACCGTCGAGAGACGACTCGAGGCCGGCCGTCCAGCGCGGCGATATAGGCAGCACCGAGGGCGGAGCCCTCCGGGACGCCCACCGTGTCGACGGGCAGGCCGTTGGCATCGGCCACACCCTGCATCCAGGGCAGGACGTGGGTGCCGCCCCCGCTGGCCACGATGCGCCGCGCCACGACGCCGGCCCGGTCGAGCATGTGGCGGATGACGAATCCACTCGCTTCGTAGGCGGCGCGCTCCACCGACCCGGCGTCATGGGTCAAGTCGAGGTCGTGCAGGCCGGCCCGCAGGGTCGTGTCGTGGAACGGGGCGCGCTCACCCCGAAGGTAGGGCGTCCACACCGGCACGCGCTCGGGATCGCCGCGGCGCCCTCCCGGCTCGGGAGCCTCGGCACCCTGGGCCGGCGCGCCTGCCGCCCCGGACGCGGCGGGCCCGCCGGGCGCAGGGGAGGCCTTGCGCGCCGGGCGGGGTGCCGCACCCTTCAGCACGGAGCGGGCCCAGTCCACGAAGAGCGCTCCGGCGTTGCTCGGACCGCCCACGAGGACCTTGCCGGCAACGGTGTGAGGCAGCGTCCACAACCCCGGGGCTTCGACCCAGTCGTCGACCACGGCCCACACGATCAGCGTCGCCCCGAAGATGACGAGGACGTCTCCGGCCTGGGTGGCGCCCGAGACGATCTGGTCGCACAAGGCGTCGACCGTCCCCGCGGCGAGCACAGCGTCTGTGCCCGTGACCGTCCCCGCAGGTTCGCCCATGTTGACGACGACGGGAAGCTGCTTCTCGGTCACGCCGAGCTCGGCGAGGACCTCGGGGTTCCACCGGTTGCCCGTCCGCATCGAGCTCATGCAGATCGCGGTGCCCGTGTCGATGGCGGGAACCCGGCCCAGCGCGTAGTTGGCGACAGCCTGGGCGGGCCAGTAGCCGCGCGCTCCGGGGACCTGGTGCACGGCCCACCGCACGAACCCTCCGGCGTCGGGCATCGCCGCGGCCATGTCCCCCGGGGAGGCGTCAGGGCCTCCGGCGAGCGCGAACTCCCGGCCCCGGGCGTCGCCGTAGAGAAGACCGGGGGAACGGGGGATCCCCCGGCCGTCCACCGCGGCGAGGGAGGGCACCATGCTGGTGACACACACCCCGGCCAGGTCGGTCACACCCTCGGTGACCTGCGCCAGCGCACGCATCGGCCCCCGTCGCCAGGCCTGGCCCGCGTCGTGCTCGAGCTGGTCCGGGGCCGGCGTGATCAGCCGGTGCGGGACGCGGGCGCGGGCCAGCACCGCGCCGCTCGCGTCGGCGGCGACAGCCTTCACGGCCGTGGTCCCGATATCGATGCCGACGGTTACCGAACCTGACACGACCGTCATGACTCGGCCATTATGAATGACTTCGGCGGCCGAAGGAGGATCGATGGATCGGACCCGCCCTCGGGCGCTTGTGACGACCCCGGTACGGGGACCCGGGGTCGACTTGTTGCGCGAGCTCGCCGACCTCGTGATCGACCCCTGGATCGACCACCAGCCCCTTCGTATCTACAACGCCGAGCAGCTGGCGGAGCGGGCCGCGGACGAGGGCGCCACCATCCTCATGGTGGAGGCGGATCGCTGCGCCGGACCGGTGTTCGACCTGCCGCTGGTGGCGGTGGCGAGCACGCGCGGCGACCCCAACAACGTCGACGTCGAGGCGGCGACTGCCGCCGGGGTCCCGGTGCTGCGCGCCCCCGCCCGCAACGCCGACGCGGTGGCCGAGATCGGCGTGGCACTGCTCTTCGCTGCCACCCGGGGGGTGCTGGCCGCCGATCGCGACGTCCGCGCCGGTGAGGTCTACAAGGACGGGACCATCCCCTACCAGCGGTTCCGGGCCTGGCAGCTGGCGGGTCGCACCGCCGGGCTCGTGGGCCTCGGAGCCGTCGGACGCGCCCTGCGCTGGCGGCTCGAGGGCCTCGGCATGCACGTCGTCGCCTACGACCCCTACGCCGCGGATGCCACCCACACCCTCGAGCAGCTCCTCGAGGTCGCCGACGTGGTGTCGCTCCACGCGCCGGTCACCGAGGAGACCACCGGCATGATCGGGCGCGAGCAGTTCGCGGCCATGCGCGACGGCGTCGTCTTCCTCAACACGGCGCGCGCCCAGCTCCACGACGGCGACGCCCTCGTCGACGCGCTGCGGTCGGGCAAGGTGAGCGCGGCGGGCCTCGACCACTTCGTCGGGGAGCACCTCCCCACCGACCACCCGCTCACGACCTTTCCGAACGTGGTGCTCACCCCGCACATCGGCGGTGCCACCTACGACACCGAGGTCAACCACACCCAGACCATCGCGGACGACCTGTGCCGGCTGCTGGCCGGGGCTACGCCGCGCAACATCGTCAACCCCGACGTCCTGAAGCACTGACGTCCCGAGTACCGAGGGAACTGTGGACTTCTCCTACACCGCCGAGGACGACGCATTCCGCGCCGAGCTGCGCGAGTGGCTGGACGCCAACCTGCCCGAATTCATGGCATCGGGCGAGATCGGGGACGAGAACAACCCGGACCGCCGCACCATGCTGCGCCGCCAGGCTTGGCAGCGCTGCCTGCACGGGGGGCGGTGGGCAGCCATCAACTGGCCCAAGTCCTGGGGGGGCCGGGAGGCCACCGTCATGCAGAACACCATCTACTCGGAGGAGATGGCGCGGGCCAAGACGCCGGGCATCTACAACGCCAACGGCCTGTGGCAGATCGGTCCCATGATCCTGCGCTGGGGCACCGAGGAACAGCAGCAGATGTGGCTCCCTGGGATCCTCAACGCGGATGTCCACTGGTGCCAGGGCTTCACCGAGCCCGAAGCCGGCTCCGACCTCGCCAACCTGCGCACCCTGGCGGTGCTCGACGGTGACGAGTACGTCGTCACCGGTCGCAAGATCTGGATCTCCACGGCTCATCTCGCCAAGTGGGGCCTCTTCCTGGTGCGCACGGACCCCGGCGCCATAGAGCGCGGGGCCAAGCACGAGGGGATCACCGCGCTCATCGTCGACATGGAGCTCCCCGGCATCGAGGTGAACGTCATCCGCGACATCACGGGCGGCGAGTTGTTCTGCGAGGTCAACTTCGACGGGGCGCGCGTTCCCGCCGCCTACCAGCTCGGGGAGGAGAACCAGGGCTGGAACGTGGCCATGGGAACCCTCGCCAACGAACGGGTCGGCACGTCGGGGCTGTCGGTGTCCATGCGCATCGAGCTCGACAACCTCATCGCCACCGCACGCCGGAACAACCCCGAGGCGCTCGACGACCCGGGGATCCGAGACCGGATCGCCCGGCTGTGGACCCAGCTCGAGCTCACCCGTCTCCTCAACGCCCGGGCCTTGTCGAAGATCCTGAAGGGTGAGAAGAACTGGCCCGAGGTGCCGCTGGCCAAGCTGCAGTGGAGCTACCTGTCCCAGACCATCGCCGAGCTCGGCGTGGACATCCTGGGCGCGTCGGGGGTCCTCGCACGCGGCGGCCCGGATGCCGTGGACAAGGGGCATTGGAGCCACAACTACGTGTGGCAGCGCTATACGTCGATCGGCGCCGGCACCACCGAGGTGCAGAAGAACATCATCGCCGACCGCGCCATCAAGATGCCCCGTCGCTGACCTACGGGTCGGCGTCCCTTTGCGTCATCGACGCACATCCCGAGTCGATACCCCACCCACCTGAGCTGCGCCCCAGGGGGCTGCGTCGGGGAGTGCGCGGACCCCTGCGGCCGCCTTCCCCTCAGGCGGCGGGCAAATGTCACTTGCCACTTACGTAAGGATCTGCTTACATTCACCCTGTGGACGCCGCCCTCCGGGCCATCGCCGAGCCCCATAGGCGAGAGATCCTCCGCCTGGTCGGCGACGACGAGCTCGCCGCGGGGGAGATCGCCGCGCACTTCGAGCTCAGCCGCCCGGCCGTCTCCCAGCATCTGCGTGTCCTCGTCGATGCCGGCCTCCTCGAGAGTCGCCGGGACGCGACCCGCGTCATCTACCGGGCCCGGCCCGAGGGCCTGGCCGAGCTGCGCGAATACCTCGAGGGGTTCTGGGACACCGGGCTGCGCCGCCTGAAGCGGGCGGTGGAGCAAGAGATGGCAGCAGAGCAAGAGATGGAGGACACCGAACGTGCCAGCAGGCGATGACGTCATCGAGCAGGAGATCCGCATCGCGGCGCCGCCGGAGGCCGTGTTCCCGTTCTTCACCGACCCCGACAAGATGCGGCGCTGGAAGGGGATCGACCACAAGATCGACCCCCAGCCCGGCGGCATCTACCGGGTCGACATGGACGGCTCCCACGTGGCGCGCGGCGAGTACGTCGAAGTGAGCCCCCCGCACCGCGTCACCTTCACGTGGGGCTGGGAGGACCAGGGCAACCCGGTGCCCCCCGGGTCGAGCACCGTCGAGATCACCCTCACCGCCGACGGGGACGACACCATTGTGCGCCTCGTGCACCGGGGCCTCCCGCTCGAAACTGTGGAGCCTCATGCCGCGGGCTGGCGTCACTACCTGGCCCGGCTCACCGTCGCCGGAGCCGGCGGGGACCCCGGACCGGACCAGGGGCCGATGTAGGTCACTAATCAGGACCCGATCAACGACAAGACCGATCAACGACAAAGAAAGGCAGGACACACGATGGGGAAGTTCGTATTTCTGTACACAGGCGGCCAGATGAACGACACACCCGAGGCTCAGCACGCGGCCATGGATGCCTGGATGGGGTGGTTCGGCACCCTCGGTGACGACGTCGTCGACATGGGCAACCCCTTCGGCGCGTCGAGCACCGTGTCGGCCGACGGCTCCAGCAAGGACGGCGGCGCGAGTGCGATGGGCGGGTACTCCGTCATCTCCGCCAACAGCCTGTCCGACGCCGCCGGCAAGGCCAAGGGCTGCCCGGTCCTCGCCGGCGGGGGAAGCGTCGAGGTCTACGAGGCGTTGGAGATGTGATGCGACGTCGGGCCCAGGCCTGACGTCAGGTCCACGGCAGGATCTCGAGCTGCGCGCTCGGGTCGTAGTACAGCTCCTGCTGAGCGATCAGTGCGTCGCGGTAGCGGTACACCACGACATAGGTCGAACGCAGCCGCACCGCCCGCATGCTGAAGTCGAAGTGCACCCGCACGTACGCGGCGGGGTCGGCGGTATCGGTGGTGTCACCGGCTCTGCCGCCCCTGGCTCGGCCCCTGCCGGTCTTGCCGACCCTGCCGACCCTGCCGACGCTGCCCGCCCTGCCGCCTTCGTCACCCGTGTCGACGTCGGCACCCCGGGCGGGGATCAGCGCCCGCTCGTCCACCTCGTACGAGATTTCCGAAAGCCCCGTGATCGTCACCTGGATGAACTCGAGCGCCTGGTCGAGCCCGACGATGCGCGCCGGCCAACCGAAGAGGCGGGTCGTAGGGCTGATGTAGACGACATCGGGTTGGTACAGGGACTTCGCCGAGCGCGATGTCGCCCGCGGCGAAGGCGCCGGCGAACCGCTCCTCCTGGGCGTCGATCGCCGCCAACGAAAGGGGCGGGCGCCTCACACCGACAACAGGACGTGCAGGTCGAGGCCATCGAGGCGCGCCCGGCCCCCGAGCGCCGCCAGCTCGAGCAGCGCCGCCACCCCCACGACGACCGCGCCGGCGCGACGGAGGACCGAGGCCGTGGCGAGCAGGGTTCCGCCCGTGGCGATGACGTCGTCGACGATCAGGACGCGGTCGCCGGGGCCGACGGCATCGATGTGCATCTCCAGGGTGGCCTCGCCGTACTCGAGCACGTAGGCCTCGGCCATGGTGGCGGCGGGGAGCTTCCCGACCTTGCGCACCGGGACGAGGCCCGTGCCCAAGGCGTAGGCGACGGGGGCCCCGAGGATGAAGCCCCGGGCCTCGATGGCGGCCACCGTGTCCACCTTGCCGGCGAACGGCGCTGCCAACCACGCCACCGCGTCCGCGAACCCGGCTGCGTCGGCGAGGACCGGCGTGATGTCCTTGAACGTCACATCGGGTTGCGGGAATCCCACGACATCTCGCACCAGCGCTCTGACCCGCTCCCGCACGACGTCGTCGTCGACGCGTTCGGGTATCCCTCCCGGCATCTATGCGGTTGATGCGCCAGAGGCCGGTGCGCCGGAGGCGGGGGGGGCGGCGGCGGACTCGACCAGCTCGGCGCCCGGTGTCAGCACGGCGGCAACGCCCAGCGCGGCGAACGCCGAGCCGAGCATGGCGACCACGAGGCGCCCCCAGATGGGGAGCTCACGGCCCCGCAGAGCCGCCACCGCGTCCCAGGCGTCGCAGCCCGCGCCGAGCAGCAGGGCGCTGGTGACGGATTCAGGCCGGTCCTCTCGGAGGGCCTGCAACAGCACGACGCCGAGGGCGAGGTCACGACCGCCGAAGATCCGGCTCATGAAGCGCACGCTCGGGCGCTTGGCCTCCGCACCGAGGTACACCATCGACCCGGCCGAGGGCGCCGCCATGAGACCCAGGCCGAAGGCGATGCGGCCCACTGCGATCAGGTAGGGGATCCGGCGGCGCAGGTCGTCGTTCACCGGCACGAGGTTAGCGGCGCCTCACGAGCCCACCGGGCCGAGTGCCGGCGGCGCCTCGCGAGCTCACCGGGCCGAGTGCCGGGGGCGCCCCACGAGCTCAGCGGCCCGAGTGCCGGGGGCGCCTCACGAGCTCAGCGGCCCGAGGCCGGCGGCGCGACGGGGAGTCCGTACAGCGCGGCGGCGTTGGCGCCGGCGATCAGGCGCTGGTCCGCGGCGGGAAGTCCGGAGATGGCCTCCGACAGCTCACGGGTCACACCGGGGAACACGGCATCGGGATGGGGGTAGTCCGATGCCCACACGATGCGCTCCGCACCGCACAGAGGCGAGCGGGCCGTGAAGGCGAGCGTGGACTCGTCAGGGTCGAAGCTGATCCAGCACTGGCGACGGAAGTACTCCGACGGCTCTCTCGAGAGCTGGGGGACATCCCACCCGAAGATCTCGTAGTGGTGGTCGAGTCGCTCCAGCCACGGCACGAGCCACCCCCCTCCCGCCTCCAGGAAGACGATGCGCAAGTCGGGGAAGCGCTCGCACACGCCACCGGCGAGCAGGAACGTCATGGAGTTCATCATGTCGAACGGGTTGGCGATGGCCTGGGTGAAGAAGATGTTGTCGATGGCGACGGTCCCGGTGTCGTCGGGAAGCGGGTGCGCGGAGCTCCGCAGCCTGTTGATGCGCAGGCCCACGCACGCGCCCGGAAGGTCCGCCGCCAGGAAGGGGTGCAGCCCCAGCGGCAGCCCCGCGTCCGACGCGGCGCGCCACAGGGGGTCGTAGACCGGGTCGGAGAACGGCCGCCAGTCCGCGGTCGGGTTGGGGCGCAGGAACACCCCCACGATTCCCGGGAGGTCGGCAACCCGACGGATCTCCGCCGCGGCGAGGGCGATGTCCTGTTGGGGCAGCACCGCCACCCCGAACAGCCGTCCACCGCTCGCCTGGGTGTGGTCCGAGACCCAGTCGTTGTAGGCGCGGCACATCACGGCCGCGAATTCGACGTCGGGGTGCCCCTGGATGCCCAACAGGAGCGTGGGGTAGAGCACGGACTGGCCGATGCCGTCGGTGTCCATGTCCACCAGGCGCGCCTGAGCGTCCCACGCCGCGGGGCGCACCTCGGTGTAGCGCAGCTCGCCGCGCTGGGCCCGGTCGCGGTCGTCGGCCGACATGCCCGCCGTCCCCGCCAACGACATGAAGTTGGCGAGGTTGCGGGTGCCGTCCATGACAGCCCACTCGCGTCCCTGGTCATCGACCTCGATGTGCCACACTCGGTCCTCGAACCCCTTGGGGGCGAAGTCCCGGAACCCGTCGGGGTGCTCGAGCACGTGCCCGTCGGCGTCGATGTAGTCGAGTCCCGGCATGACTGCTCCTTCCGTGGCAGCTCCTCCGACCGTGCTGGTCATCGGGGCAGGTTGTAGAAGCCCTGAGCGTTGCCCGCCGCCACCCGCGCCAGTGCTTCGGGTGCCACGCGCCCCTCGGCGTGCTCCTTGAGCTCGGTGGAGGCGCGTGGCCAGGCACCGTCCCAGTGCGGGTAGTCGCTGGCGAACATCACGCAGCGGTCGCCGAGCAGGTCGACCACGCACGGCAGTGCGTCCTCGTCGGGCTCGCACGTCACGACGACGTTCCCCGACGCCACGTACTCGGCGGGCGGGCGCTGCCAACCGTGGGGGATCCAGTCGCCGCGCGACTCGAAGTGCTCGCCGAGTCGCTCGACGAACCACGGCAGCCACCCGGACCCGGCCTCCAAGAAGGCCACGCGCAGCGTGGGGTGCCGGTCGAAGACCCCCCCGCTCACCAGCGCCGTCATGGCGAGCATTTGGTCGAAGGGGAAGCTGATGCAGTGCACCTGGATGTAATTGTCGAACCGGTCCACCCCGATCTTGGGAAGGTGGATCCCGGGGGCACCATGGACCCCGAGCGGCATGTCGAGGGAGGCGGCGGCCGCATAGAACCGGTCCATGTCGGGGTGGTCGAGATTCCGGTCCTTGAGCGCAGGCGGGACGATCGTGGCCACGAGCCCGAGGTCCTTGGCCTCCTCCATGACCTTCACGGCCTCCTCGCCGTGCTCGACGGGCACCACCGCCACCCCGTGCAGGCGCCCCGCGCTCTTGGCGCAGAACTCCGACACCCATCGGTTGTACAGGCGGGCGACCCCGGCTCCGAGCACGGGATCTTCGAGGGTCGGCACGCACAGGCCGAAGCTCGGGAACAGCACCATCTCGTCGATGCCGTCGGTGTCCGCGTTGGCCAGCACCCCGTCCACGGTCCCGGGATCGACTCCAAGAGCCGTCGTGAGCCCGTGCTGGGGCGGGCACCCGGCCCCTGGACCCTCGTACTGGGGATAGGGCCGCCCCTCGATCAGGACCCCGAGCTTGGTGTCGGTCCGCAACGTCACGTGCTCGGGGAACCGCTGCATCAGCTCGGCAAAGAACTCCAGGGGCTCCACCGCATGGGCATCGGCGTCCACCACGTACAGGTCGGTCCCCATCACCGCTTCCTTTCGTCGGCACCGGAGAGGTTGTCTCCGTAGACGATCACGCTCCTCGCCACCTCCCCCGCCTCCATGGCCCGGAAGGCGTCGTTCACGTCCTCGAGCCCGATGCGCCTCGTCACCAGACCCTCGGCGTCGATCGCCCCCTGGCGGACCAGGTCGACGAGGACCGGGAAGTCGCGGTCCGCGTCCGTCGAGCCGTACACGCAGCCGACGACCGTCTTGGCGTCGACGAACAGCTCGAAGGCCGAGAACGACACGCTCTCCGCCGGCGACCCCGCGCCCACGAGCACCGCTGTGCCCCCGCGCCGCACCGCCGTGAACGCGGTGCGGATGGTCTCGGCCCGTCCCACCACCTCGAAGCCGAAGTCGGCTCCCCGTCCCCCGGTGTAGGCGCGCACGGCGGCCACGGGATCCTCGGCCGACGAGTCCACCACCGCGGTGGCACCCATGGACTTGGCCGTGTCGAGCTTGGAGGCCACGTGGTCGACAGCGACGATCGTCCTGGCCCCGGCCAGACGGGCCCCTTGGATCACCGACAGGCCCACACCGCCGCAGCCGATCACGGCGACGGTGGAGCCCGGGGTCACGTCCGCGGTGTGCCACGCCGCGCCCACGCCGGTGGCCAGCGCGCACCCCACCAGCGCGGCGAGCTCCAACGGGACCGAGGGGTCGACGCGCACCACCTCCCCTTCGGGCACGAGGGTCTCCTCCCCGAAGGTGGCGGTCCCGAGCCCGCGCACGAGCGGAGTCCCGCCCACCGTGGCGTACGCGCCGGACAGGGACTCGGCCAGGCCCACCTCGCACAACATGGCCTGACCCGAAAGGCACCAGAAGCACCGCCGGCACGCCGGCATCCAGGTGAGCACGACATGGTCGCCTGGTGTCACACGCGTGACGTCCTCGCCCACCTCGACGACGACACCGGCGCCCTCGTGGCCCAGAACGGTCGGGAACATGAACGGGATCGTCCCCTTCTGGACCGACAGGTCGGAGTGGCAGACCCCGCTCGCCGCCATCTTGACCCGCACGTCGTGCGGCCCCGTCGGTGCCAGCTCGATCTCCTCGATGACGAATGGCTCGCCCACCTCGTGCACGACCGCGGCGCGCACGGTTCGACCGGGCCCGCTCACCGCGGTCGCGCCCCGGCCCGGACGGTGTCTGTGTCCGCACCCGAACGCAGGACCGCTCCGGGGAGGGGCCCGGTGAACTCGCCGGATCTCACGATCTCCGTGCCGTTCACGATCACGTGCTCGATGCCGATCGCCTCGGCGTACAGCCGGCTGGCACCGCCGGGAAGGTCGTCTCGTGTCCTCTCGGGCCCATGACCGACACGCTCGGGATCCAGCACCACGATGTCCGCCCACCAACCTTCCGCCAGCCGTCCCCGCTCCCGGAGCCCGTAGAGGCGGGCGGGAACGTCGGTCAGTTGCCGGACCGCCTCCTCCCACGACAGCAGGTGTCGGGCTCTGACACCGTCGCCGAGCATCGACGTGGAGTAGATGGCCCCGCACATCATGTCGAGGTGCGCCCCCGCGTCGGACCCTCCCACCACCGTGCGCGGGTCCAGCCACACCTTGGCCCGCAGCTCCCAGTCCGCTTCGGACTCGCCGATGGGTGGGCGCAACCCCGTCCGGAGATTGTCGGCGATCACGACGTCGAGCAGCGCGTCGAAAGGCTCCTTGCCCGTCTGCTTGGCGACGGCTCCCACCGACTTCCCTTCGTAGGGAGCGTTGACGTCTGCGAAGGTCTCGTCGATGAGCAGGTTCTCCCAACGGGCAAGGGCGCCGATGATCCCGGCCTCCTTGGACTTCGCCCCGGCGTCCAGGCGGGCGCGCTCGGTCGGGTCCGCGAGGACCTTCACACGCTCGGGGACCGGAAGGGCGAACATCTCGGCCCACCCCGGCAGGCTGTCGAGGATGGCACCAGGGTCGAAGCACAGGCGCAGCTTCATGGTGTGGGGCAACGTGAGCGCCATCAGGGTGGCGCCGCGCTCCGACGCGGTCGTCGACGCGGCCAGCTGGTGCTTGAGCCCGTCGGGGTTCAGGGCCGACACCCCGAGGACGTTCCAGTTGGCCGGACGGTCTGCGAGCAGGGACAGGGTCGCCATCAAGTCCACCTCGTCCTCGCTGAACCCGTTGAGGCACCCGGGGACGATGAGCTCGAGCGTGGTGCCCGGATGCGCCGACAGGACGGCGCAAAGCGCTTCGAGCTCCGACCGGGACGCGGCGCGGGAGGGAACGGGCATGCCGTCGCCGTCGTTGTGGGTCGGGGCCTGCGACGTCGAGAACCCGAGCGCGCCCTCCTCGAGGGAACGGGCCAGCACCGATTCCATGGCCTGGACCTGGTCGGCGGAGGCGACCGTGCCGACGGCGTCCTCACCCATCACCGAGCGGCGCACCGCCGAATGGCCGACCAGGAAGCCCGCGTTCACACCGACAGAACCGTCCAGCCGGCCGAGCCACTCGCCGAAGGAGGTCCAGGACCAGTCGAGGCACTCGAGAGCGGCGAGGGGCATGCCCTCGACCCGGGCCATCATGCGCGCCAGGTACCGGGAGTGCTCGGGCCCGGCGGGTGCCAGCGAGAACCCGCAGTTGCCGCCGATCACGGTCGTCACCCCGTGCAGCGGGGAAGGGCTGGCAGTGGGGTCCCACGACAGCTGCGCGTCGTAGTGGGTGTGGAGATCGACGAAGCCCGGCGTTACCAGGAGCCCGTCGGCGTCGATCTCCTTGGCGGTGGGCTCGTCGATGTCACCCACCGCCACCACCCGGCCGTCGCGCACGGCGACATCAGCGCGGCGCGACGGCGCACCCGAGCCGTCCACCACCGTCCCCCCGCTGATCAGCAGGTCCAGCATGGACGCACCTCCCGTGTCGAGGCTCGGCCCGTGCTCCCCACCGTGGCGGGGCTCCCCACCGTGGCAGGGCTCCTCACCGTGGCAGGGCTCCTCACCGTGGCAGGGCTCCTCACCGTGGCAGGGCTCCTCACCGTGGCAGGGCTCCTCACCGTGCCGGGGCGGGGAACTGGAGGATCGTCTTGGGGCGGGTGAAGGCGAGCATTCCCTCGGGTCCGAGCTCGAGCCCGTAGCCCGACTGCTTCCATCCCCCGAACGGAGCCCGGTGGTCCATGGCGGCGGTGCCGTGGTTGTTCACGAACACGGTGCCCGCCTCGAGACGGCTCGCGGTGGCGGCAGCCAACTCCTCGTCGCCGGTCCAGATCGACGCGCACAGCCCGTAGGGCGAGTCGTTGGCGCGGAGCACGGCCTCGTCGACGTCGCGGTAACCGAGGACGGGGAGCGCCGGTGCGAACTGCTCCTCGCACACGATCTGCGCCTCGTCCGGGGCGCCCTCGACGATGGCCGGCGACACGAGATAGCCGCCGGCCGACGCGTCCTCCTCCCGTACCCGCGCCGGACGGTGGACCCGGGCGCCGCGCTCGGCCGCCTCCTCCAACATGGCTTCGACACGCTGGCGCGCGGCGGGACGGTGGACCGGGCCCATCGTCACCTCGGGGACGAGACCGTCGCCGATGACTTCGGTGCCGACCCGGGCCACCAGCGCCTCGACCACGGCCCGCACCTTGTCCTCGGGGACATAGAGCCGCTTGATGGCCATGCAGACCTGCCCCGACGTGATGAACGACGCCCCCACGATCTTGTCGACGAGCGCGTCGTCGATGTCGACGTCGGGTGCCACGATGGCAGGGTCGTTGCCGCCGAGCTCGAGTACCACCGGGCGCACCGCTCCCGAGGCGGCGGCCATCACCGCGCGCCCGGTCGGGACGCCACCGGTGAACGACACCATGTCCACCCCGAGATGGGACACGAGCATCTCGCCGAGCTCGGGGCCGGGGCCGTTCACCGCGTTGACGACACCCGGTGGCAACGCGTCGGCCAGTGCGGCGGTGACGGCCAGCACCGCCCCGGGACAGAACGGGGGGGCCTTCACCACGATGGTGTTCCCCGCCAGAAGGGCGGGGAGCACCTTGTTCCCGAGGACCGACACCGGCCAGTTGAACGGCAGCAGGGCGGCGACGACCCCGTAGGGCTCGTGCACCACGCTGGTCCGCCGCCCGCCGCCGCCGAGCGACCGGGTCGCCAGGGCCTCGGCGGCCAGGGGCGCGAACGCGCCCGCCATCCCACCGATGGTCCCCGAGTCGAATTGTGCCTCCCACAGGACCTTGCCGTGCTCACGGGTGAGGAGGGTGGCCAGGTCCTGCGACTCCACGGCGGCGCCGGCGGCGGACGCCGCCTTGCCCACGAGCTCGGCGCGCTCGTCGTGTGCCATCGCCGCCCACGACGGAGCCGCCGCCCGGGCCGCGGCGACGGCGCGGTCGAGCTGCGCCGCCGACGCGGAGGGGGCGTCGAGGACCACCTCGGCCGGGCGGACCGGGTTGGTCACCGGGTAGGTCCCGGCCTCCCCCGGCACCACTCCGCCGTCGATCACGAGCCCGATCGCGTCGCCCATCTGTCTTCCTCCCGTCCGGAGAATGCCGTTCTCCGGCGGATGATAGTTTCCGATCCCGATGGCGTCAGGGGCGCGAGACATGGCGGGCGCTGAGCCACCGGCCCACGCAGTCCGGGCCGACTCGGACGCCCGCGCCCGCGGCGGTGACGGTGCCGGAGAAGCGGGGGGCCTGCGCTCACTGCCCGGCGCCCGCGCCCGACAAGTCGAGGTGACCGGCCGGCTCGTGGAAGCGGCGCGGGAGCTCGTGTGGGAGGCGGGCGGACCCACCTTCACGGTGACCCAGGTGGTGGGCGCGGCCGGCACGTCGCTCAAGAGCTTCTACCGGTGCTTCTCCGGCAAGGACGAACTGCTCGTCGCGCTCTTCGAGGACGACGCGCGCCGGGGCGCGGCCGCACTGGCGTCCATGGTCCACGTGGAGTCCGACCCGCTCGAACGCCTGCGCGTCGCTGTGGTCGGGTTGTTCCGGTTCCTGACCGTCGACGGGCGCCTTCCCTATGCTGCCGCGCTCGTGCGCGAGCACCTGCGGCTCGCCGAGTCCCATCCCGACCAGCTCCGGGGAGTGCTGCACCCGTTCATGGGCGTCTTCGAGGACGCCGTGGCGGCGGCCCAGGCCGCCGGGGCGGTACGCCCGGGGAATGCCCGACGTGACGCGCGCACGCTGTTCCACCTGGTGCTCTCCCACCTGCACGCGCTCATCTGCCACCAGATCGAGGAGTCCCCCACCGAGATCGCCGAGGAACTGTGGGCGTTCTGCTCGGCAGCGCTACGCCCGTGAGGAGCGCTCCGCCCGAGAGGAACGCCGCGACGGTGAGGACGGGTGCGCCCGTGATGCGGCCCGCCGTCGGAGGAGCGGAGCGGTGAGCACCGAATCGGTGCTGCTTCCGGACCCCGAACCGCGCCCGATCCGGGTGCCGGTGATCTCGGTGGACGACCACCTCATCGAGCCCCCCGACCTGTTCGAGGGCCGCGTGCCCACACGGCTGGCCGAGCGTGCCCCCCGCATCGTCGAGCGCGACGACGGGGTGCAGTACTGGCTGTACGAGGACCGTACCTACCCCAATGTCGGGCTCAACGCCGTGGCGGGCCGGCGCAAGGACACGTGGAGCATGGACCCGTCGCGTTTCGACGAGATGCGGCCCGGCTGTTTCGACATCCACGCCCGCGTCGCCGACATGGACATCAACGGCGTGTGGGCGTCGCTGTGCTTCCCCTCCCTCGTGGCCGGGTTCTGCGGATCGGTCTTCTCGCGCTCGGACGATCCCGAGCTCGGCCTGGCCTGCCTGCGCGCCTGGAACGACTGGCACGCCGAGGTCTGGGCCGGCACCTTCCCCGAGCGCATCATCGCGTTGCAGCTGCCCTGGCTCGGCGACGTGGAGGTGGCCACCGAGGAGATCCGTCGCAACGCGGCGCTCGGCTTCAAGGCGGTGAGCTTCCCGGAATTCCCGGCGCGGCTGGGCACGCCGTCCATCTTCTCGGGCGCCTGGGATCCGTTCTTCGCCGCCTGCGAGGAGACCTCCACCGTCGTGTGCCTGCACACCGGGGCGTCGGGTTGGGCACCACTGCCGTCACCGGACCCCCCCTTCGAGCTCTTCCCCACGCTGTTCCCCGTGAACGCCCTGCTGGCGGCGGCCGAATGGCTGTGGTCGGGTGTGCCCCTGCGCTTCCCCGACCTGGCGATCGCCATGTCGGAGGGAGGGATCGGCTGGGTGCCGATGCTGCTCGACCGCGCCGACTACGTCCTCGAGCACTCCGCCTCGGGCTCCGAGAGCACGTCGTGGCCCTCGGACCTGAGGCCCAGCGAGGTGCTGCGTCGCAACTTCTGGTTCTGCACCATCGACGACCCCTCGACGGTGGAGCTGCGCCATCGCATCGGCGTCGACCACATCATGGTCGAAAGCGACTATCCCCACGCCGACTCCACCTGGCCCGACACCCAGATCGTCCTCGAGAAGACCCTGGGGCACCTGCCCGAACAGGAGCTGCGGATGATGGCGGCGGGCAACGCGGCCCGGCTGTTCCGCCACCCGTTGCCCCCGGTCGACGACTGGCGCACCCCGGCGCAGGCGAAGGCACCCGGGGCGGCGCGCCGAGGGGGGTCGTGAGCGCGCCACACCAGCTGGTCGTGGATGCCGACGGGCACGTGGTCGAGCCCCGCCACGCCTGGGCGACGGTGCCCGAGCGGTACCGGCCCGTCATCACCAGTGACGCACACGGTTACGAGCACGTCGTGGTGGACGGCAAGGAGATCCTGGCGGTGCCGCTGGGCACGCTGGCCACCCCCGGCGCCCACTTTTCGGACCCGCAGGCGTTCCTGGCGCTGGAGGACGCGCACCCGGGAGGGTCCGACCCTTCGGCACGGCTCGTCGACATGGACGCCGAGGGCATCGACCAGGCGGTGCTGTTCCCCTCGGTGGGGCTGTACTTCTGGGCTCTCGACGACCCCGAGGCCGCGCTGCCCATAGCGCGCGCCTACAACGACTGGCTGGCCTCGTACTGCGCGGCGGCCCCCACCCGGCTGTTCGGTGCGGCCATGCTGCCGATGCAGGATCCCCTCGCCGCCGCCGCCGAGCTGCGCCGGGCATGCCACGAGCTCGGGTTCGTGGCCGCCTTCGTACGGCCCAACCCTTGTCGCGGCCGCTCGCTGTCGGATCGAGCCTACGAGCCGGTGTGGGAGGCGGCCGAGGAGAGCGCCATGACCATCGCCGTGCACGAGGGCAGCTCGGTGATCGTCCCCACGCTCGGGTCCGACCGCCCCTTCAACCCGCTCGTGCTCCACGCCGTGTCCCATACCTTCGAGGAGATGCTGGCCTGCGCCCAGCTCATCGCGTTCGGCGTCCTCGAACGTCACCCGCAGCTGCGCGTGGTCTTCCTGGAGTCGAGCGGAGGCTGGGTGCCGTTCTGGCTGGAACGCCTCGACGAGCAGGCCGAGAGCTTCGGCGGGTTCTGCCCCGAGCTGCGCATGGCCCCCAGCGAGTACTTCGCCCGGCAGTGCTGGATCAGCTACGAGATCGACGAGCACACGCTTCCCGCCCTCGCTCCGTTCATCGGCGAGGACCGCATCGTGTGGGGATCGGACTACCCGCACCACGACGCGACCTTCCCCGGTGCGGTGGAGACGTTGCGCCGGACCATGGTCACGATGCCCAGCGAGGCCCAGGTGAAGATCCTGGGCGCGAATGCCGCCGGACTCTACGGGCTGCCCCAACCGCAACAAGCACACGCGGCGCACCCGCAGGACCGGCAACCGCACCCGCCACCGCACCTCAAGCAGGGCTGAACGTGCTCGGCGACGTCGTGCGCGAGGCCGCGGCCCGCTACGGGGACACGCCCCTCTACGTCACTCCCGACGGACGCGCGCTCTCCTACGCCGCCCTCGACCGGTTGTCCGACGCCGTCGCCGGGGGCCTGTGGGCCCGGGGGGTGCGCGCCGACGACGTCGTGGCGTTGCTCCTCCCTTCGGGAGCTGCCTACGCGGTGGCCTATGTGGCAGCCGCCAAGATCGGGGCCGTCACCGCGGGGGTGAACGACCGGCTGTCGCCTCCCGAGCGCCGACGTTGCCTGGCCGTGGCCCGGCCGAGGCTGGTGGTGGCGTCTGCGAAGCTCGCCCTCGACACCGACCTCGCCCACGTGGCCGAGATCGACGACGTCGTGGAGGTTGCCGCCGACCCGGACGCCGACCCGGACGCCGACTCGGCCGAGACCGCATCCGACACGGAACTCAAGCTGGTGCTCGAGGAGCTGCGCCCGCCAGGCGCGTGGTCCTCGACGGATGTGTGGGCAGGCACCGGTACCGGTACCGGCGCGGGCGCGGGCGCGGGCGCGGGCGCGGGCGCGGGTGCGGCATTGCAGGACCCCGACCGGCCCGTGGCGGTGGTGTTCACGTCGGGGACCACCGGGGACCCCAAAGGAGCGGTGTTCACCTGGAGCCAGCTCGAGGCCATCGGGCAGGTCGACGGCGGGGGCCGGTGGGGCGGGGGGGGGCGGGGCTTGTCGTCGACATCCTTCGCCCATCTCGGCTACATGACCAAGCTGCCCCAGGCGTTGCGCGGTGGAGGCACGACCTTTCTCATGGGCAAGTGGTCGGCGGGGGACGCCCTGGAGATGGTCGAACGGCATCGCATCACCGGTCTCGGAGGGATCCCCACCCAGGTGGCTCTCATGCTCCGCCACGAGCGCTTCGAGTCCACCGACACGAGCAGCGTGCGATTGATCGCCATGGGGGGTGGGCCCTCCACCGCCGCCCTCGTGCGCGAGGCGCGCCGGCGCTTCGGCGTCCCCGTGGTCGTCCGCTACACCTGCACCGAGGCGGGGGTGGGCGTCGGCACGGCGCCCGACGACCCGCCCGAGGACGCCGAGGAGAGCGTGGGCCGGGCCAGGAGCGGCGTCGAGCTCACCATCCGGTCCGACGACGACCGACCGCTTCCGACCGGTGAACTCGGGCATGTCTGCCTCTGCTCGCCGGCGGTGATGCGGGGGTATTGGCGGGACCCCGAGGCGACCAGGGCGGTGTTCACCGCGGACGGCGCGGTGCGCACCGGGGACCTCGGCTTCGTCGACGAGCGCGGCCGGCTGCATCTGTCGGGACGCTCCAAGGAGATGTACGTGCGCGGCGGCTACAACGTGTTCCCCCTCGAGGTCGAGAACGTCCTCGCCGACCATCCGGGGGTGGCCCACGTGGCGGTGGTGCCGCGTCCGGACCCCGTCATGGGCGAGATCGGGGTGGCCGTCGTGGTACCGCGCCGGGCCGCCGACGCGCCCACCCTCGAGTCGCTGCGGGACCACGCCCGAGGGCGCCTGGCCACCTACAAGATGCCCGAGGCGATCCTCCTCGCCTCCGAGCTGCCGCGCACCGCCATGGAGAAGATCGACAGGGCCGCACTCGGCACCCTGGTGGCGTCGACCCCGGCTGACCGGTCGAGCCGGCCACCGCGTGGCGCCGCGCCGTCTACACCTCCGCGCCCGCGATGAGCAGCTCGGCGGGCGTGTCGGGGTCGAGCACCGCGCTCAGGATGGCCTCCGCCATCTCGTCGCTCTGCAGCACCTCGTAGCGCAGGAGGCCGTCCTCCACCCACTGTTCGAAGGCCTGGCGCGACAGCTCGGGATCCCAGTTGTCGGCGAACGACGACGCCGTGTTGCCCACCGACACGCACAGGACCCGCAGGCGCGGCTCCTCGGAGCGCAACGCCCGGGCCAACTCGGCCAACGCCGCCTTGGTGGCGCCGTACACGCCGAGCCACGGCCACGGCGTGCCCATCGAATGGGTGGTCACGACCACCACGGGATCCTCGGCCTCGCGCAGGTGCCCGAGCCCGCCCCGCAGCACCAGGGCCGCACCCACCAGGTTCGTGGCCAGCATCTCGTGCCACAGCGCGGCCGACGCGTCGGCCACCCGGACCAGCGGCGAGGCGCCCGACATGTACAGCAGCACGTCGATCCCGCCCATCCACGCCGCCGCCTCGGTGACCAGGCGGGCGCAATCGGCTTCGTCGGTCACGTCGCAGGGCCACGCCCGCGCCTCTCCCCCCGCGTCGCGGATGGCAGCCGCGGCCTCCTCGACCAGGGCCAGGCGCCGGGCGGCCAGTGCCACCTTCGCTCCCGCCGCCCCGGCCCGCAGGGCCAGCGCCCGGCCGATGCCCGACGACGCCCCCACCACGAGGACCCGACGACCTTGGAGACCGGACGGATCTGGCACCGGCGTTCCTCCCGGGAGGCACGAGGGCTGCTGGACACTGGGCTGGGACACTGGGCTGCTGGACACTGGGCTGGGACACTGTGCTGGGACACTGTGCTGGGCACACTGGGCTGCACGCCCTGCTGGACACGGTGAAACCGCCGGTGCCTCGCCGCTCGGGACGGCACCGGCGCGCCGAGCGTAGCCCCGAGAGCCTGACGGCGCCGTCAGGTTCCGCGTCCGTGGCGTAGCATCTCGGCCCGTGACCCGCCGCCCGAGCTGTGTGACCCCGCGCGTGCCCGGCGCATGACCGGCGCCGACCCGGTGGCGCACGGCCCGTCGGTGCGCGTCCTGCCCCGGCTCGAGGACGCCAACCGCTTCTTCTGGACCTCGGGCGAGGACGGGCACCTGCGCTTCCTGCGCTGCACCGGCTGCCGCCGCTACGTGCATCCCCCCGCGCCGCGCTGCCCGTACTGCCTCGACGGCACCCTGGTCCCGGAGATCGTGAGCGGCAACGGTGTGGTGCACTCCTTCACCGTGAACTACCACCAGTGGATCCCCGGGTCCGACCCCTACGTGATCGGGCTGGTCACCATCGCCGAGCAGGACGACGTCCGGCTCACCACGAACCTCGTGGACTGCGCGCCCGACGACGTCTACATCGGCATGGCAGTGGAGGTCACCTTCGAGCAGGCCGAGGACGTATGGCTCCCGCTGTTCCGCCCGGCGCTCGAGGCGGGGCGATGAGCCCTCCCGAGCTCCTCGAGCGCAGGTCGATCATCTCGGGCATCGGCCAGTCCCCCGTGGGACGCCGCCTCGGGCGCGGCGACCTCGACCTCACCGTGGAAGCGTGCTTGGAGGCCGTCGCCGACGCCGGGCTCACCCGCGACGACATCGACGGGCTGGCCACCTTCCCCGGGGCGGGCGTGGGCACGGGAGGTTTCGCCGGCCCCTCGACCCCCGAGGTCCAAGACGCCCTGCGCCTGAAGCTCGGTTGGCACGACGGCGGGCTCGAGGGGCCGGGGCAGCTGCGGGCCGTCTTCGCCGCCTGCATGGCCGTGGCGGCCGGGCTGGCGCGCCACGTCCTCGTGTACAGGACGGTCACCGAGTCCTCGGCCCAGGGCCAAGGCGGTCGCCAGGGGATCGGCGGGGTGGGGTCCGGTCGGGGGATCCCGCGCTTTTCCGGCACCATGCAGTGGACGCTCCCCTACGGCGCGGTGTCGGCCGCCAACTGGCTGGCGTGGATCGCCCAGCGGCGCATGTTCGAGTACGGGCTCACCCGGGAGCAGCTGGCGTGGATCGCCCTCAACGGCCGGCGCAATGCGCAGCGCAACCCCAAAGCGATCTACCGCGAGCCGATGACGCTCGACGACTACATGGCGGTGCGCATGATCTCGAGCCCGCTGTGCCTCTACGACTGCGACGCGCCGTGCGACGGGTCGACGGCGGTGGTGGTCTCGCACGTCGACTACGCACCGGACACGCCCAACACCGCGTGCCACGTCAACGCCATCGGCACCGCGCTCCGGGGCCGGCCCAGCTGGGACCAGTTCGACGACATGACCACGTTCTCGGCCCGCGACGCCGCCGCGGGCATGTGGGCGCGCACCGAGCTACGCCCGTCGGACGTCGACGTGGCCGAGCTCTACGACGGGTTCAGCATCCTGACCATGGTGTGGCTCGAGGAGCTCGGCCTGTGCGCCAAGGGCGAGAGCGGGCCCTTCGTCGAGGGCGGCGAGCGCATCGCGCTCGACGGGCCCGTCCCCCTCAACACCAGTGGCGGGCAGCTCTCGGCCGGGCGCCTGCACGGGTTCGGGATGCTGCACGAGGCGTGCGTCCAGCTGCGCGGCGAAGGCGGGCCCCGCCAAGTCCCGGTCACGCCCGAGGTTGCGGCGGTGGCCGCCGGGGGCGGGCCCATCGCCGGCTGCATGCTCCTCACGCGCGGGCCCTCGTAGCTCCTCACCCGCAGCCGGACGGAACTCCGCCCTCCGGCCCACCGCGCCACCTTTAGCTGACACGAACGTCAGGCAGCTACGATCCCCCCGTGCGCCTGCACTACGACGAGCAGACCGAGGAGTTTCGCCGCGAATTGCGGGCCTGGATGGAGGCGAACCTCCCTCCCGCCTCCGAACGCTCCGAGCGGGTGCGGTCCTCGGCGCACATCCCGGAGTGGGCCCGCGCCTGGCAGCGCAAGCTCTTCGACAACGGCTGGCTGGTACCGGGCTGGCCGCCCGAATACGGCGGCCGCAACGCCACCCCGGTGCAGCAGATGGTGTACTTCGAGGAGCTCGCCCGCCTCGGCGTCCCCCGCAGTTGCAATCCCCAGGGACTGTCGATCATCACCCCGTCCATCCTCGACTGGGGCACCGAGGAGCAGAAGGCGCGCTATGCCCTGCCCACGCTGCGGGCCGAGATCAGCTGGTGCCTGGGCATGAGCGAGCCCAACGCCGGCAGCGACCTCGCCGGGCTGCGCACCCGGGCCGAGCTGCACGGGGACCGCTTCGTCGTGAACGGCCAGAAGGTGTGGACCTCGGGCGCGCACCACTCCGACTTCTGCTTCTGCTTCGTGCGCACCGACCCCGACGCCGGGAAGCACGCCGGCATCAGCGTGCTCATCATCGACATGAAAACCGCGGGCATCCAGACGCGGCCCATCGCCGAGCTCACCGACCGCGAGCACGCGGACTTCAACGAGGTCTTCTTCACCGACGTGGAGGTCCCGGCCGAGAACCTCGTGGGCGAGCTGCACCGCGGCTGGTCGGTGGCGGGTGGGTCGCTGGCGCACGAGCGCGGGATGCTGTGGATCAACGAGGCCACCGGCACCGAGAAGATCATCGAGCGTGTCGTCGCCACCGCCACCACACCGCTGCCCGGCGGGCGGCGCCTGGCGGACGACCCGGCCTTCCGCACCACGGTGGCCCGCGCCTACATGCAGTCCCAGGCCCTGAAGCTGCTCGGGTACCGCGGATTCGCCAAGTTCGCCAAGGGCATGGCCTCGCCCGAGCACTCCGTGCTCAAGCTCCTGGGCAGCGAGATGCGCCGGGGCCTGGCGCTCGAGGTGGGTGAGGCCATGGGCGCCACCGGTCTCGACATGTCGCGCCATGAGGCCCCTTCGGTGGGGCGGGGCGAGAGCGAGGCGTGGTTGGTGCACTGGCTGCAGAGCTTCGCGGGCACCATCGCCGGGGGGACATCGGAGATCCAGCGCAACATCATCGCCGAGCGTGTGCTCGGCCTTCCCCGCAAGTAGCCGCACCGAGCAACTAGCCGCACCGAGCAACCAGCCGCACACACAGGGAGGGACCATGCCGAGCTACGGACCCGAGGTCCTGGGGCCCCCGCCCCGGGACCCGGCGCAGAAGTACTGGGATCCCGAGGTCCAGACCATGGACCCCGAGAAGATGCGGGCGCTGCAGAACGAGCGCCTGGCCACGCTGATGCGCAAGGTCTTCGACATCCCCGTCCCCCTCTTCAAGGACAAGCTCGTGGCGGCCGGCATCGGGGCGCCCGAGGACGTGAAGACCGTCGACGACCTGCGCCACGTACCGCTGACCGTGAAGCAGGACCTGCGCGACTCCGAAGCCGCGGACCCGCCCTTCGGCCGGTACCGCTTCACCGACCCCCGGGCCGCGGTGCGGGTGGGGACCTCTACCGGGACCACGGGCATCCCCACCATCTCGCTGTGGACGAGGCGCGACATCTGGATCGAGTACGAGTCCTCGGCCCGCACCTGGTGGCGCTACGGCTACCGGCCCGGGATGATCGCCACCCATGCACATCCCGCCTATCTCTACGGCGGCGGTCCCATGCTGTCGGGGTCCTACGAGTACTTCGGGATGCTCAACATCTGGGTCCCCCCGCCCGACACCGACGAGCTCGCGGAGCAGGGCCTGCGCTTCTGGACGCGGGTCACACCCGACATCCCCTTCATGGGGTTCTCGACGGGTCGGTTCTTCGAGGTCGCCGCCAAGCTCGGGATCGACCCCAAAGACGCCGGGCTCGAATTCAAGGGGATGCCGGGGTTCGGCATGGGCAAGGGCATGCCCCTCATGACCGCCGGGGCCGAGTGCTACGCGTATGTGGGCGGGGCCTGTGGCCAGCTCCCGGGCGCGCACATCAACGAGGACTGGGGCATCGTCCAGTCCGTCGACCCCGCCACCGGGGAGGAGGTCCCCGACGGGGAGTGGGGCGACCTCGTCGTCACCACCCTCGACCGGGACAACGGACTGCTGCGCTACGACCTCGAAGAGGCGTGCGCCATCCTGCGCGACCCGTGCCCGTGCGGCGAGACCAGCATCCGGGGCTTGTGGGGCGGCCGCTTCAAGGACCTCATCGCCGTGCAGGGCACACGCTTCCAGGCCAACGAGGTGGAGTCCGCGCTGCGGGCCGTGGCCGATGTGTCCGAGCCCACCCTCGAATGGCAGATGGTCAAGCCCACCGACGAGCACGCCCCCCTCAAGGTCCGGGTGGAGCGGGGCACGGGGGCTTCCGCCGACGACAGCGCGGTGGCAGCCAAGTGCGCGGCGGCGCTGCACGAGAGGCTCGGGATCGACGCCGCCGTCGAGGTGCTCGCCCGCGAGACCATCCCCCGCTCGGGCTATAAGGCGGCCCGGGTCGTCGACGAGTGACCGCTCCGGCGGGCGGCGAAAGGGACGCATGAAAGACGACCTCCACGACCTCACCCTGGCCGACGTGCTCCGGGCCCACGCCCGGACACGGCCGCAGTCGCTGGCCGAGGTGTGCGGCGGGCATCGGCTCACCTTCGAGGCCCTCGACGCCCGCGTGAACCGGCTCGCCAACGCGCTGGCCGCAGTGGGGGTGGGCTCCGGCGACCGGCTGTTGTGGCTGGGCCAGAACTGCCACCGCCTGCTCGAGGGCCTATTGGCCGCGGCCAAGCTGGGAGCGGTGTTCTGCCCCGCCAACTGGCGCCAGAGCGCGACCGAGTTCGCCTTCGTGATCGGCGACAGCGACCCCGCGGTGGTGTTCTTCCAGGAGGCCGAGATCGGCGACACCCTGCGCCAGGCGCGCCAGGAGAGCGGGTCCAAGGCCCTGTGGATCGGCCACGACGTCGAGGGCGCCGACGGGTACGAAGCCTTTCTGGCCAAGGGGTCGGACCACGATCTCGGCGCCGACGACGACGAGCGCGCCGCGGTGCTCATGATGTACACCGCCGCCTTCACCGGGAGCCCCAACGGTGCTCTGCTCTCGAACCGCGCGCTCGTGCTCCAGGGGTCCCTGATCGCCCAGATCCAGGGGGTGGGCGCCGACTACGTGTACCTCAACTGCGGGCCGCTGTTCCACGTGGCCACGTTCATGACGACGCTGGCGACCTTCCTGGTCGGCGGCACCAACGTGTTCACCCCCCGAGTCGACGCCGAGGAGCTGTGCCGGCTGATCGCCGAGGAGCACTGCACGGGTGCGTTCATCATGCCGCCCACCATGGACCAGATCGTCGAGCTCAACGCGGACGGCCGCTTCGACCTCAAGACGCTGCGCGGGTTCGCCGGCAAGCCCGAGTGGACGGCGATGATCACGGTGGACGACAGCCCCTGGGGCAGGCGTCCCGCCGGCTACGGCCAGACCGAGGTCATGGGCCTCGCCACGTTCAACGCCCTGCAGCCCAGCATCGGCTCCAGCGGCAGGCCCGCACCCTTCGTGCGCATCGCCGCGCTCGACCCCGACGGCACCGAGCTCGCTCCGGGCGAGACCGGTGAGATCGCGGTACGGGGGCCGACGGTGATGAACGGCTACTTCAACCGGCCCGGGCTCAACGAGCAGCGCCAGGCGGGTGGCTGGCACCACACCAACGACCTCGGCCGCGTCGAGGCCGACGGGTCGCTCACCTTCATCGGCCCCAAGACGCGCCTGATCAAGTCGGCGGCCGAGAACATCTACCCGACCGAGGTCGAGGGATGCCTCAAGACGCACCCCGCGGTGGCCGACGCCGCGGTGATCGGCGTCCCCGACCGCACCTGGGGGCAGAACGTCACGGCCGTGGTCGTGCTGCGCGAGGGGGTGACGGCCGGCGCGGAGGAGATCATCGAGCACTGCCGGGAACGGATCGCCTCGTACAAGAAGCCCAAGCGCGTCGAGTTCACCGACGTGCTGCCCCGCAACGGCTTCGCCATCGACTACGACGCGCTCGACGCCGCCTACGGCGGAGGGGGATACCCCGGCGCCGGTCACTGACCCGCCCGGTCACTGACCCTCGGGGGAGCCGCCTGCCCGGGAGCCGCGCCGCCCACCCGGGGAGCCGCCTGCCCGGGGAACCGACTGCCCGGGGAACCGACTGCCCGGGGAGCCGCCTGCCCGGGAGTGACCCGCCCCGGCCGCTCAGAGCCCGAGCAGGTGCGACAGCTGCTCGAGGTGCTCGGGTCCCGTGCCGAAGAGCGCCGCTCCGGCCTTGGCCCGCTTCACGTACAGGTGCATGTCGTGCTCCCAGGTGTAGCCGATCCCGCCCAGGCACTGGATGCCCTCCTGGGTGAGCAGCTTCTGGCAGTCGCCCGCGCTGGCCTTGGCCATGGCGACCGCCACGTCGCGGCGTTCGTCGGCCTCGGCGATGGTGGCCGCCGCGAAGTACGCCGTGGCGCGCGCCGACTCGACCGAGACGTACATGTTGGCCAGCTTGTGCTTGATGGCCTGGAAGGACCCCACCTTCACCCCGAACTGCTCGCGCTCTTGGACGTAGGAATGGACGATGTCGAAGATCGCCTGGCACGTCCCCACCATCTCGGTGGCCAGCGCCACGGTGGCCTGCTGGACCACGTCGCGCAGGACCGGGGCGGCCGAGCCCGGCTCACCGAGCACGCGGTCGGGGCCGATGCGCACAGCGTCGAGAACGACGGTCACGTAGCTCCGGCTGGCGTCGAGACCCACCATGGGCTCGGTGTCGAGCGAATCCCGGGGCACGACGAACAGGCCGATGCCCTCGTCGCCGGCGCTGCCGGGCAGGCGGGCGGCCACCACGACCTCCTCGGCCACGTCCGCGTCGAAGACGAAGTGCTTGCGCCCGTCGAGCACGAAACCCTCGCCGTCGGGGGTCGCGGTCGTCGAGATGCCCTCCGCGTCGTAGCGCCCCGAGGCCTCGGACAGTGCCAGGGTGCCGACGATGCCGTCGTTCGCCACCGCCCCGAGGAAGCGGTGCCGTTGCTCGGAGCTCCCCGCGCCCGCTACGGCCGGCACGAACTGGCTGGCGGTGGCCAGGAACGGCGCCGGGCACAGCACCCGGCCGAGCTGCTCGCACACCACGGCGACCTCGACGAAGCCGAGCCCGAGGCCACCGTCGACCTCGGGGACCGCCAGCGCGGGCCAGTCGAGCTCGGTCATGCGGCTCCACAGCTCCTCGGCGTGCTTGTGCTGCTCGACGACGCTGCGCACGAGCGAGATCGGGCACTCGCGCTCGAGCACGGCGCGCACCGACTCCTGTAACGCCCGCTGGTCCTCGGAGAGCTCGAGTTCCACGGCTAGCCCGCCGTGACCACGAGGGAGTCGACGGCCACAGCACCCCTGCGCCGGACGACCACGGGGTTGAGGTCGAGCTCCACGAGCCGATCGCCGCACGCCGCGGCCAGGCGCGCCACGCCCAGCACCACGTCGACGAGCGCCTTCACGTCGCCGCGCTCGCGGCCGCGCGCGCCGGACAGCAACGGGAAGCCGCGCAGGCTCTGCACCATCTCCTGGGCGTCGCGGCGGTCGATGGGCAGGGGCCGCACCGCCACGTCCTTGAGGATCTCGGCGAAGACGCCGCCCGTGCCCACGAGCACGGCGGGACCGAACACCGCGTCGCGGGTGACGCCCACGATCATCTCGGTGCCGCCCTGGACCTGCTCCTGGATCTGGACCCCCTCGATGCGCGCCCGCGCTTGGCCCGCGTGGCCCGGTCGACGAGCTCGCTGTACACGGCCTTGGCCTCGGCCGCCGACGACACCGACAGGCGCACCAGCCCGGCGTCGGACTTGTGGGGGAAGTCGGGCGAGGCGATCTTCATCACCACCGGGAAGCCGATGCGGCCGGCGATGCGGGCCGCCTCCGCCGCGGAGTGGGCGAGGCCCTCCCCGGCCAGGGGGATGCCGAAGGACTCGAGCAGACGCCGCGACGCGTCGGAACCGAGGGGGGTGGGGCCCGTGCCGCCGGCGTCGGTGAGTGCGTCCGCCGCCTCCTTGGGGAGGCGGCGGGGCATGGGCTTGCGGGAGCGGAACGACGATGCCGCCTGCTGGTAGCGGGCGAAGGCATGCAGCGCCGCGAAGCAGTTGCGGAAGGAGCGGAACAACGGGACGCCCGCGTCCACGAGCGTCTTGAAGCCCTGCTCGTCGGTCTTGAAGGAGTTCCAGGTCACCACGATGGGCTTCTTCACCTCGTCGATGAAGGCCACGATGTCCTCGGCGAAACGGTCGGTGAGCCGGCCCAGTGCCCCGGTGAGGCCGATCACCACGATGTCGATGTCCGGGTCCGCGGCCACGAGGTCGAAAACGCGCTTTCTGTCCTCGATGGGGGCGGACACGAGGAACTGGGCGCCGTTGTCGACCGGGTTGGCGACGGTGAGGTAGTCGGGGATCATCTCCCGCAGCCCCGCCTGCGTGCGGGCCGAGAGGACCGGCACGGGCACACCGCTCGACTCCGCGACCTCAGCCATGAGCGTGCCCGACCCGCCCGAGATGGAATAGAGACAGCAGCGGCCTCCGGTGCCGGCCGGCAGCTTGGCGAACAGCGCGGCCGTCTCGAGCAGCTCGTCGAGGTCGCGCACCCGCACCACCCCGTACTGCGCGAACAGGCCCTCGACCACGGCGTCGGACCCCGCCAGGTGGCCGGTGTGCGAGCTCGCCATGCGCGTCCCCGCCTCGGTGCTCCCCATCTTGAGCGCCACGACCGGCTTGCCCTGGCTGTTGGCGGCCTCGAGGGCACGCCGGAGCTTGGGGGGATCCTTGAACCCCTCGAAGTACCCGGCGATGACCGCGGTGTCGTCGTCGTAGGCGAAGTACTCGATGAAGTCGGCGGCTTCGAGGTCGAGCTCGTTGCCGGTCGGCACCCAGCGGCTGAACGCCACCCCGAACTCGGTCCCCTGCACCAGGGGACGGCCCTGGTGCCCGCTCTGGGTGACGAGCCCGATGCGGCCGCCGCGTCTGGTGGGCGGCTCGGGGAGCACCTCGAACGCGTTCGTGTTGGTGTTGGGCCCGAAGACGCGGATGCCGTAGCGGCGCGCCATCTCGCCCACCTCGCGCTCGAGGGCGGCCCCGGCCTCGCCCACCTCGCTGAAGCCGGCCGTGAAGATCAGGACGTAGGGGACGCCGTGCTTGCCGCACTCCTCCACGGTCCTGGCCACCAGCCGGGTCCCCACGTTCACCACCGCCAGGGTGATCTCGGCGGGGATATCGGTGACGTGCTCGTACACGGGGATGTCGCCGATGCTGCCGCCCTTGGCGTTGACCAGATACCAGCGGTCGCCCCAACGCTCGCCGTACCCGGCGCGCAGGCGCTCGGGCCGGGCGTTGCGTTTCACCGAACCGACGAGCGCCACCGCCTCGGGGTGGAAGAACTCCTCGAGGTCGGTCCGCCTCTGGGAGGCCGCGGGAGCCTTCTTCACCGTGGGTTTCCGGGGTTTCCGTGATGCAGTGGGTTTCGGTGCCACCTCAGCCGGCCGGGGTCTCGCCCATCAGCACCGAGAAGTCCAGCCGGGACGTGAGCATGCCGGCGGAGAAACCGCCGTCCGCGTAGACGTTGGTGCCGGTGATGTAACTCGCCGCGTCGCTGTTGAGGAACACCACCAGGTGTCCCTGCTCCTCGGGCGTCGAGTTGCGCCCACCCAGGGGCTTGGGGAACCTGTCCATGAAGTCCTTGCCCATGTACTGCTCGAACGACGGCATCATGGGGGTCTGGGTCGGTCCCGGGCTCGTGCAGTTCACGCGGATCCCCTTGGGCGCGAGGTCGAGCGCGGCGTGCAGGGTCCAGATGATGATGGCCTGCTTGGAGAGCAGGTACCCCTCGCCCACCGCGTCGGGGTGCTCCTCGCACCAGGCTCTGCCCTCGGCGTACCCGGAGGTGGCGAGGAGCGGCGCCACCTGGTCCATGACGTTCTCCCACCCGAAGGCGCCCGCCGAGGAGATCGTGACCACGGCCGAGCCCGGTGCCATGTGCTTCGTCGCCAGCCCGGTGAGGTGCCGTGCTGCGAGGAAGTTCACCAGCATGACGTCGAGGCCTGTGAACGGGGGCCCGGGCAGGCCGGCGCAATTGAACAGTGCGTCGAGGGGGCCGCCCACCTCCGCCACCGCCGCCTCGATGGCGGCCGGGTCGCGCAGGTCCACCTGGCGGTAGCTGGCCACCTCCGACGAGGGCTCCTTGACGTCGAACACATGGACCTCGGCGCCGAGCTCGATCAGGTCGCGCACCGCGGCGGCCCCCATGCCGGCTCCGCCGCCGCCGCTCACGAGCACCCGCTTGCCCTCGTAGCTCCACACGCCGGCCATGTCCGTCCTCCCCGTCGTCCGTGCCGCCCGGTCCGGGCGTGCTCCGTGGCCCGTCGCCGGGCATCTCAGTCTGCCGCGCCGGGCTGCCCGCGGTCCGGTGTGCCCGCGGCGCGGGCGTGCGGTGCGGCGCCCTCAGCCGCCCATCTGCAGGCCCGCGGCGCGCGATCGGAAGACCTGCGCGTTGACGGCGGGGCCGATGTCCTCGGGCTCCCAGCGCGCCGGCTTGCCCTTGGTCTCCACCGTGACGCCGAGCGTCCAGGGGACGTAGTGCGTGATGCGGTGGCCGACGGCGCGGAACACCTGCCCGGTCACGTGCAGCGCGTCGTCCGACGCCAGCCACGCCACCATGGGCGCCGAGTTGGCCGGGTTCATGGGGTCGTACTCGGCACCCTCGTCGAGCTGGTCGGGCTCGCGCACCTCGGCGTCCTTGCGCAAGGTGGCGGTGATGCGCGTCATCCCCCCGGGGGCCACGGCGTTGGCCCGCACCCCGTAGCGGGAGAGCTCCAGGCTCGAGATCACCGTGAGCGCCGCGATGCCCGCCTTGGCCGCGCCGTAGTTGGCCTGGCCCACGTTCCCCTGCAGGCCGGCGGAGGACACGGTGTTGACGATGGCGGCGCGGGGCTGGCGGCCGGCCTTGGACTCCTCGCGCCAGTAGACGGCGGCGTGATGCGTGGTGGCGAAGGTGCCCTTCAGGTGCACGCGCACCACGGCGTCGAAGTCGCCCTCGGACATGGAGAAGAGCATGGCGTCGCGCACGATCCCGGCGTTGTTGACGAGCACGTCGAGCCGCCCGAACGCGTCGACCGCCTGGCGCACCAGGTTGGCCGCCCCGTCCCAGTCGGCCACGTCGTCGTAATTGGCGGCGGCATCCCCGCCCTTGGCGCGGATGATGTCGGCGACCTCCTCGGCGGCGCGCTTGTCGACGCCTTCGCCGTGGACGGACCCGCCCACGTCGTTGACCACGACCTTGGCTCCCTGGCGGGCGAGCTCGAGCGCCTCACCCCGGCCGATGCCGTGCCCCGCGCCGGTGACGACCGCAACCTTGCCGTCGAGCAGTCCCATCGTGTGTTCTCCCTTTCGCTCGGCAGCCGCGTGCCATCACGCGCTGCCGTTGCCCGTCGTTCTCGTGGGCGACCCGTCCCGGGTCGCGCCTTCGTCCCGGCCGGCTCAGCCCAACCGGTAGAACTCCCGAGCGTTTTCGCACACCATGCGGCGCCGCTCGCCCTCGGGCACGCCCCCCATCGACTCCTCCACGATCCGCCGGCTGTAGGGCCAGTCGTGGCGGTGGTGCGGGTAGTCGGTGGACCACATCATGTTGTCCACCCCGATCCAGTGCCGCACCGCCACCGCGAACGGCTCGCGGATGAAGGTCACCTTCCAGTTGCGCCGGAAGTACTCGCTCGGAAGGAGCTGGAGCTTTGCGCCCGTCCACGTCCGGTTGCGCCAGTAGTGGTCGTCCATGTGCTCGAGGAAGTGCGGCACCCAGCCGGCGCCGCACTCCACGGCCACCATCTGGAGGTCGGGGAAGCGGTCGTAGATCCCCGAGTAGATGAACTTCGACATGAACTGCGACGCGTCGCCGACGGGGCCGCCCATCTCGGCCAACCCGATCTCGCGCCCGGCGGAGGCGGCGGCCTTCTGGAACGACCCCGCGCTGCGCTTGCCGGCCTGGCGCAGGCCGCTGTGGATGTGGACCGGGATCTGCTCCTCCTGGGCGGCCTCCCAGAACGGGTCGTCCTCCTCGGAGAGGTTCGAGTTGCCCGACGGGTACGCCGAGATGATCACGCCCCGGTACCCCGCCGCCTTGGCGTCGCGCAGCCACTTGACCGAGGTCTGGACGTCGACGCCCGGCATCTGGGCCAGCCCGATGAGCCGCTCGGGGTCGGCCGCCATGAACTCGTCGTGCATCCAGGTGTTGTAGGCCTCGAGGCCCGCCAGGTGGTAGTCGTCGTCCTCCTGGGCCATGAAGGCGCCCATGGTCCGCTGCGAGGGGAACAGCACCTCGGCGTCCACGCCGTCGAATTCCTGCTCCTCGACGCGGGCCTTGCCCATGTAGGAGCCCTGCAGGATGGAGTCGTAGGTCGAGCCGAACCACTCCAGGTCCTCGTAGCGCTTGCCGAAGCGTCCGGCGTTGGTGACCAGTCCCAGAGGCATCGGGGCCGTCCCCGGGACAAGCTCCCACGCGTCGCCGCCCTTGGGGTCCTTCACGAGCTTGGGAGCCCGGTCGTGGAACTTCTTGGGCAGGTACTTCGTCCACATGTCGGGCGGCTCGACCACGTGCCCGTCCGCCGAGATGAGCCGGTATTCGCGAGCCATCGCACCTCCCCAACCGCCCTCCGAAGGAGGGTCCCGCCGACGCCCGGCCGGGCCACCGGCATTCTCTGACTTCCGTGTCAGCTTACTTCGGGGCGCCCGGCGGGAGAAAGCCGGTCTCGGGTGCTAGTACCCCTTGAACTCCGGGGCGCGCCGCTCGGCGAAGGCGCGCAGGCCCTCCCCGGCGTCGGCGGTGCCGACGATCAGCTCCTGGGCCCAGGCCTCCTCGTCGAAGGCGGTGCGCCGGTCGGACTCGAGCGAGCGGTTGAGCAGCCACTTGGCCATGCCGATGGCCTTCGTCGGCCCGCTCGCCAGCCGCTGGGCGAGTTCGCCGGCGGCGTGCTCGAGCTGCTCGCGCGGCACCACCTTGTTGACCAGTCCCAATTTGGCGGCGTCGGCGGCGGGGAGGTCGTCGCCGAAGAAGACGAGCTCCTTGGCCTTCTGCAGCCCGATCAGCCGGGGCAACAGGTAGGCGCCCCCGCCGTCGGGGGAGATCCCCCGCCGGACGAAGACCTCGATGAAGCGCGCGCCCTCGGCCGCCACCACCAGGTCGCACGCGAAGGCGAGGTGGGCCCCGATCCCGGCCGCGGTGCCGTTGACCGCCCCGACCACCGGCTTCTCGCAGTCGAGCACGGCCGACACCAGGCGCTGCGCCCCGCGCCGGATCATTCGCGAGGCGTCCCCGACGATGCGGTCGGGGGCGCCCTCGGGGCGGGGCGGGGTCGGGCGCCGTCCGGCGCGCAGGTCCGCCCCCGTACAGAAGCCCTCCCCGGTGGCGGTGAGCACCACCGCCCCCACCTCGACCTGGGCGCTGGCGTCCTCGAGGAGCGCGATCACCCGCTCGCGCTGGTCGGGGGTGATGGCGTTGCGCACCTCGGGCCGGTTGAGCGTGATCCACGAGACGCGGTTCTCGACGCGGTGCAGCACCTGCTCCTCGAGCGGTTGCTCCGACACGGCCTCGTCCTCCTCGGGTCTCGGGGCGATCGCCGCAAAGGGTAGTGGGTCAGTTTGAGATCCCGTCGACCATCTCCGGTGTCACAACGGACTTCTCGCTTCGAGCCCGATGGGTCGGTGTCGCTCCTATCGTTATCTCCTGCAACCGACGGTCCCCCAACGGATCCGTCTCGAGCAGCTCCTACGCAACCAGTGCGAGCTCTACAACGCCGCCCTCGAGGAACGCCAGGGAGCCTGGAAATGGGAGCGGCGCTCGGTGTCCTATTTCGAGCAGACCCGAACCCTCACCACGCTGCGAGAATCACGCCCCGAGGTCCTCGCCCACGGCGTGACCGTGTGCCGGGGGACGCTCAAGCGCCTGGACCGGGCCTTCGCGGCCTTCTACCACCGGTGCCGGGCCGGGCAGACCCCGGGGTTCCCCCGGTTCAAGTCCTCCCGGCGCTGGGATTCGGTGCAGTGGGAGGACAGGAATGGGTGGCGCCTCGATACCGAGAGCCGCCGGCTGCGGCTTTTGGGCATCGGCGAGGTCAAGGTCCGGTTCCACCGGGAGTTGCGGGGCACCCCCAAGGCCATCACCGTGGCCAGGGAGGGAAGGCGGTGGTGGGTGGCGCTTCGATGTGTCGATGTCCCCGCCCAGCCCTTGCCCGGCACCGGCAGCCAGGTGGGCCGCTATGACCTGACCGTCCACGAGGACCTCGAGATCACCAATATGGTGCGCCGCCCCCGACCTCGAAAAATGGCGGACGGCACCCACCAACCCAACGGAGCGAGGGCCAAAGCCGGTCTCAACCGCTCCATCTCCGACGTCGGGTGGGTACAACTCCTGAAGTGCATCGCGTAGAAAGCGGAAGAGGCTGGTCGGGTGGTCATTGCAGTGGACCCCCGCCACAGCTCCCAGCGGTGCTCCTCGTGCGGGCACACCGACAGGGGCAACCGGCGCACGCAGGCCCAGTTCCGATGTCTCGAGTGTGGCCATCGGGCCCACGCGGACGTCAACGCGGCCATGAACATCTTGCGGGCCGGTAGGGCCCGACAGGCTCAGGCCTGTGCAGGGGCGGCAAAGTGACCCACTACCCAAAGTGTGCCATGCGGGCTCCCTCGACTGACACCCGTGTCACATCACCGGCTAGGGTCTGCGCCGTGAGCGAGGCCAACGCACGGCGGATCCCGGTGGTCGACTACCTGGTGCTCGAGGGCGACCCGCACCTCGTGGCCCAGGCCTGCACCAGCTGCGGAGCCCTCTTCTTCGACCGCCGCAACGCCTGTGCGCGCTGCGGCAAGCGGGAGTTCGAGCCCAAGGCGCTGGCCACCACCGGCACGCTCCGGTCCTTCACGATCGTGCACCGGGCCGCACCCAACGTCCCGGTCCCCTATGTGTCCTCGGTCGTCGAGCTCGACGGCGGCGGGGTGGTGAAGGCCAACATCGTCGACGCCGGGGCCGACGCCGAGAAGTTCGAGCTGGGGATGCCACTGCGGCTCACGACCTTCACGTGCGGGACCGACGAGGAAGGCACCGAGGCCGTCGCCTTCGGCTTCACCCCCGCCTAGCGCGCCGTCACATACGACAGACGCGGAAGGACAGAAGGAGCGACAGATGGCAGGAGACGCCTGGATCATCGGGGCTTCCATGACCAAGTTCGGCCGGTACCCCGACAAGGACTCCATCGACCTCGCCAGCGAGGCCGCGCTGGCGGCCCTGGACGACGCCGGGGCCACCATCCACGACATCCAGATCCTGGCGGCGGGGAGCCTCATGGAGGCGTCGAACATGCTCGGCCAGCGCCTCCAGAAGCAGATCGGCCAGACCGGCATCCCCGTCTACAACGTGGCCAACGCCTGTGCCACGGGCGCCACGGCGGTGCGCACCGGCATCATGGCCATCAAGGCGGGCGAGGCGGACATGGCGCTCGCCGTCGGTGTCGAGCAGATGGGCAAGATGGGCCTGCTGGGCAGCGCTGGCCAGGCTCGCTCGGCCCCCAAGGGCTACGAGCCCTCGGGGCGCTACGGCTCTGTCATGCCGGTGGAGGGCATCCTCGGGACCCAGCTCATGCCGGGCGTGTTCGCCCAGGCGGGCATGGACTACGCCTCGCGCCACGACGGCGTGGGCTTCGAGCAGTTCGCCAAGGTGGCGGAGAAGAACCACGCCCACTCGTCGCTCAACCCCCTGGCGCAGTACCGCAAGGTGTTCAGCCTCGACGAGGTGATGGGGGCGGCCATGGTCGCCTACCCCAACACCCTGCTCATGTGCTGCCCGACCGGCGACGGCGCCGCGTCGGTGGTGCTGTGCTCGGACGCCAAGCTCAAGACCCTCGACCCCGACGTCCGCCGCCGTGCCGTGAAGATCTCCTCCTCGGTGCTCACCTCGGACCCCTACGTCGAGTCCGACACGGCCCAGCCCGACGTGAGCACGCTGACCAAGCGGGCGGCGGCCGCCGCCTACGAGGAGGCGGGCGTGTCCCCCCAGGACCTCGACCTGGTGGAGCTGCACGACTGCTTCGCCACCGCCGAGCTCATCCACTACGAGAACCTCCAGCTGTGCGAGCCCGGGGGTGCGGGCGACTTCATCGACAGGCGCGGACCGTGGCGCGACGGCGACATCCCGGTCAACGTGTCGGGCGGGCTCATCTCCAAGGGCCACCCCATCGGCGCCACGGGCGTCGCCAACCTGTTCGAGGTGGCCACGCACCTGCGCGGCGAGGCCGGCGACCGCCAGGTCGAGGGCGCCCGGCTGGGCCTGACCCACGTCATCGGACTGGGGTCGGCCTGCGCAGTGCACGTCCTCGAACGCGCCGCCTCCTCAGCGCGCGACGAGGTCCGCGGGGTGTCCGGCGAGGGGGCCGTGCCCGAGGCGTCGTCGGCCGGCGGGCACGAGGCGTTGCTCACCGGCGTGCGCGTGGTCGACCTGGCCGGGGAGCCCGCGGCGATGACCGGACGGATCCTCGCCGACCTCGGCGCCGAGGTGGTGAAGGTCGAGCCCCCCGGCGGCGACCCCCTGCGGTCCGTCCCCCCGCTCGGCCCCGACGGCACGTCCCTGCGCTTCGCGGCCTGGAGCGCCGGCAAGACCTGCATCGAGTCGACCGGCCCCGACGATCCCCGTCTCGCCCAGCTCCTCGCCGGCGCCGACGTCGTGCTCTGCACCCCGGGCTGGCCCGGCGCGCTGGCGCTCGACCCGGCTCGGGCGCCGGGCGCGGTGTGGGTCCTCGTCACCCCGTTCGGGTCCGACGGCCCCCGGGCGGCGTGGAGGGCGAGCGACCTCGGCGTGATGGCGTCGACGGGCAACATGTACTGCACGGGGGACCCCGACCGGGCGCCGGTGCGCTGCACCGAGCCGACGGCCTGGTCCCACGTCGGGCCCGAGGCGGTGGTGGCGACGTTGAGCGCCCTGGCGTCGGGGCGGCCCCAGGTCGTGGACGTGTCGGCGCAGGAGGCGGTGATGATCGCCTCGATGGGACACGTCGGGCGCTTCCCCCGCACCAAGAACCGCGGCAAGCGATCAGGGGCGAACGTGGGCATCACCCGCGAGATCTGGCCGTGCCGGGACGGGTTCGTGTCCTTCGGGCTGCGCGGCGGCAAGGCGAGGGTCAAGAATCTGCAGACCATCACCCGGCTGGTGGACGAGGACGGCCTGGCCACCCCGGCGCTCACGGAGCGGGACTGGACGACCTACGACCACAACCGGGTCGACCCGGCCGAGCTCGACGCCATCGGGGCACCGATCGCGCAGTACTTCCTGCGCCACACCATGGCCGAGCTCTACGAGATCGCGGTGCAGACCAACCTCATGCTCGCCCCGGCCAACTCCCCCCGCCAGCTCATCGAGAGCCGCCAGCTGGCATCACGCTCGTTCTTCTGCGAGCTGGCCCCCGCGACCCACTTCCCGCGCTCGTTCCTCCACGTCACGAGCCCCGACGACGCCGTAGACGAACCAGGCCCCGACGGGCCGGCCCGGACCGTCCGGGACGGGGAACTGCCGCGCTGGCCGGCGCGGCCCGCACCGGGGCCGCGCCCCGGAGGCGCCATCTCGCCGCCGGCATGGGCGGGCACCAAGATCGTGGAGTTCGGCACCGGCGCGGCCGGGCCCATCGCGGTGCGGTACTTCGCCGAACACGGCGCCGCCGTGGTGCGGGTCGAGTCGCGCTCACGCCCCGACTTCCTCCGCACCTACGGCCTCGGGCCCGGCAACCCGTGCGGGCTCGAGGGGTCGGACATGTTCGACGCCCTCAACGTGGGCAAGCTCGGGGTCACGCTCAACCTGAAGCACCCCGAAGGCGTCGCCCTGGCCAAGCGCCTCGTGCAGTGGGCCGACGCCGTGGCGGAGAATTTCGCCCCCCGGGCCATGCGCAGCTTCGGCCTCGACTACGCGTCGATGGTGACCGAGAAACCCGACCTCGTCATGGTGAGCTCGTGCCTGCAGGGCCAGACCGGGCCGCACAAGGACTACCCCGGCTTCGGCGGGCAGGGCTCCGCGCTCGGGGGCTACAACCTCCTCACCGGCTGGCCCGACCGTGAGCCCGTGGGCCCCTACGGGACGATCACCGACTCCCTGGCGCCGCGCTTCGTGGCCAGCGCCCTCGCCGCGGGCCTCCTGTACCGGCGCCGGACGGGGAGGGGCGTGCACCTCGACGTGAGCCAAGTCGAGGCGGCCGTGTACTCGCTCACCCCGTGGGTGCTCGACTTCGACGTCAACGGCCATGTCGGCTCGCGCCAGGGCAACCGCTGCGAGCGGGCCGTGCCCCACGGCGCCTTCGCCTGCGCGGGCGAGGACCGCTGGGTGGCCGTGGCGGCCTGGGACGACGACGACTGGGCCCGCCTGGCGCGCGCCATGGGCCTCGACGACGACACGGCGCGGCGCTTCGCCACCTTCGACGCCCGCAAGGCGGCGGTCGACGAGGTCGAGGCGCTCGTCTCGGCGTGGACGGCGTCGCGCCGGCCCGAGGACGTGGCCGCCACGTTGCAGGCGGCGGGGATCGAAGCCGTGCCCGTGGCCGACCTGGGCGACGCGTCGGCCGATCCCCAGCTGCACCATCGTCACCACTTCGTCACCCTGGTGCACCCGTGCATGGGCGAGTGCGGCTACGAGCACAACGGCTTCCGCCTGAGCGACGCCCCCGCCGGGTTCACGCGCACGAGCCCAACTCTGGGCGAGCACAACGAGTACGTCCTGGGCGAGGTCCTCGGCCTCGGTGCCCAAGCGCGCCGGCGCCTGCTCGACGAGGGCGTCCTGGAGTAGGGCCACCCGCTCTCGCAGGACATCGGCGCGCCCGGAGTTGGGTTGGAAAGGTCCGCGGCGGGAAAACCACGGTCAACCCGACCCCGGGCACGGTCGCAACGGTAATGGCCTCCAGCGCCGCCGAGTTTCGCCCGCCCGTTTCGCGAATCCTGTGGACGGGGGGCCTCGAGAGGGCTAATCTAGAACAGGTTCTACTTTTTTGGAGGTCCCGTGAGCAGGCCGGAGACACAAAAGGGAGACGGCGCCATGCGCGTGGCGTTCGTGCAGTCCACGTGGCACGAGGAGATCGTCAACCAGTGCCGCGACGCGTTCCTCGAGGAGATCGCCACCCTGGGAGTGGGGCGCGACCAGATGGACCTTTTTCGAGTCCCGGGCTCCTTCGAGATCCCCCTCCACGCCAAGCGACTGGCCGCCACCGGCCGCTACGCGGCGGTCGTCGGGGCCGGGTTGGTGGTCGACGGGGGCATCTACCGCCACGAGTTCGTCGCCGAGGCCGTGATCAACGGGCTCATGCGCGTGCAGCTCGACACCGACACCCCGGTCATCTCGGTCGTGCTCACCCCGCACCACTACCACGAGCACGACGAGCACGCCTCGTTCTTCGCCGATCACTTCAAGGTGAAGGGCGTCGAGGCCGCCCACGCCTGTGCCAGGACCGTCCGGAGCCTGGCGCTGCTCCCCACGGGGTGAGCGCGGGCGCCGTGCTCCCCACGGGGTGCCCGACTGTCACGGGGTGAAGGCCGGCGCCCGTGGCGACACGGGGTGATCGCCGTCAGCCCCCGTCGGCCAGGGAGAGGAGGCCCCCCACGCCTCCGAGCGCACGCAGAAGGTCGTTGAGGTGCGTGCACGAGGCGATACCGGTCAGGGTGTCGGGCACGACCCGGGCCAGGGCGCGCACCTCCGATCCGACCAGCGCGCCCACCGCGTCGGCGGCGGCCGGGCATTCGGGGAACGGCAGCACCCGCGGCTCGGCCACGACCGAGCCGACCACGCCGGCGACCCCGCCGACACGCACGGCGTACTCGTGCAGGACGACCTCGTCGCCTCCGCCCTCGCCCACCGTGTCGCGGAACATGGCCCAGATGGCGAAGGTGCCGTCGGGACCGCTCCGAACGTCGATGCAACGCCGGCGACGCATCCAGTCCAACTCGAGGGGCCCGATGGCGTGCCACGCGTCGCGGTCTCCGCTGGTGAGCGGGGGTGCGGGCGGGCAGTCCTGCATGGGCACGCCGAGGCCCGCCGCGATGCTGGTGGTGGCGGTGCCACCGGTGCGCCACCCCGAGCACAGGTCGGCCATGCGGTCGAGCGCCCCGGCGGGGGTGAGGGCGCTCGGATGGTGCCCTTCCCGGCGCGCCATGCGCATGAGCCCGTAGCCCGAGATGAGCGCGGCGGCGGGCATGTCGTCGAGCACCTGGCGCAGGAGCGACCCCGCCTCCGCGGGCGGCACCACCGCTTCGAGGTGACGGCGAAACCCCCCACCTGCTCTCGTGCCGATCACGGCGTCGGTCCAGTCCGCGGCGGGGGTCGTAATGAGCGACTCCAGGCGGCGCGAGATGTCGAAGCCCGCGGTCACGCGCACCTCCGCCAGGACGGTCCCGGCAGCCGGCTCGGCACCGGGTGCGTCGCCGAGGGTGTGGTCGGACGCGGTCCGCAGGTCGCGGGCGGCCCCCTCCATGGCCAGGGGCGAGCTCCACTGGCCACGCGGCCCGACGTCGACGTGCATGGTGCGGCGCACCGCCCCGGCGCCCGGCCGGGACGTCGGGAGGGCGCGCAGCGACGCCGGTGTGCCTTGTGTCACGAGGCCACGCTACCCTTCACTCCCGCGTTCTCCGACGCCGGCGTCAGGTTTCCGCGGCGGTCGGGACGACGCAGCCAGCACACCGGAGAGGGAAAGGGGCTTCATGGCGAGACGGGTGGCGATCGTAGGCGCGGCGCTGTCGGACTGCGGCCGGGTCGACGACAAGTCTGCGTTCGAGCTGCACCACCAGGCGACGAGCCGGGCGCTCGCCGACGCGGGGATCTCGCGCCACGAGGTCGACGGCTTCATGTCGCACGGGACCGGGGCCCTGCCCCCCATCGAGCTGGCCGAATACCTCGGGATGGCGCCCCACATCGACTACATCGACTCCACCGGCGTCGGCGGCTCGTGCTGGGAGATGTTCCTCGAGCACGCCGTGGCGGCCATCGCCCAGGGACAGATCGACACCGTGCTCCTCTCCTACGGGTCGACCTCGCGCGCCGATCTCAAGCGCAGGACCCGCACGGCCAACCTCTTCTTCGGCAACCGGGGCCCCATCCAGTTCGACGCGCCCTTCGGCCACACCCTGATCGCCAAGCACGCCATGTCGGCCCGGCGCCACATGCACGAGTTCGGGACCACCATCGAGCAGCTGGCCGAGATCGCCGTGTCGGCCCGCTACAACGCCGGGTTCAACCCCGACGCCTACTACCGCGACCCCATCACCGTCGAGGACGTCCAGTCCTCGAGGATGATCGCCGACCCCTTCACCAAGCTGCACTGCTGCATCCGGTCCGACGGCGGCGGGGCGATCCTGCTCACCCACGAGGAACGGGCCCGCGACTGCGCCAACACGCCCATCTGGGTGCTGGGCACGGGCGAGGCCATCTCGCACTCGACCATGAGCGAATGGGACGACTTCACCGAGTCGCCGTGCGTGCGGTCGGGCAAGAAGGCCTTCGGCCAGGCCGGGGTGTCCCCCGAGGACGTCGACGTGGTGGAGGTCTACGACAGCTTCACCTTGACGGTGCTGCTCACCTTGGAGGGCCTCGGCTTCTGCAAGAAGGGCGAGGGCGGGGCCTTCGTCGAGGGGGGCACGCTGCGCGTCGGCGGGGCGCTGCCGACCAACACCGACGGTGGGGGGCTGTCGTCGTGCCAACCGGGCATGCGGGGGATCTTCCTTCTCGTCGAGGCCGTGAAGCAGCTGCGCGGCGAGTGCGGCGAGCGCCAGGTCGAAGACGCCCGGCTCGCGGCCGTCAACGCCACGGGCGGTTGGATCTCCTCCACGGGCACCGCCATCCTCGGGCGCGAGTAACCCCGCTCTTCATCCCCACACCCGCCCCGCCCGGCATACCGGGTGGGGCGGCCAGGGGGTCCTACCCCCGGTCGTCGCGGCGCACCTCGTGCAACGGGGCCGGGCCCGTCGGTCGTCCGACCACCGGAGCCGGGCGCGGTTCTTCGTCGGCGCCGTCGCGCCCGTGCTCGTCGGCGGGGCCGTCGCGCAGGCCTGCGTTGACCGCGGTGCGCGCCGCGGCGGCGATGGCCCATCCGGGGTGCTCGACGCGCAGGTAGTTCTGGGGGCCGACGCGCGAGGGGCGTCCGAACTTCCTGAGCATCCCGAGCCGGACCAGGCGCTCGAGCTCCTTGGCGACCTCGCCCGACGAGCTGTAGTCGACGCCCTTGGACGCCTCGGACTGGTTGAACGCCTCCTTCTGCTTGTGGGCCCACAGGAGCACGCGCAAGCGGATGCGCCGGCCGAACAACTGGTCGCCGTACTCGTCGAGAGCGTCCACGAACCTTCCGATCGTCGGTTCCTCTGCTCTCTAGTTTGTAGTGAGTAGATCCTGAATTGCCAGAAGACGTGGCGCGACTGCCGGAATTGGCCCCCGGCCAGGGGAAAGCCACGGCGGGCCTCCGGGGTGGGACGCGCAACACCGCGAACTACAAACTTGTAGTTCGCGCCCGGAACCGGCCGGGCCGGCCGTCGGGTACAGCCCCGGGACGAGCCCGGGACGAGCCCGCCGACTCAACCGGCGGGAAGGGCGATGGCCTTGGTCTCGAGGTACTCCTCGAAGCCCTCGACGCCGTTCTCGCGGCCCACGCCACTCTGGCGGTATCCGCCGAAGGGCACGTCGGGTGCGTTCCAGAACCCTCCGTTCACCATGAGGGTGCCGGTCCGGACCCGCCGGGCCACGGCCATGGCACGCTCCTCCGACGCGCTCGTCACCGCTCCCGACAGTCCGTAGATGGAGTCGTTGGCGATACGCACGGCGTCGTCGTCGTCCTCGAAGGGGATGACCACGAGCACGGGACCGAAGATCTCCTCCTGGGCGATGATCGCCCCCGGGTCGACGTCGGCGAACATCGTCGGCTCCACGAAGAAGCCCTTGTCGAACTGGGCCGGCCTGGACCCGCCCCGCACCAGGCGGGCGCCCTCGGCCTTGCCCTTCTCGATATAGCCCATGACCCGGTCGCGTTGCTTGGCGCTGATGAGCGGGCCCTGGAGGTTGGCCGAGTCCCACGGGTCGCCGTAGGTGACGCCGGCCATCATGGCGTCGGCCAGCTCGAGGAACTCGTCGTAGCGCGAGCGCGGCAGCAGCAGGCGGGTGGTGATGGCGCATCCCTGCCCGGCGTGGGTGCACACGCCGATGGCGCTGACCGCGATGGCGCCGCCGGGGTCCGGGGCGTCGTCGAGCACGATGTTGGCCGACTTCCCCCCCAGCTCGAGGAACACCTTCTTCACGGTGTCCGAGCCCTTGGCCATGATGCGCCGGCCCGTCGCCGTCGACCCGGTGAAGGTGATCATGTCCACGCGCGGGTCGGTGGTGAGCACCTCGCCCACGAGATGGTCCGACGACGCCACCACGTTGACCACCCCGGCGGGGATGTCGGTCTCCTCGGCGATGATCCGGCCCAGCACCGTGGCCGACCACGGCGTGTCGGGGGCGGGCTTGAGCACCACCGTGTTGCCGGCCGCCAGGGCCGGGCCCAGCTTGGCGAGGTTGAGGTTGAGGGGGAAGTTCCACGGGGTGATGGCTCCCACCACACCCACGGGCTCGCGCCGCACCAGGCGGCGCTGGGGCTGGCCGAAGACGTCGCGCTCGGGGAGCCAGTGCTCGTACTGGTAGCTCACCGGCTTGTCGACCCAGTAGGCGAGGTCCTCGATGGGCAGGTCGACCTGGTTGGCGTAGGTCAGGGCGATGGGGCTCCCCACCTCGGCCACGGTGACGGCGCGCAGCTCCTCAATGTGGGCCGCGGTGGCAGCGTGCAGCTGCTCGAGGCAGCGCCGGCGCAACTCGGGATCCGTGGACCAGGCGCTGTCGTCGAAAGCGCGGCGCGCCGCGGCGATGGCGGACTGCATGTCCGCGGCGGTGCCGTCGGCGGTGGCACCCAGGACCTCCTCGGTGGTGGGATCGATGTTGTCGAAGGCGGCCCCCGAGCTCGACTCGACCAGCTTGCCGTCGATGAGCAACCGGGGCTCGCCCTTCACGTCGTGGGCATCGGTCATGTCGTCGTCTCCTTCATGCGTTGAGCACGCAGTCTCGTCTTGAGGACCTTGCCGTTGGGCTCGCGGGGCAGCTCGTCGACGAACTCCAGGGTCCGGGGGATCTTGAAGTCCGCCAGGCGCCCCGCCAGGCGGGCCGTGATCGCCTCGGCGTCGCGCCGCGTGCCGGGGCGCAATTCCACCACGGCGTGCACCTTCTGGCCCATGCGCTCGTCGGGCAGCCCGATCACGGCCGCGTCCACCACGTCGTCGTCCTCGATGAGCGCGGCCTCGACCTCGGCCGGATAGACGTTGACGCCCCCGCTGATGATGAGGTCGGTGCGCCGGTCGGCGAGGAAGAGGTAGCCGTCCTCGTCGAGCCACCCCATGTCCCCCACCGTGAAGTAGTCGTCGCGCCAGGCCGACTCGGTCTTGTCGGGCGCGTTGTGGTAGCGGAACCGCTGGTTGGCGAAAGCCGACACGTACACCGACCCCACCTCGCCGGGCCCGAGCACCTCGCCGTCCTCGCCCACGATCCGCACCGACAGGCCGGGGAAGGGCCGACCGACGCTCCCGGGCTTGGCGATCCACTCTTCGGGGGAGATGACCGACGCCATCCCTTCGCTGGCGCCGTAGTACTCCCACACCGTGCCCGGGGGGAACACGTCGATGATCCTGCGCTTGACCGGCACCGGGCACGGCGCGGCGGCATGGAGGACCTTGCGCACACTGGAACGGTCATAGGCGCGCCAGTCGACCTCGAGGATCCGGATGAAGTTGGCGGGGACCATCTGGGCCGTGGTCACCCGCTCGGCCTCGATGAGCCTGAGGCACTCCGACGCGTCCCATTTGGGCATGATCACCACCGTGCCCCCCTCGCCCAGGCTCATGAGGGCGTACGCGCTGGGTGCGGTGTGGTACATGGGGCCGCACATCAGATGGACGTCGTCGGGACCGAACCCCCAGAAGCTGGCGAAGGGGTTGGGCGGGGTCTCGCGGGCGGGGAGGGGGGCGGCGCGGGCGATGCCCTTGGGGCGCCCCGTGGTGCCCGACGTGTAGGTCATGGCGACGACCGGGGTGCCGAGGAAGTCCCCGGTGGGCGGGTCGGCCCGGCCCCCGGCCAGCGCGTCAGCCAGCTCGGGGCCGGTGACGTCGAGCTCGGCGGCGCCGGTTTGCGCGGCGGCACGGCGGGCCGCGGGCGACCCGTCGTGCACCAAGAGCGCGGCCCCGCAGTCCTCCACGATGTAGGCCACCTCGCCCTCGGTCAAGCGGGTGGAGACCGGCACGACAAGGGCGCCCAGGCGCGTGACGCCGTGCCAGACCGCGAACGCCTCGGCGGAGTTGCCGAGCATCACCGCCACGCGGTCCCCGGGGCGTGGCGCGTGGGGGGCGAAGGCGTGCGCCATGGCGTTGGCCGCGGCGTCGAGCTCGGCGAAGGTCGTGCGGCGGTCGCCCAACACCAGCGCCACCCGCTCGGGGTCGGCCCGGGCGACCCCCGCCAGTCCCCTGGGCGTGTCGGCGTGCATCGGGGCGAAGTGTAGGACCGGCGGGCGGCCTGTGCCTGACACGGACGTCAGGTATATGATCGCATCGCCGCCAAGCGCCGAGGGGGAGGAGCGCGATGCAAGCCGAAGATCTCATCCTCGTGAGCGTCGACGACCACGTCGTCGAGCCCCCCGACATGTTCGAGGGTCGCGTGCCGGCCAAGTGGAAGGACCGGGCGCCGCGCGTCATCCACAACCCCGACGGCACCGACGTGTGGTCCTTCGAGGGCAACCTCATCCCCAACGTGGGCCTCAACGCCGTGGTGGGCCGTCCCCCCGAGGAGTACGGGATCGAGCCCACCTCGTTCGAGGAGATGCGCGCGGGCTGCTACGACATCCACGAGCGGGTCCGCGACATGAACGCCAACGGCGTGCTCGGATCCATGTGCTTCCCCTCCTTCATCCAGTTCTGCGGCCAGCTCTTCGCCCGGACCGAGGACAAAGAGCTCGCCATCGACATGCTGCGGGCCTACAACGACTGGCACATCGAGGACTGGTGCGGCGCCTACCCGGGCCGGTTCATCCCCCTCGCCATCCCCCCCATCTGGGACCCCGAGCTCATGGCGGCCGAGGTGCGGCGTGTGGCGGCCAAGGGGGCGCACGCCGTCACGTTCTCCGAGAACCCCTCGAAGCTCGGCTGGCCGAGCTTCCACTCCGAGCACTGGGACCCCTTCTGGAGGGCGTGCGAGGAGGAGGGGACGGTGGTATGCCTGCACATCGGCTCCTCGTCGCAACTGGCGATCACCGCGCCCGACGCCCCCTTCGACGTGCTCATCGCCCTACAGCCGGTGAACATCATCCAGTGCGCCGCCGACCTGCTCTTCTCGCCGGTCCTGCGCAAGTACCCCGACCTGCGCATCGCGCTGTCCGAGGGCGGCATCGGCTGGATCCCGTACTTCCTCGAACGCGTCGACTACGTCTACCAGCACCACCACAAGTGGACGGGCCAGGACTTCGGCGACATGCTCCCCAGCCAGGTGTTCAAAGAGCGCATCGTGACGTGCTTCATCGACGACGCCTTCGGCGTGGAGAACCGCCGCTTCCTCGAGCTCGACAACATGTGCTGGGAGTGCGACTACCCCCACTCCGACTCGACGTGGCCCAACGCCCCCGAGATCGCCATGAAGTACCTGGCCGGGGTGCCCGACTCCGACGTCAACAAGATCACCCACGAGAACGCCATGCGCCTGTTCCGCTTCGACCCCTTCGCGCACCGGCCCCGGGAGCAGTGCACGGCGGCGGCCCTGCGCGCCGAGTCGGCCGACGTCGACACCTCGATCCGGCCGCGGCGTGACACCGGTGAGCGCAAGAAGATCCTGGCGGCGGACCTGGGGCGCATCGGCGAAAAGCAGAACTGAGCCGACCGACTCCGAGGACGGGGGAATCAATGCCCATCGGCGGGGTCGAGGTCATCGACGGGGACGGCCACGTCATGGAGCCGCCCGACCTGTGGTCGAGCCGCATGGACGCGGGGAAATGGGGGGACTGGATCCCCCGTGTCGACCCGACCGACGGCAAGCGGTACGTGGGCGGCGAGGTCCGCAACGGCGGAGTGGACGCGCTGCACCGGGCTTCGGAGCTGTCGGGGATCCCCGTCGCGCGCATCGCCGAGAACGTCAACACGGTGGGGGCGAGCCTCATGCGCAAGGGCGGGTGGGACCCCGCCACGCGGCTCGAGGACATGGACCGCGCCGGCATCGACGCGTCGGTGCTGTACCCGAGCGGGGCCATGTTCTTCGGCCCGGTCGACCCCATCAAGGCCCTGCACAACAACGAGTTCGTCCGGGACTGCCAGCGCGCCTACAACGAGTGGCTGGCGGAGTTCTGCAGCCACGACCGGGACCGTCTCTTCGGCATGGGGCTCGTCCCCCTGCAGGACATGGGGATGGCCGTGGCCGAGGCGGAACACGCCATGGAGCTCGGGCTGCGGGGGGTGGTACTGCGGCCCTCCGCCTATATCGACGAGCTGCCCCTGTCGCACAGCGTCTACGACCCGTTCTGGTCGGCGTGCCAGGAGCTCGGGATCCCCGTGGCCTTCCATGCCGGGGTGCACATCGACACGCCGGGCGCGTGCCGGAAGTTCGGCCTGGTCGTCGACGACCCCGACATCACCGTCGTGAACAACACCGTGAGCGCCCTGTACGGGGGGTCGGGCTTCGGCCAGGCCATCGGCAACGCGGCGGACATGATCGTGACGGTGGGCCGGCTCATCATGGGCGGGGTGTGCGAGCGGTTCCCGAGCCTACGCATGATCTTCCTGGGGGCCGGGGGCGGGTGGATGCCGACCATCCTGGAGCGCATGGACGAGCAGGTCGCGGGGTTCCCGCTCGAGGGCGAGCACCTCTCGACAGCGCCGAGCGAATACTTCCGCCGGCAGTGCTACGTGTCGTTCGAGACCGACGAGTGGAACCTGGCCGCCTCGGCGAGGTGGCTGGGCGCGGGCCGGATCCTGTGGGCCTCGGACTACCCGCACCCCGAGTACTCCGACACCGTGCTCGACACCCTCCTCGAGGCGCTCGAGCCCCTCGACGAGGACGAACGCCTCAAGATCCTGTGCCACAACCAGGTGGAGGCCTACGGCCTGCCCATCCCGGCGGCCGTCTGAGCCCGGGGCCGAACCCGACCCGGTGACGGCCGGCACGACGGGCGCGTGACGATGGACTGGACCCGAGTCCCCGTGGTGGTGGGCGGCGGCCAATTGACCAACCGCGACGAGGACCCCGCCGCGGCGCCGGACCCGTTCATGCTAATGGAGTCGGCCGCCCGGCTCGCCGCAGCCGACACCGGTGCGCCGGACCCGGGCTCGGTGCTCGCCGAGCTCACCCACCTCTTCATGGTCCACTCGCTGTCGCTGCGCCACGGGGATCCCGCCGCCGAGCTCGCCCGCCGTCTCGGCGCGGCCGGGGCCGAGACGCGCTGCTCGGGCATGGGCGGCTCGATCCCCCAGTGGCTCGTCAACCGGGCCGCCGAGCTCGTGGCCGGCGGCGGCCGGCCCCGCGTCCTGATCGCCGGGGCCGAAGCCCTCGCCACCCGCCGACGCGCCAAGAAACAGGGGGTGGAACTGGACTGGCCGTCCTCGGAGGGATGGCCCGAGACGTGGCCACCGCTCGAGCCCGACCTCGGCGTACACCCCGTCGAACGGGCTCACGGGCTCGTGCAGGCCACCACCATGTACGCGCTGGTGGAGTCGGCCGTCGCCCACGGGGCCGGGCACGACCCGGACACCCACCGCGCCGCGATCGGTGCCCTCATGGCGCGGTTCAACGACGTCGCCGGGGCCAACCCCGTGTCGTGGTTCCCCACGCCGCGAGACGCCGAGGAGATCATGACGGTCACGCCCGACAACCGCATGATCTTCTTCCCGTACCCCAAGTACGTGAACGCGGTCATGGACGTGGACATGGGTGCGGCCGTCATCGTCACCGATGCGGCGACGGCGCGTGGCTGGGGCCTCGGCGCCGACGAAGTCGCCTACGTGGCGGGTTGGGCCGACGCCCACGACATCTGGTACCTGTCGCAGCGCCCGGTCATCGAGCGCTCTCCGGCCCTGGCCGAGTGTGCCCGGCGGGCCCTCGAATCGGCGAGGGTGACCATGGACGACGTGGGGGGCCTCGACCTGTACGCGTGCTTCCCGAGCTCGGTGGAGGTCGCCAGGGACAGCTTCGACATCGCCGTCGACGATCCCCGGCCCCTCACCCTGACCGGCGGCCTCCCCTACCACGGGGGCCCGGGGAGCAACTACGTCACCCACTCCATCGCCAACACGCTGCAATGGCTGCGCGCCGGGCACGGTGACCACGCGCTCGTGCACGGGAACGGCTACTACCTGACCAAGCACTCCGTCGGGCTCTACGCGCGGCAGGCGCCCGACGAGGAACCGCAGCCGCCCGAGAAACTCCAGGAGTACGTGGACGGGCTGGCCGAGGCCCTGGAGGTGGAGCCGTCGGTGGGGAACGGCGCCACCGGCACGATCGTGGCCTACACCGTGCCCTTCGACCGCGCCGGGGGTCCTCAGGCGGGCATCGGCCTCGTCGACGTCGGGGGCCGACGCACGATCGCGTTCGCCGACGAGGCACTGACGGCGGCCCTCGTCGAGCGCGACGGCGTGGGGGCACGCGTCACGCTGTGGGCCTCCGACGCCGGCAACACCATGCGGGGGGCGTGAGGCCCCAGTCCTCCAACGACCCCTGGTCCTCGAACGACCGCTAGTCCTCCAACGACAGGGCGTGCTCGGGGCAATTCTCCACGCCGCTGCGGGCGTCGTCCTCGCGTCCGGCCGGTACCTCGTCGACCAGGAGCACGCAGTGGCCGAGGTCGTCGGAGTCGAAAAGATCGGGGGCCAGGGTGTAGCAGCGGCCGTGGCCCTGGCACGCCTCGCTGTCGAGCCGGACGCGCACGGCGGGCGTCAGCCCGCCGGCGTGAATTCGATCGGCAGGGTGGTCAGGGACCGCAGACCCGGCGTGTACTCGAGCACGGTGCCGGGCTTGAGCCGGTAGTCGGGGATCCGGCGGTGGAACTCGCGCAGCGCGATGCGCAGCTCCACCCGGGCCAGGTGCGATCCGAGGCACCGGTGCACCCCTCCGCCGAAGGCCAGGTGCGGGTTGGGGTTCCGGCGCAGGTCGACGGTCTCCGCACCGGGATGCGCGGTGTCGTCGGTATTGGCGGACCCCAGCAGGAGCATGACCTGCTCCCCGGCCGGGATGGGGCAGCCCTCGTACTCCACATCCTGGGTGACCACCCTGGGCACGGCCGGGACCGGGCTCTCCCAGCGCAACAGCTCCTCGACGGCGGAGGGGATGGCCAACTCGTCGTGCACCAGCAGGTCGCGCTGCTCGGCCTCCTGCGCGAGATAGGCGAAGAAGCAGTCGAGGGAGTCGGTCACGGTGTCGAGGCCGGCGATGATGAACAGGAAGCAGATGTCGAGGACCTCCTCGTCGGTGAGGCGGACCCCGTCGACCTCACCGGCCATGATCTGGCCGAGGAGGTCGTCCCTGGGCTCCTCGCCGCGCCGCTTCTTCACTTCCTTGTCGAAGTAGGCGTACACGATCTCGCCCGCCTTCTTGCGGGCGGGTGCCTGCTCCTCGATCGTGATCCCCGGAGGCCGGATGATGTCGTCCTTCACGGCCAGGAAGATGTCGAGGTCCGACAGGGGCAGGCCCATGAGGCGCAGGAAGACCCGGCAGGGCAGGGGGACGGCGAATTCCTCGTGGAGATCGCACGAGCCACGGGCCGCGAAGGCGTCGACCAGCTCTTTCACCAGGGCGACGACCTCGTCCTCGAGCAGGGCCATCTTCTTGGGGGCGAAGAGCGGGTCGAGGATCCGGCGGTACTTCACGTGCTGGGGCGGGTCGATCATCAAGGGGATGAGGGGCCGGATGTTGCCGAGGTCCATAGGGACCTCGCTCCAGCAGTACAACGCAGACTTCCGCAGGGCGTCCTCGACGTGCTCACGCCGGGTCAGCAGCGTGAACATGTCGTCGATCCGCATCACCGGCTGCTCGCGCAGCATGCGGGAGATCGCCCGTGGATCGTCGGAGGACGCCAGGTCACTCACCATGCCGGCGGAGGTGCCCGACAGCTCTTCTTCAGCCTGCATCCGAACTCCTCTCGCACCGGGTTTCGGTGGCACCTCGGACCAAGGTGTCGTGCGAGTCACCCAGGACGTTCGATGTCACCACGCCCACCGCCCCTGGTCGGCAACGTTAGCGTTTCCTGACGCAGATGTCAGCCCTGGGATCGCCGGTGGTGGGTGGCCCGGACAGGGAATGCCCACGCACGGTGCCCGCGAGGTGGTAGGAAAGTGGTCCCCGACGGACGCCAACCGCGGCCCCCGGGTCGTCGTCGGGCCCGTCGAGCCGGACCGGGGGCGGCGGGGCACGGACCCCGGTACGCCCCCGGCAAACCCGAGAAGGTGGTCCGACGCGGGGTCCTGACCCGAGCCCCGAGCCGGTGCCGGGGGTGCCGGTCCAGGCCCAAAGGGCGTGGTCCAGGAACGCGTCGCGCAGGCCGATGACATCCGAAGACCTCGATCCGTGACCGGGCAGTACGATTCGGGGCTCGTAGAGAGGACGAACGTGGTAACCGCAGCCAGCGACAGGAGGATGCGGCGCCGCGGGGGACGACGCCAGAAGGGGGGCTCCACTCCCGCCGCCCTGGGCAAGGCCCTGCGCGAGGCGCGGGAGGCGGCGTCTATCAGCCTGACCGAGATCAACGACCGCACCGGGGTCCCGTGGCAACAGCTCGAGGCACTCGAGGAAGGGAACCTGTCCCGGTTCCCGGACCTGCGCTCGGCGCGCACCGCTGTCCGCCGCTACTCCGACCTCGTGGGCCTCGAAGTCGAGGGTTTCGAACAGATCGTCGAGGAGCACTGGGGGACCACCCTCGCCGGATTCGACCCCGACGCCGCGTCGACGAACGGCGGCCACGGGGGCCGGGCCCAGAACACCTACATCACGGCCGCCGTGCCGATGGGCCATCTGAGCCGCTATCCCGGGGACGGGACCCACCTGCGTGCCTTCACCCAGACGGACGAGGTGCCCGGCGTCAAGCGCGTCCCCGTGCCGGCCGGCAGCGGCCACGAGGCCAACCCGGAGCTGAGCGACACCGGCTCGTTCCCCGCCGCTCCCGGTATCTACCGAGGGGTCCGGCCCGCGCCGCTCCTGCTGCGCTTCGCCATGTGGTTCACCGCCGTGCTGCTCGCCGTCGCGCTCGGGGGCCTGGCGGTCCAGCACTACCAACCGCAGTGGTTGAAGGACATCCACCTCGTGCACCACCCGCACGGGTTGACCGCCGCCACCTCCGGCACCTCCGCCACCGCGGGGGGGTCAGGCGGATCGGGCGGATCGGGCGGATCGGGCGGGGCGGCGAAGTCCAAGAAGCCCGCACATCCGTCCCCGGTGTCGTTGACCGCCACCGGCACGGGCAGCGCCAACGTGTCGGTGCAGGGGTCCAACTACAGCGTCGTGGTGAGCCGCGTGGGCACCGTGCTGGACCGTGGTGCACTCCCCGCAGAGCTTCTCGCCGATCTTCGCGTCCACGCTCCAGGGCGGTCAGGTCAAGGTGTTCGACCCGACCGACGGCCAATTGTCGGTGAGCATGAGTGCCTCGCTCGTCACCGTGCAGGTCCGCATCAACGGGAAGACGGTCCCGGGGTGGCTGTTCAAGCCGACCTCGGTCCCGTACGTCCTCAACTTCGCCTCGACGACCTCCTGAACGCGTCCGAGTCGACACGCTCCGGAGCGTGTCAGGCCAGGCGCGTGTGGGGGACGGTGACGACCTCGCCCCGGTCGCGGATCTCCCTCACCGCGGGCACGGGATCCGGGTCGGAGAACAGCTGCTCGTCCCCGTAGTCGGCGGGGCGGCCCGTGGCGTCGAGCGCCCACCACGACGCCTCGAGCGCGATGCCGTTGGGGTCGGTGAAGTAGATCGAGCGGATGAACCCGTGGTCCACCACGTCGGTCACCTCGCACGCGGCCGACTTCAGGCGGGCGCGCAGGTCGAGGAGCGCGTGCTCGTCGGGAAGGTTGAACGACAGGTGGTCGAATTGCACCGCACGGGGGTCGGGAACCCCAGCGGGCTTGGCGAAACGGTCGAGGGTCACGCCCGTGTACTCGAAGAACGCCACCGTGTTCTGGGCCCCGAACTCGAAGAAGTAGTGGCGGAACTGTGGGGTCCCGATCGTGGCCACCAACCGGGCGCCGAGGACACCGTGGTAGAAGCGCACCGTCGCGTCCATATCGTCGGTGATGAGCGCGAGGTGGTTGATCCCCCGCCAGCGTGGAGCGTCATCGTGGGTCTCGGTCATGGCCAACCTCCGTGCGACACGCGGGTTGCGTAGCCCTCTCCACGCTACCGGCGCTGCACCCGCTCGGCGACGGCCCGGGCTGATCCCGGCACGGGGATCAGGGCTCTCCGGGATAGACCGTGGGGTCTTCGAGCGGCAGCCGGAGCCACTGGATCATCTGCCGCAGCTGGGCGTAGGCGTCGAGGCGGGCGACGTCAGAGCCCGCACGCTCGGCGCGTTCGATCGGCTCCCAGAGCCGGTGCACCATCGTCGGGCCGAGCTCCAACAGGCCCCCGCTCCCACCCGTGGCGTACTTCGCCAGGACGTAGCGCACGAGCGCACCTTCGGGAACCCCGACGTTGCGGCTGAGCGTCCTGATCGTCACCATGGGGTCGACCTGCGAATAGAGCGCCACGTCGGCCTTGAAGTTGGCGTCCGGGTCGTCGTCGGCCCAGGGTCCGTCGAAGGGCACCAAGGAAACGGTCGTGTCGTCGGGGCTCTGCACTCGGCCCGAAGATAGAGGGCGGGGAACGCGCCCGCTACGAGAGGCCGTCCGGCACCGAGTCAGACACGTCGTCAGGGCCCCGACCGCCGAGATCGTGGGCAGGCGGGGTGGGGGAGTTCGTCGCCGCGGCGTCGTGCGAGACGCTGGCGGAGAGGGCCACGGCGGCACCATCGTCGAGGATCCTGGCCCCGAGGTTCTCGGCGGGCCCGGCCAGCGTGCCGGCGGCAGCGGCCCCGGTCGAAACCGAAGCCAGACCGGCGAGGGTGCTGACCGCCACCTTGGCCGAGCGCGACCGGCCCGGGCGCACGCTCTTGATCCGCGTCATCTCGTCGGACTGCAGGGCGGCCAACACGGCCTCGATCGCCTCGCTGTCCAATTCCGAGGGCCAGTGGCGCTCCAGCATGATCGACTCCAGGAGTGCTTCGAGCCGTGGAGCCGAGATACCCGACACGGGCACGGGCATGACCGTCGGCTGGTTACCCCACTCGGTGAACACCTTGGCCGGCGTCCGCATCAATTCCACGATCTCCGCCTCGGGAAGCGGCGGGCTGAATCGGAAACCCTGCACCTGGTCGCAGCCGTGCGCGTCCAGGAACCCGAGCTGCTCGTCGGTCTCCACACCTTCGGCCACGACGACGAGGTCGAGGCTGTGCGCAAGGGCGATGACCGCGCCCACGATGGGGGCGCCGGTCGCCTCGCCGTCGATGCGCTGGATGAAGGTCCGGTCGATCTTGATGGCATCGATCGGCATCTCGGCCAGATACGTGAGAGCGCTGAAACCGGTTCCGAAGTCGTCGATCGAACAGCGCACGCCGATGGCGCGCAACTCGTTCAAGCTGGCGACAACCTCGTCCACGCGCTCCATGAGCACGCTCTCGGTCACTTCGAGCTCCAACAGCGAAGGGTCCAGGCCGGTCCGTTGCAACACCCGCGTCACCACCTCCACCACCGGCTGGTGTGCGAATTGGCGGGGGGAGAGGTTCACTGCCACCGGCATGGCGGGCAGCCCCTGTTCCTGCCAGCTCTGGGCCTCGCGGCACGCCACTTCGAGCACCCACTCCCCGAGCGTGGCCACGAGGCTCGTCTCCTCGGCCAGGGGGATGAAGGCCCACGGGGGGATGAAGCCGAGCTGGGGATGGCGCCAGCGCGCCAGCGCCTCGACGCCGACGATGTCCCCGGACGACACGGAGAGTTTCGGCTGGTAGTGCACAGCGAGCCGCCCGCTGTCCACGGCGGCCCGGAGGCTGTCCTCGAGAGCGAAGCGGAGTCGGGCCCGGGCGCTCATGGCCGAATCGAAGATCTGGTAGGTGTTGCGCCCTGCCGCTTTGGCCTGGTACATCGCCGTGTCGGCGTGCTTGAGGAGAGCGTCCGCGTCGGCGCCGTCCCAGGGAGAGACCGCCACCCCGATGCTCGCCTTCACCGTCAACTGACGGCCGCCGACGTTGAACGGGTCCTCGAAGCGATCGAGGAGACGTTCCGCCACGTCCACGACGAGCCCGTCCTTCCCGCCGCAGTCAGGGATGAGGAAGGTGAATTCGTCCCCGCCGAATCGTGCCAGCGTGTCGTGCTCCCGGAGGCATCCCTGAAGCCGCTTGACGACGGACTTGAGAAGGTCGTTGCCCACGGCGTGACCCAGGCTGTCGTTGATGTCTTTGAACCGGTCGAGGTCCAGGAACATCACCGAAACCGCGCTGTTGGTCCGATCCGCCTGCGTCAACGCCAGCCGGAGCCGGTCCTCGAAGAGCAGACGGTTGCACACACCGGTGAGCGAATCATGCTGTGCGCGGTACTCGGCCGCCGCGTGTGTGAAGACCTGGTGCAGGAGATACAGAACGAGCAACACCGGCAGGAACGTCGAGCCGATCGTCAGCACCGGCTGGTGATCGGAGATGCCCAGGGCGGATTCGGCGCTCAGCACACCGGGGACCACGAGCGCCACCGCCACCAGCATCGCCACCCGGATCCCCCGTGGTTGTACCGAGCGCAGCGGCACGGGGTCGAAGGCGACCTTCCGGGAGGGGTGTACGAACGCCAAGGCCCAGAAACATGCGCCCAGGAGTGCCACCGTGCCCACCAGTCGCGAAGGCTGGGAGCCGGAGGAGAGTTGCAAGGCCGCGTAGCTGGCATTGGAGACGAAGAGGCACGCAAACCCGGCGATGAGGAAGCGGTAGTTGGCCGGGTGGCGCTCGGTCAGTGACACGAGGCTGCACACGAGCCAGAGAAGGACCATATCGAGCAACGGCGCGGCGATGGCGGCGACCTGGCGCTCCGGATGCCATCCCTGTGCCGGCACGATGACCAGGGCGAGCATGACGAACCCGAGCGCCAGGGTGGGGAGCAGCGCCTCGGCCACGGAGTCCGTGGACCGTTCGGGCAGCCGCAGATGGATGAGCGACACCAACCCGGTGATGGCCAGGAGGTCGCCCGCCGTGCTCGCCACCATGGCGGTGCCGATGCGCGTGGGGGGGCCTCCGGCGTGCAATGCCTGGAGCAGATCGCCCGCCACCACGCAGACGAGCCCCGAGCCGAGGCACATCCACGCCGAGCGCCGGGGGCCGCGTTGGGATCGGTGATTGGACCACAGTCCGTACGCGACCGAACCGACGACCAGGATGCCGACGACTGCCGCGTCGGTCACCGGGTCGAGAATGGCCCAGCCCCCGCTCCCCGCCAGAGCGAAGGCCGTCATCCTCGGCCTGATCCCGCGTGGTCCGTCCGTCCCGGCCCGGAAGCTCCAATTGTGCAGTGGGCCAGGGCGGGCGTCGTGTGGGACGCGGCGATGGACGTCATGGCGGACCTGCCTCCGGGGTCTGGGATGGTGGTGCCACGACACCTCCGCTCTTCACGCTGATAGGCAACTGGTCGACGCTCGACACGGGCGCGCCTTTCAGCACCACAGGGTGTGTTTCGGCGCCGATCGCGGCAGCCTTGAGCCATACCGTGGCCAGATCGTCCGGGCCCCGGGTTCCAGGTTGTCGCGGTCCAAGTTGTCAGGGTCCGGTCCAAGTTGTCAGGGTCCGGGGCCCCAAGTGGTCAAGGGCCCGGGGGTCCAAGCCGATTAATGGGCGTGACCATGGCCGCCCCCGACCAGGAGTCCACCCCCAACAGGGTGCGCAGCCCCGCCCGGTACCTCAGAGCCCCGCGACGCGGTGGCGGACCCGGCGCGCCCCGGGTCGAGGCATCGGTCGAGGTCCAGGTGGAGGGACCTGAAGCCGAGGTCCAGGAGCCCGAGGTCGACGAGCCCGAGGTCGACGAGCCCGAGGTCGAGGAGCGTGCGCCCGCAGAGCTCGAAGCCGACCAGGCCGAGGTCGAGCAACTCGAAGCCGGGGCCGAGGTCGAGCGACTCGAAGCCGAGCGGGTCGTCCTGGCGGTCGGGTCGGCCTATTTCCACAACGGCCGGGTCAGCCCCGAGCGCTACGCCTCGGACCTGGCGCCGACGTTCCTCGGTGCGGTGGGCGCCAGCCACACCCTGCTGCGGGACCTGTTCAAGGAGATGGGCGCGGCCGAAGGGGCCCCGATCCAGGCCAGCTGCGACCGCTGGCACCTGCGGTACGGGACCGACGTCGGCCAAGCACAGTTCTCGGTGGACGAAGAGGTGCCCGCCGACGGAACCGGCACCCGATCGCCCACGGGCACCGGGGCGGGCGCCGACGGGTGGGTCCGGGGGCTGGTCGCGTCGCGCGACTCCGACCACGCCCAGGCGTTGGCCGCCTTCGAGGCCGAGGCCGCCGAGGCCGCCGAGGCAGGGGCTCCTCAGCGGGCCGCCATCGCGTACCGGGCTGCGGCCGCGGCTGCCCTGGCTGCAGGCCGAGGCGACCACGCCAACCGCCTGCAGCGCCTGGCCGGCAAGGCGTACATCGAGATCGCCGAGAAGTCCGAGACGCTTCCCCAGGGCGTGTTCATGGCCTATCGCGAGAGCGCCCGCTGCTTCCTCGAGGCCGGCAACCTCCCCTTGGCCCACAAATGCCTGTCGAAGGCCATCGCCATCGGCGAGACGCTCGGGTACACGGAGTCGACATGAAGATCTATCTCTCCACCGAAGGGACCTATCCCTTCGTGCTGGGGGGGGTGTCGACCTGGGTGGACATGCTCGTGCACGGCCTGCCGGACCACCACTTCGAGGTGGGGGCGCTCGTGGACAACCCCCACCACCGCATCCAGTACCGCCCTCCGCCCAACGTCACGCTGCAGCCCATTCCCCTGTGGGGACTGGAGCTTGCCGAGGAGTACCTGCCGCGCCGCGACGGTTGGCGCCGAGCGTTGCGGACGTCGTCCCCGGTCGTACGCGACCGGTTCCTCCCGTCGTGGGAGCACCTCGTCGACTGCCTCGCCGCGCCGGAAGCCGACCCGCGGGCTCTCGGCGACAGCCTGTCCGAGGTCGCCCGATTCGCCGAGCGCTACGACCTGCGCCGCGCGCTCGGTGACGCCGCCGCCTGGGCGCTGTTGCTCGACCGGCTGCAGACGAACCCCATCCACGCCCGTACGGGGCTCGCCCCGGTGATGGACTTCGCCCGCACCCTCTACCGGTACCTTCTCCCGCTCACCGCGCCCACCCCCGTCTGCGACGTCGCCCACAGCTCGGCCGCGGCGCTGTGCGTCTTGCCGGCCATCGTGGCCAAGTACCGCTACGGGACTCCTCTCGTGCTCACCGAGCACGGCATCTATCTGCGCGAACGCCTGCTCGCCATGTCGACCGAGCCCTTCGGGACCAAGGTGCTCTTCGCCAACTTCTACCGCGCCGTCGTCGAGCTCGCATACCGGGAGGCCGACGTGCTCACCCCGGTGTGCGGCTACAACGCCGGATGGGAACAGGCCCTCGGTGTCGACGAACAGCGCATCCGCGTGATCCACAACGGTGTCGACCCGGCACGCATCGACGTCTGGCCGGAGCCCGACGGGCCACCGACGATCGGCTTCGTCGGCCGCATCGACCCGTTGAAGGACGTGTTGACCCTGATCCAGGCGTTCGCCCGCGTGCGCGCCACCATCCCCGACGCCCGCCTCCGCCTGTGGGGCCCGGCCACATCCCCCGCGTACCTCGAGCAGTGCGAGATCGCCGTAAGCGACCTGGGCTTGTCCCACGCCGTCACCTTCGAAGGCTCCACCAACGACATCGCCGCCGCCTACGGCGCCTCGCACGTGATCGGCCTGTCCTCGATCTCCGAAGCCTTCCCCTACACCGCCGTCGAAGCGATGCTCGCGGCCCGTCCCATCGTGGCCACGTCGGTGGGGGGGTCGCCGAGGCGATCGGCCCCGCGCAGTGCCGAGGAACAGCCACCGTCGTCGAACCGGGTGACCCCGGAGCGATGGCCGATGCGCTGATCGCCGTCCTGGGCGCGTCGTCCACCGAGCGCGGACTTCTCGGTGACTGGTTGCGGAGGCGGGCCCTGACGCTGTTCACCGCGCAACGGATGTTCGACGACTACGACGACGTCTACCGCAGGCTCTTCGAGCCGGGGTCCTCGGAGAAGGCGCGCTCCGCTGCGACGGCACCGGAGTCGCCAGCCACCGCGCCCGCCTCAGCTCGGGCCATGGCGCATGCGGTCTTATGACCACCCGTACGGTCCAGCGGACCGAGTCAGGTGAGCTCGGGCTCCACATCGCAGCCCGCACCGTCGTGGGCCGCTGCCCCGCCCCGCTCAACGCCGTCGAGGTGGCGGTCATCCTCGAGACGTGCGGATACACGGCGAACCGGGCGCGCGCCCTCGGGGCCGACGGGCTCAACGGCCTGGCCGAGCGGGTCTTCGCCCTCGTCCCGCTGTACTCCTCCGCGCTGTCGCGCCAGGCCATGGCGCCGGTCGCGCTGCGATCGCGACCCCCGGGGCCCCTTGACCTCGCCCGGGGCCTCGCCTATTCGTCGCCGTGGCTCGTCAGCCTGGCCACGCTGCTGATCGCGGGAGTGTCGTTCTGGTCCTCGAACATCGCCATCCCGTCGATCGCGAATGCCGTCACGCTGGCCACCGCCGTGTCCCTGCTCGTCACGGGGCCCTTCATCCAGGCCTTCGGGCGGCGGGCCTCGTTCTACATCGGCCTCGGAGACCAGGGGATGGTCATACGGATCACGCGCTGGACCCTGGAGCTCGGTCTCGTGGTCACGGGGTTGTGCGCGCTGGCGCTCTACCTGGTGCGCAACGACGTGCTGCGCGCCGGAACCCCGGCCACAGCTCGACTGGGCCTCGCCGCCGCCATCGCCATCGCCGCCCTGCAGCTCGGCCTGGCGGCCTTCTACGTACGACGCGCCTTCCTCTCCATCGGAGTCATCGTCGGAGGTGGGGCGGTCGTGTTGTTGTGGTTCGTCAGCCGCTCGGGGACCTATCTCGACCCGACCACGCTGATCGTGTGGCAGATCCGGTTGGTGGCGATCATGGCAGGGGTGTGCTGGATGGCCAGCGCCTGGTGGCTCCTCCGGGTCAAGACCTCCGCGCCGGCACCGCTGTGGCGCCCGTCGGGGTCGGCCCTGCTGCGCGCCGTGGCCCCCTACGGCTTCTACGGTCTGGGCTTCTTCGCCCTCGTGGTCTTCCCTCAGCTCGTGAGCGGGGGCCTTCTCCAGGCCCGATACACCTTCAACGCGCCGTTCGCCATGACCAGTGGCGTGGCCATCGTCGTGCTCGTGCCGTTGCTGGCCCAGACCGTCGCCGCCTCCGAGCACCTGCTGGCACGCCAGTTCCCCGCGTGGTTGTCGCGCTTCACGGTTGCGCAGACCGGCGAATTCCGAGCCACGGTGCGGCGCTACTGGCGCGAGCAGCTGACCGTACTCGGTGGCCTCGCCCTCGTGGCGGGGGCCGCCGTCGTGGTGGGAGCCCCGCGGCTCGGCGCGGCGTTCCCCATCCTCGAGGACCTGGCGATGCACCCGGGCCTGCTCGCCGCGTGCACGCTGGGATATCTCTTCCTCGGCACCGGCCTCTTCTGCAGCCAGCTGCTCTTCGCGCTGTCGGCTCCCATGCGACCACTGGCGGCCGCGTGGGCGGGATGCGGGGCACTCGTCGTGGCGTCGATCAGCGCGGCGTGGACTGGGCCCACGGTGTCCGCCGTCGCCGGGCTGGTGGCCGGGGCCGGCGTCTACGCGTGCGTGGCGGTGGTGCTGGCGCACCGCGCCTTCTCCCGCGCCGATCTGACCTACTACCGGACCCTCTGAGCGGGAACGACGTCGATGGTCATTCAGCTCTCGCCGGTTTCGCGCCCCCCGTATCCCCACACCGGGCAAGGCCACGACCGACGCCTCCGGCCCCGCCGGGGGGTCCGCGCGCGCGCCAACCTCTGGCGGATCGAGGGGACCATCGGCGCCGTCGCCCTCGTGCTGATCACGGTGGCGCTCACGGTGTGGCCGGGGCCGGCCCCGGCGCGGACCGTGCCGGCGGGGCTGACGCTCGTGCACTCCGGGCTGGCGATGGCCGACCCGTTCGAGACCCCGGTCCCCAACCGCCAGCTCCAGGACCGCTACGTCTTCAACGGCTCCGCGGCCCCGGGCGTCGGATGGGTGGCCGCCACCGGTCGCGGGCTCGACGTCGGGGTCCGTGCCCACCCGGGTTGGCAGGGATGGTTCGCGGTGACGCTCGCCGCCGCCGGGCCCGACGTCGTGTGGCATGCCGTGATGTCCCGACCCTCGACTCCTGTGAACGGCGGTGTCGGGGAGGCCGTTCTGGCGGTGCAGTCCGCCTCCACCCAGCACAACGGCACCATCAACTACGTGGTCGTCTCGGCGCTGTCGTCACGCGGCAAGGGGACCTGGCAGGTGGGCTCGGCCCACGGATATCTCGCCGACGCCGTCACCGATCGGCTCTGGCAGGGACCGCTCGCCGCCGACACCCCGTCCTCGGAACCCGTCACCATCCGGACCGACGGGCACGACAGCTTGACGGTGTGGTTCGGGGACCGGGTGGTGTACTCGAGCGACCACCTGCACATGAATGATCCCGCCCCCTTCCAGGCGTATCTCGAGGTGCAGGGCCGCGACATCAGCTACGTGTCGAACTTCAGGGACTTCTGGGTCGCGGACGCCGCACCGGTGATCGTGCGGGGAGTCCGGCCCGCAGCACGCGTCGAGCTCGAGACGGACCACGGTGCGGTGACCGCCGACGCTGATTCCGCCGGCCAAGCGGTGTTGCGGGTCCCGTCTCCGGAGCTGGTCGGAACGGGCACGCTGATGGTTCTCGACGGGTCAGGTGTCCGTCGCTTCCGCGATCTGCACTATGCGGGGGGCGACGTGCTGCAGGTCGCGGCCCGTTGAGCCTCTACGCTCCCAGAGCCGCACACACGTCGATCCAATTGCCGCTCGTGACCCCGGCCGAGCCGTCGTTGGCGACCGTGGCGGTTCCACCCTCGAGGTAGAGCACGTCGCTCATCGCCCCGCCGCCCAGCAGGTCCCTGCCGGTGACCAACGTGGGCCCGCCGATCTGCTGGAGCGACCGGTAGTGCAGGAAGTACCACGCGCTCTGGCCGTCCGGAGCCGTGACCGTGGCGACGCCCCTGGTCACGGAGAACGAGACGGATCCCGTGTCGGGGGGCAACGGCGTGGTCCACGTCCGTGTCGTGAGCGTCACCTCGAGCGTCACCGGAGTGAGGCTGTCGAGCGGCGTCACTCCTGCACACTGGCGTGACACGGTGGTCGTCGTCGGGGCGTAGGACGCCGGGCCCTGCCAAGGCGAGTCGGCGAACGCGGCGGTCGGCAGCACCAACATCCCTCCGATGATCGCGATCAGCGCTACCAGGAGCTTTCTCATTGCGGTCGCCTCCTCGTGTCGCACAGGTTACCGGTCCCAGGCTGTGCGAAGGGGATCGGCTCGACTCGCACATCCGATACCGATGACGAACAGGCTTTGATATACCCGGGTCTCGCGGTGATGACGCGGGGTTCGCGAAACATTGTGAGGCGTGCTGGAATCGGGCATTGGCCCACTCCCGATGAGGGCGACAAGGCCCTTTGCCTCGGCGGCGGTGAAGTTGCCGCTCATACAATTGTCGGGACTGCGAGAAGGAGTCCGTCGAGCGTGGTGATGCAGCATGAGTGGTGGCCCGAAATCAAGAGCCACCACCGGGGTCCCTCTTTGAACGGGGACTTGGGTGGTGGGACTGGGGTGGTGGGGCTGTGGTGGTGGGGCTGTGGTGGTGGGGCTAGCTGGAATCGAACCAGCGACCTCAGCATTATCAGTGCTGCGCTCTAACCGGCTGAGCTATAGCCCCGTCTGCCATACGTCGTCGCTCTGCGTCTCCCCGATGCTCCGGGGAAGTTCGAAGTGTAGGCGAGGCGGGGCGGGGCTCGAAAACAGAGGGTCCGATCCGGGGAGCAGAGCGGGACGGTACCAGCACGGCTGGGCCCAGGCGCGGGGCCCTGGTCACCTCTCCGTCACCTCGGCCGCAGACCCGGACTCTCGACGCCAGGGGGCGGCAGCGACTCGGAATTGACCTGATGCCCCGGTTCGTCCGCGAGAGCGGCGCGCAGCGCCACAATTGCCCTCCGAAGCTCCTACGTCTGTCAAGGGGGTTTTGAGCTCAATCGCATAGACAGCGGGCGAACCAATCATGAGCCACTCGACGACGAGGGCAGGCTCTTACCAAGCCAAGCGTCAATGCGTTCTGAGCGATGGTTCCGAGCGGCGGATCGGCAGATCGGACGCAGGCCAATCCGAAGACGGCAGGTATTCGCAGAGCCAGGCCCGCCGCTCGGATATCTAGGCGCGAGGAAGGGACTTGAAGATCTCCCGGGCCACGTAGCGCTTCAGTATTCGGATGACCTCGCGCTTGGAGCGACCCTCTTTGGTTCGCCGTTCCATGTACTCGCGAGTGCGGGGGTCGAAGGAGAGGCGGGTCATGACGATGCGCCACAGGGCCTGGTTGGCGTTTCGGTCACCGCCGCGGTCGAGACGATGGCGCGTCACCTTGCCGGAGGATGCCTCGATGGGGGCCACGCCACAGAGATGGGCCCAGGTGGCCTCTGATCGAAGGCGCTCGGGGTTGTCGCCGGCGGTGACGAGCAGGGTGGCCGTGGTGTCGATGCCCACGCCGAAGAGCTCGAGCATCTCGGGTGCACATGCCCTCACCAGATCGCCCAAGAGCTCGTCGATGCCGACGAGTTCGTCTTCGAGGCAGAGCACCCGACGTCCGAGGGCGGCGAGTGCGACCTTGGTGGCATAGACGACCCGGTCGCCCGAGGAGCGGGGCCGCATGGCGGCTGTCTGGGCGACGAGCTCGGTGATCGACAGGTCTTTCAAGCGCGATCGGACCTGGTCGGGACCGGTGTAGCTGAGCTGGCGCATCTGATGCAGCGCTCGCAGACGGGCGTCGCGGGCCGATCGCTTGGCCACGAGCAGCGCCCGGATGGCCTCAACGTTTCCGTCTCGCGACTTGGGTGTGCCGGTGGCCCGGCCACTCAGCACGGCCCGGGCCGCCTCCACGGCGTCGGCCGGGTCCGACTTGCCCTTGGTGCGCCGTGCTTGGCGGTTGGGACGGTCGACCTCCACCACCTCGACCCCGGCTTTGCGCAGGAACCGACCGAGGCCCGCTCCATAGGCGCCGGTGCCCTCCACGCCCACCTTGGACACCGTCCCGAAGGCGCCCATCCACTCGAACATGGCCTTGTAGCCCCGGGGTGTGGCGTCGAAGGACTCGACGCCGAGCACTCCGCCGATGGGATCCAAAGCGGCGGCCACGTGGACGTCGAGGTGGGTATCGACTCCACCGATGACAGTGCGCCCAGCTTCTACGATGGTCATGTCCATCCCTTCTCTCCTTAAGTCAAGGGGTGGCGCGGCCGTCCCGTGAAGGAGGTGACGGTGATCTCCGCCCTGCTCTAACAGGGTGGTCCATCACCCCTCTGGAACGGGGCGTGCCGTTCTATGGTCCGAGACCCAGTCGACACGACAACGTGTTCCCGCTGCCAGAAAGTCAGGCCAAGACCTCGGTGTGCCCGACGGTAGTGAGATCCAACCTCTCAGCGGTGGACCTCCACCAACGAGCCTTCTTCAGTCTGATTGGTATTCGGCGATGAGCTCATGGGACTCGGCGCGGATGTCCATCTGTTCGGGCACAGCCCGAAACCTGTCGTCGATGGCCTGGGCCGTGTTCGCCAGCGTGAGCAGGCCCATCGTGCCGCTGGCGGCCTTGAGTGCGTGGGCGGCGAACGAGAGGGCTTCGCCATCCGCGTCACGGCCGGCCGCGGCGATGGCCGCCAAGGTGTGCTCGCTGTCGGTGAGGAAGATCTCGATGAGGCCCCTTCGCACCTCGTCACCGTCTGCACCCAGATCCGCGACCAGCGCCTCGAGCGGGGCGGGGTCGTAGACGACCGGGCCCTCGGCGCGGGGAAGGGACGGTACGACCGAGAGCTTCGATGCCTCTCGGTCTCCGAGTATCGCGGCCAGCTCGTCCAGATGGACCGGCTTGGGTAGGACGTCGTCCACGCCGGCCTCGAGGCAGCGTGCCTGGTTTTCAGTGGAGACATTGGCGGTCATGGCGATCACGGTCGGCTGCCCCTCCGGGGAGAGCTCGGCACGGATCCGGCGGGTCGCTTCGATGCCGTCCATCCCGGGCATCCGGAGGTCCATCAGCACGAGGTCGTAGGCCGACGCGTGCACCGCTGCCAGCGCTTCGATGCCGTTCTGGGCCACGTCGGCCCGGTACCCGAGTCGCCACAGCAGGAGCAGTGCGATCTCCCGGCTGACCACGTCGTCCTCGACGACCAGGACATTGGAACGGGGCGGCTCGATCCCGAGGTCGATCCCGAAGTCGATCCCGAAGTCGATCCCGAGCTCCCGACCACCTTGCCCGGCGCCCTCGGGCATGACCCTGAGGCGGTCGCCCGCCACGCTCATGGGCCTCATCCCGTCACCGTGGCGGCGGCGATGGTCTCGGTGAACGGGACGTCGTCTTCATCGGCTGAGACGAAGCCCTTGCGGCTCATCTTCCCCCACGACTTCTTGCCCCGGACGTAGCTCGCGACTCCGCGCAACCGCCACCACACGGTCAGTTGCCGGTATCCGAGGTTCTCGAGCACCGCCCACACGACGAGAAGGGCCCGGTCGCGCACCCGTCCGTAGCGGCGGAACGAGAACTCCTCGAGCAGGAGGGCCAGCATCGAAAGCAGAATTCCGAGCCCACACGCCAATGAGAAGAACAGGACAGCGAACAGGGCGGTCACCTGCCCGAGTGCCAGTCCGAGGGCCACGAGGAGCAATCCGCCGGCCTCGATGATCGGAGCCATCCACTCGAAGAGGACGAAAGCGGGGAACACCGCCAAGCCGAGCACTCCGTAGCGCGGGTTCAGCATGACCCTGCGGTGCCGCCACAGCACGTCCGAGAATCCCCGGTGCCACCGCTCACGCTGCCGGCTCAGCTCCTTGAACGAGGTCGGCGTCTCGGTCCACGCAACCGGGTCGGGGACGAATTCGATCCGCCCCGGTTGCCCGTTCTCATAGGCATGGCGCCGGAGGCGCACGATGAGCTCCATGTCCTCGCCGACGCTCTTGACGTACCCGTTGGTGTCGAGGAGGTTCTGGCGCCGAAAGAGGCCGAACGCGCCCGAGATCAAGAGGTTGCCGCCGAGACGGTTCCAACCGGGCCGGCCGAACAGAAAGGCGCGGAGGTACTCCACGGCTTGGATCCCCGCCAAAGGGCGGTGCGGGCCCCGCTCGGAGGCGAGACGCCCCTTGGTGACCGTGCAACCGTTGGCCACTCGGATCGTGGCGCCGGCGGCCACCACGTCCCGGGAGCGGATGAACGGGCGGACCAGGCGCCGCAGTCCGTCGGGGTCGAGGATGGTGTCGGCATCGATGGCGCACACGAGCTCGCCGCTCGAGACGTTGAGCGCGGCGTTCAGCGAATCCGCCTTGCCACCCTTGGCCTTCGAGACGACGAGCAGATTGGGGAACTGCTGCGAGCGGTAGATCGCCTGCACCGGCTTGGTGGCGATCTGCTTGTCGTAGATCGGTTGGGTCGGGACGAGGTCGAAGGTCGTGGTCAAGGTGCCAAGCGTCTCGTCGGTCGAGCCGTCGTCGACGACCACGATCTCCAACTGCGGGTAGGCCAGCGTGAGCAGGGCACGCACGCTCTCTTTGATGCTCGGCTCCTCGTTGTGCGCAGGCACCAGCATCGAGATGCTCGGGGCGATCTCGGAGGAGAGGATGTCACGGTACTTCTCCGCTCTGACTTCGCGGAGGTACTGGCGCATCTCGAGCGCGGCGGAGAAGTAGAGCGCGAGGTAGAACAACCCGAGGGCCACGAAATAGGCCAGCACGAGATGATTGACCGGTGAGATGAACGTTGCGTAGAAGTGTTTCATGCGGCTAGAACCTCCCCGGCGAGGGACCGGAGTTGTAGGGCTTGGTTGGCCATGTCGGCCGCGGGGCCGGCGCCCTTGGCGGTCACACCCAGCAGAATGGTGCCGGGGGCGCCCAGTGCGAGCAGGGTCATGCCGGCCTGCTTTCGCACCTCCCAAGACGGGTGGCCGAGCAGGTCCTCGACTTCAGCCGCCCCGGGCCAGTACGCCAATCGGGCGATCGCGGCTCCTGCGGACAGGACCACGTCGTCGGAGGGGTCGTCGAGCATGGCCACGAGTGTGGGGCCCGCGCTCGGATTCCCGGTACGCGCCAGCACTGCGGCAGCCAGTGCTCTCGTCGTCGGGCACCCGTCCGCGGTGAGCTCCATCGCCCGGTGAGCGAAGCGCTCGTCGCCCGTGGCTGCCGCCACCGTCAAGATGCGGCCCGCGGACTCCGGTTCTGCGCCCTCGAGTGCACCCAGGAGCGCCTCGGTGCCGGGGAGGCCGATGCGGATGAGGGCGTCTTGCGCCGCGAACCGGCAGAGCCCGTCGGCATCCTCGAGGAGGCCGATGAGTTGCTCCACCGCCTGGGGGGTCGGCGCGATGACAGACCAGGCGGCGGCCTGTGCACGCACGTTCGGCGACCGGTCGGTCAGGAGGGTGCACTGGTGCTCGGACTCCACTCCGAACGCAGTCAGCACGCGCGCCGAGTACAGGCGCGTGAACCACCGGTGGCGCTTGACCCCCGTGCGGGCTCGTTTGAGCACTCCGATCTTCTCTCCCAGGTTGACCAGCACGGACCGCGACGAACCGTTGACCGAAGGCGCCAGATCCAGCATCACGCCGACGATGTGGCGCCTCGAAGCCCCTCTCAGGCCGGTGCACACCGCATCCGCCTTGGTCTCCCCTCCCGACAATGCGGTGATGACCGCCCGGCGGGCATCCCCGAGTCCCGGCTCGAGCCGGATCCTCCGCGCCTCGATGAGACCGCTCACCGCCACCGCGATCAGGACCGCGGCGATGGCCGTGCCGATGACGGTCAACGTGATGATCACCAATCCGAGCGCCGTCATGCCATGCTCCTCGACAGCGTCTGGTCCAGTCGCCCGAGCAGGATCGGGACGCTGAACGGCTTGGTGATGTGCTCGGTGGCTCCGAGACCCAGCGCGCGCAGCATCTCGGCCTCGCTGGATCGTGCCGTCAGCATGATGACACGGGTGTCGTCGAGAACGCCCTGGATGCGCAGCACCTTGAGCACGCCGAATCCGTCGAGGCTCGGGAGCCCGACGTCGAGGAGCACGATCCGCCCCTTCACGTGGCCCTCTCCCAACGCCCGCGCCGCTTCCGCGCCGTCGCTGAAGCGCACGAATTCGTACTGGCGAAGCCCGAGCGCGTGTTCGATGACGTCTGCCACAGAATCGTCGTCCTCGACGAGCACGACGTCGACGAGATCAGTCGCACCTGGCGACGGGCGCTCACCGGCGGTCACGACCCGGTTCTGACCGGTCCCGGCCCGCCTCAGTGCCGTTTCGGCCAGTCGCTCCAACGAGGCCAGGGTCGAGCCGTCGGTCGGGGTCGACGCCACTCCGGCGCTGAAGGTGCCCCGGACCAGCTTGCCCGAGGTGGCGGGAAACGCTTCCGCCGCGAACACCTCGAGCACATCGGCGAGGCGCGCCGATGCCTGTTCGCCGGTGGCACGGTAGGCGCCTACGGCAAACCCGTCGTGGGTCCATCGTCCCACCACATCTTCACCGCGCAACGCGCCGCGCAGAAGCTCCCCCAGACGTCGCAGCACGACGTCCCCCATGGCGTTGCCTTCCGTCTCGCGGATCAGGCCGAATTGGTCGACCGTGACGAGGGCCAAGGCGAACGGGTCATGGTGGCGGGACGCGAGCCGGAAAAGTCGGTCCAGGGACCGCTCGGCCGAAGCCCGGTTCTCCGTTCCCGTGAGCGGATCGGTGTCGCAGCGGGCCCGGGTCAGACGTCCGGTCTCGAGCACGTGGTGGAGCCGCACGCCGAGATCGCGCCGCGACAGGTTCGCGTCCAGGTAGTCGTCGGCTCCGCAGTCGAGGGCCACCTCGAGGCGCGTCGCGTCCCGCTTGCCCACGATGACGACCGGCAGGCGGTGCCAACGCGGGTGTGCTCGGATCAGCCGGCACAGCTGTGGCCCGCTCACAGGCGTCCCTTGGTCTGCGGCCACCACGAGGTCGGCGCCATGTTCCTCGAGCGTTTCCCAGAGATCCGAGGGGTTGGTGCGGGACTCGACACGGCAGTCCGGTCCGGCGAGAACGGCGTGCAACGGCTCCAGGCATCCCGCCTCGGTGTCGAGCACGAGCACGGTGGACTGTGCGGGGACACGCTGGGCGAGTGCCTCGGCCACGAACGCGATCGTCTGGCGCGCGCCCTGCGAACGCGGGATCACGCCCGCGGCGCCGGCAGCGGCCAGTTCGACGCGGTCCGCGAACTCCTCGCGGTCGGTCAGGACGACGACCAACGTGGTGCCCGACAGCTCGGCCACCGATGCCCGCATCTCCGATCCTTCCCCGGGGCCCGTGCCAGCGGCGTCGACGATGATGGCGTCGGGAAGGTCTGCATCCGGTGAGTCGACGGAGGGCATGTCGGGCGTGGCGAAGACGGCGAGGCCGATCGCTGCGCCTTCCACCGTCAACCGGGAGACGAGGTCCGGGTCGAACGACACGAGCTGCACGGCGGAACCGGGGACCGGTCCCACCTCCTCGAGCCTGACCGGTGCGGGGACGGGCCCGCTGAAGGCCCCTGCGACCGGCCCGGGCCCCGCGACTGAGGTGGAAGCTTCGCCGACTTCCTCGACGGCGGCCCGCAATGCCGTGACGGCCTCGGCCAACAGGCGACCGTCGATGACCGGCTCGCGGAGCAGGGACTCCGCCTCGAGGGCGGCGCGGCTGCCGGCGTCGAAGCCGAAAGTGCCGAGTGAGCCGGCGAGCTTGTGTGCGGCGTCGGCGCCCTGCGCCGTGGCGTCGTCGTCGACCACCGCTCGAAGGACGTTGGCCGCCGTCATCTCGAGGAGCGAGATGCGGTCCAGATTGGTCTGGCGGTGCCGCTGCCACAGCATGGCCAGCGCCGATCCGAGAACAGCGTCTTCCACCGGTGTCGTGGTCATGACGACGCGTCCGGAGAGTCGTGATTCGTGCACGCGTTGGGGGCTCGTGAGGCTGCCGTCATGGTGGCTCCAGTCGTCAGGGGGTGACCGTGGGATCCTTCAGTTCATCGGCCGCGCGCGCCGAGCCATAAGTGGGGCCGCCCCTACAGATGTGCGGGGTCGGCCCTACCCTCCCCGACGCACGTGTTCGGCGCTCAGACGCATTGACCTGCGAACTTCACCGAACGGTCCCGCCGCGCCTCACGCGCGGTCGTCATCGGGAATTCACCGACAGCGTTCGACCACGCTCCGGGAGCATCCGCCCGCTCCCCATGCCCGGGCATAGGATTGGCCCGTGCTGTCGAGGGTGATGACGTTCTATTCGGAGAGCGTGAGCATGACCGAAGTCGTGCAGTCGTTGCGCGCCGAGCTCCCTCCGGCCTACGAATCGCTCCCGGGCTTTCGGGGACTGCTCGTCCTCGAGAAGCCGGGTAGCCGGAACCACGTCATCGCGTTGACGCTCTGGGACGACGAAGACGGCGTCGCCGCCAGCGAGGCACTGGCCGACCGGATCGCCGACCGGATCGCGGCGGCGACCGGCACATCGGTCACCCGCAACATCTACAACGTGATGGGACGGATCGGGATCGCGGACCGCAGACCTGAACCATCGGGCTGAGCTCGCTCGAGCAGGGCTCGGGCCTTGCTATCGCCAGTCCTGTGCCTGGGAGGGCGCAGCGGTCATCGCCCTCCCCACGAAGGCCATGGCCGCTTCGAGGAAGGCCTGGTCGACGGCGTCGGGATCGATCGCCCGCATGATGCTGATGCCGCGCATCAACGCCACGACGATCCGAGCCGCCTGCCGCGCCGGTTCCGCCGGCTCCATGCCGTACCGGGCGCGCTCGGCCTCGATGATCTCTGCCACCGAATCCACGTCGAGCGTGTCGAAGGCGGCCAATTTCTCCCGGGCCGTCGGGTTCCGCATGGCGTAGAGGCAGAACTCCTCGTACAGCATCGTCCAGTTGTCGCCCATGGCTTTCGCCTGGTCGCGGATCAGCGTCGCGAATTCCGAGAGCTGGGCTTCCGGGGAGTCTCCGTCTTCGAGCGTGGCCCGGACAGCAGCGAGCTCCCGTTGGTAGTGCGCCTCCAGTAACGCCAGGAACAGGTCTTCTTTGTTCTTGAAGTTGGAGTACACGGCTCCCTTGGTGAACCCCGCCAGGGCGGCGACCTCGTCGAGGGAGGCCCCGTGGAACCCCCGTTCGGCGAAGACCTGCTCGGCCGCCCTCAGCAGGTACTCCCGGGTCTGCCGGCGTCTGCGTTCCGGGGTGAGGGGTTCGATCTCCATGGGTTGTGCTACCGAAAAGCATAGTGGATACTGTCGAGTATGACGGATCTGGGCCAGTATCCGCCTGGTCGCGGCGCCACTCCCGACCCCGCTTCCGTGGCTCCCACCGGCGCCGCGGCCGCGGCGGTCGAGCCCGGGTCACGGCCCGGGGCCGCAGCCGTGCTGACCAGGGAGCTCGTCCGGACCTACGGCTCGACGGCGGCCCTGGCCGGCATCGATCTCGAGGTGGCCCGGGGCGAGATCTACGGGTTCCTCGGGCCCAACGGCGCCGGCAAGTCCACCCTCATCCGGGTGCTGTGCACGCTGTCGCGCCCCAGCTCGGGCCGGGCGTGGGTCGCCGGGTACGACGTGGCGGAAGACCCCAAAGAGGTGCGGGTCCGCATCGGGGTGGCCCTGCAGGAGGCGGCTCTCGACAACCGCCAGACGGGCCGGGAGCTGCTCGCCCTCCAGGGGCGGCTCTACGGCCTGCGGTCCGCGGAGATCCGTCGGCGCCTCGATGCGGTCCTCGACCTCGTCGACGTCGGGCACGCCATCGATCGGCGCATCGGGACCTATTCGGGGGGGATGAAGCGCCGCCTCGACCTGGCGGCCGCCCTCGTGCACAACCCCGAGGTGCTGTTCCTCGATGAGCCCACCACCGGCCTGGATCCCGACAGCCGCGCCCGGGTGTGGGCGGAGGTGGCTCGGCTCAACACCGAGCTCGGGATCACCATCTTCCTCACCACCCAGTACCTCGAGGAGGCGGACGCCCTGGCCGGGCGCGTCGGCATCATCGCCGGGGGCCGGATCGTGGCCGAAGGCCCCCCCGAGGTGCTCAAGCGCTCGGTGGGCGCGGATCTCATCGTGGCCGAGGTGGAAGGCATCGACCCGGACGCGCTCGACCGGCTCCGACGGCTCGGGGTCGTCGACGCCGTCACGATGGAGCCAGGACGCGTCGTCGTGAGCACCCGCGACGGCCCGGCTGCGCTGGCCCCCGTGGCCACAGAGCTCGGCCGCACCCGGTTGGGCGTCCGCAGCGTCACGATGCGTACCCCCACCCTCGACGACGTGTTCCGGGAGCTCACCGGGTCACACCTCGAGACGGAGCCGTCCCGTCCGTGAGCGCCACCGCCGCCGTCGCCATCCGGGGTCGCGAGGCGGGGTTTCTCCGCGACGTCCGTTCCGTGGCGGCGCGGGCACTGCGCCAGATCCCACGGGAGCCGGCGTCGGTGCTGTCCGCGGTGTTCGTGCCCGCGTTCTTCTACACGACGAACCTGGGGGCGTTCGAGAACCTGGCCCGGGGCGCCCCGGGGTTCAGTTACAAAGCGTTCCTCATCCCCATGGCCATCGCCTTCGCCGTGACCGGGATGTCGCGTGCGCCCACACTCGTCACCGACATCCAGGACGGGTACTTCGACCGGCTGTGTATGACCCCTGTCCGCCGCCTGGCGCTGCTGCTCGGGCTCATGGCCGCCGACGTCGTGGTGATCGTGACCCTGTGCCTGCCCGTGCTTGCCATCGGGTTCAGCATCGGAGTGCACTTCGCCACCGGCGCAGCCGGCGTGCTCACCTTCATCGGCTTCTCCGCCCTCTGGGGCCTGGCCTTCACCGGCTTCCCCTACGCCGTGGCGCTCAAGACCGGTAGCCCGGCCGCGGTGAGCTCCTCGTTCGTCCTCTTCTTCCCGCTCTTCTTCCTGAGTGACGCGGTGGTGCCCAAGCAGGCACTGACGGGATGGTTCTCGCAGATCGCGGCCTACAACCCCATCACCTACCTGCTGGGCGCGCTGCGCGCGCTCGTCTCCGGGGGATGGGAGGCCGGGGCCTTGGTGGAGGGGCTCGCCGCCCTCGCCGGCATCGGGACGCTGAGCATGACCCTCGCGCTCCTCGCGCTCGAGGGGCCGGATCCGACGTAGCACATGAAGGCACCGACCGGGGTGACACGCCTGCCAGACTGAGGGTTCGAGCGCGCGAAGTGGAGGGTGCAGGTGGCCGACGCTGACGTCGACGACGGTGGCATGGACAGCTTCGACATCTACGACTACTGGGAAGGGTGTCGGCGCGACCAGCCGGTGGGTCGCTTCGGGGGCCCCGAGTCCGACATATGGCTGGTGACCAGGTACGCGGACGTCGAGCTCGTGTTGCGCGACCCCAAGCGTTTCTCGAGCCGCGTGAACGCCGACACCATGGGCCCGGTCATGGGCACCGTGATCCTGGCCATGGACGGCGAGGAGCACCGGCGATACCGGAATCTGGTGGCCCACGCCTTCCGTCCCTCTGCACTGGCGAGCTGGGAGGCCGCGCTCATCGTGCCCACGATCCACCGGCTCATCGACGGCCTCGCCGGGCGCACCCGCGCCGAGCTCGTCGAGGAGATCACGAGCCGGTTCCCCGTGCAGGTCATCGCAGGGGTACTCGGGGTCCCTTCCGAGGACCACGAGCAATTCCACACGTGGGCGCTCGACATGAACAAGGGCCCCGACGACTACCCGGTGTCCACCGCGGCGTCCGCGGCCATGCGGGCGTACCTCACCCCCATCGTCGAGGACCGCAAGGCGCACCCCACCGACGACCTGGTCTCCGACATCGTCACGGCCGAGATCGACGGCGAGCGCCTCGGTGACGAGCACATCTACGGGTTCCTCCGCCTGCTGCTCCCCGCCGGGGCCGAGACCACCTTCGCCGCCATGGGCAGCTGCCTGCTCGCGCTGCTCGAGAGGCCCGACGTCCTGGCGCGCGTGCGCAGCGACCCGACACTGCTCGACGCCGTGGTCGAGGAGACGTTGCGCTGGGAGACCTCGGTCACCATGGTCAACCGGGAGACCACGTGCCCGGTGGTGATCGACGGGGTGGAGATCCCCCAGGGCGTTTCGCTGGTGTGCGCGACGGGGTCGGCCAACCGCGACGAGTCGCGCTACAGCGACCCCGACCAGTGGGACCTCGACCGCCGCGAGCCACCCCACATCGCCTTCGGCACCGGGCGACATCAGTGCCTCGGCATGCATCTGGCCCGGATGGAGCTGCGCATCGGGCTCGGCGCGCTGCTCGACCGTCTGCCGGGACTGCGGCTCGACGACACCGACCCGTCCGTCGCCTCCGTGCGCGTCGAGGGCCTCGCCTTCCGCTCCCCGCCGCGCTTGCCGGTGCTCTTCGACTCGGTGCTGCCCGGACCGCCGGGCTGAGCGGGGACCGTCCCGCTCGCGCCGACCGGAACCCGCCGGGCTGATCCCGTCGACGCCCGGTCTACGCGTCCTCTTCGCCGGTGACGGCGGCCACGGCGGCCACGCTGTGGCCCTCCTCGAGGCTCATGAGGCGCACGCCCGTGGCGTCGCGGCCCTGGGCCGCGATCTCCCGTACCGCGGTGCGGATCACGATCCCCCCCGTCGAGATGAGCAGGATCTCGTCGTCGAGACCAGCCATGAAGGCGGCGACCACCCGGCCCCGGCGCGCCGTCAGCTTGATGGCCCGTACTCCCTGGCCCCCGCGGCCCTGGCGGCCGAAGTGGTCGGTCTTGGTGCGCTTGCCGTAGCCGGCGTCGGTCACGATGAGGATGTCGTTGTCGGGGCGCACGACGTCGCACGACACGACCTCGTCGCCGGCGCGCAGCCGCATTCCCCGCACGCCCGCCGCGTCACGGCCCATGGGCCGCACGTCGGTCTCGGAGAACCGGATGCCGCTGCCGTTGCGGCTCACCATGACGACGTCGTCTTCGCCCGAGGTCGCCACCACGCGCACGAGCTCGTCGCCCTCACGCAGCGCGATGGCGATGAAGCCCTCACGTCGGGACTTGTCGTACTCGGAGAACGCCGTCTTCTTCACCTGGCCCATCTTGGTGGCGAAGGTCAGGAACCCCCCCGAGTCGAAGTCACGTGTGGCCACGATGGCCTGGATCGTCTCGCTCGGGGCCAGGGGCAGCAGGTTGACGACGGCGGTGCCCCGGGCTGTGCGCTCCTTCATGGGGACCTCGTGGGCGCGCAGGCGGTAGACGCGCCCACGGTTGGAGAACAGCAGGAGGTACGCCAGGGTGGTGGTGTGCACCACGTCGTCGACAAGGTCCTCCTCCTTGAGGCGGGCCCCCTGTACGCCGCGCCCACCGCGCCCCTGGGTGCGGAACGACGCCGCGGGCACGGCCTTGATGTAACCGGCCCGGGTCATGGTCACGACGATCTCCTCGTCGCTGATGAGGTCTTCAACCCCAAGCTCTCCCGGGTCGTGGGTGATCTGGGTGCGGCGGTCGTCGGCGAACTTCGAACGGATCTCGCCGAGCTCGGTGGCGATGACACCGCGCAGGCGGCCGGGGTCGGCCAGGATGGCCTCGAGCTCCACGATGGTGGCGCGCAGCTCCTGCATCTCCTCTTCGAGGTTGGACCGGCCCAGGCGGGTGAGCCGTCCCAGGGTCATGTCGAGAATGTGCTCGGACTGCTCCTCGCTGAACGAGAACGGCTCGGCCATCAGCGCGGTACGTGCCCCGGGCCGGTCTTCGGATGCCCGGATGGCCGCGATGACGGCGTCGAGCATGTCGATCGCCTTCAGCAGGCCCTCGACGATGTGGGCGCGTGCCCGGGCCTTGCGCAGGCGGAAGTCCGAGCGGCGGGTGACCACCTCGACCTGGTGATCCGCGTAATGGGAGACGGCCTGGGCCAGGTTGAGGGTGCGGGGGACGCCGTCGACCAAGGCCACCATGTTCACGGCGAAGTTGGTCTGCAGCGGCGTGTGCTTGTAGAGGTTGTTGAGCACGACGTTGGCGTTGGCGTCACGCTTCAGGGTCACGACCAGACGGGGCATCTTCCCCGCCGAGTCGTTCTGGACGTCGGAGATGCCGTCGAGCAGTCCGGCGTTGGCCAGCTCGCCGATCTTCTGCTCGATGACTTCGATCGAGGTCTGGAACGGGATGTCGGTCACTACGATGCGCGTGGTGCCGCGGCTCTCGTCCACCTCGGCGTTGGCGCGCATCTTGATGGAACCCTTGCCGGTCCGGTACGCGTCGAGGATGCCTTGACGGCCGAGGATCTGCGCTCCGGTCGGGAAGTCGGGGCCTTTCACGAATTGCATGAGGTCGTCGGGAGTGGACTCGGGGTTCTCGAGCACGTGGACGACGGCGTCGATGACCTCGCCCAGGTTGTGCGGCGGGATGTTGGTGGCCATCCCCACCGCGATGCCCTGGGAGCCGTTGACAAGAAGGTTGGGAAAGCGCGACGGGAGCACCACGGGCTCTTCGGTGGAACCGTCGTAGTTGGGGACGAAGTCGATGGTCTCCTCGTCGATGCCGGCCAGCATCTCCATGGCCAACGGCGCCAGGCGACACTCGGTGTAGCGCATGGCGGCCGGGCCCTCCTCCGGGCCGCGCCCCCGAAGTTGCCGTGGCCGTCGATGAGGACGTGGCGCAGGCTGAAGTCCTGGGCCATGCGGGCCAGCGCGTCGTAGATGGCGGTGTCGCCGTGGGGATGGAAGTTCCCCATGACCTCCCCCACGGCCTTGGCGCACTTGGCGTGGGGCCTGTCGGGCCGCAGGTTCTGCTCGTACATGGAGTACAGGATCCGGCGGTGCACGGGCTTGAGCCCGTCGCGCACGTCGGGCAGTGCCCGCGACACGATGACGGACATGGAGTACTCGAGGAACGAGCGCTCCATCTCCTCCTGGATCTCGATGGGCTCGATCGACGGTGGGACGGGCTCGGGAACCTCGGTCCCGGTGCCGGTACCACTACCCCCGCGTTTGGCCATGTGGGCCTGGTCCCTTCGTACTCACCGGCGTGGCGCTCGCCACCCGGTGCGCTTGCTCAGATGTCGAGGAAGCGCACGTCCTTTGCGTTGGTCTGGATGAAGTGGCGGCGCAGCTCGACGTCGTCGCCCATGAGCACCGAGCACACGTCGTCGGCCATGGCGGCCTGTTCCACGTTGATCTGCAAGAGCGACCGGCGCGCCACGTCCATGGTCGTGTCGCGCAGCTCGTGGAAGTCCATCTCCCCCAGGCCCTTCAGGCGCTGGAAGTCCTGCTTGTGGTCGGGGTGCTCGGCCAGGAACGCTGCCCTGGCCACATCGTCTTTGAGGTACCGCTTCTCCTTGCCCACGAGGGTCGAATACAACGGCGGTTGTGCCACGTACACGAAGCCCCCCTCCACGAGCGGCTTCATCTGCCGGAAGAAGAACGTGAGCAACAGGGTGCGGATGTGCGAGCCGTCGACATCGGCGTCGGCCAGGATGATCACCTTGTGGTAGCGGATCTTCTCGACGTCGAACTCGTCGGCCAGTCCCGCGCCGATGGCCGAGATGAGCGCCTGGATCTCGGCGTTCTTGAGCATCTTGTCGATGCGGGCCCGCTCGACGTTCAGGATCTTCCCCCGGATGGGCAAGATGGCCTGCAGGCGCGGGTTGCGGGCGTCTTTGGCCGACCCACCCGCCGAGTTCCCCTCCACGATGAACAGCTCGCTCTCCCGAGGGTCGCGCGACGAGCAGTCGACGAGCTTGCCCGGCAGCCCGGCACCGCCGAGGGCGGACTTGCGCCGGGTCAGGTCGCGCGCCGCGCGCGCCGTGCAACGCGCGCCCTGGCGGCCGTGGTCGACTTCTGCACGATCTGGTTGGCCTCGCGGGGATTCTCCTCGAGCCAGTCGACGAGCTTCTCGTTGGTGGCTCGTTCCACCAGCGACCGAATCGAGACGTTGCCCAGCTTCGCCTTGGTCTGTCCTTCGAACTGGGGGTCGCGCAGGCGGACCGAGATGATGGCGGTCAGTCCCTCGCGGATGTCCTCGCCGAGGAAATTGTCCTCCTTCTCCTTCAACGCGCCCTTGGCCCGGGCATAGCGGTTCACCGCGTTGGTGAGGGCCTTCTTGAAGCCCTCCTCGTGCATGCCGCCCTCGATGGTCGAGATGCCGTTGGCGAAGGAGTGGATCGACTCGTGGAACCCCGTGTTCCACTGCAGCGCGACCTCCACCTCCTGGTCGTCCTCGGACTGGGTGTACGAGCACACCCTCCGGAACAGCGCCTCCTTGGAGGTGTTCAGGTGCTTCACATAGTCGACGATCCCGCCCGAGTAGCAGTACTTGATCTTCTGCTCGCGCTCGGCCCGCTCGTCGGCGAAGCGGATCTCGAGACCCTTGTTGAGGAAGGCCATCATCTGCAGGCGCTCCATGATGGTCTGGGCGCGGAACTCGGTCTCCTCGAAGATGCTCGCGTCGGGCCAGAACGTCACCGTGGTGCCCGTCCGGGCCTCGCCGGCGCGGTCCTTGGGAGCAGGGCCGGTGGCCTTGAGCTTCTTCTTGATCTCCCCGCCGTCGGCGAACTCGGCCACGTGGTGCTTGCCGTCGCGGTCGATCTCCAGCACGAGCTTCGACGACAGCGCGTTCACCACCGAGACGCCCACACCGTGCAGTCCACCCGACACCTTGTAACCCGCGCCACCGAACTTGCCCCCGGCGTGCAACGTGGTCAGCACCAGCTCGGCCGCGGAGAGCTCGGGGTAGAGCTCGTTGGGCTCGACCGGGATGCCCCGGCCGTTGTCCTTGACCCGGCAGCCGCCGTCGGCCAGCAAGGTGACGTCGATCTGGGTGCAGTACCCCGCCATAGCTTCGTCGACGGCGTTGTCGACGACCTCCCAGACGAGGTGGTGCAGCCCCGTCGGCCCTGTCGACCCGATGTACATCCCGGGGCGGGCCCGGACCGGTTCGAGGCCTTCGAGGACGGTGATGTCGCTGGCGTCGTACGAGCCCGCGGAGCCGTTGCTGGCGGCTCCAACCTCTGTCTTCAGCGCCACGCGCGCGCCCTTTCTGGTCCTTTTCCGATCGGGGGACGCATCGTCCCGACACAGTCCGGCGAGGGGCTGTTCCGTGCGTTACCGACCCGCCTGAGTCTACCAGGAGAGGGTGACGCGACGGGCCGGAACGGACTCGGGAACGGGGCGGATTCCACCGCTCTGAGCAGGGAGTTCTTCAACCACTTGCAGGGCTCATCGCCGCACACGCACCTCGAGGCGCTCGAGGGCGTTCCGAGCCCCGCACACCTCGCTCAGACGGGCCAGGATGTCGGGCGCGAGGTGCCGGATCTGCGTCGCCCAGGCGGGATGATCCGCGCTCACCACGAGTGTCACACCGTCGACGCGCACCGGGCTCACGTGGGCCGCCACGGCGGGGCCCACGATGTCGTCCCAGCGACCGAAGACCGCGCCCACCACGTCGGCCCGTCCCGCCCCCAGGGTGCTGGCGACCTCGCCGAGCGCGTCCCCGATCCGCACCGGTCCCGCGTTCGATCGGCCGCGCCCGTCGCGTCGCAACCCGCGTTCGTTCACCGCTCACCGGCCGTGTCGGCGGGACCGGGGTCGAAGACATCGGGGGATGACGACCCGGGTTCACCGCGCGCACCCTTGACCTCGCCGGTGCCGGGCGCTCCGGTCAGGCGCCCGTCGGTCACCTCCACCACCCGGCCCGCCTGCACCACCGGCGGCGGGTCGACCGCGGTGGTGAGCAGCACCTGGCCCGGAGGCAGCAGCTCGACGAGGGCGGCGGCCCGGTAGGCGTCGAGCTCGGAGAACACATCGTCCAGCAGCAGGACGGGGGGCTCGGTCAGGTCGCCCCGGCGCAGCTGGTGGGTCGCCAGGCGCAGCGCGAGAGCCACGCACCGCTGCTCGCCCTGCGAGGCGTGCGTCCGGGTCGGCCGGGGCCCGATGGACAGCTCGAGATCGTCGCGATGCGGTCCCACCGACGTGACCTGCCGGCGCACGTCGTCATGGCGCACCGCGCCCAACGCATCGCCCAGGTCGCCCTCCCACGAACGCCGGTAGCGAAGCGTCACAGGCTCGGCCACGCCCGCCAGGCGCTCGTAGGCACCCGACGCCGGCGCCGTGAGCTCGACGGCGAGCGATTCGCGCTCCTGCGCCAGCGCGGTGCCCGCTTCGCCGAGCCGGGCGTCCCATACGTCCAGCGTCGCCACGATGGCGCTGTCGGGGCGCCCTCCCGCCTGGCGCAGCACCGCGCCCCGCTGGCGCAGGACGCGCTCGACCTCGGTGACGAGCGCGTCAAGCCGCGCGTGGCGCGCTGCGAGGACGTCGTCGAGGTACTCACGCCGTCCCGCAGGCCCTCCCTGGACCAGGTCGAGGTCGTTGGGCGCGAACACCGTCACGTTGAGGGCCTCGGCCAGCTCGGAACGGCGACGGACCGGTTGCCGGTTGACCTGGGTACGCGCCTGGCCCTCGGCGGGGATCTCGGCCTCGACGAGCACGGCGCGCGTGCCCACCGACGCCTCGGCGCGCACCACGGCGCGCTCGGCCCCGCTGCGCACCAGCACATCGCGCGCCGCGCCGCGGATCGAGCGTTGGGTCGCCAGCCATCCCACCGCCTCGAGCACGGAGGTCTTGCCGGCGCCGTTGGGACCTCGCAGCACCGTCAGACCCTCGGGGTCGGGTCGGAACTCGGCCTCCGCGAAACAACGGAAGTCGGCCAGCCACAACGTGGAGATGGCCACAGGGTGGTGATACGTGCCGGCTGGAACGGGAGCGCGGCCGCTACGACACCCTGACCGGCATGAGCAGGTACCGGTAGTCCTCGTGGTCCGGGCCCCGCACCGTCGCCGGCTTGGTGGCGTCCACGGTCTCGAGGACGACCTCGTCGCCGAGAACGGCTTCCACGCCGTCGATGAGGTACGAGGGGTTGAACGCCACGGTCAGCTCCTCGCCCTCGTACTCGGCATCGACGTCCTCGCTGGCGTGGCCGACCTCCTGGGACACGACGGTGAGCTCCACCGAGCCGGCGCGCATCGACAGGCGTACCGGGGTCGTGTTGTCGCGCACCAGGAGCCGCACCCGGCGCAGGGCGTCGAGCAGCGCCTCCCTGCCCACGCGCAACAGGTTCGGATAGCCGGGAGGGATGAGCTGGCGGTAATCGGGGAAGCGGCCGTCGAGCAGACGTGTGGTGAGGCGCACGCCGCCCACGGTGAAGGTGGCGTCGAGCTCGCTCACGGAGAACCCCACGGCCGCCTCGCCGGCTTCCTTCGATCCCGCCGCGGGCATCAGCCGCTGCAGCTCCGTGAGGGCGCGCGCCGGAACGAGGATCTGCTCCGCACCCTCGGCCAGGGGGCCCGCCCCCGCCAGGTCGCGCATGGCCAGCCGGTACGAGTCGGTGGCCACCAACCGGGTGCCGCCCCCCTCGGCGGCCACGAGCACTCCGGTGAGCAGCGGCCGGGCGTCGTCGTTCGAGGCGGCCCGCACCACCTGGCGCAGCGCCTCGGCCAGCGCGCCGGCGGGCACCGTCACCTGGTCCGGACGCGGTTCGGCCAGGACGGGGAAGTCCTCGACCGGGTACGTCCGCACCACGAAGCGCGACCGCGCCGCGGAGATCTCGACCTCGTCGTCGCCCCCCTCGAAGGTCACCGCGCCGGGCTCGAGGGAGCGCACGATGTCGGCCACCAGCCGCGCCGGGGCCACCAACGTGCCGTCATCGAGGCCGATGGCCTCCACCTCGACCCGCAGGGTCAGGTCCAGGTCGGTACCCACCACGGTCAGGCGGTTTCCGACCACCTCGACGCGCACGCCGTTGAGCGCGGGCGTGGTCGAGGCCCGGGAGGTCACGGCACGGCTGGCGGTAGCGAGGGCCTCGACGAGGGTGTCTCGCTCACAGCGGAACTTCACACAGGGTCCTTTCCTACAAGGAATTTAAATTCTGGCAGTGACGGTAATAGGGGGTGTGGATTGTGGACGACACCTCGTCTTCCGAGGTCAGCCCGGTGATGGTCGTCCACCGGGTCCGCGGGTTGTCCACCGTCGGGCCCCGACCGGTTGGGGGGGTGTGGTGGCTGTCCACCGAGCGCCCTGGCGCGTCCACAGCGCGGGGCCAGTTCCCCACAAGGTCATGCACCACTCTTGATCCGGACGATGAGGTCGTTCACCTGGTCGAAGATCTGCCGGCGTTCTCCCATGAGGGAGGTGATCTTCTCCACGGCGTGCATGACTGTGGTGTGGTCCCGCCCGCCGAACTCCCGGGCGATGGCGGGGAACGAGTAGTCGGTGAGGTCCCGGAACAGGTACATGCCGATCTGGCGGGCGATGACCAGGGGCCTGCGCCGGCTGGGCCCGCACAGGTCCTCGACGCTGAAGCCGAAGGTCGAGGCGGTGGTCTCGAGGATCTGGACGGGGGTGATGGGGCGGGGCTGGCCGGCCTTGACGATGTCGGAGAGCACGTGTTCGGCCAGCTCACGGGTGAGGGGCTGGTTGTTCAGGCTGCCGTAGGCGGTCACCCGGATGAGCGCGCCCTCGAGCTCCCGGATGTTGTCGGTGACGTTGGAGGCGATGAATTCCAGGACCTCGTGGGGCACGTCACGGGTGGGCTCGCGCTCGAGCTTCTTCTGCAAGATGGCCAGGCGGGTCTCGAGCTCGGGAGGCTGGACGTCGGTGATGAGCCCGGAGAGAAAGCGGCTCCGGAGCCGGTCCTCCAGGGTGGCGATGGACTTCGGCGCCCGGTCGGAGGTGAGGACCACCTGGCGCGACGCCCCGTAGAGGTGGTTGAAGGTGTGGAAGAACTCCTCCTGGAGGGCCTCCTTGTTCTCCATGAACTGGACGTCGTCGATGAGCAGGACGTCGCATTCGCGGTAGCGGCGCTTGAAGGCGGTGGTGGTGTTGCTCCGGATGGCGTCGACGAACTCGTTGAGGAAGGTCTCGGTGGAGACGTAGCGCACCCGGCGGCCTGCAAAGTTCTCCCGGATGTAGTTGCCGATGGCGTGCAGGAGGTGCGTCTTGCCGAGCCCGGCGTCACCGTGGATGAACAGGGGGTTGTAGGACCGGGCGGGCATCTCCGCCACGGCCTGGGCCGCGGCGTGGGCGAAACGGTTCGAGGACCCGATGACGAAGGCGTCGAAGGTGTAGCGGACGTCGAGCCCCCCGAGGTCGCCCTCCTCGGAGGCCGAGGCCCTGCGGCCCCCGGTGGTGCGCCCCTGCGAGGTGCCGGCGGGCACCGTCGGGCTCAGGGAATTGGGCGAGCTTCGCTCGTGGTCGAGGAGGGAGGTGAGGGGCAGGGGGTCGGCGACGGGCATGGGGCCGACGTCGAGGCGCACCTTGACCGGTCGTGCCACCACGTCGCTGGCCACGTCGGAGATCATGCCGAGGAAGCGGTTCTCGACGCGCTCGCGCACCAACGAGTTGGGCGCGTTCAGGACGAGGAGGTCGCCGTCGAAGGCCTCGGGGCTGAGCCCCTGGAGCCAGGTGCGCCACGTCGCGTCGGACACCTGCTCACGTAGCGTGTCTCCACAGCGCTTCCACAAGTTGTTCATTTCGCTCACCAGGGCCTCCGCCGTCCCGCCGCCAAATTTGTCCACAAGCAGATCCACATCTGTGGATTGATCCGGGAAGTTGTCTGCCGTCCACCCACTGCCGGTTGTCTGGTGGCCCCGGGGAAGGAGGACCCTGTCGAGGGTGCCACCCCGTCAGGGTGACGCCGTAGCGACGAACGGTACACCGGCGGGTCGGGGGCTGCTAGTGGCGACGCCACCCTGGTGGCGGCGGGAGAGGGCCCTTCCCACCTGGGCCGACGCGGCACTCCCGGCACCGTGAACTTTGTGGAAAATTGCGCGCCGGCGCCCGTCGGCCCGGGTCGGAGCTGCCTGGTGGGCGCGGGTGGACGCGCCTAGCATGGGTGCGCAGATCTCGGGGCGGGCACCTGTTCGCACGGCGCCCCGGCAGACGAGCCGCGCCGCAACCGGCCCTGAGCACAAAGGACAAGGGAGTGAAGAGGACTTACCAGCCCAATACCCGGAAACGGGCCAAGAACCACGGGTTTCGGCACCGGATGTCCACCCGTGCCGGGAGGGCGATCCTCCGGGCACGCCGGGTCAAAGGTCGCCACCGCCTCTCCGCGTGAGGGCGGCGGCGCCCCTGTGGGCTGGCGGATCAGGGACCGGACGACATTCGAGGCGCTGCGGCGCCACGGGCGCCGCAGCAGGCGGGGCCACGTCACGGTGACCTTCGTCGAGCTCGACGGCGCCGGCGTTCCGCAGGTGGCGTACGCGGTGGGGAAGCGGGTGGGCGGCGCCGTCGTCCGCAACCGGCTCCGGCGCCGGCTGCGGGCCGTGGTGGCCGATACGGTCGGGTCGCTCGCACCCGGTGCGTACCTGGTGGCGGCGGGTCGTGAGGCGGTCGGGCTCCCCTACGAGGACTTGAAGGCACAAGTGACAGCAGCGATGACATCGGCTTCCCGGGACCGGCGCCAGTGAGCGCCGCCCCCACCCCGCCCATCACGGACCCCACCCTGCCCGCCCGGCGTGGGGTGATGGCGACCGTTCTGATGCGGATTATCGGGTTCTACCAGGTACTTCGCGCCGGGCGAGCCTCGCCGTGCCGGTACTGGCCCACGTGCTCGGAGTACGCGGCGCAATCCGTCGAGCACCACGGAGCGGCCCGGGGGTCCCTGCTGGCGGCGCGCCGCGTGCTGCGTTGTCACCCCTGGGGCGGCCACGGGTTCGACCCGGTGCCCCGGTGAGCGCCCCGGTGCTGCGACGGTGCCGGCCATGATCGCCCACCTGATGTTGGCCAGCACCATCGGACAGATCTTCAAGCCGCTCTATGAGCTGCTGGCCACGATCATCGCGTTCTTCTACGCCCTCATCCCCAACTTCGCGGTCGCCATCGCCCTTCTGACGGTGGTCGTGATGATCGTGACCGCACCGCTCACGGTGAAGAGCACGCGGTCGACGATCAAGATGCAGCGCGTCGCGCCCGAGCTCAAGAAGCTCCAAGCGAAGTACAAGGGTGATCGCGTAACGCTCAACGAAGAAATGATGAAGCTGTACAAAGAGCATGGCATCAATCCCGCCGGCGGATGCCTGCCTATGTTGATCCAGCTTCCCGTCTTCGTCGTCCTCTATGGCGTCATCCGGGGGCTGACCGCCACGTTCAAGGACAAGGCCGGCAAGATCGTCGCCCGGCCGGACTACGTCTCCCACAAGACCCGCCTGTACCACGACCTCATCGCCGCCAACGGGCACATGAAGGCCTTCGGCCTCGACCTCGGGAACAACCTCTTCTCCCATCATTCGTCGTGGCTGGGGGCCATCCCCTATGCGGCCATCGTGGCCGTGGCCATCGGCCTGCAATACCTGCAAATGCGGCAGCTGAACAGCCGTAACCCCGGGGCGGCTCAGGCCAATCCACAGATGCAAATGATGCAGCGGTATATGCCATTGATCTTCGCAATCATTTACATCCGGATCTCCGCCGGCGTGAACGTCTATTTCGTCGTGTCGAGCCTGTGCCGCATCGGGATCCAGGAGGCGATCTTCCGCTCCGGCGTGCTGGACAAACAGCCCACGCGTCGTGAGGAGACGCTTCCTGGGCGTGGTGGAGGCGGGGCCCCCAGGCGTTCGATCATGGAACGGCTGGCCGACGCCCAGCAGCGGGCGCTCGAGCAGCAGAAGCTCCGTCAGGCCAGCCTCCAACCGGAGCTGGACGTCCCCCGGACCGTTCCCAAGGCGAGCCCGAAGACCGGGTCCAAGGCGGGGTCGAAGGGCACCCCGGTCGAGGGTCCGGAGGGAAACGGGGCCGGGACAGAGTCGGCCGGGTCCAAGTCGGCGGGGCCGAAACCCGCCGGGGGCGCGCCGCGCCCCGCGCCGGCCAAGAGCGCCGCATCGTCGAACGGCGGTGGCTCGCAGAACGGAAAGGCCAAGCCCAACGGCGCGGCCAAGCGCCCCGGTGGGGCGAGCACGAACGGAGGCGCCCGAGGCGGGTCGCCGAAGGCGGGGACCAACGGCTCTCCCGCCCCCAAGGAGCAGCCGCAAGGGCACCCGCGATCCGCCAAGAAGCGACCGAGAAAGGCGCGTTGAGCGATGGAGTGGGTCGAGACGACCGGGAGGACGATCGAGGAGGCCAAAGACGCCGCCCTCGATCAATTGGGTGTGGACGAGACGGATGCCGAGTTCGTCATGGTGACCGAGCCGCGCGCCGGCCTGTTCGGGAGGATGCGGGGGGAGGCGCGCGTCCGGGCCCGGGTACGGCCCACGAGCCCCCGGCCCAAGCGGACCCGCACCCGGCGCCAGGGCGAGCAGCGTGAGGGCGCCCGGCGCAGCGGCGGTTCGGGGCGGGGCGGCGACCGGAACCGGGGCGGGGCCGGTGTGGCTGTGGTCGAGGCGGAGTCCGAGAACGGTTCCGATGTCGTCGGCACCGATCAGGTCTCGACCAACGGGTCCGGGACACAGCCCGCCAAGCGGCGCCGGTCCCGATCACGGGGCGGCGCCGGCCGCAGCGGGGGCCCGGGGACGAACGGGGCCGAGCACGGAGAAGATGTGGCGCCGCCGCCGCAGCCCTCCGCCAGGAAGAAGGGGTCCCGGCCGTCCGGGTCGACGAAGGAGGAGGCTGTGGGCGAAACGCTAACACTGGAGGAGCAGGGGGAATCGGCACGGGAGTTCGTGGCTGGCCTGATCGACGAGATCGGGTTGAGTGCGGAGGTCTCGACCCGGATCGTCGACGACGAGACCGCAGAGGTGGTCGTCGAGGGCCAGGAGCTAGGTGTCCTGGTCGGGCCGGGCGGAGCGACCCTGGCCGCCCTGCAGGAGTTGGCCCGGACATTCGTCCAGAAGCGGACCGGAGGCCAGAGCAGCCGGATCGTCGTGGATGTGGCCGGATACCGTGCCAAGCGCACGGCGGCCCTGCAGCGTTTCGCCACCCAGATCGCCGAGGAGGTCACCGAGTCGGGGACGGAACGGGCACTCGAGCCCATGTCGGCCGCCGACCGCAAGGTCGTACACGACACCATCAACGACATCGACGGCCTGGCGACCCGCTCCGAGGGTGAGGAGCCCCGTCGCTACATCGTGATCTCGCCTCGTACCCCGGCTGCGACCGAGGACGCCTGAACCCACCCACCGGGGATCCGGCAGGATCCCTGTCCGCGGGGAGCCCCTGGTATGGGCCCGGGTGAGCGCGCTCCGGAGATCCCTCCGGGCCTGATGGAGGTGCTCGAGGAGGCCAGGACCCTGGACCTTCTGGGGTCGATGGAGCTCGAGGCGCAGATCGCCCACGCCCTGGGATTCGCTCACGCCTTCGAGGCCGTGGGCGCCGATCGACCCGACGGGGAGGACGCGACCGCTCGAGACCTCGCCCCCGGGCCGGGCCCGCGTCGCTGGATGGACCTGGGTTCGGGCGGCGGCCTTCCCGGCTTGGTGCTTGCCCAGTACTGGCCCGGATCCGGGGCCGTGCTCCTCGATGCCGCCGAGCGCAGGACGGCGTTCCTGGCCCAAGCGGTGCACAGGCTGGGCTGGGAAGGGCGCGTGCAGGTGATCAGGGCCCGGGCCGAGGATGCCGGCCGGGACCCGGAACTCCGTGGCGGATTCGAGGCGGTCTGGGCCCGGTCCTTCGGCAGCCCACCTGTCACCGCCGAATGTGCGGCACCATTTCTGTGTGTGGGGGGGCTGCTGGTGGTGTCCGAGCCGCCTCCCCACCAGGCAGCGGATCCTGGAGCCGTCGATCCCGCCGTGGTGCGGTGGCCCCGGGAGGGCCTGGCCCCGCTGGGTCTGGAGCGCCTGGCCTCGCTGCGTTCGAGGTTCGGATACCAGGTCCTCAGGCAGGAAGCAGCCTGTCCGGGACGTTTCCCACGACGGGCCGGGGTGGCCGCCAAACGCCCCCTGTACCGGGTGACGGAGACGCAGGAAACAACACCGCTGTAGTTTCGGGGTCGCATTTTCCCAGCACAGGGGCCTGAAACGCGCGATGTTCCACGTGAATCCTTACGGTGAAACACCCGGGCGGCGCAGAGCGGTCCGCCGGAGCACTCCCGCCCGGCAGACGACGGGAGCAGGGCGGCCACGGTCGTCATCGACCGGTGTTTCACGTGGTACCTTACGGTGAAACACCCCAAGAAACGCCTGTCGAGGGAGACCACCAATGGCCACGGACTTCGAGAAGGGCCTGCTCACCGGGTTGCTGGTTGGTGAAGGGCACTTCGGGGGAGACGGGCGCCAGCCGCATGTCACGTTGAGGATGCACGTCCGGCACGAAGCCATCTTCCGGTGGTTGGAGAGGACGTTCCCGGGGGGGAAGCTCTACGGTCCCTATCACCACGACGGCCGGCACTACTTCCAGTGGATGGCACGAGGCTCGTACCTGCGTGATCACCTGGTGCCCGTCCTCGAAGCCACCCTCTCCCCCGAGCTCGACGCCCACAGCGCCGAGCGGTTCGACGAGATGCGCATCCGGTACGCCACCCGGCTCCAACCCCAGATCCCCGATCCAGCCCCGGAAGGCGATGGGTCCCCGGAAAGCGCTGAAATCGTCACAGAATCGCCATCCCACTCTTGACCCCGGCTTCACGGATGGGGAGGATGGGGGACCGTGAGCCACAACCGTCGGGAGGGCTGACCGTGCGCGTCCGCATCCGGGGCAGGGACCAGCGGCCTGAACAGGGGAAACACTGGCGAGATCATCCACAAGAAGCCCCGCTGGACGAACCCGACGAGCCGGATGTCGTCATCCTGACCGGAAAGCCCGAAGTCACCGAGGCACCGGCACCGGAAGTCTCCGAAGACCCGGTGAGCGTCGCCGACGAGATGTACGAGGACGTGTCCACGCCTGAGGTCGAGGTCCCCGAGCCTCCTCCGCGGCCCGCGCCCGGTCCCCGGCGAGCTCCGGTGGACTGGTCCGAGGTCCCCGAGCCCGACCCCGGGGCCGACACTGCTTACATCCCCCGTCCCGTCCCCCGCATCATGGCCGTCGCCAACCAGAAAGGTGGCGTGGGCAAGACCACCACGGCGGTCAATTTGGGTGCCGGATTGGCCGAGATCGGCTTCCGGGTGCTCGTCATCGACCTCGACCCCCAGGGCAACGCCACCACCGGCCTGGGGATCGACGGACGGTCCTTCGAGCTCTCCATGTACGACGTGGTCATCCGCGACGCCAAGCTCGAGGACGCCATCGAGCCCACGAGCATGAAGAACCTGTTTGTGGCGCCCGCCACCATCGACCTGGCCGGGGCCGAGATCGAGCTCGTGCCCACCTTCAGCCGCGAGCTCAAGCTGCGCCGGGCCCTGGAGTCGGTCATCGGGGATTTCGACTACATCCTCATCGACTGCCCCCCATCGCTGGGCCTGATCACGGTCAACGGGCTGGCCGCCGCCGACGAGGTGCTCGTCCCGATCCAGTGCGAGTACTACGCCCTCGAGGGTCTCGGACAGCTTCTGCGCAACGTCCATCTCGTGCAGGCCAACCTCAACGAAAAGCTCGAGGTGACCACGATCGTCCTCACCATGTACGACGGCCGGACCAAGCTGGCCGAGCAGGTGGCGGAAGAGGTGCGCACCCACTTCGGGAACAAGGTGTGCCGGAACGTCATCCCCCGGACGGTGCGGATCTCCGAGGCGCCGTCCTTCGGGCAGCCGATCACGGCGTTCGACCCCAGCTCGCGTGGGGCGATCGCATACAGGGAGCTAGCCAAGGAGGTCAGTGGTGGCGCGTCGTAGCGGACTGGGCAAGGGCCTGGGGGCGCTCATCCCGACGGAGGCCCGCGATCGGGATTCCGCCCTTCGGGTGGTGCCGATGACGAGCATCAAGCCCAACCCCCTGCAACCCCGCACGCGCTTCGACGAGGAGGCGATGTCCAACCTGGCGTCGTCGATCCGAGAGGTGGGGGTGCTCCAGCCGATCCTGGTACGGGAGACCAGCGAGGACGAGTACGAGCTCATCGCCGGCGAGCGACGCTGGAGGGCCGCCCGTCGGGCCGGGTTGCAGACGATCCCCGTGCTCGTCCAGAGCGTCTCCGATGTCCACAGCCTCGAGCAGGCTCTGGTGGAGAACCTCCACCGGGAGGACCTCAACCCTCTCGAGGAGGCCGGCGCCTTCCAACAGCTCGTGGACGAGTTCGGCTACACCCACGAGCAGGTAGCCGCCCGGGTCGGCAAGAGCAGGACGGCGGTCACCAACACTCTCAGGCTCCTCCAGCTCCCGGCCGGGGTCCAGCGGGCCCTCGCCGACGGCGCCATCTCGGCGGGGCACGCCCGGGCGCTGCTCGGGACCCCTGACCGAAGCTTCCAGGAGGAGCTGGCCAAGCGGATCGTCACCGAGGGACTCACCGTCCGGGCCGTGGAGGAAGGGGTCCGCCACCACGCCTCGGGTGCCCAGACCGAGCCCACCCCGGCCGAGAACGGCAGTCACGTCGCCCCCGCGCCCGCAGCCTCCGACGCCTTGCAGACCGGGCCGGGTGTCGCCGCCGTGCGCCGTCGCCTCCCCGCCCCCGGGGTGCTCGAGCTCGAAGACCTCCTCTCCAACCACCTCAACACGAGGGTCAAGGTCGAGATGGGTGCCAAGCGGGGTCGGGTGGTGATCGACTTCGCCACCCTGGAGGACCTCGAGCGCGTGTACAAGCTGATGGTTGGAGGGGTCACCGCCTGAGCCCGGCCCGTTGTGTGGCCGAATCCCACAACGCGTGACAGAACCGTAATCCGACTCCCGTTGACCAGGGAGTTTTCACGGAGAGTGGCGATCTAACCCTCGATCGCATGTCCAGCTGGATCCACACCCTGTGCATGAGGCTGTGGAAAAGTCCCAACCTCCGGTCGACGTGTGCCCCGGATCCGGCACCGGGGTCGAGAGTTCGTCCGGTCAGTCGACAGGCGTGGCGGCCCACGCCACCAGGGCCCGGACCAGAGCTTCGGCCAGGGCTCCGGCGTGACGCACCACGATGGCGGGCGGCCCCACCTCGCAGACCACGGCCGGCATCCGGGTCTCACGCAGCACGGCCAGCGTCATGCCCTGGACCCCGTCGGCGGGAACACCGAGAGCGGCCGCGGCCAGGGCGTGGATCAGCTCGGCCAGGCGCTTCCCCCCCGCCGACTCGTAGCTGTAGCCCGAATAGTAGGCAGTTGAGCACCCTGTGCGGTCAGGATCGAGGCGCAGGCCCAGGTAGACGTCGGCGTCGGCGGCGTTGGCCGCCGCAGCCCGCGTGGAACCGTCAGGGTGCAGGAGAGGGATCACCTGCGCGCCGGTGGCCACGAGGGGCCGGCGGACCGCGGCCACCAGGGCGTCGAGGCCGCCCTCCTCGCCGATGGCGATACGCCGTCCCAGCAGCGTGCGCGGGGCGTGCCGCAGGCGGTCGCGGTCGCGCACCGTGCTCACGAGCTCGGGGTCCCCGTGACGTGGCGCCACCCGGCGCAGCTCCCGGAACGTGGTCGCCCCCAGGATGCCGTCCACCGGCAGCCCCGTGTTGCGTTGGAAGTCGGCGAGGGCCTGGGAGGTGAGGGCCCCGAAGATGCCGTCCACGCGGCCGGTGTCGAAGCCCAGGGCCGACAGCCGTCGTTGCAGGTCGGCGACGTCGTCCCCGCGCAGCATGGGGCGGCGGAGGTAGAGGAAGCGGTCCCCCAGGCGCAGCCCGGCCTCGACCAGCGCCGCCCAGGTCTGGGGGCCGCACACCCCGTCCACCCGTAGGCCCCGGCGGTACTGGAAGCCCTCGACGGCGGCCTTGGTCCCGGCCCCGAAGATACCGTCGGGGTCAGGCGCGGTCGGGAGGTCGACCAGGGAGAGCCGTCGTTGCAGGTCGGCGACGGCTTCACCCTTCTCGCCCAGGGCGAGGGGGAGCGTGTCGCCGGGTGTTACAGGTACGCCTGCAGCTCCTGGAGGAGCTGCGCCTTGCCCCGTGCCCCGATGATCCGCAGCTCGGGCTCCCCGTCCTTGAACAGCAGCAGGGTCGGGATGCTCATCACCTCGTAGCGGCGCGTCACGTCCAGGTTCTCGTCGATGTTGAGCTTGGCGATCTGGATCTTCCCCTGGTGCTCGGCCGAGATCTCCTCGAGGACGGGGGCGATCATCTTGCATGGACCGCACCACTCGGCCCAGAAGTCCACCAGCACCGGTGTGTCGGCGGCCTTGACATGCTCGTCAAACGTAGCGTCGCTCAGCGCTGTGATCGCCTCGCTCATGGAACCGTCCTCCTCTGGCACCTGGTCAGGTGCGGTTTCTCCAACGTATTGAGAACACCGGTCCCCGACGCTCCATTCCCACCGTACCGGGCGTCCGGCGCGGAGGGAGGGCTCAGGCGCGCCCCTGGGCCTCGAGCCACCGCTCGGCGTCGATGGCGGCCATGCATCCCGAGCCCGCCGCCGTGATGGCCTGGCGGTAGACGTGGTCCTGGACGTCGCCGCACGCGAACACGCCGTCCACGTTGGTGCGGGTCCCGCCGGTGGTGTGGATGTAGCCGTTCTCGTCCATGTCGAGCGCCCCCGCGAACACGGCGGTGTTGGGCACGTGGCCGATGGCGACGAACACCCCGTCGGCATCGAGCGTGTCCTGCTCGTTGGTGACGACGTTGGTGAGTGACACGCCGCTCACCTTGCCGTCCCCGAGGACCTCGGTGACGACGGTGTCCCAGCGGAAGTCGATCTTGTCGTTGGCGAAGGCACGGTCCTGCATGATCTTGGAAGCCCGGAGCTCCTTGCGCCTGTGGACCACGGTCACGCTCTCGCCGAAGCGCGTGAGGAACGACGCCTCTTCGAGCGCGGAGTCGCCCCCGCCCACGACCACGATCTTCTGGTTGCGGAAGAAGAACCCGTCGCACGTCGCGCACGTCGACACGCCGTGGCCCAGCAGCCGGGCCTCTCCGGGCACGTCCAACATGAGCGCCCGGGCTCCGGTGGCGACGATGAGCGTCTCGGCGAGCACGTCGGGGTCGCCCTCGGTCGACTGCGTCCACACGCCGAAGGGGCGCGACGACAGATCGACGCGCACCGCCTTGCGGGTCAGGAACTCGGCTCCGAACCGTGCCGCCTGGTCCCGGAACCGGCTCATGAGGTCGGGGCCGAGCACGCCGTCGACGAACCCGGGGTAGTTCTCCACCTCGGTGGTGAGCATCAGCTGGCCGCCGGGCTGGTCGCTGGTCGAGGAGGGCTCGCCCTCGACGACGAAGGGCAACAGGTTGGCGCGCGCCGTGTAGATGGCGGCAGTCAGGCCTGCGGGGCCCGAGCCCAGGATGACGACCTGGCGGGTCTCGGGCATCTCAGGGCTCCTCGGCGCCCCGGGTGCCGCGTTTGGTCCACGCGAAGACACCGGCCGCCACCAAGAGCGCGCCGAGGAGGGCGTCCGAGGCCCACACCCGGCCCCCGAAGGCGTAGACGTCGAGCAGCCGGATCACGGCGATGACCGCCAGGATGCACAGCATCAGCGCCATCACGCTGATGATGATCCCGAACACGAGGCCCCGTGCCACCAGTGTGAGGGGCCTGACCACACGGTCGTGGACGGCCCCGACCACCTCCTCGATGGTGTCGGCCACCTTGGCGGGCCATTCGGCCTCCGAGATCGCCGAGGTCCCGGGGCCCGGTGTCGTCGCGGGCCCGTTGGCGGCCCGAGCCGGGGCGGCCGGAGCCGGGGCGGTGGGCGCGGCCGGCGGCGGTGCCGTGGCGGTGGTGGGCGCGGTCGGCGCGGTGGGCGCGGTCGGCGCGGTGGGCGCCTCGCCCGAGGACGGGGCCGCAGGTGCCTCGCTCGACGGCGCCTCGTTGTCGGCCTGGTCTTCCATGGCGCCGAGATTAGTCGGAGGCCCCACGGCCACGGCCGGGACCCCCGTCGACTACCGCGCCTTGGTGATGAAGCAGACGCCGACCGAGCCCGGTCCGGCGTGGCTCCCCACGACCGGGCCCAGATCCGACGTCACGAGCTCGTGCTCGGGCCGGGCCCGACGGAGCATCTCGAGCACCTCGTCGAAATCCGCCGCCACCCCGTTGGCGACTCCAAGGCGCTCGAGCGGTTCCGCCTCGAGCGCCTTGTTCGCCAGGTACTGCAGCGAGCGTGAGCGCGTGCGTTGCTTGGACTCGACCTCCACCACCCCGTCGCGCACCTCGATCACGGGCTTGATCGACAGCAGAGAACCGACGAGGTGGGCGGCCCCGCCGATCCGGCCCCCGCGCTTGAGGTAGTCGAGGCTGTCCACGACGCCGTAGACGTGGGTGCGTTCCTTCATGTCCTCGAGGGTCGACGCCATCTCGTCGAGGCCCGCACCGCCCGCAGCCATGTCCGCGGCGGCCAGCACCAACAGGCCCTGGCCCATGGTGACGCTTCGAGTGTCGACCACCCGCACCGGGATGCGGTCGGACACGGCGTCAGCGGCGGTGCGCGCCGACTGGAACGTGGCCGACAGGCCCGAGGAGATCGTGGCGCACAGCACGCCGGCGCTCCCCGCCTCGCGTGCCTCGAGGAACGCCTGCTCGAAGGCGCCCGGAGACGGCGCGGAGGTCGCCGGCATCTCGGGGCCGGTGATGACCCGGTCCCAGAATTCCTTGCTCGACAGCTCGTCGCGGTCGACAAGCTCCTCGGCCCCGAAGCGGATCGTGAGCGGGACGACCCGCACGTCTCGCTCTTCGGTCGTCGCCGGCATCAGATCGCAGGCGCTGTCGGTGACGACCTGGATGCTCGCCATCGGGTCCTCCCTCGTTCGGGGCATCGGCCAGGGCACGGTGGGCCGGTGCGCAGGATGCCTCCGTGCTCCTCCGGCCCTGCGGGTGCTCCTCCGGACCGAGTCTGCTACACGCCGGGGTCGTCGTGGTGCGGAGGCCCCGGTTCGGGGGCCCGGGTGGGCCCGAGACGCGTGGGGCGCAGCGGCGGACGCCCCGCCGGGGGAGGGGGCTCGGGCCGCGGTGGCGCCCCGGGCCGGCGGCGCCCGGTGCGGGCGGGAACGTGGTCCTCCGCGCCGGCGCGCCCAGGGGCGAACCCGGCACCTCGAGCATCGCCGCCTTGAACACCGCCACTTGGGCCTCCCCCGCCGGGGCCACCCCCGCCGGGACCGCTGCCACCGGGACCGCTGCCACCGACGACGCGACTGCGCCCGTGCCGCCGCCGCCGTGCGAGCTCGGCGAGGCCACCCGCGGCGAGCACGTAGGCAGCGCCCCCGGCGCCCGCGCCGAGAGCCACGCGGCCCAGGAGCACGACCGTGGCCTCGGACCCCGAGATGTCGCTGCCCAGCACGGCCGCCACCACCAGGGCGCACGTGGACAGCAGCACATGGCCCAGAGGCCTGCCCAGGATCTCCCCCCCGAGCCCCTGGACGCGTGTGCGCACGTAGCCGAGCGCCGCCACCGCCGCGAGCGAGTAGGCGGCGCTGATGGAGAAGGCGATGCCGCGCACGCCGAAGTGCCCCGCCAGCGCCACGGCGAGCACGATGTTGATGCCGTTCTCGAGGGCGTAGAGCCAGAAGGCCGAGCGCAGGTCCTGCACGCTCTGCAGCACGCGGATGGCGTAGAGGAAGATGCAGAAGCCCGGCAGCCCGATGGCCAGCATCGACAGCGCCTGTGCCGTCAGGGTCGTGTCCCCGGCCGCGGCGCCGTGCCCCACGACCAGGGCCACGAGGGGCCGGGCCAGGATCAGCTCGCCGGCCGCGGCGGGGATGATGACGGCCAGCATCGTCCGCAACCCCGTGCTCATGCGGCGGCGGAACGCCTCGAGGTCGCCGCGGGCCCAGCGCGCCGTGAGCTCGGGCGCGGTGGCGCTCATGATCGACACGGCCACGATGCCGTAGGGCAGCTGGAAGAACATGTAGGCGTAGGTGTAAGCGGAAAGGGCGCCGGAACCCACTTTCTGGGACAGGGCGAGGACCACCACCAGCGCGGCCTGGTTGGTCATCACCAGCCCGAAGGTCCACCCCGACAGGCGGATGATGGTGCGCACCGACTCGTGACGGAAGTCCGGCATCCAGCGCAGCCGCAGGCCGGCCCGTCGGAGGCTCGGGATCATCAGCCCTGCCTGGATCACCACGCCGGCTGTGGTGCCGAGGCCGAGGAGCAGGATCTGCCCCCGGTGCGCGGCGACGCCCGGCAGGGTGGCGTGCCGGACCACGGTGCCGAAGACGAGCAGCACGGCCACGAGCACCACGTTGTTGGCGATGGGGGTGAACATCGGCGCCCCGAAGCGGCGTCGCGCGTTGAGCAGAGCGGTGCCCACGCTGATGAAGCCGTAGCAGGTGAGCTGGGGCACGAACAGGAACAGCAGGTCCTTGGCCAGCTGCCGGGTCTGGGCGGCGTCGGCACTGTGGTTCAGCGCCGTGATGGCGTCGACGATGAACGGGACCGCGACCAGGAAGACGACCGAAGCGGCGCCGATGACGATCAGGGTGACGCTCACCACCGCGGAGACCGCGTCCCACGCCTCGTCGTCGGCGCGGGTGGTGAGGCGGTGCACGAACACCGGGACGAACGTGGCCGACAGGATCCCGCCCAGGACGATGTCCTGGACGATGTTGGGCATCGTGTTGGCGAGGTTGTAGGAGTCCGCCAGCCTGAACGCGCCGATGGCGTAACCCAGGGCGAAGAGGCGGAGCAGCCCCGTCGCCCGCGACAAGGTGGTGCCCACTGCCATGAGGGCGGTGGCCTTGCGCAGGCCCTGTCCCTCGACCGTGTCGGGCACGGCCGGGAGCGCGGGCACGGCGACGGGCTCCTCGACGTCCGGCTCCTCGACGTCCGGCTCCTCGACGTCCGGCTCCTCGACGTCGGTGTCCTCACCGACGGGGGTGTCATCGCCAGGCTCGCCGGGAAGGGGCACCTGCTCTTGCCGTGTCTCTGGCTCCTCTCGTGTCTCTGGCTCCTCCCCTGTCTCCGGGCCCGGCGCGCCCAGTCGCAATTCCTCGGTGGGGTCAGGGTCCTCGGTGGGCGTTGTCTCGTCGGGACCGCTCACGTCGTCGAGGCCCTGGCGCGAGTTATGGTGTGGGCGCCTCGACGCCCCTTGCCGCGCCATAAGGTGCGTCCCCACCACACGAGAAGGACGACGACCGCCCCCACCGACAGCACGATGGCCACCGCCGAGGTGGACAGGGAGCGCACCGTGAGCTGGCCGTCGGCGAGCACGAAGTTGCCCTCGGGGCTGGTGAGCTGCACGCCGATCTGGAAGTCCCCCGATGCTCGGGACTGCATGTTGACGTAGACCGCATTGGTGGAGTGCGTGAGCGTGCACAACGCCGAGAAGCTGGAGCGGTCCGGGGTGCTCTGCACCCGGGGCGTCCGGCACAGCGCACCGGGCAGCTGGGTGTCCGCCCTCGGGAACCGCACCTTGTCGCTCGTGAGGCGGACCAGCACGGTGACCGGGTACGACGTGTTGCGCAGGACCGTGATGGGCACGCTGGCGGTCCCGGCGGTGAGGCGCACCGTGTCGGAGCGCACCGACAAGCCGCGCAGGTGGCGGGCGAAGACGGACTCGAAGCCCGACAGGGCGGCCTGTTGCTGGCGGGGCGTCAACAGGCTCGACTCCGCGGCCAGCAGGAGGTCGCCGACGGACTGGGCCGAGGCGCTCCCCGCTCCGCTGGCGCCCAAGGCGCTGTGAAGGGCGCTCTGGCGCGCCCGCGCCGTGCGCAGGGAGCGCACCACCGAGGCGGGCGTCGAGGCCGGGGCGAGCGGGTGCCGGGTCACAGGCTGGCGGTCCGCGCCCACCGGGATCTGGGCGAAGAGCTGGTCGATGGTGACGGGCTGGATCACGGGGTTGCCCTGCAGGCCACCGAGCAGCGCCGAGACGAAGGCGGCGTCCGGAGCCCACGCCGCGGGGGCCACACCCACCACCCCCCTCGTCGCCGGAGTGCCGCCCGGGGCGAGCAGGTTGGGCGCCTCGTAGTAGATGAGCGACAGCTCGGCCAGTATCTGGGCCGCCGTGAGCGGGCCGTCGGCGCCCTTCCCCGCGGCAGCGAGGCGTGCCCCGAGACCGGTGTCCGACATCATGGCCGTCGGCGCCGCCCCGTGGGCGGCTGTCGCCGGCGCCAGCGCGAAGGGCTGGGTGGTCGTGAGCGAACCCGATCCGCCCGACACCGCGTCGGGGGGGACCACGAGGTGCTCGAAGTGCGAGGCCAGGGCGTTGACCGCCGCCTGGCCCAGGCCCGAGGTCGCCACCCAGGCGCTGTCGGAGGCGTGCGCACCGACGCCCGTGGCCCCGAGGACCTCGGCCCCTCGCTTGAGCTGCGCCTCGAGCTCGCCGGGCAGCCCGGCGCCGACCAGGGCGCCGGCGTCGACGGGCACGAACGGGCCCATGAGGGTCTCCCGGGTGGGCGAGGCCGACACGGCGGCGGCTTCGGAGACGGTGTGCCCGTGACCCGTGGAGGCGAGGTGCCCGAGGGTGGCGGGGTCGGGCTCGAGCGTCACCGGCACCGCGGCCGAGCCCTCCAGTGCGTCGAGCAGCCCGGTCAGGGTGCTGACTGCGGCGGGACCCGGGGCCGGGACGCGGCCGTCACGGCCGGCGACGGGCGGGGCCAACCCGACCGGCACGACGAGCGCGAACCGCAGCGCCTGGCTGGTGGAGGCGGGGTCGTCGTAGTCGAGGTAGGTGATCAGCTGGGCCGCGGCACCGCCTGATCCCGACCCCGACGAGTCGGTCAGGGACACCTTGACCGGGTAGACGTTGGCGCAACCTCCCGGCCGGCAGCCCAGGTCCGCCGTCCAGTTGCCGGTCCCGGTGGGTGTGGTGTCCCCGTCGACGGGGATGGTCACATGGGTGACCCCTTGGGCGTCGGTGCTGAACGCCGTGAACGCCATGGCCGGGGACTGCGCCACCGGCGTGCCGAGGGCGCGGCCGCTCAAGGTCTCGTCGAACGCGGACAGGGTCGTGAGCGGCGAGTACACCGTGAAGGTGAGCGCCAGGTCCGGCCGAGGATCCCCGCTCTGGATCTGCAGTCCCATGGTGAGGTCCTGGTCGGGAGGCGCGGGTCCCACCCACGCCGACTGGCGCACGAGGGAGATGTGGTCGCTGCGGTGCCCGCCGGCGGCCGCGGTGGCGGGCGCGGGCGCCGATGGCGCCGGTGGTGCGGCCGAGGCCACCCCGTTTGCGGCCCCGCCGACGGCCCCCGCTCCGGGCACGAAGTCGGGCACCACGCCGGCCAGGAACGTGAGCACGAAGAGCACGGCTCCGAGCGCCGGGAGCACCATCGCCGCCACCCGGCGCGACCTCCGGCGCCGGGAGCTCCGGGCGCACGTGTCGGGGGTGCGGTCACCGCCGCGTGCGGGGGCGATGCTCGCCTCGGTCCGGTCCACCTCGGCGTCACACCCTAGGGCAGTGCGGCCCCGACCCCGGTGAGGGCCCGAGCCCGGCCTACAGGCCGAACCCGGCGCCGCGCAGGGCGTCGACGGCCGGCGGAGGGCCCCCCAGCTCCACGTGCGCGGCGCCGGTGCGCCCCGACAGGAAGAGCACGATCTCGCCCGGGGTCCCGGCGAGCGTGGCGGTGGGAGTCCCGGGGCGGGCGTGGATCACGTCGCCTCCGGGCCCGACGAGGTCGAGGCCCGCCGCTCTGAGCGGCCGTGTCAGGAACTTGGCGCTGCGCCGCAGCGACTTCCACAGCGCGGCCTCCACATCGGCGAGCTCCTGGGGCGTGCGCGGCGTGGTGTCACCGCCGCCGCGCCGCACGTCCTCGTGATGCACGAAGTATTCGGTGAGGTTCATGACTTTGTCGAAGGGCGTGAGCAACCGGGGCGGCCCGCTGCGGACGAGGGCCACGAGCCCGCTGTAAGGGTGGGTCTCCTTGGCGCGCACGAGGATCCGGGCCGTCAGCCGTGCGGCCGCGCCCCCCATGACGAGCCCCGGGCCCGACAGCGGTTTGCGCTCCCGGATCACGAGATGCGCGGCGAGGTCGTAGGTGGTCCAGCCCTCGCACAGCGTGGGGGCGTCGGGCCCCACCTTCATGAAGAGATCGCACAGCGCGGCACGCTCGGCGCGGTGCGGTGCGAGGGTCACCATCGCGGCGGACCATACGACCACGACGGTGTGCGGTCAACGCCGCACTACCCTCGACGCCCGTGATCCCCGAGCGCTTCCAGCCCCTGGTGCGGGCCACCGCCGACCTGGCGCGTCGGTTCGACGAGGCCGGCCACCGCCTCTACGCGGTGGGGGGCTCGGTACGCGACGCCTTCGCCGGCGACGCGGCGCCGGAGAAGCAGGATGTCGACCTCACCACCGACGCGCTGCCCGACGAGGTCGAGCGACTGGTGAAGGGGTGGGCGGACGCGTTGTGGCTCCAGGGCAAGCGCTTCGGCACCGTGGGCCTCAAGAAGGACGGCCGGGTCTTCGAGATCACCACGCACCGCGCCGAGGTGTACGTGCCCGACTCGCGCAAGCCCGAGGTCTCCTTCGGCGACTCGGTGGAAGTCGACCTGTCGCGGCGCGACTTCACCGTGAACGCCATGGCCCTGCGGCTCCCTGACCTCGAGCTCGTCGACCCCTTCGACGGTCTCGCCGACCTCGCCTCGCACCGGCTGCGCACGCCACTGGCCCCCGAGCAGTCCTTTGCGGACGACCCGCTGCGCATGCTGCGCGCGGCGCGCTTCATGGCGGGCTTCGGGCTCGAGCCCGTCCCCGAGATCCCCGCCGCGGTCACGTCCATGCACGACCGCCTGTCGATCGTGTCCGCCGAGCGCATCCGCGACGAGCTCGACAAGCTCCTGGTGGTGGACAGGCCCTCACCGGGGCTGTGGTTCGTGGTGGAGACGGGCCTGGCGGGCGAGTTCCTCCCCGAACTGCCCGGCCTCGCCCTGGAGCAGGACCCCATCCACCGCCACAAGGACGTGCTCGCCCACACCCTGGCGGTGGTGGACAAGACGAGCCCCGACCGCTTGCTGCGCCTCGCCGCGCTGCTGCACGACATCGGCAAGCCCCGCACCCGCGCCTTCGGGCCCGGGGGGGTGACCTTCCACCACCACGAGGTGGTCGGCGCCCGCATGACTCGCGACCGTCTCAACGCTCTGCGCTACCCGCACGAGGACGTCCAGGTCGTCACCAAGCTCGTCGAGCTGCACCTGCGGTTCCACACCTACCGGCTCGGGTGGACCGACCGCGCCGTGCGCCGTTACGTGCGCGACGCGGGCCCACTGCTCGACCGGCTCAACGAGCTCACCCGATCCGACTGCACCACCCGCAACGCGGCACGGGCCCGCGCCCTGGAGCGTCGCATGGACGAACTCGAGCGCCGCATCGAGGAGCTGCGCGCCAAGGAGGAGCTCGACGCGGTGCGGCCCGAGCTCGACGGGCGCCAGGTCATGGAGCATCTCGGTGTGCCCCCGGGCCCGGTCGTGGGCCAGGCCCTGGAGTTCCTCCTGGAGTTGCGCCTCGACGAGGGCCCCCTCGGCGAAGAGGAGGCCTACCGCCGCCTCGACGCGTGGTGGGAGAAGCGCAAGCGCGAGGAGGAATGAACGAGGTGGACGGTCCTCAGTCGGCGGGATACGGCGGCGAGGCCTCGCCGGCGGCGAAGGCCTCCACCAGGCGGTACGCCTCGTCGTCGTGGTACTGCACCGGTGGCGACTTCATGAAGTACGCCGAGGGCCCCACGAGCGGGCCACCCACGCCGCGGTCGAGGGCGAGCTTGGCGCAGCGCACGGCGTCGATGATCACGCCGGCCGAGTTGGGCGAGTCCCACACCTCGAGCTTGAGCTCGAGGTTGACGGGCACGTCTCCGAAGTTGCGGCCCTCCATGCGGATGTAGGCCCACTTGCGGTCGTTGAGCCAGGGCACGTGGTCCGACGGCCCGATGTGGACGTCCTCGGCGTCGAGGACGTAATTCTCAACCTGGCTGGTCACGGCCTGGGTCTTGGAGATCTTCTTGGACTCGAGGCGCTGGCGCTCGAGCATGTTCATGAAGTCCATGTTCCCGCCGAAGTTGAGCTGGTAGGTCCGGTCGAGGGCCAGGCCCCGGTCCTCGAAGAGGCGGGTGAGGACCCGGTGCACGATGGTGGAGCCCACCTGGCTCTTGATGTCGTCGCCGATGATGGGCACGCCCGCGTCGCGGAACTTGCCCGCCCAGACCGGGTCGCTGGCGATGAACACGGGGATGGCGTTCACGAAGGCCACGCCGGCGTCGAGACAGGCCTGCGCGTAGTGGCGCTGGGCCTCCTCGGAGCCCACGGGCAGGTAGCTCACGAGCACCTCGGCGCGGGCGTCGCGCAGCGCCTGCGCCACGTCGACGGGCTCGGCCGGGGACTCCTCCACGCTGTCGCGGTAGTAGGTGCCCAGGCCGTCGAAGGTGGGGCCCCGCTGCACCGTCACGTCGAGATGGCCCACGGTGGCGAACTTGATAGTGTTGTTGTGGCCGCCCAGGATGGCCTTGGACAGGTCCACGCCGACCTTGGTGGCGTCCACGTCGAAGGCGGCGACGAACTCGACGTCGCGCACGTGGTAGCCGCCCAGGGTGACGTGCATCAACCCGGGCACGACGTCGTCGGGGCTTGCGTCGCGGTAGTACTCCACGCCCTGGACAAGCGAGCTGGCGCAGTTGCCCACACCGGCGATCGCGACCCGTACCGTGCTCATCTCGTATCTCCCTCTTCCTGAACTGCCTGCACTTTCTGAACCGCCTGCACTTTCTGAACCGTCTGCACTGCCTGCGATGTCGTGTTGCCCACGAACGCCGGCGCGGCCGGGGACGCCCCGTCCCGGGCCCGCTCGGCCTCGATCAACCGGTCGAGCCAGGCGATGTCGCGCTCGGTGGACTCGGTGGTGTGCTCCATGAGGGCGCGTGTGTAGGTGTCGAGCCGTCCCTCGGCGGCCACAGCCGCGGCGCGCGCCTCGGCCAGGCGCTGGAAGAGCTGGCCGCGCCGGCGCTCGAGCAGGCGCAGGCGCGCGTGCGGGGGCAGGTACCGGGCGAAGGCCAGACGCAGGCTGAAGTTGCGGGCGTCGTCGTTGCCGCCGGCCTGCTCGCTGTGGAGGAGCTCGGCGAACTGGCGGCGGCCCTCGTCGGTGATGCAGTACACCTTGCGGCTCCTCCGTCCCAGGCCCGTGCTCGAGCGCCGGGCTCGGAGGGCGGCCCGTTCGCCACTCAGCGACCCGGTCATGGGGACCGGCGGCGTGGCGCTCCGCCCCGGATCCTCGGTGGCCCGCACCGCGCCCGACCGTTCGAGACGGGAGAGCGCCGGGTACAGGGACCCGAACGACACGTTGGAGAGTTGCCCCAGCTCGTCGCGCAGGCGCTTGCGGATCTCGTAGCCGTGCATGGCCTGGCCCTCGAGGAGCCCGAGAATGGCGAGCTCCAGCATCAGCGGATTCCAGGCACGGCGTCACAGAACGTTTTCATCACTAGATGTATCGTATCGATACATCGGCCGGGTTTCAACTCTGGCTTCGACCTCCCGTACCCCGGGGTGGGAGTCGGGGGCCGCGGGCCCACCCCGGTGTCCGGCATGCGGCCGGCCCCGGAGAGGGCCGGGGGGCCGGGGAGTCACGCTCGAGTCGGGCCCGGGCCGGGCCGAGCGGTGCCGCCGGTCGTCGTGGCGAGGGCATCCGGACGCAGCTACGCGACGGTGCCCGGACGGCGGCGGAATTCACGGGCGGTTCGTGTCGCGCCGACGGTACCCTTGTGGCGATGAGCTTCGGGCCGTCGGCGTTGCGAGGGTTCCCCGTCACCGGCACCGGTGGGCGCGTGGAGTACCGCCTCGCCCGGAACGCCGTCGTGAGCGAATTCCGCAAGGGCCGCCTGTCGCGCCTCGACGTGTGCGACGCGCACCCCGAGCTGTTGCGCGCCGCGCGCGAACGTCGGGGTGGCGCTGTCGGAGAATTGCCCCATCTGCGAGGAGACCGAAGTCGTGCACGTGACCTACGTCTTCGGGTCCCGGCTCCCGAAGAACGGCCGCTGTCCGACCAACGCCACCGAGCTGGCCCGGCTGTGCCGGCGGACCGACGAGGTGGTCTGCTACGTCGTCGAGGTGTGCCCCAATTGCTCGTGGAACCACCTCGCCCGGATGTACCCGGCCGGCGGCCGCCACCGCGTGACGGCGTCCCGGGCCCGGCGGGGCAACGGCTGACCGCACGCGCCCGAACAGCCGTGCCCGCCCGGCGCGCCCACTTCACGCGCACCGTGGGGCAGCATTGATCGGTTTGTCCAACAGGCAAGGGGACCTCACTCCATGAGTCAAGTGCAACCAGGCGACCGGGGATCGGGCCGGCGACCCGACCCTCAGGCGCGCAAGGCGTCCCCCGCCAAGCGCCCGCCGGCCAAGGCCGCCGCGCCCAAGGCCCGGCCCCCGGCCTCCGCGTCGAAGGGCCGTCCCCCGGGGGCGGCGGCGGCAAGGGGCGCCCGCCCACCGCCGGGGGGGCCAAGGGTCGAGCCCCGCGGCAGAACATGAAGATCACGGCGCCCCCGCCGCGCCGCTTCTCCCCGTCCACCCTGGCCTTCGTGTCCATCGGCGTGGTCGTGGTGATCGTCCTCGTCTTCGTGGTGGTGAAGGTGGCGGGCTCGGGGTCGACGCCGAGCAAGACCCGGGTGATCCCGGACCCGACTCCCGCGTCGGCCTCGGTGGTGGCCGACACCACCGGGGTACCGCAGTCCGTGGCGGACGCGGTGGGGACCGGGCAGGGGGTCAATGCACCGCAGGTGCTCAAGAACCAGCCCAAGCTCACCTCCGCCGGAGGGAAGCCGGAGATGCTCTACATCGGCGCCGAGTTCTGCCCGTACTGCGGGGCCGAGCGCTGGGCGATCGTGCTGGCGTTGAGCCGCTTCGGCACGTGGTCGGGCCTCAAGGAGACCACGTCCTCGCCGTGGGACAGCGACCCGGCCACGGCCACCTTCAGCTTCCGTGACGCCAGCGTGTCGAGCACCTACCTCGACTTCGTCCCGGTCGAGCACGAGACCAACGACAACTACGGTCAGGGCACGCGCGCCCTGTTCCAGCCGCTCACCAACGCCGAGAACGCCCTGTGGTCGAAGTACTCGTCCCAATTCGGCCAGACCACCGGGTACCCCTTCGTCGACATCGGCAACAAGGTGTTCGTCATCGGCCCGAGCTACGACCCCGGCGTCCTCCAGGGGCTCGACCAGGCGCAGATCGCGTCCAAGCTGAGCAATCCCAAGGACCCCGTGACCGAGGCCGTCGTCGGCACCGCCAACTACCTGATCGCCGGCATCTGCTCGGAGACGGGCAACCAGCCGGCGTCGGTGTGCACGGCGCCCGGGACGCGCACGGCGGCCGCCGCGCTTAAATTGAGCTGACCGGAGGCGCCCCCATGACCGACGTTCGAGCCGAGGCAGACCAGGACGTCGAGGAGGGCTACGTCGAGGAGGACGACGCGGAGGTCCGCGAGGTCCCGCGCTGGCTGTCGACCACCGCCTTCGTGCTGTCGCTCATCGGGTTCGGCATCTCGATGTACCTCACCATCGACCACTTCCAGGGCATCGTGCCGATCTGTTCCTCGAAGGGCTTCGTGAACTGCGCACTGGTGACCACGAGCAAGTACTCCCACATCCTCGGGATCCCGGTGGCCCTGCTGGGACTGCTCTTCTTCACCGCCATGGTGGGGATCAACTGGCCCCCGCTGTGGCGGGCCCGGTCGCCGTGGGTGGCCCGGGGACGCCTCGCCCTGTCCGTGAGCGGGGTCTGCTTCGTCCTGTACCTGCTCGCCGCCGAGCTCTTCAGCATCAAGGCCATCTGCCTGTGGTGCACGGGGGTCCACATCACGACCTTCTTGCTGTTCGTCCTGGTGATGTCGTCCTTCCCGCTCATGTCGGGTCGCGCCACGCAGCTCCGGGAGTGGGACGAGGAGCTCGAGGAAGCCTGACCTTCACCAGCCCGGGTGCAACCGGACCGGGCCCGGTGGGGTTGAGTGAGGTGTGGTGCCGACCCGAAGCGATACGGCTGTGCTCGACGGGCTGGCCGAGGATCTCGACGCCGGGTTCGCCGCCTTCGTGCGCGCCCATTCCGGGCCCGTCTTCAGCACCGCCCTGCGCCTGAGCGGCTCGCGCGCCGAGGCCGACGACCTCGCCCAGGAGACGTTCGTGCGTGCCTATCGCGCCCTGCGGCACTTCGACGCCGACCGGGTGCTGGCGCTCGAGTCCCGGCCGTGGCTCCTCACCATCACGCTGAACCTGTGGCGCAACCACCTGCGGCGCGCGGCGCGCCGCCCGAGAGAGGCACACGCCGCGCCCGGTGCGCAGGTGATGGACCCCAGGCCCGGCCCCGAGGCGGCCGCCGAGGAGAGCGAGGCGTCGCGCGCCCTGGTGGCGCTGCTCGGCGAGCTCCCCGAGCACCAGCGGGTGCCGGTCGTCCTCAGGCACGTGGTGGGCCTGTCCTACGCCGAGATCGCGTCGACCGTCGGCTGCCCGGTCGGCACCGCCAAGGCCAACGTGTCCCGAGGCCTCGAGCGCCTGCGGGCGCTGGCCTGCGCTGGGCGCCCCCGTTCCCCTCTGCACCGCAAGGAGATCCCATGACCGCCCACCCGTCCCCCGCCGCGCTGCGCGCCCTGCGCGTGGAGGCTCCCCCCGGTTTCGTCGAGGCCGTCTTGGACCGCATCGGCGTGCACGCCCCGGACCGATTCGTCACGGTGCCGTGCCCGGCCGGGGACCTGTTCGTGGCCTTCAACGACGGCGGCATCAGCGCAGTGGCTCCCACGGCGCTCTTCGGCGACGACCCCGCCAAGTTCGCGGCGCACCACCGGGCCGAGACCGGGCGCCCGACCGCGCCGGCCCCCCGTCGCCCGGCCGGGCTGGCCGCGGCGCTGCGCAGCGGCCGCGCCACGAGCCTGCGCTACGACCTGTCGGGGCTGACGCCCTTCGAGCGGGCGGTGCTGGGCAAGACCCTGGAGATCCCGTCGGGGGAGGTGCGGCCCTACGGATGGGTGGCGCGCGAGATCGGCCGGCCCCGCGCCGTGCGCGCCGTGGGCTCGGCCCTGGGGCGCAACCCCGTGCCCGTGCTCATCCCGTGCCACCGTGTGGTGCGCAGCGACGGCCACCTCGGCAACTACGGGCTCGGCGTCTCCATGAAGCGGACGCTGCTCGATGCGGAGGGGGTCGACATCGCCCGCCTCGAACGGCTCGCCGACGCGGGGGTGCGCTTCGTCGGCAGCGCCGCCACGGGCGTGTTCTGCGTCCCCTCGTGCGTGCACGCCACACGGATCCGCCCCACCCACGAGGTCCACTTCCGGACCGCGGCCGCAGCGGCAGCTGCGGGGTACCGACCGTGCGCGCACTGCACGCCTGTGCCGGTGCACCAACGCGACGCGTCGTGACCGACGCCGGGTTCAGGGAGACGGGGTCGGGGCCCACACCTGCTCGAGCCAGCGCGCCGGGGCGCTCGGACGGGTGAGGGCACGCCCCAGCACCGACGCGGCGGCGGCCACGGTGCGAGCCCGTCCGGGAGGGGCGCCCTCGAGGAGCTCGTTCCAGTAGACGGACCACCCGCCGGCCAGGGCACGGCCGAGGAGCGGGTGGGTGAGGAGCCTCCCCACCACTGCGGCAGCGGCGGGTCTCGCCACCAGCTGGGCGTGGGCGGCGGCCGCCACCCGGTGGTAGTCGAGATGGTCCCGGGCGATCCCGTGCCGGTAGCGCGAGGCGGCGGAGGCGGGCCCGGCCAGGATGGCCTCGGCGGCCAGTCGCCCGCTCGTCATGGCGTGGGCGATGCCCTCGCCCTGTAGGGGGTTCACGAGCCCGGCCGCGTCACCGGTGAGGAGCACCGGGCCTGCGGCGGGGGTGGTGCCCACCAGGCCCATCTTCAGCCAGCCCCCGAGCCGGCCCGGTCCCGAGCCGTCCCCGGGGTTCTCGACAAGCCCGAGCCGGCGGAGGTGCCCGAGGAATTCGGGCAGGAGGCGCACGGCCCCGGCCCCGGCCCGCCGGTCCGCCATGGTGCCGATCCCCAGCCCGGCGTTGGCGCGCCCGTCGGGCCCGGGGAACAGCCAGCCGTAGCCGGGGAAGACGCGGCCGCGCTCGCGCTCCCACAACACGATGTGGGGCAGGGCCACGGGCTCCTCGAGGTAGATCCGGACGGCGAAGCCCCACAGCACCCGGCGCGCGTCGACCAGCCCGGCCGAGTCGGCCACCCGGCTGGTGGCCCCGTCGGCACCGACGACCGCGTCGGCCCGGAGCCGCCGGCCGCCGTCGAGCACGACGTCGAGCACGCCGCCCGAGGCATCGGAGCGCGCGCCGACGTGCTCCACACGGCCGGTCACCGCCTGGGCGCCGGCGTCGAGGGCCTCACCGGCCAGCCAGGCGTCGAGGCCGTGGCGGGGCAGGGCGATGCCGTGGTCCGGGTAGTCGGCGCCCTCGAAGCACGGCAGCACCACCCGCCGGCCCGAGGGGCCCACCACGACCATGTCCCCCACCCGCAGCGCCCCGGGCCCCGGTCGGAGGCCGAGGTCGCGCAGCACGCCCAGCCCGCGGGGCCCCACCACGTCGCCGCACGCCTTGTGGCGCGGGAAGGCGGCCTTGTCCACGAGCGCCACCCGGGCGCCGGCCCGGGCCAGGACGAGCGCGGACACCGCCCCGGCCGGCCCGGAGCCCACCACCGCCACGTCGAAGTGCTCGGTGACCACGATTCCCCCCGACATCGACGGGCGTTCTGTGGGATTGTCGCACCGTGCGCCACGACACGCTCTCCACCGGCGCCCGCAACAGCCGGTTCGCCCGCCGGCTGTTCTCCGGCCTCCCCGAGCGCTACGACCGGTTGGCGGAGCTGCTGTCGCTCGGCCAGAACGGCCGCTGGCGCCGGGCCATGGTGGACCACGTCGTCCCCGGCGAGCCCCGGCGCATCCTCGATGTCGCCACCGGACCGGCGGGCGTGGCGCTGCAGCTGGCCCAGCGCACCGGCGCGCAGGTGGTGGGGGTCGACCTCACCGAAACGATGCTGCGACAAGGAAAAGCCAACGTGGCGCGCGCCGGGGCCGACGGGCACATCCAGGTCGTGCTGGGCCGTGGCGAGCAGCTGCCGTTCCCCGACGCCACGTTCGACGCTCTCACCTTCACCTACCTCCTCCGGTACGTCGAGGACCCCGCTGCGACACTGCGCGAGCTGGCCCGGGTGGTCCGGCCCGGTGGGGTCGTGGCCAACCTGGAGTTCCTCGTCCCCGCCAGCCGGTTCTGGCGGTTCTGGTGGTGGGGCTACACGCGCCTCGTGCTGCCGGTGGGGGGCGCGCTCACCGGAGGCCGGGAGTGGTTCCGGGTAGGGAGGTTCCTCGGGCCCAACATCTCGGCGCACTACCGCCGCTTCCCGCTGTCGTGGACGGTCCAGGCGTGGCGCGACGCGGGGATCGACGACGTCGGGGTGCGCACCATGAGCCTCGGGGGCGGTCTCGTCATGTGGGGGAGCCGGGCCGGTGGCTGACACCCCCCGCCCCGCCTTCTACGCGGCGGAACGCGGGGGGTGGCGCGACTGGTGGACGGTGCTGCACCCCCCGTACACGGCCTGGCACCTCTCCTACGTCGTGATCGGGGCGTCGCTGGCGCCCCACATCCGGGTCAGCCGGCTCGTGGCCACGGTGCTGGCCTTCTTCCTGGCCGTGGGGGTGGCGGCCCACTGCCTCGACGAGCTGCACGGGCGCCCGCTGCGCACCCTCATCCCAGGGCGCGCCCTGGTCGGCGCCACGGTGGTGTCGCTGGCCGGCGCGGTGGCCATCGGGGCGGTGGGCGTGGCCATGGTGGGCGCAGTTCTGGTGCCGTTCATCGTGGTGGGCCCGCTGCTCGTCATGGCCTACAACGCCGAGCTCTTCGGCGGGGTGGTGCACACCGACGCCGGCTTCGCCGCGGCGTGGGGCGCGTTCCCCGTCCTCACCGCGTACGTGGCGCAGGCGGGCACCCTCACGTGGGCGCCCACGCTCGTGGCGGTGGGCGCCTTCGCCCTGTCGTGGGCGCAGCGCGCGCTCAGCACCCCGGCCCGCATGCTGCGCCGCTCGGTGCGCGGAATCGAGGGCTCGCTCGTCCTGGCCGACGGGTCGGTGCGTCGAATCGACGAGAGGTTCCTTCTCGGCCCCCTCGAGGGGGCCTTGCGGGCCATGTCCTGGGGCCTCGTCACCGTCGCCGCCGGCCTGGCACTGTCCCGGCTGACCTGACCGACCCCGCGGCGCAAGGCCCGCGCCCGGCGGCGCCCGGCCCGCGCCCGTCACGTCGGTTCAGTGCAGGACCCCTTTGCCGTCGCGAATCTGTCCGGTACGGTCACCGCACCCAGAGGCGAACGTCGTCCGGCGCGGGAAGGAATGGTGTCATGGCTCTCGGCTTCTACTTCGTACACGGTGGGTTCACCCCGGAGAAGTACGGGCAGGTCATCAAGCAGCTCGCCGCCGCCGGCGTCGAGCTCAACGAGCCCATGGTGGCCAACGTGCACAACGTGATCGAGGGCTGAAGCCGACCGGGGGTTCGAAGCGCCCGCTCCCCGCTCCCCGGGGCTAGCGGGGACCGCCGGACTGTTCCGGTCCGCGTGGGCCCGGTCCGCGTGGGCCCGGTCCTCGCGTGTCCGGTCCTCCGGTGGAAGCGAGGTGCCGGCGGTACCCGTTCACGGTCGCCTCGATGACGCGGTCGTGGCCCCAGCGCATGAGGGGGTGCGCGAACCGCGCCGCGAGGCGCATGGTCCGCTGGGTCATCTCCACGGTCCACGCCACCTCGGCCAGGGTGCCCGGGCCGGCGGGCTCGAGTACGAGGCACGCCGGGCCCTCGAGGTCGCCGTGGACGGTGGCGTCGATCCGCTCGGGCCGCACACAGCGGTCGAGCTCCACCCGGATGCGCATCGTGTAGGGCACCGGCGGCGACACCACCCCGTGCAGCACCGCCCCGGCCTCGAGGCCGGGCCCTACGAGGCGGAACTCGCGCAGCCAGGTCCACCAGGCCTCGAACCGCTCGCCGTGCTCGATCGAGGTCCACAGGGTCTCGGGAGAGACGTCGAAGGCGAACCGTCCCCGGTAGTCGATGACTGAGGTCGACCGGGCCACGTGCGGTCAGGCCCCGGCCGGCTCGTTGGGGTATTGGGCCCGACAGGCCGGGCACCACCGCTTGAGCTCGGGCATGGTCCGGGCCGGGCGCAGGTTCCCGTCCCCGTCGACCTCCAGGTACACGCGGCGCACGGGCTCGAGCGGGCCGTCGGCCGAACCGCAGCTCTCGCACGTCGCGCCTGGTGGAGCCCCATTCCCAGCCACCAACGGAACGGTACACTGGAGCAGGTAGCAGTTCCCGGTCCCGATGCCGCCGGCAGCCCTGAGCGCTGGACGGCAAGGAGGCCCCACATGGCACCCAAGGTCACGGCCCCTCAGGTCCGTTCCCGCAAGCGGGCGCGCGGCGACGAGCCCCTCGTCATGCTCACCGCCTACGACACCCCCGGCGCCCGCATCGCCGACGCGGCGGGGGTCGACATGATCCTGGTGGGCGACTCGCTCGCCAACACCGTGCTCGGCTACGCCGACACCCTGCAGGTGGACGTGGGGGTCATGGCCCATCACGTCGCTGCCGTGGCCAGGGCGAAGCCCCGGGCCCTCGTGATCGGTGACCTGCCGTGGCTCAGCTACCACGTCTCGGTGGAGGACACCATCCGCAACGGGGCCACCCTGGTGCGGGCCGGCGCCGAGGCCGTGAAGCTCGAGGGCGGCAGGGCCAGGGTCCCCATGATCGAAGCGCTGGTGGCCACCGAGATCCCGGTGGTGGGCCATCTGGGGCTGACCCCGCAGTCGGTGCACACCATGGGCGGGTACAAGGTCCAGGCCCGCCAGGCCGCGGCGGCCGACGCCCTGGTCGACGACGCCAAGGCCATCACCGCGGCGGGGGTCTTCGCCATCGTCCTCGAGGGCGTGCCCGACGTGGTGGCCGACCGGGTCACCGCCGAGGTGGACGTGCCCACCATCGGGATCGGCGCCGGCCCCGGGTGCGACGGTCAGGTCCTGGTGTTCCACGACGTCCTGGGCCTGGGCGAGGGCCCCGTCCCGAAGTTCGTCCGCCGCTACGCGGACCTGGCCTCGGCGGCCGTGGAAGCCCTCTCGACCTGGGCCGCGGACGTCCGGGCGGGGACCTTCCCGGCCGAGGCCGAGACCTACCACCAGCCCTCCGAGCCGGGCCCCGGGGGACCCTGACCCACCCTTCGGGTACCATGGCCGCTGGCCACGGACCGGGTCACGACCCGCCCAGGCCGATGCATCCGATTGCACCCTGCTCCGCCGGGGGCGGAGCCCCGGTGGCCGAGTGGCCCGGGTCCAGAGGGAGGTGAGCCGCGCGTGCGGCCGTACGAGACAATGATCATCTTCGACCCCGAGGTCGAAGAGGCGGCCATCCAGGGAGCCCTGGACAAGGCGCTCGAGGTGGTGCGGTCCAACGGGGGCACCACCGGGACGGTCGACCGCTGGGGCCGGCGCACCCTCGCCTACGAGATGAACCACAAGCGTGAGGGGTACTACGTGGTGGCGGAGTTCACCGCCGAGCCCAAGGCGTCGGCGGAGCTCGACCGGTTCCTCGTCCTGGCCGACGAAGTGATGCGCCACAAGATCATCCGGCTGCCGGAGAAGGTGGCCGGCAGGACACGGACCAGAGTTCCCGCCGGGGCCAGGGCGCCCGCGGGCGACGGCGCCCGCAGCGCGGGCTGAACCGGCAGCGGAGGAAGAGACATGGCCAACGGAAACAACATCGTGCTCGTCGGGAACATCACCCGGGACCCCGAGCTGCGCTTCACCCCCACGGGCCAGGCCACGGCCACCTTCGGGTTGGCCGTGAACCGGCGGTGGCAGAATCGCCAGACCCAGGAATGGGAGGAGGCCACGTCCTTCTTCGACATCGTGTGCTGGCGCGAGATGGCCGAGAACGCGGCGGAGAGCCTGGCGCGCGGGTCGCGGATCATCGTGACGGGACGGCTCGAGCAGCGGTCGTGGGAGACCCAGGACGGCGACAAGCGGTCCAAGGTCGAGGTCGTGGCCGACGAGATCGGCCCCAGCCTGCGCTGGGCCACCGCCCAGGTCACCAAGAACGAGCGGCGCGGCCCGGGCGAAGGCGCGGCCCCCCGCGGCGGCGGTGGCGACAGACAACCGGCGGCGCAGGCGGCCGGGGGTGGCTACGGCTTCGACGAGGAGCCCTTCTGAGCCATGGCGCTGCACACCGAAGCGACGGCGCGTCGCGCTGTGACGGCCCGCGCCCGGCGCAACCCGTACCCGCCGTGCACGCTGTGCACGGACAGGATCGACTGGGTCGACTACAAGAACGTCACGATGCTGCGGCGCTACGTCAGTGACCGGGGCAGGATCCGCGCCCGGCGCGTGACGGGGAATTGCGCCCGGCACCAGAACGAGGTCGCCATGGCCATCAAGACGGCACGCGAGCTCGTGCTCCTGCCACGACCGGCGCCGCGCCCCCCGAGGCCCCCGGGACGGCGGGCGCGAACGGAGGTGATCGGTGATGCGGGTGCTGTTGCGCAGTGACATCTCCGGTGTGGGGAAGAAGGGCGACATCGTCGACGTGGCGAAGGGCTTCGCCCGCAACTACCTGTTTCCGACGGGCAGCGCCCTGGTCGCCACGGGCGGTGTCGAGGCGCAGGCCGCCGCCATGCGCAAGTCGCGCGCGCTGCGCGACGCGCAGGACCGCGAGTCGGCGCAGGCCGTGGCCGAAGTGCTGGGTGCCGCCACCGTGAAGATCACGGCGCGCGCCGGCGCCGAGGGGCGCCTGTTCGGCTCGGTGACCACCAACGACGTCGCCGAGGCCGTCGAGGCTCAGACCGGCGCCGTGGTGGACCGGCGCAAGATCCAGCTGGCCGAGCCCATCAAGTCGGTGGGCACCCACGTGGTCCCGGTCAAGTTGCACGACGAGGTCGACGTGGAGCTGACGGTCGAGGTCGTCGCCGGCAGCTGACCTGTCACACCCGCCTGGCACCGTGGCGGGATGCGAAGTCCCAGCGGATCCCCGCCGATCCCCGGGTTATCCCCAGCTCCCCCTTCCCGACGGGGTCGTCGTCCACATGGTTGTCCCCCGACAATCGCGGGTTGTCCCCGGATAATTCGCAGGGTTGCACCCCTCGTTACCCCCAGGCTCGGTAGGCCAGGGTAGGGAGACCATGGCGCAGGCATTCGAAGAGGCACCTCCCCGTCGGCTCCACGCGGTCGGAGGCAGGGTCCCTCCCCACAACCTCGACGCCGAGGAGTCGCTCCTGGGCGCCATGCTCCTGTCGCGCGACGCCATCGCGGCGGCACTCGAGTGCTGCGTGGCCGAGGACTTCTACAAGCCCGCCCACGGCCACGTGTTCGCCGCGGTCACCGCCCTCTACGCGCGGGGCGAGCCCGCCGACCCCGTGACCGTCGCCGACGAGCTGCGCCGCTCCGGGCTGCTCGACGACGTGGGCGACGCGTCGGTGCTCATCTCGCTGCAGGTGAACACGCCGTCGACGGCGAACGCTTCGCACTACGCGCGCATCGTCGAGGAGCACGCGCTGCTGCGCCGGCTCGTGGTGGTGGCGGGCGAGATCGCCGAGCTCGGCTTCAGCCTCCCCGAGGACGTCTCCACCGTGATCGACCGCGCCGAAGCCATGGTGTTCGAGGTGGCCCAGCGCCGCGTGGTCGACACCATGGCGCCGTTGCGCGAGCTGCTGGCCGCCAGCCTCGACCATCTCGAGAACCTCTTCGAACGCGGCGACACCATCACCGGCGTGCCGACGGGGTACGCGGACCTCGACGACCGCCTCGCCGGCCTGCAGAAGTCGAACCTCGTGGTGGTCGGGGCCCGCCCCGCCATGGGCAAGACGAGCTTCGCCTTGGGCATCGCCCAGCACGCTGCCGTGCACGCGCGCGTCCCCGTGCTCGTGTTCTCGCTCGAGATGAGCCACCTCGAGCTCACCCAGCGGCTGCTGTGTTCGGAGGCGCACGTCGACGCCACCCGCATGCGCAACGGCCGGTTGCTCGAGTCGGACTGGCCCAAGATCTCCGACGCCATCGGCCGCCTCGGCGACGCCCCCATCTACATCGACGACAACCCCAACCTCACCGTGATGGAGATCCGGGCCAAGGCCCGACGCCTCAAGGCGCGCGAGGGACTGGGCCTCGTGGTCGTCGACTACCTGCAGCTCATGAGCGGGCACACCAAGAGCCGGGCCGAGAACCGGCAGGTGGAGGTGTCCGAGATCAGCCGCGGCCTCAAGGTGCTGGCGCGCGAGCTCGACATCCCGGTCGTCGCGCTGTCGCAGTTGTCGCGCAACCTGGAGATGCGCCAGGACAAGCGACCCGTGCTGGCCGACCTGCGCGAGTCGGGGTCCATCGAACAGGACGCGGACGTGGTGCTGTTCATCTACCGCGACGAGATCTACAACGCCGACTCACCCGACCGCGGCACGGCGGAGATCATCATCGCCAAGCACCGCAACGGGCCCACCGGCGTGACCCAGCTCGCCTTCGTCGACCGCTTCACCCGCTTCGCCGGCATCGCCCGGGTCTGACCCCCTCCTCTCGGCGCGGACCCGGCACCTCGGGACCGGGCGTTACGGTTTCGCCATGGCCCACGACGACAGGACCGGGGACACCGTCACCACCTTCGACCGTGCCGTGCGAGCCGTCTCGGCGGGGACCGACCCGATCGAGGCGGCCCGGTCGGTGCTGGCGGCGATGACCCCCGACGAGCGGCTGTGGTGCCTGGACGGCGACCTCCCCTTCTGGGCGGGCCTCGGGGACCTGGGCACCGGCGGCTACCACAAGCGCCCGTTCCCGCGGCGCGCATCGAGCGCCTCGGCATCCCGGGATTCGCCTTCAGCGACGGGCCCCGCGGCGTGGTCATCGGGCCGGCGACGTGCTTCCCGGTGAGCATGGCGCGCGGCGCCACGTGGGACGTCGATCTCGAGGAGCGCATCGGCGACGCCATCGGCCGCGAGCTCCGGGCCGTGGGCGCCACCCTGTACGGCGGGGTGTGCGTGAACGTCCTGCGCCACCCGGCGTGGGGCCGGGCCCAGGAGACCTACGGCGAGGACCCCGTGCACGTGGGCGAGCTCGGCGCGGCGCTGACCCGGGGCGTGCAACGCCACGCCATGGCGTGCGTGAAGCACCTGGCGTGCAACTCCATGGAGAACGCGCGCTTCCTCGTCGACGTCACCGTCGACGAAACCAGCCTGCACGAGGTGTTCCTCCCCCACTTCCGCCGGATCGTCGACGAGGGCGTGGCGGTCGTGATGAGCGCGTACAACTCGGTGAACGGCCACTGGTGCGGCGAGAACCGTGCCCTGCTGACCGACGTGCTGAGGGACGAGTGGGGATTCGAAGGGTTCGTGATCAGCGACTGGATCTTCGGGCTGCGCGACGCGCCGGCGTCGGTGCCGGCCGGGCTCGACGTCGAGATGCCCTACCGGATGCTGCGCGCCCGGGACCTGCCGGGTGCGCTCGAGGGTCACGAGATCTCCTGGGACGACGTCGACCGCTCGGTGACCAGGCTGCTGGCCACGTTGCTGCGCTTCCGCGACGTGTTGGGGACTCCGCGGCCCGGCATCGAGGTCCTCGCCTGCGACGAGCACCGGGCCCTGGCCCGCGAGGCGGCCGCCAAGTCCGCCGTCGTACTCCGCAACGAACCGGTCGCCGGCACGCCGGTTCTCCCGCTCAACCCGGCCACGATGCAGCGGTTGGCGGTGGTGGGCCGCCTCGCCGCGGTGCGGAACCTCGGCGACGGCGGATCGAGCGACGTGTGGGCCCCGGCCGCGGTCACGGTCCTCGACGGTCTGGGTGCGGCCCTGGGCGCCACCGAGGTCGTCTCCATCGACGGGGAGGACCTCGAAGCGGCGGCGGCTACCGCGGCGTCGTGCGACGTGGCCCTGGTCGTGGTGGGCTACACCCGGCAGGACGAGGGCGAGTACATCGGCGGCGACTCCACCGCCCACCTGGCCGAGCTGTTCCCGGGTCCCGACGACCCCGGCCTGGCGCGGCGCTTCACGGCCGACGTCGCCGCCGATCCCGGGCCCGACATGTCGAGGACCGTCCCCGGTCCCGAGCCGCTGGGGTTCGCGCCGGGTGGGGACCGCGTCTCGTTGCGCCTCCACCCCCACGACGAGGCGCTGGTCGCGGCGGTGGCGGGAGCCAACCCGCGCACCGTCGTGGCCATCGTGGCCGGAAGCGCCGTCGTCGTCTCGGCCTGGGACCGGCGGGTGCCGGCCATCGTGCAGTCCTGGTACGCGGGCATGGAGGGTGGCAACGGCCTGGCCGACGTGCTCCTGGGCGTCGCTCGACGCCGGGGGCCGTCTCCCCTTTACGGTGCCCACCGACGAGGCGCACCTTCCCCCCTTCGAGCGCGACGCCCATGCGGTAACCTACGGCCCCTGGCATGGCTGGTGGCTCCTCGAGCGCGACGCCAACGCGCCGGCGTACCCCTTCGGGTTCGGACTTTCGTACACGACGTTCGAGTCCGACGCGTTCGCGGCGGCGGTCGAGGACGACGGAATTGTCGTGCGGGGAACGGTGCGTAACACCGGCACCCGGCCCGGCACCGACGTCGTGCAGGTCTACGGAGGGCACCGGCATTGGGACCCGGCCCGCCGCCCGCCTCGCCGGCTGCTGGGTTTCGCCCGCGTCGAGATCGACGCGGGGTCCCACGCCGATGTCGTCATCCGCATCCCGTGGCAGCGGCTCGCCGTACGCGACGGGGAACGCCATCGCTGGGTGGTCGAGCCCGGTGGCTATGTGCTCGACGTGGCCCGCCACGCCGCCGATCCTGGTGCGCTGCGGCTCACGGTGGAGGTGGCCGGCTAGCTCGCCGCCGTCTCGACGGCATCTCGACGCCGCCCGCCGGCTTGGTTTGCGGCCGATCAACTCATCGACCTGGTGAGTCGCTGGGCGGGTTAGCCCGAGGCGTGCTCCGAGGGCACGGGGGTGCTCGGGGCCGCGTCCGCGGCTGCCTCTGCGGTTGCCTCTGCCGTTGTCTCTGCCGTTGTCACAGGAGGTCCTGCTCCGGCTGCGGGGCCGGGATCGGTGGCCGCCAGCGGGATCCGCACCCAGAAGGTGGCACCACTGCTCCCGTTGTCCGACGCCGGGTCCGACACCACCCCGACCGTGCCGCCGTGCGCGTGGGCGATGGCCGACACGATGGTGAGCCCCAGACCCGCACCACCGGTGGCACGCGCCCGCGTCGGGTCGGAGCGGTGGAACGGCTCGAAGATCTGCGCCTGCTCGGCCGGCGCGATCCCCGGGCCCCGGTCGGAGATCTCGAGGCACACGGTGGTCGGTTCGATGCGCACCCGCACGGCGACGGGCGAGCCCGCCGGGGTGTGCTGCTCGGCGTTGGCGAGCAGGTTGTCGACAACCTGGCGCAGCCGGTCGCCGTCCCCGACGACGGGGACGGGACCCGGGATCTCGAGGGTGATGGCGCGATCCGGAGCGCTCACGCGCGCCGCGTCGACGGCGGCGCTGACCGTGGCGGTGAGGTCCATGTGCTCGAGCAGGAGGGGCCGCTGGTGGTCGAGGCGGGCCAGGAGCAACAGGTCGTCCACGAGCGTGCTCATGCGGTTGGCTTCCTCACGGATGTGGCGCATCGACGTGGCGAGGTCCTCAGGACGGTCGCGCGCCCCGCGGTCGAACAGCTCGGCGTAGCCGCGGATCGACGTCGAGCGGGGTGCGCAATTCGTGCGAGGCGTCGGCCAGGAACCGCCGCAGTCGCTCCTCCGACGCGGCGCGCGCCGCGAAGGCGCCCTCGATGCCACTCAGCATGGTGTTGAGCGCATTGCCGAGCTGGCCGATCTCGCTGCGTTCGTCGGCCGTCTCGACCCGCTGGGACAGGTCGCCCCCGGCGATGGCCCCGGCGGTGGTGGCCATCTCGTGAAGCGGGCGCAGGTTGCGCCGCACCATCCACCACGCCAGGGCGCCCACGCCCACGAGGACCCCGATCGACACCAGGACCTCGATCAGCACGAGCCGTCCCAGGGTGTGGTGGAGCGGATCGAGGGGGATGGCGACGATGACGGTGCCGACCTGGTTGCCGTCGACCTGGATGGGCTCGGCCAGGACCCGGTACTCCACGTTCGGGGACCCACCGCTCGATGCGTCGAACAGGACCGGGCTCGTCGACGTCGCCCCCGACCCGGGCAGCTGCAGGGGGAGGTTGGGCGGCGACAGCGGGTAGGCCTCGGGGGGATTGATGGTGTTGCCGCTCTGGTCGCGCAGCTCGACCCACAGGCCCGGCGGCGGGAACACCCGGGTCCGTCCGAAGGGCCCGGCGAAGGCCTCGGCCACCTGGGTGCCGATGGGCTGCGCGTCGTCTTGGAGCTGGCTGTCGACCTGCGAGTAGAGATAGGAGCGCAGCGACGCGTAGGTGGCCACGTCCGCCACCACCAGACCCACGGTGACGATGCCCACGAGAACGAGGAGCAACCGCAGCCGCAGCGTCACGGCCTACTCCGGGGAAGGGCGCAGGGAGTAGCCCACGCCGCGCACGGTGTGGATCAGGCGGGGGCCCAGGGTGTCGATCTTCTTGCGCAGATAGCTGATGTAGATCTCGACCACGTTGGCGTTGCCGTCGAAGTCGTAGTTCCAGACCCGGTCGAGGATCTGCGACTTCGACACCACGCGCCCGCTGTTGAGCATCAGGTAGTGCAGGAGCTTGAACTCGGTCGGCGTGAGCTCGATGGACGTCGACCCCCGGTGGACCTCGTGGCTCTCCTCGTCGAGGCGCAGGTCGCTCACGCTCATCCGCCCGTCGTCGCCCTCGCCGTGCGCGCGGCGCAGGATGGCCCGGACCCGGACGATGAGCTCCTCGACGCTGAAGGGCTTGGTCATGTAGTCGTCGCCGCCCAGGGTGAAGCCCCGCAGCTTGTCGTCGAGGGTGTCGCGGGCGGTGAGGAAGAGGACGGGCAGCCGGCCGCCGATGCGGTCCCGACCCATGCGCTCGAGGACCTCGAAGCCGCTCAGGTCGGGGAGCATCACGTCGAGCACCACCAGGTGGGGCCGGAACTTGGTCATGGCCTCGAGCGCGTCGCGGCCCATGTGGGTCACCTGGACCTCCATGCCCTCGTAGCGCAGGGCCATGGACAGGAGGTCGGTGATGCTGGGCTCGTCGTCGACGACCAGGATGCGCGAGGGCTCGGACATAAGGCGCCCTCAGTGTGGACCCTCATCCTGTGGCTTTTCTGTGAGATTGCCCGATCAGACCCCGAAGCTCGCCGCTCGGCGTCTTCCCGACGGGACCGGGGTCAGCCGGTTCTCAGGCTGCCCCCCGGCGCCGGACGCCACCTCGGCCGGGGTGAGGGGGCAGGGACGTCACCGTCGCCGGGGCGCGGAGGGTGGGTGTGTCCCCAGATTCAGAGGCAGAGTCGTCGTCGACGGCGAGGCCGGCCAGGGTCTCGTCGATCAGCCGGACGATCTCGTCGCAGCGCTCACCCAGGTTCACGGACGCCCCCTCTTCGTGTGGCTGACCCATCGGCGCAGGGGTGGGTCCGCTGTAGCGCTCCGGCCCCGCCGGGCGCCGAAGTTCCGGCGGCCGCAGACCATGCCCACCCGCGGTGTGGTTCACTTCGTCACGGATCGTGATCGCTCCACACGACCGCAGGTGGCATCGACAGGTGTGCGGGGCACGGGCGAGGCCTACGATGCGCCCGCGTGGAGGAACGACCCGGTGACGTCGAGACGCGTCTGGCGCTACGGCGGCTCGTGGACACCTACGCGCGCGACGTCGACCGACGCGATACCGACGCCGTGGCCGGGCTGTTCAGCGCCCAGGGCAGGCTCGTCGCCCACTTCCATCCGGGCCGCGACGGGTCACCCACGGTGCGCACCGGGCGCGCCGAGATCACGGCCGCGCTTCTGGCGGGGTTGGCGCCGTACCTGGCGACCACCCACGTGGTGGGGGGACAGGTCCTCGACGTCGACACGGACGGCGAACGTGCCCGGGGCGAAACGGTGTGCCTCGCCCATCACGTGTACCAGCGCGACGAAGGCCGGCGCCTGCTCGTGATGGCCGTGCGCTACCAGGACGAGTACGTGCGCGAATCCGGGGTGTGGCGCTTCGCCGAACGCCAGCTCCGACTCGACTGGCGCGATGACCGTCCCCTGGCCGATCGTTGAGGTCGAGGGAAGGTCGAGAGAAGGTCGAGGGCATTGACCGCGATCAAGGTGGGGGCACTGCCTCCCGTGCGCGCCGGGGTGTGCGCCGATCCCGACTGGATGGCGGGCTTCGCCCGGCACATCGAGGCGCTCGGCTTCGAGTCTGTCATCGTCGTCGAGCACCCGCTCGTCATCGGGGACTACACGAGCCGCTACCCGTACGCGGCGTCGGGGCGCATGCCGCTGCGCGACGACTGCGCCATCCCCGACCCCATCGACCTGTTGGCCTACCTGGCCGGGGTGACCACCACGCTCGAGCTCGCCACCGGCGTGCTGGTGCTGCCCGCGCACCATCCCGTGATCATGGCCAAGCGCCTGGCCACCGTGGACCGTCTGTCGAAAGGCCGGGTGCGGCTGTGCATCGGGGTGGGATGGATGCGCGAGGAGCTCGAGGCGTGCGGGGTGGAGTTCGCCAGCCGCGGCCGGCGCACCGACGAGTGCATCGACGTCATGCGCGCCCTGTGGGCCGACACCGAGCCCGAGGGGGCCACCTTCGACGGGGAGTTCTTCGGATTCTTCCATGCGCACACCCATCCCAAGCCCTTCCGGGCCGGCGGTGTGCCGATCCACATCGGGGGTCACAGCCCGGCGTCGATCCGGCGCGCGGCGCGCCGCGGCGACGGCTGGCAGCCCCTCGGGCTGTGGGGGGACGAGCTCGCCGAGGCCCTGGCGCGCCTCACGACCGAGGTCGAGGCGGCCGGACGGGACCCCGGTGCGCTGGAGCTGACCATCAGCGCGCTGGCCAGCCAGGCGACGCCCGAGACCCTGGAGAAGCTCGCCGCCCTGGGGGTCGACCGCCTGGTGGTGACCTGCATGGAGGCGGACCTCGCCGCCGCGGAGGACGAGATGTCGGAGGTCGCCTCCCGCGTCGGCCTGGTGAGCCCGGCCTAGTGTCGTCGGTGTGTGGCGCGAGCAGGTCGGCATCGACGACGTCCGTGCCGCCGCCGAGCGCCTGGCTCCCCTGGGGGTCCTGACCCCGCTCCAGCTCAACGAGCGGCTGTCGGAGCGCTTCGGCGCCACGGTGTACCTCAAACGCGAGGACCTGCAGGTGGTCCGGTCCTACAAGATCCGGGGCGCGTACAACTTCATCGCCGCCCTCCCCCCCGAGGCGCTGCAGTCTGGCGTCGTGTGTGCCAGCGCCGGCAACCACGCCCAGGGGATGGCGTGGAGCTGTCGGCATCTCGGGGTGCACGGCGCGGTGTTCCTGCCCCAGCGCACGCCGCGCCAGAAGGTGGCACGCATCGGGGCCCTGGCCGGGGATCTCGTAGACCTGCACTTCGCGGGGGACAGCTTCGACGACGCGCTCGCCGCGGCCGCGGCCTATGCGGCGGAGACGGGGGCCACCGTGGTCCCCACCTTCGACCACCCCGCCACCATCGCCGGCCAGGGCACCATCGCCCTCGAAGTGCTGGACCAGCTCGGCGCGGCCCCCGACGTCATGGTGGTGCCGGTGGGCGGCGGCGGGCTCATCTCGGGCCTCGCCGTCGTCCTCGACGGGCTGGGCGCGGCGACCGAGGTGGTGGGGGTCCAACCCGCGGGAGCCCCGGCCATGGTGCGCTCCCTCGAGGCGGGGGAGGTCCTCACCATCGACATCGACGACGACTTCGTCGACGGCGCCGTGGTGCGGCGGCCCGGGGAGCTGACGTTCGCCATCGTGCGCGACCTCGTGGAGCGGATGGTGGTGGTCCAAGAAGGACGGGTGTGCACCGAGCAGCTCGACCTGTACCAAGTGGACGGCATCGTGGCCGAGCCTGCCGGCGCGTTGGCGGTGGCGGCCCTCGACGACATCGCGTCGGAGGTGGCGGGGCGCACCGTCGTGTGCATCCTCAGCGGCGGCAACAACGACGTGGCCCGCTACGACGAGATCATCGAGCGCAGTCTCGTGCACCAGGGGCTCAAGCACTACTTCGTGGTGGACTTCCCCCAGCGCCCCGGCGCGCTGCGCCAGTTCCTCGACGAGTGCCTCGGCCCCACAGACGACATCGTGCTGTTCGAGTACATCAAGAAGAACGATCGGGAGTTCGGCCCAGCTCTCGTGGGGGTGCAGCTCGCCGACAGAGGAGACCTCGCCCCCCTTCTCGTGCGCATCGCCGACTCGGGCCTCGACGTCCGGTTGCTGCCCCCCGACAGCCCCATGTTCCGCCTGCTCGTCTGAACCGGCCCGACGCGTCGCACCTCAGCGCGCGGCGCCACGCCTCAGTGCGCGGCGCGTGACGCCAAGCTCAGAGCGACAGGTCCTTCTTGGGTCGCACCACGAGCTCGGCCAGGTGGACGCTGGCGGGGCGGGTGATGGCCCACAGCACCGCCTCGGCCACGTCCTCGGGCGTGCACAGGTGCTCGGACATGGCCTGCTGCGCGGCGAGGAGCACCTCGTCGGGGAGCCGGTCGCCCTGGGTGAACTGCGCCGGATCGGTGTTGCCGCCCATGGTGCTCACCATGAGCTCGAGCACGGCGGGGTCGAAGTTCCGGGCGAAGCTGGTGGCGATGGCTCCGGGCATGATCGTCACCACCTTGATGGGCTCGTCGAGCAGCTCGCGCCGCAACGACTCGTTGATGCAATTCACGGCGTGCTTGGTGGCGCCGTAGACCCCCGAGGCCGGTTGCAGCGAGGCCACCGAAGAGATGTTCACGATGTGCCCGTGGGCACCACAGGCGCGCATGGCGCGCACGGCCGCCTGCGAGCCGACCAGCAGGGCGAGGATGTTGGTCTCCAGCATGACGCGCCAGTGCTCGGGGTCGGCGTCGACGATGGGCTCGGGGTAGCTCACCCCCGCGTTGTTGACCATGACGTCGAGCCGTCCGCTCGACGCCACGGCGCGCTCCACCAGTGCTCGGGCCTGGGCCACGTCGCGCACGTCGTGCACGTGGGACTCGGCGGTCCCCCCCGATGCCGTGATGCGCGCCGTCGACTCGTCCATGGCGCTCTGGGTCCGGCCCCCGAGCACCACGTGCGCGCCGGCTGCCCCGAGGGACTCGGCGACGGCGCGCCCGATGCCGCTCGAGGCGCCGGTGACCACCGCGCTGCGCCCCGCCAGGGGCTTGTCCGATGCCGCGACCGATGACATGACGTAGGCCTCCAGTCGAGCCGTGTGGCTCTCGAACCCTGTGGAGCGTGGGGCCTCACACTAGAGCCGCGCCGGACCCGGCCACGGAGGCGAGCGGGCGGTGCCGACCCGTCGGCCCGGGGCGCCGGTCGGTACGATGCCCAGGTGAGCGACGTGCTGCCCCAGCCCACCGACGCCTCGGGCACGCGGCCCACCCAGGGCCGGTTCTCGGCCTGGGTCGAGGTGCTGCGCACCACCAACCCACCCACCGGTCGTCCCCTCGACGTGGTGTCGCGCTGGCTGGTGCTCACCCGGGCGGCGGTCCTGCCCATGACGCTCGTGGCCGGCGCGGTGGCGACGTGCCTGGCCGTGCACCGTCACGGGTTCAACGTGGGGCTGCTGCTGCTCGCCTATGCGGGGCTGATCCTGGCGCATTGCGCCAACAACCTCATGAACGACCTCTTCGACGCCGAGGTGGGCGCGGACACCGACTCGTACCCCCGCGCCCTGTACGCGCCGCACCCGGTGCTGTCGGGGATGGTGACGCGCGGTCGCCTGGCGCGCTCGGCCCTGGTCGTCAACGTCCTCGACCTCGCCATCCTGGTGGTGCTGGCCGTCTACCGGGGGTGGCCGGTGGTGGGCTTCGCCCTGGCGGGCTTCGCGCTGTCGGTCGCCTACACGGCGCCGCCCCTGCGCCTCAAAAAGCGCGGCCTGGGCGAGCCCGACGTCTTCTTGGTGTGGGGCCCGCTCATGGTGTGCGGCACCTACTACGCGGCGGTAGGGCACCTGCCGTGGGAGATCGTGGTGGCGTCGGTCCCCTACGGCCTGCTGTGCACGGCCGTGCTCATGGGCAAGCACATCGACAAGGCTCCCTTCGACGAGCCGCTCGGGATCCGCACCCTTCCCGTCGTCCTGGGCGAGCGCCGGGCCCGGGCCGCCACGCTCGGCCTCATGGTGGCGTTCTACGTGACGGTGGTGGTGTGCGTAGCGGTGCGCGCCCTGCCGTGGCCGGCCCTGTTGAGCATGGCTGCGGTGCCCAAGCTGGTGCAGGCCTGGAAGGCGTTCCGCGAGCCCAAGCCCGACGCCCCCCCGAAGGGCTTCCCGGTGTGGCCGCTGTGGTTCGCGGCTGTCGCCTTCGTGCACACGCGCCGCGCCGGGTCGCTTCTGGTGCTCGGCCTCGTGATCGCGGCGGCCGCCGACATCCACTGACCCGGTCGGGTTGACCGGCCCGGTCCCGACGGCCGGTCCGGCGTCACCGCCTACGGGGCGGCCTGCTGCTGGCGCACGTACTCGGCCGTGCCGGCCAGGAACGACTCGACGTTGGCGGCCTTGCTCGAGGCGACGTCGCCGAACCACGCCGGCACGTACACCTGGGCGGCGTCGGCGGCCAGGCCGGCCAGGATGGCGTCTACGGCCTCTTCGACGGGGATCGACTCCACCTGGGCCACGAACGGGTCGTTGTCGGGGAGCGTGAACAGCTCGGTGTCGACCACGCCGGGATAGACGACCATCACCTTGACGCCGGTGTCCCACAGGTCGACCGCCATGGACTCGGAGAACACCGTCATCGCCGCCTTGGTCGCGGCGTAAGCGGCCTCGCCGGGGGGGCTCAGGGTGGCGGCCACCGACGACACGTTGACGATGCGGCCCTCGCCCCGCTCGAGCATCTGGGGGAGCAGGGCCAGGGTGAGGCGCACCGGGCTCGAGTAATTGATGTGCATCACCGCGTCCACGGTGGTGGCGTCGAGAGCGGTGACGTGGCGGCGCTTGGGGATCCCCGCGTTGTTCACGAGCACGTCGACCCCGCCGAGCTCGTCCACCGCCGCCGCGGCCAGGTGGTCGACGGCGGCCAGGTCGGCCAGGTCCGCCACCCACATGCGCGATGCGGGGCTGTGCGCACGGCAGCGCTCGAGCACCTCGGCCAACCGCTTCTCCCGGCGCGCCACGATGCCCACGGTCGCCCCTGCCTTGGCCAGCGCTTCGGCCAGCCCCGCCCCGATGCCCGACGACGCCCCCGTCACGAGCACCTTGCGACCCGTTACGTCGTATGCCATGTCGATACCCCCGTCTCGGAGCCCCGATCTTCGCTCAGATGGGGTGCCCGTGCTGTGCCCGGCGCCCTACGCTCGACAGGCTGCGCCGGCGAGGAGGGGGACATGCGGACCAAGGTCACCGAGATGCTCGGGGTGGAGTTCCCCATCCTGGCTTTCAGCCATTGCCGCGACGTGGTCGCCGCCGTCACCAGGGCCGGGGGGTTCGGGGTGCTGGGGGCGGTGGCCCACACCCCCGAGCAGCTCGACGTCGACCTGGCCTGGATCGAGGAGCAGACCAGGGGCGGGCGCTACGGGGTGGACCTCCTCCTGCCGGCCAACTATGCGGGCGCCGAGGAGGGCGGGCTCGACGCGGAGGCCGTGCGCCAGCTCCTGCCCGCCGCCCAGCAGGAGTTCGTCGACGACATCCTGCGCCGCTACGAGGTGCCCGAGATCCCCGCCGAGCTGCGCGAGGGCACCGGGCGCAACGTGCTCGCCAACGTGGCCGCCAAGGGCTACGGGCCGCTGCTCGAGGTGGCCTTCGGCCACGACATCGCCCTGGTGGCGAGCGCATTGGGCCCCCCTCCGCCCGCGCTCATCACCCGTGCGCATGACGCCGGGGTGGCCGTGGCCGCCCTGGCCGGCACCGTGACCCACGCCGAGCGGCACCGGGCGGCGGGGGTCGACGTCATCGTGGCCCAGGGGACCGAGGCGGGCGGGCACACGGGGGAGATCGCCACCATGGTGCTCGTGCCCGAAGTCGTCGACGCCGTGGCCCCGACCCCGGTGCTGGCCGCCGGCGGCATCGCCAACGGACGTCAGATCGCGGCCGCGCTGGCGCTCGGGGCCGAGGGTGTGTGGTGCGGCTCGGTTTGGCTCACCACCGAGGAGGCCGAGACGCATCCCACCGTGAAGCAGAAGTTCCTCGAGGCCAGCTCTCGCGACACGATCCGGTCCCGGTCGCTCACCGGAAAGCCGGCCCGCATGCTGCGCAGCGCCTGGACCGACGAGTGGGAGGGGCCCGAGTCGCCCGGCGCGCTCGCCATGCCCTTGCAGAGCGCCCTGGTCGCCGAGGCCCAGGTCCGCATCAATCGGGGGGCGGCTGCCGAAGGATCAGGGGCGCAGAAGCTGGCCAACTACTTCGTGGGCCAGGTCGTAGGCCAGCTCGACCGCATCCGGCCCGCCCGCCAGGTCGTCCTCGACATGATGACCGAGTACGCCGAGGTGGCCCAGCGCTTCGCCGATCAGGTGGCCGAGGAGGCCGGGGCGTAGACGGGTCGGGTCAGGCCCCCACGGGGGCGCTGGGCGTGAAGGTCACCGGCAGGGTCTCGAACCCGACGATGAAGTTCGACACCCGCAGGGGCTGGGCGTCGTCGACGGCCAGGGCGAGATCGGGGAGCCGGTCGAGGAGCCGGCCCACCATGGTGATGATCTCGGCGCGCGCCAGGCGGTGCCCGAGACACAGATGGGCCCCGAACCCGAAGGCGACGTGGTCGTTGGGCCGGCGGCGGATGTCGAAGGTCTCGGGGTCGGGGAAGACCGCCTCGTCGCGGTTGGCCGACGGGTAGAGCAGCAGCACGTTCTGCCCGGCGCGGATGGTCTCGCCGTGCAGCTCGGCGTCACGGGTGGCGATGCGGTTCATGTTCTTGATGGGCGAGACCCAGCGCAGCATCTCCTCGACCGCGCCGGGCAGCAGGTCACGGTCCCGGCCCAGGTCCTCGAGCTGGTCGGGGCGGCGCAGAACCGCCTCCATCCCCCCGCTGATGACGTGGCGCGACGTCTCGTCCCCGCCGATGAGCAGGAGCAGGGACTCGTGGACCAGGGAGTCGTCGTCGAGCCGGTCCCCGTCGACCTCCCCCTGCACGAGCACGCCCAGGAGGTCGTCCGCGGAGAAGCTCCTCCGCCGCTCCTCGATCTGCGCCCGCACGTAGGCGTCCCACTCCACGAAGGCGTTGGTGGCCTTGCTCAGCGCGTCGGGGTCGGTCGATCCCTGGGACATCAGCATGGTGTCGGACCATTCGAGCAGGCGTTCCCAGACGTCGGGGTCGAAGCCCAGCATGTCGGCGATCATCACCAGGGGGAGCGGCGCGGCGATGTCGGCCACGAGGTCACAGGCCCCCTTCTCGCACACCCGGTCGATGATCTCGTCGCACACCTCGGCGATGCGCGGTTCACGGGCGGCGACGGCCTGGGGGGTGAACCCCGCGCTGACCAGTCGACGCCGGCGGCGGTGCTCGGGGGCGTCCATGTCGATCATGTGGGGGAGCGCCATGTTGGGGCGCGTCCCGCCCGTGCTCGAGAAGGTCTGGGGGTCCTGCCCGATGGCCCGGACGTCCTCGTACCGGGTGACGCCCCAGATGTCGTTGGGCTCGTCGTAGTAGGCGGGGGCGTTGTGCCGCATCCAGGCGAAGGCCGGGAACGGGTCTCCGGCGTAGAACTTGCCGTCCAGCAGATCGATGTCCGGGACCCCGGCCTCGGTCATGGGAACCCTGCCTCCCTGGTTTCTTCCTCACCACAGCCAGTGACCTCTGGACACGGCCAGTGGTCAGGCGTATCGTTCGTACCGTCGTCGGCGGCTTGTCCACCGTAGGCGATATGGGGGATGCGCGGGACGGGGCCGTCTCGGTACTGAGCGGTTCCTGGGGGGACCCGTCCCGCCCTTCCCAGGCCCTGACCCCTCCCCACCCTGCCCCCGGTCCGTCGCGCCCGCCGGCCACTTACCGCAGGCCCGGGGTGCTGTGCTCGACTACAGCCTCGAGCCGGCCGGGAGGAGGAGTCCAGTGAAGCTCCGTCTGGGAATCGTGACGCCCGTCGTCCACATCAACCCGCGTTTCGACCCACCGAGCTGGGAGCACACCGGCACCATCGACGACGTCCTGGCCGTGGCCCGCGCCGCCGAGCGCCTCGGGTACGACTGGGTGGCGTGCTCGGAGCACATCGCCATCCCGCTGTCGGCCACCGAGGTGCGGGGGCCGAGGTACTGGGACCCCATCACCACCCTCAGCTTCGTGGCGGCGTCGACCGAGCGGATCGCGCTGCTCAGCCACGTCGTCGTCCTCGCCTACCACCACCCTCTCGAGCTGGTGAAGCGGTGGGGCACGCTCGACGTGGCCAGCCACGGCCGGGTGATCCTGGGGGTGGGGGTGGGGTCACTCCAGCCCGAGTTCGAGCTGCTCGGGCACCCCTTCGCCGGCCGGGGCGAGCGCTCCGACGACGCGCTGCGGGCCATCCGGGCCAGCTGGGGGGTGCGCGAGCCCGAGTACCACGGCTCGCACTTCGAGTTCTCGGGCTTCGTGGTGGAGCCCTCCGGGCTGCCCCGGCCCCTGCAGATCTGGGTGGGGGGGCGCACCCGGCGCTCGCTGCGCCGGGCCATCGAGCTCGGCGACGCCTGGATCCCCTTCCGCCTCAAGCCCGACGACCTGCGTCCCATCCTGGAGGACCCCCGGGTCCGAGAGGCCATGGCGGCGCGGGAGCGTCCCCTGTCCCTGATCTTCCCGCCCGACCCTCCGCTGGACCCGGCCGGCGCTCCCGATCGGACGGCGGAGGTCGTCGGGGACTTCGCCGAGCTGGGCGCCACGGGCCTGAGCTTGCGCTTCCGCCACCACTCCCGGACCCACTACATCGAGCAGCTCCAGGCCATGCAGGAGCTCGTCGCCACCCTGTGACGACCGGCTCGGCGCGCCGAACGGAGCTCAAGCGCGGAAGCTCAGGCGTGTCGGGTCAGGGCGCGATCCCCACCACCGGGGCCTGCAACGGAACCCCGCCCTCGGACCCGAAGAACGGGGCGTGGAAGGTGAACACGCCACCGTCACTGGCGACCTCCCAGTAGCCCCCCGTCAGAGGATCCACGGCCATGCCCACCACGGGAGCGCCCAGGGGTTGGCCGCCCATCGATCCGTAGTATGGGGCGCGGAAGGCGAACACCCCGCCGTCAGAAGCCACTTCCCAGTACCCCCCGGCGGGACCGGCGGCGAGGCCCACCACACGCGCGTCGAGCCGTTGCCCTCCCATGGAGCCGAAGAAGGGGGCGTTGAAGGCGAACACCCCGCCGTCGGAGGCGACCTCCCAGTACCCCCCGGTCCACGGGTCGAGCGCCATGCCCACCACACGCGCGTCGAGCCGCTGGCCGCCCATCGATCCGTAGTAGGGGGCGTGGAAGGCGAACACCCCGCCGTCGGAGGCCACTTCCCAATAGCCGCCGGTGGCGGGATCGGCGACGATGCCCACGATGGGGGCGTCGAGCCGCTGGCCGCCCATCGATCCGAAGAAGGGGGCGTTGAAGGCGAACACCCCGCCGTCGCTGGCCACCTCCCAGTACCCGCCGGTCCAGACGTCGACGGCCATGCCCACCACCGGCGCGTGCAGTTGCGTGCCCCCCATGGACCCGTCGTAGGGGGCGCCCAGGGCGAAGATGCCGCCGTCGGCGGCCACTTCCCGGTATCCCCCGGTGGTGGCCCGGGAGCTGCCGCTGACCGGGGGCTCGGAGGGTTGGGGCCTGCTGAGGAAAGGCGCCACGTTGTTGGCCCAGGTGAAGGCCAACGGCGGTGTCGGGCCGTTCGGTTCCACGAACACTGCCGTCACCGACGAGACCCCGTCGACCGTGGCGTACCCCGCGCCCACGAGACAGGTGGTGCACGAACCCACGGCCAAGATGTTGTTGCGGTGGATCCAGCAGCCCGGTGCCCCGGCCGACCCGCAGTCGATGTTGGGGCTCCCGAAGCCGTCGTCGTACATCCAGACGAAGTCGGCCTGCAGGGGATTGGCGACGTCGCCGGCCCATTCGGTCCCCTCCCATGCGGAGCCCTGGGGGGCGGGCGGGTCCTCGTAGTCGGCGGCGCCGATTTGGGCGTCGGCCGTCCAGATGAAGCTCAGGCCCGCAAAGGGTTGCAACCCCCGGGCGACGCGTTCGAGGTCGACGATCACGAAGGTCTGCTCGGGCACGCTGAGGGTGTACCAGTTGCTCGGGAGGGTCATGGGCCCGAGGCCCTCGGTGGCCCGGCCGTAGTCGATCTCGGCGAGGAGCGCCTGGGTGCAGGGGGCCGAGTTGTCGATGGGCACGGCCCGGCAGTCGGTGTACTGGGTGTTGAGCAGCGACTGGGACAGGGTGACGTTGGCGCCGGGATCGGTCTGTGCCGCGGCGGCAGGCGTCCCCGACGTGGTCGAGTAGCCGACGGCACCCGACAGCACGGCGATCAACGCGGCTGCCAGTACCCCCACAGAGCGCCGTGTCATTTCCCCCCCGCGGAGTGGCCCGTGGCTGCTCCGACACGAACGGCAATCCTTCTTACCGGAGTCGACCGGATTTGGTCCATCGTTAACATTGACTAGCCACAGAGCTCCCGGCCACGTGGGGCGGGACACGCCGTCCTGGTGAGATACGGGAGGGCAACGGGATCGCCGCCATCGCTGGGAGCGCCACGAACCCCGCGCCATACTCGCGCCATGACGAAGATCTACTACGAGGCCGATGCCGATCCCCGGGCCCTGGCCGGGAAGACGGTCGCGGTGGTGGGGTACGGCAACCAGGGGCGCTCCTGGGCCCTCAACCTCAGGGACAGCGGGTGCGACCCGGTCGTCTGTGTCCGACGCGATGCCACTCGCGAACACGCCGGGTCGGACGGTTTCGAGACACACGACGTCCTGAGCGCGAACGATGCCGATGTCGTGTGCATCCTCGTCCCCGACGACGTCATCCCGTTGCTCGGGCTCGTGCCCGGACCACGGTCGTGTGTGATCGTGGCGTCGGGCTACACCCTCGCGTTCGGCCGTCTCGCACCTGAGGGAGATGCTGGCATGGTCGCTCCCCGCATGCTCGGGCCCGAGGTACGACGCTGTTACGAAGAAGGCGTGGGGTTCATCACCGCCCTGGGCGTGCACCGAGACGTGACCGGCGGCGCCCTCGGTTGTGTGCTCGCGGTGGCCGGCGCGATCGGCGGCCTGCGTCAGGGCGGCATCGAGCTCACTCCGATGCAGGAGGCGGTGCTGGATCTCGGCGTGGAGCAGGTGCTGTCCCCGGCGCTCTCCGCGGTGAGCGGCGCCTTCGTCCAGACGATGGTCGAACGGGGGATACCCATCGAGGCCGTCATCACCGAACTGGTGCTGTCGGGTGAGGTGGAGCGGACGTACCGACTGCTACGCGAGGTCGGCTACGCCGTTCAGTCGGAGTACCACTCGCCGACCAGTCAGTACGGCCAGCTGACCCGACGGGGACGCTACGACCACCTGGACCTGCTGCCGACCATGCGGGCCCTCGCCGACGATATCGAGAGCGGGCGCTTCGCCGACGAGTGGGACGCGGAGCGCGACGCCGGCTACCCGAGCCTCACCGCGCTCAAGGAGCAGTACGCCGGGCCTGCGGTGCGCGAGTACGAGGCCGAATTGCGCACGCGGCTCGGTCCGGGTGCCGCTCGACGGTAGACAGCTCGTGATCGACGGCCGTCCGTGGGAGCGACACGTCGACCCCGAGCCAGGCCGATGGTCACGGGATCCCCCCAGCCGTCTGTTCCGGACTCGACCAGGAACACAACCGGACTGCGGGCGGTCACGATGCGCCGGCCCGATCGAGGGGTTCGCGACGGCCGTGCAATGCTCGACCGATGGCCCCGGACGTCGAGCCTGCCGCCAGCCGCACGGTCCGTCTGGCGACGTTCGTCACGGGACGGTTGGCCAGCTGGGTGGGAGTCGCCTTCTGGTTGGTGGTGGTGGCGGTGGCCATCCCGTTCGCCGCCAAGTTGGGCTCGGTCGAGACCAGCCGGCTGACCGAGTTCCTCCCCTCCGGCGCGGACTCCACCAGAGCCTTGGAGCTGGACCAGCACTTCCCCTCCGGCCGTGCCCTCGACGCGGAGGTCGTCTTCTACCGGACCTCCGGGCTCACGGCCTCCGACCTGGCGAAAGCCCATGCCGATACGGCGGACCTCGTGACCCGACTCTCGGCCGGCGTCGGGCATCCTTCTGCTGCGGTCCTGGCGCCGGACGGCAAAGTGGCGGTGATCACCGTGCCGGTGCCCGGAGGGGAGCTTGCCATCGAGCACACCCTCACCCAGATACGGTCCACCCTGGGAGAGGGCACCGGTGGCCTCGAGATCCGGGTCACCGGAGAAGCGGCCATCCAGGCGGACCTGCTCGGTGCCTTCTCGGGGGCGAGCACGCTCCTGCTTGTGGCCACGGCCGGGCTCGTCATCGTCCTCTTGGCCGCCACCTACCGCAGCCCCGTGCTGTGGGTCGTGCCGATCGCCTGTGTGGGTATCGCCGAGGCCCTGGCCGAAGCCATCATCTACGCCCTGGGCCGGGCGGGCGTCACCGTCAACGGGCAGAGCACGGCACTGGTCACCGTGATCGTCTTCGGTGCCGGGACCGATTACGCCCTGTTGCTCACGGCCCGCTACCGGGAAGAGCTGCGGCGCCACAGCGAGCACCGCGTGGCGATGATGGTGGCCTGGAGACGCGCCGCAGGGGCCATCGTGGCCTCGTCGCTCACCGTGGCCGCCACCCTGGCGTGCCTGTTGCCGGCCAACCTGAGCCTCACCGCGGACTTCGGCGTCGTGGGCATCGTGGGGGTGCTGTGCGCCGCCGTCGCGGTGCTCGGTGCCTACCCGGCCCTTCTGCTCGTCATGGGACGAGGGATCTTCTGGCCCGCCGTTCCCCGCCACGCCCCGGATTTCGTCCAGCGAGGCCCGTGGGTGAGGCTCGGACGACTGGTGAGCCGGGGGCGTCGGCCCGTGTGGGTGGCCGGCTTCGTGCTCCTGGGGGGCGCTGCCATCGCGCTCATCACGGTCGACACCAACGTTTCGTCTCTGAGCGAACTCTCGACGTCGGCCGCGTCGGTGCAGGGCTATGGCCTTCTCGAGGGGCACTTCCCCGCCGGCGAGGTGTCCCCGGTGGATGTGGTGGTGACCGATTCGGCCTATCTCTCCGGCGTTCGCGCTGCGTTGTCCCGCCTCCCCGTCACCGCGGCGGTGGGCCCCGCCGAACGTGCCGCCGGGATGGCGCGCTTCGATCTGGTCCTGTCGGTGAAGCCGACGGGCAACGAAGGGTTCGCGGCCATACGTCAGCTACGACAGGCCGCCGATGCCGTCGCCGGGGCCCACGTCGTGATCGGTGGCCAGACCGCCGAGGATCTCGACACCGCCATCGCCTCGCATCACGACACGCTGTTCATCGTCCCCGCCGCGCTGGCGGTGGTGCTGATCGTGCTGTGGCTCGTGCTCAGGGCGGTGCTGGGGCCGCTGGTGGTCGTGGCTACCGTCGTGGTGACGTTCGCGGCCGCGCTCGGCCTGGCTTCGGCGATCTTCGTCCCGCTCCTCGGGCTTCCGGGGGTCGATCCGACCGTTCCGCTTCTCACCTTCGTCTTCCTCGTGGCCCTGGGAGTCGACTACAACATCTTCCTCCTGACCAGGGTCCGCGAGGAGGTGAAGCGCGACGGGATCACGGTCGGTGTGCGCAACGGTGTTGCCAGCACCGGCGGCGTTCTGACTTCGGCCGGTGTCATCCTGGCGGGGACCTTCTCGGTGTTGGCCATCCTGCCCATCGTGGCATCGAGGGAGATCGGCATCGTCGTCGCCATCGGCGTCCTGGCGGACACGTTCCTGGTGAGAACGGTCCTGCTGCCCATGCTCGTCGCCGACCTGGGGACACGCTTCTGGTGGCCGACGCGGGTCCCTCGCCCATGACCGCGACGAGGTCGTCCGGCAAGCCGTTGCGGTCCTGGCTTACCCTGGTGTGCGCCTGGCGGGAGGGTGTTTCTTGACCATCGAGAGCGGCACGATCCTGTTCACCGACGTGGTGGGCTCGACGGAGTTGGCGCAGCGCCTCTCGCCCGACGCCGCTCAAGAAGTCCGGAGGAACCACTTCTCGATCCTCCGTCAGGCCCTGGCCGAGGCCGGTGGCACCGAGGTGAAGAACCTGGGTGACGGCCTCATGGTGGTGTTCGCTTCGGCGTCGGCCGCCTTGGCCTGCGCCGTGGCCATGCAGCAAGGCGTGGAACGGGACAACCGGGAGCGCGAGCACTCCATAGGCCTGCGGACCGGCCTCAGCAGTGGAGAAGTCACCCGGGAGGACGACGACTACTTCGGTGACCCGGTCGTCGAGGCGGCCCGGCTCTGCGCCGCGTGCGAGAGCGGGCAGGTCCTGGCAGCCGAGATCGTGCGGATGATGGCCGGTCGACGCAGCCGTCACCCATGCCGGTCGCTCGGGGAGCTGGCTCTCAAGGGGTTGGCTGACCCGATCGAGGCCGTCGAGGTGCTGTGGGAGCCCCTTGGCAGCGCGGAGTCCGGCGTCTCGATCCCACTCCCGGGCCGCCTGGCCAGGCGACCTGCTGTCGGTGTGGTCGGACGCGAGCCCGACATGCAGACGATCGCCGACGCCGCCAAACGCGTGGCCGAAGGCGAGGGCCGCGAGGTCCTGCTCGTCTCGGGCGAGGCCGGTCTGGGCAAGACCACACTCGTCGCCGAGGCGGCTCGCGCCGCGTTCGACGCCGGAGCGTGCGTGCTGTCGGGGCACAGCGAAGAGGACCTGGCCACCCCCTACCAGCTCTTTGCCGAAGCCCTCGGGCACTACGTCACCCACGCCGCAGAGGACCGGCTCCGCGCCCACGTCGAAACGCACGGGTCCGAGTTGTCGCGTCTGGTCCCGGCCCTCGCCAGCAGGATCTCGGACCTGCCGGCGTCGAAGGCCACCGACTCCGACACCGAGCGGTTCCTCCTCTTCGCCGCGGTCGTCGGCCTGTTGGTCACGGTGTCGCAGCACCAGCCCGTGGTCCTCGTCCTCGACGACCTGCAGTGGGCCGACAAAGGGAGCCTGCTGCTGCTTCGCCACCTGGCCGCGGCCGAGCAGACCATGCGGGTGCTCATCCTGGGCACCTATCGCGACGGCGAATTGTCGCGATCGCACCCGTTGCTCGACACCTTGGCCGCACTGCGTCGCCACAGCGGCATCTCTCGCATCGAGCTCGCCGGGCTCGATGACAGCGGGGTGGTGTCGCTCATGGAGGCCGCGGCCGGCTACACGCTCGACGACGCCGGGGTGAGCCTCGCCCATGCGGTCTACCGCGAGACGGACGGCAACCCCTTCTTCGTGAGCGAGGTGCTGCGCCACCTGTCCGACACCGGGGCCATCTACCAGGACGCCACAGGGCGATGGACCGCGGACGACTCCCTGGAACAGATGGCCCTGCCCGACAGCGTTCGAGAGGTCATCGGCGCGAGGGTCGGGCGCCTCGGGCCGGACGCCGAACGGGTGCTGTCGATGGCGGCGGTGATCGGTCGGGACTTCGACCTCGAGGTTCTGGCCCGGGCCACGAACACCACCGAGGACGAGCTGCTCGACATTCTCGAAGCGGCATCAGCCGTGGCGCTCGTGCGCGAACCGGTCGACGCCTCGGGCCGGTACAACTTCTCCCACGCCCTCGTCCAGCACACCTTGTACGAAGATCTCGGTCCCAATCGCCTGGCGCAGGCGCACCGCCGGGTGGCCCAGGCCCTCGAGGAGGTGTGCGGGGACCGTCCCGGAGCGCGGGTGGGTGAGCTGGCCCGGCATTGGACCTGCGCCACCCAACCCATCGACCTGGCCAAGGCGATCGCCTACTCCCGACAGGCGGGCGACGCCGCCCTCGGTGCCCTCGCTCCGGCCGAGGCCCTCAGCTACTACGCCCAGTCTCTCGATCTCTGCGCCCAGGACAGCGATCCCGACCCCGTCCTCGGGATCGACCTGGCGATCGGGCTCGGCACCGCCCAACGTCAGACCGGAGACCCCGCCTTTCGCGAGACCCTGCTCGGTGCCTCGCACCGGGCGGCGGCCCTCGGCGACACCCAGCGTCTCGTGGCCGCCGCCCTGGCCAATGACCGGGGGATGTTCAGTAACGCCGGAGTCGTCGACGTGGAAAGGGTCGAGATCCTGGAGACGGCCCTGGACCGGTTGCCCGCCGACGCACCCGACCGGGCGCTCGTGCTGGCCACCTTGTGCTCGGAGTTCGCCCTCGGCGGTCCGCTCGAGCGCCGCCAAGCCCTTGCCGACGAGGCCATGGCCATCGCCCGGGCGTCCCGTGACGACGCCGTCATCGTGCTGGTCTCGAACAAGCTCTTCGTCCCGCTCATGGTGCCTTCCCTGCTCGACCAATCACTGGCCCGGACCGCCGACGCCCTGGTTCGAGCCGAGCGGGTCGGTGACCCGGCGCTGCTGGCGGCCGCGGCTGGATGGCGCTCCGTCGCGGCGGCACGCGCCGGGGACGTCGACGAGATGGCCCGGTGCGACGAGATCGCCGGAGTGCTGACCGAGCAGCTCGGTCAGCCGTTCTTCACCTGGGCGCACCGGGTCACTCTTGGGCAACGTGCGGTGATCGCCGGCGATCCCGACGAGGCCGAGCGATTGGCTCTGGAGGCACTTCAGATCGGCACCGACGGTGGCGTTGCGGACGTGATGGTCCACTTCGGCGGGCAGCTCATCATGGCGAACTGGCAGCGCGGCACCCTGGGTGACATGGTCCCGCTCATCGAGGGGCTGATCGCCGATGCCCCCGATGTGGCCGGGGCGGTGACCGCGGCCCTCGCGCTCGCTCACGTGGAGACGGACCGCACCGACGACGCTCGTCTCCTGCTGGAGGGATTCGCGGCCATCGAATTCGATCTCCAGGTGGACTTGGCCTGGACCCTGGGAATGTCGGCTTGGGCGGAAGCCGCCATCGTGTGCGGGGACCCGAAGTACGCCGGGCCGATTCTCGACCTGCTCGCTCCGTGGGCTGACCAACTGTCGTGCACGGGGGACACGGCCGAGGGTCCGATCAGCCACTTCCTCGGCGGGCTCGCCGCCGTCCTCGGCCGCTACGACGAATCCGACGCCTATTTCGCTCGAGCCGCCGCGTTCAACGACCGGGCGCAGGCCAAATTCTTCGCGGCACGGACGGACCTTCTGTGGGGGACGACGCTCGCCGAACGCGGTGCTCCGGGCGACACCGACAGGGCGCGCCACCTTGTCGGCAAGGCGCATGGCGCGGCGGTGACCCATGGGTACGGGACCGTGGAACGCCGCGCCGCGGCAGCACTCCACGCTCTTCTGTGACCGTGGCTAGGGGACGATGACCGTCCGCTCGCCCGGGACGTCGGGCAGGCTCCATGCGGACTCGACGTCTCGCAGGGGAACCGCTCGCGCCGTGATCCGCAGCGATCCGGAACCGATCTCCTCGATCAGCGAGGGCAGTTCGGCCAGGTAGCCCCGAGCCGAAACTGCACCTTGGCCGTTGCCCTGGATGCGGAGGTTCGCCGAGCGCAGTGCAACGGACGGTAGCTCCAGAGTGGGCCCGGCCATGGCGCCGATCTGGATCCAGTTCATCGCCCGGCTGCGGTCCGCTCGCGCCGTCAACAAGGCCATGATCGCCTGTTCGGCAGGCTTGCCCCACAGGTAGTCGATGACGATGTCCACGTCGGCAGCGGCGTGCGCGAGTGCCGTGGCGCTCTGGGGGGCGTCTCCGGTGAGTTGCACGATCTCGTCAGCGCCGAGGTTTGTCAGGGCATTCAGGCGCTCGACGTTGCGACCCGCACCCACGACGCGCCCGGCTCCGAGGCGCTTCGCGACCTGCACCGCCATCGTCCCGGCGTTGCCCGTGGCCCCCAGCACCAGCACGCTCTGCCCGGCCTCGATCGGGACCCGGCGACGCAGAGCCACCCACGACGACATGGCCGGGTTCATGGCGGCGGCGATCATCTCGTCATCGGCGTCCTCGGGAAGCGCGACGGTTCTCCGCATGTCGACGACCGCTCTCTGCGCCATCGGACCGGGAAGCTCGTCGTCGGCGACGAAGTAGACCCGCCTCCCGTCGTCGAGTCTCCCGACGCCGTCGACGCCGGGGATCGTCGGCAACTTGCCGGTGCTCGTGTAGTGCCGGCCGGACGCGTCGGTGCGCACCCGGGGGTGCAGCCCCACAGCCAGGACCTCGACGAGCTCCTGGTCGTCGGTGCTCGGCGTCGGAACCGCAATGTCCTGGTAGTGCGGCGGCTCGTCGAAGGACGTGACCACCGCGGCGTGCATCGTCTTCACCTCGCCCGATGCTTTACCCTCGTCAACGCGCACGCCGTCTGACAGAGGATCCGATGCCGGAGTCATCCCAGCGCCCGAAGGGCAGTGGTGGGCGACAGCCGGGCCGCCCGCCAGGCGCCGGCCAGGCCGGCCAATAGGGCCCCGACGATGGCGATGATGGCGGCGGCCACCACGGTGAGCACCGAGATCGAGGTGTGCAGCTTGACCGTCTTCGCCCCTGACGCAGCCACCGCGGTGGTGGCGTGGAACAGGGTGCTGGCCGACGAGGAGCCGACCACGACGCCGTTGGTGCTGTAGGCGAAGGTGGGGCCGAAGGTATTGACCGCCAGGCACACGCCCAAGCCGACCAGGATGCCGAAGGCGGCGCCCACGACCCCGATGCCCAGCATCTCGGCGAGGATCTGGCCGACCACCCGGCCCCGGGACCAGCCGACGGCACGCAGCGTGCCGATCTCCCGGACCCGCTTGGCGACGGACGACAGCGTGAGCAGGGCGGCGATGAGCAGGGCGGCGACGAGGATGATGATCCCCAGGGCCACCCCCAGGTCGGAAGCCAGCTTCTTGGCGTTCAACAGGCTGCCGTTGACCTGGCCGGCGAGCTGCTTGGAGGTGAGGATCGTCGCGCCCGGCAGCTCCTTCTTGATGGCGGCGGCCACGGCGTTCACGTTGCTGGACTTGTTGACCTTGACGAGCACCTCGTTGATCCGGGCCGGCTGTGAGGACGCCGATTGCAGCGTGGCCAGGTCGAAGTAGATGTCCGAGGTGTCGCCGGTGAGGGTCGGGTCCACCAGGCCCACGACCTTGTAGCCGGTCTTGTTGATCGTCCAGGTCTGGCCCACCTTGATGTCGTTGGTGCCGGCGTAGGCGCTCGACACCAGGATCTCGTCGGCCGGCATGGCGGTGAACCAGGTACCGGAGACGAGCTGGGCCTTGGTGATGAGCCCCGAGCTCGAGTTCGACGCGTCGACGCCCGCCACCGTGTAACTCTTGGTCTGGGTGTTGGTCGTCGGCGGGTTGAGGACCTTGGTGATGGTCTGCTGGGGCACGACGACCTTGGCCACGTACTGCTGGAAGCTGGGTGGCAGGCACTGGGTGAAGGCGGACCCGAAGGCGTCGACCTCGCGGCCGATGATGGTGGCGACGACGCCCGGGTCGAGAGTCAAGGTGGACGCGCCGGGCAACGAGCCGCTGCCGGCGGCGGGCGCCGGGATCACGCCGCTCTTCTCGAGACACGTCTCGACGGCTGCCACCTGCGCGGCCGTGGCCGGGGGGAGCGTGACGTTCTGGGTGATGGTCTGCCCGCCGGTCGTGACGGTGTCGGTGACGGTGGGAACGGTGCCGGTTTCGTGCAGCGCCTGCAGCGACAGGGCCGGCACCGCGGCCTGCACGCCCTTGATCTTGGCGACGTCGGAGACGGCCAGCTGCGGAAAGGTGATGAGCGTCCCGTTGACGAAGAAGTCGTTGCTGAACTGGGTGCCCGGGGGCCCGAGCTTGGCGAGGTCGGTGAGCACGGACGAGTTGTTGTTGTCCAGTGCGGTGCTGTCGGATGCGTTGGCGGCCGCAGCGCCGCGACCGGCGAAGAACCCGCGCCCGCCACCGCCACCGCCACCGCCGAAACCGGGCACGGTGGTCGTCGTGGTCGACGACGCCGAGGTGCTGGCCACACCCACGGTGCGCTCGACCAGGATGCTGGTCCCCACGCTCGACAACGGGGACAGCACCTGCGCCTGCGCGTTCGAGAGGCCGTTGGACACTCCCACGATGCCCATGACGAGCCCGACACCCATGGCCAACCCGAGGGCGGTGACGAACGTCCGGCTCCAACGCCGGCGCAGCTCGTGCCACACATAGCCGAACGAGAACACGAAGGCGGCTCCTCTCAGGCCCGAGCCTCAGCGTAGGAGATGCACCTCCCGGTGGCGTCGCGCGATCCGGTTCCTGTCAGGAGCCTGTGAGACCGTGACACCCTGCCGGGCGCCGAGGTTCTCCGGTAGGGTCACGCCCCGAGTCCGAGGGGAGGATGCGTCGATCGTGGCGTACCGGGTACTGCAATGGGCGACGGGGAACGTCGGCCGGGCCGCCATCGAGGGCGTTCTCCAGCATCCTGACCTCGAACTGGCGGGGTGTTGGGTGCACACCGAGGCCAAGGACGGCGTGGACGTCGGGACGATCCTGGGGCGCGAGCCGATCGGCGTCGTGGCGACTCGGGACGTCGATGCATTGCTGGCCCTCGACGCCGACTGTGTCGTCTACAGCCCGATCTTCGCCGATCCCGCCGTGCTCACCAGACTGCTCGAATCCGGCAAGAACGTGGTGACACCTCTCGGCTGGTTTTACCCGCCCCCCGATGAGCGTCAACGCCTCGACGCCGTGTGCCGGCAAGCCGGAGTGACCCTCCATGGCACCGGCATCCACCCTGGTGGCATCACCGAGCGGTTCCCTCTCATGATCTCGGCGCTGTCGGGATCGATCACGCACGTCCGCGCGGAAGAGTTCTCCGACATCCGTACCTACGGCGCTCCCGACGTCATCCGCGACTGGATGATGTTCGGCAAGACCCCGGAGGAGTCACGGACGAGCGTCATGGCCGAGATGCTCGGGGCCGGGTTCCGTCAGTCGGTTCGGATGGTCGCGCACGAGCTCGGTTTCGACGTCGACCCCGAGCTGCGCACCACCCACGAGATGGCGGTCGCCACCGCACCGATCGAGTCTCCCATCGGGCCCATTGCCCCGGGCCTGGTGGCCGCCCAGCGATTCCGTTGGGAGGCCCTGGTCGACGGCCGACCGGTCATCACGGCCGCCGTGAACTGGCTCATGGGCCAGGACCACCTCGACCCGGCCTGGAGCTTCGGCCCCCGAGGCCCGCACTTCGAGGTGGAGATCACCGGAGATCCGAACTGCTTGCTGACGTTCGAGAAGCTCCACCCTTCCTCGATCGAAGCCGGCCTCGAGCGAAATCCCGGAGTCGTCGCCACCGCCATGCACTGCGTCAACGCGGTGCCCTACGTGTGTGTCGCGGAACCGGGCTTGCTGACCTACCTCGAGATGCCGCTGGTGGCGGGAAGGGCGTCGCGCTCGCTGGGGCCAAGACGACGGGCATGATCCTCGATCGTTTTCGGCTCGACGAACGTGTGGCGATCGTCACCGGCGCCGGGCTCGGCATCGGGCGAGGGATCGCCATCGGGCTCGCCCAGGCCGGAGCCGATGTCGTCCTGGCGGCACGGACCAGAGAGGACCTCGATGAAGTAGCGGCGCGGGTCGGGGAACTGGGTAGGCGTGCCCTGGTGGTGCCCACCGACGTGACCGAGCTCGATCAGCTCGAGCGCCTGGTGGAGGCGGCGGCCGACGAGTTCGGGAGAATCGACATCGCAGTCAACAACGCCGGCGGGGCGATGCCCCGAGCGGCCATGGATACCAGCGCCCGGTTCCTGGAGACAGCCTTCCATTTCAACGTCACCGCTCCCTTCACCCTGACGAAGCTGGCGGCCCGGCGCATGGCCGACACGGTCGGGAGCGGTGCGATCGTGAACATCTCGTCGCGCTCGGCCAGCATGACCCAGACGAGCTTTACCGCCTACGGAGCGGTCAAGGCCGCGCTCGACAGGATGACCCGCAACATGGCGCCCGAGCTCGCCCCTCGGGTCCGGCTCAACGCCATCGATGTCGGCGGCGTGGCCACCCGGTCGCTCGACATCGTCCTCACCGACGACGGTCTGCGCCGGCAGTTCCTCGATGGAACGCCCATGCGCCGCCCGGGCGAGCCGGAGGACATCGCCTGTGCGGTGCTCTACCTGGTTTCGGACGCCAGCTCGTGGGTGACCGGCAAGGTGTTCGAGGTGGACGGCGGTACCGAGGCCCCGTCGATCTCCGTGCCGGCGCCGACTCTGGAACCCTCCTGACGCCTCAGGCGGTGAGGGCGCTCAGGGAGCGGCTTGCCCGGAGCGAAGTTGGTCCCGCAAGACGAACTTCTTCACCTTGCCCGACGGCGTCCGGGGGAGCTCCGGCACCAGCTGCAGTTCCTCGGGCCACTTCTGTCGGGCCAAGCCGGCGTTCTGGAGCTGGGCCCGCACATCGGCCAGGTCGACCGGAGTCGCCCCTTCGGTGAGACGCACGAACGCGCACACGTGTTCGCCCAGGCGCTCGTCGGGGGCCGCCACGACCGCCGCCTCCGCCACGCCGGGGATGCGCATCAGCATCTCCTCGACCTCCAGCGCGCTGATGTTCTCGCCCCCTCGGATGATGATGTCCTTCTTGCGGTCCACGATGGTCAGGTAGCCGTCCTCGTCGAGCACTCCCACGTCCCCGGTGGCGTACCACCCCTCGGCGTCGAAGCTCGACGAGGTCAAGGCGGGGTCGGTGTAGCCGATGCAGCAGTCGGGGCCACGGCTCAGGATCTCCCCTCGGGCTCCGGCCGCCACCTCGACCCCGTCTTCGTCCACGAGACGGAGCTCGACGCCGAGCAGGGGCCGGCCGTCGGTGTAATGACGCTTGGCCTCAGGCTCCTCGTGTCGGCTCCCGGTGGTGGAGGGGTGCTCGGTCGACCCGTAGGACCGGATGGCCGAGATCCCGAGCGCGGCCATCCGCTCGGTGACCGCGGCCGGCACCGGGGAGCCTCCGAGGCCGATCCGGCTCATCAGCTTCAGGTGCTCGGGTGTGCAGTCCGGGTGGTCGAGCAGGCTGGTGAGGAAAAAGGTGGCGCCACTCCCCGACGCCACGTGGTCCTCGAGCATGGCGGCGAGCACGGCACCGGGGTTCCACACGTCGATGAGATTGATGGGCTCGCCCTTCCATACGGGGAGAAGGAGCCCACTGAGCATGCCGATGGCATGTCCCACCGGCGCTCCCACGAGCAGCGGTGGATTGCCGGTCTGCATGGCGGCCAGCTGGCGGATCTCGAAGCCGATCGTGCGATGGGAGTGCACGACTCCCTTGGGGTCCGCCGTCGTGCCCGAGGTGTACGCCACCAGGGCCGGCGAGGAAGGATCGACCGCCGCCGGTGCGGTCATGGGCTCGGCGTCGAGCAGCCGGTCGAAGGGGATCGCCCATGACGGGACCGGACCATCGCCGACGATGGCCACCAGCTCCAGTGAGGGCGCGCCGGCTCGGAGGTCCTCGAGCGCGGCGAGGTAGTCCTGATGGCCGAAGCGATCGGCGGTGATGAAGGCGCGGACCGCCGTGCGTCGGAGGATGTAGGCGACCTCTTTGGGGCCGTAGAAGTGGACGATGGGTGTCACCACGGCACCGAGCAGGGCAGCCGCCCAGAAGCTCACCGCGGCCTCGACCCAGTTGGGCAGCTGAAAGGCCACGACGTCCCCGACGCCCACCCCGCGCGCCCGCAGGGCACCCGCCATCCGGCATGCGGCTCCGAGCACATCGCCGAACGTTCCGGTCCACGGTCGCACCGACGAGCGGATCTTGACGGTGAGCTCCGGCCTGTCGCCGATGGCACCGACCACCATCTGGCCCACGGTGTCGTCCCGCCACCAACCCGAGTCCAGGTAGCGATCCGTGAGCGCCGGCGGGATCACCCTGAGGCCCCACCCCTCGGTGCGCTTCGATGTCATGGGGTCAGATGCTTGTCGGCGAGACTTCCGCCGCCGACGGTCAGCCCAGTTCGGTACCCAGGACCGATACGAAGGAGACCATCTCGCCGGGGTAGCCCCCGAGATTGTGCACCACGGCGAGCTTGCGGTCGTTGGCGATTCTCCGGTTCTCGGGCGCCTCGCCGCGCAACTGGAGCCAGCACTCGTAGTGCATGCGCAAGCCGGAGGCGCCGACGGGGTGCCCGAAGCTCTTCAGGCCGCCATCGGTGTTCACGGGCAGGCTGCCGTCGAGCGCGAAGGTCCCGGCGAGGACCTCCTTCCACGCGGTGCCCCGCTCGGCGAAGCGGAGGTCTTCCATGAGCACCAGCTCGGTCGGTGTGAAGCAGTCGTGGACCTCTGCCATGGCGACCTGGGAGCGGGGGTCGTCGACCCCCGCCTGCTGGTAGGCGTCCTCGGCCGCCAGGACCACCTCGGGGAACGTGGTGAAGTCGTAGCTCGGGTCGACGAGCCCCGAACCGTCGCCGGCGACGACCGACATGCCCTTGATGAACAGGGGCTTGTCGGTGTAGCGATGGGCGTCCTCAGCGCGAACGACGATGGCGGCAGCGGCGCCGTCGGCCACGCCGGCACAGTCGAACACCGAGAGCTCGCCGGCCACGGCGGCCATCTTGCAGATGTCCTCGGCCGACGTCTCCTTGCGGAACTGCGCTAGCGGGTTGCGGGCACCGTTGAAATGGTTCTTCTCGGCGATCTTGGCGGTCGCCAGCCGGAGCTCGGCTGCGTCCACCCCGTACTTCTTGGCATACGCCGGCAGGATCATCGAGTACATCGCCGCCGCGGTCAGGGTGCGGGCCGTGCCGTCGTTGGGGGGAAGGCTGGCGTTGGTGCCGGCGAAGCCCGTGTCCTTGAACTTGTCGCAGCCGATGGCCATGGCGATGTCGTAGGCGCCACTGGCGACCGCGTACGATGCTTGACGCAGTGCCTCGGAACCGGTGGCGCAGTAGTTCTCCACACGGGTCACGGGCTTGCCGTGAAGCTTGAGCGCCGAGGCGAGCACGATCCCGGAGCTCCCCGAGATCGCCATGCCCATCCAGTAGGCGTCGATGTCCTGCTTCGAGACACCGACGGACGCCAGAACCTCGTCAGCCGCGTCGATGAGGAGGTCGTCTCGGCCACGGTCGAAGTGCTCCCGGAACGGGGTGCACGACATGCCGACGATGGCGACGCGGTCTTTGATGCCGTTCGAGCTCATGATGACTCCTTCGCTCCGATCGGACGAGCCTTCCAGAAGTAATTGTGGATCTCATCAGCGGTGAACAGCCGCCGGAAGGTCATCTCGACCCGGGTGCCGACCTCGATGTCGTCGACGTCGCAATCCGTCAGCTGGCACGGGAAGCGCCCACCGCCATCGAAGTCGAGCACCGCGAAGATCACCGGCGGGCTCTCCGAGTAGATGAGCCGGTCGACCGTGTAGGTGGCGACCGTCGCCAACGTCTCGGACTCCGGCACCTGCTCCATGTCGTCGGTCGTGCCGCCGTAGATCCCGACCCGCTGCGGCGGCATGTGGACGATGCCCGTGTGCCGGTCGCGAGAGCCGACGAACCCGAATTTCCAGTCCGTCGAGCGGGCGGCCGCCGATGAGGAAGGGCGATTTGGGGTCGGCCGGTTGGGTGGCTCGACCTCGACCACGTTCCGCCATGTCAGGAACTTGCCGTAAGGAACCGGCGCGCTGCGGGCGATCTGATCGGCGACGGACTTGGCCGGGGAGAACGAGGCAATGGCCTCGGTGGTCCGGAAGAGCAGCACGTCGACGCCGTCAGCCAGGACGACCACCGCGATCGTGGTGTTGGGCTCAGCCTTGTCGAGCACGTCGGCGAGCACGACGCCGAAGTGCGCCGCGCCGGTGTTGCCCACGACCGCATCGAGGTTCTCGGCGATCGATTTGGCACCGAACCTGCCCGCCGCGGCACGCACCGCCCGGGCGTGCATCCCGGTGACGACGGCGACGTCGACCTCACCAGGGTTCAGTTCGCACGTCTTGAGGGCCGCGTTCCAGGCTCGCTCCGCCATGGGCACGTACACTGTCTCGCCGAAGCGCTCCTCCCATCGCCGCCGTCGCGGCGAGCCGGGCGTCCGCCAGCGATCGACGAACTCCTCCGTCTCCGATGCGCCTCCGAGGTACTCGGCGAGCACCGGACCGTGGCTGTCGTCGCCGACGAGCAACGCGGCGCCACCGTCGCCCCCTTCGGTCTCATCCGCGCTCATGGGCAGGCCGCCGCGCATGCCGGCCACGGCGACGAGCACCTCGTCGACTCCGCGCGCCGCGGCGAGGAACGCTCCGACTCCTGAACGAAAGGCGCCATTGACGTCCATGACCGCGACCGTGGAATCGAGACGGAGCGCGGCGTGGATGGCAGTGGCGTTGGTCTTCTCGACGTAGGCGGGCTCAGCGGTGGCGAACCACAGCGCATCGGGTGACGCCCCACCGATCGACCGCAGCGCCAGGCGGGCGGCTTCGAAACCCATGGTGGTGGTGTCCTCGTCGAACGAGGCCACGGTCCGCTGCCCCCGGCCGGCGGCGCCACCGAAGAAGGCGGCGATGTCCTTGCGCTCGAGCCGGCGATAGGGGACGTAGGCGGCGTAGCTCCGGATCCCTCTCATCGAACTCCAGGGTGGCTGCGTGGGAGCGCGTGCCGCACCTTTTCACCTCCGTGAGTGTGTTCGTCACGCCAAGTGGCCGTGCCCAGCCTAGCAACGAGGCGGCTGGCGCCCAACCTCGGTGGACGACGCATCAACCCGTCGGTGCCGTCACCGGCGCGGCGCCTCGTGGGCTCACCGCGGTACTCAGAGGAGGAAGGGGATCAGCATCTTGGTGGATCGTTTGTACTGCGGATACGAGTCGGGGAATTGACTCGCCATGAATCGCTCTTCCGCAACGGCGCTGTAGAGAAAATACGCTCCGAGGATCGCCACCGCGACCAGCCAATAGAGGCTGACGGCGATGGTCGTGCCGATCATCGCGAGGATGATGCCCGAGTAGATCGGGTGGCGGATCATGCGGTACGGGCCGCTGGTGACGAGCTCTGGGTCCTCTTTTTGGGACATCGGCGTGCCCCAGTTCCGGCCGAGGTAGATCCGGGCCCACACCGCGAGGGCCAGTCCCAATACGAAGCCGGCGAGGCCGATGCCTTGCAACCATGGGTCGACCGAGGCCACGTGCCCTTTGAAGGCCCTGGCGCGCAGGAGGAGGAGCACGACGAGGATGACACCGACCCGGACACCTGCGAACCCGGTCCACCGCGTCCGCCCGGCCTTGACCCCGACTGACGCCGCCAGCCAATAGACCCAGAAGACAACCCATCCGACGCCTATGACAACGTCGACGACACGCATGGCTGATCTTCAGCTGTCCATGGTAGGGCAATGCCGACGCCGTCAAGCATCTCCGACCAGGGCGGCGAGGTCAGTATCGGGATCCTCGAGTTGGCCTATGTCCACGATGTGCTTCGAGGCCACGAGCGAGGCGATCTTGTCGGCGACGTCCCACACGTTCACGTTCATGCCGGCGACGACGCGTCCCTGCGCCAGCCAGAATGCGATGAACTTGCGCTGTTCTCGATCTCCCCGAAAGACAAGATTGTCCCAGTCGACGGCGTATCCGCTGTACTCCATCCCGAGGTCGTACTGGTCGGAGAAGAAATAGGGAATCTTGGTGTAGGGCACCTTCTGACCCAACATGTTTCTTGCCGCCACAGGTCCCTGGTTGAGGGCGGCCGACCAGTGTTCGAGGCGAATGCGGGCACCCAACACCGGGTGATAGGCGTTGGCGACGTCGCCTGCGGCCCGGATCCCCGGCACGCTCGTGGCGAGGTATTCGTCCACGACGACCCCGTTGCCGAGCTCGAGCCCGGCACCTTCGGCCAACTCCGTTCGCGGGGTGACGCCCACACCTACCACGAACAGGTCGCCCTGGACGGCGGTACCGTCGGCGAGCGTGACCTCCTCGGCCGAGTGTGTGCCCTGAAACGCCTCCACGCCCACTCCCAGATGCAGCTCGACGCCGTGGTCGATGTGCAGATCCTTGAACATCGTCCCCATCTCGGTGCCCAGGACCCGCTCGAGCGGGACCTGGGCGGCCTCGACCATGGCCACGTCCTTGCCCAGCTGGCGAACCGAAGCGGCGACTTCGGACCCGATCCAACCACCACCGATGACGACGACCTTGTGCGCGTGGTCAAGGGCTCCACGCAAGGCGTCGCAGCTCGCGATGCTGCGCAGATAGTGAATCCCGGCAAGCTCCGACCCGGGGATGGACAATGAGCGAGGAGCAGCCCCGGTCGACAACAGCACGTGGTCGTAGGGCAAGGGGCCCCCGGGATCGAGGGTGACGACCTTGCTGGTGGGATCGATCGCCGTGACGGTGGTGGACGTGATGAGCTCGATGGATTGAGTCTTGTAGAAGTCCTCGGCATGGACAGCGGCCGCGTCGAAGCCCACTTCCCCCCGGAGATATCCCTTCGAGAGCGGTGGGCGTTCGTAGGGACGAACGGGCTCCTCACCCACGAGCACGATCCGACCGTCGAATCCTTCGCTGCGCAACGTCTCGGCGCATTTGGCACCGGCCAGGCTGGCGCCCGCGATCACGAAGGTCTGCGTATCCGTCATGGTGGCTCCCTAAGCTAAGAGGCAGTCGAGGCCAGGGCGAGGAACTCCTGGCGAGAACGAGGGTCGTCACAGAGCAGGGCGAAGAGCTTCGAGGTGATCGTCCGCGCCCCGGTGGCCTTCACTCCCCGCAAGGACATGCACGTGTGGTGGGCCTCGATGACGACCCCCACCCCCTTCGGCTGCAGCTCCGCCACCAACCAGTCGGCCACCTGGGTGGTGAGGCGCTCTTGGACCTGCAGGCGCCGGGAGAAGTACGTCACCATTCGGGCCAGCTTGGAGAGCCCGAGCAAGCGTCTTCCCGGGAGGTACGCGACGTGAGCGGCGCCGACGAAAGGGAGAAGGTGGTGCTCGCACAGCGAGGAGAATGCGATGTCACGGACCACGACCAGCTCGTCGTAGCCCTCGTCGTTGGGAAAGGTGGTCGCCTCGGAGGGTTCGAGCGTGATCATCTCGGCATGCGATCGTGCCACCCGCTCGGGCGCGCCGGCCAGACCCTCGTTCTCCCTGTCCACACCCGACGCATCGAGGAGGTCTGCCACCGCCTGAGTGGCACGCACGAGATCCACACCGCGATGGCGATGCTCGGACCTCGAGTGAAGTGTCTTGCCGCTGAATCGTGGCGGAGCCGGTGCTCCGGCGCTTGCGATCTTCGCCGTGGCCCGGGGCCCCGTCTCCGTCTCGGTCACGCGAGCGCCGTTCCCCGACCCTCCTTCGATGTTTCGCACCGGACGTCGCCGGTCAGGCGCCAGGTGAATGCATGGGCCGTTGCGAAGCGTTGGCCGCCGCCAGCCGGGCCAGCGCCTGCACTCGCCCGACGGTCTCCCGCGCCGGCGTGGACCTGACGGCAGTCGCTGCCATGATCGCTCCCCTTTTGTTCTAAAGACTTGTGTTGTGGACTTTAGAAGCCCGGACGAATTCTGTCAACGTAGATTGGTTTTAGACTGGGGTCATGGCCTCGGAAGATGGGCGTCTCGCCGCCCTCGCCGCTTTGCACGAGCCCATGCGTCGGCGTCTCTATGACTACGTGGCCGGCCGGGAAGAAGAAGTGGGCAGGGACCAGGCCGCCGCCGACCTGGGGATCGCCCGTTCGGTGGCGGCGTTCCATCTCGACAAGCTCGCCGATCTCGGTCTCCTCGAAGTCGAGTTCCGCCGCCCGCCGGGACGGGGTGGCCCAGGAGCGGGCAGACCGGCGAAGCTGTACCGCCGGGCGCAGGTTGAGTTCGCCGTCACCGTTCCCGAGCGTCACTATGAAGTCGCCGCCCTTCTCCTGGCGCGAGCGGTGGAGCGGGCAGCCGACGGATCGGTCACCGTGACCGACGCCCTCCGATCGGTCGCCCGAGAGTACGGGCACACCATCGGGGCCCGTGTCCAGCGGGACGGGGGTCAGCGGTCATGGGCGATCGAACAGGTCTGCGGGCTCCTCGCCGAGTACGGCTACGAACCACGGGTGGCGGGCGCCACGATGACCCTGGCGAACTGCCCGTTTCACGCCCTGTCCGAGGAGCACCGAGCGTTGGTCTGCGGGATGAACCACGAGCTGATCAAGGGAGTCGTCGAAGCCGCAGGACTCCCCGACTCGACGGCTCGCCTCGATCCGTCGCCCGGACATTGCTGCGTGACGCTCGTGGCGTGAGCACGGTGCGGATCCGTACGTCGGATCCCCTGGTGCGCCGTAGCCGTTATTGGGATGTCGCCACCGCGTGCACGATCGGCTGATACGGCGGACACGGCTCGTTGCGGAGGCTCGGACACAGTGGCAGAGGCAGTTGTGCGTCGACCGGGTGGACCGCCGGCGCCGAGGCTCGATTTTGGGTCTTTCGGCCCTAATGCTCCGACACTGCCGAGCCGACTCGAAAGGAGGGGAGAAAGGCCCCGACCTCAGGGGTCGGGTCCGCGCATCGACATGGCGACCTCGGCGGCTCAGCCGCACAGACGTTGGCACGAAGGGAGAACGGTCCCTCACCTGCCTCTGCTCTATGTCGTCGGCGGTTCTGCAGTCTTGGCGGGGTACTACCTCGTTCCGAGTGGGCGCGGGGGTCCCGAAGCAGTCTGGAAGGTGGCCCTGTACTGCTTGGTGAGCGCTTCGGCTGTCGGTGCCATCATTATCGGCGTCTGGCGTAACCGGCCTACACGGCCGTTGGCCTGGTATCTCGTTCTCGTGAGTCAGGCCGTCTATGCCGCGGGGGATGTCACCTTTTACATTCGCAACGATCTTCTCAAGCTCACGCGATACCCCTCTGTCTCCGACGTCTTGTATCTGCTTCACTATCCGGTTCTCATTGTCGCCCTAGTCATCTTCATTCGTCGCCGGTCTCCGGGAGGCGACCGCGCCGCTCTCATCGACGCTGGTGTGCTCGCCGTGACGGCGGCCATGCTGTCGTGGATCTTCGTCATCGCTCCGTCCATCAACTCGCCTGGCCAAGGCACCTTGTCACGTGCCACATCGGCTGCGTACCCAATCATGGACGTGATCATGCTGGCCATGGCCCTGTGGCTGCTCGTCGGGACAGGGAGGAAGACCAAGTCCTTCTGGCTGCTTGGCGCGGCATTGGTGTTGCTCTTCGCCACTGATACCACGTATGCGCTTCAGCAGATCGCCGGGACCTACCATCCCGGCGGCCTCCTCGACGGGATGTGGGTCGGTTACTACCTGCTCATCGGCGCCAGTGCCCTCGATCCGTCCATGGTCCATCTGAGTGATCCGGCGCCGACCAAGAGCCGGGTTCCGACCGCGACACGGTTGATCGGCCTGGGCTTCGCCGCGGTCGCTGTCCCGGGCGTGCTGCTCATCGAGCAGGGGCGGAACACCCTGTATGTCTTTCCCGTGATCGCGGCAGGCACGGCCCTTCTCTTCGTCTTGGTCATCCTTCGGCTCATGGGGATGGTCAGCGAACAGCGTCGCATAGCAGTTGTCGACTTGCTTACCGGCCTCCGGAACCGCAGGTATTTCGAGACCCACTATGAGATCGACTGCGCCCGGGCTGAGCGCTCTGGACAGCCGCTCAGCATGGTGCTATTCGACGTCGACTTCTTCAAGTCGGTAAACGATGGATACGGGCACGCTGCAGGAGACCTGGTGCTCCGCGATATCGCTGATCGCCTGCGGCGCGGTATGCGCCAGGGGGATGTGCTTGCTCGCTACGGGGGAGAGGAGTTTGTCGTCCTCCTAGCTGGTGCGGGGGTTGATGAAGCCCAACGCACCGCGTCACGTTTGAGCAACGCGATCAAATCGGAGCCCTTTGAGGTCTCGGCGAATCTCCAGATTCCCGTCACGGTATCGGCCGGGATTGTCACCTATCCCGACCACGTGCGCACTCCGGCCGATCTGGCCGCTGCAGCCGACCGTGCCCTATATGCCGCCAAGAGCGCTGGCCGGGACAGGCTTGTCGTCGGGAGCTTCGATCCACCGCCGAACTTTCTTCGGCGCGGGCCGGCGGATCCGGTGGTCAGCTACCTCGAGACGCTCGCCGATCTGGTAGACGCCTACCAGGCCCCGGTGGAGCACGGGAGCGCCATTGCCCGTTGGGCGGTAGCTATGGCGAACGAACTCGGGTTGGACGAATTTACCCAGCGGCGCTGCGACCTAGCGGCCCGCCTGCACGACGTCGGCAAAGTGGCAGTCCCCGTGCAAATTCTCACAAAGGCAGAACGCCTGACTCCCGAGGAATGGCAGTTCATCCTTGCCCACCCTGCCCAGGGGGAGCTTCTCGTGTCGGCCGTTCCCGGCATGCGGCAAGTTGCCGAGATCATCGGTCAACACCACGAGCGACTCGACGGCACCGGCTATCCCAAGGGTCTTCGGGCTAACGAGATCTGCATTGAAGCGCAGATTCTCAGTGTCTGCGACGCCTTCGCCTCGATGCGGACGGATCGGCCCTATCGTCCCGGACTCAGCGAGGCGGAGTCGCGCTCGCGTCTCTTGGCGGGGAGCGGGAGCGAATTTGCAGCCAATTTGGTTGATTCATTTGTTCGGTTGCTTGATCGCGACCTCGTGGGACACCTAGGTCAGTTCAACGACCACAGCGTTCTCGTCTCCGACACGCCTACGTTCGCTCGTCCGATCGAGAAGTTGCAGGCCGGGGCGAACTAGACCTTAGCGGACGACGTCCGAGGCTCCCTCGGTCGTTCTCGTCGATTTCGGTTCGGTTCCACGACTACTGGGTGAGCGCATTTGACGACCAGTTCTGATCTGGGACGAGTTCATGCTTGCGCAGCAACCATGCGATGGTCGACGTGAAGTGATTCCGCAGACTCCGTCGTGGTATCGGCCTGCTGTGTGACTGGGTTCGCTCGGTCGATAACGACGACTAGCCCGACTGGGAAATTCAACGAGTGTCGAAGGATAGGGTGATGCGTGTCTTTCAACAATCGACGGCGGGGGTCGGGTACCCCACGATCTCTGGCTTCCGACCTTTCCGGGCCTACTCGCTCCGAGGCGCTGTTGGCTGATCGGGCTCGCATTCGCGAGTTGATCCACAGCCCTTTCAGCGACGGCGACACCCTCGACCCGTTCGCGACCCGCGAAGACAAGGATTACGTCTTCGCACCGGACCGGAGCGCGGCGCTTGCATACAGGTCACTCTTCGGCGTCGCACTCGGCTCGGGAGATCCGATCGGAACGAGAGACCAGTTCCCCGATTGCCTGCAACAGTTCGTGACCCAGTCCAATGAGCAGGGTCTACGACCGGTCATCATGCTCGTCCGCGAAGACCGATTAGCCTTCTACGAGCGTCTCGGGTTCAGGACTCTCTATCTGGGCGACGAGGCCATCCTCGATGTCGCGAGCTTCACTTTGGACAGCCCGCGGATGCGGAATGTTCGTCAGGCGGTCAAGCGCTCCGCGAACTTCGGTGTCACGACGGAGATCATGCGCGAGGCCGATATCTCCCCTTCGCTTATCGACTCGTTGCGCGAGATCACCGTCCGGGCTCGGCAAGGGCAGCGCGAGGAGGGCTTCTCTGCCGCCCTTGAGGAGCCGTTTAGTATCCCCCAGCCGACTTGTCTGGTGGTCATCTGTCGCGATCGCATGGGCGCACTCATGGGGTTCCAGCGATATTCATCGTGCAGTGGCAACAAGCTGTCGGTCGACGCGATGCGTCGCGTCCCGAGTGCGCCGAACGGTATCGGCGAACGCATGATCTTTGACGTCCTCCAATGGGCTCGAGACAACGGGGTCATCGAGCTGTCCCTCAACTTCGTGGCGTTTCGGAGGCTGCTCCAGAGCCTGGATGTGGCCTCGGGGAACGGGGCCGCAGCTCGTGCTATCAGACGACTCAATCCCGCTGGTGCACCCCGTCTCTTCGTGTTTACCAACAAGTTCCGTCCGCGTTGGGTGTCCCGTTATGTCGCCTATCGGTCATTTTCCGACATTCCGAGATTCGCCATTGCGACGTTGAGCGCTGAGGGACGTCTCCCCCCGTGGGTGGCGCGCCTCGGCGCCCGCAACTCCTGATGCCGACTGCTTCCGGACCGATATCCATCAGGACATTCAAAATACGGCTTGCCTCACACAATCTGACCTAGGGGTCGGATGCCTCCGTAGGCCGGACGGGCACCCGCGTCCGCAGGCGCTCCCGGAAGGCCGTGGTGCCCCGAGGCCTCCGTGCGCGGTTCTCCGAGGGGTGGTGCCGCGATGAGGAGTCTCGCGGTATCCCATGACAAAGGATCCTGGGGATGGGATGAACCCACCCCCAGGATCCTGGTACCAAATGTTGACTTACTGGTGACCGACTGGGTCGGTCATTGTCACTATGCGCCGTTCAGCGACCCACTCCCGATGATGACGGAGTGGATGCCCGGACCACACGCCGCAGAGAACGCCGAAGCCGTCTCCGTGGTGTAGGCGAAGGACTCCGAGGAACTGACACCCGCGAAGGACCCGCTTGTGGTCGTGCCGTTGGGTTCGTTGGACGGGTTGGGAAGCTCGAATCCCTCGTCACCGGCCCCGTTGGTCACGATGGTGCTGCCCTTCACCACGATGGTGCTGGCGGTGAACTTGGCCTTGGTGCCGTTGTAGTCACCCTTCCATTTGACGGTGAAGCTCTCGGAGGCCGTTCCGCCTGCCAGACCGGCACATCCAGGAGTAGCGCTGCCCGTGATGGCGGCCTTGAACTTGCCCGAGGTGATCGCGACACTTGGGTTGCTGGCGTGGCAGACGCTGAAGGCACCCTTGGCCTTGATCGTCGTCCCCCCGCTCGTCAACTTGAGCGGTGGCTTGAACGAAACCTTGCCGGTGATCACCGAGCAGCTAACGGTCCCCGGCGCATTGCCCGAGAACTTTGTTGTCTTTGCGGAGGCGGGTCCACTTGTCGCAATGGCAACCAAGGCAAGTGGCATCACCACCACGACGCCTGACAACAGGATTTTTCTACCGATACTCATACCCATAACGCTCCCCTCGGTCGACCCTGGCTAGTAACGGCCACGAGCCGCCTCGCGTTCCCAAACGACTTGCTCGATCACGCAAGGCCAACCTAAGGCGAGCGGGCGGCCATCGTCAGAGCAGAAAGGCTCCTTCACATGCAGTCCGGCGAGGACGACGCAGAGTGAGGGCGCGTCCGAGGAGAACTCCGAACACGCCTCCCGAGACTCAGTACGTGAACATCGGAGACGGAGATGTCACCTACCAGATCCTCGGCGAAAGCCCCCGCGATCTCCTCTTCTGTAGTGCGCTCGGAGGGCATGTCGATCTCGTCTGGCAGATCCCACAGGCAGCGGAATTCTTCCAGAAGGTAGCCACATTCAGACGAGACCTTCGGGGCGTGCCTGGGACCTGGAAACTGTTCGCCGTCGTCGTCGGATAGGGGGTCCAGGCGGTACATGCCGCTATGTGCACTCCAGCATGACGGCGACCCCCCTGGATCGCCCGGTGGGAGCATTTGCGCACGCCGAGATCCGATCCGGCCTCGGGGCGGGCCGCGCGATCCCCGCATGACCGATGGGTCCGCAGTCCTCACTCACGACGCACTGAGAGTGATGGCAAAGGACGTGGAGCAAGTTGAGTCAGGTCACTGGTCCGAGGCGAGGACCTCAGCCGCGGCTCGCTCGCCCGAACGCACGGCGCCGTCGACCGCTCCGTGCGAACGGGTGGCGGTCTCGGTGCCGGCCCAGTGCACCCGTCCGAAGGGCGTACGCTCCTCTGCCGCCATGGCGTCGAAGCGCTCAGCCACCGCCCCGAAGGTGAAGCACGCCAGCACCCCCGGCGAGCCACTCGCCGGCGTGGCGTCGATGGTGACCTCGGCGGCCGATCCCGGCTCGGCGCTCTGGCCGCTGAATCCTTCGGCTCGCCAGAAGGGCTCGCCGTAGACGAGCAGGGTCTTGGTCTCCGAACCGGCGATGGCGCGCCGGTAAAGCGTTCGGCGATCCTCGGGAAGATCCGGATCGAACTCGATGTCCAGCGCGAGGGCGGGCGGCACGGCCAGCACCGCCCACCTGGCGACGACCTCCCGTTCGTGCGAACGGACCCGCACACGATCTGCCTCCTGGGCCACCGCCTCTGCCGGCGTCCTCAGGTGGACGGCGTTGCCCAGCGCGTCGGCCAATCCTTGGGCGATGGCGCCCATGCCCCCGTCGACCAGGTTCTCCTGGGCCCCGCCCTCGATGGAGAACAACGTGGTGGTGTTGTGGTGGGCGTGGACCAAGAAGAGCAGGTCGAGCAGGGACACCGCGCCCAGATCAGCGGCAAACAAGCCGCGCACGGCCATGTCGAACAGGTCGCGCCCGATGCCATTTCGGACGCCACTGTGCTCGAGCCACGATGCCACGGTGCGTCCGTCCCACTCGAGGGCACGCCGAGCGGTCCACGGCGCCTCGAGCGGCACCTTCTTGGCCAGGCGGTCGATACGCAGCTGGGCCAGCGCGATGGTGAGGACGGCCAAGGGGCTGATCTTGGGGATGAGGCCCGTGTAACGGCGGACCCGGCCATTGTCAACGAGCAGGTGTGAACCTTTCACCCAGGTCCTATATGTGGAGACGCCCATCTCGCGGGCAAGACCGAATGCAGCATCGTGCTTTGGGGCCAGCCACGCTCCACCCCGGTCGAGGACCGCCCCCCCGGTGAGCCGCTCGGTCCAGATGCGCCCCCCGATCCGGTCACGGGCCTCGAGCACGACCACCGACTTGCCCGCCTGGTGCAACCGCCAGGCCGCGGTCAGCCCGGCGAAGCCGGCCCCAACGACGCAGACGTCGGTTTCCAACGTTCGGCCCGCCATGTCGCCTCTTCCGACCGGTCTAGAGCAACAAGGGCCCCATGCTCTCTTTCAGTATCGCTCGGCCCAGGGGTTTCTATCGCTTCGAGCAGGCGAGCGCCCTCGCCCCGGATGTCCGGATGAGAACCACTCCATATTGGGATTACTTGGAGTCATGACCCGGCAGAACGGGTCGTCATAGAAGCAGGGAGGGCGGCGACCGGTGAGTGCCGTGGGCGAGCGGTCAGGGCTGCTGACCCGCCCCGGAAACGACGGCCTGGAGCGACCCTGAGCGCTTGGTGAGCTCGCTGTACAGCGACTCAATGCTCAGGTGCGTATTTTGGGTTCATGATCGAACAGGCTCAGACAATCGCAACGGATCTCGATGGCGCCGTTGCCCTGGTGACAGGGTCATCAAGTGGCATAGGGTCGGCAACCGCGGCTGCCCTCGCACACCGGGGTGCCGCCGTAGCTTTGGCAGCTCGACGTAAAGACAGGTTGGAGACGCTTGCCGCCCGAATCCGGGACCAGGGCGGAACGGCCCTTGTGCTGGAGTCAGACATCACCGATGAGCGCCAGGCAGAGGAGGCCGTCGAGCGCACGGTGTCAGACCTGGGTCGGCTGGACATCCTTATCAACAACGCTGGGGTCATGCTGCTGGGTCCGGCAACAGCGGCACCGCTCTCGGAGTGGACGCGAATGGTCGAGCTCAACGTCCTCGGGCTCCTCTATTGCGCCCATGCGGCCCTGCCCCACTTGATCCGCGCCGCCACCGATGGCCCCCGCCAGGTGGCCGACATGGTGAACATCAGCTCGGTAGCCGGCCGAGTCGCCCGTAACGGAAACGGCGTTTACAGCCTCACCAAGCACGGTGTCGGTGCGCTCAGCGAGTCCTTGCGCCAAGAACTGGCCAAGCGGTACGTCAGGGTCTCATTGGTTGAACCGGGGGCCACCGCCACGGAGCTGGCGGGTCACAACCGGCCTGAAGTACTCGAATCTATGCGAAACCAGTTTGGACCGCGGATGGAGGCGACGGACATCGCCGACGCCATCACCTACATTGTCACCCGACCGAGACATATGGCGGTCAACGAGATTCTGCTCCGACCTACCGAGCAGGAGCGGTAGTTTCCCGATGCTCACTCCAGGGCGCCGTAGAAGACGAACTTGATCGGGAACGATCCCATGCGTCGAGTAGTGGCTGTTCTCGTAGCCCTCGCCCTCATGACGCTCATTGCCTTCGATCTGTGGATTGAAGGATTCCGGGCTTGGTGGGACCGGCACTCTCTGACCGGCTCCATCGTTTCCAGCCTCTTGGTGCTGGCTGTAACAGGCCTAATCGTCGACGAATTGGTTGCCCGACGTCAGCGTCGAGAACGTGCAACGTCCGTGGCGGTGCAAGGGCTGGTCGTGTTCGGCCAGGCAAGGAGAGCGTTCAGCGCAATCATGAGCAGCGACGTGGAGGATCCCCGCTCGACCGCTGCGGCGGAAGAGATGCGGACCCTGGCGGGTATGTTGCTGACGGCATCGCCGAGTTTGTTCGACGACCCCGATGCCCACCGGTTCTTGGACCAGGTTGAGCGCTTCTCTGTCTCGATGCTCCGTGCCGTCTCTGCATCTTCGGAGTCGGTCCTGAGCGCCGATAGCCGTGAGCGGCTTAGGGCGGAGATGGCCGAATTGAAAGCGACTGTCGAACCACTGCTGATGCGAATTCCGCTCCCAGACAGGGCTCTACTTGAGGGACCCTCTGGCGATTGACGCGTCGGCTAGGTTCCACTTGGCAGCCCGGGGCGGTTCCGACACGGACGGCTAAACAATGGATTGAGAACTGACGCCTTCATGCTCGAATCACGCAAAGACTTCGCCAAGCCTACAAGCGCGTGAGCCGCCAGATCGCCGAGGGACCAGGCAGGCGACGCGACGATCGAAGGTCCACCTCGATGTTCTGGCCGGCGGGGGCAACTCGGAGCACGCCGATGCGGGTGTCGCTGGAGATGGTTGCCGGCAACGCCTCCGCATGGACCTGGACAGGCACTCTCAGGCCGGGCCAGCCGACCAGGGCGGACGACGTCGACGCCGACACCGGGACCGACATGCCCCAGGAGGTCACGATCCGGCCCACCACCTGCCCCCGGGGAAAAGGATGGAACGTGCCGATGGCGGCAAAAGCGGCCCTCACCAAGGCGTCGGCAGCGTCTACGGCGGCGTCGTTGGGACTGATCGTCTGCTGACCGAGCACCGCCCCGAGCACGGTCACGCTCTTCCCAGCCACGTTCTGCTGCGCCGCGAACAGGAAGCACCCGCCGGCCGCGGTGTCGGAACCGGTCTTGATGCCGACGATCCCGTCGTGACCCAGATCGAAATTGAGGTTGTAGACCACTCCGGCCAGAGGCAGGGTCACCTGTGGAATGGCCACGATCTGGCGGAAGCTGGGGATCGCCATGGCCGCCTCGCCTAACCGGATCAGGTCGGCCGGCGTACTCACGGACCCCGCGAACCCGCTCGGGTCGGTGAACGTGGTGGAGCCGAGCCCGAGCACATGGGCGGCAGCGTTCATCTTGGCCACGAAGGCGGTGGTACTCGAAGCGTCCCAGTCTGCGAGCAGGGTGGCGATGTCGTTCCCCTGCGCCACGAGCAGGCCTTCCAGGGCCTGGAGCTCGGTCAGCGTCTCGCCGGTGGCCACGGGGACCACGGCCTGTTGCGTGGCCGCCTCGATCCGGGCGGCGGTGATCGTCGCCGCTGTCACCGGGATGGCGGCCCCCGCGGCCCCGGGGGCGAGCGGGTGGTCCTTGAGGACGACAAAGGCCGTCATGACCCCGGCGAGGCCGGCGATAGGGGCGGGGCGGGTGCTCCCCACGTGCCCGAGACTCCCGGTTCCCTCCACCGACAGTGCCGCTGAACCCGTGGTGGGCCACGGCAACGACGGAGCCGATCCGGGTAGACGTACCGACATCGACACGGTGGAGCGGAACATCGGGGAGGGCACCGGGCGGAACCACTGCAGACCCAGAAGGGCTCCGACGAGCACCGCCACGACCGCCGCGAGAAGGTACCTTTCCGCGCGCTCGGCCTTCTCCTGGGCGATGGTCCTGACCGTGTCGGGGGGAAGAGCCGGGGTCCGCTCACCAAGCGTGCGAAGTCGGCTTTCACTCTCCTTGGAAAGCCGTCGACGACGATGCGCCGCACGGGAGCCGGCACCGGGCGTTCGTGTCCTGACCACTTTCGGTCAAATTAGTGAACGTTTTCCCGCCGACGATCGCGCCCTCAGGTTTCCTGGTTCTGGGTGGTGGCCGGCGTGGAGATCGGGCTGGCCGAAAAGTTGCGCGAAAGGTCACGTGGGATCGCTCTCAGTGGCGCCCGTAGCGCCTTCGGACAGGGTCGGGTCGACCCGACTCGATGGATCGCGGCGGCCAGCCGGAGAGTGGGCGCCAGGGGATCTCAGGTCGCTGACTCGTTCGCAGCAGTCAAACTGCCCTAGGCGGCGTGCGGGCGTTCTGTCGCGCCCCCTGAGCGATCTTGGATGCGCCCTTCCGACTCTACGGCGCGGCTCTCGCTGGGATGCCCTTCCGAGTCGACCGCCACGTCGCGGCCGATTGTCCCGTAGCCTTCCGTAATGAGGTCAAGGCGCATCCGAGCCGTGGCGCTCACCGTAGTCATCCTGCTCGTCTCGGCATGGGCGAGCGGATGGCATCGCTTCACCTGGGGTGCCCGCTTCGGCACGTTTGGCTGCGCGCTGGCCGTACTAAGCGGTGCGTTCCTCTGCCAGCGCCTTCGATCGAGCGCCCGATTATCAGGAGGCGACGTTGCCCCACTCCGGATCGTCAATCAGACCGGCGCAGCAGTCTGGCTAGCGATAATCCTGGTTGCGGCCGTCTGGGACGTACTCGGCCTTCTCACTCCGCCCCACCAGCACCACCTCACCCTGAGCGCTATCGAACTCGCCTACCGGCCGTTCCACGCCTTGCTGTTCGCCTGCTGGTTGGCCATCGGATGGGTCCTCGTGTATCAGCCGGTACGCCGAAGAAGGCGTGGGCAGGCATGACCTCGCGGTCGCACATTGGCGTCGCCCTCGCCACCATCCGCCAGAGTTATTCCGTGGTGGTCGGCTCGAACAAACTGATTGGCCTCGCTTTCTGGTTGGTCGTTCTCGCTGCCCTGGGCACTCTCGAAGGTCTGTCCCGCCTAACCATGGTGCCGGTGCCCAGCGCCGGCGAGATCGTGGCGCGTTACCTACGTCATCCGGTCGTTCGTGCGGGAGCCATTGCGGTGTGGCTCTTCGCTGGATGGCACCTCTTCTCCCACTAGACGGCCGCTGCTCCCCTCGAACGTGAATGTTCCCCACAGCGGGTCACGGGCAATCCCCAACGGGTCGATCGATCTCGACCCACCGAGTACCAGGCTCCGTACGATCGGTGGAGGAACTCGGGAGCGGGGTGATGGAGGTCGTCTGGCGCACCGGCCGGCGGTTCACATAGCGAGTAACGGGACTGCAATGCTGGCGGACGTGATGTCCGACAGCGGGCCCGTACTTCGCACGTGACTGGTCCAGCAACCCCGGAAGAGCAGTCGAGGAAGTATCTGAGACTCCTGCTGATCCTGCTCCTCCCGGCAGCCCTGTTTAACGCCTACGACAGTGAGTTGCGAGCAGTACTCCTCACTCAACTCAAAGAGAGCTTTCACGTAGGCACCGCCGCCTTGGGCGTGGCCAATATCCCGATCGGGTCAGGCCAGTTCGTCGCCTTCTTCATCGTGCTCGTGGCCGACCGGATCGGCCGACGCCCCATTCTGCTGTGGTCCATTCTCGGTTACACGGTATTCACCACGCTCACCGCGGTCTCGTGGAACCTCTGGTCCTTCGCGGCGTTCCAATCGGGCGCCCAAGTGTTCATTGGGGCGGAGTTCGGAGTCGCTGTGACCCTGCTGGCCGAAGAGGTGCCGCCTGAGCACCGCGGTAGGTACCTCTCAGTGCTGCTCCTCGTGAGCCCCCTCGGGGCCGTGCTCGGCGGTCTCTTGGTCGCCGTCGGCTTCCTGCACAACCCCATCGGATGGCGGGCCTTCTTCCTCCTCGCCGCCATCCCGCTGGTGGTGGTGACCGTGGCGCGACGCCATCTGCACGAAAGCCATGCGTATCTCCTCGCTGCTCGCCGTCGTGTGCCGACTTCGAGGAGGTCCACCCGTCGGGCGATTGTCGAAGCCCTTGCAGTCTGGCGGGGACGGGAGCGGCCCCGTGCCGCGGCTGTAGGAGCGATTGCGTTTCTTCAGGGGCTCGCATCAGCTGCAGCCATCGGTTGGTGGACGTACTACGCAGAACACGAGCGCCACATCAGCACCAGCATCGCTGGGGCCTTCTTCGCCGCCGCGGCCCTCGTGAGCGTCGGCGGATACGCACTGTGTGGGTACTTGATGGACCGGATCGGTCGGAGACCGACGGCCGTGCTCTACATAGTGGGCGCCGTGACCTGTGCTTTCACCACCTTCCAGGTGGTGAATCGTTGGGTGATGCTGCCGTTCCTGGTGGGCACGGCATTCTTCGGCATCGGGGTGGCCCCCGTCCTCTCCGCGTTCGCCACCGAGCTGTTCCCGACGGTGGTCCGCGCCCAGGCGTCGGCGTGGATCCGCAACGGCTTGGGCAACACCGGGTCTGTGCTCGGCCCCACCATCGTGGGCATCCTGGGCGCGAGCGCCGGGCCGCTCGGCAACATCGGCACGGCCGTCAGTGTTATCGCCCTGTTCTTCTTGCTCGCCGTGCCGATCGTCTGGTGGGCGATCCCCGAGACCCGGGACCTGCCACTCGAGGGTGACCCCTGACTCACTGCAGCGCCCTTATGCGCACAGCACGAGGGCATGAATCCTCAGGCTCTTGAGGACGTCTGTCAGCCGATCCGGACCGGTTGCCAGCTCGCACCGGCATCGTGGGTCATGAGGAGTTGGCTTTGGTAGTTCGCAGGAGGACCGGGTATGCCGTGCAAGACGGTTCCTTGTGTGTTCGTAGTGAAGCCGAGGTCATTGAAGCCGATACCCCCGTCGCTGTATGTAACGGCCGTCGACCAGGTATGGCCGCCGTCGGTGGACCGGAAGAGCCAGCTGGCCCCCGAAGCAGTGGCCACAACAAGGGTCCCCGACGACGTGGCCGCGAGCACGCCACTAGCCCCACCGGTCGGGGCGCTTCCGACCACGGTGGCCGCGCCGTTCTTGGTCAGGACGATGGTCTTCTCCGAGCTTCCCGCCGCTCCGGGCCCGGTGCACAGCGAGTACAGGACGGTCGAATTGGGTGCCACCATCGAGGTCAGATAGGAGGGCACCACGAACGCACAGGGATCGGGGAAGCCATGCCAAGGATTGGCCAGGTTCTCGGTGGCGTACAACGAGGCCGGGGAGCGGCCTGCCCCCGAGAGGATCACGAAGCCGACGGGGGCGTGCAGCGACAGGTAGGGGAAGTCGCCGCCGCTCGACTCGGTGGATGGACCCGTGAGCACGGTGGCGAAGGCGCCACCTGTGGCCGGGGCTTGCTCCAGCGTGAGTGGCCCGGCGCATTCAGCCTCACCGCGGCAAGGAGAGACGACGGCATCGACGTAGCCCCCTGAGGTTTCGAGTGCGACCACGGAGCCGCTCAGGTCGATCCTCTGCCATGTCCGTCCCCCGTCATGGGTGGCGAAGAGTGCTGGACCGAACACCCATCCATCGAGCTCGTCGGCGAAGCGCACCTCGCTAACGACCGGCTGGCTGGAGGTGGAGGGGCCACCGTGGGCCACGTAGCCGGCGATGGGCGCCGGAAGGGCGACCCAGCTCGAGCCCCGGTTGGTGCTTCGCGCCAGGGCCACACAGGTGTCGGCCGGACACGAGGAGTCGATCCCGAGCGCGAATCCGGTCGTCGTCGATACGAAGCTGACAGAGCCCGGCTCGAAGCCGGTCGGGACCACGCTGCCCTTGGGAGGGCTGACGGGATGCGGCACACTCGTCGTGGAGGCGGCAGGCTTCGATGACGTCGCGCAGGAGGCGCCTGTGACCGCCAAGGCTCCAATCGCCACCATGACGAGCAGGCGTCCGAGAGTCCGCACCCTGATTACTATGGGGCTTCGGATCCCGTCTTCGACAGAGCCAGAAGTCCCCTGAGGGGCACTTGCCCGGGCCTGGTTTGGCGTGGGCGGTTCCCGCCGCCAAGATCGTACGGCGGGGACTGGCCCGGCGGATCCAGAGCCTAGAAGAGGAGCTCGAGACCCTCGACGCCATCATCGGCCTGCGCGTGTCGGAACGGCCCCGGCCCACCTGGCCCCGGCACGGCCTCGACCAACCCAGGGCTTTGGTCCTAACGACTAAGAACCCGGCTCCGGTTCGGGGTCGGGCCCCAGGCGTGATGGGACGGGCACGTGCAAGAGGTCGTGTGCGGCTATGACATCGTCGAATTCGCTTCGGGCCTCATCGAGCAAAATCGTCTCATCGGGATAACGCTGCGAGAAGTGCGAGATCACCAGTCTCCGGGCTCCCGCTTCGGCCGCGATTCGCCCGGCCTGTGCGGCGGTGAGGTGATGGTACTGGCGCGCAAGGTCAGTCTCTGTTGATGCGAACGTCGCTTCGCACACCACGAGGTCTGCCCCCTCTGCGAGTTCGAAGGCGGCATCGCACAGACCGGTGTCCATGACGAAGGCGACCACTTGGCCGGGGCGCACCACGCTCATCTCTTCGACCCGAACGCGCCGACCGCCGACGTCGACAACACCGGCACGCTGGAGATCGCCCACGGCGGGCCCGACAACGCCGGCGGCCTCAAGCCTGTCGTGCAGCATGGTGCGGCCCTCGGGCTCCTCGAGACGCCACCCGAGGGTGTCCGGGACGTGATCGAGGCGCTTCGCCACCAGCGCGAACGGTGGGCCGGGGTCCACCATGCCGGACCCGGCTACCGGCCGCTGGCGCACGTCGACGTTCTCGTCAAACACTGCCGCGTGCAGGAGCCGGTCGATGTAGACCTGGCCACTCGACGGGTACAGGACCTCGACGGGGTGGGTCACCCGGTCAAGGGACAGGCGCTGTACAACACCGGGGAGGCCCAGGCAGTGGTCGCCGTGAAGATGGGTGATGCAGATGCGGCCGAAGGTCCAGGGTGACACGCCGGCCAGCAGGAGCTGGCGCTGAGTGCCCTCGCCCGGATCGAACAAGATCCCTTCGTCATCCCAGCGCAGGAGGTAGCCGTTGTGGTTGCGGTACCGAGTGGGGGTCTGACTCGCCGTACCGAGGACGACCAACTCTCGCATGGGTGCATTCTCGCGGTCAGACGCTAGCCACCGCGTCGCCGAGGTCGGCGCCGGTCATGGGACGGCTCGATCTTCGCGATCGGGAGCCATAGCGCTTGGTACGACCCGGCATCTCGTTTCGGCGCCGGAGCAAAGTCGGTTGGACCATTCTGCAAGGCTTCCCAGGAGATTGACCTGGAGCGGCATTGACCTTCAGGAGTTATTGTCACCGCAAGCACACGTGATTCTCCAGATCCTCGCGGACCTGCACAACGAGCACGGCGGTGGTTGATCCGCTCGAGGACGCCAGATCGTCCCTGTTCAGAGCCTGTTTTCGTGTGGCCTCGCACCCCACAGCGAGGCAAGGCCGATTATGTATCGGTCCACAGCCGCCCGGGGCACTGGATCCCTCGTACCTTGCCTATTCCTCCTCGTCCTCCCACGCCTCGTTCCGTGCTACAACGCGCTCCCGCCAGTTCTCAGCGTCCTCCCGGGTGGGGTACGGGCCCATTCGATCCATCTGGTGGCACTCGTCACGCGTTTCGACCTTCTCGTGCTTGAAGCAGTAGTACCACTCGCCTCGTGCGTCGCCGAGGTGCATTGGTTCTTCGGTCATGTCCACCTAACCTATGGCTGCCGTACGCCAGGTGTTGACCGTGCCAGGTCGACGGCCATGGCCCGGCCAAGCAGGGCAACCGGTGGTCGACTATGCGCTTTGGTGCCAACTTAGAGTGACCGGGTTCGCCCTCCTGTGCGGGGAGGAGCACGACTGTGAGTCTTCCTCGACCAGAATCAAGCCGTCCGGGATGTGCCGCCGTGCGCGTGCGGCCAGGGGCGGGCCGACCCGCTCCGTGTTGGCGGCGCCGAGTGATAGCGAGAGATGCTCTCCGTTCGTTGCCGAGACCGAATCGTGGGGCGGCGCGGGAGAGCTTCAGACGAGCGGCGGGGCCAAATACGACGGGCGGTGGCGCTCTGACGACTGAGGGCGCCACGAGGAGCGGTGTTTCGAGGCAGCCGACTCGGTGGAGACTGCCAGGTGGGCGATCAGTGCAGGTGGGAGACCTGCTGGTGCTGTTCTTCGCGCTCTTGGCACGGTCCGGAATGGGACGTATTCCCCTGGGCGGACGACACCGGAAGGAGCAGGCTAACCGACAACACAGCCGGGATGGCTGGGATGGCGGCGGCACGGTTGCTGCGGGACGAAGGGGGTACGGGCGAGATGATCAGAAACCTCCTCGGTTTGGGATTGGGCCTGGCGGTGTCCGCCCTGGGCGTCGCAGCGGTTTCGACTACGGCGTACGCCGATTCGACCTGCTATACGGGTTGCTCGGCGCCGGGCGTCGGTGGCGCTGAGAATCCGCCTGCACAGCAGGTGAGCCATTCCGTCTCGACTCCGACCCAGGCACCGTCTTCAGAAGGGTTGGCGTTCACGGGCGCGGACATCGAGTCCATGGGAGCCGTTGGTGTCGGGGCCGTGGTGGTCGGCGGCGTGATGGTGCGCCGGAGCCGACGGCACCGCCAGACAATGGCCTGATCCGACCATCGTCCCCGAAGCGGTCGATAGCAGCACACCTCGGCCATGGCCGTCGGACTGGGCTACCGGGCCTGGATCAACATCAGGCCAGCCGACAACATCGGGCCTGCCGTCTCCCTGCGGATGTGGGCTACGGCAGGGGCTGCCATGGCCCTCATCGTCGTCACCCATGCCATTGTCCTGCTCGTCGTAGCGGCGGCGCTGGGCATCCTCAGCACCTGGTGGGCGTGGGCGTCGGTGGCCACGGTGGTAGCAAGTCTGGCGGCAAGGGGCCACTACAAGGCGCCGATCACCCTGAGCGTGGCCCGCGAGGCCGGCTCACTGATCGGGTGTGCCTGGTGGCCGTTTCTCGTCCTGACCCTCTTCAAGGTGCGCGGGATCTCGACTGCCACCCTCATCGAAGTGGGAGCCCTCTCGGCGGCCGCGCTTCTCGCTGCTCACTGCGGGCTGTACTCGCTGCTGCGAGGGCTGCGGTCGCGCGGGTGGTTCGCCCAACGCACGCTGCTCATCGGAGGGGGGCAGGTGAGCGCCCAACTGGCGTCGACTCTCGAGGAACACCCGGAGTACGGGCTGCGCCCCATCGGCTTCCTCGACGCGGTGGACGACGTTCATTCCACGCTCCCGACCTTCGGCACCGTGGACACCCTCCGCAGGGTGCTCTCCGAGAAGAGGATCGACAGGGTCGTCATCGCCTTCGGTGCGACCCGCGAGGCGGACATGGTCGATGTTCTCCGGGCATGCGAGGACGCCTCGGTCGACATCCACGTGCTGCCCCGCCTTTTCGAACTGGCCACTGCGGTGAGCAGCCGAAATGTGGATGACATCTGGGGATTCCCGCTGCTCCGCATACACCAGCCCCTCCTGCATCGCCATGCCCGGACTGCCAAGCGGGCCTTCGACGCATTGGTGGTCACCTTCGCCCTGCTGCTCCTCTCCCCGCTCTATGTGACGATCGCGCTGGTGGTGAAGCTGACGAGTCCGGGGCCGATCCATTTCCGCCAGCGGCGCGTGGGCCGGCGCGGCGCGGACTTTGAGGTCCTCAAGTTCCGGACGATGCAGACCAATCCCCGTTCGGACGCGGAATGGAGGCCGGCCAGTGACTTGGTCACGAGGACCGGCCGGGTCCTGCGCCGCACCGGGCTCGACGAGCTCCCGCAGCTGTGGAACATCCTGAGGGGGGACATGTCCCTGGTCGGTCCCCGCCCCGAAAGGCCGTTCTTCGTGGAGAAGTTCAAGACCGAGATCCCGCACTACGACGACCGCCACCGGGTACCGGTGGGTCTCACCGGGCTGGCGCAGGTTCACGGCCTGCGAGGGGACACGTCGATCGACGAGCGCGCCCGGCTTGACAACCAGTACATCGAGAACTGGTCCCTATGGTGCGACGTCGTCATCCTCTTCCAGACGGTCTCCGCGGTGATCCGCGACGTGATGGAGCGGAAGGCACCACCGTAGGCGGGTGATCGCGATCACCACGGGGTGTGGGAGCTGTCGCGCCCATGGTCGGAGAGCGCGCAACTGCCGGAGTCGAGCGGTCTCCAGGCGAGTGGCGTCAGCGTGGACCCGCCCAGAATCGAACGCCCCCGGCGGACTCAAGGGGTGGCCGCGACAGTCGGTTGAATCGTTCCCCTGGAGTCTCCCACTCCAGGGTCTTGCGTGGGCGCTCGTTGAGTAAGGCAGCGATGGCATCGAGGTCCTCTTGGGAGTGGACCGACAGGTCGGTGCCCTTGGGCAGAAACTGACGGACGAGGCCGTTCCAGTTCTCGTTGCTCCCACGCTGCCAGGCGCGAATGGGGGTCGCAGAAGTAGACGGGGACGCCGGTGGCGACTCCGAACGCCGCGTGCGTGGCCATCTCGATCCCCTGATCCCAAGTGAGGGACTTGGCCAGGTGCTCTGGTAGACGCACGATGTTCTTCGCCACTGCCGACGAGTGCTCGGCGGTGCGGTTCTCGAGCTTGATGAGCATGCCCATGCGGGTGGGCGTTCCACCAGCGTGGCCACGGCGCTGGCGCCGCCCTCCCCGATCATGAGGTCACCCTCCCAGTGGCCCGGCCGGCCCGGTCTTCGACCTCCGGGGGGCGTTCGGAGATGTTGACCATCCCGAGGATCGCGCTTCGTCCAGAGGAGGCTCGAGAACGAGGACGTCGCCGAGCCCGGCCCGAGCGCAGGCAGGCGGTGAGCTCCTTGCGCAGCTCGCCCTTGGCCTGGACGAAGACCGCCTGGTAGATGGCCTCGTGCGACACCCACCACTCTGGCCGGTCGAGGTGCTCCTTGCCGGCACCGGTGGGCGATCTGCTCGGGCGACCATTTCTTGGTGCGCAGCAGTGCCTGGACCTCCTCCCACAGCCAGGGGCGCTGCTCGGTCCAGGGAGCCTTGCGCCGCCGGAGCCGGCCGGCTCGTGCCGCTCGCTCTTCGGCCATCGCCGCCCGGTAGCACCTCCGCCCACCGGTGGCCGCAATCTCACGCCCCAGATCGTCGAGCGGTGCCGGCCGATGCGAGAGGCAATGGCTTCGTCGGACGCTCCAGCCTCGATGCCGACCCTGATCTCCTCGCCCGCATGGGCATGCTCAGCGAGCCGGGCCGCGCCGCCGGCGTTCGCGTATCATGGCGCACACCGTCGTCGCCAAGACCCCGTCCCTCCTGAGATCGTGGATCACCCTGTCGACGAACCGCTTGTTGGTGCCGCACACCGGAACGCCCCGTCGCACGAACCCCCATCGAACGACGTAATCCTGCACAGTTGAGGCAGGAACTCCGTCAACGCCTCGGCTCTCTTGTCAGCTTCGCCCCGGCGAGCACCGCCTTCGTACTCGCCGCGGACCTCGAGATCCGTTTGGCTCGAGCGGCGCCTACGCCCTCGGGTGCTCCATCTGACACGCTCCAGGTCAGGAGATGTCGCGGCCACCCCTTGAGCCCAAGCCCCTGAATCATACTGCTCGGGTCCTGGTGCCGAGGACGGGGGACCGACCTTCGGTGCCCCGCCCGGACCGCCGCCCCCGCACCGGGGCACCATTACCTTCGCTCCAGGTCCCAACCACGCCGTGGGTGGAACTCTGTCCTCTCGGTACGCACCCACCTGGCTTGAAATGGTCGGAAGTCCCTGTTCGTTCTGGCCAGCGATGAACCACGATTCATAGGGAGACGTAATGCGGCCTTGGTTTGTCGGCACTGTCCAGAGGAGAACGGACATGGAAGGACTGATTGCGGGAATCGTCATCATTGGGGTGCTCGCGCTCATCGTTCTTGCGCTCGCTCTTCACATCGTGCGGCAATACGAGAAGGGTGTTGTCTTCCGTTTCGGCCGCATCATTGGTGAGAGGGGCCCGGGGCTTGTCGTAATCGTGCCTTTCATCAACGTATTGCGGAAGGTGTCGTTTCGAATTGTGACGATGCCGATCCAGTCGCAAGGCATCATCACGCGCGACAACGTGAGCGTTGATGTCTCGGCTGTCGCGTATTTCCGAATCATCGATGCGACGAAGTCTGTCGTCGCAATCGAAAGTGTCGAAGTCGCCATCAACCAGATCGCCCAAACCACGCTGCGCAAAGTCGTCGGCCAGCACACGCTTGACGAAATTCTCGCCGAGACCGATCGCATCAATGTGGACATCAAGGAGATCCTCGAGGCTGAGACTTTCGATTGGGGCGTGCTCGTGACGATCGTCGAGCTAAAGGACATTCAGCTGCCGGAAACGATGAAGCGGGCCATGGCGCGTCAAGCCGAGGCAGAACGGGAGAAGCGGGCGAAGATCATCGCAGCTGAAGGTGAGTACCTCGCCGCCTCTGCTCTCGGGGATGCCGCGGACATCATGATGGCGCACCCCCTCGCGCTTCAGCTTCGCAATCTGCAGACATTGATTGAAATCGGTGTGGACAAGAACACGACCGTTGTGTTTCCGGGACCATTGATGAGCACGATCCAGGAGATGGGCGCCTTCCTTTCCAGAGAGACAGGCGCCGTCGCGAAGCTGGTGGATCCTTCGGTCTCCGGTCGGGCGTCGGGACCAGCGGATGAAAACGGAGCCCGACCTTCATCTGCAGAGGCTTCCCCGAGTGCTTGATTGGGGATACCAGACGCCCTAATCGGGAGGTTCGGTGGTCGATGACGACGCCGTCCTGCACGAGCTGCTCAGCACCCGTGGGCATTGAGGTGGAGATCGTGCCGCTGCGCTTCTGCATCGGGCCTACTGCCGGGTCTGCGTGACCCCAAACCCGACCGGCCCTGAGTGAACGATAATGCTCAGCGCGCCACGAATAGCGAGCGGGCGAGCTTCCGGGGTCTTTTGTCCCTGGTCAATTGGGTCATCCGCCCCCATGATTGGGTCATGGCCCCAAAGAGGAGGCGCTGATGCCTTCCATGCCCAGGCCACCCGGCGTGGCCGTCGGAGGGGCGACCGGGACGGCCAGCCAGCGGGGCGGCAGGATCCGGTCACACCTGGGCCTGGCCACCTTGCTCGTGGTCCTTTTCCTGACCTTCCTCGACAACACCATCATCAGCGTCACCTTGGCGGCGGTGCAGTCGAGCCTGCACGCGGGCGTGAGCCAGCTGCAGTGGGTGATCGACGCCTACGCCCTGGTGTTCGCCGCCTTCATGCTCACGGCCGGCACGCTCGGGGACCTGTTCGGGCGCAAGAAGGTGATGCTCGGCGGCGTGGTCGTCTTTTGTGCGGGCTCCCTGATCGGGGCGCTGGCGGTGAACTCCGACATGCTGATCGCCGCCCGGGTGGTCATGGGTCTCGGGGCCGCCGCGTCCGAACCGGGGACGCTGTCGATGATCCGCCACCTCTACCCCGACACCAAGGTCCGCGCTCGGGCGCTCGGTGCCTGGGCGGCAGTGTCGGGCCTGGCACTGGCGATGGGGCCCGTGATCGGCGGCGTGCTCGTCGGTGTGTACTCGTGGCGTGCCGTGTTCTGGTTCAATCTCTTCTTCGGCCTGGTTGCACTGGTCGGGGCGGCCGCCGTGCTGCCCGAGACCTCCGACCGCGGCGGCGCCCACCTCGACCTGGCCGGCTTCGTGCTCGGGGCGGGGGCGTTGTGTTCGGTCACCTACGCCACGATCGCCGGGGAGTCGTCGGGCTACCTGAGGTGGTGGATCGATCTGCTCTTCGCTGCCGCGGTCGTCCTGGGGGCTGCGTTTGTGTGGGTGGAGCAGCGGGCCGAGAATCCGGTCCTCAATTTGCGCTACTTCCGCCGCAAGATGTTCGCCGGTTCGAACCTGGTGGCCTTCTGCACCTACTTCGGGACCTTCTCGATCTTCTTCTTCGTGGCGCTGTACCTGCAGGTGGTCGGCTCCACCACCGGCTACGGGCTCGCGCTCGACTTCCTGCCCATGGCGACCGGGATGATTCTGTCCTCGCTGATTGCCGGCCGCTGGGTGGCCCGCTCGGGCCCCCGCATCCCGATGACGGTGGGGTGCGTGCTCGCCGGCGCCGGCATCCTCCTGACCGACTGGGTCCTCACCCCCACCTCGGGGCTGTCCACGCTGGGCTGGTCCCTGCCCCTGGCCGGCATCGGCATCGGCATCGTCGTCGTGCCGGTGACCGCCTCGGCGCTGTCGTCCATCCCCGCCGAGCACTCGGGGATGGCCGCCTCGATGACCAACACCAGCCGGGAGCTGGGGGCGGTCACCGGCGTCGCCGTGCTCGGCTCCCTCGTCAACGGCGTGCTCATCGCCTCACTCGTGAAGCGCCTCACGGCTCTTGGCATCCCGAAGCAGTTCCAGGGCCAGGTCGTGGCGGCCGTCACCACCGGCACATTCAACAGCCAGTCCAGCGCGGCGGCCAAGCAGAACCCCGGCATCGCCAAGATC
>CAWEMO010000003.1:0-330722 GCA_963810195.1 uncultured Acidimicrobiales bacterium | reverse complement strand
CCAAGGCGCCGCGAATATTGCGCGGGTTGCCTCTGAGGCGAGGCGAGAAGGATCAGGCACTTGTCGGATGGGTCCGGTGCCCCTCGGTGCCCCTCCGCCTCCGCCCACGCACGCCAGGTGGCATATCCCAGCGGCGGCGTAGCATTCCGGAGATGGCGGTGGTCGGCGCATTGCTGGCGGCACGACTGGAGCGCCTGACGGCTGGCGAGCGACAGGTACTCGACGCCGCCGCCGTGGTGGGCCAGCTCTTTTACGCTGGGGCGGTGGTCGAGTTGACGGCGCTCGAACCGCAGGCTGTGGCCGGTCATCTGCGCTCATTGGCCCGGAAGGAAACGGTCCGCTCGGAGCGCAGCGACATCCCCGGCGAGGACGGGTTCGCGTTTACGCACATCGACAGAGCAACGCGATCCAATGTGGACCTTCTTGAACGAGATACTGGGCCTAGAGAAAATGGACGTGCCAGAAGCTGAGGCGGACGTGTTTCGACTTCCAGATGGGGCGACCTTTGCCGTCGCATCTCCCGGGGGAATCGGCCTGACCGAGCGCTCGATCGGCTCCTTGGTCGATGACCTCGACAGCGCGGTGGTCGAACTACGTTCCGCCGGTTTCGCGGTCGACGAGCCTGTGAATTATGTAGGCGAACGCTATGTTCACGTTCTCGCTCCCGACAGCCAGCTGTACGAGCTAGTCGAGCGCTCTCCAGGGTGACAAGAGAGGCAGGGCACCGAAGTCGACTTGGGGCAACCCGATCCCTGCCGGGAGGAGTCTGCCCCCCAGGAGCCCCCGGACCGGCCCGCCCGACCACTTCTCGGACGGCTACCCGAAGACCCGTGCAGCTTCGTACCGCCGAGAGGGGTTCACTCTGTGCGGGGGCACGTACTTCAGAAGGCCCGGTCTCTGGATCCGCTCCTTCGCTGCATATCCTCGCGCCACGATGACGGACGCGACGAGACGATGAGGGCCATGACGGGATGGAGATCCGCCATCGGAGCGCCGTATCGATCATTGGTCAGACAGCGGTCGACTGCAGGTGAGCCTGCGAAGAGACACCCGGCGTTGTGGCCGTCGATCGGAATCCCTTGAGAATCAGGAAAGCAGCGAGGCAGATTTCCCATCCGAACACCGGGAGAACGAACAGGCCGAGGTCGCCGCGGGGCACCCCGAACATGACGGCGACGTTGGCGGCGAAAACGAGCGGGCCGCCGATCATTCCCAGGACGGGGATGAAGCGGGCCACGAGCTTGGAGCGGTAGAGCGCCCAGGCCATCACTAAGGTGTTGATGCCACACACCAGCCCAGGCCCGAGGATGAACGTCCAGTTATGGACGGCCACCAGCGCCCTGCCGACGGTCGTGAGCGCAACGGCGTTGGTAGCGGTGCCGGCCAGGTCGTGCTGGAGGGTGACCACCGCGAGCAGGCTGGCGATGCCGGTCACGATGATACCTGCCTCGAGCGTCCGCAGGCCCACGTAGCCCATTGCCAACGCTCGGTTGTGCCGCCGGACGACGGGGTAGAGCGTGACCGCCGTGCCGACGACCGCGGCGGCGAGGATGACCTCGAGGAGACCGCCAAAGAGAATGCGGCCGTTGGCGGCGCCGTTGCCCAGGACGTAACCGGCGCGATTCAGGACCGGCTGGTAGAGGACGATCGCCGCAATCGAGGTTATGTGGGTGATGAAGAAGAGGACGCCGACGGCGATCGCCAGCTTCCTCTCGGGGCTCATGGCGCCGGCCTGATGCGTCGCGGTGGACGGAATGGCGGTAGCGGTGAGGGTGGTCATGTCGGTCCTTCTTTCAGTCGTCTGTAGTCAGTAGGGATCTATCCGTGCGTCGGGTCGTGTCGACTCGGTCAACGGGCACGACCGAGATCAGCGGGAGGCCGAAGTCGCGGATCTTGTGGAGCAGGCCGTGCAACGCGGCCTGGTCGATGTCCTCGATCCGGAGGACGGTGGTGCCGTCGCTCTCGCGGGAGAGGTTCGAGACCTCGAGCCGGGTCGCCCATAGGGGGCCGAGGTGGCCCCAGAGGCAGATCTCGTAGGACTCGACTGCTTGCCCGCTGCCTGCCCTGGAACCCGTCTGGCTCATCGCTCTCCTCCGTGGTGCTGGTCGCGACCCGTGTGTCGCTGATTGGAAGGTAAAAGCGAATGTGGTGATCGGTCCTCACCACACGTGGTGGTTCATATGGTGCAATCCGGGGCGCGAGCCCTCAGCCAGGGCGTTCTTGATCTAGCCAGCCCGATTCGGGCCCCGCCCCACGAGGCCGTGGCCTGGCCACCAGGTCCTGGCACCGCGCCGGGTACTCGACGGCCGACGCGTCCCGTCTGGTCTGGGAAGATCACACCTGCGGGCGACGCCCGAAGTGAGGACCGATGGCAAGCCCGAGGGTTGCGACCAAGATGCACCTCCCCAGGCCCCGAACGGACCTGGTAGCACGGCCCAGGCTCGCGGCGCGGCTGGATCGCGGAGCGCGGGCAAAGCTGACGCTCATCTCGGCACCCACGGGGTTCGGCAAGACCTCACTCGTCGCACAGTGGCTCTCGTCTCGCACCACCGCCCACCACCGGACGGTCGCGTGGCTTGCCCTCGATCGGAGCGACGACCAGCCCGCTGCCTTCTGGGCGGACGTGGTCACCGCGCTTCAGGCGGCGGACGTGGCCGACTTCGGGGAAGCCATACTTCCGCTCCTCGAATCGGGTGAGGTACCGACCGAAGGCGTCCTTGCCGCCGTGGTCAACGAACTCAGTGTTCTACCGGACGAGCTCGACCTCGTGCTCGACGACTACCACGTCATCGACGACCCAGCTGTCCATGAGGGGATGGCCTTCCTGCTCGACCACCTCCCCCCACAGGTCCACCTGCTGATCACCACCCGCGCGGATCCGCCGTTTCCACTGACCCGACTACGGGCGCGGGGCGATCTAGTGGAGGTCCGAGCCGCTGATCTTCGCTTTACAAACGAGGAAGCATCGACGTATCTCAACGAGGTGATGGGCCTTGGGCTCGACCCCGATGATGTCGCTGCGTTGGAGGGTCGCACCGAGGGGTGGGCCGCCGCCCTGCAGCTCGCCGCCCTCTCGATGGAGGGACGAGAGGACGTCACAGACTTCGTCGCACGATTCACGGGCAACGACCGCTACATCGTCGACTACCTCGTCGAGGAGGTCCTTGAGCGCCTACCCGACGAGATCCGGACATTCCTCCTGGACACGTGCATCCTCGACCGCCTGAACGGCTCATTGTGCGACGCGGTGACCGGGCGCAGCGGCGGCAACGCGATGCTCGCCACACTGGAACGGCGGAACCTCTTCGTCGTCCCCCTCGACGACGAGCGTCAGTGGTACCGCTACCACCACCTCTTCGCCGACGTCCTGCAGGCCCACCTCGAGGATGAGCAACCCGAGCATGCTTTCGAGCTTCACGGCCTTGCGAGCGAGTGGTACAAGGGCCAGGGACTGTGGAACGAATCCATCGACCACGCGCTGGCCGCTCGTGACTTCGATCGGACGGCGGAGCTCGTCGAGGGGGCGCTCCCTGCGATTCGCATTGCGCGGCAAGAGACCGCGTTGCGCGGCTGGATCGAGGCGCTACCCGACGACCTCGTCCGCCGTCGTCCCGTGCTCAGCGTGGGCTTCGCGGGGGCATTGCTGGCGAGTGGCGTGCTGGCGGGCATCGAGGATCGACTGGACGACGCCGAGCGCCAGGTCACCCCACTGGTCGACGAGGAGCCGGGATCGCCAGCGCCCCCGACTGGGATCGCCTTCGTCGACGAGGGGAAGCTCCGCCGCGTCCCAGGACAGATCGAGATGTACCGAACCGCGCTGGCACAGGCGAGAGGCGATATGACGGCCACCGTCGACCACGCACGGCGGGCTCTCGCTGTCGCCACCGAGGACGACTACGTCGCGCGCGCCGGAGCGGCCGGGTTCTTGGGAATCGTCTCGTGGACCGAGGGGGATCTTGAGGCGGCGCACCGAGCTTGGAGCGAGTGCGTTGGCGGGCTGCGGCGTGCGGGCCACGTGGCCGACGCACTTGGCGCCACCATCGCGCTCGGCGACATCTGCGTGGTGCAGGGCCGCCTCCAGGATGCGCTGGGCACCTACCAGGAGTCCTTGGATCTCGTACCCGAGCAGAGCCGGTCCCTTGTGCGAGGAACGGCCGACATGCACGTGGGGATGAGCGAGCTCTTCCTCGAGCGCCTCGACTTGGCGGCGGCCAACGAGCACCTCCAAGAGGCGCAGGAGCTCGGCGAGTACGCCGGGATGCCGCAGTTCCCGTACCGTTGGCGTGTCGCCACTGCCCGAGTACGGGCAGCCGAAGGGGATCTGGAAGGGGCCCTGGTGATCATCAACGAGGCCGAGCACCTCTACGTCAGCGACTTCTTCCCCAATGTTCGACCAGTCTCGGCGCTCCGAGCACGTCTGTGGATCGCCAGCGCACAGCTACGAGAGGCTCTCGGGTGGGCCCGCCAGGCGGGCGTCTCCGGCGACGACGAGCTGAACTACCTGCGCGAGTTCGAGCACATCACGCTGGCAAGGCTGCTTCTGGCGCGAGCGAAGTCCGAGCGCGCGGAAGCCTTGATCGGCGAAGCGCTTGTTCTGCTCGGGCGCCTCGGCGAGGCGGCTGCCGCCGGGGCTCGGGCCGGCAGCTTGATCGAGATCCTGGTGCTCCAGGCGCTCGCCCTCCAGTCCCAGGGGGAAAGCGCCGCCGCCCTGGGCGCGCTGGAACGGGCCCTGACGGGCTCGGAGCCCGAAGGCTACGTGCACGTCTACATGGAGGAGGGCCAGCCGATGACCTCCCTGTTCAGGGAGGCCGCTAGACGCGGCATCGCTCCTGCCTACATCGCAGAACTCTTGGCCGCTGGTGCTGCACCAGGGCGTCCTTTGCCGAAGAAGCAGGGGCTAATCGAGCCGCTCAGCGAGAGGGAACTGGACGTGCTTCGGCTCCTTGGGTCCGAGCTGAGCGGCCCCGACATCGCTCGTGAGCTCATGGTGTCGCTCAACACCCTGCGGACCCACACGAAGAGCATCTACATGAAGCTTGGGGTCAACAACCGTCGGGCGGCCCTTCGCCGGGCCCAGGAACTAGACCTGTCGTCGAGGACCCGCGACGCCTGAAGCAGTACTGACGCGGGCCTGAAGTACCCCCTGACCAGGTCCGATGCGAAATCACCACCTCGGTCACATCACCTGGTGATGTCGCGTCACCACATCTCTTCCTACCGTCCACAACAGCGCCGGAACATTCCCCGCTCAGGACGAAGGAGCCCAGTCATGACCATCACGACCACCCGCCTCACCCGGGCCGCCGGCATCTGCGCCGCGGTGGCCGGGCTGATCTTCATCGCCGTCCAGATCCAGCACCCGCCCATGAACGTCGCCTCGGTCACCACCCACGACTGGTTGGTGCGCAGCATCGCCAAGGTGGTCATGTCGGCGCTGGCGCTGGCCGGCATCACCGGCATGTACCTGCGTCAGGTCCGCCAGACACGTGTGCTGGGTCTGGTCGGCTACCTGGTGTTCGGCGCCGGGTACCTCCTCATGCTCAGCACCGAGGTCATCGCCGCGTTCGTCCTCCCCGGACTGGCGCACTCGTCGCCCGGCTACGTGAACAACGTGGTTGTCGCTGCCTTCGGTGGCACGCCTGCCCACAGCATCGGCGGAATGCAGACCCTCTTCGACATCTCTGGCCTCGCGTACCTGGTCGGCGGTCTCCTCTTCGGCATCGCACTGTTCCGAGCCCGCATCGTGGCCCGGTGGGCCGCTGCGCTTCTTGCATTGGGCACTGTGGCGACCGTGGCGCTCAAGGTACTGCCACAATCGTTCAACCGGCCGATGGCTGTCCCCACAGGTATCGCCCTGATCGGCCTCGGTATCTCCCTGTGGCGTGACCAGCGCAATACCGCCCCCGAGGTTGCTCCCTCGATCAGCCGCTTGGAGTATGCGGCGGCCCAGTAAGCCCGGATTCGCATCCGACTTCATTCTCGCATTCACATCACCCGAGACTGGAGAATTCAATGACAAACGCCGTCCAAACACGCCAGCGCATGTTGGCCCTCGCCCTTCCCGTCACCGCCGCCCTCTACATCGGCGCCGGAGTGTTGATCCTAAGGGTACCGACCAAATCGTCACGACTACGGCGATTGCAATCAAGGTGCTGCCGATCGCAGCGCATCACTCGACACAGCTCTATGTCTCGGGCTCGCTAAGCGAACTAGCGCTTGGGGCTGTCGCCGTCTCGTATGCGGCGATCGCCATGCTGGTCCGCAAGCGCGGTGCGACGGCTGCCACCGTTGCGGCCCTGATCGGGGAAATCGGTGCTCTCTGTGGTGTCATCGTCAACGTCTTCGTCGGCATCAACCTCGCTGCTGCAGCGACGGCACACGTGACGCGTGGGGCGGCTGCCCGGTTCCTGATCACGGACTTCAGTTCCGGACCGGGTCGGGCGTTCACCGACGTCTACGCATTTAGCGAGTTCCTCGCGCCGATCATCATGGGAGTCGCTCTCTGGCGGAGTCGTCGCGTGCCACGTTGGCTAGCTGTCCTCTTCGCGGTGGGCTTTGAGCTGGCTGAACAGACGGCGTCCGTCGGCCTTCCCAAGGTCGTCTTGCTCATGGCGCCATTCGCGGTAGCGATGACGTTGCTCGGCGTGCGGATCTGGAAGACAGACGAGTCAGCTCTGCCTGCCATCGACAATCAGGAAACGAACCTCGTAACTGTCTGACGCCTCCCACGACACTTTTCGAGGTGGCCAGAGAGGATGCAATCGCATTGGCGTACGTCTCCCGCGTTCAGCTCGCGGCAATGGCCTCGGTACTTAGTGCCGGGGCTGTTTCGCGTCACGCCTGGACTCTCAACCATCAACTCCGCACCAGCATTGGAACCCGAGCGTCCAAAGCGCCCAACTCCATTGCCTCTTGCGGGTGTCTCGGAACGCCAGCTCAAGCCGTGCAAACACGTCCACCCGCCCATCAGGGCGTCGACGGACCGGCAAAAATGCGGCGATCTGCACCAACCCGAAGATGAGCACGAGGCTCGTATAGATCGAGCAGGGCTCAAGTCTGCTCGATGAAGATGCACTCTCCAGGGCATTCCTCGGCAGCCTCGGTGACGGATACTTCCAACTCCTCGGGCACGAGAGCCATGCCTGCCGCGCCGCCCGGGTCGCTCCGAATGTCGTCGCTCTCCTTCACATAGGCGAGGCCGTCGTCGAGTAGCGTGAAGACCGCCGGTGCGATCTCCTGACACAGACCGTCGCCGGTGCAGAGATCCTGGTCGATCCAGACTTTCATCGGTGTGCCTCGCGACATCCCGACAAGACCACTCGGACGCGGGGATCGAGGTCACGTCGAAGTCGCAAGATGGTCAGAGCCGGGGCAGAAGGGTGCACAGCGACAGCCATGCGCACGTCGGCCTCAACGTGGTTGGCCAGTGCAGCCAAGCGCCACGGTGACGTGTCGGGGTCATCCGCCTCCCGTAGAGCGAGGGCGAGCCCCGTCCCATCGTCGACAAGGGTGGTTCCTCCACCCACTTCGACCAGTCGAAAGGTTGCCGTCATGAATAACGGGATCGACGCACGGCCCGAGGACCTTGACGGAAATCACTGTGCGTGTCGGAAATCGGTGCTCACCGTGTGATCGTTCCCTCTCACTACCGGAAGATCGCGCCGTGTGTCGGTGGCATACCGGCTTGGCCCGTGTCGGGGCGGGCCCTCACCCAGGCAAGCTCGGGCGCAACAGAGAGAGTTCTACCCGGTCATGCTTCGCCGTGCGCGCACCACGAGCGATCGGCCCGCATGCGTCGTTACCTGTTGGGACGTATGACCACCCGGATCCCAATTCGGTCACCCTCTGACCTCTGAGTCACCGCTGTCGGATCGGATCCCGTCCTCGTCCCCGAGATGCCTGGCGATGATAGTCCCAGCCGTCGATGCCGCGATGGTGTGTCCGGTCACGGTCTGGACGAAGAGCTCCTTGTGAAGCGAGTAGAGCGAGGCGTCCGTGACAGCGGTTACCGAAGCCTGTCGAGGGACGTCACGGATCAGGGCTATCTCGCCGAAGCCATCGCCTCGTGAGACCGTCTGCACGACCCGGCCTTGACGCGAGATAGCCAGTTCGCCTTGCGCGACGGCGTAGTAGCAGTCACCGCGCTCACCCTCGTTGATCACGACCGTTCCCGATGACACCGCCACCGGCTGGAGCTCTCGCGCGATTCCCTCGAGCGAGGGTGCCGGCAGAGCGGCGAAGATCGGTATCGAACGCAACAGCTGGATCTCCACCTGGGGCACAGTCGCTGAAACATCGATCCGCTTCAGAGGACGCCACAAGCCGGCGATGAGAAGAAGGGCGACGACGGCAGGCGTGAAGAGCGCCGCCCTCAGGCCTCCAATGGCGATCGCCACACGTACGAGGACGACACCCAACGCAAGGCCGAAGTCCATGAGCGCTTCGAGTATCGAGAACGATCCGGCGATCGCGTCAGAAGGGGCCGACCGCTGCAGCAGAGTCCTGCCGGTGATGTCGAAGACCGTGCCAGCGAGGCCTACGGTGCCGATAAGGAGAATGGCGAGTGGCACGCTGTGGACCGCGTCGATGCTCGCCAGGGCCACCACCGCGACCGAAAGGGCGATGGTAAGGGTCTTGATGAGATGGGGTCGACCCACGAGGAAAGCAGTGACGAACCCAGCGAGCAGAGCGCCGCCACCGATTGCCGCGTTCAGGAATCCCGGGCCGCCCGGCCCCATGTGCAGGAGGTTCACGGCGAGAACGACGCAAAACAGGTCGAGGGCGCCGATGAGCACAAAGTAGAAGGTGTGCAGGATCAGAAGCACCCTGATCTGCGGGTTGCGCATCGTCACCACCAGATTGGAGCGAGCGCCAGACCTCATGGATGCGAGAGCCCGTCGTGCATCCGAGATCGAATCGACAAAGGAGCGGTTTTCCGTCCCGCCGTCGCCCGCGTCATCAAGGGCGCCCTCGGAGGGAACCGCAGCCGCCGGCCCGGTCACGCCGGCCACGAGAATCGTGGACAGGACGGTCATGGCCGCCATTGCGCTCACGGCCAGGCCGGGTCCGTGCCAGGCGAGCAGGATTCCGACCACCGCAGGGCCGGCCAAGGCCGCGGCCCCGTCTGTCCAACCGCTCATCACGTTGGCGGCGGTCAGCTCATCGGGGGTACCGACGATTGCCGGCAAGAGGGCGGCCTGCGCCGGTCGCGTCATCGTAAGACTGAGAGACGTGAGCGGCGCCAGTACGAACACCACGACCGCCGGGACACCGAGTCCGATGGCGAGGGCCACTCCCGCCATGGACACCGCCTGAAACCCGTAGCCCACGCACAGCACGCGGCTGGGACGCCTGCGATCGGCGAGTGCGCCGAGGAACGGGCCGAGGACGATGCAAGGGATGAGCTGGATCAGCACCATCAGCATGCTCCCCGTCGGCCCGCCATGCCCGTAGGCGAACACCAACAGGGCGATCCAAATTCCGAACTCAGCCGCGCCGAACAATGCGTAAGCCAAGCCGACCCTGCGAAGTACCGGGTTCCCGAATGCCGAGCGGAAGACCGAGAGGACCGTGCGAGCCCGCAGGAACATCGAGAACTCCAGGTTCAGGATCGAGGCGGGGGAGCGGGGCTGCGCCGGTCCGGGTTCCGCAGGGGAAGAGGGCTCATAGCGGGCAGTCTTGCAACTGGCAGCGATCGCCGCCCGGTGAGCCGCCCGGACAGGCGTCCAAGAGTCGGAGAACCAACTCCAGGTGACCCGGCCCCGAACCCTCTCCGCCTGGACGACCCAAGGACAGGGGAGGGGCGAGGGAGCCGCCATCGACCTCGGGTTCTCGGGACCGGCCGTCCTCCCCGGGATAATCTGTCGTGCACCATCGGGTTACGCCACCGGTCGGTGCGGGCTCAGCGAGTGTGGGAGGGCGACCTTGCCATCGAAAGCGCCGAACATCGTGCTTGTCATGTCCGACCAGCACCGCGGCGACATGATGGGCTGTGCAGGGGATCCGGGGGTACTCACGCCCGCCCTCGACCGGCTCGCGGCCGAGGGCGTGAGGTTCTCTCGAGTGTCGTGCCAAGGCCCATTGTGCATGCCGGCGCGAGCATCGTTCATGACCGAGCGTTACGTCCGGGATCACGGTGTCTACACGAACTGGGCTGAGATCCCCGCTGACTCTCCGACCTATGTCTGGGCATTGCGCGCTGCGGGCTACCACACCGGCCTCGTAGGCAAGGCTCACCTTTACCGCGACGAGATCGTGGAGGCGAAGCACATCGACGATCTGGCCGGCCGCCTGATGAGCCTTGGATTCTCCGAGGTCCTCGAGACTGGGGACAAGTTCGCGGGGGAGGTACCGAATCGTTACACCGACTACCTCCAAGACCGCGGCATGCTCAAGACGTACAAGAGGCATATCGCCGACCGCAGCTATCAGGGCGAGAACGAAAGCGGTGCCAATGCCACGAAGCGGGTGCCGATGTGGGATTCGACGCCGATGCCGCTACCGCTCGATGATTACATCGACACGTGGCATGGCCTGGAAGCCGTGCGTTGGATCGAGCAATACGACCGCGCTGAGCCCTTCTTCTTGTTCGTCGGCTTTCCCGGTCCCCACGACCCGTGGGACGCGCCGCGAGAGGCTGTTGACCGTTACGGCAAAGTGGACGTCTCGATGCCGCGGTCGACTCGGCGGCCCACCGTCGAGGGGACCGGTCGCTACGGCTCGTTGCTCAGCTCGTTCATGTGGCTGTCGGATACGAAGACCATGGACGACGACGCCATTCGTGGGATGCGACGTGCCTACAGTGCCGACATCTCGATCATCGACGATGCGGTAGATCGCATCGTCACCGCGCTCGAGGAGAAGGATCTTCTTGACGACACGTGGCTCATCTATACGAGCGACCACGGCGAGATGGGTGGTAACCACGGCTTGATGTCCAAATGCGTGCTCTACCAGCCGGCCGTGCGTGTCCCGTTGATCGTACGGCCACCTGCTGGGTGTCCGCCTCGTGTCGTCGATGCACTCATCGAGCACATCGACGTGCCGGCAACCGTGCGCGAGATCGCCGGTGCCCCCGACCTCCCGGTCAGCGACGGGAGATCTTTGCTCGACCACCTGAGCGGCGAGGACCCAGCGCCGCGATCGGTGGCGGTCAGCGAGAATTGGGGCTTCGCCTCCTTCGAGACCGAGCAGTTCCGGATGGTGGTCGACGAGGACGCCATGGTGCCCTGCCAGCTCTTCGATCTGCTCGAGGACCCTGAGGAGGACCACGACCTCTTGCAGGATCCGAGCTCCAAGGCGACGGTGGAACAGATCATGGAGACCGTCGTCCGACCCTTCTTCCGGACCCCACCGGCCCGCCCCCACTCGAGCCCGTTCACGAACTGATCGTCGATCGCCACGACACGCCCTTCGCGGGGGACAGCTACCTCACAGGTTTCAACAGCTGGTCCACAGAGTCGAGCGGCATTCTGGCGCCATGGACGACGAGACCGACCTGACGGCTGCAAGCAGGAACGTCGGGAACCAAGTAGAGAATCGACCGCCATGGGATGCGGCCCCTCCCGCAGAGGCGACGACGCGTTCCCAACCGTACGGCCCGCCTCCGGGCTACGGCCCGCCTCCGGGCTACGGCCCGCCTCCGGGCTACGGCCCGCCTCCGGGCTACGGCCCGCCTCCGGGCTACGGCCCGCCTCCGGGCTACGGCCCTGAGAGCCCCACGTCGCCGGCGCCGTCCTCGTCGCTTCCCGGCCGTCGACGTCGGCGTGCGACCCGGTTCCTGGGAAGCGCCACCACGGCTTGGGTCGTGGCTGGGGTGCTCGCCCTCACCGTCGCCGGGTTGTCGGTGGCTGTCGCGTCCGGGAGTCCCGCTGGCCGGATCTCTGCACCCTCCGGAGGCTTTGGTGCCACTCCGGGCAGGTCGTTCGGCGGCCCGGGTTTCTTCGGAGGGACCGCAGGGAGCCTGGGCGTCGTGGGTACGGTCGCCAGTGTGTCCGACGGCAGCTTCACCGTGACGGACCGCTCAGGACAGACCGTCACCGTCGACGAACGGTCGTCGACGACCTACCAAAGTGGTGCCACGAGTGCTTCGTCGAGCGTGGTCGTGACTGGTGCGAGGGTGGCAGTGCAGGGATCCCGTAGCGGCAACACGGTGACCGCCACACGGGTGATCGTGCTTCCCACAGGGGGTTTCGGCGCCTCGCCCTCGAGCTGACGCGAGGACGAAACGCTACGATCGGCCTGGCAGCCAGCCATAAGAGCCACGGAGACTCCGTGGCACCACGCCGACCCGTTGAGGACTTCTCATGATCCATATCGTCGTCAAGTTCGATGTGCGCCCCGAGTACGGCGACCAGTGGCTGGATGGCATCAGCGAGTTCACACAGGCCACGCGTCATGAGCCCGGGAATCTGTGGTTCGAGTGGTCGCGGAGTGTGGAGGATCCGAATCGGTTCGTCCTGCTCGAAGGATTCCGCGATGCCGATGCCGGCGCTGAGCACGTGAACTCCGAGCACTTCAAGGAGGCCATCCGGCAGACACCACCGATGTTGGCCAGGACCCCGGAGATCATCTACGCGGACGTGCCAGGCACCGAGTGGTCCCCGCTGGCGGAGATGTCGGTGCCCGAGGGCGAGTGACCTCGTGGCACGTCTTTGCTGAATTCTCGTCCGAAGACGGGGAGGGGTGCTACCAATGGTGGTGAACCTTCCGTGACGGAGGCACCATGAGCGACGTATCGCAGGGACCGGGCTGGTGGTTGGCGTCCGACGGGAAGTGGTATCCCCCCGAACAGCACCCCGGCGAAGCCCCCCCACCCACCGCCCCACCGGCACCCGGCCCACCTCCCGCGTACGGTGCTTACGTCCCGCCTTCCGGTGTCGCCCCTCCCTACGGCCAGGGACCGCCCGGGGCGCCGTTCGGCTATGCCCCCGGGCCGGTGGACAGCCAGGGCCGTCCCTTGGCCGAATGGTGGCAGCGCCTGGTCGCCGTTCTGATCGACGGGATCATCATCGGAGTCGTGTATTCCGTACTCATCGGGATCGTCGTCCGCCACTCGTTTAGCAACGGCTTCACCCACTTCGGGCTCAAGGTGTGGATCGTGGAGGTGATCGTCGGAATCGGCGGCATCGCCTACTTCTCCTTGCTCGAAGGCAATGAGCGGGGACAATCACTGGGTCAGATGGCTCTCGGAATCGCCGTCCGTGATGCAGCGACGGGCGGCCCCATAGATCCCAAGCGCGCCGGCATCCGGATGGTGATCCTTTACCCGTGGTTGGTGCTGATCTGGATCCCGTTCATCGGCCCATTCCTCGCCTTCGTGGGCGACCTCTGGGGGTTGGTGTGCGGCCTGTCGCCGCTGTGGAACCCCAACCGTCAGGGATACCACGACCTCGCGCAGAGAACGACCGTCGTCAAGGTCCGGTAACTCGGCTGCGCTCACTCCCCCTGAACGCGAGTCCGCCCGCCCCGCCACTTCTCGGCGAAACGGGCGAAACCATCATTCGGCTGCAATCAGCGACTCCAGGTGAGCGCCAAATCGAGGGGCGGACACTCAGTGAAGCCTTAGGCGCTGCGACCTCGTGCGGACCGGCACCTTATCCCCGGACAACCGCACCTGTCACCGCTGAGGAACATCCCGGTGTGCCACCACCGGACGCCTCCCTGTAGCTACTCACACGGCGGCGCTGTGGATCAAACAGGTCACCATAGGCAAACCTCCCTGCCGCTGGGACCCCGTCTCCGGAATCCCTTCTCGTCTAGTACAACCGCGGAAGGCCCCGATCTGTTCCCCTGGAGGCCACGAACCCGGCGAGCCGATGACCTGTCAGGCCACGATCGGATGAGAGCTCGTGGACGATCCGAGGCTTGCGCGTCAGCATGAAACACAACGGGTGATTCGCGGAGGTAGGGTCGTCCTTCGAGGCCGCGCCGTGCGGAAGCCCGATCGACCGGACGGAGAACCGAGCCGGACATGCCGATGATTCAAGCTCGGGGTTTGACGAAGCGCTTCGGCGGCAGCGTCCTCGCTGTCGACCACCTCGACTTTGACGCAGCACCAGGCGGGGTCACCGGTTTTCTCGGGCCCAACGGGGCCGGCAAGACGACCACATTGCGGATGCTCCTCGGGTTGGTGAGCCCGACGTCCGGCTCCGTACTGATCGACGGGCAGGACTACCGGCACATGCCCAATCCCACGATGCGGGTGGGCGCGGTGCTCGAGGCATCGGGGTTCCACCCAGCGCGCACGGCCCGCAACCACCTGAAGCTCATAGCCACGGTGGCCGGCATTCCTTTCAGCCGGGTCGACGAGTGCCTCGATCTCGTGGGCCTGTCCGACGCCGGGGCTCGTAGGGTTGGCGGCTTCTCTATGGGCATGCGCCAGCGTCTGGAGCTGGCCCGCGCCCTCCTGGGTAGGCCCGACATCCTCGTTCTCGACGAGCCGGCGAACGGGCTCGATCCGCAGGGCATCGCCTGGCTTCGCGACTTCCTGAAGTGGTACGCCTCGGAAGGGGCGGGCAACGGTGGCTCCGGACGCACCGTGATCGTGTCGTCGCACCTGTTGTCCGAGGCGCAATTGGTCGTGGACGACGTGATCGTCCTGGCAGCGGGACGGCTGGCGGCGCAGGGGAAGCTCCAGGACCTGCTGGCCGGCTCCAAACGGGCCGTACGGGTGCGGACGCCTGACGCCGAACGCCTGGTCGAGGCTCTGCACGCCGCGAGCCTTCCGGCGTCGGTGCAAGACGGCTATGTCGTCTGCGAAGGCTGCGCCCCCGAAGTGGTGGGCCCGATCATGGTGGCGAACCGCATCGAGGTCCACGAGATGTCCTCGTCGACCGAGTCGCTCGAGTCACTGTTCTTCGAGCTCACCGGGGGTGAGGGGATGCACCCGGGGCACGCTGCCGGGTTGATGGGCGACTACCGGCAATTGACCGAGAGTCCGCCGGTCACCGAGAGTCCGCCGGCTCCCCCCGCGGCACCGCCCCCTCTGCGCCAGGCCGACCGGTAGTCCTCATGACCCGGTTGCTCGCTGCCGAAGTCCGCAAGCTCTGGACGATCTGGTCGACCTTCGTCCTCTTCGGCATCTTGGTCATTATCGACCTGGCGTTCGGTTTCGCTATCGCGTTTGCCCCCGGCGGACGGCGCGGCGGCACGGCGGGCATCGTCCCGCACGGTTCCTCTCAGTGGTTCACCAACGTCTTCTCCGTGCTCGACAACTCTCGTCTTCTCGCTCTCGTGCTCGGTGTGCTCATCATCACCGGTGAGTACCGCCACAAGACCGTGACCCCAACCTTCCTGGCGGAGCCGCGCCGAGGGCGGGTCGTCACCGCCAAACTGGGGATCGGCTTCGGCGGCGGTCTCGCGCTGGGCGTGCTCACCATGTTGATGGGTCTCATCGTCGGGTTGGTGCTCGTCGGCGTCAAGGTCCACTCATGTCTCACACTCGCCGGTCTGCCTCACGGGATCGAGGTGCAGCAGGGAATGTCGCAAGCGCTGTGCAGCTCGCAACACGGCGTCTACTACGTGGCCAACATTCACAACATGTGGCACGACTGGTCGCGGATCGCGCCCGGGGTCGTGCTCGGAACGGGGCTGTTCGCCATCTACGGCCTCGGGCTCGGTGCGTTGCTGAAGAACCAGGTTGTGGCCATCGTGGTCGGCCTGGGCTTCACCCTGGTCGTGGAGACCATCGTGGGGGCCATCTGGCCGACGATCGGTGAATACCTCCCCGGACAGGCCGCCACGGCCCTCGAGGACGCAGGTCGGACGACCTTCCGAGGGGGCGCCACCCAGCTGTTGCCCTGGTGGGGAGGTGCCGCCATGCTCCTGGTCTACGGCGTGGCGCTCGCTTTCGTCGGCACCTCCACGACTCTGCGCTCGGACATCACCTGATCGGAGGCCCGGCGGCAGGCCGCCCAGGGTCACCCGCCGAGGACCCCCGGAGCCGGCCGAGGGCCGAGCACCCCTGAACCGGCACCGCCCGGTGCTCGACGGTTGCCCACGCGACGGCGGGGAACTTCCGGTCGACGCCGCTCGTCCAAGCCTGCGCAAACGAGTGAGCCACGGGGTCCGAGTGGCGGAGGTGATGCGGTGCGCATGGCAGGCATTTGGCGGCGGGGCAGAGGTGGGCCTGAGGGCCGCGAGTTCACCGACGAGACCGGCACCCTCAGGGTTCGTCGCCACCGTCTGCGGCTGATGGCGACGACGGCCGCAGTGGTGGTGACGGCCGCCACCGCGGGCGGGTACCTCGTGTTCTCGTCCGCCGGTGCTCTTTCCTCGCAGGAGGGAAGGCCATCGGGAGGACCTGACGCCGCTGGCACCACCCCACCATCCGGACACGGGCTCGTGGCGTCGGGTGCCGGTGGTGGCACGGCAACCTCGGGACCGGCAAGCTCCGGCGCCATCGCGTGCCCGATGGTCCCAGGGGTGCCCGACCCCACGGGGGGCACCGACAGCATGGGAAGTGCCAGCCACCTGTTCACCCGCACCACCGCCGACGGTGTGACCATCCGCGCCTACCGCCTCCCCTCGGCCGCACCTTGCACGTGCGGACCGTTGCCGATCGACCCGAATGCATCGTCCTCGGTGGGTTCGTCGTCGGGCCCGCCCTCTTCGGGGAGCGTGGTCGTCGGGGGTTCACCGGCCGACCCCGAGGTGGCACTGGGGCTTTCGGATGAGGTCGCTGTGGGCGAGGGAGCCCTGTTCGACGTGCCTGACCCTTCGGCGGCGACGACGGGCCCTGCAGGCGCGCCGGCTGCCACCGTCTCGAACGCCTTCGGGGTGCTCGAAGGTGCACCGGTCTGGTGGGTGGCGGCGGCGGTCGGACCCGAGGTGGCCAGCGCGCAGATGACGTTCGCCGACGGGTCGACCGACGAGATGTCTCCGGTCGACGGGGTGGTCGTCCTCGCCCGCCAGGTCAACGCATCGGTGGCGTCGTCGGGACAGGGGCCTTACGAAGTGCGCGGAGCGCTCCAGCTGCTCGACTCGTCGGGCGCCGTCATCGACACCGTCACCTTCCCCGTGTCGGCGCCAGAGCCCACGCCCGTGCCGGCACCACTGCCGGCACCACTTCCGACGCCACTGCCGGCGCCACTGCCGACGCCCAGCTCCACATCCGTGCCAGTGTCCACACCGGCGCCGGTACCCGACACGTTGCCGGCGTCTCTCCCTGGGTCCACCGGTTCGACCTCGGTGCCAACGGTGACATCACCTTCGGCACCGGGCGGCTCGATGATCGCCTGCCCCGACATGGAGGCCCCGGCCACTGGCGCGGCTGGGTGACCCGCAGTGTGGATGACCACGGCGTGCCCGCCTCAGGGCAGCCGCCGGAGATCAGCTGTAGTCGACCTTCCCGGCACCGGGTACGCCGATGGCGAAGGCGAGTCCGCGAAGCGGAGCATGCTCACTGGCCGGCCAGATGCTGTGGGTCGTGTCCGGCGGTGTGTACACGAGATCACCGGGGTGCACCTCCCGCTCCTCGTCGGCGATCTTCATGATCCCGCGCCCGGAGATGATGTAGTAGAACTCGTGGGTCGGGTGGGAGTGGGCTTCGACGGCTCCACCACCGGCGATCTCCCACTCGCTCACGAGCTCGAGGAAACCGCCCTCGGTGGCGGCTCGCATCTCCTGGGGTGGGACCAGCCACCAGACCGGCGTGGTGCCGTTGTGCTCGATGGTGGGGGCCATGTCCTCGATCGACCTCACGTCCATGCTCGCGATCCCCTTCTTCCGTTGCCGACCTCCGGCCCGACAAGAATACGCTTGCCGACGGACGGCGGATCGGAGAGGCCATGAGCGAACTCGCGACGTACGAGCTCGACGGGCAGGTCGCCACGATCGTGATGGACGACGGCAAGGTCAATGTGTTCTCCATCGCGATGCTGGGGGCGATTCACTCCGCCCTCGATCGAGCCCAGAGCGATGGGGCGGTCGTGGTGTTGACGGGCCGCGACGGCTACTTCTCCGCCGGCTTCGACCTGAAGACGATCGCAGGAGGGTCCGAGCCGCTTGTCGAGATGCTGACCCTGGGTGCGACGCTTGCGGAGCGGTTGCTCTCGTTCCCGAGGCCGGTCGTCGCCGCCTGCACGGGCCATGCATACCCGGCAGGCGCATTCCTGCTCCTCGCCTCCGACATGCGCATCGGAGCCGACGGCCCCTTTCGCATCGGGCTCAACGAGGTCAGGATCGGTCTGACGGTCCCCTGGTTCGCCATCGAGCTGGCCAGACATCGGCTCCATCCCTCGCACTTCGACCGAACCGTCGTGAACGCCACCATGTACGACCCCCACGGAGCCGTCTCTGCGGGCTTCCTGGATCACGTGGTCCCTCCTGCAGAGATCCGCTCCGCCGCCCTGGAGGCGGCGACGACGCTCACGGAGCTCGATCCGGCGGCCCACGTCGCCACGAAGTTGCGCGCCCGCGCACAGGCCCTCGACGCGCTGCGTGCTGCGATCGAGTCAGAGCTGGTGCAGCAGTAGACGCCGCGCCGCGTTGGACCCGCCACCCGGTGCCTGCACACCAACCCGGGTCGACATCGGTCGGTACCAGGGCGCTACCGTTGCCCGAGGCCGCGCCGCGAGTGACGAGAGGACCTGGCATGAAGTCCGAGGAGACCTGGAAGCACATCCACAGCGAGCGCAGCGACATGGCGGAGACCTTGAGTGCTCTGTCCTCAACCCAGTGGGCCGCTCCCTCGTGGTGCGAGGGTTGGTCGGTCCGGGACACGGCCGGTCACATCCTGGCCGCCGCCGAGCAGACGCCTGCCAATTTCTACAAGGAGCTGCTCTCGGCCGGCTTCCGGTTCAACGTCTTCACGGACCGGGGAGCCAAGCGCCTCGCTTCGCTCGAACCCGAGGAGCTGGTCCGACGTCTCCGGGCTCGCACCACCACCACGAATCATCCACCCGCTCCGGTGATGGCCATGCTGGGTGAGATCGTCGTCCACGGTGCGGACATCCGCCGGCCTCTGGGCCTCCAGCACCAGTCCCCGGAGGCCGCCCTGGTCGCTGTGGCCGACAACTACAAGAGGTCGAACCTCCTCATCGGCGCGAAACGGCGCATCGCCGGTCTTCGTCTCCAGGCCACCGACGCCGACTGGTTCTGCGGCGACGGTCCCGAAGTGGCGGGCCCGCTGGGCTCGTTGGTCCTGGCGATGGCGGGACGCAAAGGTGCTCAGGCCGACCTCACCGGAGACGGTCTCGCCGTCCTCGGCACGAGGGCCTGAATCGACCGCCACGCATCGCGTCCCCGCGCATCGGGCCCTCAGGCATCGGGCCCGCGCATTGGCCGGCCCGCATCGGGTGGTCATGGCAACCTCGTCGGCTCGTGATTCGTGAAAGGGGCATGCAGCAGAAGCCCGCACGGTGAGACGCCCACTCCCACCGCGTGTCCGCCCGCGGCGCCGGCTCGCGGTGGCGGTGCTCGGCGCCGGCGTGATCGTGGTCATGGTGGTCGTCGTCTCGACCCCGGGGGCTTCGCCAAGGCTCTCGGACGGCGATGCGGCCGCACGGCCCGCCATGGCGACAGCAGGCGATGACGGTGCGACGACGACGGACCCGGACTGGCTCCCCCCGCTCCTCCCCAGCACCACGTCGCCCCTTCGTGTGCTCGAGATCGGGGATTCGCTCGGGATCGACCTCGGGGATCAACTCCTGTCCCGGCTCGATGCCTCCGGCACGGCCCGGGCCGTGGTCGCCTCGATGGGTGACTCGGGCCTCTCGAATGCCTCGTACTACGACTGGTCGGCTCACCTCGCCACGTTGTTGGCCACGGACCACCCCCAGGTCGTCGTGGTGTTCATCGGTGCCAACGACGACCAGGGCCTCTCTCTCGACCGCGCCGCGGCCGTTCCGGGCACCGCGGCCTGGGTCGCCGGCTACGCGGGGCGGGTCGACGAGGTGGTGAGGGAGGCCACCGACGCCGGTGCCCGGATCGTGTGGGTCGGCATGCCGCCCATGGCGGACCCCGACCTCAGCGCGGCGATGGAGGTCGAAGACGCGATCTACCGGCGTGAGACCGCGAGCTTCCCCGGAACGCTCTACGTGTCTTGCACCCCGGTGCTGGGCATTTCCTCGGGTGGCTACGAAACCGTCGGCCCCGACGCCACCGGCCAACCGGTCGTCCTGCGGACACCCGATGGCGTCCACCTCACACCGGCCGGGGCCGCGTTGCTTGCCCGCACCGTGATCGAGGCCGTCGACGAGCGGTGGCATCTGTCTCTCGGGACGCCGCCGGTGTCCGGGACCACCACACCGGGCTGAGGGCGCAACAGTTCGGGGAGCGACTGCAACCGGGACGGTCACCCGGGCGTGTGTCACCCATGCGGTATGGCCGCTGGATCGAAGATCGAGGACGCTTGGGTGCCTACGACGAACTTCACCGACCTCTACACCTCGTCCTTCGCCCGACTCGTCGGGCAGGTGACGGTCGTGACCGCCGACCGTGATGCGGCGGAGGAGGCGGTCCAAGAAGCTTTCGGCCGGCTATGGAAGCGCTGGGAGACCCTCGGTGCTTACGACAGGCCGGAAGCCTGGGTGCGGCGTGTGGCGATCAATCTGGCCATCAGCCGCTGGCGGCGCATGCGCCGGCTCGGACCCCTCGGCGACAGGCCGGGGACGGCCCGTGAAGACGACCACGCCATGCGTCACGACGTGCAGAGGGCGCTTCGGACACTCCCGGTGAAACAGCGCCACGCCTTGTTGCTCCACCATGTGGTGGGACTGCCGGTGGCGGATGTGGCGCAGGAGATGGGCGCGCCCGAAGGCACCGTGAAGTCGTGGCTCTCTCGCGGGCGCGACGCCCTGCAACGCTCGCTCGGTGTCGAGGAGGCCCCTCGTGGATGACGATCGACGCTCCGATCCGACGAGCCAGCTCCTCGGGGATTTCGTTCGCCACGTGAGCGAGCAGGTCGTGGTCCCCGAATTCGCAGCCGGACGTAGCGGACCTCGACGCCCACGACGTGCCCGTCCGGGACTGCGCGTGCTCGCGGCCGTCATCGCCGCCGCCGTGGTCGTCGCCGTGGTCGCCTTGGTGGTCGTGTACGGGCCGCGGCAGCTCGCGGACCGGCCCCAGCCGGACGCCGGCGACACAACCCGCTCCCGGGCCTACGCAACCGACGCCCGCGTCCACGTCGACGACCTCGGTCGCCCCGCCCTCGGCGACGAGCACGCGACAGATCACCTACGATCCGTTCACGGCGACCGGGATCGAACCGAGCCTGCACGTGACGAGCCAGATCACCGGCACCTGCATCCGCTACGGCGGCGGCGCGGCCGGGAGGTTCTCCTACCGGTGTTTCGGCAATCCCGGGGGCATCTACGACCCCTGTTTCGCCGGCCCTTCGGCCACGACTGCGCCGTTGGTCTGCCCGACGAGTCCGACGTCGAACGACGTCGTCGAGTTCACCGTCACGTCGGTCACCGCCGAAGAGCCACCCTCGACGTCGAAGACCCCTTGGGCGATGCAACTGTCGGGCGGACAGGTCTGTCGGCTCGTTTCCGCGGCCTGGGGTGGCCTCGGTCCCTATGCGTGCGGGCCGGCGCCGTCGTCGTCCGTCGCCGACTGTCATGCGCCCGAGGCCGGGCAGCCCTGGTGGACCGCACCGTGCCAGGCACAGGAAACGGACTCCAGCCCCTTTACGTCCAGGGACGTGACGACGGTGTGGTACTGACCAGCGCCGCGCCGTTGACCCGGAGGCGCCCGGAGCATGCCGTCACGGGAGCATCGATCGCTACCGAGGCCGGGAGGCCAGACGGGCCGCCCGCCACCGGATGACCTCGCGCTGGAACCCGAGCGTGACCGCCAGGTAGAGCAGCAGGGTCGCGGCGCCGAGCCCGGTGACCGATGTCGAGTTGTCGATGCCGAGCTCCATGGCGAGGTGCGCCCCGAGCGCCACGATCCACAACGCCGCAGTCGCCACCGTTCCTCTGCGCAGCGCAGATCCGTCCTCGACGCGCCAGATCTTGACCGTCAGGGCGCGCACGACCCCCAGGGCACCACCGATGATCAGCGAGCCCACGATCCATGCCACCGTGGCCTCACCCACGGTGTGGCCCCTGGTGGAGGCGACGACCTCGATGACGCCGATCACTCCGAGAATGGCGACGATGCGCGTGGCCGAGCTCTCCCTGACCGGCCGGGTCTGCATCTGCCGAGCCACGAGCACCACGACGATCACGACGCCGATGACGACGTTGGTGATTGCACCGGTCGACAAGGTTGGCTCCTCTCCGGATCTCCCCGACCAGTATGGCCAAGGACGATGTCGGCGAGGACTGGTGGTGGGGTGTCGTCGTCCCACAGGACACGGACCTGCGTCCGGTGGCACTTAGGCTGCGGCCCATGCCCGGGCGCATCCTGGTCGACTTCGCACCCCTGCGCGAGAGCCGGGACTTCCGCTGGCTGTTCTCGGGGAACCTCGTCTCCACGCTCGGCGCCCAGCTCACCGTCGTCGCCATTCCCTATCAGGTCTACGAGCTCACCCACTCCTCCTTGCAGGTGGGCGCGGTCAGCGTGGTCCAGCTCGTTCCGCTCGTCATCGGCTCGCTCGTCGGCGGCTCGATCGGGGACGCCGTCGACCGACGCACGTTGATGATCGTGTCGACCGCCCTGCTCGTCCTGACGAGCGGGGGACTGGCTCTCAACTCGCTGGCGGCGACGCCTTCGCTCCTCGTCATCTACCTCGTGAGCGCGGTTGCGGCCGCGCTCGGTGGGTTCGTGGGCACGGCACGCATGGCGTCGGTCCCCGTCCTCGTGAAGCCCCAACACCTGACCGCCGCCTATGCCTTTACCCAGATCGTCTTCCAGGTCGGGACCGTGATCGGCCCCGCGGCCTCGGGACTGCTGCTGCACCCCGTCGGCCTGCCGGGCGTCTACGGAATCGACGCCTGCACCTACGTCGTGAGCACCCTCACCTGCTTGGCGATCTCGCGCATCCCCCCGGCACCGGGGGCGGCGCGCCCGGGGATCGGTTCCTTCGTCGAGGGCGTGCGGTACCTGAAGGGCCGACCCGTCATCCAGGGGGTCTTCCTGATCGACATCAACGCCATGGTCTTCGGGATGCCGCGGGCGCTGTTCCCCGCCCTCGCGGCGCATCACTTCCGGGCCGGTTTGGCTGCGACCACGGTGCTCGGATTCCTCTATGCCGCCCCGGGAGCCGGAGCTCTGCTCGGCGCGTTGGCCACGGGTTGGGTCTCGCATCTGCGCCGCCAGGGCTGGGCCATCGTGGCGGCGGTGGTGGTGTGGGGAGGGGCGATCACCCTCTTCGGGTTGACCGACCTGTTGTGGGCAGCGCTCGTGCTCCTGGCCGTTGCGGGGTGGGCCGACGTCGTGTCCGCCGTCCTGCGCAACACGGTCCTCCAGGCATCGGTCCCCGACGCGTTCCGGAGCAGGCTGTCGTCGTTCCAGATCGCAGTGGTCAACGGTGGGCCGCGACTCGGTGACATGGAGGCCGGTACCGTCGCTTCCCTCGTCAACACGGAGTTCTCGATCGTCTCGGGCGGCCTGGCCTGCATCGTCGGCGCGTTGGTGCTGGTGGGAGTGCTGCCCGGGTTCCACGGCTACCGGAACCCTTTCGCCCGCGGTGACGACCGGGTGATCACCACCGAAGGCGACCAGCTCGCCGGCTCATGATCCGACCCCCGGGGGCCGGAAGCTTCGTCGCCGGGGGACGCGCCGTTGCGTCAGGAGCCCGAGGCCTCGGTCCCGCGGTGTTCGTGCCGTCGAGCGACAGCGACAGGAAGAGTGCTGCTCCCACACAGAGCACGGCTGCGATCAATGCGAGACGCCGGTGACGGCGTCGTCGGGGGTGCGGGGGGTCAGCGGCAGGGCTTTCTGACGCCGGTGAGGCCCAGGTTGAACCTTGCGCCGTTGAACCCACGGGCGTCGTCTTGTGTGCAGAACCGCGTGGTCTTGAGATGGTATTCGGCATTGAAGACCGCCTTGTGGCCGACGACGTAGGCGGACAGTGACCCACACGTTGCGTACTGGTTGCACTGCTCGGTCAGCACCGCATCCGCCAACGGGAACATGTCGGTCGCGTAGCTGTCGCCGGTGTCGTCGGGGTTCTTGATCCACCATCCCAACCCGAGATTGTGCATGTAGTCGGCGAGAGTCGTCATATACCGCTCTTCGTCGGCCTTCGTCAACGAGAACCCGGTGTCGCCGTCGGCGTACTCCTCGTCGATGTCGGTCTCGACGGCGTCGAATCCCTTTGCCGCGCATTGCTTGGCGATCATCGATTCGATGATGGAGACCGTGGTCGGCGATTGGATGTTGAGGTAGTACTCAGGGTACCCGGCGACCTTCTTCCCGAATTCGCCGGCGGATCGGAGCTGGTCGTAGTAAGTCGTGGATATGCCTTCTTGAGCCGCGGAGTAGTAGTCCCCGGCCGCCCCGACCTCGATGTAGCACACAACGTGCTTACCCTGTGCGTGCAGCGCGGTGACGGTCGACTTCGGGTTGATGATGCCATCGATGTCGTAGATGACAGGATCCGGCGCATGGGCACCGTCGGGGAGCTTGTCGTTCGTGCCCATGTCCCGCGCGTTGTTCAGCCGCAACGGATGGCTGAGCTCCCATTGCCACGGTTGGTTGCCCAGCGGCGGGGTCCACCACGACGAGGCCTGGGCACGAGCGCCCGACTGCAGCCCGAGACTCACCGACACCAGCAGGAGGATGACGGCTGTTCTCGAGAGCCATTTCATGGTCAGACCTCCGTCGACGGTGCTCGGAGTCGGTCCTTGTGTCCCTGGCCGTTGGTGCGCCGAGCATACCGTGGCGGCCATTCAGGGCATAGAGGCGATTCCCGAGGATCTACGTCGTGCTTGGCGGCGGGGTCGTGATCTGCGCCCCCGCCGGAAGCTCGAAGAGCGATGGCGTCGGCGACGCCGAGTAGCTCGTGATCTCGAAGCCGGTGGAGTCCGAGGCGACCTTGACGTAGCCGAGGATGTCCTGGGCTGTCGTGCAGATCGTGCTGGTGCCCGGTACCCCCGGTGCGACGAGGTCCACGCACTGCATGGCGAAACCGTTGACCGTCATCGTCGACGATGTCACCTTGTCGCCGGCCACTCCGGCGGCGAGAGAGAAATCCTTCAGGAACGCGGTCCAATGCGCAGGGGTGTAGATCTCGAAGATCTTGTTCTCGGCGGCGGCGCCGGCGGTGCCCAACTTCTCACAGGTCCACGCCGCGCCCGATCCCGAAGACGGTGGGGAACACGAGTACTCCCCGGTCGAGTTCACGATGAGGTCGACGCTGCTGGTGCCCCCCGACGGCGTCTCCTTGAAGGCGAGCCCCTGGGGTGGCTGGACGGCGTAGACGATCGTCGCCGGTGAGCTCCCGGTCGTCACGTAGGTCGCTTCGAAGGTCGCCGCCTCGCCGGACTGCACCTTGTTGGTGAAGGCGTCGATGGTGGCCTTGTTGCCTTTCACGTCGTGGACGATCTTCGAAGCCTCTTTCACGACCCCGCAACCGGTCAGACCGAATGAGCTCAGCACGAAGGCCGCCGCCACGACCCGGGTCGTGCCCTGGCGGCACAAGACGGTGGGAGGACGCTGTCCCCCGGATCGGCCCCGGCCGCGCTCGGTCTGGATCACGGAGCGAGTCTATGACCACCTGCCTCCGGATCACTTGGTTATTCGGTCTCCGCCGACGCGACCTGCGGATCCGATCGGAACGTGCGCCGGTACGTGCTGGGCGACGTCCGTACCTGCCGGCGGAACTGCAGCCGGAGGTTGGCCGCGCTCCCCAGGCCGCAGCGAGTGGCGACGACCTCGATCGGCAGGTCGGTCGTCTCCAGCAATTGTTGGGACAGCAGCAGCCGCTGGCGCGAAAGCCACTGGCGCGGAGTCGTAGCGGTTCGACTCGTGAAGTGACGGGCGAAACTGCGTGGGCTCATGGCCGAATGTCGTGCCAGGTCGTGCACCGTGATCACTTCGTCGAGGTGCGCCCGGGCCCACTCCAGAGCCGCAGAGAAGCGATCCTCTCCAACGGGGACGTCGGGCATGGGCAGGTCGATGAACTGGGCTTGGCCACCGGCCCGATGAGGAGGGACCACCAGGCGGCGGGCCAACAGGTTCGAGATCTCCGCCCCGAAATCGAGCCGCACGAGGTGGAGGCACAGGTCGATTCCGGCCGCGGATCCTGCCGATGTCAAGACGTTGCCGTCGTCGACGTACAACACCCCGGGGTCGACCCTGATCTTGGGGTAGCGCCGGGCCAGCTCCTCGGCATGCATCCAATGGGTGGTGGCGCGTCGCCCGTCGAGCAGGCCGGCGGCGGCCAGCGTGAACGCCCCGGTGCACATCGACATGATGCGCGTGCCGCGCCGGTGCGCGCTGCGTAGCAGCTCCAGCAGCTCCGGTCGGGGCTCGACGATCGTCTCGGGGGGAGTGACGACGATCGTGTCCGCCTGACCGAGCGTGTCGAGGCCCCATGGCGTGTCGACCGTGAAGCCCGTCCCGGCCCTGATCGGTGTCGGGTCCACCGCACACACCGTGAACCGGTACCAGGGCACGCCCAGGTCGGAGTTGTCGGACCCGAACACCTCGCACGCCACGGCGAACTCGAAGGGTGAGAACCCACTCGGCAGCGCCACGGCCACGTGGTGGCGTCTCCGGCCTCCGTTGGTGTTGGCAGGTTGCTCATGTATAGAGGCAATCCTGCCGCTTCTCCGCTGACGGTGCAACAGGCACGATGGGGCCATGACAGACGCCGCAGACGCCGGAAGGGTGCCCGGATCGACCGCGGGCCGCACCCTCCCCCTGCACCGGCAGCTCCGGCCGGGCCCCATCGAGCCGCGGGCCGTGACGATCGAAGGAGGCATGCCGTGAGTGCCCATTCCCAGCGACTCGAGCCCGCCACGGCGGGAGAGCGATCAGGACGACGATCCGGACACGGCGGCGAAGGGGCGCTGCTGGCGGAGGAGGCGGCCGCATGGTTGCAGGGCGAGGGCGACCTGCTCACGGCCGCTCTGGGTCGAAGGGTCCCGATCGTGGCGCAGCTCGGCGTCCTGGCCCACGCCAGGCTCGCCCGGCTGCAGGACCTGGGACGCTATTGCCGGAGGGGGTCGGTTCGGCGAGCGTGGGGAACGGAGATGGCCCGGCTGGCCGGTGACATCGCGCGCCTGTGCGGGTCACAAGAGGCCCTCACCCGGCTCCAGGCCGATGTCCTGGTGCCCCTCGAACTCGACGTCGTCGCCGGTCGCCGGGCCTTCGCCTGTCGCGAGGACGCGATCACCTATGTGCGGGCCTGCATCCAGTCTGGTCCACCGGGCCGGAGCCGCCGATGACCGCAGCGGTCATGGCGCACTCCTGTCAGGCCCGGCAGCCCTCACGGCGCGCCGTCTGAAGGCGCACCGCTGCACCCAGGGCGTCTCAGCGCCCGAGCAGCCATCCTGCGGTCTGCTTCGCCATCCTCATCCCCGAGTGCAGGAGTTGGCGGCTGTTTCCCGGGACCAGCGATGCAAGCTTCCCCGAACGCTGTTCACCCCCGCCCGCCTGGCGCCATTTCGTCAGGCCCAGGGAAGCGAGCTGCGCCACTGCCCTCCGTGGTGCGTCCACCAGGACGAGCAGTGCGAAGCCCAGCAGGACCAGCGCCCCGCCCAGCACGCTCAGGATCCCGATCCCCGGCCCGGCCCCCGTGAAGGCCAGGCTGCCCGACGGCGCGGTCACGGGCTTGGCGGTGGGAGCCGTCGTGCCGCCACCGGCGGGGGCCTTGGTGGTGGTGGTGACGGCGGGAGGAGCGGTGGTGGTCGTCGACCCGCCACCGGCCACGGCGATGACCGGGGCGATGGGGCTGGCGCTGGGCGTCGAAGTGGTGATGCCCGAGGGCGTCACGGTGTCGTTGGGATACGCCGTGCAGGTGAGCGACAGGGGGGCGCCCGACACCGTGAGGGTGAGGCTGGCGGCGGAGTCCTCCTGGATCGTGATCTGGTTGCTCGTGGCCGTGAACCCGCTCACGGTGGCGGCCGTGGACGGCAGCGACAGGGACACGCCTGCGGCCGGCACCGGGCTCGGGATGGGCACGTTGAAGTCGAGCGGGCCCTGGGGCGTGGAGGCGGGGGTGGCGCCGCTGGCGTCGATCTGGGCCGTGGCCGAGCCCTCCAGGTTGGGCTGCAGCGCCGCTGCCGCCCCGGCCAGTGCGGAGGGGAGGTTGACCACGGTCTGATAGCCCGTGAGGCTGAAGGACTGCCCCGTGGTGGGATTCGGCGGCGACAGCGTGGCCGAGGTCACGGCGTCGTTGAGCACGACGTTGCCCACCGGGGTGCCCGGGCAGTACAGCTCGTAGGCGCCCGTCACCGTCGTCGGGGTGCCCGTCGTGGTCGTCGTGGTCGACGCCGGGGTCGAGCTGGTCGTGGTGGTGGACGCCCCGGTCGTGGTCGTGGTGGCGCCCGTGGTCGTGGTGGTGGGCGCCTCGGTCGTGGTCGTCGTGGCGCCCGTGGTCGTGGTGGTGGCCCCGGTCGTGGTGGTAGTGGCCCCGGTTGTCGTCGTGGTGGCCCCGGTCGTGGTGGTGGCGCCCGAGGTCGTGGTGGTGGCGCCCGAGGTCGTGGTGGTGGCGCCCGAGGTCGTGGTGGTGGCGCCCGAGGTCGTGGTGGTGGTCGTCTGCGAGGCGAAGGTGATGTCGCCGACCCCACTGTCGTTGGCCTCGTCGCCGTACGTGAGCTGGCAGGTGTCACCCGTGGCCAGCTGGGCGGCCGTCGGGGGACACGGGTAGAGGGCGGCGTCCGCAGTCGGGCTGTTCCCGGCGGCGTCGGTGGCCGGACACGTGGCCGCAGCGGGGGAAGGGCCGCACGGAGGCCCGACCGTTCCCTGTATCACGGTGAACGTCGTGGAGATCGTCCCGGTGGCGCTGGTCGTCACGAGCTTCGACAACGACGGCGGGATGCAGCCGACGGGGATGGCGGAGTTGACGAGCCCCCCGACCATGACGTTGGGCTGGCTCGGGTCGTCGTTGCACTCGAGCACGTTGCCGATCGAGTTCTTGGTGAAGCCGCTCCCCGTGATCGTGACCACCGATCCGTTGGTCAATCCGGTGTCCGGGGTGATCTTGATGGTGCCGGTGAGACCGGTGGCAGCGGACGCAGGAATGCTTCCTCCGATCGTGGTGACCAGAAGGACCGATCCTCCCGCGACGAGCATCGCGGCGACGATCATGAGGACCTTGGCCCGCGCTTCGCGTCCTCCGGAAAGGACCGTAGCGATCATCGACCGGCCAGACGACCCACCCACACCCCACCCCCCAGTCGACCGGTTGCGACGAGCGCCGACGGATCGAGCGCGCTGCACCCCGGATCCACGTCTCCATTGGTCAGGATACGTGGATCGGGCCACTTCAGGAATCATCATTTTTGACTAGGTTCTCCGCCCCATTCGGCGACACCCGATGCCCGTGGCGTTCCGTGCGCGCCGGTCGTCGATGTCGAGATGAACTCGAGATGGTGCCGACAGGCTCCTCAATAGTGATGATGTCTTCCGATCGGCGCTCAAATATCCTGAATCGAGAACGAATTGAGAGAGGCGCGTCGCGTCTCGTGGGGGTGACTCGTGTCCAAGCACGCTGTGGGTATTCGGGGGGAGCACACAGGGCCTCGGTCTCGCAGCAGTCGACATGTGCTGTCGAGGCTCGGCGTCGCGGCCGGCACCGTGCTCGCCATCACGGGACTCACCATCGTGGCGGGGACGGCGTCGGCGTCCGCCGCCTCCGGTCTCACCGGCACCATCACCATCACCCCGGACACCGGCTTGACCAATGGGCAAACCGTCACCATCACCGGAAGCGGTTTCACCAAGAGCTCGATCGGCAACGTGCTCGAGTGCAACAGCGACTCGGGCCAGCCCAACGTCATGGTCGGCGGGCTCGTCAACTCCTCGATCCCGGTCAGCTGTAATGCACCGTCGTTGTCCAAACCAGGAGCACTCGTGACGACCACCTCCACGGGGACGGTATCCGCGACGTTCACCGTGATAGAGGGAACTGTCGGCCCTCCGTGCGGGCCCGCTCCCGCAGCGGCGACGTGCCCGGCCACCGACGCCGCCAACAACAGCCCGATCACGGACGCCGCCCTGTACCCGTGTCCGCCGACGGCCGCCCAGCAGGCCAAGGGTGACGTCTGCACCCTCACCTACGGCGACGAGGCCAACGACAGCGGCGTCGCCAACATTTCGTTCGCGTCGTCGGCTCCTTCTACGACGGTGGCGCCCACGACCACCCCGACCGCCCCCACCACGACCAAGGCTCCGGCCACGACCACGGCGACGACGCCGACCACGGTCGCGCCCAGTACCGGCGTCACGACGGCGACGACCGCCCCGGCGCCTTCGACCGCACCGTCGACGGGCACGCTCGCGTCGACGGGGCCGGGGCCCGCGGTGGGATGGCTCGGTGCCATCGGAGTCGCACTGCTCCTCTTGGGCCTTGTCCTTCTCTTCGTGTTGCTCGAAGGTCCGAGGCGCGCCCTGGCCGGCATCGCCGTCCCGAACAGGCTCCGGAAGCTGAGCCTGCCGATCCACCGCGATCCCGACGGGTCGATGGCGCGGCAGATGGCCGGGACCGCGTCGAAGTGGGTCGGGCACGCCGACCAGCTCGGCCGCCGGCTCGGCGAGCGCGCCTCCGGCGCGCCGGTCGCGGCGCGAGGGCTCTCGCACCGCGTGGCTTCGGCGTCGGTCCGTACCGCCGCCTGGCTCCTGGGCCGGTAGTTCGCCGACTCGCGCCGGCCCGTCCCCCGGGCGGTCGGGACGGGGGTACAGGTAGTATTCCTATAAAACTGATTGACTTAATCGGTTTTAACGCCCTAGAGTCGGGGCATGGCGATCGCCCCGAGCCCCCTTGTCGCACCGCCCCCAGGCGACGAGGCGCTGTGGTCGCGGGAGGTCGCCATCCCCTGGCAGGACCGGGCCCCCGACGCATTTGGCGGGCTCGGCGAGCGTCTCCCCGGTCCCGAGGAGCTGGTGGCCATCGCCGCGGGGCTCGCCCGCGGGCGGCGTCGTGGCCCGGAATGACCCGGCCCACCGGTCGCAGGTGGGCGCTGATGGCGGCGTCGAGCACGGTCGAGGCCTGGGCCATCGCATGGCCGCCCGGCGGTGCGATCGAGCTCCACGACCACGGAGGCTCGGCGGGCGCGGTCGTGGTGACCGCCGGCGAACTGGTGGAGACGAGCATCGTGACGGAGCCTTCGGGAGAATTGGCCCAACGGACCACGACCATCCCGGCGCACCGGTCCATCAGCTTCGCCGGGCGCCACGTCCACGACGTCGTCAACGCGGGGGCAGTCCCTGCGATCAGCGTGCACGTGTACGCTCCGCGCCTCACTTCGATGACCTATTACCGGTTGGTCGAAGGTGCCCTGGAGACGGGATCGACAGTCCGTTACCTGTTCGGGGAGGCGGTGCCATGAGCGTGTCCGTGGACGACCTGGTGGAGCGGGCGCGGCGTCGCATCCGGCACGTCGGCCCGCACGAGCTCGAGGGTCTGATCGCTGAGGGTGGGCTGGTCGTCGACATCCGGCCGGCCGAACAGCGGCTCACCGAAGGTATGCTGCCCGGCGCGGTCGTGGTGGAGCGCAACGTGCTCGAGTGGCGTCTCGATCCGCACTCGGAGCACCGCCTGCCCGGAGTCGGGGACGTCCACCAGCCGGTCGTCGTTGTATGCTCGGCGGGGTACGCGTCGAGCCTCGCTGCGGCATCGCTCGTCGACTTGGGCTACGAGCGAGCTGCCGATCTCGTCGGCGGTTACCAGGCGTGGAGTGCATGGTTCGCCCGCCGCCTGCAGGGACAACCCGTATAGGCCGGCCTCGCGCAGTTGTCGGGCGCGACGACGAAACACGAGGAGATCACCATGGCGCAGTGGGGATTTGAGACCCGCCAGATCCACACGGGCGCGGTCCCGGACCCGACGACGGGTGCTCGGGCCGTGCCGATCTACCAGACGACCAGCTACACCTTCCGCGACACGGCACACGCGGCCGCGCTCTTCGGGCTCGAAGAGCTCGGGAACATCTACACGCGCATCATGAACCCCACACAGGCCGTGTTCGAAGAGCGCGTGGCCTCCCTCGAGGGCGGTGTCGCCGCCCTGGCCGTCGCGAGCGGGCAGGCGGCCGAGACGATCAGCCTGTTGAACCTGGCCGAGAACGGCGGGCACATCGTTTCCTCGGCCTCGTTGTACGGCGGGACCTACAACCTCTTCCACTACACCCTGCCCAAGCTCGGCATCGAGGTGAGCTTCGTCGACGATCCCGACGACCTCGACTCGTGGCGTGGTGCCGTCAGGGACAACACCAAGGCCTTCTTCGCCGAGACGATCGGCAACCCCAAAGGAGACGTGCTCGATTTCGAGGGCGTGGCGGGCGTTGCCCACGAACGCGGCATCCCTCTCGTGGTGGACAACACCGTGGCGACGCCGTACCTGGCCCAGCCCCTGCGCCACGGAGCCGACATCGTGGTCCATTCGGCCACCAAGTTCATCGGCGGTCACGGCACGTCGATCGGGGGGATCATCGTGGACGGAGGGACCTTCGACTACGAGGGGAGTGGCCGGTTCCCGGGTTTCACCGAGCCCGACCCGAGCTACCACGGCCTGGTGTTCTCGCAGCTGCCCGAGTCCCTGTTCCCGGCCCGGTACGTCTTGAAGGCCCGGCTCCAGTACCTACGGGACACGGGGCCGGCCATCGCCCCGTTGAACTCGTTCCTGTTCCTGCAGGGGCTCGAGACCCTGAGCCTGCGGATGGAGCGGCACGTCACCAACGCACAGCGGGTCGCCGAGTGGCTCGAGAGCCGCGATGAGGTCTCATGGGTGTCGTACGCCGGCCTCGAATCGAGCCCCTGGCACGAACGGCAGAAGAGGTACCTGCCCAACGGCGCCGGTGCCATCTTGGCCTTCGGGATCGTCGGGGGAGCCGATGCCGGCCGGAGGTTCATCGAGGGCCTCGAGCTGTTCAGCCATCTTGCCAACGTCGGGGACGTGCGGAGCCTGGCGATCCATCCCGCCTCCACCACCCATTCGCAGCTCACGGAGGCCGAGCAGCTCACCACCGGCGTGAGCCCCGACCTCGTGCGGTTGTGCGTCGGACTCGAGACGATCGACGACATCCTGGCCGACCTCGACGCCGGTTTCCGTGCCGCCAAGGCCGGCTGACGGGACCACCGGCACCGGCACCGGCACCGGCAGCTGGCAGGCAGGCGACGACCCGGGAGATCGGCGCTTCGCCCGCCTGACCGGTGCGGAGCCGCTGGGCCTCGAAGCCGGCGGCGTCCTGGGCCCCGTCGAGGTGGCCTACGAGACCTGGGGTGAGCTCGACGAGGCCGCAGCCAACGCGGTGCTCGTCCTCCACGCGCTCACCGGCGACTCCCACGCGTCGGGGGTGGACACGGCGGGTCCCGGAGGGGCCGGGTGGTGGCCGGGCATCATCGGGCCCGGGGCCCCCATCGACACGGACCGCTTCTTCGTCGTGTGCCCGAACGTGCTGGGAGGTTGCCAGGGCACCACCGGACCGGGATCGGTCGCGCCCGACGGGAAGCGCTACGGGTCACGTTTCCCCATCATCACCATCCGGGACCAGGTCAAGGTGGAGGTGCTGCTGGCGGACCATCTCGGCATCACGCGTTGGGCCGCGGTGGTGGGAGGTTCGATGGGGGGCATGCGGGTGCTCGAGTGGTGCGTCGGCGCCCCCGAACGCGTCGAGCGAGCGGTGGTGATCGCCGTGGGAGCAGCGGCCACCGCAGAGCAGATCGGGCTGTGCTCGCTGCAGGTGCGTTGCATCCGAGCCGATCCCGCCTTCGCCGGGGGCGACTATTACGACAACGCCGAGGGGCCTCACCGCGGGATGGCGATCGCCCGCGGGATCGGCCAGGTGAGCTACCGGACGGCTTCGGAGCTCGAGCTCCGCTTCGGCCGCAACCCCCAGGGCGCCGAGCAGCCGTTGAAAGGTGGGCGCTACAGCATCGAGTCCTACCTCGAGCACCATGGCGACACGCTGCTGCGGCGTTTCGACGCCAATTCCTACATCGTGCTCAGTGAGGCGATGAACCACCACGACGTCGGACGGGGCCGCGACGGTGTCGCAGCCGCCCTGTCGAAGGTGACGGCGGAGGTCTCCGTCGTGGGGATCTCGTCGGACCGCCTCTATCCGGTCGGGCTCCAGCACGAGCTGGCCGCGCTCGTGCCATGTGCACCTGAGGTCCGGATCGTCGATTCACTCGTCGGCCACGACGGGTTCCTCGTTGAGACGGCGGCCATCGGCGCGGCCATTTCCGAGGCGTTGGCCTGACCGTCGCCACGAGCCCGGGCGACGCGGCCCGGGCGTGGCTTACCATGAGCCCCAACAGGGCGTTGCCGAGATCGGCCCGGTGACCGTCGCCTCGCCGTCAGGGCGGTCCTCGGACCTACACGGTCCTCGGACCTACACGGCCCTCGGACCAAAACGGAGGGAGGACCGATGAGCCAACCGTCGTGCACCCACCTCGATCAGATCACCGATCCCACCCCGTCCTCGACCGGGTGCGAGGACTGCCTCGCTTTGGGTCGGCGGGACTGGGTGCATCTCCGCGTGTGCCAGACGTGCGGACACGTGGGGTGTTGCGACGACTCGCCCGGACGGCACGCCACGGCCCACTTCCACGCCGTGGCGCATCCCGTGCTCAGGTCCTACGAGCCGGGGGAGGACTGGTACTGGTGCTACGTGGACGAGGTGGCGTTCGAGCTGGCCGACAAGCCCCCGGGGCCGTCGCACCCCTGAGGCGCCCGGCTGTGTTCAGGGCTCCTCCTCGGGTGCCACCATCAGGGGGGAGCGGGCCAGGACGAAGACGCCGGTCGTCATGAGGACCAGGCCGAGGAGCTCGAGAACCGGCGCCGCACCTCGCGAGGCGACGTGCTCCCCGAAGAACCCGAGGCCGATGGCGACGGCCACCAGGGGCTGCGCCACCGTCAACGTGGGCAGCGACAGGCGCAGCGCGCCGGCGTGGAAGGCGCTCTGGGTGAGCAGCAGCGCCGCGACCCCGCCGGCCAACAACGCGTAAGGCGCCCACGTCGCGAGCGTGTGCACGACTCCGGCGTCGAGGAGGTGCCCGGTCCGTTCGGTGACGGCCGCCACGTAGCCGAACGCGGTGCCCGACCCCGCCGCGAGGAGGACAGCGGCGCGCCGACGACTCCCGCCCCGTGCCCCGAGCACCATGGCGCCGCAGCACACGGCGATGGCGGCGGTGAGGATCGCCCATGCCACCGCCGAAGCGTGGGGATGGCCGATGCCCGGGCGAGCCACGCCGAGGAACAGGGCCAGCCCGGCGGCGATGACGCCCGTCGACGCCACGTCGGCGGTCGAGACGCGACGGTGCTCGAGCCATGCCGCCACCGGCAGCGCGAAGACGAGGCTCAGGACGAGGAGAGGTTCGACGAGGGCGAGCGATCCTCTTCTCAGCGCCAGGAATTGGAAGAGGTAGCCCACGACGTCAAAGGCGTTGCCGACGAGCCACAGCGGCCGGCGCGCCAGGCTGACGAGGAGACCGGCCCGGAGAGAGAGCTCCGGCGGTTCTCTGATGGCGGCTTGATGCTGGAGCACGGCCGCCAGTCCATAGGAGGCGGCACTGGCCAACGAGAGCAGGACGATGGAGACCAGCCCCCGCCCCACGTGGTGGTGGAAGACCCCCAAGCCCGAGAGCGCCACGAGCGACATCGTCACCGCCTCCCGCGCCGGCCCCGGGCCCCCGACGATAGGGGCGGTCGGGGGCCGCGGGCTTGTGTCCAGGACGCAGGAGGTCCACCCGAGGGAGGTGCGTTGGCCCCACCCGGCCCCCGTTTCAGGGGGCCGCCTCCTCGGACGTGGGGTCGGCCTCGGGCTTCTCGCCCGGTTGCTTCGCCTCGGCCGCCATGTCGGAGAGCGCCTGGCGCCTGGCCCTCAGGCCCGAGCCGCGCGGGACCCGCAACGAGATGTACGCCCCGCCACCGATCGGGATGGGGAGCCAGAAGTTCACGAGGCGCCAGCCGAGCACCGCCAACGTGGCGACATGGCTCCCGACGCCGAAGGTGACGAGCAGCGCGGCAGCCGAAACGTCGATCACCCCGAGTCCTCCGGGAGTGATGGGGATGGCGCCGAGCACGTTGGCGATGCCATAGGCCGCGAAGAGCTCTATGGGATCGACGAAGTGCCCGAAGGCGGTCACGAACGACCAGAGCGAGGCGGCGTCGAGGAGCCAATTGAGGCTCGCCCACAACACGGCCCGCTTGAGCAGTGCACGGTCTCGTCCCAGGGCCACCACCGAGTCGCCGACCTGGTGCACGAGGCGCTCGAGGCGGTCCGCCCCGACGCGCGGGATGCGTCGACCGACCGCCCGGACCATGCTCACGGCGCGCTCCCCACCCCTGGTCAGCCCGTAGACGAGCCCGGCGGCCCCGAACAGTGCCAACAACCCGAGAAGAGCGGTGATCACGTAGATGGGATGAAGGCCCGCCAGGGGGATGGAGATCAGCAGTGCCAGCCACAACATGACGTTGAGCACCAGGGCGGAGCCGATGGCCTCGGTCGCCATGGCGAAACCGGCGTCGGTCCCGTCCACGCCGTTGGAGGTGAGCAGGCGGTACCCGACGCCGGCACCTCCCGCAGCCCCTCCCGGGATCACGTGCGCCACGGCGGTCGTCGCCAGGACGATTCGCATGAGCTTGGAGAATCCGGGCCCGCCGCCGGGCAGCAACGTCCTGGTGAGCAGCGCGTAGCACGTGATGGCCCCCGCCTCGAGGACGATGCCGGCGATCAGCCACCCGATGTTGAGCTCGCTGAGGAGATGCAGGTTCTTGCTCGCCCCCACGAGCTCGGGGATCACCAGGTATTCGACGACGAGCAGGGCGAGGAAGATGAGCAGGCCGTGGCGCAGCCACTTCGGGATGATCGAACGCCGGGAGCGGGTTGCGGCCGGCTCGGGTCCATCATCGGGGTGCACCCACCCATGTTTTCAGCCAGAGCAGGCCCGGCGATGCCCATAGGCGGTTCCGAGGGCGTGGTGCCCCCGGTCATGGCCTGTCGGGTGTGCGTGCGATGGGCGGGTCGGGCTGCTCGGACCTGCTCGGGACCGTCCGGGACCGGGTCGGTACCGCTCGGGGACCTGGTCCCGCCTCGTGACCCTGGTGGTCGCGCCGGTGGGTGCATGTCAGGCTCAGCCGATGTGCCCGAGGTCTTGTGATCCAGGGATCCGTGTGGCCCGGCCACACGAGTTCGGACGTCTCCGGGAGGTCGAGGTTGCTGCCGATGCGTCGTTCGCCTCGCTCGGTATGGGACCGTTCCGCGAGGAGGAGGAGAACGACCTGGCGAAGGCGGCCGTCGTGCTCGTGTCCGGGGACCCCGCTGTCGGTTTCGCGTGTGTGGAGGTCGTCGACGGTGCCGCTCACCTCCGGCAGCTGTCGGTGCATCCCTCGCAGTCGCGTCGGGGTCATGGGTCGGCCTCGGCCGCCGCCGTCTGCGCCTGGGCGACGTCGCTGGGATATGAGGCAGTGACGCTGACGACGTTTCGGGACGTCCCGTGGAACGGCCCCTTCTATGCCCGAATGGGATTCCGCGTCGTGGACGACCTGTCTCCGGGCCTGCAGGCGATACGAGACCACGAGCGGGCCGTCGGGGATGATGAGCTCGGGCCCCGCATCGCCATGCGTCGGGATCTCGGAAGAGACACGTAGCCGGGACCGCCCGGGCCATCGGGCATCATGGTCCGGTGCCCTCTCCGCCCCGTCCCACCGGCGCCGACGACCTGACCCGCACGGACCGCACCATGCTTCGCCGCAAGAAGGAACGGGGAAGCTACGACAGGGCACTGGTCAACGAGATCCTCGACGAGGGGCTGCTGTGCCACGTCGGCTTCTCCGTCGACGGCTCCACGTTCGTCCTGCCCATGGCGTATGCCCGGATAGGGGACGCGCTCTATCTCCACGGCGCCACCGGCAACCGCATGCTCCGTCACCTCGCGCAGGGGGCCGAGGTTTGTGTCACCGTCACCCTGCTCGACGGGCTGGTCCTGGCGCGCTCGGCCTTCCACCACTCGATGAACTACCGCTCCGTCGTGCTCTTCGGCACGATCGAACGCGTGGTGGACGACGACGACAAACGACTGGTGTCGAACGCCTTGCTCGAGCACCTCGTTCCCGGCAGGAGCACGGCGGCGCGCCCGGCATCGGACGAGGAGCTCCGTTCCGTCCTGATGGTCCGCATGCCCATCGCCGAAGGCTCCGCCAAGGTCCGGGCCGGCGGCCCGATCGACGAGCCCGAGGACTTCGGGGAGCCCTTCTGGGCGGGCCACGTCCCGTTGTCGATCGTCGTGGGCGAAGCGGTCGCCGATGACGGGATTCCCCCGGTGGTGGAGCAGCCCGACTATGTGAGCGCCTTTGCGGCGCGCCGTACGCGGGCACGTTCGTCCAGGTCGTGACCACGACCTGCTAGTCTTGTGCTCACGTGGTCGGCGCTTCGTCGACCGATCGTCGCCTGATGGTGACGGGGCGGATTCGATTTCGGTTCGAGTTGGCCTCTCAAACTCGTCTGGAGTCTCGTGAACGTCTCGTTTGCCGATCTCGGGGTACGCCCCGATCTGGTGTCCCGTCTGAACGCCCGGGGACTGACCACCCCGTTCCCCATCCAAAGGGCGACACTTCCCGATGCGCTCGCCGGCCGCGACGTGTGCGGTCGCGCCCCGACGGGCTCGGGGAAGACTTTGGCCTTCGGGCTGGCCGTGGTGAGCAGGGTGGAAGGATCGAAGCCGGGGCGGCCCGGTGCGCTCGTCCTCGTCCCTACCCGCGAGCTGGCGGCCCAGGTCCAGCGCGAGATCTCGTTGCTGGCGGGACAGGGGTCCGCGCGTGTCATCGCGGTGTACGGGGGCACCGGATACCGACCCACCCGCCTGGCTCTCGCTCGCGGGGTGGATGTCGTCGTGGCGTGTCCGGGCCGTCTCGAGGACCTGGTGGCGCAGCGGGCCATCGACCTCGGCGCAGTGCGCACGGTCGTGGTCGACGAGGCGGACCGGATGGCGGACATGGGGTTTCTCCCTGCGGTGCGCCGCCTCCTGGATCTCACCGCGCCGCAGCGCCAGGTGATGTTGTTCTCGGCGACGATGGGCCCGGAAGTCGAGACCCTCGTCAAGCGCTACCAGAGCGACCCGGCTCGCCACGACGTGGCCAATGACGAGCCATCCGACTCCGACGTGTCACACCTGTTCTGGAGTGTCGCCCGCCACGAGCGCGTCCCGGTCACCGTGGCGCTGGTAGGCGAGCACGGCCAGGCTCTCGTCTTCTGCCGCACCCGTCGTGGCGCAGACCGCGTGACCGGGCAATTGATCGCCGGCGGCGTAAAGGCCCTGGCCATCCACGGCGGCAAGTCACAGGGACAGCGCGAGCGCGCCTTGGCCGCCTTCGCCGACGGACGCGCTCGGGCGCTGGTGGCGACCGACGTGGCAGCGCGCGGCATCCACGTGGAAGACCTCCCCTGCGTGGTCCACTACGACCCGCCGGCCGACCACACCGACTACCTGCACCGGTCGGGGCGCACGGGCCGGGCCGGCAAGACCGGCATCGTCGTGTCGCTCGTCGCCGACGAGCAGGTGCCGGGCAACAAAGCCCTGCAGCGGTCCCTCGGATTCGAGACGGTCATCCATGCGAAGGGGGCCACCGAGAGCCTCGGGCGAAGCACGGGCGCCGCCAGACCGGCCACCGCGACTCCCGGGCGCGAGCAGCGCGCGCAGACGATGACCGACGATCGGCCTCGCCGCGCGAGTGTCGTGGGGCGAGCCGACAAGTCGTCGGCCCGCCGGGCCCGGGGCGCCTCCCGACCCGGGCGCGCCGGGTCGCGGCGGGTCTCAGTCCCGGTCCGTCGTCACGCCGGTGGGGACCGTGCGGTTCTTCGACGCCAAGAGGGGCTACGGGTTCCTGTCGCGGCCCGGCGCTGGGGACGTGTTCGTCCATGCCAGCAGCATCCAGGGGCTCGGGCCTTCGGTCCTTCGACCCGGCCAACAGGTCAGGTTCGAGATGACCACCGGGCGCAAGGGCGACGAGGCTTGCAACGTGATCGTGATCTGATCGCCGCCGCGCTCGGGCAGCCTCAGGAAAGAGAGCTCCGCAGCTTCTCGAGCGCACCGAGGCGTCGGTCGAGGCGAGCGGGATCGTCCTTGTCCCGGTCACGGATGCGGGTCTCGAGCTGATCCAGGCGTCCCCTCTCGCGACCGATGAGCTCGGCTCTCTCGGCGTCGGGGCGCTGACGGAGGGCCCGCATGAACGCAGCCAGGGCGTCGTTGGACCGCTTCAGGTTCAGTGATCTGGCAACGGCCGCATACGAGCGGCCCTCCTCGCGGAGCCGGAGTGCGTCCTCGTCGCTGCTTCCCCGACGAGGGCCGCGCGAGTCCTTGCGTTCGCGCTCGCTGTCGCGGTCCTGGTCGCGAGGCCGGACGTCCCGGTCCCTAGGCACGCGGCACACTCCGGACCGTGCCACACCGCTGCACCGTGCCACTGACCATCGTGTCTCCCTTACGAGCTCAACGCATCGCTCGGGGAACGGCCATGTGGCTGTTGGACCGGGTCGACTTAACACCATCTTATCGGAACACGGGCCCTAGGACGATGGAGTGTGGTGATGAGCAGGAGAGCTCGGTCCCGATCCGGTTCTTTCGCCACGGTCACCTGGTATCGTCCGAGGCGGGATCAGCGACGGGTAGGTGTGCGAACGGCCGAGCCGTCCACACCCCGGCAACTCCAGCACACCCACGCGGTTCGGGATGATGGGTTCGGCCCGGCCGGACCGAGGAGGCCGTTGGGGATGGCGGGTCAGCGTGTCGAGCGCGATGGGTCCGACATCGTCAAGCTCTACTTGAAGGGCATCGGGCAGTACGCGTTGCTGACCAAGCACGAGGAGACCCGACTGGCCAAGCTCATCGAGGCTGGCCGTCAAGCTTCCTCGACCGAGGCTGCGGCGGAGGGGCTCTCGGCGGCGGAGAGACGAACACTGCGCCGATCGGTCGCCCTGGGGGAGGAGGCCCACCGGGCCTTCGTGCACGCCAATCTCCGGCTCGTCGTGTCGATCGCGAAGAAGTACCAGGCTTCGGGCGTCCCCCTCCTCGACCTCGTCCAGGAGGGCAACCTCGGCCTGATCCATGCGGTGGGAAAGTTCGACTGGAACAAGGGTTTCAAGTTCTCCACCTACGCCACCTGGTGGATACGTCAGGCGATCAGCCGGGGGATCGCCAACACGGGCCGTACCATCCGCCTGCCCGCGCACGCCGGGGACATGCTCACGCGGATCAACTGGTCGCGAACCGCTCTCGAGCTCAAGCTGGGTCGCCGTCCCACCTTGGAAGAATTGGCGTGCGAGACCGAGCTGTCCCGGGAGAAGCTGGTCGAGGCATTGGGTTGGCGGACCGAGCCGCTGTCGCTGTCGGAGTCCCTGGCTTCCGAGGGCGAGAGTGACTTCGGCGACGTGGTGGCCGACGTCAACGCCGTGTCCCCCTTCGACTACGCGGCCGACTCCCTCCTCGCCGACGAGATCACCCGCCTGCTCGCCCCTCTCGACGAGCGCGAGGCCACCATTCTGCGATTGCGATTCGGCCTCGGGAAGGGCGCGCCCCGGACCCTCGAGGAGGTGGGCCGCCACTTCAACTTGACGCGTGAGCGGATCCGCCAGATCGAGGCCAAGGCCATGTCCAAGCTCCGGCACCCCAGCATCGACAACGGCGCGCGCGACCTGCTCAACGGATAGTCCTGTAGCGCTGCTCCACGGGTAGGTCGGTACAGTCGGGACGTGGACACGCCAACAGCCCGGAGCCGGCTGACGTCGGCGAGAGTCGGATACCTCGCAACGGTTACCGCACAGAACCGGGCCCATGTGGTGCCGTGCTGCTTCGCGATCGACGGCGATACCCTCTACTCGGCGGTCGACGGCAAGCCCAAGACCACGCTCGCCCTCCGGCGCGTGCAGAACATCAGGTCCAACGGCGCGGCGTCGCTCCTCGTGGACCACTACGACGAGGACTGGGCGCAATTGTGGTGGGTTCGGGTCGACGGCAGCGCGCGCACAGCCGACACGGCCGTCGAGCGGGAACGGGCCATTGCGCTTCTGGCCGACAAGTACGAGCAGTACCGCTCGGTGCGTCCGCCGGGGCCCGTGCTCGTCATCGACATCCACCGTTGGCGGATGTGGCCCTGAAGAACGAGCCACTGACACCGCACTGAGCGGCCGCTGTGTCCGAGCTGTGGCGCGTTTGCCGTGTGTGTCGTGCCGGCCGGTGGCGCGCCGGGTGAATTGCAACGTGACACACAGGCTGCCCTACGCGCGTCGAAAGGGGGAGAGCGCATGCTCGACCATGCCCCCCAGATCGGGAGGGATCGGAAAGGAGCCTCATCATGCAACCACAGACTGAGCCGGGACAAGGAGGCCGGCGCCGGGTGAACAAGGCCTTGATCAGCGGGCTCGCCCTACTGGGGGTGGGTGGCGTGGCGGGCGCGGTCGCGTCCACGGCGATCAGCGCCAACGCGGCCACCACCACCACCACGGCGGCCGCGTCGGGGAGCACGGGATCAGGCGGATCGAGCTCGAACACGAGTACGAGCAGCCCGAGCACGAGTACGAGCAGCCCGAGTACCAACACGGCGCCGGGGAGCGGTCCTCAAGGATCCGGGGTTCCGCCCGGCGCCGCCCTCCCACTCCACGGGACGATCACCGCCGTCGGGTCCTCGAGCGTGACCATCAAGACGAGCAACGGCACCACCACGTATCCGGTGACCAGCTCGAGTGATCTCGAGAAGAACGGGAGTACCACCGCGTTGAGCGGCCTGGCTATCGGCGACGACGTCGGCTTCAGCACGGTGACCAGCGACGGGACCACCGCCATCGACAAGCTGGTAGCGGGCGACATGGCCGGAGGCTGCATGCACGGTGCAGGCCCGGGCACCGCGCCGGGTGCCGGCCAGGGAGCGCCCCCGTCCGGGTCGAGCAGTTCTTCCGGGTCGAGCAGTGGATCGTCCAACGGGTCGACCAGCTCGTCCACCCCCGGCGGGTCGAGCGGCTCGGGGACTTCCGCCTGACCCCGTGTGCGCCCGGGCTCTCTGCGGTCGTGCTCCGGTCCCGCCGGTCGCGCCCTGAGAGCCCGGTGCGCACGACGCTCGATGGAACGGGCGGAGAGAGTCAGACGGCGCGCCCGCAGAAGTTGAGGAACCGCGTCTGGTCGTCCGCGTCTGCCGAGGGTTCGATCTTGGCGGCGAAGCCGCCCGGGGCGCGGATCTTGTCGTCGAGAGGAGCCAGGAACTCCCGGGCGCTCGACACCGCTGCCGGGTCGAGCGTCTCGTCCTGGCCCGTGGCGCGGGCCAGGTCCCAGGTGTGGGCGAGCAGGTCGGCGCACACCATGCGACCTACGAGGGACTCGAAGGACTGCTCGCCGAACATTCCTCCCACGACCTTCGACGCCCGACCTTCGTCGGCCAGCGCCTCGGTGACCGCACGGCTCGCATCCAGCCATTGCGCCTGCAGGTCGCTGTTTCGGTCCGCCTCGACCGACTGGGCTTCGTCCAGCCGTGCGACCACACCGCGCTGGACCCCGATCACATGGGCGACCAGATCGCGCACCGTCCAGTCCGGGCACGGTGTGGCGGACGACCACTGCGCCGGCGTCACGCCATTGACCCGAGAGGTGAAGCCCGCCATGACTCTCCGGTAGCGGTCGACCGTCTCGGACACGGCCACACCCTACCTGGCCTCTACTCGCCGCCACCCGGCTTGACCCTACCTCTCGCCGCGCTGTGCGCAGTGCTCGACGCGGTTCACAACTTTTTTACATCGGGCTCCTCCTGTTCACGGCCCGTTTACGGTGCCCCGGACCATGCTGGCGCCATGGGTGATTTCTTGGTTGTGCTGGGCATCATCGCCTTCGCGTTGGCGATGCTCGGGCTGATCTGGGGACTCGATCACGTATGACCGTCGTCCAGGGCATCTTGCTCGCAGTCTCGATTCTGGTGTTCATCTACCTCGGCGTGGCGTTGTTCAAGCCTGAGTGGTTCTGATGGGCTTCTTCTGGAGCATCGTCGTTCTCGTCATCGCCTTGGGGATTACCTGGCGGTACCTGGGCTCGTACATGGCGGCCGTCTTCGACGGCCGGGTGCACTTCCTGGGGTGGGCCGAGCGGCCGTTCTACCGGCTCCTCGGCACCGGCCCCGACCACGAGCAGACGTGGAAGCGCTATGCCGGCTCCTTGGTGATCTTCTCCGCCGTGTTCATCGGCATGGGCTACCTGCTGCTGAGGATCCAGGGATCGTTGCCGCTCAACCCCCAGCACTTCGGCGCCGTGGGATCGGGGCTCAGCTTCAACACCATGGTGTCGTTCACGACCAACACCAACTGGCAGAACTACGGCGGCGAGACGGCCATGTCGTACTTCTCGCAGATCGGCGTGCTCACGGTGCAGCAGTTCGTGAGCGCGGCCGTCGGGATCGCCGCGGCGATCGCTTTGGTGCGGGGCTTTTCTCGCAAAAACTCTCCCACGATCGGCAACTTCTGGGTGGACATCACCCGTTGCATGCTCTACATCCTCCTTCCGATCGCGTTCCTCGCCGGCATCGTGGTGGTGGGCGCAGGGGCCGTGCAGACCCTCGCCGGTCCGGTGATGATCCACGATTCGCTGAACGGCGTGACCCAGACCATCCCCCGTGGCCCCGCGGGATTCATGGGTCCCATCATGCAGCTCGGTACCAACGGCGGTGGGTTCTTCGACGTCGACCTGGCCCACCCTCTCGAGAACCCGACGGCGCTCACCAACCTGCTCTACATCTGGCTCACCCTCTCCATCCCGTTCGCCCTCACCTACACCTTCGGCAAGATGGTGGGGAGCATCCGCCACGGCGTCGCCCTGCTGGCCGCCATGGTGCTGATCTTCGGCGTCTGGGTCGGTTTCACCAGCTACTCCGAGCACACGAACAACCCCGCCGTGGTCGCCGCCGGTGTCCATTCCACGGTCGGCAACACCGAAGGCAAGGAGGTGCGCTTCGGCGACACCACCACCGCCATGTTCAACGTATCGATGACCCAGACCTCCGACGGTGCCATCGACGGTCAGACCGACTCGTTCAACCCGATGGGCGGCTTCGGCGCGCTCACGGGCATGATGCTGGGCGAAGTCACCCCTGGGGGTACGGGAAGCGGGCTGTACACGATCCTCATCTACGCGGTGATCGCCGTGTTCATCGGCGGCCTCATGATCGGGCGAACGCCGGAGTACCTGGGCAAGAAGATCCAGGCCAAGGAGGTGAAACTCGCCGGACTCGGGGCGCTGGTCATGCCCATCATCGTGCTCGTCTTCACGGCTATCGCGGTGTCGATCCATGCCGGGCGGGCCGGCCCGCTCAACTCGGGGCCCCACGGGTTCACCGAGATCCTCTACGGGCTCACCTCGCAGGCCAACAACAACGGGTCGGCCATGGCGGGCCTTACCGGTAACACCGCCTTCTACAACGTCATCGGCGGCATCGACATGCTGATCGGCCGGTTCGGCATCATGATCCCGGCCCTGGCCCTGGCGGGCGCGCTGGCGGCCAAGAACGTGGTCCCGGCGTCGCTCGGCACCTTCCGGACCGACAACGGCATGTTCGTCGGCCTGGTCGTCGGCGTGATCGTGATCATCGGTGGCCTCACCTTCTTCCCCGCCGTCGCTCTCGGCCCCATCGTCGAGCAGCTCAGCCACGGAAAGTTCTTCTGATGACGACCTTGACCACCCAGCCACAACCACAGCCACAACCCGGCAGCGGGCCACACGGCGTGGCCGAGGCCCGGGGCCTCTTCGACCGCGAGATCCTCGGACGGGCACTCGTCGACGCCTTCAAGAAGCTCGATCCCCGGGTGCAGGTCAAGAACCCGGTCATGTTCGTGGTGCTGGTGGGCACGGTCGTGACCTTCATCGAGGCCATCGCCCATTCCGGCATCTTCACCTGGTCCATCACCATCTGGCTCTTCCTGACGGTGATCTTCGCCAACTTCGCCGAAGCCATGGCTGAGGGCCGGGGGAAGGCGCAGGCCGACACGCTGCGCAAGATGCGGTCCGAGACCGAGGCGCGCCGGCTGCGTCCAGACGGCACCGAAGAGCGGGTACCCGCTTCGGGGTTGTCAAAGGGCGACCTCGTGGTGTGCGAAGCGGGCGACCTCATCCCCTCCGACGGCGAGATCGTCGAGGGCATCGCGTCGGTCGACGAGTCGGCCATCACCGGGGAATCCGCACCGGTCATCCGGGAGTCGGGGGGTGACCGCTCGGCGGTCACGGGTGGGACCAAGGTGCTCTCCGACCGCATCGTGGTGCGCATCACCGCGGAGCGCGGCCACACCTTCCTCGACCGCATGATCACCCTGGTGGAGGGGGCCAACCGGCAGAAGACCCCCAACGAGATCGCCCTCACCATTCTCCTGGCCGTGCTCACCATCGTGTTCCTGCCCGTGGTCGTGTCGTTGCAGCCCTTCGCCCACTTCTCGGGCACCACTGTTTCGGTGGTCATCCTGGTCTCGCTGTTCGTGTGCCTGATCCCGACCACCATCGGGGCCTTGCTTTCGGCCATCGGCATCGCCGGCATGGACCGCCTCGTGCAGCGCAACGTGCTGGCCATGAGCGGTCGCGCCGTGGAGGCGGCCGGTGACGTGCAGACGCTGCTGCTCGACAAGACGGGCACCATCACCCTCGGGAACCGCATGGCCTCGGCGTTCTACCCCGCCGGCGGCCACAGCGAGGAGGAGCTCGCCGACGCCGCCCAGCTGGCGTCGCTGGCCGACGAGACTCCTGAAGGCCGCTCCATCGTGGTGCTGGCCAAGGAGCGTTTCGCCATCCGCGAGCGTGAGCTCGGCGAGCACCACAGTTTCGTACCGTTCTCGGCCACGACCCGCATGTCGGGCCTCGACATGGACGGGCGCCACATTCGCAAGGGTGCGGCCGACTCGGTGCGGCGCTGGGTCGAGGAGCAGGGTGGCACGAGCCCCGAAGGGCTCAACGAGATCGTCGAGCGACTCTCCCGGGCGGGATCCACTCCTTTGGTGGTGGCCGACGGAGCGCGCATCCTGGGTGTCATCGAGCTCAAGGACGTCGTGAAGCAGGGCATCCGGGACAAGTTCGACGAGATGCGCCAGATGGGGATCCGCACCGTGATGATCACCGGTGACAACCCGCTCACTGCCGCGGCCATCGCCCAGGAGGCGGGCGTCGACGACTACCTGGCCGAGGCGACCCCCGAGGCCAAGATGGCGCTCATCCGGACCGAGCAGGAGGGTGGGAAGCTCGTCGCCATGACCGGCGACGGCACCAACGACGCCCCCGCGCTTGCCCAGGCCGATGTGGGTGTGGCCATGAACACCGGGACCACCGCGGCCAAAGAGGCGGGGAACATGGTCGATCTCGACTCCAACCCGACGAAGCTCATCGACGTGGTCGAGATCGGCAAGCAGTTGCTCATCACCCGGGGCTCGCTCACCACCTTCTCCATCGCCAACGACGTCGCCAAGTACTTCGCCATCATCCCTGCTCTGTTCGCCACCCTCTATGAACCGCGACCAGGCGTCCCCGGGCCTCTCAACGCGCTCAACATCATGAAGCTGCACAGTCCGCAGAGCGCGGTGCTCTCGGCCGTGATCTTCAACGCCTTGGTGATCGTGGCGCTCATCCCCTTGGCGCTGCGCGGTGTGAAATTCCGCGCCGCGTCGTCAGCCGCCATCCTGCGACGCAACGTGTGGATCTATGGGGTGGGCGGGATCATCGTCCCCTTCATCTTCATCAAGCTCATCGACCTGATCCTGGTCGCCCTGCACGCCTACTGATCGCGAGCCTCACATGATCGCCCATCTCCGTCGCTCAATCATCTCGATCGTGGTGTTCACGGCCTTCTTCGGGTTCGTCTACGCCCTGGCCGGCACCGGCGTCGCCCAGCTCCTCTTCCGGCACCAAGCCGACGGGTCGATCACGGCCAACGGGTCGACCCTTATCGGACAGAACTGGTCGGCCACGAAGTGCCCGGGAAACCCACCGGGCAGTTGTGTCTTCCAGGGTCGGCCCGACGATCTCGGCCCCTACAGCGGGGACAACCCGCTCGTGGCGAACGGCAAGAGCGGTGAGTCGGCCGCCACCAACCTGGGCCCGAGGTCGAAGGTCCTGCTGGCAAACACGCAGGAGCTTGTCGCCTACTGGCACAAGCGCGGCGTCGACCCCACCCCGGACCTCGTGACCACCTCTGGAAGTGGCCTAGACCCCGACATCTCTCCTCAGGACGCCCTGGTGCAGATCCCCATGGTCTCCAAGGCCACCGGCATCGCCCCGTCGACGCTCCGGGCACTGATCGCCAAGGAGACCAATGGCGCAGAGCTGGGCTTCATGGGCAGCAGCTACATCGACGTCCTGCAACTCAACGAGGCCCTCGCAACGCTTCGGTGAACGGCTGGGAGCCCACCTCTGGCGACAGCTGGGGCGGCCGGCCGATCGCCCGTCGCATCGCCGATGTGCGTGCCCGCCGGCGGGTGGTGGTCACCGCCACCGTCCTCGACGCGCAGTGCTGCATCTGGCGCGGGTCGGGTGCCCAGGCGTTCGACCTCGATGACGGCACGGGCCGGCTGACCGTCGTGTTCGGCGGCTTGCGGTCCGTGCCGGGCATGGTCCCCGGGGCGCGCTGCACCGTCGAGGGGACCGCGCTCGCCGATGAGCGGGGGGTCGTGCTGTGGAACCCCTTCTACCGGTTCGAGCACGGCGGTGTCCCCGACACCGGCCTCGGCGACACCGGGCAGGTGGCCTCCCCCGCCTGAATAACCGTTCCGCCGGCTGAACAATCGTTCTGCCAGCTGAACAGTCGGAATGTCGGCTACGAGACGTCCACCACCGAGAAGTGCACTTCGGGAAGTCCCGCCGACTCACCCAGATGCTCGATCGTCTCGGCCGGACCTCGGACGACGACGGCCGCACCTGCCTCTGAGAGCCGGTGCAGGGCGGAGGGCACCGCCTCGCTCAGGAACGTCGTCTTCGTCAAGTCGACGACCACTTCGGTCTTGGGCGGCAGGTGTCGGAGAGCCAACCACACCTGGTCGACGGCGAAGGTGTCCATCTCACCCTCGACGTAGAGGGAATCACCGTCGGAGAACAATCGGAATTGGGGGACGGGCTCCGCGGCCGAGCACAGCGGGTGCAGCGTGGCCAGATGGCGGAGCGTGTCCACGTCCACCAGCTGCTGGTCGAAGGCACAGAGGCCGGTCACGGGGTTCTCCGACATGAACCGATCCGCCACGAATTCCCAGCCGATCCAGGCCTCGAGACGTTCCGGGTCGAGCACCAGGGAGCTGTTGTCGGCGGCGACCCGAATGCCGCTGTAGCCGTCGGCAAGGGCTTCCCGCAGGACCTCCACGAAGGTGGCCCTCTGCGAGGAAGCGTCGACGACGCCCGTGGAGCCGTAGACCTCCGTGATGCTCGCGACCTGAAGGGCGTCGCGGTCGGAGATCACGTCGACCAGATCGGCCAGCGATCCCGGGTTGGGATCCGGGGCCACATACATGAGACGTTCGTTCAGCGAGGCGCCTTCCGCCAGGAAAGGGCTGGCGAGATGTGCAAACTGATCGGGACCCGAGAAGACCCAACCGATGTGGTCGTTGGGCCTCAACCGCAGCAACTCGAAGCACGTGCCGTGATTGCGCATTTTCCCCCGTTCCGTCCGTGCTGGTCGTGCGCCGGCCGAATTCCCGCCGCGGCGACCTGCGGCCAGCCTATCCGGGCATTTGACGAATTTTCGGCCCGCGCGCCGACGTCGAGGTGTCGAGCCCGAGCGCGGCCTGGAGCTCGTCGCGATGCGCGTCGGCGTGCACGGCGGCGATGTGGGCCAGCCGGGCGATGCGCCCGTCACCGACCGAGAGCTGCTCCGGGGCGAGCGACCCGACGAGCGCCACGATGGCGTCACCGCTGCGCCGCAGGTGCTCGATCACCGCGTCACGGGCCGGAGCGGTGACGGTCGCGGCGTGCCGGGCGTTGAGCTCGTCCACGAGGGCGGGGCTCACCTCGACCGCCTCGCCCCGGGCGAGCCCGCCGATCCAGGCACCGATGTACTCGTAGGCGTCGGCCACGTGGTCGACGATCACCCCCACGCTGCGGGGATCGCCCTCGGCGAGGGGGCACGCGTCCCACCGGTCCGCCGGGCATCGGGCGACGAACTCGATCAACCTCTGGCGCGTCGCCGCCACCTCGTGCGCCAGCTCGACGGCGTCGCTCACGACGACGCCTTGCCGGCGCGCACCATGGCGACCGCCTTGGCCACCCTGTCGGCCCGGGTCTCGGCCCGCTTGGCCCCGGTCACCCACCCGACGTACTCGCGTCGGTGGGAGTAGGCCAGGGAGTCGAAACGGTCGGCGACCCCGGCGGCGCGCAAGGCGGCGGACAGGTCGTCGGGCACCTCGACCGTGCGAGGCTCCTCGTCGCGCTCGACCACGACGTGCACCGTGTCACCGATGGCGATTCCCGCCGACTCCCGTATCGCCTTGGTCAACCCCAACCCGAACCGGCCGTTGCCCATGGGCATGAGCGATCCCCGGTATGCGAACCCGTTGAAGGTGGCGCGCACCGGCACCCTCGCCCGGGTGCCGAGGATCGCGGCCGACTCCTCGGGCAGCACCACCAGCGCCCCCGCGCCGCGGGGAGGGGTCACGACCGTGGCGTCGAACGTGATGGCGACCATGGTCGTGACACTATTGCGAACGCTGCCCGTGACTCCGTCCCCGTGGTGGCTGCGAGCTCAGCCGACGGGAGCCGCCGCGCGCCCGGTCCCGTGGCCGGCGCGATCCACGTCGTCGAGGGTCACGATCCCTGCCAGGCGGTTGGCGGGGTCGAGCACCACCGCGGCGCGCCCGCCCGCCGCATACATGCGACCGAGAAGGCTCGCCATCGCCTCCTCGGGTCGTCCCACCGGTGTCGCCTCGATCCCCTCGGCGATGTCGCCGAGGGTCGTGGTCGCCTGCTCGGGCGTGGGCACACGCCGGATGCGTTCGAGAGCCACGACACCCTCGAGCCAACCGGTGGGCCCCACCGACGCGGCGACCTGATGGCCGTTCCACCAGTACACCGGGCCCGACAGCAGCTCGGCCACGGTCATCGAGGACGGCACCACCGGAGGGTGGGGGACCATGACCGCACCCACCGCCAGCCCCTCGACCCCACCCCGTTGCGCGGCGGCGTCACTTTCGGCCCGAGCCGCGGTGAACAGGAACCAGCCGAGGAAGGCGGGCCACAGGCCGAACGGGCTCCTCGTCACCAGCTCCAGCAGGCCGAGCCCGACCAGGACCCCGCCGAACCCCATCCCGGCGCGCGCCGCGAGCACCGAGGCGCGGGTGCGGTCGCCGGTGGCGCGCCACAGGCCGGCCCGGAGGATGCGGCCGCCGTCGAGCGGTGCCGCGGGGATGAGGTTGAACGCGGCGAGCAGCAGGTTGATCTCCCACAACCACGACGCCACTTCGACGGGCAGGCCGAGGGCCCCGGCGTGCTCGAGCACGAGCTGGGCCACCCCGAACACGCCCGCCAGGAAGATGCTCGTGGCCGGCCCGACCGCGGCGATGGCGAAGTCGGCTCCCGGGGTGTGCGCCTCGCCCTCGAGCTGGGCCACGCCCCCGAAGAGCCACAACGTGATGGAGCGCACCCCCACGCCCTGCCGACGGGCGACCACGGCGTGGGAGCCCTCGTGGGCGAGCAGCGACGCCAGGAACAGCGTCGCGGCCAGTGCCGCTGCCACCAGGAACGTGGGGCGGACCCCGCCGCCGTAGGAGTCGGGCAGCACGATGGTGGCGAGCTCCCAGGTGACGAGGCCGAAGATGACCGCCACGCTCCAGTGCACACCGACGGGCACGCCCCGGACCCGTCCCAGTCGGATGCTCTGCTTCATCTCTCCATATTGGGGTGTCGGAGGGGTGCGGTGTGGTCACCCCGTCGGTTTTCGCTCCGTCGTCTCGACGCCGCCGGGCGTTGCCGGCGGGGCACGACCCGGCGGGCCCCGGGCTGTGGTAGGGAAGGAACGTGTCGCGAGGTGCCGGGGGACCGGTCCGAAACGCCGGCAAACCCCCGGGGTTGGTGTCGGACGTCCTGGCTGCGCTGGACGCGCACGTGCCCGTTGACGAGCGTGAAGCGCGGGCCCGGGCGCGCATGGCGGCGGACATCGGGGACCTGGCGAGCCCCTTCGACGAGCGGGCCGGGCCCGTGCACGTCACCGGGTCGGCGGTGGTGGTGGGGCGACGGGGCATCGTGCTCCACATGCACAAACGCCTGCATCGGTGGTTGCAGCCCGGGGGTCATCTCGAGCCGGGGGAGGGGCCCTGGGACGCGGCCCTGCGGGAGTCGCAGGAGGAGACGGGCCTGGTCCTCGCCCATCCAGCCGGGGGCCCACGCCTCGTGCACGTGGACGTCCACGGTGCGGCCAAGGGACACACCCACCTCGACCTGCGGTACCTGCTCGTGGCACCCGACCGGGACCCCGCCCCCCCACCGGGGGAGAGTCCCGAGGCCCGGTGGTTCGCCTGGGACGAGGCCGCCGCCGTGGCGGACGACGCACTGCTCGGCGCGCTACGCGCCGCCCGGGAGCAGCCCGAGGTTCGGAACGGGGCTTGGCCCCGGCACAATGGAGCCGACAGCACGCGACAAGGGGTGGACGGCGAGACATGACAGGCCGGAGATGACCGCAGAAGAAGGAGCCCCGGAGGGGGGCTCGGCAGTCCCGGGTGGCGCCGTCGGGCCTTTGGCCCGGCTGCTCGTGGTGCAGGACCACGACACCGTCGTCGACCAGCTCCGCCACCGCCGGGCCACACTTCCCGAACGCGCCGAGCTGGCGGCGATCGACCGGCAGCTGGGCGCGTTGGAACTCCGCACCAAGGAAGTGGGCCTCAAGCGCGACGAGCTCGGTGACCGCCAGGCCGCGCTCGAGCAGCAGATCGGCGCGTCACGCAGCCGGCGCGAAGCGCTCGAGAAGCGACTCTACGGAGGCCAGGTCGCCGCCGCCCGAGAGCTGCAGGCGATGAGCGAGGAAGTGAAGCACCTCGCCCGCCACATCAACGAGCTCGAGGACCGGGAGATCGAGGTGATGGAGGCGCTCGAGCCTCTGGACGGGGAGCTGCAGGCCGCAGACGTGACGCGAGACGCTCTCGACAAGGACGCGCAGCGCCTGCGGGCGGCCATCGAGGAGCACCAGCACGCGCTCGACGGCGACATCGCCGAGGAGACCAAGGCACGCGCCACGGCGGCGTCGGGAGTCAGGGACGAGCTCCTCGCCCGTTACGAGCAGCTTCGTGCCAAGCTCGGCGGCACCGGGGCGGCCCGCCTGGTGGGGGCCTCGTGCAGCGGATGCCATCTGACGCTGTCGTCCATGGAGCTCGACCGCGTCCGCAAGGCGCCTCCCGACGCGGTGATCACGTGCGAGCAGTGCGGCCGGATCCTCGTGCACTGAGCACCGTGCTGATTCGGGTGCACTGAGCACCGTGCTCGTCCTGGTGCGGCACGGCGAGACGGCGGGGAACGCCGCCCGACAGCTCCTCGGCCGTCGCGAGTCTCCGCTGACGTCCCGGGGTCGTTCCGAGGCCGCCGCCCTGGCCAGGGCGCTCGGCCCCGTGAGCCGGCTCGTCTCGAGCCCGTTGGGCCGGGCGCTCGACACCGCCGCCGAGCTCGGGCTGAACGCGCCGGTCGAGGTCGACCCACGGTGGATCGAGGTCGACTACGGCGAGCTCGAGGGCCGGGCCCTCGGGGACGTCCCCGCCGAAGTCTGGGCCCGATGGAGGGCCGACCCGACGTTCCGGCCCCCCGGTGGCGAGTCGCTGGCCGAGGTCGGCGTGCGCGTACGCGATGCATGCGACGAGCTGTTCGTTCGCCACGGGGAAGGGGCGCGCCGCGACGACGGCGACGTCGTGGTGGTGAGCCACGTCTCGCCGATCAAGGCCGCGGTGGCCTGGGCGCTCGGGGCCGGGGACCAGGTGGCGTGGCGCCTGCATCTCGCCACCGCCTCGATCACGCGGATCGGGTGGGGAGGCGACGCTCCGGTGCTGCATCGCTTCAACGAGACGGTCCGCTCCGCTCCGGCCTCCTGAGCGCGGGCCGCGTGCGGTCAGACCGGGGCCTCCACCGCCAGTTTCGTCTCGCGCTCGGGGGGCAGGTTGTCGTACAGGTCGGTGACGAGCTCGTCACGCCGGGCCCGGTAGGCCGGGTCCTCCCACAGGTTGCGCCACTGCAGCGGGTCCTCCCCCAGGTCGTAGAGCTCACCCTCGGTCCCCTCGTAGAGGGGGCCCGGTTCGTAGGCGGTGCACAACCAGCCGTCGCGGTAGATCGAGCGCAGGTGCATGCCGATGTGGGGGAACTGGCTGTCCCACTCGGTGATGGCCCACTGGCGGTCCGAGCCCGGCGACGTGGGCAGGGTGCGGCCCTGGGCCCACTCGGGGACCGCCGCACCGGCGATCTCGCAGAAGGTCGGGACGAGGTCGACGTGGCCGACCGGTTCGGGGACCTCGGCGGGGGAGACCCCCGCGCTCGGGGCCGGGCGCCACACGAGCGGCACGCGCATCAACGCGTCCACGTGGTACGGGCCCTTGAACAGCAGGCCGAAGTCACCCTGGAGCTCGCCGTGGTCGGTGGTGAACACGACGTCGGTATCGGTGCCCCAGCCGCGCTCGTCGATGCGGGCCATGACCCGGCCCAGGGCTTCGTCGATGAGCTCGTTCTCGACATGGATGAGCGCGCTCACCTCGCGGACCTGGTCGTGGGTCATGTTCCCGGGGACGAACTTCATGGGGCCGCCCTCCATGTTCTGGAAGCGCCCCTCGTACCAGTCGAGCCAGTGGTGGGGCTTCTGGGCCAGGATCTCGACCGCCTTGCCGGTCGATCCCGGGTGTCCGGGGGGAAGGTCGAGCTCGTGCCAGTCGATCCGGCGCCGCACCTCGTCGACCGGGGGGTCCCAGGGGTGGTGCGGGTCGGGGAAGCTCATCCAGCAGAACCAGTCGTCGTCGGGATCGAGCGAATCCAGCCAGGCGATGGTGCGGTCCGCCACCCAGTCCGTGTGGTACATGCCACGGGGCATGGGATTGTGTTTCACCTCGGGGGCGTCGGTGTCGCCGCCGCCTTCGTCGTTGAGCCCCATGCTGGCGAAGTTGATGAGCGGGTAGAAGGCGTCGAGCCACTGCGGGCCGTTGGCCTCGAGCCACGTGTCGTAGTGCCAGCGGCGCAGGTATCCGTGCATGGCCAGCTCGACGTGGTCGAACCCCCGGTACGGCCCGGTCGAGTGGTCCTTGGCCAAGCGGTTCTCGATCCACTTGCCGTCGGGATCGAAGGCGGGCTGGAAGTGCGCCTTGCCGACGAGGGCGGTGCGGTAGCCGACGGTGTCGTGGAGGTGCTCGGCCACCGAGGGCGCGTCGACGGGGAGGGGTACGCCGTTGGCCACGACGCCGTGGGTACGCACGTACTGCCCGGTGATCATCGTCGAGCGAGCCGGTGTGCACACCGTGTTCTGGTTGTGGGCGCGGTGGTAGACGATGCCTTCGCCGGCGAGGCCGTCGACGACGGGCGTGCGGGCGATGGTGTTGCCCGTGCACCCCAACGCGTCGTAGCGCTGCTGGTCGGTGGTTACGAAGAGGATCTTGCGGCCCATGGTGATCCGATCGGTCGGAGGGGTAGGGGCGAGCTCCGGTGAGGCGCCACCACGCGGTGACGGTTCGGGGTCATGGTCAGGGACGGTCCGGGGCCATGGTCAGGGCGAGGTGTTGAGGTGGACGAAGTCGACCACCGCGGAGGCGAGCTCGGCGCCCTTGTCCTCCTGCAGGAAGTGCCCGGCCCCGGTGATGGTGGTGTGGCCCTGGCCGAGGGCGCCGGGGACCGTGTCGAGGAAGAGCTGGTCCGCGCCGCGGGTGATGGGGTCACGGTCGCTGAACGCGCACAGGAACGGCTTGTCGAATTCGCGCAGGACGTCCCACGCCCGGCGGTTCGCGTCGGAGGCGGGATCGTCGGGACGGCAGGGCACGAGCATGGGGAACTGGCGCGCCCCCTCCTTGTAGGACTCGTCGGGAAAGGGGGCGTCGTAGGCCGCGATCACCGGGGCCGAGACCTCGGACACGCAGCCGCCGGCCACGATGCGGCCGACGGGGAGCGTGGACACCTCCTGGGAGAATTTCTGCCACGCCAGGAAGGCGTCGCCCATGTCCATGTCACCAGTGGGGAGGCCGGTGTTGGCGGCGACCACCCGGCGGAAGCGATCGGGGTGCTCCGCCACGAGGCGCAGGCCGATGAGGCCTCCCCAGTCCTGGCCGACCAGGGTCAGCCCGGACAGCCCGAGCTCGTCGAACAGGGCGGCCCGCATCCACTCCACGTGACGGGCGTAGGTGTAGTCGGTGCGACGGTCGGGCTTGTCCGAGCGCCCGAAGCCCACCAGGTCGGGGGCGATGACCCGGAAGCCGGCGCTCGTGAGCGGCATGACCATCTTCCGGTACAGGTAGCTCCATGACGGCTCGCCGTGCATGAGGAGGATCTTCTCCGACCCCGACCCCTCGTCGATGTAGTGCACACGGACGGCCCCGCTCCCGTCGCCGCAGGGGACCTCGACGTAATGGGGGGCGAACTCGAAGTCGGCCAGGCCCTCGAAGCGTTCGTCGGGTGTCCGGAGCACGTTCACGGCCTACCTCCGATCGGTGGTGGGGATAGCACGGCAGCGGCGAGCGTCTCCATGGTGCGGCGGCACGCGGCGGCGCTGCGCCCGAGGCGCTCGAGTTGGTCCCACGTGCCCCACGACGTCGCCACCTCCAGGGCGTCGAGCAGGAGCCGGGCGCCGGCGGGGCGTCGGCTCTCGAGCTCGGGGGCGAAGGTGGCCTGGAGCTGAACCCGGAGCCATGCACCACCGCGCGTGATCTCCGCCTCCACGGTGGGGGAGCGGTGCCGCAACAGCTCGGCCGAGCGCCGCACCGGCGCGATGGCCTGGAACACCTGGGCCCGTTGGCGCACCACGCGCTCGACGCGCACGTCGACCGGCAGCGTGGGCGCCACCGGTCGGAGGTGTCGCCAGTGGCGCTCCTCCTGGATCTCCACCGCAGCGCGCAGGATCGACTCGAGGTCGTCGAAGTGGTGGAACACCAGGCGCAGCGACACCTCGGCGCGCTCGGCGACGCGACGGGCGGTGGGATGGGGATCGCCCTCCTCGATGAGGCTGATCATCGCCTCGGCCAGGACCCGGCGGGTGCGTTCTCCCCGGGCCACACGCCCGTCGCCGACCTTGAGCGCAACGACCGCGGCCACCGGGCAATCCTAAGAAACTTGCATTTGCGATGCAAGAATTTCGGCCTGAGCCAGTCTGCCGGTGCCGGTGTCCTAGTGTCGGGGACCGTGCGCGCCGTGGTGTGCAGGAAGCTTGGTTCGCTCGACGACGTGGTCGTCGAGGAGCGCGACGCGCCGGTGCCGGGACGCGGACAGGTTGTCGTCGACGTGCGGGCCGCCGGCGTGAATTACGTCGACGGACTGATCTGCCAGGGCCGGTACCAGATGCAGCCGACTGTGCCGTACGTGCCCGGCGGGGAAATCTCCGGTGTGGTGCGTGCGGTGGGAGACGGGGTCGACGGCGTGAAGGTCGGGGACCGCGTGATGGCCATGACCGGTTTCGGGGCCTTCGCCGAACAGGTGGCCGTGCACGCGTCGTCGGTCGACCCGGTGCCCGACGCGCTCGCCTTCACCCAGGCGGCGGCGTTCATCCAGAGCTACTGCACGGCGTGGTTCGCACTGGCGCGCCGCACCTCGGTCAGCGAAGGCGAATGGGTGCTCGTCCTGGGGGCGGGGGGTGGCATCGGGTTGGCTGCCGTGGACGTCGCCGTCGCGCTCGGTGCCAAGGTCGTGGCGGCGGCATCGAGTGGCGAGAAGCTCGAGGCGGCCCGGGGTATGGGGGCTCTCGCCACGGTGGCCTACGAGCACGAGGACCTCAAGACGCGGGTCCGCGAGCTCACCGACGGCGGCGTGGACGTCGTCGTGGACCCCGTGGGGGGCCGTCACAGCGAGCCCGCGCTGCGGGCCACGCGCGCGTTCGGCAGGTTCTGCGTCATCGGGTTCGCCTCGGGCCCGATCGCTTCGGTCCCTCTGAATCAGGTCCTGCTCAACAACCGCACTCTCGTGGGCGTCGACTGGGGGGCCTGGGCGATGAGCGACCCCGAGGGGCACCGGTCCATGCTGGGCGAGCTCATCGAGATGGTCCAGAACGACCGCCTGCATCCCATCGAGCCCGCTCAGCGCCCTCTCGAACAGGCCGCCGCCGTGATGGCGTCACTGCTCGACCGCACGGTCACGGGCAAGGTCGTCCTCGTCCCCTGATCCCCCGCCCAAGGGTGGATCAGCCCGGGGTGGATCAGCCCGGGGTGGATCAGAAGGTCGTGGTCTGGCCGCCCGCCCGGATCGACCGCACCTCTCCAGTCGAATAGCGAAGGTGCTCCTCGTAGATGCGTTCGTACCCGGTGTGCGAGATCTTCCATGCCCCGCCGACCTTGCGGTACCGGTCCTCGTACAAGGCGGTGCCGTGCAGCTCGAAGTCGTGGGCGGGGACGATCACGCGGTCCTCGAGGTACCACCTGCCGGTGGCGCCGTCCTCGCCGGTGAGCACGATCTCGGGATGGTGCCCGTTGTGCATGGTGACGATGCCGGGGTCGCCGAGCGACTCTTCGAGGAACGTCACCACGGCGTCCCTGCCGTTGTGGCACAGCTCACCGGACTGGTAGGCGGTGGTGGCGTCCTCGGTGAGCAGCGCTCCCAACTCGGTGAAGCGCTTCAGATCGAGAAGGCGGAAATAGGCGTACTTGACCTGGCAGATGGAAAGGATCTCGGCGGGGTCCACGGGTCTCCTCCACGCGTCCGAAGATGGCTCGACGGTGCTCGGGCCCCGCCGACGGGCGCCAGTGTAGTGATGCCCGCACCCGGGACCCCGTGGCCGCCCGCGCCCCACGACGGGGTCAGCGCGACGACAGGTGCTTGCCCGCCTCGGTGAGCACGACGCGCAGGGTCGCCTCGATCTCGTCGAGCTCGTCGTCGCCGCACGTCAGGACGGGCGAGAGCTGCACGACCGGGTCGACACGGTCGTCGGCTCGGCACACCAGGCCCTCTTCGAACAGCCGCGGCGCCACGACTCCCTGGATCAACGCGCCGCGCTCCTCGGGGGTGAAGCGGAGCTCGGGGTGGTCGGGATCTTTCACGAGCTCGACCGCCCAGAAGAACCCGTCTCCCCTGACGTCGCCGACGATCGGGATGTCGCGCAGGGACTCGAGGCGGGCGCCCAGATCCGGCCCCGTGGCCGCCACGTGCTCGACGATGCCCTCGTCCTCGAGCACCGCCAGGTTGGCGAGTGCCACCGCGCACGACACGGGGTGGCCCCCGAAGGTGATGCCGTGGCTGAAACTGGCGCCGGGCTCGAAGAAGGGCTCGGCCAGGAAGTCGCGGCACAACACCCCCGCCAGCGGCGCGTAGCCCGACGTCACCCCCTTGGCAAAGGTGAGCATGTCGGGCTGGTACCCGTAGCGCTCGGCTCCGAACCACGTACCCAGGCGGCCGAAGGCGCAGATCACCTCGTCGGACACGAGCAGGACGCCGTGTCGGTCGCAGATGTCGCGCACACGGGCGAAGTAGCCGGGGGGAGCCACGAGACATCCTCCGGTGTTCTGCAGCGGCTCGAGGAACACCGCCGCCACCGTGTGGGGGCCCTCGGCGAGGATGGCGCGCTCGATGGCGTCCGCACACGCCTGTGCCAACCGGTCGTCGTCGGCGGCCACGTCGGGCCCGAAGGGAGAACGGAAGCGGTTGGTGTTGGCGACATGGACGGCCCCGGGCATGACCGGCTCGAACTGCTCGCGCAGGGCGGGCAGTCCGGTGATGGCGAGAGCGCCCATGGTGGTGCCGTGGTACGCGAGGTCGCGGGCGATCACCTTGGTCCGTTCGGGTTGCCCCACCGCCTTGAAGTAGGCGCGGGCGAGCTTCCATGCCGACTCGACGGCCTCGGACCCACCGCTCGTGAAGAACACGCGGTTGAGATCACCCGGGGCGAGCTCGGCCAGCCGTGTCGCCAGCTCGATGGCCGCGGGGTGGGCGGCCGACCAGATCGGGTAGTACGCGAGCTCCTGGGCCTGGCGCCTCCCCGCCTCGGCGAGGTCGGCTCGGCCGTGACCGGCCTGCACCACGAACAGGCTGGCCAGCCCGTCGAGGTACGAGCGGCCGTGGACGTCGTACAGACGCGTGCCCACCCCCCTGGTGAAGATGGGGATGTCACGGTCCCCGTAGCTCCCCAGTCGGGTGAAGTGCATCCACAGGTGGCGTCGTGCGGCGGCCTGGAGCCGCTCGGCGCCGCTGTTCACGGCACCCCCCAGGCGTAGGTCTCCTTGTGGATGCGGAGGTACATGAACGTCTCGGTGTCGCGCACGCCGTCGATGGCGCGGATCTTATTGTTGAGCAGCTCGAGCAGGTGCTCGTCGTCCTCGACCACGACCTCCACGAGCACGTCGAGCGACCCTGCGGCGAGGACCACGTAGACGACCTCGGGCAGCGCGGCGACGGCGTCGGCGACCTTTCTGGTGTCCCCCTCGACGGTCAGCCCGATCATGGCCTGGCGGCCGAAGCCGAGCATCTTCGGGTCGGTGACGCCCACGATCTGCATGACGCCGGCGTCGACGAGGCGCTGCACCCGTTGGCGCACCGCGGCCTCCGAGAGGCCCACCGCCGGCGCGATCTGGGTGTAGGGCCGGCGCCCGTCCTGCTGGAGCTGCTCGATGATCCGCTTGTCGAGCTCGTCGAGCACGACTTTGCCGTCTGGTCTCATGACCGTTCTCCGCTGTTGTGGGGCGTGTCGCCCGGTGCGAACCTTGCGCCGTGGTCCTGGTCGCCCCCTGACGCCGCAGTACGAGGCGGTGCCCTATTGGTGGGACGATGTCGAGCTCCCCCGGCCCGCACCCTCGCCGCTCCCGGCGGCCGTCGAGGTGGCGGTGGTGGGAGGCGGCTACACCGGCTTGTCCGCCGCCCTGGAGATCGCCGGGGCCGGCCGCCACGTCGTGGTCCTGGACCGTGACGATGTCGGGGCCGGGGCGAGCAGCCGCAACGGCGGCATGGCGCATCCCGGTGGCAAGCACGCGCCTTCCGAGTTCCTCGCCGAGCCCGAGGGGCGACGCCTCTGGGACGAGACCGTGGACGCCGTCGAGGGTGTGGGCGCGCTGGGCGCCGAGCTCGGGATCGAGTTCGACTGGCAACGGTGCGGGCACGTCGAGCTGGCGCATCACCCACGTGTCGCCGCCGCCCAGCGCCCCGTGGCCGACGCCTACGCCTCGATCGGCGAAGAGGCCCGTCTCCTCAGTGCCGCCGAGCTCCGTTCGGAGATCGGCTCGGCCCGGTTCTCCGGGGGTCTCGTCGTCGAGCGCAGCGCCGGGATTCATCCTGCGAAGCTGGCGGCGGGCCTGGCTCGCGGCGCGGCCTCGGCAGGCGCCGAGCTCCACGGGGCGACCACGGTTCTCGCCGTCGAACGCCGAGGGCAGGGCTTCGAGCTCGAGACGTCCCGGGGCGCGCTGCGCAGCGCCGAGGTCGTGGTGGCGACCAACGGCACGACCGGCCGCAGGCCGCTGCGATGGTTGGGGCAGCGCATCCTGGGTGTGGGGAGCTACATGATCGCCACCGAGCCGCTCGAGCCCGACGTGGCGGCATCGGTGAGCCCTCACGGGCGGATGTTCTTCGACACCAGGAACTTCCTGCATTACTGGCGATTGTCGCCCGACCACAGGCGCGTGCTCTTCGGGGGCCGGACCTCCCTCGCTCCCACCACCGTCGAGAGGTCCCGGGACCTGCTGTACGCCGCCATGGTCACGAACCATCCGCAGCTTGCCGGGGTCCGGGTCGATCGTGCCTGGGGCGGACAGGTCGCGCTCACCGCCGATCGGTTCCCGCATGTCGGTCGTCACCCCGACTCGGGCGTCGTGTACGCCATGGGGTACTGCGGCAGCGGCGTCGCGCTCTCCGTCCATTTCGGTCGGGCCGTGGGACGATGGCTCTGCGGCCGCGGCGACCTGCCCGCCTTCGCCGGCCGGCCCTGGCGGCCCGTGCCCTGGCCCGCGCGGGTCCCGTCGCTGCTGGCGGTGGCGGGCGTGGGCTTGCGGGTACGCGACGCGCTAGGACGCTGAGCGGTCCCGAGCCCCGCCATGTTCCCTGCTCCTCATCGCGCCACGGCGGCGCAGAACTCGCCGAAGGCGTCGACGAACCGGTCGATGTGGCCTGCCTCGTGCTGCACCGACAGCGTCCACTGCTCCTCGTTGCCTGGTGTCATGAAGACCCCCCGGTTCACGAGCCACGCCCACGACGCGTTGAAGAGGTCCTCGTCGGTCTCGAGGAAGCTCCGGTAGTCCACGAGGGGTCGGCGCCGGTACGACACGCACCCCTTGCAGCCGAGGTCGATGACGTGAGCCGGGATGTCGTGCTCGGCGATGGCCTGTGCGCACCCCTCGGCCAGCCGACCGCCCATCTGCTTGAAGTGCTCGTAGGCCTCCGGCGTGAGGACCTCGGTCAGCGACGCCAGTCCGGCCGCGGCCGCCAGGGGGTTCCCGTTGAACGTCCCCTGTTGGGCGATGCCGTTGCCGATCTCGTCCATGAGGTCGGCCCGGCCGCCGAAGGCCCCCGCCGGGATCCCTCCCGTGATCGACTTGGCGAAGCACGCCAGGTCGGGCTGGACCCCGAAGCGCTCGATCGCCCCGCCCGCGGCGATGGTGGCGCCGCACTTGACCTCGTCGAAGATGAGCACCACCCCGTGGCGTGTGCACAGCTCCCGCACCCCTTCGAGATAGCCCGGCCGGGGCAGCACGATGCCGATGTTCATCATCACGGGCTCGAGGATGAAGCACGCGATCTCGTCGCCGCGCTCGGCGAAGAGCCACTCGAGGGCCCCGAGGTCGTTGTAGGGGACGACGAGGGTCCACTTGCGCATCTCCACGGGGATGCCCTTGGAGGCCGGTGGGTTGAGGCCCGTGTGCTCGGTGGCCTCGATGAGGTTGAGGCTCGGTGCGACCGAGAACATGACCGTGTCGTGATGGCCGTGATACGCGCCCTCGATCTTGCAGATGACGTCGCGACCGGTCACCCCCCGCGCCAGGCGGATGGCGTCCATCGTCGCCTCGGTCCCGGAGTTGGTGAAGCGGACGCGCTCGAGCCGGAAGCGTCGGCACAGCTCCTCCGCCAGGCGGATCGCCGGTTCGGTCGTGACCGCGAACTGGGTGCCCGACCGGGCCGCGCCCTCGATGGCAGTCACCACGCGCGGATGCGCGTGGCCGGCGGCGGTCGAGCCGAAGCCGTTATGGAAGTCGACGTATCCCCGACCGTCGACGTCCCAGACCTCGGCGCCCAGGCCGCGCGCCAGGTAGATGGGGTAGGGGTCGGCCGCCTGGAACGAGGAGGCCACGCCGAGGGGCAGCGACCGCTGCGCCCGTTCGAAGAGCCGGCGCGACTCGGGCGTCGCCTCGACGAGCGCCGCCAGCTCCCGCGCGAACAGCTCCCTGGCCCGGGCGCTCAACCGCTCGTCGTCCGCGCCTGTGTCCGCCTGCTCCTTGTCGTTGTCCCACGTGTCGGTCATCGCCCTCGAGTTCCCCTCCGCCGCGCACCGGAATTGCCGTGCGAATCCGCGGCCCTTGTGCCCATTATGCAACGAAATTGCTTGTCAGCGGGCATTTCGTCTGCGAATATGCTCGCAGCGCGACGCGGGAGGGGTCAATTGACGACGACGACCGCAGACTCCGGGGAGCTCGGCGCCAGACCCATGGGGGAGCCGGCGGGGGGCAAGGGGCTCAAGTCCGGCGCCCTCGGCATGATCTCGAGCCTCGTCATCGGGGTGGCCTCGACCGCTCCCGCCTACAGCCTGGCAGCGACGCTCGGCTTCGTGGCCTTCTACGTCGGTCTGCAGTCGCCGGCGGTGATGCTGCTCGCCTTCGTGCCCATGCTGTTCATCGCCGCCGCGTACTACTACCTGAACCGGGCGGACCCCGACTGCGGCACCACCTTCACGTGGGTGACGCGGGCCATCGGCCCCAAGACGGGGTGGATGGCGGGCTGGGGCATCCTCATGACCGACCTGGTGGTCATGCCCAACTTGAGCCAGATCGCGGGCCAGTACACCTTCTCGCTGTTCGGGGCCCACGGGATCGCCGCCGATCCTTCGGGATTCTGGGTTACCTTCGTCGGGGTCGTCTGGATCGTGGTGATGACAGCCATCTGCTGGATCGGGATCGAGCTGTCGGCCCGGACCCAGGTGGCCCTGCTCGGCGCGGAGATCCTCATCTTGATCATCTTCGCCGTCACGGCGATCGTCAAGGTCTACACGGGGCACATCGCCCACAGCGTCCGCCCCTCGTTCGAGTGGCTCAACCCGTTCAAGATCCATCCCATAGGGGCCCTGTCGGCCGGCATGCTCCTGGCCGTCTTCATCTACTGGGGCTGGGACACCGCCGTCACCGTCAACGAGGAGGCCAAGGATTCCAGGCGGACGCCGGGGCGGGCCGCGCTGTGGTCCACGCTCGTGCTGGTGGCCATCTACGTCATCGTGTCCTTTGCGGCCCAGTCGTTCCACGGCTCGGGATTCCTGACCACCAACAACAACATCGGCGACGTGCTCAACGCCTTGGCGTCGGCCGTGCTCGGCTCGCCGTGGGAGAAGCTGCTCCTGATCGCCGTGCTCACCTCGGCGTCGGCCTCGACCCAGACCACGATCCTGCCCGCGGCGCGCTCGTCGCTGTCGATGGCCGTGCACAAGGCGCTGCCCAGTCGCTTCGCCGACATCCATCCCAAGTACCTGTCGCCGGGGTTCTCGACGCTGCTGTTCGGAGCCATCTCCGTGGTCTGGTACGTGGCGCTGACCCTCATCAGCCCCAACGACGTCCTGGCCAACTCGATCGAGGCGCTCGGCTTCGGCATCGCCTTCTACTACGGCCTGACCGGGTTCGCCTGTGTCATCTACTACCGCCGCCACATCTTCAGGAGCCTGAAGAACTTCGTCTTCATCGGCCTCGCCCCGTTCCTCGGTGCCGCCATCCTCACCGTGCTCTTCTTCGTTGCCATCTTTTACTACTCCGACCCGGTCAACTCCTCCTCGGGGAACCAGGCGTGGTTCCCCGCCCTGCACTTCAGCTTCTACATCTTCCACTGGCATATCTACGTGAAGAAGGGGCTCGGTCCGCCTCTCGTCCTCGGAGTCGGCCTGTTGTTGCTCGGGGTCCCGCTCATGTTGATCTGGCGCCTCAGAAACCCTTCCTTCTTCAAGCGTGACCGCGAGGTGGCATTGTCGGTCGACGCGCCGGCACCGCCGCTCACCCCTGGCGTCACCGCGGTGACCGACTGATGCCCGGCGACATCGTCCTCGGCTACGACGGCTCGGACGGGTCCAAAGCGGCCCTGCGGGCGGCGGTCACCGTCGCCAAGGCCTTCGACGCGCCGCTCACCATCGTCTTCGGCTACGAGCCGAACCCGATGGGTGGGGAGACCGCCGACTACAAGGACCAGCTCGAGAAGATCGGGAGCGCCCACCTGGCCGCCGCCGTCGAGGAAGCGAAGGCACTCGACGCGTCGGTCGCGGTCGAGTCCATCGTCGCACCGCTGCGGCCCGTCGAATCGCTGCTCGAGGCCTCCCTCGAACGCGGCGCCCGGGTCATCGTGGTCGGCGGGACCGGCGATCGGCCCATCATGGGTGCCATCCTGGGCTCGGTGCCCCACAAGCTCCTGCACCGCTCGACGGTGCCCGTCCTGGTGGTGCCCACTCCGGAGGATTGAGTCGAGGCCAGGGTCGGCGTGGCGTCGGCGCGCCGCCGGCGCCCGGGTCGAAGCCCGCGAGCAGCAGTAGTATTGGTGTTGATGGGGGTGGGGGGGTGACGACGGCCCTGGCGTTCGCGCTGGGCGCAGAGGTGCTGCTGCTCGGCTGCGCCGCGGCCGCAGGGATCCTGCACTGGCGCCGCCGCCGCCGCCGTCTCGAAGACGAATTCGCCGAGGCCCAGGCTCAGGCCCGCCGGCTGGCGCTCAACACCCGGATCCTCGACGCCAGCGCGGCCGAGCTGTCCGAGCTCGTCCTCGAGCACTCCCTCCGGGACCTCGACCTCGGTGAGCCGCCGGAGGGGTCACAGCCGCCCTGGCCCGACGAGCCCGCCCGGCCCTGAGGGCCCGCGCCGACGCCGAGACGCGCCGGCAGCCTCAGATGGCGGCCACCGCCGCCTCCAGGATCCCCAGGCCTTCGTCGAGCAGGTCGTCGGGGATCACGAGGGGAGGCAGCAGCCGGATGACGTTGCCGTAGGTGCCCGCGCTCAGCACGAGCAGGCCCTGCGCGTGGCACGCGGCCGCCACCCGGGCCGTGGCCGCCTTGTCCGGGGTGATCCCGTCGGGACCGACCAGCTCGATGGCGACCATGGCGCCACGACCGCGGGCCTCGCCGACAGCCGGGCTCGAGGCCACCATGGCGCGGAGCCGTTGCAGCATTACCGTCCCGATCCGGCCGGCCCGCTCGAGCAGGCCCTCGGTCTCCATGGTCTCGATGGCTGCCAGCGCCGCCGCACACGCCAGGGGGTTGCCGCCGAAGGTGCCGCCGAGGCCTCCGGGGTGGACCTTGTCCATGAGATCGGCGCGTCCGGTCACCGCCGCGATCGGCAACCCGCCGCCGAGGCTCTTGGCGGTGGTGACGATGTCGGGGACGACACCCTCGTGCTCGCACGCGAACCACGCGCCGGTCCGGCCGAACCCCGACTGGATCTCGTCGGCCACGAGCACCACGCCATTGGCCCGGCACCACTGCGCCAGTCCCGGGAGCCAGCCCGGCTCGGGAACCACGAACCCGCCTTCACCGGCGATGGGCTCGACCACCACACACGCCAGCGAGGCCGCGCCCACCATGGTCTCGAGGGTGTCGAGGGTCTCGGCCAGCCTGCCCGTGCCGCGGAAGGGGTCGGAGTACGCCGCCCGGTAGACCTCGGGGGCGAAGGGACCGAAACCCTGTTTGTAGGGCATGGCCTTGCCCGTGAGGCTCATGCCCAGCAGCGTCCGTCCGTGGAAGCCGTGGTCGAAGGCCATGACACCGCTGCGCCCGGTGGCGTAGCGGGCCACCTTGACGGCGTTCTCGACCGCCTCGGCACCCGAGTTCATGAGCAACGTGCGCTTCTCGTGGGATCCGGGTGCCAGCCTGTTCAGCCGCTCGCACACCTCGACGTAGCCGAGGTAGGGCGTCACCTGGAAGCACGTGTGCGTGAAGAGCTCGACCTGTTGCGCCACGGCGTTCGCCACGCGCGGGGCGCTGTTGCCGACGTTGGTGACCGAGATGCCCGAGGCGAAGTCGATGAGACGGTTCCCGTCCACGTCCTCGATGATTCCGCCCCCGGCCCGGGCCACGAACACCCCCAGGGTCGTGCCCACCCCCGCCGGAACCGCCGTGTTGCGCCGGGCCATCAGCTCGCGGGAGCGGGGACCGGGGATCTCGGTCCGCAACAGCCGGTCCTGCGGGACTCGATCGGTCGTCGTCTCCATGGATGCCTCTCGCGCCGGGGTCGTGGCCGTCGAGCTTACGGGCGTCTCCCTGCGCTGTCGCCACGGGTCGGGACCGTCGCCACCGGCCCCCAGTGACGGACCTCGTAGGCACACACGTGGGCGCCATCCATGAGATGGGCCACGCGCTCCACCCGCGCCCCGGGCAGGGCATCACGGATGAAGGCGATCTCGCTGGAGCACGCCTGGCGGAAGCCGTTGGCCACCGACAGGATGGCGCAGTTGTGCTCGGTGATCCTCCAGCCCCCGTCGTCGAGGCGTTCGACGTCGGCCAGGTATCCGTCCTCGTCGAGGATGCGCGTGAGCTCGGCCACCTGGTCGTCGAAGGTCATTTCCCTGAGGCGGGGTTGGGCCTCGGCGAGGCGCCGTTGCCGTCGCTGCTCGAAGAGCTCGGTCACCTCCTTGCTGTCGGGCCCGCCGAGATAGCCGAGCAGCTCGGTGGTGAGGTCGCCGTAGCGCTTGGGGAAGAGCATCTCGGCTGACGGCGTGAGCTCGTAGGAGTGCGACGGGCGGCCCCGTCCGTCGGGGTCGCGGCGATGCGTCACGAGCCCGTCCTGGCTGAGTCGCAGGAGTTGCTGGCGCACCGCGGCCACCGTGATCCCGAGCGTCCGCGCCAGGTCGTGGGCGTGCATCGACCCATTGCGCTTGAGTGCCACCAGGATGGCGCGCCGCGTCGTGGGCATGGCGGCGAGCGGAGGCTCGAGGGTGCTGCGCCGGTCCGTCCGGCCCGTCTGGTCTGTCACGGCAGGATCAGATGGACGTCGCCGAATTCGTGCCACAGATACCCCTCGGAAAGCGCCGCCGTGTACGACCGCTCGAGCAGGTCCCTCCCGGCGATCGCCTCCAGCATGGCGAGGTGGGACGCCTCGGGCTCGTGCCAGCCCGTGAGCAGGCCGTCGACCGACGATACCGGGCGCTGCGGTGTCACGACGGTGTCGGTCCATCCGCTCCCGGCGTGCACCTCGTTTCTCGGGTCCACCACCGTCTCGAGGGCCCGGACGATCGTCGTGCCGATGGCGATCACCCGGCCACCCTCGCGCCGCGTGTCGTTGACCCGGTGCGCCGTGGCGCGCGTCACCCGGTAGTACTCGGGATAGGGCGGCTCCGAGGCTTCGAGCGACGCCACCCCGGTGTGGAGGACGACCGGCGCCACCCCCACCCCGCGTGCCACGAGACGGGTGAGGACCTCGGGGGTGAAGGGACGGCCTGCGCTGGGCATCTCGGCGGAACCGGGCTCAGTGGCGTACACGTTCTGGTAGGTCGAGATGGGCCAGCTCCCCCGCACGTACCCGTAGCGGATGGGATGTCCGTGGACGGCCAGGTACGTGTGCAGCGGGCCCGGCGTCCGGGCGAGGGCGATCCACAGCCGGACCCCCCGCGGGTGCTCGGCGAACGGCGCCAGGAGATCGACCCGTGCGCCTCCATCGAGCTCGACGGCCTCCCCGGCCTCGGCCGCGAACCACGGATCTTCGTGGCGGCGCAGCTCGACGGTCCACAGGCCTGCCGGCAGCTGCGTGGAGAAATGCACCTCGAGTCGGCGACCGGCCGAGTCGGTGCCCGGTACGGCCGCGGCCAGGGTCCCCGACGTGTTGACGACGATCAGGTCGCCTTCGTCGACGAAACGCGGGAGCTCGGAGAAATGCGAGTGGACGAGCGTGCCGTCACACCGGTGGGCGACGAGCATCCTGACGGCGTCCCTCGTCATGCCCCGCGCCGCGGGTGGCGATCCCGCCTCGAGCTCGGGCGGGAGCTCGAAGGAGGGAAGCCCCCCAGAACACGTCCCCCCATCGGGGCGATCGTCGTCATGCGCGCGCCGCCTCGGGCGCAGGCTCCCCGGCCGGTGCGAGATCGGACAAGCGGTACCTCGCGCTCGGGGAGGCCACCTTCGACGAGCCCCACGAGATGCGGGACGACGTCGGCGGGCGCCGGGCGGTCCGAGATGTCCTCACCCGGGAACGCGTCCTGGTGCATCTGGGTCCGCATGTCGCCGGGGTCGACCGCCCACACGAGGATGGCGGGCTCCTCGACGGCCAAGACGGCGCTCAGATGGTCGAGGGCCGCCTTGGACGAGCCGTAGCCTCCCCATCCCTCGTAGGCCTCGACGGCAGCATCCGACGTGACGTTGAGCACCGCGGGCCGTGCCGACAGGCGCAGCAGCGGCATGGCCTCCTGCACCAGGGCGAGCGGGGCAACGACGTTCACCTGAAGGAGGCGGGTCAGCTCGCCCGGGGGATAGGCCGAGAGGCTGGGCAGGGGAGTGGCGCCGAGGGTGCTGGCGTTGTTGACCACGAGGTCGAGACCGCCCAGTCGGGCCGTGGCGGCTACGAGGGCCCTGCGGTGCACGGGGTCGGTCACGTCGCCGGCGATCGCCACGACGGACGCGCCCGGCGCCATGCGGTTCCGGAGCACCTGTTCGGCTTGCCCGAGCGCCCGACCGTCCCGGGCGTCGAGCACGAGCGTCCAGCCCCGTTCGGCCAGGGCTTCGGCCAGCGCCAGGCCCAGCCCTCTGGATCCGCCCGTCACGAGTGCGACGGCCATGGTCCACGACCTCCTTCGAGCCGGCGGCCCGGCCCACCTATATAAAGATAGCTTTATCTATCTTTATTTCCAGGGCAAGCCCTCCGGGGAGGATCCGGGCCCGGCCGCACGGGGATTCGCCGGGCGCCGCCACGGTTCGATGACGGAGGCCCGAGGGGTTGGATCGGGACCACCGTCGTGAGCAAATAGCATGCAACCAGGGGGGTAGGGCACGGGAAGGTCAATGGCTCGGGAAGTCGGCTCATGGTGAAGGCGGTGATCCTGGCGCTGGCCGCGAGCTTCTGTACGGCCACTTCCTCGGTCTGCCAGCGACTGGGGGCGGCGACCGCCCCCGGCGGTGAGCGCCTGAGCCCGCGCCTGCTGCTCTACCTGGTGCGCCAGCCCATCTGGCTGGCCGGCATCGCCAGCATGATCCTCGGCTTCGTGTTCCAGGTGGCCGCGCTCCATTTCGGCGACCTCGCCCTCGTGCAGCCGATCCTCGCCACCGAGTTGCTGTTCGTGTTCGCCTACATGGCCATCATGGGCACGCGCCGGGTGGCGCGCCACGACTGGCTGGCCGCGGCCGCCATGGCGGCCGGGCTGGGGGTCTTTCTCTTCACTGCGAGCCCCTCCGGTGGGCACCTGCACGCGCCGGCGGCCTCGTGGTGGTTCGCGGGGATCTCCGCGCTCGGGCTGGCGCTCGTCGCCACCGTCGTGGCGTTCACCCCGATGCGACGCGGCGCGGCGCCGTCGCCGGCGCGCAAGGCTGCGACCCTCGGGGTGGCGACGGGGATCTCGTGGGGGTTCGTCGCGGCGGTGATCAAGGAACTGAGCTCCCACACCGGTGCGGGTTTCGCCATCTTCCTCACCTGGTCGCCCTATGTCCTGCTGGCCGTGGGGGCGGCGTCGATGTTGCTGTCGACCCACGCCTTCCAAGCCGGGCCCCTGGCGGCCTCCCAACCGGGGTTCACCATCGTCGACCCGCTCGTGGCCAGTCTGCTCGGGGTGTTCATCTTCGCGGAGCACCTGCAACTTTCGCCCCTGGCCGTCGTCGTCGAAGCCGCCGCACTGGGTGCCCTGGTGGCGGGCGTGGTGGCCATCAGCCGTAGCCAACTCGTCCAGGGCCAGACCCACGAGGACGAGGCCGGCTTGCGCCCGGTGACCACGACGCTCGACGTGCGCGACGCCGCAGGCTGAGCGGCACGGCAGCGCCCCCCGGTACCCGCGGTACCCGGCCGGCCCCTGACCGGTCTCGCGCCGTCGGTGGTGCCGGGTCTGCGTGGCTCGCCCTCACGGGCGCGGGCCGTAGCGTTCGGTGAGCAGTTTGCCCAGCAGGGCCAGATGCCTCCGCACGGAGTCGGGCGCGATCACCTCGAGGTGGTCGGCCCATCCGGCGAGCTCGGCGGCGACGACCTCCGCCGAGTGGCCCCGGACCTCGACGATCACCCGGCCGTCTTCGGTGGATTCCCCGACCGTCAGCCGCGTCCCGAACGTGCCGCGCAGAGCGCCCGCCATGCCCGTGTCGGCGAAGGCTTTCACGCGGCAGGGAGTGCGACGCTCGTCGAGCGCGGCGAGCACGCCTTGCCATACGCTCGGCAGGTCGAAGTCGGCAGGTCGCTGCAGCGGTCGGTCGGTGAGCACCACGGCGCGCACCCGGCTCACGCGGAAGGTCCGCATCCCGGCGTCGGTGCCGGCGATCAGGTACCACACCTGGCGCTTGGCCACGAGGCCCAGGGGGTGGACGACGCGCTCACCGGGCTCACGGTCACGGCCTGCGTAGTCGAGCCGGACCTGGACCCCGTCCACGACGGCCTGCTGCAACGCGGCGAGGTGCGCCGGAGGGTCGATCTGAGGGCGGTCCCAATCGGAGGCGTCGATGATCACCGCGCCGCGTGCCGCCTCTGCGCTCGCCCGGAAGGTCTCGGGCAGCGCCCGCACCAGCTTGCGGAGGGCGGCTTTCACCTCGGGGGTGGCTGCACCGGGCCCGGCGACCAGGAACAGCGCGGCGAGCTTCGGCGGCGGTGAGCCCGCTCAGGTCGGTGCGTGCTCCGCCTACGAGGGACCAGCCACCTCCTCGTCCCGCCTGGGAGTACACAGGCACGCCCGCCATGGCCAGGGCCTCCAGGTCGCGGCGTGCGGTCCGGGGGGAGACCTCGAGCTCTTCGGCGACCTCGGCCACCGTGGCCCGCCCACGGGACTGCAAGAACAGGAGGGTGGCAACGAGGCGATCGGCCCGCACCGGCACAGCATCGCGCCGAACCCGGTCATCTCATGGCCATGTTGGACGGAATTGGTCCCGCCGGGCGGGTCCCCGCCCTGTCAGCCGAAATCGTGGGTGAACGCGGCTTCGGACTGCGGGAACTGGGTGATGTCCGAGTCGACGGTCCCGTCGTAGGAGAAGTACGAGCTGTAGCCCACGTGGTTGGCCGGATTGTCGATGAAGGCATGCATGTTGTCGATGAACGTCGGATCGTCGACGCCGTTGAGCCCCCACTCGGGAACGCTCACGAACTTGTCGTGCGCCTCGGCGAAGTTGACCGTGTAGGAAAGTCCGCCGATCGTGTCGAGCGTGTCCGCCCAGCTCGAGCCGGGGTTGTCGTACTGGTCCGTGCCGATGTAGTCGACGAACAGGTCACCCGGGTACGACGCCGCGTACGAGCCGTTGGTCGGCACCTCGTCGGCGGCCGCACACCAGTCGAAGAGGAAGTGCTGTCCCGGGACGCTGCGCATGGTCGTCACGATGTCGTCGAAGGCCGTCACGTACTGGGCGGGCGTCGTGTTCTGGACTCCCCACGAGAAGTACGTCGTCGACCACTCCCATCCGACCCGGAGGATGGCGTAGTCCTGCCCCGCGTTGACCAGGCTCTGGGCCAGCTGTTGGTACACGCCGAGATTGGCGGGAGTCTGCGCCGGGCTGCTGTCAGAAGGCGACATGCTCACGCCGAGATAGAGGCGGAGGGACGTCGAGGGTGGCTGGTAGGCGCCGATGGCGGCCCAGGAGGACTGGCTCGTATAGCTCGAGATCCCCTCCGCCTCGACGCCGAGGTGGTTGGCCAGTGCGTCGACGTCTCCCGGGCTCTGCGACGAGACGAAGAACCCCAGTGCGCTCGTCCCCACGTGCGGGAGCCCGCAGCCCGCCACGGACAGGGCGAGCACCATCAACGCGGCTCCGATTCCCCCCCTGCGCATGCCGCGCCTCCCGAGGGCCGGTGCCCCCCGAAAATCGGCCCTTTTCCACGTTACCGCCTACCTGGCCGGTTGTGGCCCCCACGGATGCGATCCGGACCCTTCCGACGGTGCCTGTCTCAAGTGCCGTCCCCTGTGATCCCGGGTTTCGGGACGGCAAGGGGATGGCAAGAATACGGTGGTGTTGACGCTGCGCAGCGCCAGGCCCGACGACGCGGCGGAGGTGGCGGGCGTGCACGTCCGCTCGTGGCAGGCGGCGTATCGAGGCTTGCTCCCGGACGAGTACCTCGACGCCTTGCGCCCCGAAGACCGCATGGCCCGCTACACCTTCGGCGAGGGGGACCCGAGTCTGCCGTCGACGATCGTCGCCGTACAAGACGGCGCCATTCGTGGATTCGCCACCTCGGGACGGTCCCGGGACGCGAATGTAGGGTCCACGGCGGTGGGGGAGGTCCTGGCCCTCTACGTGGATCCGGGAGCATGGGGTCTGGGGGTCGGGCGCCTTCTCGTGGCGGAGGCACGCGCGCAGCTGCGCCGAGGCGGCTACACCGATGCCGTGTTGTGGGTCCTCGTCGGCAACGACCGCGCCCGGCGCTTCTACCGCGTCGACGGATGGCTCCCCGACGGAGCGCAACGCAAGGTGGAGGTCTGGGGCGTCGCCGCGGACGAAATCCGGTTCCGCCGCCTCCTTTGACCTGACACGTTTGGGGGAGAGGAAACGATCCGACCGGTCTGGTGCGGCCGGGGTCGGGCGAGTGAAGGAGACGCGAATGCAAGAGTCGGTTGTCCGTGAGCTCCTCGACGCGCAGCGGCAGGCGACGCTTGCCCGCGTCAGCGCCATGACCCTCGAATTCGAGGGGATCGTCGCCGCCGCGGCCGGTTCGAACATGGATGACGAGCACGACCCCGAAGGGTCGACGGTCGCGTTCGAGCGGGCACAGGTCGCCACTCTGCTCGACGAGGCGCGTGCTCAGCTCGGTGACCTGGACCGGGCCTTGGCGCGGCTCGACGCAGGGACCTATTCGGTGTGCGAGCGGTGCAACGCGGTGATCGCTCCGGAACGCCTGATGGCGAGACCTGCCACCCGGACCTGTGTTCGGTGCGCGGCGTCTTCGTCTCCCCGGCTGAGAAGAGCACAGAATCGGCCAGCCGAATCCGGTGATCGTTGAGGCCGGCCGCACGTGGCTCGCGCATTCCTTCGGCCGCCACCGTGCGCCTATGCCCGGGACACGCATTTGCGGAGGTCAGCCCCTGTTTCCCGCGTCGAGGACCGACGATCGGTTTGTCATCTCCAACGTGGCTAGCTAGCTTGTCAATTCACTGTGTTTCGCGCCCGGTTCACACCGACGGCGGGGTTCATCCCAGGAGCGCATGGCCGACGCACCGTCTTGGCCGCTCTGCTGTCGACTCTCGTCATTACGACCTCCGTGACGGTGGTCCTCGTTCCCCGACCCGCAGCGGCAGATCAGATCGCCGACCTGAAGGCCCAGGCCACGGCCATATCACAGAGCCTCGTCCAGGAGCAGCTGCAGGCCGGTGCCTACCAACTGCAGTACTCGGTGGTGTCGCAGAAGGTCGCGGCCGATGCCCAAGCCATCGCCCAGATCGGCCAGCAGATCAGCCTGAACGAACAACAGATCGACAAGGAAACGCGCTCGGTGCGCCGACTCGCGCTCGTTTCGTACATGAACGGCGGCTCGGCACTGTCGGACTCCGACAGCTTGCTGTTCAGCGGCAGCGAGCAGTCCGGTCAGGTGGCTGACGAGTACGCGGTCATCGCGGCCGGGAACATCGAAGGAGCCTTGGACGAGCTCCATTCCGCCCAGCACACCCTGCAGGCCCACGAGGCCACCCTGCAGCAGGAGCAGACCCAGGACCAGTCGCTTCAGGGTCAGCAAACCGCTGATCTCGCACAGGCCCAGGGCACGCAGCACCAGATGGAATTCGTGCAGAGCCAGATCACGGCGCAACTGGCCACGGCTATCGCCCAACAGGCTGCGCAGCAGGCTGCGAATGCCGCGGCGGCAGTGGCGGCCGCCCAGAGAGCTGCGCTGGCCGCCGCCCAGAAGGCTGCGCTGGCCGCCGCCCAGAAGTCCGTCGCCACCGGATCGCCAGCCGGGGTGCCACCAACATCGACAGCGATCGCCGACCCCGCGCTCAATCCGTATCTTCAGTGCGTCGTGCAAGCCGAGTCGCGGGGTAACTACGGTGCCGTGTCCCCCGACGGCATGTACATGGGAGCGTTCCAATTCAGCCAGGGAACGTGGAACATGGCAGCCCGGGGCGCCGGCCTTCCGGCCTTGGTGGGTGTGCCTCCCAACCTCGCATCCAAAGCCGAGCAGGATGCCGTGGCCGTCGCCCTGTATGCCCTCGACGGCAACCGGCCGTGGCTCGGAGACCGTTGTTAGGGAGGTAACGCTCCGCTACCTTCCCCGGCGTGGACAACCGGGCCGCCTGGGGGGCCGAAGCGGAGAATTGGGTGCGGTCGGCGCGTACGCCGGGCCACGACGCCTACTGGTACTACCGCGAGACATTTTTCGATCTCGTGGTTCCGGCTCCCCGGCGCAGGACGGTCGAAGTGGGCTGCGGAGAAGGACGGGTGACGCGTGACCTCGAGGCGCGAGGACACCGGGTGATGTCCGTAGACGGCTCGGCGACCCTGCTGCGCCACGCACGCGAGGCCGACCCCTCCGGGCACTACCTTCTGGCCGATGCCTCGGCGCTCCCTCTTGCCGCCGAAAGCGCCGACCTGGCCGTGGCCTACAACTCGCTCATGGACTTCGACGACCTGTGCGGTGCCGTGGACGAGGTGGCGCGGGTGCTCGAGCCCGGTGCGGCGTTCTGTATCTGCATCACCCACCCCATCCTCGATGCAGGAGAGTTCGAAGGCGACGCGGGCGATGCTCCGTACGCGCTGCGATCGAACTACTTCGGACGACGGCAGTTCGAGGAGACGGTGGTGCGCCATGGTCTCACGATGACATTCAGAGGCTGGAGCCACTCCCTCGAGAGCTACTTCTCAGCGTTGTCCTCCTCCGGCTTCGTCGTCGACTGCCTGCGCGAGCCGGCGCCGGTGATCGTGACCGACAGCCTGCAACAGTGGAGCCGGTATCCCATGTTCCTCCACCTCCGGGCCATCAAGCTCCGGACCGACCGGCACGACTGACGTGGTGCGCGACCTCGTGGCGCTGCCGAAGGCGCATCTCCACATCCACCTGGACGGGGCTATCCGCGAGGCCACCCTCAGGGAATTGTGCGCTTGGAGTGGCATTGCACCTGCTGCCATCCCTTCCGCGAGCGGGTTTGGGTCCTTTGCGGGTTTCACCGACGCCATCACCGCGTGCCATGAACTGCTCGCCTCGCCCGACAACGTCCGTCGAGTTGTCACCGAAGTGGTCGAGGATGCGGCACAAGACGGCGCGGTCTGGGTGGAGCTGTCGCTGTGGCCGGGACTGTTCCGCGGGCGGTTCGGGCCGGAGCGAGACGCAGTGCTGTTCGTGCTCGAGACCGGTCTGGCCGCGGCTGCCCGTTTCGATCTCGGCTTCGGATTGATGGTCGCCGCCAACCGGAACGTGGGGCCGGAGGCAGCGGGGACCACTGCGCGCTTGGCGGTCGAGCTGGAGCCCCGAGGAGCGGTGAGCTTCGGGCTCGACGGAGATGAGGCGTCGTTCCCACCCGCACCGTTCGCCGACGCGTTCGCGCTCGCCAAGAGCGGTGGGCTGCTCGCCACGCCCCATGCCGGTGAGTTGCTCGGCCCCGAAAGCATGGTTGTCGCCTTGGAGGAGCTGCGCGCTGACCGCATCCTCCACGGTGTCCGCGCCTTTGACGACCCTCGTCTAGTGGCGCGGCTGGCCGGGTCCGGCGTCTGCTTGGACGTGTGCCCCACCAGCATTATGAAGCTCGGCGTGTCCGAACCCGGGGACCATCCCCTGCCCGCTCTGCTCGAAGCCGGCGTTCTGTGCAGTGTGGATGCCGACGACCCTCTGCTCTTCGGCACCAGCCTTCTCGGGGAGTACGAGCTCTGTCGGTCGCAGTTCTCCCTGTCTGACCGCCAGTTGGCGGGGATCGCCGCCACCTCCGTCGAATGTTCAGGGGCCCCGAGTGCACTCAAGGCCGAAGCCGTCGCCGGGATCGCCCGTTGGCTCGAGGGGGGCCCTTCGACGCTTCCCGGTTGAGCATCCCGGGGCCCGACGGAGCAGACTGTCCCATGGCCGAGCTCATCCCCAGCCCCACCGTTCTCCAGGCGGCGGGCACGCCGGCCAAGACGATCTCCGAGTTCGTCGGGAGGCTCACGACCGGTACCGCGGAGGCCTCGGTCGCGGTCATGGACAGTCCCCACGGATGGTCCGAACCCGGCCAGCGTCCCGAGTTCGACGAGTACACCGTGGTGATCGAGGGGGAGGTGCGCGTCGACAGCGAGAGTGGGTCGATCACCGTGTCTGCCGGGCAAGCGTCATGGGCGCCGGCGGGGCAATGGGTGCGCTACTCGACTCCGAAGGCCGGTGGCGCGCGCTACATCGCAGTCTGCGTGCCCGCTTTCTCGCCCGCAGCGGTCCACCGCGATGACGAGACGGTCAGCTTCGAGAGCTGACCCGATTCCTACTGGCGCGGTGTGAGGTCCAGGTCCGGAGGCGGTGAATCAGGGATCTTCCAGCGCAGGAAGGACTTGTCGTAGAGCTCGTGGTAGGCGTTGGCAGCGTCGACCATAGCCACGAACGCCGACTCGAATCCCTCCCAGTCCTCTGCCTCGATGCACTTCCCGAGCGCCCCCACTTCGTCGGTGATGAACTTGTCCATGTTCTCGGCGTACTTGGGGCGCAGGAACGCGCCCTTCTCCATGAGGTTGACGGCTTCCTTCAGTTGGAATCGCGCCAAGGCCCGGTTGTGCGCCTTCCCGGCGTAGTAGCACTTCCAGATGCGCGCTCCGACGAGGGGCATGATCTCGGCCATCCCCGGCATGAGGGATCCGAGTTCGCTCAGCGCAAAGGTCCCCTTCCCGGTGTCGATCTCGTGGTCGTGGTCGGTGTCTGACATGCCCGGAGATAGTAGTGCGCGGCCTTGGGTGCCACCAGAAATCCGGCGCCGAGGGCCGAGGTCCGCACACGATGTGGCACGGGTTTCGGAGCCTCGCGGCCACTCGATCCTGGTGCACTGGTCGGGAACGTGGGACCATGGATCGACAAGGAAGGTCCGAGCCGATGGCTGGAGATCGCCCCGACGTTCGTGCCACGAGGTCCAAGGGATTCGTCGAGCTTGTCAACGAGAACCACGAGCCGATCGGTGGCCGTCAACAGTGTGAATTCGAGTGGGAGATCAATCCCGGCAGTGCCACGGTGCAGCTGCTCACCGATCACGATTTCGCCTTTGCGGCCGCCGAGGGGGCGGTGTCCTACATCGCCATCCGCAACAAGGACGGCGCCCTCATGTTCATGCTCCGGGTTCCCGATCGAGTGGTTGGAACGGGGATCTTCGGGATCGGCCCCCATCGTTCAGGGCTGGTCCAGTACAGGCGGAACCTGCCCTAGGCGGCAGGTCCCCGTGCTGCGGAGGAGACCCGTCGTGTCCCTTGGCAGGACACGTTGACCGGTAATGTCCGTGGCCACCACGGATCTGGATGACACCTAAGGCAAGGGGCTAGACGTGGCCGACCTGTTCGACCAGTTGGCTGGGCCGGTGCGCCCTCGCATCAAAGAGCCCCGCCCTGAGCGCGCGTCGGAAGCTCCGGTATTCCCTCCCTGGACTGGTCCGGCGTTACGCATCCTGGGGTTCTACGCGATCGTTCGAGCGGCGTTGCTCCTTGCCGATGCACTGGCGGCGCGCCTCCAATACCGCGGCGAGCTCAGCGGCCCGCTTCTCTCCTGGGACTCCCATCACTACCTCGAGGTCGCATCCAACGGCTATCCCGCCGTGGCCCCCTTTCTCGGCGGACACCTCACGTACAGCAACGCGAACTTCCTGCCGGTGTTCCCGATGCTCATCCGATTCATGGAATGGATCGGCCTCTCCTCGGTAGGAGCCGGAACATTCGTGTCGCTCGTCAGCGGTGCCGTCGCCGTGGTGCTCGTGTGGCGCCTCGGAGCGGTGCTCTTCGACGAGCAGGTCGGTCGCAATGCCGCCATTCTGTTCTCGGTGTTCCCGGGCATGGCCGTCGCCTGGGGCCTGTTCTACTCTGAGTGTGTAGGTCTGGCATTGGTCGCCGGTTGCCTGCTCCTCATGGTCCGCGAGCGATGGGTCTGGGCCGGGGTCGTCGGCGCCCTGGCCACCGCGACGAACCCGGCGGCGCTGCCACTGGGGCTGGCGGCCCTTGTGCCCACGATTCAGGCGCTGCGCCGGCGCCAGTGGCCGCGATCGCTGCCCACCCTGGTTCTCGTACCGACGGGCTTCCTGGCGTACGTCGCGTGGCTCGGGGTGAAGTACCACGACGCGCTGTACTGGTGGCACCTGAACCACCAGGCATGGGACACCTCGGTCGACTTCGGAAGGTCGCTCCTCGCTCTTCTGCCCCACTTCTGGAAGTTGGGTCTGCCGGGCCCGGCGTGGCTCGAATGGATGGGCCTGTTCGCCGTGGCCGGGGCGGTCGTCGCCTTGGTGCGCGCCAAAGCCCCGGGCCTGATCAACGCCTATTGCGCCGGGGTCCTCGTGCTGCTCTTCGTGAGCGACACGTCCGGGTTCAGGCCACGACTTCTCACATGGGCGTTCCCGGCCCTGATCGCGGTGGCCGCGGTCACGCGCCGGAGGGGCTGGCAGCCGATCGCCATCGCCTTCGCCTGCCTGCTCCCGCTCACGTTCATCGTGTACACGACCCTGGGGAACACGATCGGGGCCCCCTGACAGCAGCCCCGTTGTACGGTGACGCCTGATGGAGCCGGGCAACAGGGCCGCAACGGGGCGTGCGCTCGGTCGGAGAGCGTTTCTCGCCGGCGCCCTGGCCGGCGCAACGGGACTGGGGCTCGGGGCGTGCAGCGCCGCAATCCGGAAACCCCATGTGACCTCCCCGCGGCTGCTCCCTGCCGGCTCGCGTCCGTTCCCGTCCGTGGCCGTGGGGAAGGACATGCTCCCGGAGATCGAGCACATCGTGGTGCTCATGCTCGAGAACCACTCGTTCGACAACATCCTGGGCATGCTCGGCCGCGGCGACGGCTTCGACCTCGACGGCCAGGGCAATCCGACGGCGACCAACCCCTACCGCGGACAGGTGCTCCACGCTTTCCACATGCCGACGCCATGTCAGCTCGTCAACGCTCCGTCGAACAGCTGGAACGCCTGCCATCTGGCTTATGACGGTGGGAGCTGTCTGGGATTCGCCGACGGCACAAGCGGTCCGGTTGCAATGGGCTATTACGACGCCACCGACCTCCCCTTCACGTACGGGTTGGCCAGGACGTTCCCCATAAACGACCGGTACTTCTGTTCGGTCATGGCTCAGACGTTCCCTAACCGACGCTTTCTCATCTCCGGCACCGCCCTGGGCCTCGTCGAGGACTCGCTTCCGAGCACCCTGCCGAGGCGCGGGGTGATCTTCCAGGAACTCTCCAAACACGGGATCTCTTGGCGCGACTATCACGCCACGCTGCCGACCCTGGCCATGTACCTCCCGCTGGCCCAGGACCCGTCGCTCCGGTCGAATCTCGTGGGGGTCGACCAGTTCTTCACCGATGCCCGCAAGGGCACGCTCCCTGCCTTCTCGCTCGTCGACCCCAACTTCGACGAGGACTCCGAGGAGAACCCCCAGGACATCCAGTACGGCGAGGTCTTCCTCGCCCAGGTCGTGAACGCGCTCATGGCATCTCCTCTGTGGGGAAAGGTCTTGTTCATCTGGACGTACGACGAGCACGGGGGCTACTTCGATCACGTCCCGCCCCCCGCGGCGGTGGTTCCCGACGGCATTGCGCCCGAGATCACCGTCCCCCCCGACCAGCCGGGCAGGTACGACCGCTACGGATTTCGGGTGCCCATGGGTGTCGCAAGCCCTTTCGCCAGACCGGACTACGTGTCACACGTGGTTTCGGACCACACGTCCATCCTCAAACTGGTCGAGACGAAGTGGAACCTGCCCGCCCTCACCAGACGCGACGCGAATGCGTCCAACCTGCTCGACATGCTCGACCTCAAAGCACCCCCCGCCTTCCTCGAGCCCCCCACACTGCCGGCGCCCGCCGACCCTGCATTGCGCGCCCAGTGCGTCTCGACCGGGGCCGGCACCATCCCGCCTCCCTCGGCCCTTTCGGCCTGACTCGGCCCGGTGGTGCCGCCCGCGCACCCCGCCGCCGTCGACGGCCCATAATGACCTGACGACCGAGAGACGGAAGGCGGATGGTCGACATGGTCACGGTCGAGGAACTGGCGGCCGAGGTTTCGGCGCTCCGACAGCGGGTCAACGCCAGCGAGAGCGCGCTCGGGATCCAGGCCCTGAAGGCACGCTACGGCGCATTGGTCGACGCGCGCTTCTCGAAGGGCGCGGTCGTCGACGCCGGGACCCTGGTACAAGTCGCCGAGGAAATCGCGGCCCTCTTCACCTCCGACGGCGTGTGGGACGGGGGACCCGCCTTGGGGACTGCCACCGGTCGCCGGGCCATCGCGGCGCGACTGCGTGAGCCCACCCTGACATTCTCCCGTCACTTCTTCATGAACCCGAGGATCGAGGTCGAGGGTGAGCGGGCCAAGGCCAGGTGGGATCTCCTCAGTCCGTGCCGCCGAGCCGACGGTACGTCGTACTGGATGTGCGGCTACGAGGACGATGAGTACGTTCGTGTCGACGGGGCCTGGCTCCATTGCTCGATGCGGCTCACGACCGTGTTCATGACGCCGGTCGACGAGGGGTGGACCAGGGTCTTCGTCTGATTCGCATCGCGGTGGAACGGAGTTGCGCACTCCCTTTGGGCGGTGGTGGTGGTCGCCCGGGTCCCGTACGCGATCCGTGGCAGGATGAAAAGATGACGAGCGAACGGCTAGAGGTGCAGCGGAAGATTGCAGCTGATCCGGCGACGATCTTCCGGTTGTTGTGCGACCCGCGTGGTCACGTCGCCATCGACAGCTCCGGGATGCTCATGTCGGCCACGGGCGATCCGGTCACCGCCGTCGGCGACAGCTTCGTCGTCCACATGGACCGCGAGGCCCTGAACGACTACCCGATGGGCGAATACGACGTGACCGTCACGATCACGACGTTCGTTCCCGACCGCGAGATCGCATGGACCATCCTCGGCCAGATCCGCCCGCAGATCGGCCACGTCTACGGGTACACGCTGGCGCCGGTCGACGACGGCACGCTCGTGACGTCGTACTACGACTGGTCCTCGATCGACCCGTCGTGGAAGGAGGCCGGAATCTTCCCGGTCATCTCCGAAGGGGCGCTGCGTGCCACCCTCGGGATCCTGGCGCGCAGCGTCGCCAGAAGCGGTCCCGACGTTCAGGCCTGAGTGACCGGTCGGGAACGATCGTCTCAGCTGCGGACCGGCATCCTGCTCGCCCGGGCCGACGGAGAGCGCCAGGCGGCTGCAATCGGGAACTAGGTGGCCGGCCGGGTGGGCTCTTTCCTACGGGTGGCCGACTTCGGGGCCGCTCATCGAAGGATGGTGTCGGCCGGCGTGGAGTTCCTGGGCCCGCCGCGCGTCGGGCCAGGGGGGCGCGTTGCCGTCTTTCGCGACATCGCCGGCAACCGGTGGGATCTCCTCGGCCCTGCGTGACGCGTGACTGCACCGATCGAGAAGTCGGAACGTAGCGGTCCGCCCGTCATTGCGCGGTGCAGCCCTGTGGAGTCCCCGTCTTGCCCGATGCCTCGTAGAGGAGCCCGAACAGGGAGCACACGGTGCCCTTGGCCACCAGCCAGCGGCCGTCGACCGACACCGCGTACCCCTGCGAACCGGACAAGATCGCCGTGCCCCCTGTGCCCAGGATGTCGTATGTGACCTGAGCGCACGGAGCGGGAAGCGACACCTTCGAACATGCGGGCCCGTCGAGCATGCTGTAAGTGTCGATCCTCGCCCCGAGGGCCGAGCTGGCATAAGACGAGGAGACGGCCTCGGTCATCGCCTGTTGGAGTGTCGATCCGTCCGCGATGACCTCGAGTTTGTCGGTCACGGTCCCGTTGGCGAAGTCGAAAACGGTATTGAAGGACTGGCCGATCGCGCCGGCCGCCGAGGGCGTGGTCGTCGGTGAGCCAGGAGCCGGTGGGATCGTGATCGGGAGGGTGGTCGCCGTGGGCGGGACCGATTCTGGGGCCGACGACGTCGGAGCCACGGATGTCGTCGGCGTCTTCGAAGTCGTGGGCGGCGCCGATGCCGGGGACTTGGCGCCCGCCAGAGCTACCGCCGACGCGATCGCCGCTGCTCCTGCGACGCACGCGGCGACCGCGAGCGCCAGCCAGACCTTCCGGTTTCGCGGGCTCGCCGCGTTGACGTCAGGAGCGGGCGGAGGAGCGCGTAACGGGGAGGGTGAGAGCAGTACGAGCGGTGAGGGTTTCGGAGCCGGTGGTGCTGGTGTCGCGGGAGCGGGCCCCAGCTCTTCGTCATAGGACCCGACCCCACCGTCCCGGACGAGTGCGGTCGGCTCCCCTCGGGAGAACAGGCGCTCCTCGTGACGTCCGGACGGATCAGCGTGCCAGCCGTCGAGTCCCATTGCCCACCACGCCTTGTGGCGCGCTCCGCCGCGCGAGGACGAGGAACGCCACCTGGCGCGGCCTGATCCGAATCGGTGATCCCACCAGTCCAGCATCGCGCCACGCTCCGCGCTATATGTGTTGCGGAACGTGAGACTTCCCCGTGTCTCGGGGGCTCATCAGGTGGTCAGGTCGTCCCAGGTCCTGGGCCCTGGCGAGGCAGGGACACGTCGCGCTCAGCCAAGCGGACTCCTCGAACGTCGCGGAGCCAGGCGTGACGCTCGCCGTAGCACTCGGCGTGGGGCGTCGACGAGAACGAGCAAGGCCAGGCCGATCAGGGTCAAGGCCAAGCCGGCCATCGTCATCGCATTGAGTCCGGGCCCCGGGCCGGTGAACGCAAGGGAACCAGATGCCGCGGTGACCACGTGGGTGGTGGTCGAAGAGGAAGGAGACCCCGCGTTCGCCGTCGAGGGGGGCGGTGTCGATGTCGTGGAACCTGGCGTCGTCGTCGAAGATGGCGTCGTCGTGGTCGAGGCCGTGGTAGTGGTCGAGGCCGTGGTAGTGATCGTGGTGGTCGCTGTCGTGGTGGTCGTGGTGGGGACGACCGTCGTGGTCGTGGTGGGGACGACCGTCGTGGTCGTGGTGGGGACGACCGTCGTGGTCGTGGTGGGGACGACCGTCGTGGTCGTGGTGGGGACGACTGCAGTCCCGATGGTCCGCTCGAATGCCTGAGCGATGACGGTGGCCCCGGCGGTGACAGGATCGTCGCCGAAGCCCTCCGGTTGGCCTACGGAGCAGGTGATGTCGAGGAGCGCGCACGCCTTGTCGACAGCGACAGGGACGGTGCCCCAGGGAGATGAGACCGTATCGGTCAGATCGGAAATCTGGAACGCGGAGGCGACGTCTGCGACCGGAACATCCTCGCCGGCGAAGGCCTGGCCGAGCACCTGGTTGAACAGAGTGAGCTCGGAGACCGACCCGATGGCGAAACTCTGCTCCGAACCACCGGCGAGCCAGTCACCGAGGAACGGGTTGAAGTAGTTCATCCCGAAGATCGGGACCGTGGGTCCGGCAGCCTGACGGAGGCCGCTCAGGATGGTGTGCAGGTTCGTCTGCATCGTGGTGAGGCCCTGCAAGATGCACGACACGTCGATCGTGGCCCCGGAGACGCAGTTGACGACGTCGTTCCCACCGATGTCGACGGTGATGAATGCGACTGAGCCCTGATGAGCCTGCAGGAAGGCCGTTGCCTCCTGCAACTGCGAACGAGCGGGCGCCGGCGCACACAGGGAACCGCCGATCATCGAGGTGGTGGTCTCTCCCGAGCACGCCATGTCCACGACCTGGAGGCCCGGGAACTGATCGGCGTAATACGACGCGATCTGATACGGGTAGGAGCTCGAGCCGTCCCACACCGGAACCGAGTCCCCGAGAGCGAGGTAATAAGGTCCCGAGCCGCTCGTCGTCGACGTGGTCGAACCTGTCGTCGTGGTCGTTCCGCCGCCGTTGGAGCTGGCGATCTGGGGTGCGACGGGAGAGCCCACCGGTGCCGAGGTGGTGATTCCCGACATCGGGAAGGAGTCGTCAGGGTATGCGGTGCACGTCGAGGTCACCGGAGCGCCGGGGGTGTCTAGTGTCAGGCTCATCGTCGGTTCGACGAAGAGGTCGACATTGCTCGGCGGAGCGCTCTGTCCCGGTGGAATGGTCTCGGGTGTCGAGAAGAAGCCTCCGACGTCCATGGGTGAAGAGGGAACGTCGAATTGGAGCCCCGACGAGGGAACGGAACCGGGGATCGGGAGGTCGAACGGCAAGGGGCCCACGGTCACAGGCAACGGCTGGACGTTCCCGGTCGGATTCAGCGTCGCCGTCAACGACCCCTCGATGGAAGCATCCCCCGAAGCCTGCAAGGCCGAGACCACAGAGCCGGGAATCGTGAGCTGGATCTGGTAGCCGGACAGTCCGAACGGTTCAGCACTCGGGCTGGGAGGCGATAGAGACCCGATCGTGACGACACCGTTCAACACCAGATTGCCCACCGGCGTGCCCGGGCAATACAGCTCATAGGGGGACGTGTTGGCGAAAGCCGGCGCCGTTGAGCCCCCAATGAGGACAGCCACCAACATGGTGATTCCAAGTGTGAGAGCGACAGTCCCGGCCAAGGCGAGTCGAGCAGCGATGGCATGCGAGCGTCGCACCATGACCCCCTGTCGCAGTCTCCGCGTCGGGCCGATGGTCCAAGACGAACGAGGACTGCGTCGATTCTAGGACCGCTCCCGACCTCGTGTCTTGCCGCTTCGCCATGGGACCATCGCGGTGAGCGGTTCGGTCGCCGAGCGATGCACGAGGCAACGCTCAACGACCTCCCTCTTCCTCCAACAAGTCCCGTAATCCGCTCCGCAAGTCCCCGAGCCGTCGTTCCACCTCTTGCAGCTCGGCGAGCAGCGCCATCGCCTCCTCCCGGTCCAAGGCTGCGGCACGAGGATTGAGCATGGCGATGCTCCGGCGCATCGATTCGAGCTCCGATGAGCGATCCATGAAGGGGAACATACGTTCGATGAGGATGGGGCGCAAGTCCCTTTGTGGGACGGTCCCTGTCGACCGTGCTCCACCGACCTGCCTCGAAGGAGAGCGTGAAAACGTCGACGCCTACAATCGGCCGGTGCCTTCCTCCGAGCAAAAGAGGTGTCCGGAGTGCGGCTTCTCCTGGACGACAGGCGTGGAGGACGCGATCGCCATGGTTGCGGAGTCCCCGCACCTGTTCGCTCAGGCCTTCAGCGTGGTCGACCCCGTCACCCCCGTCCGGGCCGACGCGTGGTCACCCAACGAGTACCTGTGGCACATGGTGGACGTGCTTCGCATCGGCACCGAGCGCCTCTGGGCCCTGCACCTCGACCCCGGCACCGGCGTCCCCTCTTGGGACGAGAACGATCTTGCCCGGGTGAGACGCTACGGCGAGCTCTCTCCGACCGTGGGAGTGATGGCCTACGGCAGGGCGGCCCAGGAATGGGTGAACGCAGCCGGCGACGCTCCGCCACAAGCGCGAACCGCCCATTCCGAGAGCGGGACCATCTCCGCCGAGGAGGTCATCAGGCGCAACGCGCACGAGGCCCAGCACCACCTGCTCGACATCGAGCAGGCGGCCCCGCGTCGTTCAGGCAACGTGTTCATCGCCCGTTCGCCCGAGGCTCCGCATGCCGCGCCAGCCCGCTCCGACGTCCCGTCCCGTCTCTTCGACGACTTCGTGATGGTCGATTGGAGTGCCAGCTCGCACCCTCGGACGGGCAAGGACAGCATCTGGATCGCTTCGGGCGCCTGGTACGACGACACGTTCAAAGTGGGAGAGCCTACGAATCCCCCTACGCGTCATGCCGCCATGGACGAGATCAACCACATGATCGAGCAGAGCCTCGACGCCGGCCGTCGCACCGTGATCGGATTCGACTTCCCGTTCTCGTACCCGGCGGGCACGTCCACCTTGGCTCCGGCCGTGTTCGGTCGCGGTCCGGCATGGCGCGCCATCTGGCGCACCCTGACCGAACGTGTTCAGGACGAGCCGGACAACAAGAACAATCGCTGGGCAGTGGCCGAGTCGCTGAATCGTGACACGGGGTGTCGACTGTTCTGGGGCTGTCCGGCCAATCACGCCAACAACTACCTCGGCGCCAGGGACAAAGAGCTTCCGGGGTTGGCCGAGAGAGGCCCACGTCCCGACAGGTTGCGCCTCACCGAGCGCCGTGCCCGGGGTATCGGTGGGTCGATCCAATCGGTTTGGAAGCTCGCCTACGCGGGCAGTGTGGGGAGCCAGGCCCTGCTCGGGATCCCCTACCTGGAGCGCATGCGGTCCCGCTACGGCGACCGCCTCAGCGTGTGGCCCTTCGAAACCGACGTCACCCGCGGTGTTCCTGCCGAGACGACTGGCGTGACCCTGGTCGAGATCTGGCCGACCATCTTCCCGACCGACTTCGGGCGGCACCCGGTGCGCGACGCCGCCCAGGTCCTCCAGGTCCTGGAGTCGTGCGCTCGAGCCGATCGCGACGGCACCATCGTCGAGTGGCTCGCGCCGGCGGTGGGCGCCGACATGCACGAACAGCTTGCCGAGGAGGGCTGGATCCTCGGCGTGACCTGACCCCCTGAGGTCGGGGATCGGGCCCCGACCTGGGCCGCAGGGTTGGACTGACCAGGACAACCGGGTCTCGTCATGGGCTTCAGGATCGTCCCCGGTGAGCCGACGAATGTAGGTGATGACCACCACCAGAGCCCTCGTGCCGCACGGGGACGCGAACCCGGGCTCTGCGCGCCGGGTCCGGGGTGGCGAGTGGAAGGGGGGATCCCGTGCAGACAGCGGTCCGTCGGCAACGTAACCAGAGCGGGTTCTCCACGAGCACGGGTTTGGTGGCGACGGCGGTGAGCCTGCTTATCGTGGCCGTCCTGCTCTTGGTCGGCATGGACGCCTTCGGTGGCGGAAGTGGGAATGGGTCCACCACCGACAACACGTCGATCCTGAGCCGGTCCTCGACAGAGAGCCAGATCAAGCTGTGCGCGGAGGGACGGGATTCGACATACGGCAGTCCGCCGACTCCTGCCCAACAGGCCAAATGCCTGAACGAGCTGGCGGGAGAGATCTCTTCGACGGCTGGTACTCCCTGAGCTGATCACCGCTCCCGTCGAGGTCGGTGCCTGCCTTCGCCTACGAGTCCGGCCTGTCCGTCCGGGCTGGGCGGACTGAGGCGCGCCCCTCGGGCGTCAGCCTCCCTGCACGGGGACGGACTGACCCAGGAGCCAACCGAGGGACGCCAACGCGTCGGCCGGCGTCCATCCGCTTTGGGGGGGATGGGCCAGGTGGTCTCGCCCCTCGTCGTCCAAGAAGGAGTGGAGCCGCGGGTTGAGCGTCCCATGGAAATTCGGCGCTGCCCCGGTCGAGTACCGCTGCATGCCGTTCGGGCCGATGAGGACGTAGCCGTCGGAATGGTTGATGTCGTAGGTGAGGGGCTTGCCGGTCAGCCAGTCGATCGACGGCGGGTCGTCTTCGGGAACCCTCTGGTAGACGAACCCGAAGAATTGGGCGACGGCGTGGAGCACGGCCGGCGACTCGGTCACAAGCTCCCAGTTGGCCATCGTGAGGTGGGCGTACGCGGCCAGACGTGCGGGGGTGTCGCGCCCGGGATCGACGCTGAGCTCGATGATCTGCACCTTGTCGGCGAGGTGGGCAGCCCGCAGAGACTGCTCGACCTGGAGGATGTTCCCGGTGGTCAGCGGGCAGATGTCCGTGCACAGCGTGAGGAAGGGGACGACCATCACCGTCTTTCCCCGGAACGAGTCCAGGTACACCGTCTTCCCGAGTTGGTTCACGAGCCGAGCCTGCGCGATCGTCGCCGGAATTGCTCGGGCTTCGGTCGTTCCCGCCGATGCCGGTGGTGGGCCCGGGGGGCCGGAGGAACATGCCGCTGCCACCAGGGCCAGCAGACCCACGGTGCCGGTCCGCGCACCGCCCCTGATCCCCCGGACCCGTGTACGCAGATCCGCGTTCACGGAATTCGAGTCTCGCCGGGATGAGACAGGCCGCGCCAACCGGGAGGTCGTGTAGCGCCAATGTGGCCGGAGGCTACCGCGCCACCTATTGGCAGTCGGCGCAGAGGCCGAGGACATCGAGGCGGTGGCTGTGGGGTGCAAAACCCTGGCTCTCGGCGAGTTTGTCGACGGTCTGGGTCATGTTGCGTTCGAACGCTGCGCTGGGCGTGAAGTCGATGACCGTTCCACACGACACGCAGTGCAGATGGTGATGATGCTCGGTGAGGTCCTCGGCGAGCTCGAACCGCGCGAACTCGTCGTTGGCGGCGACGTGCCGGACGAGGCCGGCGATCTGCAGGTCGGCCAGGTGGCGGTAGGCCGAGCTGAGGGGAAGCTGGGGGAGGCCCTCGGCGACGTCGCCAATGCTCACAGGCCGGCCCGCGCTCGACGAGGAGGTCGATGATGGACCTCCGACCGCGGTGTAGCGCTGGTCGAGGCGCCGGAGCCGGGCTTCCACCTCGACATGGACCTCGTCGGCCTTCGCGTCCGTCGCCATGGCGGGCGCCCCTCCCTTCTTCGGCTGTCGCTGTCGTCGGATCATGCTGGCGGTGCACCGGCCTCGGCGGAGCGAAGCTCGATCATCGTCAATTCTCCCCCACATCGCCGGGCCCGACATCCCCGGGTGGCATCGGGGACCAGGGTGACAGGCGCCAGTTGCATTGAGACTCATTCCCATACTAGCTTCGGCCCCATCGTCGTTTGCGCGAAGGCCTCAGGGGTGAGACGTCGTGCCGTGCGCCGGGCCACGACAACCGTCGCCGTCATGGCGGCGGTCGTCACCGTTGCGGCCGGCTGCGGGAGTGGGACCGCCTCGGCCGACAGGTCCGGTGTGGTCCAGGCCGTGGGTGCGGAGAACGAGTACGCAAACGTGCTGGGCCAGATCGGCGGCCGGTACGTACGCGTGTCGTCGATCCTCAACAATCCCAACACCGACCCGCACACGTTCGAGTCGAGCCCGGGCGTGGCCTCGGAAGTGAGCGCCGCCCAGCTCATCGTGCAGAACGGGGTGGGGTATGACGCGTTCATGAACAAGATCGAGTCGGCTTCGCCCAGCTTGACGCGCAAGGTGATCATCGTGCAGAACCTTCTGGGTCTGCCCGACTCCACGCCGAATCCGCACCTGTGGTACGACCCGGAGACGATGCCCGCCGCCGCCAAGGCGATGGCCGACGATCTCTCCGCGCTGGAACCGGCGCACGCCACCTACTTCCAGGCCCGCCTCAAGAAGTTCGACGCCTCGCTCAGCCCGTGGTTCGACGCCATCGCCGCATTCAAGGCCAAGTACGGGGGCACACCGGTGGCCACCACCGAGCCCGTCGCCGACTACCTTCTCCAGGCGATGGGCACGGTCAACAAGACGCCGTTCCCGTTCCAAGCCGACATCATGAACGGCGTCGAACCTGCTCCTCAGGACGTCACCCTGGAGGATGGGTTCTTCACGAATCACACGGTGAAGGTCTTCTGTTACAACCAACAGGTCATCGACTCCCTGACGACCTCGATCCGGTTGGGCGCACTGAAGGCCGGGATCCCGGTGGTCGGTGTGTACGAGACGATGCCGACCCCCGGCTACGACTACCAGTCATGGATGCTCGCAGAGGTGAACGCCATCGAACGGGCCGTGACGCGAGGCATCTCGACCCCGCGCCTCTGATGGACACCACCCAACGCGACGTGAGGGCACGCGAGGTCCTGGGGGTGGAGGGCGTCAGCGTGTCCCTGTCGGGGCGACAGATCCTCGACAACGTCAGCTTCGCCGTGCGCGGGGGTGAGTTCACCGGCCTGATCGGCTCCAACGGAGCCGGCAAGACCACCCTGTTGCGCGTGATCCTGGGCCTTCAGCGCCCGACGGCGGGGAGGGTGCTCGTCCTCGGTGAGCCTCGCAGCAACCGGAACAGGCCCATGGGGTATGTCCCCCAGAAGATCGTGCTCGACCCGGACATGCCGCTGCGGGCCCGGGACCTGGTGGCTCTGGGGATCGACGGGAACCGCTTCGGCATCCCCACGCCCTCGAGGCAGCGCCGAGACGCGGTCGACGAGATGCTCCACGCCGTCGACGCCGAGGATCTCGGCGACGCCCGCGTGGGGACCCTCTCCGGAGGCGAGCAGCAACGGGTGCTGATCGCCCACGCCCTCGTCGGCCGTCCGCAATTGCTCCTGCTGGACGAGCCCCTCGCCAACCTCGACCTCAAGAGCGGCCAAGAGGTGGTGGGCTTGCTCGACCGGATCGCCGAGGAGCAGCACATCGGCGTACTCCTCTCCGCCCACGAGATGAACCCGCTCCTGCCCGTCATGGACCGCATCGTCTACCTGGCGGGAGGTCGTGCGGCCAGCGGGCCCACCGACGAGGTGGTGCGCGACGAGGTCCTGAGCGCGCTCTACGGGTATGAGGTCCACGTCCACACCCTCCACGGCCGCATCCTGGTGGTGGCGGGGCCGATGGAGGAGCCGGGACTCCCCCCGGACCCGAGCGTCAAGGCGGTCTGACTCGTGCACTGGGTGTTCGAGCCCGGCTTCTTCTCGAGCGGCCCCGTGCATGTCGCATGCAGCGTGGGGAGCATCGTGGCGGTGGTCTCGGGTGTCGTCGGGGTGTTCACCGTGATGCGAGGCCAATCCTTCGCGGGCCACTCGCTCGCGGACGTGGCGACGGCGGGTGGCTCAGGCGCGTTCCTGGCAGGTATCAGCCCGCTGTTCGGGTTCGTGGTAGGTGGAGTGGCCGGGGCGGGAGCGATGGAGATGATCGGCGTGCGCCGCGCCCGGGGGAGAGACTTGGCGACGGGCATCGTGCTGGGTGCATCGATCGGCCTGGCCGCCCTGTTCCTGTACCTCGGCACCACGCGGTCCTCGACGACCGGCGCCAGCCAGCAGATCCTGTTCGGTTCGATCTTCAGCATCCTGAGCTCGACGTTGCCGGTCGTTGCAGTCTTGAGCGCGTTGTGCCTCGGGATCATGGCCCTTGTCCACAGGCCCCTGCTGTTGAGCTCCGTCAGCACCGACATAGCGGCCGCTCGAGGCGTGCCCGTCCGCGTGGTCGGAATGCTCTACATGCTCGCCCTGGCCCTCGCCGTGGGTCTTTCGTCCCTGGCCATCGGCGCAATTCTCTCCACCGCGTTGCTCATCGGCCCAGCTGCCATAGCCTTGCGCCTCACAAAGCGGATCGGTTGGGCGATGGCAACGGCATGTCTGACCGGTGTCGGTTCCGTCTTGCTCGGCGTGCTCCTTGCCTACGACAGCTACTACTGGAGCCCCTCTCACGCCTATTGGCCTGTCAGCTTCTTCATCGTGGCCGTCATCTTCCTCGGCTATCTCGTTACGGAGTTGCCGTTCATACGGACGGCGCCCACAAGACGGGGCGGGGCTCGGGTGCTTCGCACCTCCGAGATCGATCAATGAGCGATGCTCGATCAGCGCAGAGCGCAGCGGCGGCGGGGTGAGGCCATGTTCGCCGGCTTCATGATCAACGCGTGGGCGGTGGCCACAATCGTCGCCGTCATCGCCGGCGTGGTCGGCTTCTTCGTGGTCCTGCGCGGTTCGGCCTTTCCTGCCCACGCCATTCCCAACGGCGCGTTCGCGGGCGCCGCCGGCGCCAGCCTGATCGGGGTCAACACGCTGGCCGGCTTGGGGGTGTTCGCCGTTCTGGCCGCGCTCGGGATCGGCGCCCTCGGCCGGCGGGGCCGCCATGACGTGGTGACCGCACTCGCCCTCGTGGTGATGCTCGCTCTTGGCGCCGTATTCCTGAGCCAGACCACCGAGTACGAGCCGGAGATCTTCTCGCTCCTCTTCGGCGAGGTCCTCGGCGTCGCCGCGAACGAGATCCTTCCGGTGGCCGCTCTCGGGGTCGTGTGCATCGGGGCGGTCCTGGTGCTCTACCGTCCTCTCATCCTCTCCTCTGTCGTTCCCGACATCGGAGAGGCCAGGGGTGTGAGCACACAGCGGATGGAGATGGCGTTCCTGGTCGTCGTCGCCCTGGCCACCGCCATGACGGTGCCCGTCGTCGGGGCCCTGCTCATCTTCAGCCTGATGATCGGGCCCCCTGCCGCGGCCCGCTCCTTCACGGACAGGCCGCCCGTGGCCATCGTCCTCTCGGTCGCGATCGCGCTGGCCACCGTGTGGGCGGCCATCGCCATCTCCTTCGTGACCAGTTGGCCCATCGGCTTCTTCGTCGGCGTATTCGGGGCACTCTCCTACGGCGCCGGGCGGGTCTGGGCCACGTGGCGGCGTACCCGTGCGGTCCGGTCCGAAACCCCCCGGACCGTGGAGGCGTAGCCGGTGACGAGTCGCTCTCAGGGTGCTCGGGGAGACGCGGGACCTCGATCGGGGCGGCAGGCCGGGCGGCCCCGGCCTTCCCGGGGCGGCTTTGCGCGGCGCGGTGAGTGGGTACAGCGTTGGCGTGAGGTTCCTGGCCGTCTCGAATCCGCCACCGTGCAGCCATCGGGTGATGCTGCGTCCCAGGGGCTTCGGCCACCCAGAGTGGCACGCCGTGGCCGCCCCGAACCTCACGCCGATCAGAACGCTGTGCGGTTTGTGGTGCACGTCCGAGGCACATCGGACCTGGGACAAGACGCCGCTTCCGTCCCGCTGCCCCCATTGCCAGCAATTGGTGGAACGCGCCGAGCCGGAGTGACGTCGTGACGCCGGTGCGACCGGGCGGAACCCGACCGAAGCCGGGCGACAAGCTCGACGAGTACCGTCAGCGACGGGACCCGTCGGTCACGCCCGAGCCCGTTCCGCAGAAAAGCGGCCGACGCAGCCGTGGTCGAACCGTCCGGCCCAAGACCTTCGTCATCCAGGAGCACCACGCCCGGGCGCTCCATTGGGACTTCAGGCTGGAACGTGACGGTGTACTCGTGAGCTGGGCGATCCCGAAGGGTCTCCCTCTCGACAAGAAGACCAACCACCTCGCCGTCCACACCGAAGACCACCCTCTCGAATACGCCTCGTTCGCAGGAACCATTCCTGCGGGTGAGTACGGGGGTGGAACGGTGTCCATCTGGGACAGAGGCACTTACGACGAATTGAAATGGTCGGATCGTGAAGTGATGGTCGTTCTCCACGGCCGACGCGTCGAGGGCACGTACGTCCTGTTCGCCACAAAGGACCCCGGCGCGCGAGGTGATTCGACGGGGAATCGTGCTTGGATGGTCCACCGCATGGACGATGCCCCGGCCGGATACGCGGTGCTTCCGCGAGACCTGAGGCCGATGCTCGCCACTCTCGGCACGCTGCCCGAGGACGATGAGTCCTGGGCCTATGAGTTCAAATGGGACGGCATCCGCGCAATTTCGTATGTCGACGGTGGCCGCATTCACGTCGCCTCGCGTAATGGGAACGATCTGACCGCGTCGTTTCCCGAGCTCCGGGCGGTCGGCGAACAGCTGGGCTCTCACCAGGTGGTCCTCGACGGGGAGATCGTGGCGCTCGATCACGCCGGCCGTCCCAGCTTCCAACTGTTGCAGCCGCGGATCCACGCCTCGGGCTCCGACAAGGTGAAGCGGCTTTCGGCTGAGCAGCCGATCGTCTACATGGTCTTCGATGTCCTCTACATCGATGGTGCCCTACTGCTCGATCTCCCCTACGTCGAGCGGCGCCACCGCCTCGAAGGCCTGGGACTCGTCACGCGGGAGACCCAGAACTGCGTGCTCAGCCCGCGATTCACGGGTCCCGGCTCCGACGTGCTGCAGGCGAGCAGGGCGCAGGGTCTCGAAGGGGTCGTCGCCAAGCGGCTTGATTCGCCCTACCTGCCGGGCAGGAGGTCCCCCAGCTGGAGAAAGATCAAGAACATCCTCACCCAGGAAGTGGTGGTGGGTGGCTGGACCCCTGGCCAGGGGAATCGGCAGGGCACACTGGGCTCACTTCTGCTCGGCGTCCCCTCTGGGGACGGCCTTCGGTATGTCGGCCAAGTGGGCACCGGCTTCTCCGAGGACACACTCAACGACCTGATGGGCCGGCTCGCTCCGCTGCGAGCCGACTACAGCCCCTTTGTGACCGAGGTTCCTCCTCGCTACAAGAACACGGCGACGTGGGTGGAGCCGGCCTTGGTGGGAGAAGTGAATTTCAGCGAGTGGACGAAAGAGGGTCGATTACGTCAGCCCTCTTGGCGGGGCCTCCGTGTGGACAAGGCTCCCGACGAGGTGCACCGTGAGCCCTGAGGGCCAACGCGTGACGGTCAGCGTCGGAGACCGGGAGGTCCAGCTCTCCAATCTGGACAAACCGCTCTACCCGACGGGCTTCACCAAGGGAGACATGCTCGACTACTACGCCCGGATCGCGCCGGTCATGATCCCGCATCTGAGGCACCGGCCTGTGACGGTCAAGCGGTTCCCCGAGGGAGTCGGGCACCAAGGGTTCATTGGGAAGAACGTCCCCGTGCATGCCCCTGAGTGGATACGGACGATCACGCTCCCTCGAAAAGGCACCGATCGGTGGGGGAAACCGGCAAAGGCCAACGACCGCGAGACAACGCAGTTCGTCGTCGTGGACGAACTGGCCACCTTGATGTGGTTGGTGAACCTCGCGTCCGTCGAATTTCATACACCGATGTGGCGGATAGACGCCAAGAATCAGCTTCGCCCACCTGACCTTCTCGTCCTCGACCTCGATCCCGGTCCTCCGGCGACCATCACGGAGTGCTGCCAGATCGCTCTTCGGCTTCGGGACCGGGTGAGCAGAGATGGGCTCGAGCTCATTCCGAAAACGAGCGGCTCCAAAGGAATGCAGCTCTATGCCGGGGTGGCCTCGAAGCGGTGGTCCGCCGATCGCACGAACAGGTATGCCCATGCACTGGCGGAGGAACTCGAGCAGTCGCACCCGGATCTGGCCGTGTCACGGATGGCGAAGGCCTTGAGGCCCGGCAAGGTGCTCATCGACTGGAGTCAGAACAACCCGGCGAAGACCACGGTATCTCCGTATTCCCTACGGGCCCTCGAGCGTCCGACGGTCTCGACCCCCCTTTCATGGGAGGAGGTCGAATCCGGCGTGGACGGTGGCGCGTGGCTGCTCGCGTTCAGCCCCCGAGACGTGTTGGCACGCGTCGAGACGCAAGGAGATCTCTTCGGCCTGCTCGGTTCCTGAGGGACCGTTCCCGGGTGGGACCCGAGTCTCGATCGGGCACGGGTGGGCATCGGCGTCGAGAGATCCAGGCCGAGGACTGCCCGCCCGCGACGGAGCAGGCCCACGGCGACGACGCCCGTACCCACTCCGATCTCGAGGATCGGGTCGTCTCCCGGCGGGAGCTACGCGTCGAAGTCTACGGCGTACTCTTCCCCCCGCTCCTCGCCGCCTCTGGTCTCGTCGTAGTGCTGAGCGACCTGATCGAATTCGGTCATCTGCAAGTGTTTGCCGTCCCTCAGGGCTCAGTGTGCGGACCTGCCAGGGCACCCTCGTCCCTGCGCAGTTCCGGACGGCAAGATGACGTGGGAGAATCATCCTGTGCGTCGACGAGCGCCCAATCGAACGATGGTGCTGTGGACGATCGTCCTGGCGCTCGACCTGGGTGGTTGGTTGCTGGCTTGGATCAAGTCCGACATTGCTCCGGGACCGTTGATCACGTGGCTCTTGTGCGCTGCCGCCATATTCGCTCTTGGGGGAGGCGTGATCACCCGTCGGTCCGTCTGGTGGGTCACCTTGATCTTCGTCCTGGTCGAGTGGGGAATGGTCATCGCCACGATCTGGCCCACCGAAAGCTGGGGATGCTCGTCCGCCTCGGCCTGTGGTCGCCCGGCCATCGTGTGGTTCGGACCTGCATTGTTGACATCGCCCATGGTCCTGATCGCCTTCGTCGGCAGACTCGCTGGTCGAAGCGGTGGGTGGGCTTCCGTCAGACTCGGTAGGCGAGCGTCAGCGGGGTCAACCTAGGACCCGCGCAGGCCGGTTGCCGGACCCACCGGATCTGGGTGGAGCGGCGAAGGTGTTGCTCAGCCGTAGCTGCTGACCACCCCCGAAGTGGTGATGCGGCCGATCGAGCCAGTACCACTGGTGGAGAACAGACCGTCTCCACCGAAGAAGAATGGACTGCTTCCATCGTTCGTGAACCACAGGGCACCGTCGGGGCCGGCGGTGATGCCGCTCGGGCTGCTGATACTCGGGGCGCTGTAGTTGGTCACCACCCCCGAAGTGGTGATGCGGCCGATAGAGCTGCTTCCACCGGTGAAGAATCCACCTCCGCTGAAAGTGATCGGGGGGCTGGCGCCGTTGGTGAACCACAGAGCACCGTCGGGGCCGGTGGTGATGCCACCTGGGCTGTTGATGCTCGGGTCCGTGTAGCTGGTGGCGACACCAGAGGTCGTGATCCGACCTATGGAATCATCACCATCGTTGGTGAACCACAAGGCACCATCAGGACCGGCCGTGATCCCGTTCGGGCCGTTGATACTCAGGGAGGTGTAGATGGTCACCGCTCCCGACGTGGTGATGCGACCGATCGAGTTACTGCCGCTGTTGGTGAACCACAGGGCACCGTCGGGGCCCGTGGTGATGGCTGTCGGGCCGGCATCGACGCTCGGATCGCTGTAGTTGGTCACCACCCCCGAGATGGTGATCCGACCGATCGAGTTACTGCCGCTGTTGGTGAACCACAGGGCTCCGTCGGGGCCCGTGGTGATGCCTGTGGGGAAGTTAATGCTCGGATCGCTGAAGGTGGTCAGCACCCCAGACGTCGACAGACGGCCGATCGTGCCACCAGAGCCGCCCGTGTTCTCTACGTCGCCCGTGCCACCGAGAAGATTGGTGAACCACAGGGCGCCGTCGGGCCCGGTCGTGATGTCGGAGGCGGACAGATCGCTCGGGTCTGTATAGGTACTGATGGCGCCGGAGGTGGTGACGCGATCGTCGCCGAATATGTCAGAGACCCACAGGGCGCCGTCGGGCCCAGCGGTGATGGACGAGGGACTCACGATGCCGGCACCGATTGTGATTGCGCCTTCGAGCGTGAGGGCCTTGACCCCCTTCCTCTGTCTGCATGCACTGGCAATGGCGCTAGGTGTGAGAGAGCTATAGCCGGTAGCTGACCGATCATCAGCACTCGAACCCGCGAACGATCCGGTGGAGCTCGAGCCGTGAGTGTTGCCGGGCAGGGTGAAGCCCTGATCCCCGCTGCCGTCGGTCACGAGCTGCTCCCCGCCATAGCTGAGGACGGTCGGTGACAAGCTCGCCCTACCGCTGTAGGTGGTGCCGCCGATGGCGCCATACACCCTTCCCCTCCATGAGATGGTGAGGGTGGACGCCTCGTCGTCGTTCCAGACGCACCCTGTTCCGAATCCCGAGGCGAATGAACCGGTGATCCTGCCACTCCTGATGCTCACGACCGAGTCGCTGGAGACGCAGGATCCGAGCCTCCCCTTGACCGATGACGGGTTCGCGGCGCCACCCGAAGTCGTCAATGCCCGCGAGAACGACACCTTGACCTCAAATTGGCACGACACCGATCCAGGAGCAGGGCCTTCGTACCCGGGCAGCGTGGCGCTCCTGGCCGACGCCGGTACAGCCGGCGTCAGCACCACACCTATGGAAGCTGCCAAGAACACGGCAAAGAAGGGTCCCCGCCTCATAACCGCACCCCCCGGACGCGTAACGTGCCGCCTTTACGACTCGACGCCCATCCCGCCACCGTAGCGCTCTTTTGGGGCGATGACACAGGCGTTCCGAACCAGACGGGACGCGTCACCCCACAGGATTTCCGAGTCCGATCGGCCGACGTGCCACCGACATCTGGACGCCCGTCTGTAGCCCGATTCCGTCAGAGGCTGATTGACTGTGAGTCGGCCTGCAGATGGGAAATGGGCACGAATACCCGATAGCGCCCATGCCTCTGAGAGGCTCGAGCTCGTCTCGGTAACCGGAACGACTTTCCAGTCCGCGTCTACCTTCGTGCGCCTCGTGAACGGATGATCTCGATCGGTTCCAGCCCGCTAACGTGGATCCACCAGAGCCCTACCCTGCATCATTACGTCCGGTCGCGGTGCGCCCTCGTTTGAGCCGATGGCGAGGAAACGGGGATTCATCGAGCAAACCCCGATGCTGCTCGCTCTAAGTCACCCGTCGCTCCCGCTCACTGATCTCCGGCCAGTCCGGTCTGGTCGGTAACCCCTGGTTGGAGAGCGATCGCACATGTTCGATGGTGAGTTGTTGACGACGAATGACGGCATCCACCAAACCGTCGGTCGATGCCAGACCGTAGGCAGAGGCGAAGAGAGCGATCCGGCGCGGTCTGACGGGAACATCGTCATATCCCAGCCACTGCAGGCAGGTCTCATCATCACGAAATGGGGCGGTGAACTCCAGGGCATAGGCGACATCATCGAGAGCGGGTCCGAGATACGCAAAGTCCCAATCCAGAAGGCCAACTGGTTCCAATCCCTGCCAGACCACATTCCACGGGCCAAAATCGCCATGGCAGATGACTTGACCTGGTTGCCAATCGAACTCTCCGTAGGCCCAGCGAGTGCCCGATGGAGGCTCGTAGTTCGCTACAGCGTCGTGATAGGAACGAAGGAGGCGGGCGAAGGCTGCCAGCCCCGCCTCATTGACCACTTTGTGCCACGCCTTCTCCCCGGACTCACCTGGGATGTACCTCAAGACCTCCCGGCCTTGGTGATCGCTGCCGATGACCCTTGGCGCATAGGGAAACTGATGCTCGCGGAGGAATTGGAGAAGGTCATGTACTGCCGGTGTCCACCAACCAGTGTCCCGATGAACGGAGTGACCCAATATCTCGACGCTCATCGCTGCTCACCATTTCCAACTACGTCCTCCGCGAGTCCCATTCTTCCAGGAGCTCGGACCCGAAGTGTCACTGCCGATCAGGATCAGGTTCAGGGTCGAGGACAGCCTTGGGAGCGCAGCATCGGGGATCCCGTGAACTACTAGGGCCGGATTTGGATGCTCGCTCTTTCCCTGGTCCCGCTGGGCCTCTCTGTACCCGGCAGGGATCGGGTGGGCCATTCGTCGCCCAGCTCTAACGGCGAGCCATGACGAGGAGCCTCGCTTGGTTAGTGTCACCGGAGATTCGAGCCGGTCAGCCGCGCTTGCCGGCAGGTAATGAGACCGGCAGAAATCCAAGACAGCTCGGCGGTCGGGAAGACGCGTGAGGGGAGCAGATCGCCCAGCACGGGAAACCGCGCCATTCGTTGCACCACCGTGAGCACCGCCGGTAGCGTAGGTCGGCGTGCGCTCGCCGTGTGTGTCCGCCGGGGATCCCGGTGCCCGCTGAGCCCGAGGAGCAGCGCCATGTCCTCGGCTTCCCGGTCGGGCCCGACCCGAGCCGTCGTCGGCCGAGGTCTACTGCCCTGCCGGGCGGCGGCCCCGGTGGGATCATCGGCCCCGTCGACACAGCGTTCTTCCGCGCCGTGGTGCACCCCCTGCGCAGCTTCCGGCGCTGGCGTCGCCACCGCCGCCTGGGGCCCTACGACGTGGGGGACGGGCCGGAGCCCGGCTGAGCAGGCGTCACCGTCGCCGGAGCGTCGGCGCGGCTCGCGCCCGCCACATGGTCCGCATGCGCGGTCCCCAGAGTGCCCGTAATCGGCCTGGTCTCAGGGGATCTGGTTCGCCTGTCCCGTCCACAGGTGCCTCCTTGAGGTGGCCCACCGAATCGGAGCACTCCAACGGTCGCATGACCGGTAATCTCATCCGCCATTGATCGGATGGGTGGACCGGACCGGAGCGAGAACCAACAGTCTCGCGGGCCGTCGAGCCTGCATCCCGGACGAAGGGTGATCTCGACCGGTCCGTTGGTCGGGACCCTGGCCCCGTCAGGGTACACAGAACTGTACGGCGATCTTGGACGGATGCCGCCCGTTACGGCCCTGGCGAGTAGCCGCTCGATATGAGTTCCTGGCCCTGGCCGCTGGCGGCATCGAAGACGGTGACTCCCCAATCGCCGCATCCTGCGATCGTAGGGCTGTACGGCACCGAGTAGATGACCCAGGCAAGCTCGTCCTGGTTCAGCGGCGTCAAGGAGCCGTCTGGATTTTGCCGGGCCGGGAACTTGGCCGAGTACCGAGTCAGCATGAGTCGGTACCGCTCGAAGGACTCTTTGGGTCCGCTCTTACTCCAGGCTTGCGCGGCGGATATGACCGCCCGATCCGACGAGGCTGGGGGATTCAAGGTGATGTTGCCGCCGTCCAGCACAAGTGGCTCAACGAGTCTCTCAGGCGTGGGCATGACGCCTGGATTGGCTGAGCGCTGACACACACCCGCTGCTGGGGTATCAGGCGCACCTGGTGTGAAACCGATGGAGTCGAAGATCGCCTGGGCTGTGCTCGGGTCGGGGCCGATCCCGATCTGGACGAACACCTGGTGGTACCAGAGGAGCATGTAGTGGCTATCCGAACCGGTGGCCTCTTCGAGCACCGTCTGGCCCGAGGAAGTGGTCATCGGCGTCGCGCCGGGGGGAGGGTTGCCCGGTTGCAGCCAGACACCGTCTCGACCTGTCGAGGAAGCGCCTGGTAGAGGGGCTGGGCAGCTCGGCGCACCATTTTGCTGTGGGCCGACAAAGGCTGTTGGGGTATCGGGGAACGGGCCCTCGCAGAAGCCGGTGTGCATACCATCGACGACTGGCCAACCAGCGGGCACCTCAACATGGACTCCGTGGTAGCTCACGACCCGGAATCCGGTCGTGACGCTCGTCGAGGAGCCCAGCGTTCTGACAGAGACGGGTCCTACGGTCGCCGAGCACCCTGCGATCGCGCCCAGCGCCAGGAGACACAGCCAAGGGCGGTTACGCTTTACGTGAGCCACACCCACTTCGACGAGTGTGGCACACGGCGAGTTCCCGGGATTTTGTCGCTGCCCCCAACTAGAAGTGCCGCTTACCCTATTTGATGCGAGGATCGTCCCGGCACCCGCCCGTTTATCGCCCCCACCTCGCGATTACGGGCGGCGTCGCCCGGCCCGCTGATGCTCCGTCAGACGGAATTCATGATGGCCAGGTTGCAGTGACGGTGGGCGCGAACCCCGAGTACGCGCTATTTGCCCAGACCCTCGCCGTTGAGCCGGACCCGGTCGGGAACGGACTTTCAGGGTGGCCGGGTCGGCGATAATGCCCTAGTGAGCGGTGGGCCATTTCCGCAAGTCATCACCGCCAGCAGAGCTTTCTTGGCGCTGTTGGCGATTGGTCTTGTGGCAGGAGCGTGCGGGGCCAACACGACAACCTCCAACACGAAAGGTTCGGCTGACGCGGTGCTGGCGGCGCTGACGAAGACAGCGCAGACCGGGTCGTTCCGTCTGATCTGGATCTACACATCCGGCCCGGAGCCGATTCAGGAATATGACTCACTCAGCGGGGTGGTCGATCTCGCCGGTGGCCGCTTGAATGTCACTTCTCTCGGTATGACCGGCCCCGCCGCCAAAGTCGGCCCTGGAGGAACACCGCCCACTCCGTCGCCCACCGATTCGGCGATGACCACCATGATCTGCATCGGCAAGGACCTTTGGTTGTCCAACGTCCTAACACCGAAATCGTGGATTCACCAGACGATCCCAACTGGAAAGGAGATGGCAGGTCTGCCCGTCGCCGACCCCGGCCAAATCTTCTCCGGACTCAGAGCGCATCTAACCGACATCACCGCAGTCGGGAAGCAACTCATAGATGGCGTCGAGACGAGCCACTACCAAGGTGTAGAACTTGTTCAAGAACATTCACCGGGCACGACTGGCCCCGTGCATTTCAAGGTGAACATGTGGGTTGACACCACCGGCCTGGTGCTCCAACTGAAAATCGAAGCCACCTGGAACGTCCCGGCAACCCCTACCGGAACCGGTGTAGTCCCAGGTGGAGCCAACACCGAGACCGTTACCGCACACTTCTTCGACTTCGGCGTCCACGTTGACATCCAACCTCCTCCCCACAATCAGGTGACCGAAGACAGATCGAACACATCTGTGGTGACCAGCGGCCACGGACTGTTGTTGGGCCACTTTTCGGTGCAGTCCCCAGCCGCAGGGCGCTCAGCATCGAGGGCGCGATACTGGTGACAGTCTCATCCGAGACTCAAAAGATGGAGGTCCGAGTGGCAGTCGGAGTGCAGCTTGATTTCCCAGGTGCCACGCTCGAAGAGTACGACGAGGTCATCGAGAGGGTGGGATATCTGCCTGGCGGACCTGCCGCGCCGGGGGAGCTATTTCACTGGGTAACGAAGACTGGCGACGGCATTCGCGTGATCAACGTGTGGGAGTCGCGAGACGCGTGGGAGAAGTTCGCCCAAGAAAGGCTTGCTCCAGTCTTTCAAGAGGTCGGTGTACCCGGTCCACCCGAGGTTCAATTCTTCGAGGTACACAACTATTTTGCTGGCGGGCGCTCAGGCCGCTGACGGGCGGGCGTGTGCCCGAGAGCTTCCCGGACGATTACCTTCCTCACCGGCCGAAAGGGGCTGCTTCGAAGAACCCCTCCTTCGGCCTAACGCGCCTGGCTGGCGTCCACATAATCACCTCCGGCTGGAGCGTGTTGTGCCTGGATCAGCCCGCGCCACGACCGCCACCCGCGGCGACAGCACCTCCCGAGCGTTGCGCCTCCACCGCGCGCCGGAGAAGCATCTTCAGGATGTCGGCGGTGAGCGTGCCGATCTGGGCCGCGGTCTGTTCGAAGTCGACCGTGAGCGCATGGGTGGCGAACGCCGAGAAGTTGAGGCCGAATGCCAACAACAGATCCTGCGGAGGCTCGCCGGTTCCGCCGGCACTCCGCCAGGCGAGCGTCGTGAGGGATCGCATGGCTTTGCGGCGGTACTCGCGCCGGTGGGCACCGAGCTCGGCGAGTGTCTTCGACATCTGGCTGGCGTGAGCATGCAGGTCCCAGAAGGCGTTCCCGAGAATCTCGAGGTTTCGGGTGTGGGCCGCCAACGCCAAACCCTCCAGCCAGCCATCGAGGTCGTCGGCGGGTGTCGGCAGGTTCTCAATCGGTTGGGCACCGGCCTCGAACATGTCCTTCACCGTCGCAGCGATCAACAGGTCGTGGCTTTCGTAGTGGCGGAAGATGGTGCGGGGGCTCACGCCGGCGAGTTCGGCGATCTCATCGACTGTGGCGTCATAGCCTCGTCGGGCGATGATCTCCATGGCGGCTTGCCTGATGCGGGACCGGGTGAGCTGCTGTCGCTCCTCAGCCAGTGAAGGAGGGGATTGTCCCGGTGGGTTGTCGACCATCACCTCCTCCGGAGGGCTGGTGGCGATTTCCCGGGCAGCGGTTGCCATGAGCCCATGTTAGGGCCGACAACGGCCCAAATGTCCACATCTGTTGACATTCCCTGGCCGTTGGGCCATACATTGGCTCGAGGTTGTGGCCGTGCCCCCACCAACAACCTCTGGCAGTGCATACAGCGGCGAAGGCCCCCCTGGTGGGGGCAATTTCGCGTCACCACTGAATGCAGGGGGAACTAGCCTCATTGCGGCTCGATTGTCCCGTGTGTGGGCGGAGGGATCGGAGGACGGTGCCGAGCAAGAGCAAGCAGTTGATAGACCGCTTCTCGGATCTGGAAGAGGCCGCAGAACACGTCCGCACGGTTCTCCGGCGCTACAACACGGCGAGCGCGCGTGTCGCCACGCTTGTCGATCAGGGTGTCCGCCTAGTCCAAGCGCTTGAAAGCCTCCATGGGCCGGTGCGGCGGAGCGAGGTGACCGAAGCCCTCGAAGAGTTCGAGGCAGCCCGCCACCGAGTCCGGCTGGCGATGTTCGCCTTGGCCAAGGAGCAAGGGTCAAGCTTCAGTGAGGTAGCCCGAGCCCTTGGCATTTCGCGACAGCTCGCCTCTCGACTCGCGGCCGAAGCGGCGGGTGCTGACCTCTAGTGTCATGACACGTAAATAGACGCGCACTAGGTATAGGGTGTGCCGATGGCCCGCCCACCTGCTCCACCGCTGCGCCTCACCAAGAAGGAACGAGCGTCACTCGAAGACATAACGGGGAGCGTCTCGTTACCCCACCGTGCCGTGCGCGAGGCCAAAGGCCTGTTGATGGCCGGAGATGGTGTGGCAAACACGAAGATCGCCGAGATGCTCGGGGTGTCGCGGTCGACGGTCCTTCAATGGCGGAGCCACTTCGAAACCGACGGGATCGACTGGGTGGGCGAGGTGCACGAAGGCCGGGGACGAAAGCCGGTCATCAGCCAGGAACAGATCGATCTGATGATCAACGACACCTTGCACACGACACCTCCTGACGCCACCCACTGGTCGAACCGCACCATGGCCGAACACTGTGGGTTGTCACGAACGACGGTCCAGCGGGAGTGGAAGGCGCGAGGCATCAAACCTCACCTGGTCAAGACCTTCAAAGTCTCGAACGACCCGAACTTCGAGTCCAAGCTGATCGACGTGGTGGGCCTCTATATGAACCCACCCGACGGCGCCATCGTGTTCAGCTTCGACGAGAAATCCCAAATCCAGGCCCTGGACCGCACCCAGCCGAGCCTGCCGATGAAGCAGGGGCGCTCAGGGACGATCACCCATGACTACAAGCGTCACGGCACCACCACATTGTTCGCCGCCCTCAATGTCCTAACCGGTGAGCTCATCGGTCGGTGCTTCGCCCGCCACCGCCACGAGGAGTTCCTGGCGTTCTTGCGCTTGATCAACCGCGAGGTTCCCAGGGGCAAAGAGGTCCACGTCATCCTCGACAACTACGGCACCCACAAGCATCCTGATGTGGTCGCCTGGCTCGAGAAGCACCAGCGCTTCCACTTTCACTTCACACCGACGAGCTCTTCCTGGTTGAACATGATCGAACGGTGGTTCGGCGATATCACGACCAAGCGGATCCGGCGCGGAAGCTTCGGCAGTGTCCCCGAGCTCGTCGAGGCGATCGAGGGCTATATCGACCTCAACAATGAAGACCCCACACCGTTCATCTGGACCAAGACGGCCAAACAGATCATCACCAAGGTGCGCCGTGGACGGGTCGCCCTTGAGGCCGTTAAGCAATCGCGTGCTATTTGAATGTCACCGCACTAGGAGCCTGGCACAAGAGATAGGCATCCGGAAGTGCCGGTTCTGTGCGCCCTGAAGGGGGCAGCCCGACCAACCTCAGGCCGATCGAGAACACCCGGGTTGGGATGGGGTCGAGGGCGCTGCGTTCCACCCCACCGATGGTTGCAATCTGACCGACCACCCGGGATTTGCGCGATCTCGCAATATGAGCGACGTTGCCCCTGACCGTCTGCAGCTCCGTCCGACGGATTCGAGATGGCCGATTCTAATGAGGGTGGGCGGGAACGACACCGATTACCGGGTGCCCAAGCCTGGTCGCTCCCGGCCAAAGCCCGTCCGACTCCCGCACATCGAGGGTGGCGCAGCTCGAATCCGACACTTACGAGATCGCCGAATACACCGCGAAGTCGAGCCAGGCGTTTCTCAAGCGTCCCTGGTCGCCATTCTCCACGCGCCCAAGACCGTCCACACCACCAGCCAGGCCGCGATCACCGCGACCGCGATGGCAGTCGACTCGGGCAGCAAGTACGACGAGTCTCGAAGCCCAGCGGGTCCGTTCACGATCCCGTAGTTGATGCCAATCCCGGCCGGTTCGAAATGGGCCACAGCCAGTTCGATGACCAGGGGTCGCTGAAGGTTGATCAGGTGGAGACCCTTGGTCGACAATAGGAAGGGTCGGAAGACGATCTCGTACACGATCATCAGGATGATCGGAACCATTCGCTGTCCCACGAGAGAGGCGAACCCGAGACCGAAGACGCAGGCGATGATCACCTCGAGCTCGAGCCACAGTCCCGCCCTGATCATCACGCCATAGGGCGGCGAGTCGTAGGTCACGGCGTAGGTCGGATAGTTCTGCTCGGCCTGTCGCTCGGCGAGCGCCCTGGACAGCGGGGTGTTTGGCTCAGGTTCGTTCTCCGGGCATGGCCCGTTGTAGGGGAAGTCGCAGATGATCAAATTCGGATGGTCGACGGCCCAGGCTTCGTATCCATGGAGGGACAGACCGAGGGGCACGGTGGTGCCCTGGAAGTCGAAATTGGACGGCGCGGAGAAGATGCAGACCGCGCAGATGACGGTGAATGCGACGGCCACCATGGGGATGATGATGGCCAAGCCGGCCGGGATGCGGGCCAGGTAAAGCGCCACTCTCGAGCGCCCGGTCACCACCTGCTGCGTGAACATCCCGTCGGCGAGGTCGGAGCAACCTGCGGTGGCTCCCAAGGTCATGGCGGCGATAAATCCGAAGATATAGAGCACGCCGGCGATGAGGGAGGTGAACACGTCGAACCCACCTGCCGGCCCGTACGACTGCGGCACGAAGGCGTGCAGCAACAGCTTGATGACGAGGAAGACTGTCGGGAGCCCGATCGTCAATGCGATCAGGGTTATCATGAGTCCCCGACGCCTGCGCAGCTCCATGAACCTGGTAGCGATCATGGCCCGGGTGGGGATCCACGATCCTCGCCCGTCATCTGCATCAACCTCTGCCGGACCCGGTGTACCGACGTCGGGCGCGGTCACGACGCCGTGTCGCCTGACCGCCTGATCACCTTGCGGGATGACGGCTGAGGCTTTGACTCCGAGTTCGACGTGTCATCGGGCACGTCACCAGGCTTCCACAGGGGTGCCCGATCCTGGCGCTTCTCGCCCTCTCAACGGGGAAGGCCGGCAAGGACTCGTTGAGGGATGCTGCCCCGGGCGGCATCACCCGCGATCGGACGCCGGACTCTCGACTCAGACCGCCCATCTCCGCCGGTGAGAGTTTGCCTCGGAGGAGGCGCCTAACCGACTGGACCATCCGCAATCGCTCCGGGCTTGGGCTCAAGGGGTGAGCGCGACATCTCCTGACCTGGAGGTGTCAGATGGAGACCCGAGGACGGAAGCGCCGCTCGAGCCAAACGGATCTCGACGCGGCGGTCGAGGCGGTGCTCGCCGGAGCGAGCTACAAGAGAGCCGAGGCGTTGACGGGAGTTCCTGCCTCAACTGTGCAGGATTACGTCGTTCGATGGGGGTTCGTGCGACGGAGCGTTCCGGTGTGCGGCACCAACAAGCGGTTCGTCGACAGGGTATCCACATTCAGAACGGGTCTTGGCGACGACGGTGTGGCCATGATACGCGAACGCAAGCGGCGCCCCGGCTCGCTGAGCGCGTCTGAGCGCGAGGAGATCAGGGTCGGCATCGAGGCTGGAGCGTCCGACGAAGCCATTGCCTCTCGCATCGGCCGGCACCGCTCGACGATCTGGCGTGAGATTGCGGCCAACGGTGGGCGGAGGTGCTACCGGGCGGCGATGGCCGAAGAGCGAGCGGCACGAGCCGCCCTCCGGCCCAAGGCTCCCTGGACCGAGCAGCGCCCCTGGCTGTGGGAGGAGGTCCAGGCACTGCTGCGCACCAAGAAATGGTCGCCCGAGCAGATCGCCCACCGGTGCCGCAAGGAGCACCTCGACCGGCCAGAGTGGTGGGTGTCGCACGAGGCCATCTACCAGGCGGTCTTCGTCCAGGCCAAGGGCGAGCTGCGCAAGGAGCTCACCGCCTGCCTGCGCTCGGGCCGGGCTCGGAGACGTCCTCGTTCTCGAGCCTCCTCTGGACGAAGCGCGATCCTCGGGATGGTCAACATCTCCGAACGCCCCCCGGAGGTCGAAGACCGGGCCGTGCCGGGCCACTGGGAGGGTGACCTCATGATCGGGGAGGGCGGCGCCAGCGCCGTGGCCACGCTGGTGGAACGCACCACCCGCATGGGCATGCTCATCAAGCTCGAGAACCGCACCGCCGAGCACGTCGCGTCGGCAGTGGCGAAGAACATCGTGCGTCTACCAGAGCACCTGGCCAAGTCCCTCACTTGGGATCAGGGGATCGAGATGGCCACGCACGCGGCGTTCAAAGTCGCCACCGGCGTCCCCGTCTACTTCTGCGACCCCCATTCGCCCTGGCAGCGCGGGAGCAACGAGAACTGGAACGGCCTCGTCCGTCAGTTTCTGCCCAAGGGCACCGACCTGTCGGTCCACTCCCAAGAGGACCTCGATGCCATCGCTGCCTTACTCAACGAGCGCCCACGCAAGACCCTGGAGTGGGAGACTCCAGGGGAACGATTCAACCGACTTGTCGCGGCCACCCCTTGAATCCGCCGCGCCGCGAATTGCGTGCGTCGATGCCTCAGCGAAAGCTGTCGCGGCACCTTCAGTGCTGTCGTGGCCAGACATCCGCCGATGTCTAGCTGTCCGGATGCGACAACTGTCGCGCGGCGTTCGCCAACGTGGCCAACATGTCGGCGCGAAGTCCGTCCATACGGATCCGCACAATCTCAGCGGCGCGTTCGGGCTGCTCCTCCGCCCATAGTCGTATAAAGCTGTAGTTCGACCCGTGGTGGAACCGCTGGACGACGGAGGTCCCCCCCCGATCTGGGGTCAGGTTATTCGACCAAACTGAAGAAGGGTTCTCCGGTTCGAACACGGTTCAAGTCAAATGCAAGGGTGGGTCGCACTCGGTGATGTGACACGGGACCTCCCACTCGAATCCGTCGCGGCTGTTCTTACCCGTGAATCTCGCGCCGACGATTGGGCCGGGATCAAGCCAGTGCGCCTCCACGTGCTCCGGTCCAAGGCCCGCCATCCGTTCCACATCGGACAGCAACGCCCACACCTCGGCAATCGGGGCCGGGAACCACTGCGTCACCTGGACAACCATCTCGGACAGATCGACTGAACCTTGCTCATCATTCGGCACCAGTCAATGATGTCACGACCGAGGTCACGATCCTCGGAGGAGGTCAAGAAGTCAGTGTGATGGTCTGCTTGCTTGTCCGACTTCGCCAGGCGGGAGGGCCGGGCCCAGGGTGCCTTGGCAGGGGCGCACGCCACGTCCTGAGGGCGCGCATCTAAACACCCGGACTCGGGCGCCCGAACTCAGTCCGATGTCGCACGGGATCCCCATACATGAAGGAGCGGGGTCGGTCAACTCATCCGGCGAGGTGTCTTGTTCCTGAGGGCTGAGGTGTCGTCCTGCTCGAGAGCGCGCGCCAGCGATCGAGCCGGGGTCAACGCTGGGAAAGGCCCACCCGAAGGGCATGGCGTTGACGCCGGCGAGGGGCGGCGCATCCTCTTCCGAGGACGGCGCCTATGTGAGGCGGTTTAGTTCCCATCACGGTGGTGGTGACTGAGTGGGGCACCCGCAGGTCGCCAGCCATACATTCGTCGATCGCCGGACATGATGGGGTTCGGCCACGTCCCAGCGGGCTCAATCAAATACTCGGTCCCGCCGAAGCTCTCGGGGGACCACGGGGATCCACGAGCTCGCGCTGGTTCGTGTCCGTCCGCTCACGCGGCCTTGGCGGTCTCGCGCCCCCGGGATTGTTGGACACCGAATAGAGAGGAGCCAAGATGGCTCTCATGACGGTGAACGACGAGGACACGGGGGACTTCCGCTCCAAGGCTCGATGGTCGGCGGGCAAGAAGCTCGACGTGGTACTTCGCCTCCTGCGGGGCGAGAAGCTCGAAGAGCTCAGTCGGGAGGTCGGCATCGAAGCCCATCGGATTGCGGCCTGGCGTGACGAGTTCTTGGATGCCGGCAAGGAGGGCCTGAAGGGCAAACGGGCCACCACCGAGGACGACCGGCGTCTGCGCGACGCCGAGCGCAAGATCGGTGAGCTCACCCTCGAGAACGAGATCTGGAAGAAGGTGGCCGAAAAAGGGGGCTTCAGATGCCGCCACAGAAGCGGCCGAGGTGAGCACCGAGATGGACATCCCCTTGGCCATGGTGTGCCGGATCACCGGCGCCCCTCGGTCCACGATCTACCACCGCCGCGCACGTGGTGAGTGCCTGGGGGTGAGGCCCGGTCCGAAGACGGCTGTCTCCGACGACGAGCTCACCGAGTTGATCCGCACCGTCATCGTGGACTGCCCCTTCGCCGGCGAGGGACATCGCAAGGTCCGGGCCCGGCTCCGTCGGGACCACGGCATCCAGGTGGGCAAGAACCGGGTGCTACGGCTCATGCGCCATGCCGGGCTGCTCGCCCCCCAGCGGGCCCGGCGTCGCCGGAGTCCACGACTCCATGACGGCACGGTCATCACCACCGCCCCCAACCTGCGGTGGGGCACCGACGCCACCATGGCCTGGACCAGAGACGACGGCTGGGTGTGGGTGTTCGTGCTCGTCGACCACTACACCGATGAGGCCTGGGCCCATGTGGCCAAGATCGGCAATCGCTTTGCGGCACTCCAGCCCGTCTACGACGCCGTGATCGACCGCTTCGGGGTCTTGGGTCCCGACGTGGCTCGGGGCATCAAGCTCCGCCATGACTGGGGCAGCCAATACCGAGCGCATCACTTCCAGGGCTCGCTCAACTGGCTCGGGATCGAGGACGACGCCGCTTTCGTGGGCGAGCCCCAGGGCAACGGCGTGGCCGAACGCTTCATCCGGACCCTCAAGGAGCAGTGCCTGTGGGCCCGCCTCTGCGATGACGTCGACGAGCTGCGTCAGTTCGTGACATCGTTCATCGAGACCTACAACACCAAATGGCTCATCGAGCGCCTGGGCCACCGAACGCCTCGTGAAGCCTTTGCCGCAGCGACTGCGCAGGTGGCGGCGTGATCCGGCTCGAACACGCCAAAATAGGCCCGCTCAGCTGCGTTCTCAGCCCCGCAAATCGAAGCGGTGGAACCACGGTGCCGGCATCTCGACACTCGAACAACGACCCGATAGACATTCAATCTGTCCAACGAACCGGGGCTGCAACAGCGGGTTCGAGAGAGCGGATCTCGCCGTCTCGGAGCCCGTAGTAGACGAGAGTGAGGAGCTTCCTGGCCACAGCGACGCGCGCCTTGAACCTCCCCCGGCGCTCCGCCAGGCGGGCGTAGTCACTTTTCAACTTGGGCCCGCCGCGGTACTTGCTGATGGCCTCGATGGCCGCCCAGCGCACGAGGGGGGATCCCTGCTTGGTGATCTTGCCCCGGATGACCTTCTCGTCGGATTCCCGGTGCTTGGGGGTGAGCCCGGCCCACGAGCACAGCTTCTTCGGGGAGCTGAAGCGGTTGACGTCTCCGATCTCGGCGCAGAAGATGGCCGCGATCACCCTTCCGACCCCGTCGATGCGCTGGATGGCCTGGTAGCCGGGGTCGTTCTTGAGCTGGTGGTGGATGTAGCGGTCGAAGATGTCGACCTCGTTGTCCAGAAAGGTGATCAGGTCCCGAAGAGAGCCCAGGCGCGTGGCATAGGCACTGGGCAGCTCGAGGGCGTCGAGCTGGGCGGCACCCCCCTTCCCCCACATGTCGCCGAGGGCCGGCAGGATGCCGTTTTTGGCCATCACGCCGTGGACCTGGGCCTTGGCGCTCGAGCGCTGGCCCACCAGATGGAAGCGGTGGCGCACCACCTCTCGCAGCTCTCTCACCTCGGGTGGGGCGATCCAGCCCTCGGCCAGCCGTCCCAGGCGCAGCATGGCGGCCAGGTCCTTGGCGTCTCGCTCGTCGTTCTTGACCCGGCGGTTGCCCCAGGCGTTGCCGAGGGGATGCGAGAGGTGGACGCTCGCCCCCAGCTCCTTGAGCAGATCGGCCGCCCAGTACCAGCCATAGGTGCTTTCGAGAACGACCTCGGGGGACTCGCCCGCGTCGGCCATGGCCTGGGCCAGGTCGGCGGGCTGGCTCGGGATACGCACGCACCCGAGCATCTCCCCCTCCCCGTTCATCCGGTAGATGGTCGAGCTGCGCCGGTGCAGATCGATTCCGACGTACTGTCGCTCCATAGGGGCCTCCCTTGTCGCGGGTTGGTGTGGAAACCCCGAGCATTGCAAGACTCGGATCCCACGGGGAGCGGAGGCCCCGCTCCTTCATCCCATCAATTAGGGTCGGTCGATAACCCTCCGATGGATCACGTCTAGCTGTAGTTCCCGAGGCCAGGGTTCTGGAGGCTCCCAGCCATGCGGAGGCGTAAACCGCAGGAACAGCCGAGAGGCATCCGCTGGGATATGGCCCTCGATGTCCCGAGTTGCGGGCGTGGCCATTCCTCCGGCCGCCCGTTCTTTGGCACCGCCATTGTCGTCTCGATAGTGGGTGCCGGCATCGTCGGAAACCGAAAGCATCCAGTACCAAAAGAAGGCTTCGTTGCCCTCTTCCTCTGAGGGCTCGATGCCCGGAACGAACTTGTAATGCAGACTGGGCTCCACCTTGCGGGTGCCCACGGGTTCGAGATCATGCGGAGTTAGCTTCCGATAGGAAACAGATATGCCAAGCCCCCCTGGAACCTCACCCCTGTGGATCTTGGCCACTCGCTCGGCCACCTTGGCCTCAACCTCGGCGCGAAACCTGGGAACGTCGACGGTCTCGCCAAAGTCGATGCCTGTGAGGACTACGTGGTGTCTTGGAATGAGTTCGCCTAAGTCGATGTCGAGGGAAAAGTCCATCTCCTGCTCTATCCGTTGCACATCTGCAGGACGTATGGCGGGCGACGAAACGAACGGTCATCAGGACAGCAGCCTCCGACGACACCCCACCCGGCTACTCCCCGAAGACCGGCTGCCCAGGTCGGCAGCAGCCTCGTAATGCGAACTCCGAAAGCTTCACTCTCCACGCGGCAATGATGGCACTTGACGAGCCCGTTCCGAAACGACGCGCGATCGGGATCCCCGCGTCAAATATGCACTATCCGCGGCCGCTTTCCCTTGAGCCCGCCCTCGACCGGGAACGGCACACGCAGGGCGGCTGGGTGGGTTCGGTTCCCGAGTCAGTGAGCCGATGGTTGGACCAGTGCCTCTCGCGTTGACGAGTTGCACGGCTGTTCCAACCGGCTAGAGGGCTCAATGCGACGGGCTGGCCCACCTGATCCTCATCTACCGGAATTGAATCGTTCACCTTGAAGGCTGCGAGAGGACGGTGGTTCCCCCTGGTGCATGGCGGCCGCAAAGTTGGGGTGCACGCCAGACATTGTGATCCATCGACGGGACGCATCGAAAGAGAGATGGACCGTCGTCTTCCCGACTTGGATCGTTCCGAAGATTGTTCTGACCAAAGCGCCGGCCGCAAAGATGGCCAGGACCAGTGCGAGCAATCGGGTGTCATGGGTCCGAAAGACAAGCGATACGAACGCAGCAACGATTGTTCCCATGAAGGCCAGCATCGCCTGAGAGCGAGCCCGTTGCGTGGACCGGCTGAGGCCACACCGAGTATCGGATGCCCCAGCCTGTCGCTGTCCGTCTTCCGGGCTCATCGGTGCCTGCACATCCAGGGGCGGGTTCCCCTATGCAAAGAAGGCGCGCAGAACTGCCGCCACGACGGCGGGTTGGCGGCTGTTGTCCGCAGCAGTGTGGCCCACTCCGCGCAGTGTGACCCGCTTGGCACTCGGGAGTACCTTGCTCAGGCCATCGGGCGAGGCCGTAAGGTTGCGAGCGCTCCTGGCGCCGCCGAGCAAGAGGATTTCGCAGTGGAGGCCGGCGAACCGCTCTAGGGAGCCGGCGGCATCCATGACGGTCCGTGCGTCGTAGTGCAGCGTTGGGATGAAGTCGCGGGGAGACATCACTCCAGCGGGGACGGGCCGATCTGCCGTCTTCTTGATCACAAGGTTCAGCGGGGTGGCGAGGAGGAATCGGGGAACTGAGCTTCCCCCGCTCCGGCGGACACTGACCCTGAGGCGGCGAGAGCCGTCTCTTGGAAGGATGTCCACATGCCCAGAGCCCATCCTCCGGAGTTCCGCCAGCGGGCTGTTGAACTCGCCAGGCTGCGGGAGAAGCCGGTCGCCAAGATCGCGGACGACCTCGGTATCGCGGAGTCCTGCCTGCGTAACTGGATGAAGCAGGCCGACATCGATGACGGGGCTCGCACCGGTCTCAACACCGACGAGCGAGCCGAGTTGGTTCGCCTTCGCAGAGAACTACGGGTGGCGAAGATGGAGGTCGAGATCTTGAAGCGTGCCTCCGCCTACTTCGCCAAGGAGACGCTCCCGGACCCAAAATGACGTACATCTTCATCGCCCGGGCCTGCACGGACCTGCCCGTGATGACCTGCTGTCGGGTCATGAAGGTGTCGACCTCTGGCTTCTATGCCTGGCAGGCCCATCCCCTCACCGACAAGGACCTTTCCGACGCCTACCTGACCAACACCATCGTCGACATCTGGCGCATGAGCCGGCGCTCCTATGGCTCGCCCCGGGTCCATGCCGAGCTGCGCCTCGGTGAGGGCATCCGGTGCTCCAGGAAGCGCGTGGAGCGTCTCATGGCCCAGGCCGGGGTGAGCGGCATCTACCGCCGCCGCCGGCGGGGCTGCACCTGCCGGGATCCTGGCGCCGAACCCTCTGATGACCTGGTGAACCGGCAGTTCGACCCGGTTGCGCCGGACCAGTTGTGGGTCATGGACGTTACCGAGCATCCGACTCCAGAGGGCAAGGTGTACCTGGCCGTCGTGCTCGACGCCTTTAGTCGCATCGTGGTCGGCTGGTCGATCGCCGATCACATCCGCTCGGAGCTCGTCGTGGACGCCCTGCAGATGGCCCTCTGGCGCAGGCGCCCGCCCAAGGGTTCGACCATCGCTCACTCGGACCACGGGTCCACCTACACGTCGTGGGCGTTTGGCCGGCGGCTGCGGGGAGCAGGCCTGCTCGGATCTATGGGATCGGTGGGTGACTGCTTCGATAACAGCGTGGCCGAGAGCTTCTTCGGGACGCTGCAGCTCGAGCTGCTCGACGAGCATCAATGGGAGAGCCGGCAGCATCTCGCTCTCGCCATCTTCGAATGGATCGAGGCCTGGTACAACCCGAAGCGACGCCACAGCTACTGCGACATGCTCAGCCCGGTCGACTACGAAGCCGCTCACGCGGCATGATCAGCAACTAACCAACCCTGTCCGCCGGAGCGGGGGAAGCTCAAACGAAGCGCAGGAAGGTAGTGCGGTCGCCGGTGGCCTTCAAGACCGTGACGAGCGCTCCACCGAGGTTGCCAGCCTCCATCTCACGCTCGTAGCGGGGCACCCACTCGGCGTGCACCACACCGTCGAATGAAAGGGGCGGTTCATAGAGTGCGAGCTTCGTGATCTCCGGCAGAATGCGGGCCGCCTCGATGGCGATGACGGCTCCCGCGCTCAGACCGAAGACGTAGTGGGCACCCGATGCATGCAGGAGGGCGCTCAGATCCTCGATCTCTGTACGAAGGCCATGGAACTCGCCATACGACGGGCTCATGCCCCGGCCACGGCGGTCGGGAACGTAGACGGTGAAGGCGTCGGAAAGGTCACAAGCCAGGGTGCGAAAGTTCTCGGACGATTGACCTGCTCCATGCACCAGGATCAGCCCAGGCCCCTGGCCGAACCTGTAGTAGCCGGTGGTCGTACCGTCTTTTGACGTAACTGTGCCCGTCGATGACGGGGGTCTGTTCGTGGCCTTACTCATCGCCGCCATTCTGGGCCGGTTATCCAGAGGTCGGTACACATCAACAGTGAATGCACAGCTACCGGGTCCTGTGCTGACCAAGCAGGGACCTCCGGTGCCTACCAAGCTAGAGGTCGCCGTGCAGTCTCTTGATGACACCGATGAGTTTGTGGATGGCGACGGCGAGTTCGTTTAGGTCGCTAGGAGCGTGATTGCGGACAGCGACTGCCTGAACCTGCTTGTCGATGCCAACTATTGAGCGGCCAATTTCCTGGGGTGATACGCCTGGAGTCATCTGAGGTCATGCCCTGGAAGCATATGGCCCCCACCGAGAGGCCCGCGCTCCGTGCCTTGTCATCGCACACACCCCAAAGCAGCACGATCGCGGTCGGTTCAAGAAAAGGGGTATCTGCGAGCAGCAAGGTCCTGTATGAGTCGCTTTCGAGCTGTCTGCAGTCCGGGCATCCGCACCTTGATCACGTCGCCATCATGGGTTTGGATCCGCAACGTCGGCCGGATCGGCCCCTCACGCACATCGATGTTCTCGATCGTGTCTCGCGGTACTACTTGGTCACGAACCCACCACGACCAGTGCCATGAGTAGATGCGGAGGACGCTGTCGCTTACGTCAAGCAGCCCGAACGGCCACGGCAGACTCCGCCATCCTCCCGTTGACGCAGTTACCCGATAGATGCCCTCGCCCACCCTCCCAGCGTGACACGACGAGACGTAGACCGCCCGCCTTTGCCGGCACGGTGGCCTCGCCACCAAGTCCCAGGGCTACTGCCCCAACCGGTATCACCGTTCTAGGGCGAGGGACACAGGGGCTCGGGCTGCTCGCAACTGACGGTTTGTGTGACCCCAGGCCGGGGCCATCGGGACATGCTCCCAGCCGGGATCGCTCACCCGACGGCGATGCAGGGTGGTCGGGCTTTTGCTTCGCTGTCGGGCGGGCATGTTGAGGTTCTGCAAGGAGCCTGAGCGCGCCTGGGAGTTGCCCCTAGCGGTGGGACGCCCCTTGCGCGAGGATGCAGCACGACTGAAGAACACGCTAGGCACAACTGTTGCAGCCCCGGTTCGTTGGACAGATTGAATGTCTATCGGGTCGTTGTTCGAGTGTCGAGATGCCGGCACCGTGGTTCCACCGCTTCGATTTGCGGGGCTGAGAACGCAGCTGAGCGGGCCTATTTTGGCGTGTTCGAGCCGGATCACGCCGCCACCTGCGCAGTCGCTGCGGCAAAGGCTTCACGAGGCGTTCGGTGGCCCAGGCGCTCGATGAGCCATTTGGTGTTGTAGGTCTCGATGAACGATGTCACGAACTGACGCAGCTCGTCGACGTCATCGCAGAGGCGGGCCCACAGGCACTGCTCCTTGAGGGTCCGGATGAAGCGTTCGGCCACGCCGTTGCCCTGGGGCTCGCCCACGAAAGCGGCGTCGTCCTCGATCCCGAGCCAGTTGAGCGAGCCCTGGAAGTGATGCGCTCGGTATTGGCTGCCCCAGTCATGGCGGAGCTTGATGCCCCGAGCCACGTCGGGACCGAGAGTCCCGAAGCGGTCGATCACGGCGTCATAGACGGGCTGGAGCGCCGCGAAGCGGTTGCCGATCTTGGCCACGTGGGCCCAGGCCTCGTCGCTGTAGTGGTCGACGAGCACGAACACCCACACCCAGCCGTCGTCTCTGGTCCAGGCCATGGTGGCGTCGGTGCCCCACCGCAGGTTGGGGGCGGTGGTGATGACCGTGCCGTCATGGAGTCGTGGACTCCGGCGACGCCGGGCCCGCTGGGGGGCGAGCAGCCCGGCATGGCGCATGAGCCGTAGCACCCGGTTCTTGCCCACGCAGATCCCATAGTCCCGGCGCAGCCGGGCTCGGACCTTGCGATGTCCCTCGCCGGCGAAGGGGCAGTCCACGATGACGGTGCGGATCAGCTCGGTGAGCTCGTCGTCGGGGACGGCCGTCTTCGGGCCAGGGCGCAACCCGAGTTGCTCACCGCGGCCGCGGCGGTGGTAGATCGTGGACCGAGGGGCGCCGGTGACCCGGCACACCGTGGCCAGGGGGATGTCCATCTCGGTGCTCACCTCGGCCGCTTCTGTGGCGGCATCTGCAGCCCCCTTTTTTCGGCCACCTTCTTCCAGATCTCGTTCTCGAGGGTGAGCTCACCGATCTTGCGCTCGGCGTCGCGCAGACGCCGGTCGTCCTCGGTGGTGGCCCGTTTGCCCTTCAGGCCCTCCTTGCCGGCATCCAAGAACTCGTCACGCCAGGCCGCGATCCGATGGGCTTCGATGCCCACCTCCCGGCTGAGCTCTTCGAGCTTCTCGCCCCGCAGGAGCCGAAGCACCACGTCCAGCTTCTTGCCCGCCGACCACCGAGCCTTGGAGCGAAAGTCTCCCGTGTCCTCGTCGTTCACCGTCATGAGAGCCATCTTGGCTCCTCTCTATTCGGTGTCCAACAATCCCGGGGGCGCGAGACAACTAAAGGATGTCAAATGCACGTGGTCATTCGTAACTACGAGGGCAGCTCCAAGTTGATCGACGAACTGGTCGGTCGACGCAAGGATGTGGAGGAGCTCATCAAGGGGGTAGAAGGGTTCGTCGCCTACTACCTCATCAAGACCGCCAATGGTGGCGCCAGCATCAGCGTCTTCGAGAACGAGGCCGGCACCGCAGAGTCGACGAAACGCGCGGCTGCGTATATCAAGCAGAATCTCGCTGGCGTCGCTTCGGGGCCTCCCGAAGTCATCGAGGGCAGGGCGGTCATCGACTTCAGCTAGACGACGTGCCTTTGCTCGCTGGAACCTAACGACTGTTAGCCCAGTTGCAGGTCCGAGGAACATCCCGACTCGCCCGAACGTCCTGGATCATCCTCGGCCGACGATACCGGGTGGGTTTTCTCGACCCTGACCGCACTGAATTGCCCTGGGTTAGTTGGAGGCTCCATGGATTCCGGAGGAAAATGGAGCCATGTCCAGTCGAAAGAACACCAGCTATCCGCCTGAGCTGAGGGAACGGGCGATCCGGATGGTGTACGAGACCATCGAGGAGACGGGCCAGCGCCATGGTGCGATCGCCAGGGTGGCCCGAGAACTCGGCATCGGCCGGGAGTCGCTCAGCCACTGGATCAACCAGAGGGAGATTGACGATGGCACGCGGGTCGGGGTGACGACCGACGACCGCCAGCGTATCGCCGAGCTCGAGCGCGAGAACCGTGAGCTCAAGCGGGCCAACGAGATATTGAAGCGGCCGCCAGTTTCTTCGCGGGGAGCTCGACCCGCGACTTCCCAAGTAGTCGCCTTCATCGACGCCCACAAGAACGACCGAACCGACGGGCTCAAGTGGGGAATCGAGCCGATCTGCAAGGTGCTGCAGTTCGCCCCGTCCACGTACTACGCCGCCCGAGACCGGGCTCCGTCGAAGAGGGACCTGCGTGACGCCGAGCTGATCCCCGAGATCCGCCGGGTGTCGGTGGAGAACTTCGGCGTCTACGGCCAGGAGAAGCTGTGGCGCCAGCTGAATCGGGAGGGCATCGACGTCGGCCGGGACCAGGTGGCCCGTCTCATGCGCCAGCTGGGCCTGGTGGGGACGAGAAGGGGAAAGACCTGCCGCACCACCACCGCAGACACGGCGTCGACGCGACCGGCCGACCTCGTCGATCGCCACTTCGCCGCCGAGGCGCCCAACCAGCTGTGGGTGGCCGATCTCACCTACGTGTGGACGAGAGCGGGGTTCTGCTACGTGGCGTTCGTCACCGACGTCTTCTCCCGCATGATCGTGGGCTGGAAGGTCTCCACCTCCCTGCGGGCCGATCTGGCCCTCGACGCCCTGGAGATGGGCATCTGGCGCCGGCGGGGCGACGTCACCGGACTCGTGCATCATTCCGACAGGGGCGTGCAATATCTCGCCATTCGGTACACCGAGCGCCTGGCCGAGGCCGGGGCCGTGTCCTCGGTGGGATCCAAGGGAGACTCCTACGACAACGCCCTGGCCGAGACCGTGAACGGTCTGTACAAGACCGAGATCATCTATCGCTACGGCCCCTGGAGCGGAGTTAACGATGTCGAACTCCACACCGCTCGGTGGGTGGAGTGGTGGAACGCACGGCGCCTGCACTCCGCCTGCAACATGGTCCCGCCGGCGGAGTTCGAGGACGCGTACTACCGTCAGCAGGAGGAGGCCGACCCGGCCGCGTGAATCAAAGAGCGTGAGTCTCCATCAGACCCAGGGCAATTCAGGCCGAGACCGCTCGAACATGCCGGTTCTGCGACGTCCTTGCAGGTGTCCAGCCGACCACCCCCAGGCCGATCGGGATCACCCGGACTGGGATGCCACGCCGGAGGCAGCGCCAGACGGGCCGCTGCCGAGTGCGACAAAGTCGACCCGTCCGATTGGGATCACCCGCCGTCGCCATTAGATGAGCGCTCGACGCTCGGGCGCCAGCGCACGTGTCGTGATGGCACCCGGTACTGCCGAGTTGAATCGAAGGCGATCGGGCCCGCACCGAGTACCGGTCGCCCTGTCGCTCTCGTGACCACCCAGACCGCGGCGGGAGCGGCACCATCACCACCTTGGCTCCGGTGGCTCGAAGATGCGCAGCCACGACCACCCACGCACTGCGGGTGGGTTCGATGACCACGGTCAGCTCCGACGCCGGTCCAGCCGCTTCGCCTAGCGCGGCCAAGTCCGGGGGGTGGCTCTGGAACCGCCGGCGCGACCAGATCACCTCGCCCTGGTCGTTGGTCAAGGTGGCCACGTGCGCGGCCCGCACGGCCAGATCGATCCCCAATGTGCTCATCGACTCCTCCCCGGTTTGTCGGACGTCGATCCGAGGCCGGTCGGTGAGGCGCGTGTCCCGAACATCGCCAAGAGGGATCTGGCAGGCCAGTCCCGAATTCCTCAAACAGGGTCGTCACGCCCACCGAGCTGGCCTGCCCTGCCCGCCCTTCATAATTTGAGGAGTCCGCTTCGCCGCTCCAGCGTGATACCGAGGCGAGACAGGGCAGGGATCAACTCGCTGCACCCTAAGGCCCGGAGGCCCGAGCTTAGGGTGTTCAGACCTGTTTAGATGCGTGTCCGGGCCACCCCGATCTGCGGTTTCATCACCGAACGATACCGACACATTGCGGGTGGGATGAGAGCGTTTAGAGTCCCTCTGACACGCACGCCGAGCTGGAGAGCAAGTGCACCCACCAAGGGTCCACAGCAGATGACGGCGACCCATGGCAGGCTGTCACGGTAATGCCGAATCGCGCCTCTAGGGATTCCTATTCTGGCAACCGGGTGATCGGGCGTCTCGACCGCAGGATCTGGCCCATCGTCGTGTCTGTCATCTATGTCAGTTTGGGGTTGGCCTACATCTTCCGGTGGGGACCCATCGTCCAACATGTGCCCTCTTTGTGGATCGCACCAGTGGATCTTGTGGCTACCAACGGTGCCGCCACCGAGTTTGCACATGGACACTTCAGTGCGATCTACCGGCCAAACGTAGGCTTTCTGGCCTACCCCGGCATTTTGATCGCGTTGGCACCGATCGCGGCGTTCAGCGATGGACTTCACGCCAACATCATCGAGATCAAGGTGAATCATCATCTGGTCGCACATCCCCCGGTCCTCTTCGTACGCCATGTACCGGGCCTGTACTACCTGGGTCCGAGCATCTCGCGAGGCAACGAATACGTCCTTCAGCCTCAGGAGTTCGTGGGGCTCGTCATAATCGCCTTGTTGTTATCGTGCGTGGCTTTGTTCGCCTTCGATGCGCTGGCCGAACGGCTCCAGGTCTCGCGCTCGCGAACGCGCTGTCCTTGGTGTCGCTGAGGTGGTGGTGCTCTGGAACGTCACGGTGATTTGGGGGCATCCAGAAGATGCCGTAGCTGTGGCTCTGGGCATCTACGCCCTACTCTTCGTCATGGATCAACGCTTCACCGGCGCGGGATGGCTATTTGGTGCGGCTCTCGCGTTCCAACCGCTCATCCTCATGGTCTTCCCGATTCTCCTTGTCATGGGTGGCAAGAAGCGAGCGCTCGGCTTGATCATCCGAGGCGTCATCCCTGCCGCGGTGGTGACCATCGGCCCGTTGGCCGCGAATTTTCACGACACCGTTCACTCTCTGGTGATACAACCGACGTTTCCTGATCGCCCAAGCGATCACCAGACGCCGTGGACCTTCTTGGCCCCCAAGGAGGGCGGAAGTGGTGTTGAGACCGCTGTCGGCGGTGGCCCGATGCGTGTCTTGGTCCTCGCCTTTGCCGTCGGTGTGGGCTGGTGGGCGCGGCGGTGGCGCGAGAGGCCTGAGATGATCGCCTGGGCCGTGGCTCTTGCCCTCGCGCTGCGAATCTATGTGGAAGCGGCGAGTACTCCCTACTACATCTGGCCAGCCCTGGCCGTGGGATTGGCAGTGGCAGCGCGAGGGAGCACTCGCCGATTCGGTATCGCCATCGTCATCGCGATACTCACCACTGTTATCGCCCAGTGGCAACTGAGTTGGCTCCCGTGGTGGATCATTGACATCGCTGGTGTCACCGGACTTCTCGTCGTCGCTTCGCGACCGGAACCTCTTGTGCCCCTGGTGCAGGGAGTCGATCCTGGGCGTACCCGAACACCACCGGTGGTGCAGCAGGGCCTCGGTGGGTCGGGAGCGGCGAAGAAGAAGAAACGGAAGACGGCTCGCACCGACAGAAAGCGCTCTGCTCGTCGCTGACGTCGAAATCTATTCGCACCATCGATCAGCGTGGAGATTGGCAACATGACTAATGCCTGCCCGGTTACTTTGCTGCCGGGACCCCGGATGCTCAGACAGGGCGGCGACAACGGCCTGAGGGGGCGCATCTAGCAACGCTCTTGTGCGGGCAGCGAGGGGTGCCAGACCAGGCCGAACTGCGGGTTCCTGCTTGGAGGCCTGTCAGACGAAGCGCCATCATGCGTGAAGTCCCTACTCAAGGCCATTGGTGACGGTGAGTCGGCCTGTAGGCGGGGTTCTGTTCGCTCTTGCGAGCGAGGTGGCCATCCATCTCAGCGGCCTACCTGGGGACTGCCCACTTGGAGCGGGCGGGCCACCCATGTCCCACGTTCGGCCTTGCTCCGGGTGGGGTTTACCGAGCCGGCCGGGTCACCCCGGCCGCTGGTGCGCTCTTGCCGCACCGTTTCACCCTTGCCTGTGCGGACTTTCGCCCGCCATCGGCGGTCTGCTCTCTGTTGCACTTTCCTTCGGGTCGCCCCGACTGGCCGTTAGCCAGCACCCTGCCCTGTGGAGCCCCGACCTTCCTCGACACGGTCCCCGTCCGAGGACGGGCCCGTGGCGCGACCACCCGGCCGACTCACCGTCGCGATCAGTCTGCCAGGTCGGGCGCCCATGAGGACACGCCGGCACGGGTGTCGGGGCCGTGGCCGACCATCCCCTCGATAGGGTGGCGCACCATGGACCCGCAGTCCGGCCGGCTCGCCCTCGAGGAGCAGCCCGAGGCGCTGTCGATAGCCGCCCTCTACCGGCAGGTGCAGGCGGCCATCACCGCCTCGTTCCCTCGAGGCCATCTGCAGTGGGTACGGGGGGAGATCCAGAGCATCTCGGACCGCACGGGCCACTGCTACATGGAGCTGGTCGATCCTGACGCGGCGCGGGGCCGGGACACCCCGGTGCTGAAGGTCAACTGCTGGGGAAGGACCTGGGGCCCGCTCAAGGCGACGCTCGCACGTCAGGGAGTGGTACTCGAGCCCGGCACGGTGGTGTCCCTGCGGGGCCGCGTGGAGTTCTACCCTCCCAAGGGCCAGATCAATTTCATCGCGTCCGACGTCGACGTCACCGCGCTGCTGGGCCGGCTGGCGGCCCGGCGGGCCGCGCTGCTCCACGCGCTCGACAGCGAGGGACTCCTGGGACGAAACCGCGAGCTCGAGGTTCCCGTGGTTCCGTTGCGCATCGGGCTCGTGGCGAGCCCGGGCTCGGAGGGATACAACGACTTCGTGGGCCAGTTGCACGGGTCGGAGCTCGCTTTTGCAGTCGTCCTGTTCCGGGCCAACGTCCAAGGTGCCGGAGCTCCGGCGTCGATCGCCAGGGCGCTCGGGGCACTGTCGGGCTCCGAGTTCGACGTCGCCGTCCTCGTGCGGGGTGGAGGGTCCCGGGGCGATCTCGCCGCCTTCGACGCCGAGCCCGTCGCCCGTGCCATCACCGCGTTGGAAGTTCCTCTGTGGACCGGGATCGGGCACACCGGGGACCAGTCCGTCGCCGACATCGTCGCCAACCGGTCCTTCGTGACGCCCACGGCATGCGGTCAGGAGCTGGTCCGCCAGGTGTGGCAGTGGTGGGAGTCGGTGGCACGCTCCGGTTCCCGCATCGGGCGATGTGCCGTCGACGCGCTGGCTGACGCCGCGTTGCGGGACACCGCGGCACGTCACCGCTTGACGAACGCCACCCGCAACCAGCTGTCGCGCCACGCCGAACGGCTCGAGCGTCGGGTCGCGCAGATCGCGACCCAGGCGCGCCGCCAGCTCGACTTCGCCGGTGCTTCGGTCGAGCGACGGGCCGGTCTGGTCGGGCCCCGTGCGCTGGGCGCCGTCGACCGCCAACACGACAGGGCCGCCACGTGGAGGCGTCTGTTGGCCGCCTACGACATCGAGCGTCAACTCGAACGGGGCTACACCATCACCCTCGGGCCCGACGGAGCCGTGCTCCGCTCGGTGGCCGACCTCCGTGCCGGGGCCACGCTGTTGACGAGGTTCGCGGACGGGCGGGCGAGCTCGACCGTGAACGCCACCGAGCTTCGATCGACGACCGAGGGGAAGACATGAACGCAGCAGGGCGCGACGAGCACGTCCCCGAACCCGGCGACCCGGTGGGGGAGCTCAGCTACATGGCGGCAAGCCGCGAGCTCGACAGCATCGTCGAATTCTTCGAGAGGAGCGAGGTCGACGTGGACCAGCTCGTGGCGCGCCTCGAGCGTGCGACGGCCATCGTCGACGAGCTCGACAGGCGGATCCGGCGTACCCGGGCGCAGGTCGAGGAGCTCGTGCCCAAGCTCGAGGCGGTCGGACGCACCACACCGGAGGCGACGGCCGACGACGAGGAGGACGACGGAGCTCCAGACGAGTCGATGGAAAGCCCCGGAGACGAATTCGTCGACCGCTCCCCGGCTGTCGGTGCCGAAGAGACGGCATCGAGCGGAGACACGCTTCCGTTCTGAACCCCCGGGAAGCGGGGTCAGGCGGGGGTCATCGTCACCGGCAGGCTGGCCAAGCCCCGGAGGGTGATGGAATCGCGATGGGTCACGGCTCCGTCACCGAGCTCGAGTCGCTCGAAACGGGTCAGCAGGCGACCGAAGCACACCTGGCCCTCGAGGCGGGCCAGAGCCGCGCCCAGGCAGTAGTGGATCCCGCTCCCGAAGCTCATCGGGGCCCCTTCGTCGCGACCCAGGTCGAGGATCTCGGGATGGCGGAACCGGCGTGGGTCGCGGTTGGCGGCCCCGAGCAGCGTCATGACCTGTTCTCCGGGCCCGATGTCCTGGCCTGCCACGGCGCTGTCGCGCAAGGCGACGCGGCCGTCGAGCTGCACCGGGGAGTCCCACCGCAGCAGCTCCTCCACCGCACGATGCACCGCGCCGGCATCCTGTGCCGACGACCGCAGCCGCGCCAGCTCCTCGGGATGGCTGAGCAAGGCGAACAGACCGTTGCCGATGAGGTTCGTCGTGGTCTCGAAGCCGGCCGCGAAGAGCAGGATCGCCGTGGAGACCACCTCGTCCTCGGTGAGCCGGTCCGAACCGTCGGACACGGCGACGAGCTCCGCCAGAAGGCCCTCGGCAGGGTCCCTACGGCGTTCTGCGACGAGATCTGCAAAGTACCGTTCCATCTCGAGCCGCGCCGACCGCGCCGCGTGGAGGTCCTCGAGGCCCGACATGGGCTCGAGGATCGCGGTAGCGGCCCGGACCAGAGCCTGGAACTGGGCTCGATCCTCCACGGGCACGCCGAGGAGCTCACCGATCACCGCCACCGGGAGGGGGAAGGCGAGCTCGCGGATCACGTCGACGCTGCGGCCACCGGCGGCGAGCTCGGCCATGGTGTCGAGGAGCCCGTCGCACAGCGCCACCACGTGAGGGCGCAGCGCCTCGACGGTGTTGGGCGTGAAGGCGCGGGCCACGAGCCCACGCAGTCGCGTGTGGTCGGGGGGATTGAGCGTGAGAATCGACTGGCGCCGCCGGAAGAACTCCAAGAAGTCCGCCGCCTCTTCGGGCGGGACCCCCCACCGGGCGAGCCGCATCCGGGCCGTGGCGTCGAGGTCGGACCCCTTGCCGAACTGCGGCGCCCGTAGGACCTGCTGGCAGTCGGCGAAGCGTGTGACCACCCAGTTGCCCATGGCGGAGCGGAACACCGGTGCGTGTTCCCGGATGCGGGCGTAGTGGGGATACGGGTCGGCGCGGCCCTCGGGTGTGCCGAGCACGGCGACGAGCTCGGCATCGGGGTCGAACGGCTCCATGGCCGGCGCGGACACCGGGTCGGGTGCGACGGGGCTGTTCACCGGTCAGTGGATCCGGCGCTCACGATGACGCCAGTAGGGCTCGCGCAGTTCCCGCTTCAACACCTTTCCCGAGGGGTTCCGCGGGAGGGCGGTGACGAAGTCGACCGACGTCGGGCACTTGTAGTGGGCCAGACGCTCGCGGCAAAAGGCGATGATCGTGCCCGCGTCCAGATCCGCGCCGGGTGCGGGTACGACGACGGCCTTCACCGTCTCACCCCACTTGTCGTCGGGGATCCCGATGACCGCCGCGTCGGTCACGCCGGCCATGGCGAGCAGCACGTTCTCGATCTCCGCCGGGTAGACGTTCTCCCCGCCCGAGACCACCATGTCCTTGATCCGGTCGTGGAGGAACAGGTATCCGTCCTCGTCGAGGTAGCCGGCGTCCCCCGTGCGAAGCCATCCGTCGTCGACGATGGTGCGCGCCGTCTCCTCGAGCTTGTCCCAGTAGCCGAGCATGTTGAACCCCGAGCGGGTGCGAACCTCGCCCACCACGCCGGGAGGGACCTCGGCCCCCGTGTCGGGATCCACGATCTTCAGCTCGACGCCGACGAGGGGCTTCCCCGCCGCCCGGAGCAGATTCCGGCGGGGGCCCTGGGGGTCGTGGTCCTGGTGCGGGAGCAGGACGATCGCCCCCGAGGTCTCGGTCATGCCGTAGACCTGGGCGAAGCGGCATCCGAAGACGTCCAGGCACCGCACCAGGACGTCCTCGGCGACGGGTGAGGCCCCGTAGAAGATGGTGTCGAGGCTCGACAGGTCGGTCTGGGCGATGCCCGGGGTCGCCAACAGCGCCATCAGGACGGCGGGCACGAGAAAGGCGTGGGTGATCCGCTCGGCGGCCACGAGCCTGAGCAGCTCGACCGGGTCCATGTCGCGCAGGATCACCGAGATCCCGCCGCGCGACATTCCGCTGAGCGCCCAGCCCGACCCGCCGATGTGGAACAGGGGCATCGCCACCAGGCTCACGGTTCGCTCGTCGATGTCGAATCCGTGCCCGGCCGCCACCTCCAGCATGATCTCCACGTTGCGGTTCCCCAGCATCACGCCCTTGGGCAGCCCGGTCGTGCCCGACGTGTAGAGCTGCATGGAGACGTCATCGGGCCCGCCCTCGTGGCCGGGGTCCGCGCACGGGTGGTCGGCGAGCCAGTCCTCGTAGCCGACCCGTCGGGCGAGGTCCGAGCCGCCCCCGAGGTCCGCGTCCGCCTTGGGATCTCCGAGGACCACCACGCGCGACACCCACGGCAGCCCGCTCTCCATGGCCGCCAGGTGCGGTACGAACTCGGAGTGGACGACGAGCACCTTTGCTCTTGCGTCGTCGATGACGGCGGCCATCTCGGCGGGAGCCAGCCGCCAGTTGACGGCCACGTTGACGGCGCCGCTCATGGCTCCCCCGAAGAGGACCTCGAAGTACTCGAGCCCGTTGCGGTCGAGGAATGCCACCCTGTCGTCGACCCCGACACCCTCCGCCCGCAACGCCTGGCCGACCCGACAGGCGCGGTCGCGGTGCTGGGCCCAGGTGACGGTGGTGTCTTCGAACCGGAACATCGGCTGGTCGCCGTGCGCGGCGACGTTGGAGCGGAACATGCCGGCCACGCTCGAACGCCGCATCGGATCCCCCTCGTCCTGCCCGCAGGTGGCGCCGCGGGCCCAGCGACACTGTAGGTCGACCAGGCGTCGATCCGTCGCTTGGGTGTCCTGGACACGTGGCGCCCCCTACCATCGGGTCATGGCCGACGACCGCCTCTATTTCCGCCAGCTCCTCTCGGGCCGCGACTTCGCCGCTGCCGATCCCGTGGCGAGCCAGATGGTGAACTTCTGCTACCTGATCGGCGACCGCCAAGCCGGCGAGGCGGTGATCGTGGACCCCGCCTACGACGTCGGGGGACTGCTCGACATCCTGGCTGGCGACGACATGCGCTGCGCCGGGGTGCTCGCCACCCACTTCCATCCGGATCACGTGGGCGGCGACCTGATGGGGTACCGCATCGAGGGGATCACGAACCTCCTCGAGGCCGTCCAGGTCCCCGTGCATGTCCAGCGAGCCGAAGCCCCGTGGGTGGTTCGATCCACCGGAGTGTCGGGCGACGAGCTCGTCGAGCACTCGAGCGGAGACGTCGTAACGGTGGGCGACGTCGAGATCGAGCTGGTCCACACCCCCGGCCACACCCCGGGGAGCCAGTGCTTCTCGGTCGACAATCGGCTGGTGTCGGGAGACACGCTGTTCCTCGACGGCTGCGGGCGCACGGACCTCCCCGGCGGCGACCCCGAGCAGATGTACGAGTCACTCACCACCCGGCTGGCTCGCTTCGGAGACGAGACCGTGTTGTACCCGGGCCACCTCTATTCGCCCGAGCCCTCGGCCAGCCTCGGCGAGACGCGACAGCGCAACTACGTCTTCCGGCTCCGCAACCCCGAGCAGTGGATGAGGATGTTCGGTTCCTGACCCGACCCGGACACTCGTCCGGCGTGCCGGTCCCCGGCCATTAGGGTCTCCTCCGCCCATGGTGCTTGACCCGAGCTCGACCATCGCCATCGTCGGCGGATCCCTCGCCGGTCTGCGGGCCGCCGAGACGCTGCGCGCCGAGGGGCACACCGGCACCGTCGTGCTGGTCGGTGCTGAGCCCCACCTGCCCTATGACCGCCCCCCGCTGTCCAAGCAATTCCTGGCCGGCACGTGGGGGCTCGATCGCGTGCTGCTGCGGCCTTCGGAGAAGATCACCGCCTTGGGCCTCGACCTTCGTCTCGGGCACAGCGCGGGGGCGCTCGACGTCGACGGCCACTCGCTCGAGCTCGACGACGGCGCCCGATTGCGCTTCGACGGGCTCGTGATCGCCACCGGCGCTCATCCCCGTCCGCTGCCCGGAGCGGTGCCCCTGGCCGGTGTGCACACCCTGCGGACACTGGAGGACTCCATCGACCTCGGGCGCGCCGCGTGCCGAGAACGTCCGGGTCGTCGTGGTGGGGGCGGGCTTCATCGGGTCGGAGGTGGCAGCGACGTGCCGGGAGCTCGGAGCGCGGGTGACGGTGGTGGAGGCCCTGCCCCAGCCGCTCGCCCGCGTGCTCGGCACGGAGATGGGGGCGGCATGCGGCGCGCTGCACGCCCATCACGGCGTGGATCTCCTCACCGGGGTCGGGGTCACCGCCTTACGTCGCGCCGAGGGCGCTGCCGCTGTCGACGGCGTCGAGCTCGACGACGGCACCGTCGTCGAGGCCGACGTGGTGGTCATCGGGATCGGTGTCGTGCCGACCACGGATTGGTTGGCGGGTTCGGGCCTCGAGGTGTCGGACGGTGTCGTGGCCGACGCCACGTTGCACGCTGCCGAGGACGTGGTGGTGGCGGGGGACGTGGCCCGCTGGTTCGACGAGGGCCTCGGTGCCCTCGTGAGGATCGAGCACTGGACCAATGCCGCCGAGCAGGGAGTGGCGGCAGCCCGCAGCCTGCTCATCGGCCGCGCCGACGCGGCCCCGTATGTCCCCGTGCCGTACTTCTGGTCGGACCAGTACGACGTGAAGATCCAGGTGCTCGGTCACCCCCGCCCCGACGACGACGTGGTGGTGGTCGACGGTTCGGTGTCCGAGCGCCGCTTCGTGGCGCTTTACGGTCGCGCCGGGAAGCTGAGCGCCGCCCTGGGCTTCAGCCGACCACGCCAGCTCATGGGGTACCGCCCTCTTCTCGAGGCGGGGGCGAGCTTCGACGACGCGCTGGCGCATCGCCCCGCCTGAGCGCCACCGCGGCGACGAGCACGTGCGCCCGAGGCAGCTCGTTGCCCAGCGCGCGTACCGAAGCCAGGAGCCGGCGATCGTCCTCGGGTGAGGGATGCCGGCCTCCATACGCGCTCGTCTCCACCACGCCGGCCATGGCCTGCCAGGTTCCGGACCGGTCACCCGCCAATTCGTCGATGGCGGCCGCGTACTCCACCAGGGTCTCGTGGGGCAGGCGTCGCCGTCCCGCCCGCCTCCCGGCTGCCTCGATGCTCCGGGCCGCCTTGTCGGCCCAGGTGCGCGGCCGGCGGTGGCGGCGGACCGCGACGAGGGCCACGACCGAGGTCGCCAGCACGACGAGCCCGATCGGCACCCACGGGAGCCGCCCGAGTACGCGGGATGCCTCGTGCAACAGGGTCGACCCCGGGGACGGGTTGGCCAGCGGGACCACCGCGGTGGGGTCGAAGCTCTGCCATCCGTAGCCGGGGAACCACACCTGTACCCACGCGTGTGCGTCCCTGGCCTGCACGTCGTAGAGGTCGGTGATGGGGTTGTAGGGACCGGGAACGTACCCCACGGCTTCGCGCGCCGGGATGCCGATGGACCGGAGCATGACTGCCAGCGCGGTGGAGATCTGCTCGCAGAAGCCGGTGCGGTTCCCGAAGAGGAACTCGTCGACGGTGTCCTGGCCCGGGGCGAGCGGTGGGATGTCGGTGGAGTAGCGGGTGTGCTTGCCGATCCAGGCGATCAGGCTCTCCACCTTGTCGTAGGTGGTGGGGGCCCGGGCGGTGACGGACTGGGCGAGTGCCTGGGCCCTGGGGTAGGGATGAGGGAGTTGCCCGTCGAGCTTCCGCAGCGATGCCGGATCGGCCTCGGGTCCCGCCGCGGCGCGCAGCTGCTCGGGCGAGGGCGTGTCGACGTACGACTGCACGGTGTAGATGGCTCCCGGTCCGAGCCCGATGGGGGAGATGATCGAGTCGTCCGCTGAGACGTACAGGTTGTTGGCCGGGAACCACACCTCGTGCGCGGTGTCGGCATGGAAGACCAGGTTCGGTGAGGGCTGCACGACATAGAAGGTCTGCAGGTCGGTCTGCGCCGTCGCCGGGCCCGGTGGGACGCCGGGGATGACGAACGGCGAGTCCTCGACCAGTCGCTGCGCGGCGCGTGCCGTTTGGGGGGCGTGCTCCAGTCGGCGCCGTCCCAGGTGTCGAAGGTCTCACCGACCCAGTAAGAGGGCCGGTCCGCCCGCACCCTCATGACCACGGTGTCGCCCAGCCCGCCGCGCAGGGCGGTGTCGAGGTGATTGGCGAATCCCAGAAATCCACCCACCCGGGTGGCGCCGGCGGGGCTTCCCGGTTTGGCGAGCTGCGCCACCTTGCCGTCCCCGGCCAGGCCTCCCGGGACCGGCAGCGTGGAACCGGAGCCGGCGTTGGCGGGGAAGTCGATCCGGCCCGCCACGTGGGGTGCCGGCAGGACGACGAGCACACCGGCTGCGGTCACCACGACCGCCCCCAGGGCGGCGAGCACGCCGCGGGGACGCAGTCGCCCCCCTCGCTGGCCGAGCTCCACATGGCCAGCAGCGCGGTGAGCCCGAAGGCCAGCCAGACCAGGACGTAGACCCCGAAGGCGAGATCGATGGCCTGGGCGGCGGCGACGGCCATGAGGCTCGCCGAGCCGGCCAGCGAGAAGGCGAGGTCGCGTCGTGCCGGGACGTCGAAGGAGTGGGCCACCTGCACCCACACGAACAGCACGGCGAGGGGGCTTTCGACGGTGCTGACGTCGTAGACGGGCTGGCCCGTCAACTGACGGAAGAACCACAGGAACGCCGCCACCGCGCTCACGGCGAGGATGGGCTTGATCCACGGCAGCGGTCGCTGGCGCGTCAGGTAGGCGAGGATCATGCCGAGGACCACGAGCGTGATCGAGCCGCCCGCCACCGCCCACGACAGCTCGTCCTCCGCCCGGCACGCGGCGATGCCCGTGATCACCGCGCCCGCGCACGCCGTCCGCAAGATGACGGAGTGCTCGGGAGGCCCGGGCCGGTTGGCGCGCTTGACCGCTTCGAACACGTTCATGGACGCACCGCATGCCCACTTGGCCCGGCGACGGCGCGCGGTGCGTCAGGCTCCGCGACGGCGCGCGGCGCGTCAGGCTCCGCGACGGCGCGTGCCAGGCGACGTCCCGCGGCGCGGCGGTCACCCACGGACCCGACCCTCTGCCCGCCGTTCTCGGTGGTGACGAGGAGCACCGAGGCCCCCCGGTCCACCAGCGCGACGACCGTTGCCATGGCCCGCTCCGCCATCCGCTCCGCGGCCTCGGCCTCGGCGGGCAGGTGGATCTCCAAGGTGACAGGCTCGGCGGTCGGCCCCTCCATCTCGCGCACCATCAGCTCCCCGCTGTGGGCCGTGGCGGGCCAGTGGATCCAACGCCGATGGTCCCCGGCGCGGTACGGGCGAATCCCGCGGGGCTGCCCCACCTGGACCGAGGAGTCGAGGACGCCGCCCCCGGTGGTGTCCTCCCTCCCTCCGGGCAGCGGCAGCGGCCGGCCCAGTCGCGGGCCGACGTGCAGCACGCGGGGCAGGTCGACCACGACGGTCTTGCGCCACCACAAGAACCCGAACGGAGCGGCCGTCGCCACTTCGAGGACCACGTGGTCGTACACGCCGCGGCACTCGGGCACGAGGCTGAGCAGCTCCACCCCGCCGACCGGTGCGTCGCCCCGGGGTCCGTTCCCCGGGGGTCCGTTGCCGGTCCCGGGCCTCCGCGGGCGCGGTGCCCGGTGCGGACCGACGAAGGCCGCCGGCCCGGGCGGGTCGAGGGGCCGGGCGCGCAGGCGGGTGTTGGATGTGACCGCCAGCTCCACCGGCAGCCCGGCAGTCCCGTCGGAAGGGGACTCCGTGATCGCCACCCTGCCCCGCGCCGCGACGACAGCCGGAGCCACCAGGCCGACCCCGAGGACGGCGGCGAGGACGTCGCCCACCGCCTGCACCCAGCCGGCCCCGCTGTTGTGGGCGACCAGCCCCCACGCCAGGAGCACCGCGGCGCAGCTGGTGACGGGGACCAGGAGCCGAACGGGACGGACGATGCGGCCCCTGCGGACGGGATCGCCGGCCGGGGTCTCCCGGCCGGCCCGACCGGTCATGGACGGGGCGTAGGCGTGACGTCGAGCAGGTCCCGGACCACCGCGACGCCCTGTTCGACGCCTTCGTCGGTGAGGAGCCGGTGCGCGAGGCAGGCCACGGCGACCGCCTTCACGTCGTCGGGTGTGACGAACGGTCTGCCCGACAAGACTGCGTGTGCCTGGGCAGAGCGGATGAGCCAGATGGCGGCGCGGGGGCTCGCGCCCAGTCGGACGCCCGACGCGTTGCGGCTGGCGCGGCACAGCGCCACCGCGTAGGCCGCCACGGTGGGGGCCAGTTCCACGGACTCGGTGGCGCGCTGCGCCTCGAGCCATTCCTGGGTCGTGCACACGGGGCGCAGCTCGCCGAGGGCGAACTTGCCCCCGCCGTGCTGGACGAGGCGCTCCTCGGTGTCGGAGTCGGGGTAGCCGATGGCCGTCGCCAGGGCGAACCGGTCGAGCTGGCTCTCGACGAGGGGGTAGGTCCCGAGCTGGGAGAAGGGGTTCTGGGTGGCGATGACGAGATGCGGACGGGGGAGCGGCCACGACTCGCCGTCCACGCTCACCTGCTGCTCCTCCATGGTCTCGAGCAGGGCGGCCTGGGTGCGGGGCGGTGTGCGGTTGAGCTCGTCGACGAGCACGACGTGCGCGAACACCGGTCCGGGACGGAACTCCCACGTCCCGGTGTCGGGCGCGAACACCGACACCCCGGTGACGTCGGAGGGCAGCAGGTCCGGATGGCCCTGGACCCGCGACAGCTCGGCGCCCAGCGACGAGGCCAGGGCGCGCGCCAGCACGGTCTTGCCCACGCCGGGGACGTCCTCGATGAGCAGGTGCCCTCCCGACAGTGCCGCCATGGCGGCGGCGGTGAGCGCCCCCGGGGTGCCGAGCAGGACTCGGCTCAGATTGTCGACGAGCGACCGTCCGAGGGCGATGGCGGCGTCGATGTGGAGGGGTGCGTCGGAGGACCCGGGAGGTCCGGCCGGTCCAGGGCCGGCCGACGACCGACGACCACCTGCACCAGGACTTCCGACCTCCTCGGGATGGCCGTCGAGCACGTCGAGGTCCGCGCGGAGGCTCGCCGCCACGCTCACGACGCGGTCGGTGGCCGCCTCGCGCTCCCCAGAGTGGGCGGGCTCCATCAGGTCCACGTTATCGGCACGTTCCCAGCCGAACTGAACGCGTTACCAGGGACGATGGCGGGTTCAGAACTCGAGCGCCGTGAGCTCGGGCACCGTGGCCCGGGCCCGTTCGCGCGCCGCCAGCCAGCGGGAACGGGCCGCGGCGCGCGCCACGTCGGTGAGGCCGGGCTCCACCACGGCCGAGGGGTTCCACGCCGCGGCGACGTCGTCCTCGTCGGCCCACACCCCGAGGGCGATGCCGGCCAGATAGGCGGCCCCGAGGGTGGTGGCCTCGGTGACGGGCGAGATCTCGACCGGCCGGCCGAGCGCGTCGGCGAGGGCGCCGACGAAAGTGGGGTTGGCCGACATTCCGCCGTCCACGCGCAGGGTCCCGACGGTCATGGAGGTGTCGGCCTCGGCCGATTCCAACAGGTCCGCACCGCGGTGTGCGACGCCCTCGAGCACGGCGCGCACCATCTCGGGCCGCCCCGTGCCGCGGGTGATCCCCACGAAGGTCCCGCGCGCCCCGAAGTCCCACACGGGCGCACCGAGCCCCAGCAGCGCCGGGACGAACCACACGTCGCCGGTGTCGTCGCACGCGGCGGCGACCCGATGCGAGTCCGCGGCGGTGTCGATGATGCCGAGGTCGTCGCGCAGCCATTCGACGCACATGCCGGCCGAGAGCATCACCGCCTCCACCCCCCAGGTCTTGTGACCGGCGCGTTGCCACGCCACGATCGGGAACGTGCCCGCGCCGCCGCGGCGGGCGAAGCGGGGGCGCAGGGCACCCACGCACAGGTCGAGCATCCCCCCTGTCCCGAAGGTGGCCTTCGCCAGCCCGGGCCGGGTGCAGCCCTGGCCGACGAGCGACGCCTGCTGGTCGCCGGCGATGCCGCAGATCACCGGACCACCGGGCAGTGCCGCCGCCTCGCCCACCGCTCCCGACGAGTCCACGATGGCGGGCAGGACGCTCCTGGGAATGCGCAGCGCGTCGAGCATGGTGTCGTCCCAGTCCGTTCCGTCGCCGGCCAGCAGGCCGGTGATGCCGGCGTTGGTGGCGTCGGTCACGTGCAGCGCGCCACCGGAGAGCGTCCACGCCACCCAGGTGTCGACGGTGCCGAAGCACAGATCGCGGGTGCGCTCGGGGTCGGCCATGTCGAGGAGCATGGAGACCTTGGTGGCCGATTCGTTGGGCGCCACCCGGATGCCCTGGTCCCGCAGGACCAGGCACGTGCCCACGGTGCGGAGGTCCTGCCAGCCGATGCCCGGCCCCACGGGCTCTCCGGTGCGGCGGTCCCACACGATCGTCGAGCCCCGTTGGTTGGCGATCCCCACCCCCGCCACCGGGCCACTTCCGGACAGGGTGGCTCCGGCCACCTCGAGCACGGCGGATGCCATGGCGCCGGCGTCGAACTCGACGAACCCGGGCGCGGGGGACGACGGCAGCACCTCGACATGGTGGACGTGGTCGATGGAGCCGTCCGCGTCGACCACGCCGGCCCGCACGCCCGAGGTCCCGACGTCCACCACGAGGATGGCGCTCACGGCCAGAGGACCTCACCGAAGGGCGAGGGAAGGCCGAGCTTCCCCGGGTTGAGGATCCCCCTGGGGTCGAGGCTGTCCTTCAGGCCGACCAGCACGTCGAGGGCGCCGCCGAGGGCGTCGGCCATGAAGCGTCCCCGGTTGATGCCGACCCCGTGGTGGTGGCTGATGGCCCCTCCGCGGGCGCGCACCGTGTCCATGACCACGCGCCAGGCGGACGTGTAGTACCCCTCTGCCCACGCGTCGGCTTCGGCTTCCCCCGCTACCGCCGGCCCCGTGGAGTCCGGCGCGTCCCACCGCCCCTCGGGCATACGCCCGGCGAAGGTGAAGTAGAGGCAGGCGCCGTCGACATAGGCGTGGCTCTGGTGGGCGGACGCCGCCACGGTGCCGTCGAGGTCGAGGAGCGACGACACACAGGCGTCGTACAGCGTCGGCAGCGTCGACCACCGCGCCGCGATCTCGATGGTGTCGACGACGATCCCGGCGCGATACAGCGGCGCCAGAGCCGAGACGTCGTTGCGGTGCCCGACCCATCGCTCGACGATCTCGTCACCGAGGGGCAGAGCCCCCGCCGCCGCGCACTCGGCGTCGAGGATCGCGAGCGTGGCCTCGAGGAGGTGCTCGTCCGCCTCGTCGAGGACGACGAGCACGCTCTGGTCGGTGAGGTCGAAGTTGCGGGCCGACTCCGTGTGGTCGTAGAGGCGGAGCACCGCCGGGGTGGCGCCGCGCTGGAGGACGCGGCGGCACACCTCGAGCCCTTCGGCGAATCCGCCGAACGCGTAGGCCCGCCGGCCCTGGGCGGGCGGCACCGGGTGCAGGCGCAGCTGAGCCTGGGTGATCACGCCCAGGACCCCTTCGGACCCGACGAACAGCTGGGTGAGGTCCGGTCCCAGCGCGGCGCGCGGCCCGGTGCCGCCGGTGCGGATTACGCGGCCGTCGGCCAGTGCCACCTCCAGCCCGGTGACCATGTCCTCGATCTTGCCGTAACGCGTCGAGTACTGGCCCGCGCCGCGACACGCCGCCCAGCCGCCGACCGTCGACAGGTCCATCGACTGCGGCCAGTGCCCGAGGGTCGTGCCCCGGGCCCGCAGCTCGGCCTCGAGGTCGGGGCCGAAGGTCCCCGGCAGGACCTCCGCCACCAGGGACGTGGTGTCGACGTCGACGATTCCCGACAGGCCGCACAGGTCGAGCGACACGCCGCCGAACACCGGGATGCTCGCCCCGCACACTCCCGACCGACCGGCGACGGCTGTGACCGGCACCCGGGCGTCGTGGCACGCGGCCAGCACGGCCGCCACCTGCTCGGTGTCGCCGGGACGCGCCACCACGGCGGGACGCGCCGGGACCGTGCCGCGCATGGCCCAGCGCACCGCCAGGGGCCACCAGTCGCGCCCGGCTTCGGCCCGTTGGCCGTCGTCGACGGTGACCTGCGCGCACGCCCCGCGCAAGCGCTCGAGCAACGGCTCGCCGACGGGCACACGCGGTCCCACGATGCGCTCGGTCACGTCGGCCGCCGGCGCGTCGATGGGCGTGACCGGTGTGGGGGTCGAGCTCACGGGGTCGAGGTCACGGGGTCGAGCTCACGGGGTCGAGCTCACGGGGTCGAGCCCGGCACGGGCCAGGTCACGGCGCGCCCTTTCGGCGAACGCGGCCGCATCACGGGCGACGTCGGCGGCGTCGCGTCCCCATTCCGGCGCCAGCGACCGGGCGACGGCGGGCGCCGCCTCGGCGGCGGCGAGGGCACGACGCAACAGGCTTCGGGTGCGGCGCTCGAGCACGTCGTCCACGGTCATGGCCATCTCGTGGCGCACCGCCCACAGTGCCTCGGCACGGAGGTGGGGGAGCCCCGGGACCAGAGGCTCGAGAAGCTCGGGCCGGCCCGAGGCGAGGTCGAGCACGGCCGGGGTCTCGCCTCCGTGGCGTCCGACCAACGCGGCGAACACATCCTCGCCGACCCCGAAACGCGACGCCGCGCCGGGTTGGCGCATCTCCTCGAGCCCGGACGCGCCACGGATGGCGAGGTGCTTGGTCTGGCAACGGCGCGTGCCCGACGGCGCCCGCGACGCGAGCCGCTTCACCACGGCGTCCACGGTGTCCTCGGCCATGTGACGGTAGGTGGTGAGCTTGCCCCCGGTCACCGTGACCATGCCGTGGGGCGAGACCCGCACCGTGTGGCGGCGCGACAGGTCGGCGGTACGGGCACTCACGTGATGGCCTTCGGCAGGTGCGAGAAGGGGTCGCAACCCCGCCCACACCCCGGTGACGTCGTGACGGGTGAGCGGTTCGGTCACCACGCCGTTGGCCGCGGCCAGGACGTAGTCGACGTCCGCCGGCAGGCAGGCGGGGTCGTCGAGGGGCCCCTCCCAGTCGGTGTCGGTGGTGCCGAGGTAGACGTCGTCCCCGTCGGGCCACGGCACCACGAAGATCGAGCGCCGGTCCTTGGGGACGGGGATGACGGCGGCGATGTCAGCGGGGAGCTTGGACCGGCGCACGGTGACGTGGATCCCCTTGGCGGGCCGGATCGAGTGCGGGTGCGCGGGCTCCTCGAGCGCACGGACCTCGTCGGCCCATACGCCGGTGGCGTTCACCACGACCTGCGCCCGCACCTCGAACTCCGCGGACGCCGCGCCCAGGGGTACCGCGGGGCGCACCCGGGCGCCCGTCACGTCGCCCGAGGCGTCGGTGACGAATCCGGTCACCTCGACGTAATTCGCCATCACCGCCCCGTGGTCGAGCGCCGCGGTGCGGGCGATGGCCACGGTGAGCCGGGCGTCGTCGGCGCGGGCGTCGTAGTAGATGAACCCCGCCACGAGCCGGTCGGTGCGCAGCGTCGGCAGGTGCGCGAGCGCCTCGGCCCGGGTGATCCGGCGGTGACGACGTCCGATGCGCAGTCCCCCGGTGACGTCGTAGAGGGTGAGGGCGGTGGCATAGGCGCGCGCCATGCCCTTGTTCACCACCCCGTCCCGTCCGAACAGGGGGATCAGGAACGGCAGCGGGGCCACGAGGTGGGGTGCGTTCTCGAGGAGGCGCTGGCGTTCGTGCAACGCCTCGTAAACGAGGCGGAAGTCGCGCTGCTGGAGGTAGCGCAAGCCTCCGTGCACCATCTTCGAAGACTTCGACGAGGTCCCCGAGGCGAAGTCGTGGCGTTCCACCAGGGCGGTGCGCAGCCCACGCGAGGCGGCGTCGAGCGCCACCCCGGCACCGGTGATCCCACCCCCGACGACCAGGACGTCGAAGGCCTCGTCCCCGAGTCGGGTCAGGGCCTCGGACCGGTCGAAACTGCCGCGCGCCGGGGGAGCTGAGGCGCGGGCCGGGGGCACCGGGCCAGCCTGCCACAGCCGGGCACGAGCACCGTGCGGCGCGATCCGGGCAGACGGGTCCGCTGGTCCGCCGGGAGATTTCGACAACGGTTGTCAAGAAACAATCGTTGGTGATAGCGTGCCCATGTCATGCGGTCGCCCGACGAGCTCAGCGCGCTGTTCCGTGCCCAGGGACGCAAGATCACCGCCCAGCGCCAGTGCATCTTCCGCGTGCTGCACGGTGACGTGAGCCACCCCACGGCCGAGTCCATCCACGCCGCCGCCAAGGCTCAGATGGAGACCATCTCCCTCAAGACCGTCTACCAGACCCTGCACGAGCTGGCCGACATGGGAGAGATCGCCGCACTCGACCTCGGCACCGGCACGACGCGTTTCGACCCCAACGTGGACGGGATCCACCACCATCTGGTGTGCCGCACGTGCGGCAAGGTGCGCGACCTCCATGCCGACTTCAGCAGCGTTACCGTGCCCGAGGGCGCCGACGAGGGCTTCGTCGTCGGAGATGCCGAGGTCGTGTTCCGCGGACGGTGCCGGGACTGCCGCCGCGCCCGCCCCGCCCGGCGCGCCGCGCCCGACGACGTGTCCGTGGGCGCATGAGGTCCGTGGACGCATGAGGGTGGCTACCGGGTCTCCCCGTCCCTGAGCCCCCATTCGAACCCCCAACCCGAACCCCCCTAACCGAACAACCTGCAATCCGAACCAGCCCAACCGAAGAAGGAGAAAGGCAAGACCGTGTCCAACCTGAAGGGATCCAAGACCGAGGCGAACCTGAAGGAGGCGTTCGCCGGCGAGAGCCAGGCCAATCGCCGCTACCTCTACTTCGCCCAGAAAGCCGACGTGGAGGGCTACCCCGACGTCGCCGCGCTGTTCCGTTCCGTCGCCGAGGGTGAGACCGGCCACGCGTTCGGCCACTTCGACTTCCTGCGTGAGGTCGGGGACCCGGTGACCGGCGTCCCCGTCGGCCCCACCGCCGACAACCTCAAGTCGGCCATCGAGGGCGAGACCTACGAGTACACGGAGATGTACCCCGGCTTCGCCCGGACCGCGCGCGACGAGGGGTTCGAGGACATCGCCGACTGGCTCGAGACCCTCGCCCGCGCCGAGAAGAGCCACGCCGGCCGCTTCAGCGAAGGCCTCAAATCACTCACGTGAGCTCACTGGAGCCGCGCAACTGAGTGGCGCCGGGCCCGGCGCCTGCGCCGTTGCCTTAGGGCGGGCCGGTCCGGTCTCCACCGGGCCGGCCCGTCGCATCTGCAGACAGGATTCCTCCGAACATGAAGGCCAGCACATGAAGGTCCACACATGAAGGCCGGCAGATGAACGCCCGCACTCGGATGCTCACCCTCGACGACATCGCCGACCTGCGCGCCTACGAGCGCGACCGAGACGCGTACCGGCGGAAGATCATCGAGCTCAAGCGGCGCCGGCGAGTGCAGGTCGGGCCCATCGTGTCGCTCGTGTTCGAGAACCGCGAGACCATGCGCTCCCAGATCCAGGAGATGGCGCGCGCCGAGCGGATGGTGTCCGACGAGGAGATCCAGAAGGAGCTCGACGTCTACAACGCGCTCATCCCCGAGCCCGGTGAGCTGTGGGCCACGCTGTTCATCGAGCTGACCGGCGAGGAGGCATTGCGCGATTGGCTGCCCCGACTGGTGGGGATCGAGCACTCCGTGGTCCTCCGGCTGGCAGGGGAGAGCCCGGCCCGCGACACCGGAGGCATGATCGACGCGCTTGCCGGGGAGGAGGTCGTGCGGGCCGAGCCCGAGGCTGCCCACGAGGAGGCCCTCACCCGCCCCGAGATCACGGCGTCGGTCCACTACATCCGGTTCGCCCTCGCCCCGGCCCAGGTGGAGCGGTTCGCGGTCGGCCCGGTCATCCTGGCCATCGACCACCCCGAGTACCGGGCCGAATCCGCTCTGTCCGACGAAGTCCGGGCCGAGCTCCTCACCGACTTGCGGCCCTGACGGGGCCTCGGCCCGGCAGAAACTGCCTGCCACCTGCGCTTTTGCACGCGGGGCGCCGCCCGGCGGTGGAGCCCCGACGGATGGTCGCCGGTCCCGGGCCCGCCCGCCGACCCCGCTGTTCTTTACACGGTCGCGAGCGTGCGCCATACTTCTTGTTCCGCTGATTCTCCTCTGAGGGGACCATTGTCCCTGCTCATCGGTCTGTTGGCGGAAAATCTCACAATGAGAGAAACTATAAACACACAGAGTGCTTGAGGAAGTGACTCCAATGACCGCCCCCTCCGTCGCCAGCTGGCGCAAGCGAGCCGCTTGTCAGGGCATCGACCCTGAGGTCTTCTACCCGGTGTCCGACGAGGACGCCGAGGAGGCCAAGGCGATTTGCGCCGAATGCCCGGTTCGCCAGGCCTGCCTCGAGCACGCCCTGGCCCACCGCGAGCGCGAGGGCGTGTGGGGTGGAGCCACCGAGCGCGAGCGCCGTCGGATCCTCCGCCAGCGCCGCAAGTCGGCCTGAGGGACGGGACCGGGCTCTACGCTGCCGGCGTGACCGGACGCATCGCCGAACGGCTGGCATCCCTGGGATTGACGCTCTACGGCCCCCATCCGCCGCACGACCCGCTCGACGCCGTGGTCGTGCACGGGGACGTGGCGAGGACCTCGGGGCAGCTGCCGCGTATCGACGGCGAGCTCACCTGTGTGGGCACGCTCGGCGACGACGTCACCGTGGAGCAGGGCGCGCAGGCGGCCGAGGTGTGCGCGCTCAACGCCCTGGCGGTGCTGCAGCAGGCGCTCGGGACCCTCGACCGGGTCGATCGCGTGCTCACCGTGACGGGCTTCGTGGCCTCGACGCCCGACTTCCACGAGCAGCCCGCCGTGGTGGACGGGGCGAGCCGGGTGCTTCACCGCATCTTCGGCGACGAGGGCCGTCACACCCGGTCCGCCATCGGGGTGGCGGCCCTGCCCCGGGGCGGAGCGGTGGAGATCGAGGTGACCGTGGCGCTGCGCGCCCAGGCGTAGCCTCCGGGGCGATGGACTTCGATCTCACTCCCGAATTGTCCGACCTCCAGGCGACGGTCCGCCGCCTGGCGCGAGACAAGGTCATGCCCCGGGCGCGCGAGATCGACCGCAGCGGCGCCTACCCGACCGACGTCTTCGAGGCGTTTCGCGACGCGGGGTTGCTCGGCCTGTGCATCCCCGAGGAGTACGGGGGCTCGGGTGCGGGGATCCTGGGGCTCACCATCGCCATCGAGGAGGTGGCGAAGTACTCCAACACGGCCGCGCTCATGCTGCTGCTCACCCGTCTGCCGACCGGGCCCGTCATGATCGCGGGGACCGAAGAGCAGAAGAAGCGGTACCTGCCCGACATCGCCACCGGGGCCCGGCGCGCCGCCTTCGGGTTGTCCGAGCCCCAGGCCGGCAGCGACGTGATGGGCATGCGCACGCGCGCCACGCCCGACCCCGACCGGCGCGACGGCTGGGTCCTCAACGGCACCAAGTGCTGGATGTCGGGCGTGCGCGAGGCCGACTGGTACACGGTGTTCGCCAAGACCGCCGACCCCGCCAGCCGCGCCCATGACTCGGTGACCGCGTTCATCGTCGAGCGCGAGTGGCCGGGGGTGGAGGTCGGGCGGACCGACCACAAGATGGGGGTGCGGGGCATCGACACCGGCGAGCTGTTGCTCGGTGACGTCCGGGTCCCGGCGGCCAACGTCATCGGCGAGGTGGGGGGGTTCCGCCTCGCCATGCTGGGGCTCAACTCGATGCGGCCCGTGGTCGCGGCGCGGGGCATCGGCCTGGCCGAGGGCGCGCTCATGTACGCCACCGAATACGTCAAGGAGCGTGCCGCTTTCGGCAAGACGATCGCCGACTTCCAGGGCGTGCAGTGGGAGATCGCCAAGTGCGCGGTGGACCTCGAGGCGGCCCGCCTTCTGACTTATCGCGCCGCGTGGCTCGCCGATCAGGGGAAGTTCACCAAGGAGTGGGTGCCGTTGCTGTCGGCGGCGAAGTACCACGCCACCGAGCTCGCCGTGCGCGCCTCGGGCCTCGCCGTGCAGTTGCTCGGTGCGGCGGGGTACATGGAGGACCACCCCACCGAGCAGTGGTACCGCGACGCCAAGCAGCTGACCATCGTGGAGGGCACCAGCCAGGTCCAGCTCGGGCTGGTGGCACGGGGCGTGCTGGACCACGACCTGTGGTGGGATTGACGCCGACGTGCACGCCGCCATGAGTGGAGACGACAGGGCCGGCAGCGGGGGCGACGGCGACGGCGCCTTCGCCGCGCTGGGCGGGTGGCCCGCCGTGCTCGGACGGTTGTTGTCGAGAGGTGACTTGAGCGCAGAGGAGGCCGCGCTGGCCCTCGGTGAGGTGCTTGCCGGTGTCGCCACGCCGGCGCAGATCGCCGCCTTCGTCACCGCCTTGCGCATCAAGGGCGAGACCGTGCAGGAGATGACCGGCCTGGTTCGCGCCATGCTCACCCACGCCGAGCCGCTTCCGGTGCCCCGGCCCGAGGAGCTGGTGGACACGTGCGGAACCGGCGGGGACCGAAGCCTGTCCATCAACGTGTCGACGATCGCCGCGCTCGTGGTGGCGGGCGCGGGGGCGAGGGTGTGCAAGCACGGGGGCCGCGCCGCGACGTCGGCGGCGGGCTCGGCCGACGTCCTCGAAGCGCTCGGCGTCGTCATCGACCTCGGCCCTCCCGGTGTGGCCCGCTGCATCGACGAGGCGGGCATCGGGTTCTGCTTCGCGCCGCGCTTTCATCCCGCCATGCGTTTCGCCATCCCGGTGCGTCGCGAGCTCGGCGTGGCCACCGTCTTCAACTTCCTAGGTCCGCTGGCGAACCCGGCGCGGGCTCGCCTGCAGGTCGTGGGCGTGAGCGATCCCGCCATGGCCGAAAAGATGCTGAGTGTCCTGATGGCGAACGGGGCCCGGCGGGCCATGGTCGTGCACGGGGCCGACGGCCTCGACGAGTTGTCGACCACCGGGCCTTCGACGGTCCTCGAGGCCGTCGCGGGCGACGAGGTCCGTCGGTACACGGTGGACCCGGCCGAGCTCGGGCTCGCCACCGCGTCGCTCGAGGAGCTGCGCGGCGGGGACGCCGCCGCCAACGCCGAAGTGGTGCGGCGCGTCCTGGAGGGCGAACGCGGCGCGCACCGTGACATCGCCGTGCTCAACGCCGCCGCCGCCCTGGTCGTGGCGGGGTTGAGCGCCGATCTCGCCCAGGGGGTCGAGCGGGCCCGTGCCGTCCTCGACGACGGCGCCGCGCACGACGTCCTCGAGAACCTGGTACGCACCTCGCAGCAGGCGGCTGCGGCAGCGTCCTGACCCTGGCCCCCGGCGCGCGGCGCCGGGTTGTGCTGGTGGTCATCGGTCGCGATCCCCTGACGGTGGAAGCCCGGCCCGACGCGACGGGGGCCCGTCGCCCCCGTGGGGATCACCGTCCTGGACGTTCTCAGGGCCGCTTCTCCGAGGGCGACCGCACCGTGTGCGCGAGACTCGGAACGTGGGTTCGAGCAGCGAGCGTCGAGAGCCGCGGCGACGACGCAAGGCGAAGGGTGCCCGCAAGGGCACCCCCTCCGAGCGAGAGCCCCACGAGGCGCTTCCACCTCAGGTGAACTCGATGGACATCTACTCGGGAGGCCTGGAGGCGGCGCAACGAATCCACGAGATCCGCCACCGGACGCCGCCCGACTACGGCCCGTGGGCGTGGATCCTGCGGCACAGGCGCAAGGCCAGGTCTGAGGACTGACGCGGCACCCCGGGGCTCTGCCCCAGCGGCACCCTCTGGGCTCAGCCCGGCCCGAGGTCCCAGATCGCTTCGAGGTCGTGGCGGCTGTAGGCCTCGAAGGCGACGAGCGTCGTCGTCTCTTCGATCCCCTCCAGCGCGGCGATACGCCGTGTCACCACCTCGGCCAGGTCGTCGTGGTGGCGCACCCTCACGATGGCGATGAGGTCGGCCACGCCGCCGGCGACGGAGAACACCTCGGTGATCCCCTCTGTGCCCGAAAGCTCCTCGCCCAACGCCGCGATGCGCGAGGGCTCGGCGTCGATGAGCACGAAGGCGTGGAGCACGCCCGGATCCTACCTATCCCACCTCCGACACACGGGCCGGCAGCAGTGGCGGCTTCGCGACCAGGTCGACGAGGTCGCCGAGCACGAAGACGCCGTAGCCGGTGGCGTGCTCGATGAGGCGGTGCAGCAGGTCCGCGGTGGCGCGCACGTCGTCGAGGGCGCGGTGCGAGGGCAGGTGCTCCAGACGCAGCGCCGATGCGAGGGTGCGGAGCTTGCAGTCCGGGACGTCGGGCCGGACGAGGCGACGGGCGAGTGCCAGGGTGTCGACGGTCGTGTTCGGGAGCGGATCGTAGCCGCTGGCGCCGAGGGCGGCGTCGAGGAACGACAGGTCGAACCTGACGTTGTGGCCGACGATCACCGAGCCGCGCACGAACTCCAGCAACGACGGCAGCACGTTCGACACCGGCGGGGCGCCGAGCACCATGTCATCGGTGATCCCGGTGAGCAACGAGATCAGCGGTGGGACTGCGCACCCCGGATCCACCAGCGACTGGAACTCACCCACGCACTCGCCGCCCTGGTACTTGGCTGCCGCGATCTCGGTCAGCGCGGCCGTGGCCGGCGAGCCGCCCGTCGTCTCCACGTCGACCACCGCGAAGCACACGTCGAAGAGGGCGGCGCCCAGGTCGGCGGTCGGCGCCGGTACCGCGCCCGGTCTGGCGCGCCGGCCGGCGAGGCCCACCCACCGAGCCCAACGCGACGACACGCCTATGGCCACGACGAGATCGTAAGCACGAGGGTGTTCGCCGACGCGGACGGTGGCCCGGCGGGCGGCCATCGGCCACGGCGGTAGCTTGGGTCGGTGAGCCCGACCCGGTACCGCTGTACGGCGTGCGGAAACATCACGCGCTTCGACGTCGTCACCGACCGCCGCACCAGGGCGTTCCACCACTACAGCGTGGGGGGCGAGCTGTCGGTGGAGGACGTGGAGGTCCTCTCGGAGTCCGTCCTCGAGGTGCGGTGTCGCTGGTGCGGGCACGGCCGCGCCATCGAGACCTTCGACGGCGACGATGCCGGCGCTCGGGAGGGCGATGCCCGAGCCCCGGGGAAGGCAGGGGAGGAGGCCCCCGCCGAGGCTGGCGGTGCCTCCGCCTGACGCGCCGGCATCCCCGTTACACCCGGGCGCGACCCTGTCACCGATGACACCGACGGACGGGCCGGACCGAGAGGTCCTCACGGTGACCGGTGAGGCCACCATCTGCATCAGCTGTGACGATTGCGAGCTCCAGGGCTCGTCGGCGTGCGAGGACTGCCTGGTGACCTACGTGCTCGGGCGTGAGGCCGACGACGCCGTGGTCGTCGACGTGGAGGAGGCGAGGGCGATGCGCATGCTGACGCGCGCCGGCCTCGTGCCTGCGCTGCGGCACTCGGGCGTGGACAGGGACTGGGCTACCGGCTGAAGGCCCTCGGCCACCGGCTGACGGGCCCACCGGGGCCGCCGCCGGGTGGGCGGGGCCCCGATGCGTGGAAGCATGGGCCGGTGCACGCGCCGGGCATCGGACCAGGTGGATGACCCACCTCCTCGTCACCAACGACTTCCCGCCCAAGGTCGGCGGCATCCAGGCGTATCTGTGGGAGCTCTGGAGCCGCATGGACCCGTCGGGGTTCGCGGTCCTCACGGCCTCCTCGCACGCCGGCGCGCCGGGCTTCGACGCGCAGCAGAGAGCGCTCGGGATCCGCATCGACAGGGTGGCGGGCCGGGTTCTCCTGCCGACGCCCGCCACGGCGCGCCGCATCCGGGCCCTGGCCCACGACGTCGGGGCCTCCCTGGTCGTCATCGACCCCGCGCTCCCCCTGGGCCTCGTGGGCCCCGCGCTGGGGGGTCTGCCCTACGCGGTGGTGCTCCACGGTGCCGAGGTGACGGTGCCGGGCCGGCTCCCGGGTTCGCGCCAGGCGCTCGCCGGTGTCCTGGCCCGGGCCCGCCTGGCGGTGTGTGCCGGCGGCTACCCCGCCGCCGAGGCCCGGCGTGTGGCCGCGGCGCACATGCCACCGGTGGTGGAGGTCCCCCCCGGCGTGGACACCACCAGGCTGCGGCCGCTCCCCCGCGGCCCGTCGCAAGGCGCGCGCCGCGCTGGGCCTGGCGCCCGACGCGCCGGTGGTCGTGAGCGTGAGCCGCCTGGTCCCCCGCAAGGGGATGGACGTGCTGATCGACGCCGCCGCCGCCCTGGCCCCCTCGTTCCCCGACCTGACCGTGCTCATCGCCGGCGCCGGGCGCGACCGGGAGCGGCTCGACGCCAGGGTGCGCGCCTCCCGTGCCCCCGTGCGGATGCTCGGCGCGGTCCCCGACGACGAGCTGCCCCGTCTCTACGGTGTGGCCGACGTCTTCGTGATGGCGTGCCGCGACCGGTGGCTGGGGCTCGAGCAGGAGGGCTTCGGCATCGTCTTCCTGGAGGCGGCCGCCTGTGGGGTGGCCCAGGTCGCCGGGCGCAGCGGGGGCGCCGACGAGGCCGTCGTCCACGGGAAGACGGGCCTCGTGGTCGACGACCCGGGCGACTCCGGGCGGGTGGCGGGGGCCCTGCGCCGGCTCCTCGCCGACGACGCGCTCCGGGCCCGCATGGGCCGGGCCTCCCGGCGCCGAGTGGAGAAGGGCTTCGCGTGGGACCTCCTCGCACATAGGCTGGCCGCGGCATTGCGGGACGTGGAAGGCTGAACGCCGCCCACCGCGCCCGAGGCCTGGGAGCGGCACCATGTCGGTGCCTCGACGACGAGACCAGAAGCAAAGGAGTGCTTGTGGCGGCGGAACTGGCCACCGAGCGAATGGTCGTCACCGCCACGCCGGAGCAGTGCTTCGCCGTGGTGAGCGACATCGAGCGGTACCCGGAATGGGCGGCCGACATCAAGCAGGTCGTCGTCGAGCGGCGTGACGCCGAAGGGCGGCCCGCCGAGGCGACCTTCCGGGCCGGGGCCTTCGGCCGTTCGACCAGCTACACGCTCGCCTACGACTACTCGGGCCCTCCCAAGACGCTTGCCTGGAAGCAGACCGCCGGCGACCTCACGTCCAAGCTCGACGGCAGCTACCGCTTCGACGCCACCGGCGACGGCTCCACCGAGGTCACCTACACCCTCGAGGTCGAGCTGCGGGTCCCACTCCCCGGGTTCATCAAGCGCCGGGCGCAGAGCCGCATCATGCACACCGCCCTCGAGGAGCTCAAGGCCCGCGTCGAGTCCTCGCTCACGACGTGAGCGCCGCTCCACCTCCGATCGCCGGACCCGTGCACAGGAGGTCGGCGTGGCGAGGCAGGTGACGATCGGGATCGACCTGGGGGGCACCAAGGTGCTCGGCCTGGCCGTCGACGACGAGGGCGTGGTGCTGTCGGAGCTGCGCGTGCCCAGCGCGGGCCACGCTCCTGCGCCCGCCGCTGGCGCCGTCGGCGATGGGAGCGCGCCGGAGCCGGTGATCGAGGTCCTCGCTTCGGTGACCCGTCAGCTGCGCGAGACGATCGACGTCGAGGTGGCGTCGGTCGGGGTGGGAGCGCCCGGGCTGGTGGACAACACCGGCGTGCTGCGCTTCGCCCCCAACCTGCCCCGGGGCAGCGGGCTCGACATCGCCGACGGCCTCTCTGAGCGCCTCGGTGGGCTGCGGACGGTGGTCGACAACGACGCCACCTGCGCCACGGTGGCGGAATGGGCCTTCGGCGCCGCCGTCGGCGTCACCGACGCCGTGATGGTGACGCTCGGCACCGGGATCGGGGGTGGGATCGTCGCCGGGGGGCACGTGGTGCGGGGAGCGTCGGGGTTCGCCGGGGAGATCGGCCACATGGTGGTCGACCCCACGGGGCCGCCGTGCCCGTGCGGCAAGCGGGGCTGCTGGGAGCGCTTTGCCTCGGGGAGCGGTCTCGGACGCCTGGCGCGCGAGGCGGCCCATGCCGGGCGTCTCGCCGAGGTGGTGGACCTCGCCGGTGGGGACCCGGGGTCGGTGAGGGGGGAGCACGTCACCGTGGCGGCCAAGGCCGGTGATGCCGGCGCCCTGGACGTGCTGGGCGAGCTCGGGTGGTGGCTGGCGCTGGGGCTCTCCAACCTGGCGCTCGCCCTCGACCCCGCCGTCATGGTGTACGGGGGCGGGCTGGTCGAGACGGTGAACCTGGTGCACGACAAGGTGCACACCGCCTTCGACGAGCTGCTCGAGGGACGCGCCTACCGACCCGAGGTGCGGATCCTCCCCGCGCAGCTCGGTGAACGGGCCGGGGCCATCGGAGCCGCGCTGGTGGCCCGTGCCGGGGACCGCTACCGGGTCGACGTGGCCTGATCGCCGGGGTCAGGTGCTGTGCGGGTCGGCGTGACCCTTCCGACGTTCCGCGACGACACCGCCGCGCTCGCCGCGGCGCGTCGCGCCGAGGAGCTCGCCCTCGACGGGGTCTTCGTGTTCGACCATCTGTGGCCGATGGGCGCGCCCGAGCGCCCCGCGCTCTCCGCCTTCCCGGTCCTCGGAGCCATAGCGGCGACCACGCGGACCGTCCACTTCGGCCCGCTCGTGGCGCGCGTCGGGCTCGTGTCCGTCGAGGTGTTGGTCGAGGAGCTGTTGTCGTTGGACCGGATGGCACCGGGACGCCTGATCGCGGGGCTCGGCACCGGGGACAGCAAGAGCGCGGCCGAGAACCGCGCCTTTGGGATCCCCTACACCGCGCCCGACGACCGCCGGTTGGCGCTGCGCGCCTGCGCGTCCCACGTGCTCGGCTCCGGTGTGCCGGTGTGGGTGGGTGGAGGGACGCGGACAACCAACGAGCTCGCCGTGGAGCTCGGCGCGGCGGTCAACCTGTGGGAGGGCCAGCCCGCCGCGGTGGCGGGTCTCCAGCCGCGCTGCGAGGTGACCTGGGCCGGTCCGGTGGCCGGGGACGCCCCCCGGATCGCACAGTGGCTGCAGGAGGTGCAGACCGCCGGCGCCACCTGGGCGGTGTGCGCGTGGCCGGAGTCGCTCGAGGCCGTGGCCGAGGCGGTCGCCTTCGTGCGCGGCTGACCCCCATGCGGCAGGCCGGGCCGGGGACGAGGGCTAACCTCGCGCGATGGAGTTCCGACGGATCAACGGCCTGCCCCCGTACGTCTTCGCGCACATCGAGGCGCTGAAGCTGGCGGCCCGCCGGGCCGGTCGCGACGTCATCGACCTCGGATTCGGCAACCCCGACCTGCCTTCCCCCGACGCCGCGGTGGAGAAGCTCGCCGAGGCCGTCCACAACCCCAAGAACCATCGCTACTCGTCGAGCAAGGGCATCCCCAAGCTCCGTCAGGCGATCTCCTCGCTCTACCTGCGCCGCTTCGGCGTGGAGCTCGACCCCGAGACCGAGGTGGTGACCACCATCGGCGCCAAGGAGGGGATGTCGCACCTGATGTGGGTGCTGCTCGGCCCCGGCGACAGCGCGCTGGTGCCGTCGCCGTCGTACCCCATCCACATCTACGCCCCGCTGTTCGCCGGTGCCGAGGTGCGCCAGGTCCGCCTGGAGCACTCCACCAACGTCGACGGCCCACCGGCGTCGGAGGCGTTCTTCGACAACCTGATGGAGTCGTGGGGCTCCGCGTGGCCCAAGCCCCGGGTGATCGTGCTGTCGTTCCCCCACAACCCGACCACGGCGTGCGTGGACCTGGCGTGGATGCAGCGCATCGTCGACTTCGCCCGCGAGCACGACGTCGTCCTCGTGCACGACTTCGCCTATGCCGACATCTCCTTCGACGGCTACCAGCCGCCCTCGATCCTGCAGGTGCCGGGGGCCAAGGACGTGGCGGTCGAGCTGTACTCGCTCACCAAGTCGTTCTCGATGGCGGGATGGCGCGTGGCGTTCCTGGTGGGCAACGCCGAGATCGTGGCCGCGCTCACCAAGCTGAAGAGCTACCTGGACTACGGCACGTTCCAGCCCATCCAGATCGCGGCTATCGTGGCCATGAACGAGGTGCCCGACTACCCCAAGTGGGTCAACGAGAACTACCTGGCACGACGCGACGCCCTGTGCGAAGGGCTCAACCGCATGGGGTGGAACCTCACCCCGCCCCAGGGGACGATGTTCGTGTGGGCCCCCATCCCCGAGCCCTACCGCGAGATGGGCTCACTGGAATTCTCGTCGTTCCTGGTGTCGGAGGCGGAGGTGGCGACCTCGCCCGGCGTCGGCTTCGGGCCGGGCGGCGACGGCCACGTGCGCTTTGCACTCATCGAGAACGAGCAGCGCATCGGCCAGGCCGTGCGCAATCTTCGACGGACCCTCACCAAGTTGCACTGACCCCGGTGCCGTCCGGGCGCCGTCCGGTCACCGGCGCAGGGCGGCCACCAGGGCGTCGGGGTCTTCGAGGCTGAGGGTGAGCTCCCGCAGCTTGACGGGGATGCCCATCATCGAGGCCCGGCCGGGCGGATCGACGGTGATCGCCACGAGCCCCGTCGTGGCGCCGTTCACGAGCCAGCGGCCGTTCCAGCCGTGCACGCCGATGCCGCCGACGAGCCCGGTGCGCGGCTCGACGGAGGTGATGTGCCGGACCGGGACCGAAGCGCGAAACGCCCATCCCATGCGCACACGCAGGGTGCCGTCGTCGAGCTCGACGCGCGAGAACGCCGGTCCCATGCCGAGGAGCGAGAGCAGGAGGCGGAAGACGCCGTAGCTGAATCGAAACGTTTGCGTCGCGGCCATGGGCGGACAGTGTGTCACCGATGTCCGAGCCGGCGCTGCGCCGCGGCGGGGGAGAGGATGCCCTCCAAGCAGAACGCCACCGCCGCCGCGCCCGCCTCGTCGGCGGCGCGGCCCTGCTCGAGCACGAGCACCCGCGCCAGGCGGTCTGTCACGCCCAGGATGGCGTGGGCCAGGACCAGGGGGTCGTCCCGCCGGATCATGTTGGCGGCGATGCCGGCCTTCACATGGGGGAGGGCGTCGGCCACGGCCTGCTCCTCCCCTTGGCGGATGAGCGGGGCGAACCGTTCCTCGGTGCGGGCGAACTCCAGGAGCACGAACAGGTGGCGGTTGGCGTCGAGCCATGCCACCGACGCCCTGATGCCGGCCTCGATACGGCGCACCGGATCGGGCTCGTCCGAGATCGCTTGGCGCTGGGTGCGGCGCAGGTCCCGTTGCGCGTCGGTGAGGATCTGGCGCAGGAGCTCCTCTTTGGAGGCGAAGTACCAGTAGAAGACGCCTTTCCCCACGCCCAGGCCGTCGACGATGTCGGTGACCGACGTGGGGTGGTATCCCTGCGAAGCGAACTGCCGGGCCGCGTAGTCGAGCAGCTCCAGGCGGCGTCGCTGTCCCCGTGCGGTCAGCCGGCGCGCCATCCGACAGACGCTAGTGGCGGTGCCGGGGACCGAGACGCTGGCAGCGGTGCCCGGCCCGCCACCGGGGTGGGTGTCCAATTCACCGCGTCGCGCCGCGTGCGCTACCGTGGGGCGGTGACCTACTGGGTGCTGAAGGTCCTGCTCAGCCCCTTCTTCTTTCTGTTCTGGAGGATCAAGGTCGAGGGCCGTGCCCATGTCCCGGCCACGGGCCCGGTGATCCTGGCGCCCAACCACGTGGCCTTCCTCGACTCGATGTTCCTCCCCTTGGTGTTACGCCGGCGCGTCACGTTCGTGGCCAAGGCCGAGTACTTCGACTCGTGGAAGACGGCATGGTTCTTCCGTGCCGTGGGCCAGATCCCCATGCGGCGTGAGGGCGGGAGCGCCTCGGAGCGGGCATTGGTGGCGGCGCGCGACGTCCTCGAGTCGGGCCGGGCGCTCGGGATCTACCCCGAGGGCACGCGCTCGCCCGATGGCAGGCTGTACCGGGGCCACACCGGCGCGGCGCGCCTCGCCCTCGGGTGCGGAGTGCCGGTCATCCCGGTGGGCATGGTCGGCACTTCGACGGTCCAGCGACCGGGCTCCAACCTGCCCCGCCCCTTCAAAAGGGTGACGGTGCGTTTCGGCGCCCCGCTCGACCTGTCACGCTTCGAGCGTCACGAGGCGAGCGACCCGCTGACACTGCGGGCTGCCACCGACGAGCTCATGTTCGAGATCCGGAACCTCACGAGCCAGGAGTACGTGGACCGCTACGCCAAGCGCCACGGCGTGGTGGGGGGCGCTGACGTTGCGCAGGTCCGCCCCTCGGCCGACGGGGACGGCTACGAGCCGGCCCCCGTCCCGCCGCTGTCGCCCGCGCCCGCCGGCGCCACCGCGGAGCCCGCCGCCTGAGCTCACCGGTGCGCTGTCGGCGCCGTCGGCGCCGGATCCCTTCTCCTGCAAGCTGATCCGACACCGACTACCAGCCGACGCTGCCGTCGACGAGCTCCCTGATGAGATCGGCGTGGCCGTTGTGTCTGGCGTACTCCTCGATCATGTGCGTGTAGATCCACCGCAGTGAGCACGGCTCACCGTCGCGCCAACCGGTGTCATCGAGCGAGCGCGGCGCTGCCGCGGCCCTGCTGTGTTCGCATTCGGCCTGCCACGCAGCCAAGTCGGTGTCCCAGTCGGCCTCGTCGAGAGGCACGAGCTCGCTGTCCTCGACGGCGGGGTCGTACCAGATCGAAGCGGCGTCGGGCTCCCCGAGAAGCACCCGTCGGAACCAGTTCCGTTCCACCTCCCCCATGTGCCGGAGCAGGCCGTGCAGCGAGAGCTTCGAGCTGGGCACGGGCCGCGACTTGCGCGCCGCATCGTCGAGTCCCTCGCACTTGAGCACCAAGGTGGTGCGGTGGAATTCGAGCCACCCTTCGAGCATGGCCCTTTCGGTGGCGACATAAGGGGGCTCCACCCGACGAGGGTCGGACAGGTCTTCGATCATGTGGACACGTCCTTTGTCGCGTCGTCCTGCCGTCGACGCGGCAAGGCTCCAAACTAGTGCGGGGTGGGGGAAGAACCCCGTTCCGGTCCGAAGACGTCTCGTCGCTCTGGCGCCGCGCTCACGCCGGTCCTGTTCGCTCTGGTCATCGCGTCCGCCCTGGCCAACACCGTGGCCTCACCGTCGCAGCTGGCCGTGTTGATCGGCGCTTCGGCGTTGCGCGTGGCCCGCTACGAGGCCGGCGGCCGCGTCGTGTGGCGTCGCCGTGGCACTGCGGGAACGAGCTGAACGCGGTCCCGCGGGTGCCTCGTGCGTCGCCCCCTCTTGATTCCCGGATCTGGGAAACGTCATGGGGGTGGGCGCTGGCCCACCCCCATGACCGTTGTTGTCACTTCCGCCTCGACGGAGAAGGCGGGTAGGCGACTGGCGACTACAGCGTGATCGTCCCCGTCTTGACACTGAGCTTCTTGATCCCCTTGGCCGGCTTCGTCTTGCCGCTCGCCGTCGTCCGTGGAGCGCAGTCGGCGCCCGCTGTCCCGGCGGTCGTGGTCGAGTAGGCGAAGCTCTCATGGGTGACGCTGCCCGCGAACGAGCCGGTGATCGAGCCACCGTGGCCCGGGTTGGGGAGCTCGAACCCGACGTCGTCCGCACTGTTGAACGCGGGCGCGGCGCCGTTGATACTCATAACGCTGTTGTTGATGGTGGCCTTCCCTCCCTGCAGTGACTTGCCCTTCCACGAAATCGTGAGCTTCACCGGGGAGGTCGTCCCGTTGACAAGCCCGGCGCACCCACCGGACGAGCTGAAGCTTCCGCTCAGGATCTTGCCCGAGGTGACGTTGACGTTCCCGCCGGCATTGGAGCAGTCCTTCAGGGTGCCTTTGACGGTGATGGAGTCGGAACCGGTATAGGCCGTTGTCAAGGGCGGGCTGAAGCTGATCTTCAGCTTGGGCAGCGTGCAGCTCACCGTTCCCGTCGCATTGCCCGAGAACGTCGGCTTCGGCGTCGCCGTCGCCGGCGAGGCGACGACCCCGATGGCGGCAGCGGGAAGAGCAAGGGCGAAAACCCCCATCATGAGTTTACGGCGCATTCAGGTACCTCCCAGTTTCGACGGACCGTCCGCTGCGGACGGTCACAATCCCAAGTCACTCCCCGCCGGCATCGGACTACCCGTCGCCACGTTCCCAGTGCGATGCGACACGGCAGGAACAGGGTTGTGACAAAACCGTGACAAAGCGACGGCGTCACTGCGGGGCCCGCAGCCCGGCGTCGCCCACAGGCATGCCGGCGATGGATCGTGTATGGCGCGGCGAAGGATTCGGAGGCCGGGATTAACCTGGTGGTTGGTATCCGGCGGGATCGGGACGCCGGGATCCGGGACGGGGGCAGGGAAGGATGGGTGCTCGCATACTGGTGATCGAGGACGATGAGAGCATCCGCAGCGCGCTTTCGATGTTCCTCGAGAGCGAGGGGTACTCGGTCGCCGACACCGGTAGCGGTGAAGAGGGGCTCACGGCTTTCGACCAGCGACCCACGGACGTCGTGCTCGTCGACGTCATGCTGCCCGGGCTCGACGGCTTCGAAGTCACGCGTGCGTTGCGGAGCACGCACGACGTGCCCATCATCATGGTGTCGGCCCGGTCCGACACCCATGACGTGGTGGCGGGGCTCGAGTCCGGAGCGGACGACTACGTCGTCAAGCCCGTGGCGGCCAAGGAGCTCACCGCCCGCATCCGGGCGCTGCTGCGCCGCACGACGGTGGGTCCGGCCCATGCTCAGCTCCTGCGCGTCGGGGATCTCCAGATCCACCGTCAGGCCCAGTTGGCGAGGCTGCGGGACGAGGAGCTACGGCTGACCCGGACCGAGTTCCACCTCTTGTGCGCACTGGCGGAGAACCCGGGCTGGGTCCTCAGCCGGACCCAGCTTCTCGAGCAGGTCTGGGACTACGACTTCTTCGGTGATGTCCGCCTGGTTGACGTGACGGTGCGTCGTCTGCGAGCCAAGATCGAAGACGACCCCTCGACACCGCGACGGCTCGTCACCGTCCGGGGACTGGGTTACAAGCTCCAACCGTGAGGCGCATCCGCCGTCCGGCACGGCACGAGGGAAGGACCCGCCGTCATGGCCTGCGAGCCCGGGCCATGTTCGGTTTCGGCATCGGCGCCGCTCTCGTGTCGTTGACCCTCGCCCTGGTTACCTACGCCGTCGCGTACCACTACCTGCTGTCGCGGCGTCAGACGGGGAGTGTCACCCAGACATTGGCGAACGCACGATTCGTCCAGCAGGAGCTCCAATCACCCTCGACCGACATCCCCGGGGTCCTCTCGTCCCTGGTGACGCCGGAAGGCACCCGCTCCCTCCTCTACAGGGGCGGCCGTTGGTACTCGCCTTCGGTATCCCTCGGTCGGGGCAGCCTCCCGACGTCGCTGACCGCCGCGGTGCGCGCCGGCCACCCCGCCGAGCAACGATTCGTCCTCGACGGCACCCCTTCCCTGGCGGTCGGTGTGCCCATACCGTCGATCGGAGCCGATTTCTTCCAGGTGCGCACGCTCGGTGATCTGCAGCAGACGCTCGACACCCTCGGTGCCATCCTTGCCGGGACCGCCCTCGCCACCACCGCCGCCGGGTGCCTGCTGGGACGATGGGCCAGTCGCCGGCTCATGATGCCGCTGACCGGCGTGGCCACGGTCGCCACGGCCATCGCCGGCGGCGACCTCGATCGGCGGCTGCCGGTCGACAACGACCCGGATCTCGGCTCGTTGGCGGCCTCGTTCAACGGGATGGTGAGCAGTCTCGAACAGCGCATCCGGCGCGACGCGCGCTTCGCCTCCGACGTGAGCCACGAGCTCCGTTCCCCGCTCACGGCAGTGGCCGCGTCCGTGGACGTCATGGAGGCCTTCCGGGGGTCGCTCCCGCCCGACGGACAGCGTGCGCTCGACTTGTTGCGCCTCGAGGTGACGCGGTTCTCGACGATGGTGCAGGACCTGCTCGAGATCTCGCGCCTGGACGCCGGTGCCGGCGACCTCGACATCGAGGAGATGCCGCTCGACGAGCTGGTCGAGCGTACTGTCGCCGCCCGTGCGCAGCGCGTCCGGGTGCAGGTCTCCCCCGACGCCGTGGGGGGTGTCGTGCGGGCGGACAAGCGGCGCCTGCAGCGCGTGCTGGCGAACCTGCTCGACAACGCCGATGCCTACGCGGGAGGTGCGGTCCTCGTCGCAGTGGACCGGAACGGCTCGAGGACCACGGTCAGCGTGGAGGACAACGGTCCGGGAGTCCCTGTCGGCGAGAGGGAGTATGTTTTCGACCGCTTCTTCCGGGGGGCGGCGGCGGGCCGTCGGAACGCCACGAGCGGTACCGGTCTCGGGCTCGCTCTCGCCGCAGAGCACGTGCGTGCCCATGGTGGGAGCATCGCGGTGGAGAACCGGCCTGAAGGCGGGGCCCGCTTCACGATCGCATTGCCGGTGGCGGGCGAATGAGACCGGTTCTCGCCCTGATGGTGACGGGGCTTCTCCTGTGCAGCTGCGCCATCGGTGCCGACGGCAGCGCCCACGTCATCGACCGCCAGCTGGTTCCGCCGGGCCTGATGGCCCCGGCCTCCACGTCACCCGCACCGGGCCCGGCGGCACCGGTCGACAACGTCACGCTCTACCTCGTGCTGGGCCAGGATCTCGTCGCGGTGAACCGAGGAGCGCGGTCCCCGGTGAGCCTCAGCACCGTGTTGCGCAAGCTGGCGAAGGGTCCGACCACATCGGAGCAGGCCAAGGGTGTGCAGAGCCCGTTGTCGACGACGGGTCCGCTCATCCTCAGGTCCCTGGTCAACGGCGACGCGTCGGTGGACCTTCGCGACGATTTCACGAATCTCGGTGGCCAGGATCAGATCCTGGCCGCCGCTCAGCTCGTGTACACCGCCACCGCATTCCCCGGTGTCGACCACGTCACGCTGTTCGTGGACGACCAGGTGGCGGCGGTGCCCACCGCCAACGGGTCACTGATCTCGGGCCCTCTGGGGCGTGCCGACTACAGCGCCCTGGCGCCGCGATAGGAGGAGCAGCCGTCAGCCGAAGGTGAAGTCGTAGGCGTCGACGCCCGAGGTGAAGCTGAGCACGATGGTCTCGGACTCGAAGTTCGGTGACGACACCAGGGTGTAGAGCCGGGGGATGCCCGACACGTCGATGGTCTCGGTGTGCGAGCCCACGGTGGCCTTGATCGTGCCCGAGCCTCCGAGCACCAGGTACACGTCGTTGGCCTGAAAGGCGAGCTCGAGGCGGGCATCGGCACCGGAGGTGATCTCCTCTGCATTGACGGTCCATGTCCCGGCGAAGGCCAGGTAGTCGGGGGGCAGCGACGCCGGGAACTGGTACAGCGCGGGCTTGTTCTCGGTGATGGTCGTGCCGTCGAAATTCGGCAGCCCGTAGTGGTAGCCGAGGTAGGACTCCGGTGTCTGGGCGACGGTGGGCGTGTTGTCGGGCACGTCGGTGGGCGGCGGGAGCTTCACCTTGGGGTCGGCGTCGACGAGGAGGGTGCGTATGAGCGACTCGGTGCCGCCGTAGTCGCCTTCACCGAACTCGGCGTGGCGGACCTGACCGGTGGCGTCGATCAGGTACTCGGCGGGCCAGGACTCGTTCTGGTACGCGTCCCACGTCTTGTAGGCGTCGTCCACGGCGATGGGGTATTTGACGCCCAGCTGCCCGGCCGCCGCAGACACGTTCGACACGACGTGCTCGAAGGCGAACTCCGGGGTGTGCACGCCCACGACCTCCAGCCCGTCGGAGTGGTAGCGCGCGTACCACGACTCGACGTGGGGCAGCGACCGCTGACAATTGATGCACGAGTAGGTCCAGAAGTCGACCAGCACGACCTTGCCCTTGAGCGACGCCAGGGAGAGGGGCCGGTCGCCGGGCGTGTTGAGCCAGGCCGTGACGCCTTGGAAGTTCGGCGCCGCCCCGCAGTCCTCGAGCGTGTTCAGGCCAGGCGCGCAGCTTCCTAGCTTGCCCCCCGTCTTCTCCTCGGTGATGGCGGCCAACTGCTTCTTGGCGTAGGAGCCGCCCTCGACATGGTGCTGCAGGATGGTCGTGTACCCGGGCACGACGCGTTGCAGGCCCTGGGTGACGTTGAATGCGATCAGGAGCGTCATGGCCAGGAGCACCACCCCGCCCACCTGCCTGGCCAGTGCGGCGTGCGCCCGGAAGGCCGAGACGCGCTCCGCCACTCGCTGGCCGGCGAGGGCGAAGACGAGCAGGGGGACCGCCGCACCCAGGGCGAAGTCGAAGGTGAGCACCACCGACGCGAAGCCGACGCGGTGGTTGGCGCTCACCACGGAGATGGCGGTGAGCACCGGGCCCGCGCACGGCACGAAGAGCGCGCCGAGCCCGAGCCCCAGGACGAACCCTCCCGCGTTCCCGTTGGGCTGGCGCTGGGCCACGCGGGCGAAGGGCCGTTCCAGGAGGTGTCCGAGGGGCGGGACGATGAGCCCGACCGCCACCACGCCGAGGACGACGAGGCCGGCGTCGCGCAGGAAGTCCTGGGGCAGGCCGATGGCACTGAGCAGCGCCGACCCCACGAGGGTGACGATGCTGAAGCTGACGACGAGACCGCCCACGACGGCATAGGCGCGGTAGCTGCGAGGACGCGACGGAGACCGGGTGACCACCGAGGCCGACCTCGAGGTGCGTACCGCCACGCGCAGGCTGTCGCCCGAGCCTCGTGTCCCGGCTGGCTGGCGCTTCGGGGCGGAGTCGGGTGTGTCGCCGGTGTCCGGGGCGGTGTCGGTGCCGGTGTCGGTGCTGGTGCTGGTGTCGCTGTCAGTGTCGGTGTCGGTGGTCGTGGGCACCGTGGCCCCGGCCACGAGCACCACGGGCAGTACCGGCAAGATGCAGGGGGAGATGCCCGCGATCATCCCGGCCACGAATCCGATGACGTAGAGCAGGAGCACTGTCGGGCGTTCCTCTCCCCAGGGACCGTGCGGCTCCGGGCGTTGCCATGGTACGGAGGAGCGCGCCGAAAACGGCGTCGGGGTGCGCTGCTCAGCTCCTCGGGACGGCCCACCCCAGGGATCGCTCGACGGCGCGGCGCCAGCCTTCGTAGGCACGGTCCGCGGCCACAGACGTGGCCCGGGCCGTGAACTGCGACTCGAGTGACCAGGTCGTCTCGAGGTCGTCGAGGGTCGCCCACACGCCTTCGGCCAGTCCGGCCAGGGTGGCGGCCCCGAGTGCGGTGGTCTCGGTGGTGGAGGGCCGCGCCACGGGCACGCGTAGCTGGTCGGCCTGGATCTGCAGTAGGAGGTCGAGCACGGCCGCGCCCCCGTCGACGCGTAACGCGGCGACTTCCGTTCCCGCCGCCGTCATGGCGTCGACGACGTCGCGCACCTGGTACGCCATGGCCTCGACGACGGCGCGCGCGATGTGGGTCGCGCCCAGGCCGCGCGTGAGGCCCGTGATCGTGCCGCGGGCGTAGGGGTCCCACCACGGGCTGCCCAGTCCCGTGAAGGCGGGCACGACGAACACGCCCTCGCTGTCGTCGACCTGCTCGGCCAGAGGTCCGATGCCGGCCGCCTCCTCGATCAGGCCGAGGCCATCGCGCAGCCACTGGATGGCGGCACCGGTGACGAACACCGCCCCCTCGAGCGCGTACGCCACAGGTGACGAGCCGCCGTGCTCGCCGAGGTCCCACGCCACCGTTGTGAGCAGGCCCTCCGAGGGCGGCGGGCACTCCTCACCGACGTTCAGCAAGACGAAGCTCCCCGTCCCATACGTCACCTTCGCCATGCCCGGCTCCACGCACGCCTGGCCGAAGAGGGCGGCCTGCTGGTCACCCGCCACGCCGCTCACCGGGACACCGGCCAGGGAGGGCGCCGCGTCGCCGAGCGCGCCCCGCACGGCCCCGAAGCGCCCGCACGAGGGCCGGACTTCGGGCAGCGCGGTGGTAGGGACGCCGAAGAGCTCGCACAGCTCGTCGGACCAGCCACGATCGCGTATGTCGTAGAGCAAGGTGCGCGAGGCGTTCGAGGCGTCGGTGGCGAGGACCCCACCGCCGGTGCCGCCGGTGAGGTTCCAGATGAGCCAGGCGTCGACCGTGCCGAGCACGAGGTTGTCGTCTACCGCCACGCCGCCGGGACCGAGGAGCCACTCCATCTTCGTGGCCGAGAAGTAGGGGTCGAGGACGAGCCCGGTCCGTTCGCGCACCCCGGGGAGCCGCCCCTCCACGCGCAGCTGGTCGCAACGCTCGGCGGTGCGCCGATCCTGCCACACGATGGCGCGGTGCAGCGGACCGCCGGTGGAGCGGTCCCAGGCGACCACCGTCTCGCGCTGGTTGGTGATGCCGATGGCGGCCACGGAACTGCCCGCCGCGGCGCGGCGCCCGGCGACCTCGGCCACGGTGCCCAGCACAGCGTCCCAGATCTCCGCAGGGTCGTGCTCCACCCATCCCGGGCGGGGGTAGTGCTGGGTGAGCTCGCGGTGCGAGACGTCGACGACGGCCCCGGACTCGTCGACCGCCAGCGCCCGGATGCCGCTGGTCCCCGCATCGATGGCGATCACGCAGGCCACCGCCGGACCCTATTCCCTGTCCCCAGGCACGTCCCGCGGGAGGTCCTCCCGCCCACCCCGGGGCCCGGGGTGCAAACCTTCGCGAACGGGTCGCGACCAGGGCCGACGGGGGGCGCAAGCCATTGACACCTCCGTAACTACAGTGCTGTAATGTCCACTGCATCTGGGGGCCACTTCAGGGGAGACCACAACATCTTGTGGTCTGAGGGAGGGCAAGGCGAGGGAGCCCGGCCTTCCCGGGATGGCCGGCACCTACGCTGGGAACCAAGGAAAGGGTGGAACAACGATCATGGCAATCGCCCCGCAGCGGACCGCTATCGGCATCCGGCGGCACTTCACCACCGAAGGGGTCCACCCCTACGAAGAGGTCGAGTGGGAGCGGCGCGACTCGCGCATCACCGACTACCGCGACGGCAGCATCGCCTTCGAGCAGCTCGACGTCGAGGTCCCCACCACGTGGAGCCTGAACGCCACCAACATCCTGGCCCAGAAATACTTCCGCGGCACCCCCGGGACCCCTGAGCGCGAGACCTCCCTGAAGCAGGTGGCCGACCGCGTGGTGGACACCATCACCGACTGGGGGATCAAGGACGGCTACTTCGAGGACGCCGCCGAGGCGGAGACCTTCCGCGACGAGCTCAAGCACATCATCGTGAACCAGCGCGCCGCATTCAACTCGCCGGTGTGGTTCAACATCGGCGTGAAGGGCGTGCCGCAGCAGGCCAGCGCGTGTCAGCCGTACCACGCCCTGGTGAGCACCCCCGAGGGCCTCGTGCCCATCGGTCAGCTGGTCGAGGAGAACCGCTTGGGAACGAAGGTCTTCGACGCTTTCGGTTTGACACGGGTGGTAGCCGTCAAGCACAACGGCAGGAAGAAGGTCCTCCGGATCGTCACCAAGGCCGGCCATGAGCTGGAGGTCACGGCTGACCACCTGGTGTGGAAGTGCGGTGACGACAACTACGGACGCTTCGTGCCGGCCGGTGAACTGCGTCCCGGTGACCTTCTGGAATGGTGCCTCACCGAATCCTCCGGTCCCGGATCTTTCGCGGCCGTGGAGATCGACGCCGTCGAAGAGCTCGAGGAAATGGACGTCTACGACATCCAGACCGAGAGCGGCGAATACCTGAGCGCGGGTCTCCGGGTGCACAACTGCTTCATTCTCGCCGTCGACGACTCCATGGACTCGATCCTCAACTGGTACCGGGAAGAGGGCATCATCTTCAAGGGCGGGTCGGGAGCCGGCGTCAACCTGTCGAGCATCCGGGCCTCGGTGGAGAGGCTCCAGGGAGGTGGCACGGCATCAGGTCCCGTGTCGTTCATGCGCGGGGCGGACGCGTCGGCGGGAACCATCAAGTCGGGTGGGAAGACCCGTCGGGCCGCCAAGATGGTTATCCTCAACGACGACCACCCCGACATCGAGGACTTCATCTGGTGCAAGGCGCTCGAGGAGCGCAAGGCTCGTGTCCTGCGCGACGGCGGTTTCGACATGGACCTGGACGGATCGGACTCGTTCTCTATCCAGTATCAGAACGCGAACAACTCGGTGCGCGTGACCGACGAGTTCATGCAGGCCGTCTTGGACGACGCCGACTGGGCGCTCACCGCCCGAACCGACGGCTCGGCTGTCCGAGTCGTCAAGGCGCGCGATCTTTTCCGTCAGATCGCCCATGCCGCATGGGAATGTGCGGACCCCGGCATGCAGTTCGACACCACGATCAACCGCTGGCACACCGCCCCCAACGCCGGCCGGATCAACGGAAGCAACCCTTGCTCCGAGTACATGCACCTCGACAACAGCGCGTGCAATTTGGCGTCGATCAACCTGCTCAAGTACCTGCGTGAGGACGACAGCTTCGACGCCGAGAGCTTCAAGGCCACCGTCGATGTCGTGTTCACGGCGCAGGAGATCCTGGTCGGCAATGCGGACTACCCGACTGACAAGATCGCGGAGAACTCTCGCCGGTACCGTGAGCTGGGCCTCGGCTACGCCAATCTTGGGGCGCTGCTCATGGCGCAGGGCCTGCCCTATGACTCCGACGAGGGTCGCGCCTGGGCGGCGTCGATCACGGCGCTCATGACGGGCCACGCCTACGCCGTGTCCGCCCGGACGGCATCACGGATGGGCCCCTTCGCGGGCTTCCACGCTGATCGCGATGCGATGCTCAACGTGTTGCAGATGCACCGGACCGAGGTCGCCAAGATCGACGAAGAGCTCGTCCCGATGGAGCTGCTCTCTGCCGCCCAGGAGGCGTGGGACGACGCCGTCGAGCTCGGTCAGCAGTTCGGGGTGCGCAATTCCCAGGCGAGCGTCCTGGCTCCGACAGGAACCATCGCCCTCATGCTCGACTGCGACACCACGGGTGTGGAGCCCGACCTCGGCCTCGTGAAGACGAAGAAGCTCGTCGGAGGCGGGACGATGTCCATCGTCAACCAGACCGTGCCGCGTGCATTGGCGAGGCTCGGCTACATGCCGGAGCAGATCGACGACATCATCTCGTACGTCGACGAGCACAAGTCGATCGTGGGTGCTCCACACCTGAGTGGCGATCACATGCCGGTGTTCGCCTGTTCGATGGGCGACAACACGATCCACTACACCGGGCACATCCGGATGTTGGGGGCAGTGCAGCCCTTCTTGTCCGGGGCCGTTAGCAAGACCGTCAATGTTCCCGAGGAAGTGACCGTCGAGGACATCGAGCAGCTGCATCTCGACGCCTGGCGGTTGGGGATCAAGGCCGTCGCCATCTACCGCGACAACTGCAAGGTGGCCCAGCCGCTGTCCACCACCAAGAAGGAGGGGGGCGACGTCGCCCCGCCGGGATCCGATGCCGAGGCGCGCGACCGCGCCGCCATGGCCAGGATCGCCGAGCTCGAGGCCGCGCTCACCCAGGCCCAGAAACGGTCGCGTGACACGGTTGTCGTGGGAGCGGTCCGGGAGCGCCTGCCCCGGCGCCGCAAGTCGAACACCTTCTCGTTCCGTGTCGCCGACTGCGAGGGATACGTGACCGTCGGGGAGTACGACGACGGGCGCCCGGGCGAGGTGTTCATGAAGGTCTCGAAGCAGGGCTCGACCCTGGCGGGGTTCATGGACGCCTTCTCGATCTCGGTCAGCCTGGGGTTGCAGCACGGTGTCCCGCTCTCCACATACGTCCGGAAGTACAGCAACATGCGTTTCGAGCCGGCCGGGATCACCGACGACCCCGATCTGCGCATCGCCACCAGCTTGATGGACTACATCTTCCGGCGGCTGGCGATCGACTACCTCCCGCTCGAAGAGCGCGAGGACCTCGGCGTGCTTTCAACCTCTGAACGCATGCAGCCGACGCTTCCCGGCGTCGAGGAAGCCGCCACGCTCGAACAGGACCTGGTGGAGGATTCTGGCGTCAGTTCGGTTCCGCCATCGGGGCTCGACGACCGGGCCCCCACAACCGCACGCTCCTCGTCATCGACCTCGGGCTCGGCGACGGCTCGCGCCGAACAGCGCGACGCGCCGCTGTGCTACCAGTGCGGCATGGTCATGCAGCGTGCCGGCTCCTGCTACGTGTGCACGAGTTGCGGCACGACGAGCGGCTGCTCATAGTGTGAAGTCGCGCCCGATGACTCTCGGTAATTCGCGCCAGATGACGCGTGTGTTCGCGCCAAGTGACACGAGAATTCTCATTCGATGACACGCGCGTGCTTACGAAAGTGAGCACTCGCGTGTCCTGAGGCGATGCCGAACGCCGCGGGCAGGGGCCTGGCAGGGTCCCGCGACGGAGTCATCAGTCCAGACGATTCGGCGCCCAAGATGAGTGTGCGAGAGCCGTCATGGGGCACGATAGGTGACGTGCACCGCGCCGAAGCCGATAGAGGAAGCCCTCCTGCACCTCCTATCCGCGGGCTCCACCCTTTGCTGGACCCCGAGGTGGTGACGGCTGTCCAGAGGATGGTGTCGTCGTATCTCGGCCGTAGATGGCACCCCGAGACATTCGACGACCTCGACCATCTGGCCTCGCACCCCTGCGGCATCCTCCGCGGCGAGGGCCTATCGGTCTTCGCCAAACTCAACACCAACCCCACCGGACCAGCCATGTTCGACGCCGAGCTTCACGGTCTCGCCCTTCTTGCTCACCTGGCCGGCATTGCCACCCCTGCCGTCGTTGGCAGCGGCGTGGTGCAAGTCTCCTCTGGCGTCGTCTTTGTCGTCGAGGCGCTCGAGGGGCGTCGCGGTCGCGACCGGCTCCCGGAGGACTGGCGCGCGATCGGGGCCACGCTCGCGGCCGTGCACGCCGTCCACGGGGAGCGCTTCGGCCTGGAGGCCTTCGACGGCTTCTACGGGCCTCTTCCTCAGGACAATCGGCCCACCAACGCCGGGACCTGGGTCGAGTTCTATGCCGAACGTCGACTTCGTCCCCGCCTCCGAGCCGCAGTGGACGCACGGCGTCTTCCTGCGACATCGGCCTCTCGGGTCGAAGGAGTCCTCCGGCGGCTGGACCGCCTGTCTGGGCCGGAACCAGTTCCCACCTTGCTCCACGGGGACGCGCAGCAGAACAACTTCGTCGGCACCGACACCGGAACCGCGATTGTTGATGCCGCACCGTACTTCGGGCATCCAGAGATGGACCTCGCCCTCGTGGACTACTTCGAGCCCGCCCCGAGAGCGGTGTTCGACAGCTACCGGGAGCACCTTCCTATCGACGACGGCTTCGCCGAACGCCGCGACTTGTGGCGCCTTCATGCGTATCTCGCGGGCATTGCCGTCGCCGGCGACAGCGCCTTCGGACGGATCTTTCTCGCCCGGCTGGAGACGGCGCTCGATACCTTTCGGTAGGCGAGACATCGCCGCCCAGCCGAACTGCTCTGTGGGCCTTCGCGAGCCTGATTGGAATTAACTGGAGCTTGGGCTCAAGGGGTGAGCGCGACATCTCCTGACCTGGAGGTGTCAGATGGAGACCCGAGGACGGAAGCGCCGCTCGAGCCAAACGGATCTCGACGCGGCGGTCGAGGCGGTGCTCGCCGGAGCGAGCTATAAGAGAGCCGAGGCGTTGACGGGAGTTCCTGCCTCAACTGTGCAGGATTACGTCGTTCGATGGGGGTTCGTGCGACGGAGCGTTCCGGTGTGCGGCACCAACAAGCGGTTCGTCGACAGGGTATCCACATTCAGAACGGGTCTTGGCGACGACGGTGTGGCCATGATACGCGAACGCAAGCGGCGCCCCGGCTCGCTGAGCGCGTCTGAGCGCGAGGAGATCAGGGTCGGCATCGAGGCTGGAGCGTCCGACGAAGCCATTGCCTCTCGCATCGGCCGGCACCGCTCGACGATCTGGCGTGAGATTGCGGCCAACGGTGGGCGGAGGTGCTACCGGGCGGCGATGGCCGAAGAGCGAGCGGCACGAGCCGCCCTCCGGCCCAAGGCTCCCTGGACCGAGCAGCGCCCCTGGCTGTGGGAGGAGGTCCAGGCACTGCTGCGCACCAAGAAATGGTCGCCCGAGCAGATCGCCCACCGGTGCCGCAAGGAGCACCTCGACCGGCCAGAGTGGTGGGTGTCGCACGAGGCCATCTACCAGGCGGTCTTCGTCCAGGCCAAGGGCGAGCTGCGCAAGGAGCTCACCGCCTGCCTGCGCTCGGGCCGGGCTCGGAGACGTCCTCGTTCTCGAGCCTCCTCTGGACGAAGCGCGATCCTCGGGATGGTCAACATCTCCGAACGCCCCCCGGAGGTCGAAGACCGGGCCGTGCCGGGCCACTGGGAGGGTGACCTCATGATCGGGGAGGGCGGCGCCAGCGCCGTGGCCACGCTGGTGGAACGCACCACCCGCATGGGCATGCTCATCAAGCTCGAGAACCGCACCGCCGAGCACGTCGCGTCGGCAGTGGCGAAGAACATCGTGCGTCTACCAGAGCACCTGGCCAAGTCCCTCACTTGGGATCAGGGGATCGAGATGGCCACGCACGCGGCGTTCAAAGTCGCCACCGGCGTCCCCGTCTACTTCTGCGACCCCCATTCGCCCTGGCAGCGCGGGAGCAACGAGAACTGGAACGGCCTCGTCCGTCAGTTTCTGCCCAAGGGCACCGACCTGTCGGTCCACTCCCAAGAGGACCTCGATGCCATCGCTGCCTTACTCAACGAGCGCCCACGCAAGACCCTGGAGTGGGAGACTCCAGGGGAACGATTCAACCGACTTGTCGCGGCCACCCCTTGAATCCGCCGAGTATTCGAAAGCGGTTGATGTCACCAAACGCGATTTCCCGGCCACTCTTCACGCGACTTCACACGTAATGTGAAATCGCGTCCGATGACTATATGAGACTGGACACGTAAGTTGCACGGCCGCGACCCTGCCGCGAGGTCGAGTTGTGGTGGTGCGGAGAACCTGCCCGCTAGGTGAACGCACGAGTGAACACGGCGCCGTCGCCAGCTGAGAGCGGTGTCTTACCGCAACGGCTTGCTCGGTCGTCGCGTCGGCCACGTACTCGGGGCCCGGGAACACCGAGACGATGCCCGGACACCTGGCGGTCCCGATCGGTCCGGGCGCGGGGAGGTCGGTCCACGGGTTCGACCAGCCCGGGATCCGGTACGATTTGATGAAGCGCCTGGTGGGGGCGCCACGAATGTGCCGGGCGTCGGGGTGTGGGACGGTGGCCGTGGACCAGGGTGACGAGCGCCCGCCCTCTCTGGCGGTGGAGCGCCAGGAGCTGACCAGGACGCGCATCCGTCGAGCCGCCATGACCGCGGTCGCCCAGCACGGCTTCGACACGACCGTGGACCAGATCGCCGAGCTCTCGGGTGTGAGCCCCCGCACCATCTTCCGGCACTACGGTAGCCACGACCGGTTGATCGCGGAGACAGTGCGGGACATGTTCGAGGAGTGCGGCCGCTACCCCGACGCGGGTTCGCCGCCGCGACGTGACCGAGGTCGCCACCTGGATCGATGGCTTGCCTCAACAGGTCGACGATGTCGACGACTGGCTCGAGGCACTGGCGGTGACCATTCACACCCGTATGGCCGAGGTCTTCGGCACCGCCTTCTGGGACATCTACGCCCCACCCCGGGCCGGATCCGAGGCCCTCGCCGAGGTGGCCGAGCTCAGCCGGGCCTATCGCCTGCGCGGGATGCACTACATGGCCGCTCTGGCCTGGCGCTCCGCCGGGGGCGCCGGGGAGCCCCCCGAGGATCTGACCCTTGCGTTCGCCTTGCACCTGTCGGCCCACACCACCCAGGCGCTCATGGCCGACTTCGGGTGCTCACCGAGGCAGATCGGGCTGCTCTGTGCCCGCATGCTGCGAGGCGTCCTCCACCAAGCGGTGGCCGCCGGCACCGACCGGTCGGATTCGAAGGGAACGCAAGGACCGGCGACGGAGCCAGGAGGGGCCGCAGGTGCCCACCAGCGCTGACTGACAGGCCTCACCGTCGAGTCCGGCTACTGGTGCGAGACAGGATGCGAGCTGGGCGTCGTCGCGGCGGAACTGCTCACTGAGCCGCCGCGACGCAACACGAATCAACCAGCCGAGGGGGTTGTCAGGCTCACCCTGGGTGGGCCACGTGGTGGCGGCAGCGAGGAGCGCCTCTTGCACGGCGTCCTCGGCATCGGCGAAATGGCCGTGTCGCCGGACGACGGCACCGAGGGCCTGCGGCGCCAGCTCGCGCAACAGGCCCTCGGTGCCCACCGGAGTCGTCACAACTCGGGGTCGGGCGCGCTCAACACCTCGCGCACCTCGATCCGCTGGCGGATCGGCATCCCGTTCGGCCCGGGCGCCGCCGACACCCGGGCGGCGATCTCGAGGGCCCGCTCGGCCGTCTCGACGTCCACCAACCGGTACCCGGCCAGCAGCTCCTTGGACTCCGGGAACGGTCCGTCGGTGATCACGGCCGGCGCCGAGCCGTCCGACACCACGAACTTGGCCAGTTCGGGCCCGGCCAGACCCTGGGCGTCCACCAGCTCGCCCCGCTCGGCGAGCTCCTGGTTCAATGCCTGCTGGAACACGATGTGCGCCTTGATGTCCTCGGGAGTCCACTCCGACATCGGGGCGCAATCCCCCTCGACCCCTCCGTAGTTCTGCAGCAGCATGAATCGCATGGCTCCATCCTTTCCGATCAGGCGCTGCCTCGATGGCAGTGCTCACCTCGATGTCGGTCCTGTGTCGCGATTTTCGACATCGGGAGCCGGAACGGGCCGAGGTCGGCTGACGCGCCAGCGCTGGGCCACGGGTCCGGTGGGGCATGATGGCCCGGATGCGAAGCCCGTTCCGAAGAGTGAGGATCGGCCTGGGGGCCCTGGGGATGGTCCTCGTGGCGGGCACAGTGGGATATCTGCTGTTCGGGTTCGGACTTCTCGACGCCGTCTACCAGACCGTCATCACCGTCACGACGGTGGGGTTCAACTCCCCGCATGCTCTGGACGCCGGGAGCAAGGTCTTCACCATCATCCTGATCCTCGTGGGCGTGGGCACGGCGCTCTACAGCTTCTCGGCCGTGCTCGAGGTGCTCATCGAGGGTCATATGCAGGACCTCGTGAGGAGGCGCAAGATGGAGCGGGACATCACCCGCATGTCCGGGCACGTGATCGTGTGTGGCTGGGGTCGGGTCGGCCGTGAGGTGGCGCAGTTCCTCGCCAACGCCGATCGCGACGTCGTCGTGGTCGACAGGGACCCCGAGCGCCTGGGCGAGGTGCCCTATGCATCGGTCCAAGGTGACGTGAGCGACGACGAGGTGCTCCGCCGGGCCGGCATCGACCGGGCGGCCTCGCTGGTGGCCGCTCTCGACACCGATGCCGACAACTTGTACGTGACCGTCGCCGGCAAGTCGATGCGGCCGGACCTGCAGATCATCGCCCGGGCCCGCAACGAGTCGTCGGAATCCAAGCTCGTGCGGGCCGGAGCCGATCGGGTGGTGAACCCTCAGCAGCTCGGTGGTGACCGGATGGCCTCGTTCGTGACCCAGCCCCATGTGGTCGACTTCGTCGATGTCGTGATGCACGACGGCACGCTCGAGTTCCGCCTCGAGGAGCTGACCGTGTCACCCGCCTCGCCGCTCGCGGGCGGTACCCTGCGATCCGCGCAGCTGCGCGACCGCACCGGGGCCCTGGTGCTGGCCATCCGGCGGCCCGACGGCGGCTTCCTCACGAACCCGTCGCCCGAGGATGTCATCCAAGCCGGTGACGTGCTGATCAGCGTGGGCACGGCCCAACAGCTCGGCATGCTGGTCCGGTACGCGGCACGCCCCTGAGGCGCTGCGCACACCCTGACCTCGACGACGCGGGACCGCCTACGCCGCTATCCGGGACGCCAGACCGCGGAGGTCTCCGTACTCGTCGTGCCAAGGCTCGGCCGGTGCAAAGCCGGACGTGGCCAGCGCCCGGGTCAAGGCCGTGTCTTGCGCGCCGCCCAGCTCGATCAACAGCCAGCCACCGGGACGCAGGAGCCGGCCGGCGGCAGCGACGATCCGCCGCACGAGGTCGAGACCGTCCTCGCCGCCGTCGAGTGCGGCGCGCGGTTCGAAGCGCTGGACGTCAGGGGGCAGGAGACGTAGCTCTCCGGTGGGGACATAGGGCGCCACCGCCGTGACCAGGTCGAACTCCCGCTCGGCGCGCAGGGGCCGATCGAGGTCACCCACCAGGGCCAGGACACCGTTTCGTCGAGCGCACCTTGCGGCGCGGACGTCGATGTCGGTGCCGAAGACCGTCGCGGTGGGGACCTGTGCCGAGAGGTGGGCGGCGATGCCTCCCGCTCCCGTGCAGAGATCGACGGCCCGGCCCCTCTCGGGGAGTACCGCACAGCCTCGCCACGCAAGTTCCTCGCTCTGGATCCGGGGTACGTAGACACCCCGGTCCACGTACAGCGTCCGGCTGCAGAACTCCAGTGTGCCGGTTATCCAGGCCAGCGGTTCCCCCCGCTCGCGCCGGCGAAGCCACGTGTCGAGCGTGGCCAGGTCGGGGGCGGCGCCGAGGAGCTCGTCGGCCTCCTCCTCGGCGGCAACGCACCCTGCGGCGACGAGGCGGTCGACCACGTCCGTGGCGGCTGCGCGTGAGACGGGCACGGCACATTGTGTCCGAGCCTCGCGAGCACGGCCCATCCGAAGCCGGCGACATGGTGTGGCTCAGGCCATGCGGCGGGTGTCGTCGACAGTCGGGTGTCGTCGACAGGCGGCGTCCGGGTGCCGGTGGCAAGATGAGTCTGTGGCAGCGAAAGCGGTGCTTCTCGTCCACGGGGCCTGGCACGGCGCATGGTGTTGGGAGCCTGTCGTCGCCGCACTCTCCGGACGCGGCGTCCCGGCGGTCGCGATCGATCTGCCCGGGCACGGGAACGATGCCGGACCGTTCACCGACCTGCACGGCGACGCCGAGCGGGTCCGGAGCGCCCTCGACGGATTCGCCGAACCCGTGGTCCTCGTCGGGCATTCCTACGGCGGAGTGGTCATCACCGAGGCCGGGGCCCACCCCAAGGTGTCGGAGCTGGTCTACCTGGCGTCGTTCAATCTCGAGGAGGGTGAGTCCGCCATGAGCGCCGCGGTGGGGGAGTCGACGGCCGCCGATCTCGACCACACGGGCCGACCCGACGTCCTCGCCCAGATCCACATGGGCGGGGACGGGATCAGCACCATCGACGAAGCCGGGGCGCGGGTCCTCTTCTACAACGACTGTGGCGCCGACATGGCGGATTGGGCGGTGGCAAGGCTCGGGGCCCACCCGCTGGAGACCCTGTCGCAGGCGCCCCGTTCGGTGGCATGGCGCCACAAGCCGTCGACGTACGCCGTCTGCACGCTCGACAACATCGTCCACCCCGACCTGCAGCGAATCCTGGCCCGTCGGGCGGACCGCGTGGTCGAGTGGCCCACGGGCCATTCGCCGTTCCTGAGCCGCCCCGACCTCGTCGCCGACCTGCTGGCGTCTCTCGCATCGGACGTCGAGCGGTAACGGGAGGGTCTCTTCCGACGATGATGGATCGAGTCGAGTACGACGAGTTCGGGTTGTTCCACGAGAACGCCGAGGAGTACGGCCTCCCCTTCGACGGCCCTCCGGTCGTGCGGCGCGCCCGGGTCGAGCTGCCCGATGGACGAACGTTGAGCGCGCTGGTATGGAAGGACGGCGAGCCCGAGTTGGTGCTGTTGCACGGAGGGGCCCAGAACGCCCACACGTGGGACACCGTCGCCATGGCCCTCGATCGTCCGCTGGTGGCCATCGACCTGCCCGGGCATGGGCATTCAGACGGGCCCGGCACGCATCCCGACGGGCACCTGAGCGTGGAGGGCAATGCCGGCGACGTCGCCGTAGCGGTCCGGCAACTGGCCCCCGCAGCCCGTGCCGTGGTCGGCATGTCGCTGGGCGGGCTTACCACTATCGCCTTGTGGAAGGAGGCGCCCGAGCTGGTTCGCAAGGTCGTCCTGGTCGACGTCTTGCCGGGGATCACAGCGGAACGGGCCAAGCACATCACCGACTTCGTGAACGGGCCCCCGAGCTTCGCCAGTCTCGACGAGCTGTTGGAGCTGACCGCTTCGTTCAACCCGACCCGGTCCCTTTCTTCGCTCCGGCGGGGCATCCTGCACAACGCCGAGCAGCAGGACGACGGAACCTGGGTGTGGCGGTGGGCCCGTCACCGGCCGCAGGGCCGGATGGGCGGCTCGGGCGGGAGCAACGTGGGCGACGTCGGATACGACGAGTTGTGGGCGTCGCTGTCGTCGCTCACGGTGCCGCTCCTGCTCGCCCGGGGCATGCGAGCCGACTCGGTGCTCGGCGACGAGGACGAGGAGGAGCTTCGCCGACGTCTGCCTTCGGCCCGGGTGGTCCACGTGGCTGAGGCCGGGCACAGCCTGCAGGGCGACACGCCTCTCGAGCTCGCCGCGCTCATCGAGGATTTCGTGTTCGGGAGCTGAGCGCCGGTCAGGGATTCGCCCGGAAGGGAAGGTACTCGAAGCGGCGGGTGAAGGGCCCCGGTGCGTAGCGAGCGGCGCCGGTGTCGACCGCGAAGTCGGGCATGGCGCGCATCAGCTCCTCGATCACCACCCGACCCTCGAACCGGGCCGCGGCGGCCCCGAGGCAGTGGTGCGGCCCCGAGCTGAAGGCAACAGTGCGCGCCACGGAGCGTCTGACGTCCAGCGCGCCGGCTTTAGGGCCGAATTCCCGGGGGTCACGGTTGGCCGAGGCGAACAGGAGGTGCACCTTGGCCGATGGCGGGATGGTGATGGCGCACTCTGCCGGGCCCACCGTCACCTCTTTCGTCGAGGTGCGCGACAGGCCCTGCACGGGGGAGAGGAATCGCAGGAGCTCTTCCACCGCCCCGGGAACCGCTGCGACGTCTGCGCCCAGAAGCCGCCGCTGGTCGGGATGGTCGGCGAGGAGGGCGGCGGTGCCCCCGATGAGACCCGCAGCCGTGTCGTTGCCTCCCGCGACCATGACGAAGCAGAAGCCCAGGATCTCCTCGACGCTCACAGGGCGCCCATCCACCTCCGCACCCAGCAGCACCGAGATCATGTCGTGGGCGGGGCTCTTCCTCTTGAACGCGGTCAACGTCGTGAAGTACTCATAGAGCTCCCCGACGGCCTTTGCCGCCGAGAGCACGTTCCCGCTCGCGTTGGCCTGGACGATGGCACTGCTCCAGCTGCCGAAGGCGGAGCGGTCGTGCTCGGGGACGCCGAGGTAGTCGGCCACGACGAATGACGGCAGCGGGGAGGCCACCTCGGCCACGAAGTCCACTTCGCCCATGTCGGCGACGCGCTCGAGGCGTGATCGGGTGAAACCACGAACGGCGTCTTCTCGCTCGGCCACCGCCCGCGGGGTGAACATCGAGTTGACCAGCCGCCGGTAGAGGGTGTGGCGGGGACGGTCCATCATGACCAAGGTCGGCATGAGGCCGAGCTTGGTGATCTCGTCCTCCTCGAAGGTCAGCCCGTGGGCGGAGGAGAACGTCTCGGTGTCGCACGTGGCGGCCATGACGTCCGCGAACCGCGACAGGACCCAGAAACCCGGTTCGGCCACGTAGTGGACGGGGTCCTCGTCACGGAGTCGCTCGTAGGTGGGGTACGGGTCGCGCCAGAGCTCAGGGTCGAGGGGGTCGTAGGACAGCGTTCCCGACGCCGTCATGGTGGTCTCCTCCATCCGTGTCGAGCCCCCGCCGCCGTTGGACTGCGGGGCCGAGTGGGCGATCCTTGAGCGGGTGTCGTGCGATCCGGTGCGGCCCACGAAACAGTACGGCAATCGCCCACGGGGGTCACGACCCGCTGCCCGCGCCGCCTTATCGCAGCCGCCGCAAGGTGTCCGGCGGGCTGTCGGGCACCGCTGCGGGATGCAGTGCGGACGCCAGGATCTCCACGCCGTCGACGAGACGGGGGCCCGGACGCGAGAAGTACGAACTGGCGTCGACGGCGAAGAACGCCTCGGTGCCCGCCAGCTCAGGCCGATCGAGGAGGGAGGCGCCTTCGGTTGTCGCAGCCTCTAGGCCGTACCCGCACGGCATGAACACCACGACCTGCGGTGAAGCCGCCTCGATGTCGGCCCAGGTGACACGCACCGACGGCGCCCCCCGGCTGGCCAGGACCGCCCTGCCCCCGGCGACCTCGATCATCTCGGGCACCCAATGCCCCCCGTTGAACGGGGGATCGGACCACTCGAGGGCGAACGTCTCGGGCCGCTCCCGCCCGGCGACGGCGTCGGTCACGGCTCGCAGCCTGGCGTGCAGTGCCTTGGCGAGCACTGCCGCCGCCGCTTCGGTCCCCGTCGCGGCGCCGACCCGGAGCACGCAGTCGAGGACCTCGCCGAGCGAGCTCGGGTCCATCGAGAGAACCTCGGCTCGGCAGCCCAGGGCCTCGAGCGCCTCGTTGACGCGTCCGGAGGGCACGGCACACACGGCACAAAGGTCCTGGGTGAGCACGAGATCGGGGCGGAGCTCACGGACCGCTTCACGGTCCAGGCGGTAGATCGGCTCGCCCCCGTCGATGCTGGCGCTCACCATGCGGTCCACTTCGGCGGGCTCCGCCGCCGGCGGCAGGGCAGAGAAGGAGACGGATCGCTTGGTGCGCGCCGCAGGGGGCCAGTCGCATTCGTGGGTCACCCCCACCAGGTCGTCTCCGAGACCGAGGGCGAACACGACCTCGGTGGCCGAAGGCAACAGGGAGAGGATTCGCATGCTGGGATCGTGCCCCAAGTGCGGGGTCGGCGCTAGTGGGCCCCCGGCCTCTCGCGAGCTGCTTCCCTCCGGTCGAGGGTCATGTAGGTGACGAACCCGACGATCAGGATCGTGAACGCCACGGCCACGCGCCCATCGCCGAGCGCCAGACCACCGACATGGTGGGACTTGCTGAACCAGTCCGCGAAGGAGGCACCGAGTGGCCGGGTCACGACGTACGCGAACCAGAAGGCAAGGGTCTCGGTCAGTCCGAACAGCTTGTACGCCAGCGCCGGCACGGCGATCAAGCCCGCGAAGACGAACCCCGAGACGAGATATCCGAGGTGCATGGTGGTCGCGGTCAAGTCACCGGCGGCGGTGCCGAGTGCGAATGTCGCCATGACCGTCGCCCAGTAGAAGGCCTCGCGGCGCCACGTGTAGATGCTGTGGATGGAAAGGGTCTTCTCGGTCCTGAACCAGGCGATGAAGACGATGGCCAGGACCACAGCGAAGAGCGTGGTCGACACGCTGTAGGGGACGCCGAACTGGATGTGGAGCACGTCGGCCGCCATCGTGCCGGACACCGCCACCATGGCGACGGAGAGCCAGTACACCCATGGCACGTACCGGCGTACCGAGAACTGCAGAACCAGAGAGATGGCCAGGGCGAGACCGCCGAAAGCCACGGCGATCTCCGGGGTGATCTGATGGACGAGGAAGTCCGACGTCGCCTCGCCCATCGCCGTCGTGAGGATCTTGGTGATCCAGAAATAGGCGGTGATCTCGGGGACCTTGGTGTCGGGGTGGCGCTCGCGAACCGCAGGGGTCTCGGGTTGTCCGGTTTCTGTCACCGCTCGGTCCGGCCCTTCCCTCATGGAGTCGGCGAAAGACACTCTAGGCTCGGGGTCGCTCCAGGGGTTTCTCAGATGTCGACAGATTCGCGTGCGTGCGTTCGCCTCGGCGGAGACAGACGGACGAGGGCGTTGTAGGTCACGACGGCGATGGCGAGGTGCATCACGATGAGGACGAGGACAGCCTTGACGGGCTGTCCCTTGGCCAGGATCCACAGGTCAGGCGCCCACAGCACCAGTGTCACGAGCGCGGCCAGGCGAAGGAACAACCACCTCGGATGGGAGGAGATCCAAGTCACGACGGGCCACGCGATGCACGCGCCGACCACGCCGATGATGGTGAGCTTGCCGTAGTCCGACAAGCGGAAGTGCACGTATCCCTTGGTGGCCGGGAAGAGCGCCGTCCCGATCATGACCAGGACCCTGTCGGCGGCGAGAGACCCGAAGATCGCGACCAGGACCGACACGGCGAACCTGAGCGGTGCAGGCTGTCGGTGATCGCGTGGGAAGTCGACTCGGGCGAGGGCCAGCACGCGCTCGACCCACGGCCGATCCGGGTTCGCCGACGACATGGGGAGCTCCTTGGGAGGCCAGACCTTCATCAGCACAACGCTACGGGCCAGCCCCGCGGATTCCGACCCCCTCGAGGATGATTCTGCGCAGCGCGGCGTCATCCTCAAGTCGGACACCGACCACCGAATTGTGCCCTGGCCAGCGAAGTTCGGGACCCAGGGTCAGGGCTCGGAGATGGACAGGGGCGATACGCTCGGGTCAAGAGGCCCCGAAGGTGGGATGAGTCACCCATGCGCACACTGTTCGTCGCCGCAGATCCCGGACGCGGCCCTGTCCAACCCCCGCCGCAAGCCGACGAGGGTCTTTTCGGTGCGGTTCGGCGGGTCGTGCACAAGCACCCGCTCCCGACCGACGCCCTTGCCGCGGCCGTGCTGCTGGCCCTCTCGACCCTGTGGCTGGTGCTGTCCCCCCTTTCGAATGTCCGGACCGGCCTCGTCCAAGGCGCGTTGATCGTGCCGCTCGTCTGGCGGCGGAAGAACCCGACCGCCGTGTTCGTCGTCGTGGCGGCCGTCGCTCTCGTCCAGTGGGCCCTCGGGTACCGGCTCATCGGCGATGCCTCGCTTCTCGTCGCGCTGTACACCGTTGCCGTCCACGAGTCCTGGGTACGCACGTTGCTGGCGACTGGGGTCCTCGAGGTTGGCGCGGCGATGGCGGCGACACGGTGGGTGCCGGCAGGCACCGTGCCCAGGTCGTTCCTCTTCCTCACCGCCATGGTCGTCGCCGGGCTCTTCGCCGGACTGACGGTGCGGTCGGGGAGCGAGTACCTGGCCTGGCTGGCCGAGCGGGCAGCGCGACTCGAGGTCGAGCGGGACCAGCAGGCAGCCATCGGGGCGGCCCGGGAGCGGACCCGGATCGCCCGCGAGCTGCACGACATCGTCGCGCACAGCCTCTCGGTGGTGATCACGCTGGCCGACGCCGCCTCCGCGGTGAGTGACTCGGACCCCACCCAGGCGGCCAAGACGATGCGTCAGGTGTCGGAGATCGGGCGCCAGGCCCTGGGCGACATGCGGACGATGATCGGTGTGCTGCGTACCGACGACACCGACGCCGAGCTCGGTCCCCAACCTGACATCGCCCAACTCGACGACCTCGTCGAGCGGGTGCGCGCCACCGGGCTCGAGGTGGTCATGGAGGTAACGGGGGAGGCTTTCGCTCTGGGAGCCGCTACCGAGCTCACGGTCTACCGGATCATCCAGGAGGCGCTCACCAACACGATCAAGCATGCCTCGGCGACGAAGGTCTGCGTGTCGGTGCACTACGCCCGGCCCTCGGTCGAGATCACCGTCACCGACAACGGGTCGGGGACCGCCTCGACCGGTGGCGGCGGACACGGCATCGAAGGGATGTCCGAGCGCGCCGGCCTGCACGGCGGGTCGCTGACGGCCGGACCGGCCTCGGGGCAGGGATGGACCGTGTCGGCCGTCCTCACACCCGACACGATCGGGGTCCACGGGTGACCATCCGGGTACTCCTCGCCGACGACCAGGAACTCCTCCGGCGCGGCTTCCGGATGATCCTCGCCCAGGAGCCGGGCATCGATGTCGTCGGCGAGGCCGGGAACGGTGAGGAGGCGATCGCACTGGCGAGGCGTTGTGACCCTGATGTCGTGCTGATGGACATCCGCATGCCGGTCGTCGACGGAATCGAGGCCACAAGACAGATCGTGTCGGCCGACCCCTCGGTCCGGGTGTTGGTGCTCACGACGTTCGATCTCGACGCCTACGCCTTCGGTGCCCTGCAGGCCGGTGCCAGTGGCTTCCTCCTCAAAGACGTCCCTCCGGCGGAGCTCGTCGCAGGCATCCGTGCGGTCGCGTCGGGTGACGCGGTGGTGTCGCCGCGGATCACCCGACGCCTGCTCGACGAGTTCGCCCCCATGTTGGAGCCTCCGGGAAACCAGGAGGTGGCGGAGGGGGCGTCGGCCATGGCGAAGCTGACCGAGCGCGAGCAGGAGGTCCTGGTGGCGGTGGCCGAAGGGCTCTCGAACGCCGAGATCGCCGGGCGCCTCTTCGTCTCGGAGGCGACCGTCAAGTCCCACGTGGGGCGGATCCTCGGCAAGCTCGGGCTCCGCGATCGCGTCCAGGCCGTCGTCTTCGCCTTTCAGACGGGCATCGTCCGCCCCCAGGGCAAGCCCTGACAGGCACCCACCAGCGGCGCGATCCTCACTCCGGCCGCCGGCCGCCGGCCGCCGGCCGCCGGCCGCCGGCCGATAACGGCTACGAGACCCACCGGCAGCTCCTCGTTGCCGAACGAGGCCCTGATCGATGCCTGTATGCCGTGCCCGGCGAGGAGCGTCGGGACGCGCGCCGTGTCGACGAGGACGTTGTCGTGCCGCTCGTCGTCGCGGTTCCACGAGCCGTCGGAGTTCCGGACGAACGTCGTCATCTTCCGCTCGAACCGGTTCGGTGACGGGACGGAGAACTCGGTCACGAGGATCCATCGGTCGCCGCGCCAGACCTGGGGCGGTGCCTGTTGCCTGGCGCGGCCCCATGCCAGGTCGCAGAGGTCGATGGCGAGGAGGCCACCGGGGCGGAGCGCGCCCGCCAGTGCCACCAGTGCCCGGTCGACCGCCCCTTCGTCGTCGAGGTAGCTCAACACGTGACCCACCGACACGATCGCATCGGCGGAAGGGACCCCGTCATGGGGAAGGCGCAGCCGCCGCACCTCGGCGCCCGGGGCGTGCCGGCGGGCCAGGTCGAGCATCGCGTCCGAGGCGTCGGTGGCGATGACCCGATGTCCGGCCTCGACCAGATGGCGGGTGAGCAGTCCGCTGCCACAACCGACTTCCACCACGAGGCCGTCGCGGTCGCGCACGGGGGTCAGGAGCTCGAGGATGCCCGGGGCACATGCGTCGGCATGGAACCCGAACCCCTCGTGATGGATGAGGGCGAGGTTCTCGCGGTAATAGGGCTGGCGCGTCGGGGGTCCGTCCACGGCCTCAGTATCCCCCGCACCGTGGCCCGATGGAGTGGTCGGCCGGGCTCGGGCTACTGCGGGCGCCCCTCCATGTCGACGATCTCCGCCACGTGCTTGCGAAGCCTTTCGGTGCCCATTTCGAGCAGGGACGTCTTCTTGCGCTTGGCTCGGGGCGACGACCTCGTCTGCACCGCGTCACCCAGGGCGTCCGCAAGAGTCTGGATGAGCGTCGGCGCCTGATCGATCGGCAGTTGGAACGTCGCCCGGCAGATCGACCCGTGCCAGAGGCTCACAACGACCAGCTCCTCGTGGGCGTGCCAGGAGATCTCCATGCGCCGTCCGTCCTCCCTGGCGTCGGAGAACCACTGGCGGCGGACCGGGTCCGCACGAAGTTGGGGCACCGCCATCATCATGAACCCTCCGGGCGGCGCGACACCAGAGGAATTCCGTTTGCGACTGTGTTACGAAGCCTCGCCCTTCATCGTCACGTTAGGGGGCCCACGGCTGCCCGCATCGGGGGGATACCGACCAGGCGAGCCGCTCGGCACGAGCCCCGAGCGCTCATTTTCACCGGCGGATACGATCACGCTCGAGGTCTGGATGTATGGCGCCGTGCATCCAATGCCGATATGGCGGTGAGGAGTTCTGCGCTTCGATGATGGACGACGATCTGACCGGCATGGTGGGGCGCGTGTCGATTCCGATTCCGACCGATGGAGCCGGCGAGGTCATTCTGAGCGTCCGGGGTGGCTCCGAGGCGTTTACGGCCTATACGCAAGGTAACGAGGCCCTGACCAAGAATGCCCGTGCTGTCGTGGTGGAACAAACGGGACCTCGCACGGTCTTGGTTACCGCCGCCGGATACTGATTGCTCTTAGACGACGAAGGGTCGACATCATGTTCTTCTACAGAATTCCCGAGCCGAACCAGGCGCTCGTCATCTCCGGCGCCAAGGGCGATGCCGACGGGGCGCAGTTCCGGATCGTCACCGGGCACGGCACCTTCGTCGCGCCATGGCGATCGCGGGCGCGCATCCTCTCGCTCGATCTGTACGAAGCCGAGCTGGAAGAGAACTGCGTGACCAGTCAGGGAATACCACTGACTGTCCAGGCCGTCGCCGTCTTCAAAGTCGCAGACGATTTCCAGTCGATCGCCAACGCCGCCCGGCGATTCCTCGACCAGCAGGACCAGATGGAGTCCCTCGTCGGTCAGATCCTGGCCGGTCACCTGCGCTCGATCGTCGGCAGCCTGACGGTGGAGAAGATCATCACCGATCGCAACAGCCTCGCACAGGAGGTCAAGTCGGCCTCGTCCGACGAGATGGAAAAACTTGGACTGGTGGTGGACGCCTTTCAGATCCAAGAGGTCGGAGATCCTTCGGGGTACATCAAGAATCTTGCTGCCCCACACATCGCCGAGGTCGAGAAGAACGCTCGAATTGCCCAAGCCCAAGCCGATCAGGCAGCTACCGAGCGAGAGCAGGAGGCCAACGCGCAGAAGGCGGGATTCACCCGGGATTCCGAGATCAAACAAGCGGGTGCCCGTGCGGAGGTGCAGGCTGCTCAGGCGGAGGCCGATCAAGCCGGGCCTCTCTCTCAGGCCAAGGCTGCACAGAAGGTGACGGAGGAGCAGGCGGCCCTAGCGGCCAAGCAAGCCGAGAAGCGTGAAGCCGAGCTGGTGGCAGAGGTGCAGAAGCCGGCCGATGCCGAGGCATACAAGACAGTCAAACTCGCTCAAGCGCAACGCGACGCGATGCGTGCCCAGGCGGAGGCGCTCGCCGACGGGAATCTCGAGCGCATCGTCGCCTCGAAGATGGTCGAGATGATGCCGGCCATCGTGGCGTCGCTCGCCCAGGGTCTCAGTGGATCCAATCTGAGCGTTGTCAACGGGGCCGAAGGTGTCGGGCAGGTGGTGACTGGATTGGTGGCATCCGGACGTTCGATCTACGACGCTCTTTTGTCTGCCGTCCCGGGAACCGTCCCCCTGGCATCCGCCGGTGACGCGACCGAGTTGGAGACAGGCGACCTTTCTCGTGCCCCCGAAATGTCTGCACGACCTCCAGAGCACGAAGTCAATTCGCAAAGTGCCCGGCCCCACAGGCAAAGCTGAGATCGCTCCCGTTCCCGAGCTTGGCCAGCGCTGCTTTACACCTTCGGACCGGTGGCCGCGCCGCGCCGGCGAATTGGGCTCGGGACCTCAGTCTGCCGGGCGCGACCTTCTGGCACGGGCCCGAGTGCCGTACGCTCGCGTCGTCAACGCATCGGCCAGAAAGCCCAGGCCGATGCCGAACATCCACACGTCCTTGCTGACCGCGGTTCCGGCCTGACTGGGCCAGATGCTGCCGGGCAGGTGCATGGCGGGAGTGCGTGCGTACATCGCCAGCAGGCCCCCGGAGAAGGCGCTCAGCGCTGCGCCGGCGACGCCGGTGGGCACGAACGGTGCGAGCAGAGCTGCTCCGGTCCCGACTTCGCTCATTGCGAGCAGCCGGACGAACTGCTTCGGGGGGAGCCTCTTGAGAACCGGGAACGCCGCCGCCGCCATGCCGTGCACCGCGGCGGCGCGCGTCTCGTCGGCGTTCCATTTCTGCAGACCCGCGTGCATGATGTAGGCACCTGTGGTGATCCGGCCCGGCAGGTCACGGGCTTTTATCGGCAGAGCCATCGTTACTCCCACCTATCCGATGAACGATTCGATCTGCTTGACGAGCTTGTCCTCGATCTCGAAGTTCCAGGCTGTCTCCGCGACGTCGACGACGAGGAAGAGGTCGGACAGCAACAGTGTCTCGAATGCGGCCACGCCGAGGTGCTGCAGCCACTTGCCGATGCCGATGCGCACGGTGAAGTCGTTCGGTTCACCCGAGATGACGATCGTCAAAGCCCGGTCTGCGTCCACGACGCCGCGCAGAAAGCCCCCTTTCTTCGCCTGCAGCACCGTGCCGTGCGGGCTCGGTGCCGAGGTGGAGGTGCTGAACCCGTCCGACTTCAGGTACTCCTCGATCTTCCCCTGCAATATGCTCAGGTCGGTGCCTTTGTTCTTGAATTGCTGGACCTTCTCACCGATCATGGTCTCTCCTCTTCGGGGTCCGCCCGACCGCCGCCCTGTTGTGGAGCGCGTCGAGCCCGGTGGCTGTGAACCTACCGGAGTTCCCTGCCGAGGATGCGTCGCCCTCACGGCTCGTGGGGGACCACAAGTGGCACCAGGGCCGTGAGGCTGTGGATCACCGGTCCGGTCCATCCCTGCTCCGCGTCATAGACCAGAGCGTCGGCTGCATCGGTGGTGACAAGGCGGACGGCGTGGATCCCCACAGCCTTCGCTCCGGACAGCTCGTTGCTGCCACCGTCGCCGACATAGATCGCGTCGGAAGGCGCGATCCCGAGGCGCTCGCACGCGGTCAGGTAGAGCGAGGGGTGAGGCTTGCGCTCTCCCATGAGGACCGAGAACACCGTGGCATCCACCAACGGCGCGACGGACAGGCTCGTCCACAGGTCGGGGAGCTCGTGGGTGCAGTCGCTCACCACGGCCACGCGCAGCCCGCGTTCGCGTAGCCTGTGGAGTGTGCCCACGGCGTCGTCGCGCAGCATGTGGGTGAACCCTCTCTCCACCTCTGATCGCGCTGCGCAGGCAGCGGCCAGCTGCGCCTCCGAAGGGTGGTACCCGCAGCGATCAGCGACCCACCTCATGGTGGCGAGCATGTCACCGCAGCGCCCCGTGGCTCGCTCGGTGAAGGTCGACGAGATGGTGTCGAACAGCTCGTCGGCGGGCATCCCCAGCGCCCGGGCCACATGGCTCGTCCCGGATCGGCGGACCGAGGCCGAGGTGTGCACGGTGAGCGTCCCGTAGAAATCGAAGATCACGGCACCGGGGCTCAACGATCCTCCTCTGGGGCCTGTGTCGGAGTCGGGGTCCGAGTAGCTGCGCCATGCCATGATCGCATCCCGGGAGCCGCGCACGGCCGGTGCATCTCAGGGCGCCAGGGCGCCAGGACGCGCAGGACGTGCAGGGTACGCGGGACACGGGGGACACACGGGACACGCCGGACACGCCGGACACGCCGGACACTGATGGTGCAGCCTGGGGGTAGCCTGGGGCGAGTGCCGGTCGCCGAGGTGTTCGTGGACCCCAGTTGCCCGTGGGCTTGGATCACGGCGCTCTGGGTCCGAGAGGTTGCCCCCCAGCGTGGCCTGGGGATCATCTGGCGGTCGTACTGCCTCGAGATCCGCGACGACTACGGCGTGGCTCCCACAGTGCCGGAGCATCTCCGCGACGCCGCGCTGGAGGGTCACGCCCTCTCGCACCGGATGCTGCGCATCTTCGAGGCGTCCCGGGCCCGGGCGGGTGAGGAGGCCGTCGATTCGCTCTATATCGAGTGGGGTCGCCGGTTCTTCACCGCGGGCGCGTTGCGTGACGACTCCCTGCTGTCGCAGTGCGTGGCCGCCTCCGGGCTGGACCCCGAACTCCTCGGCGCGGCCGATGACGACAAGTGGGACGCGCCCATCATGGAGGCGATGGAGGTCGCCTACGCTTACGGCGGGCCCAAGACCCAGACGCCGACGATCGTCGTGCAGGCCGACCCGCCCTACGGGTTCAAGGGCCCGGTGATGGCGCCGGCCCCCACCGGCGAAGCAGCTCTCCGCCTGTGGGATGCCGTCCAGGTGATCGCGGCGGAGCCCGGGTTTTTCGAGATCACGCGACCCAGGGTGAACCGGCCGGTAGCCCCACACCCGGGCTGAGCAAGGTCTCTGCCTGGCGACGTCAGCGGTCGGCTCGGGCCCAGGCGGGGTTGGTGGCGCTGAGCATCCGGGTGATCCCGCCCACGATCGCGACCAGGACGAGGGCGATCGCCAACGGATAGACCTCTTGGGAGTGCACGATGCACAGCGCTCCCACGACGGCGCCCGCGAACATGGCCGTCAACGACAGTCCGCGGCGCCCGGCGTGAGCTCCGGTTCTCGCCGCCAGCGGGCCATCGGCGGTGATGCCGGTGATCGTCATCGTGAGAACGGTGGTGGTGAGGTCGGGCACGGCGAGCTTTCGGGCCGCCGCGTTCTGGATCCCCATGGAGAGCCCGAGCGCGCCGATCAGGCCGTAGCGGAAGCCCTGGGCGACGGGTTCCGCGCTCAGCGCCGCGAGGATGACGGCCGCCGCCACGAAGCCCGTCTGGATCGTCGTGCAGGTGCTCATCAGGCGGGCCCGGTCCTGCGCCAACTTCGAGCACACGCGCCCGCCGATGACGGCGCCCACGCCGAACGCCGCCAGCGCGGCGATCGACGCCGGGATCGAGAACCCGCGTGCGCCCACCAGGGCGAAAGCGAGGAACACGACGTTCCCGGTCATGTTGGCGACGAAGACGTGACCGAGGACGAGATAGCTGAACGAGTCGACCAGACCGGTCACCACCGTCATGGTGAGCAGCAGCGGCGGGAGCGGGCCGTGTTCGCCGTCTCGGTCGGGGATGAGGGTCTGGCGGACCTCTGCGACGAATGAACTCATGACGACTCCTCGGTCGCGCCGGATGTCTGCGGCGTTCCCCGTGATGTTATTGGCCCGGTCGGCACCGGTCATCGGCGACCGACGTCGCCCCATGCTCAGCCACGGCCATCCCGCGAGTGAGGCGGTCCCCGAGAGACGACTTCATGGGGCGTTCCGTCGTTTTCATGGGGCGTTCCGTCGTTGCCGCTTGGGGGTAGGTTGTGGCCCCGTCTCATCGAGGGGGTTCGGAGAGCGTGGCGGCAGTCTCGGTCGAGCAGCTCAGCAAGCGCTACGGCGACGTCGACGCCGTCAAGGACGTGGCCTTCGAGGTGCAGCCGGGTGAGGTCTTCGCCCTCCTCGGTCCCAATGGTGCCGGCAAGACCACCACCATCGAGATCCTGGAGGGCTTCCGGCCGCGCGATTCGGGCCGGGTCGAGGTGCTCGGGTACGACCCCGCCGATTCCGCCACCAGCCGGCAGCTGCGCGAGCGCATGGGAGTGGTCCTGCAGGAACTGGCCGTCGAGCCCTTCTTGTCGGTCCGCCAGGCACTTGCTCGCAACGCCGGCTACTACCCCCGGTCGCGGCCGGTGGACGAGGTGCTCGAGCTCGTCGGGCTCGGCGCCAAGGCAGACGCACGGGTCAAGACCCTCTCGGGGGGCCAGCAACGCCGTCTCGACCTCGGCCTCGGGATCATCGGGAACCCCGAGCTGCTGGTGCTCGACGAGCCCACCACCGGCTTCGACCCCTCGGCGCGTCGCGGGGCCTGGGATCTCGTCCGGTCCATGACCGGCGGTGGCACCACGGTGATCCTCACCACCCACTACATGGACGAGGCCGAGGCCCTGGCCGACCGCGTGGCGGTGATCAACGCAGGCCGGATCATCGCCGAGGGCACCCCTGAGGCACTCGGTGGCCGCGACGTGGGGGAGGCGACGATCCGGTTCCGGCTTCCGCCCGGGACCGCCGCTCCCGAACTCCCTTTCGCGGCCTCCGCCACGCTCTCGGACGCCGGTGCCGTAGAGATCAGGACGGACAACGAGATCGAGGTCCTGGCCGGCCTGACGGGCTGGGCACTGAGCCACGACATCGCGGTGCTCGGTCTCACCGTGGAGCGTCTCACCCTCGAGGACGTCTATCTGAACCTGACGGGGTACCGACCTGAGACCCCCGGGACGGAGTCCGGCCCGCCGCCCGACGTGGGGCCCGGATCATGAGCACCGTCACACGGGCCGGGACCGTCCGGGGTGTGAGCGACCTGCGTCTCGTGGGCCGCCAGGTCTTCTACGAGCAATTGGGCTTCTGGCTGAACCCGATCGCGGCAGCGTTCACGATCGGGTTCTCGGTGATCTTCCTCGTCCTGATCGCCTCCACCTCCGGGAACCCCCGCCTGTCCCAGCTGCACGGCCTGCACCTGATCCAGTACCAGGTGCCCGCCTTCGCCGCCTATGGGGTCATGGCGGCGTGCTTCAACACGCTGGCGGTGTCCCTGGTGGTCAGGCGCGAGATGGGGCTTTTGAAGCGCCTGCGCCTGTCGCCGCTCCCCACCTGGGTCATGCTCGGCGCGGTGTTCGTGAACGCCTTGATCATCGCGTGCGTCCAGGTCGTCGTGCTGCTCGCGATCGGGAAGTTCGGGTACCACGTCGTGCTTCCTCACAACGTCGCGGCACTGGTTGTCGCCCTCGTCGTCGGCTCGATCTGCTTCACGGCTCTGGGGATCGCGGCCAGCACGTTGATCCCCAACCAGGAGGCGGCGGGTCCGATGCTCGCCATCGTGTTCTTCGTGCTGTTGTTCCTGTCCGGCCTCTATTACCCAATCTCGCCGAACTCGGCCCTGGCGCAGTTCTCGTCGTACTTCCCCGTGCGCCACTTGATCCTCGCCGTCGCGACCCCGTTCGACCTGCGGCCGGGCGTGTCGGGGTGGTCATGGGGCGACATCCGGATCATCACCTACTGGGGGGTGGGAGGGATCGTGGTGTCGCTCCGTCGCTGGAGCTGGTCCCCGCGCCGCAGCGACACCGGTCGGAAGGTGGGCTCTCGCTTCTCCCGCCGGGGCTGAGCCGCGACCTCAGGCCAGGACGCGCCGGCGGAAGTTGCGCAGGCCGATGCTCAAGAACAGCGCGCAGAACCCGAGGAGCACGGGGAAGATGACGTAGAGGTGCATGTGCTGGGCGTTGGTGAACGCGGCGCGCATGCCCTCGTTCACGTAGATGAGCGGGTTCACGAGCACGATCGTCTGCAGCCAGTGCCAGGCCCCGATCTTGACCGGGACGAGCCGGGTCCACTGGTAGTAGGTGCCCCCCAGGAAGGTGATGGGGAGGACGACGAAACCGAACATCAGGCCGATGTTGCGCGGCTCGAAGCTGGTGCCGAGCACCAGGCCGAGCGACGCCATCGCCACGCACGAGATCGGCACCAGGGTCAGGATGATCCACCAGTGCAGGTTGATGTGGGCCTCCACGCCGCCGGCATGGACCACCGAGGCGATGGGCAGGACGATGACGGCCGAGATGATCCCCTGCATGGCTCCCGAGAGGACCTTGGCCCCCGCCACGAGCCAGATCGGGCACGGGGCCTGGACGCGGTCCTCGATCTCGCGCGTGTAGCCGAACTCCTGGGCCATCTGCAGCGCGACGGACTGGACGCCCTGGAACATGATGGAGATCCCCACCACCCCGGGGACGAGCACGGTGGCGAATGCCGACGAGGCGCGGGCGCTGGCCGCGCCACTGCCACCACCACCGCCCACGGCCTGCCCGATCTTCGGGAAAACGTAGAGGAAGACGAAGCACAGCAGAAAGGGCTGCACCACGGTGCGGGCGACGAACTCGAAGAAGTGCTTCCGCAGCACCACCAGATCGCGCAGCATCAGGGCGTGCAGGGCGATGCGGCTGGCCGACGCGGCCGACCGGATCGGCTTGGTGGCGATGGGGGCGTGTCCGGCCGGGCTGGGGATCGTGGTCGTCATCAGTCGCGCAGCTCCCTGCCGGTGAGGTTGATGAACACGGTCTCGAGGCTGGGCTCGGCCACCGACAGGTCCGCGACCTCGAAGCCGTCGCTCTCGGCCGCCGCCACCAGCCGGGGGAGCAGGCGGGACCTGCCCCGTACGTGCAGCTCGAGGCCCGCCTCGGTCGGTCGGACCCGGGTCACCTCTTCCATCTCGCGTTGGAGCACATCAGCCAGCCGCTGCTGGTCGCCGATGGCCTTGACCGTCACGATGGTGTCCGCCCCCACGCTCTCCTTGAGGCGGGTAGGGGTGTCGAGGGCCAGGATCTTGCCGTGGTCCATGATCGCCACCCGTCCACAGAGCTGGTCTGCTTCTTCCATGTAGTGGGTGGTCAGCAGGATCGTCTGACCGCTCGCATTGAGCTCGCGCAGGATGTCCCACAGCACGAGCCGGCTTTGCGGGTCGAGGCCGGCGGTGGGCTCGTCCATGAACAGGACGGCGGGATTGTGGAAGATCGACCGCGCCACCATGAGGCGCTGGGCCATGCCACCCGACAACGCGTACACCGAAGCCTTCGCCCATTTCGAGAGCTGGAACTTCTCGAGGAGCTCGTCGGCGGTCCGGCGCGACTCGGCCGCGCCGATGCCGAACAGGCGGCCGTGGAAGTACAGGTTCTCCCACACATTGAGCTGACGGTCGAGAGTGTTGGTCTGTGACACCACGCCGACGAGCTGCTTGGCCAGGGCGGGGTGGGCCACGACGTCGATGTTGGAGATGAACGCGTTCCCCGAGGTCGGGACGACCCGCGTGGTGAGGATCCCGGCAGTGGTCGTCTTCCCGGCACCGTTGGGCCCGAGCAGCCCGAAGATCTCGCCGACACCGACCGACAGATTGAGCTCGTCGACGGCCCGGAAGTCGGTGCCCGGGTAGACCTTGGTCAGGTCGACGGTACGGACGATCGCTCCGGACCCGACGTTGCTCCCTGCGATGTCGAGGTTGGTCGCGGTCATGGTCGGTCAGTCGGCAAGGCTATCGACTGGGCTCGGCGCCGAGCGCCATCCGCACCCGGCCGCAGGTGCTCCGGCCCATTCGATGCCGGTCGCTCCCGGGGCGCACCCGGTCACCTCCGTTTGCGAGCCGAAGGTTCGAGCGCAGCGTCGAGCTCCGCCGCCCGGACGCGCAGGCGTGCCGCTTTGGCGACGCGCTCGTCACGAAAGGCCGTGACGCCGAGGATGATGTCGTCGAGGCGAGCCACGAGCTTGTCGTTGGCTTCGATGGCGTTGGCCAGGAGCCGGCGCTGGAGCTCGGCACGGGCGTTGGCCTTGTAGGCGCTGCGCAGCTTGTCGAGGACGTCTTCGGTGTCGAGCACCACGCGGATTTCGGCCAGTGAGAAGCCGACGAGCTCCTGTAGCTCCCTGATGCGCTTGGCCCGCTCGGCCTGAGGGCCGGAGTAGACCCGTTCGCTCCCGTGGCGCTGCGAGCTCGGCTCCAGCAGGCCGATCTCCTCCCAGTAGCGCAGCGTGCGGGTGGTGACGCCGCAGAGCTTGGCGACCTCGCCGATCCGCAGGGTGTCGTCCGCGCCATCGCTGGTCTGCTCCAGGTTCCCGGCGTCGCCAGCGCCCGTCATCGTGTGTCCTTGGCTCCGAGTGCAGCCAACGCCTCGCGCCCGTGCTCGTCGTGTGCTCCGGTGTCGTGGTGGCGCGCCGGTGCGACGGGTTCGACGTAGACGTATTTCCCGCCGCGCAACCACGACGCCGCTGCGGCCACGAGGCAGGCGATGATGGCGAAGTCGAAGGCGGCGTGCAGTCCCTGACGGAACGGCGCGGAGATGAGGTTGGGGAAGAAGCTCCGACCTGTGATCGCCGCTGCGTGGCCCGCCGGGAGAGCGGACAGCACGCTCGTGCCGAGCAGGTGCTGCATGGGGTTGTACCCCAAGAAGGCGGCGAACAAGGTGGACACCGGCGGGAGGTGCGCGACCCGGTCCGCCACCCCGGTGGGCACGCCCTCGGCGACCAGGCCGTGGTACATGGCGCCGGGCAGCGATGCCGACAGGCCCACGATCATCAGGGTGAAGAAGATGCCGATGGACAGGACCTGCGCCGAGTTCTGGAAGGTGGAGTTCATCCCCGACCCCGCGCCGCGGTGCTGGGGAGGGAGGCTGTTCATGACCCCGGCCCGGTTGGGAGAGCCGAACGACCCCATGGTGAGGCCGAGCAGCAGCAGGATCACCCCGAAGACCCAGTACGAGAAGTTGACGGGGAGCAACTCGAGCGCGACGAACGAAGCGGCCGACCCCACCATCCCGCCCGTCGCGAACGGACGCGCGCCGTAGCGGTCCGAGAGGATGCCCGCCAACGGCCCCGAGATCATGAACCCGGTAGTGAGCGGCAGCATTGCGATGCCCGCCCACAACGGAGTGCGGGCGAAGTCGAAGCCGTGCAGGGGGAGCCAGATCCCCTGCAACCAGATGATGAGCATGAACATGAGGCCACCGCGTCCCACCGCGGCCAGGAAGCTGGCCAGCACCCCGGCAGTGAAGGCACGGATGCGGAAGAGCGGCAGGCGGAACATCGGCTCCGCCACCCGTGTCTCGATGATGGCGAAGGCGATCAACAAGCCGACGCCGACGCCGAGCTCGCTCAGCACCGCGGGAGAGGTCCAACCCATGGTGTGGCTCCCGTGGGGCTCGATGCCGTAGGTGACGCCGATCATCAAGGAGATGAGGCCGAAGGCGAAGGTGAGGTTGCCCGGCCAGTCGATGTGCGCCCGGGTCCGGCGCCCCACCTCCCGCAGCTGCAGGTAACCCCACACCGTCCCAAAGAGCCCGACGGGCACCGACACCAGGAAGATGAGCCGCCAGTTGATCGGCGCCAGCACCCCTCCGAGGACGAGGCCGATGAACGTGCCGCTGATGCCGGCGGCCTGGTTGATCCCGAGTGCCATGCCCCGCTGCTGCTCGGGGAAGGCGTCGGTGAGGATGGCCGAGGAGTTGGCAACCAAGAACGCGGCGCCGATGCCCTGGAACACCCGCACGATGATCAGCCACAGGCCCGCCGCAGCACCGTGCATCCACGTGATCGTGAGCAGCAGCGAGAAGAACGTGAAGATGGCGAAGCCCAGGTTGTACATCCGAACCCGTCCGTAGATGTCACCGAGGCGGCCGAGGTTGACCACGAGCACACTGGTGACGACCAGGAAGCTCAGGATCATCCACAGCAGGTCGAAGCTGTTGCCCGGCTGAAGCGGGTCGAGGTTGATGCCCCGGAAGATGTCGGGCAGGGAGATGAGCAAGATCGAGCCGTCGATGGTTGCCATCAACATGCCCATGGTGGTGTTGATGAGCGCCACCCACTTGTAGCGGTCGCCCACCTGGCCGGATCGGCCCCGGCGCGTTCCACGAGCCGTGTCCGCGCCGGCCGTCACTTGGGGGGTCCCTGATTGACGTTCACGTCAACGGACACCTTACCCGGGGACGTGCGCGCAAAAAATCGCCCATCCAGGCTGGCCACGGTGAGCGGCCAAGGGGATGGTGGGGCATCGGCGGGGTCCCGGCCGACTGTCGGATGCCCCGCGGGTCGGTCGCCTTCCGAACTGCAAGCGACGGGAGAAGGCACCTCGCCCAGTGGTGTTCGTCGCGGATTTCCCCGAGAGACCCTGTGGGCATACGGTGGCCATTGGGCGACTCCGGGGGGTCGGTGCGCCTCCACGTCACCAGGAGTGCCCAAGGGTGGCGGGACACGGGCGACGCCCCAGACGATCGGTTGGGCTCCGATGACGTTCCCCGTGTCCCGGTCATCCTCCGTGGCGGCTCCCGCCCCTGTGTGCACGTCCCCCCTCACCCGGGATCCCCCCGCCCGGGGTCCGCCTTTCCGAGGGACCCGCCCCGATGCAGCGCACCGATTCTGGGCGTTGCCTGAGAATTGCGATCGCTGTGCGGGTAGCCTTGAAGGTGTCGTCGGAAGGGTCCTCCGACGACGAGGGGGGGATGAGCGGGGCCGGGGTTCTCAGGTACCCCCAGGAGGCCCGCCCCGCCGCCTCCCAGGATTGTCGGCCTCCCCGGATTGTCACCCACCAACCCCCGGCGCCCGTCCGTCCGCGAGCCGAGACGCGAGGGACCCACGCGCCTAGGCTGCGAGAACCGTCGCGAGGAGGTCGGACCTCGGGCGGAATCGGGGAACGGGGAGCGGGGGTGGCTGTTGTGACACGCCGGGTGAAGTGGATGGCATCAGTCGGGCTGGTCGCCGCACTGGGAATCGGCGCTGCCGCGGGGGTCGCCACCAGCGCGTCGGCGAAGCCCAAGCCCGTACACGCCACCGTGGTGACGGCCCCGGTGACGACGGCCTCGTTCACCTTCACCGCATCCGTCAGCGGGATCGCCAAGAACATCGGGGCGATCAGCGTGACCGGCTCGGGCCAGGTGGACCTCGTGAACGACGCCGTCTCGCTGTCGGTGACCCTGCCCGGTTCCGTGGCCAAGCTGATCCCGGGTGGTTCGGCGACACCCGAGGTGGTCAGCGCGGTGCTTTCGGGCGGCACCGTCTACGCGGAGATCCCGTCGCTCTCCACCCTGTTGGGCGCGCCGTGGATTTCGGTGGCGCTGCCGTCGAGCGCGACCGCAGCCATCCCGGGGGTCTTCACACAGGTCGGTGGCGCGCTGGGAGACGTCAACGAGATCCTCGCCTTCGCGAAGTCCCATCACGCCTCGGTGCACTCTTTGGGGTCGTCGATGGTCGACGGCACTTCGGTGACCGGTGACCGGGTGAAGGCGCACGTCGAGGGCCTGAACCTCGTCGCCGCATCGTGGGCGGACTCGTCGGACCGTCTCGTCCAGGCGACCGTGGGTGCGAGGCACGGGGCCTTCGACATCTCGGCTGTGGTGAACTTCACCGGCTACGACGCTCCGGTCACGATCACCGCCCCGCCGCCGTCGCAGGTGAAGGCCATCCCGCTCTCGGTCGTCACCAGTGTCCTGGGGGGCCTGCTCGACCACGCCAAGCTCGGGAAGCACGGCGGCAAGACGATCTTCTGACGGCCGTCATCTGTCGACCGCAACCCCAGGGTACGCCGACGTAACCAGGGGTCAGGGCGCGTAGACTTTTGACCGTCGGTCCCCCGGCGCGCCGTGTCCGGCTCCCGGCCGGTCCCCGTTGTGCGTGAGGTGCTTTCAAACGCGGGCGGCGAGGAGTAGGACTGGTGCAGCGAATCCCGCCCTCCCCCCGAGGCGGGTGCTCCTCACGGAAGGAGGGCGCCGTGGACCGTCCGGTGGAACCTGCCGGTGGGACGGGCCCGGCCGACGACAGCCGCCTACCCGATGGCAGCGTCCCGGTCTACGACAGCGGGTCCGAGGACATCGAGTCAGAGCTGTACTGCTCGACCCGCGAGGCCGGGGTCGGCGCGCTCAGCTTCGGTCCGGTCGCCGACGTCTGACACCGACGACCCTCATCAGGCGAGGCCCTCCAGCCGGTTGAGCAGTCCCTGTCTGACCCGGGGCCAGTCCTCGGCCGGCACCGAGAACAGCACCGTGTCACGCACGGTGCCGTCGGCCCGTCGCTGGTAGCGGCGCAACGTTCCCTCGTAGCGGGCGCCGAGGCGGGCGATGGCCCGCTGGGACCTGGTGTTGCGCACGTCGGTCTTGAGCTGCACCCGGCCGGCGCCGAGCTCGTCGAAGGCGTAGCCCAGGAGCAGGAGCTTGGTGTCGGGGTTGACCGCCGACGCCCACACGTCGGGCCGGTAGGCGGTGGAGCCGACCTCGAGCCGGGCGTCGCCCACCGCGACCTCGAGATAGCTCGAGGTACCGACTACGGCACCGGGCACCAGGCCGGCATAGGGGACACGGAGGCGGACGATCCAGGGGACGGTGCCCGTCGCCATGCGCCTCCCGAGGAACTCCCTGTAGGAAGCCGGGTCCGGGGGCCGCCAGGGGAGGTGCGCCCACACCCGGTCGTCGTCCAGGGCCTCGAACAGGGCCTGGACGTCGCGTTCGAGCTCGACGGGCGTGACCTCGACCACGCGGCCGACGAGCGCCGTGCCCTGAGGAGGGGGCCACGACATCGCCGGCCATACGACGTCGTCGGGCCGGGAGTCGACCACCGGGGTGAAGTCATGATCATCGGGATCGGCGTGGGCACCGGTCATCGCGCCATTCTGCTCCACGCGTTCCGGTGCCCGATGCGTGCGGGGCCCGACGCGCCCGATGCGTGCGGGGCACGACGCGCCCGATGCGTGCGGGGCACGACGCGCCCGATGCGTGCGGGGCCGCTCACACGGCGCGCGACGGCAGCAGCTGGCGCAGGTGGACGCGTCCGCCGGTGCGCAGGATCGCCCGCCGGTAGACGGCCGAGGCAAGCCGTTGCACGACGATGATGGCGACCAGCATCAAGGCGACCGACACGGTGAATCCCCACCACGTGACGGCACCCTGGGCGACCATGACGGGCATGGCGAAGGGGGCGGTGGGCGGGACGTAGGCGAGGACCTTGATCAGCGACGAGGGCTCGCTGGAGCCGATGGCGGTGATCGAGACGATGTAGCCGAAGAGGATGGGCAGCTGCAGGGGGAAAGCCAGGCTCTGGATCTGCTCCTGGCGGTCCGCCAGCGACCCCCCCGCGGCGTAGACCCAGCAGTAGAAGGCGTACCCCAGCACCACCCACAGCAACGAGCTCGCGACCTCGGCTGCCGCCGTGCCGTGGATCAGGGGCGAGCCCACCGCCTCGGCCAGGCCCAGCGCGACCCCGACGATGAGCGCGGCCTGGAGCAAGGCCACCGCCCCGATCCCGATGACCTTGCCGGCGAGCAGCTGTCCAGCCCGCAACGTCGACAGCAGGACCTCGATGACGCGCGACGACTTCTCCTCCACCACGCCCATGAGGAGCCAGGTGCCGAACTGGGTGAGCAGCACATACGTGAGGATGAGGCCGTAGATCGCCGTCGTCCGGGCCGTCTGGTTGTGCGGGGCCGGTTTCAGGCTCTGGACCGGCAGCGGTGGGGGATTGGCGAGTCGCAAGGCTTGCACGGGGGACAGGCCGGCTTTGACGAGCCCCGCCTGCAGGCTGACCGAGGACGAGATCACGCGCACCAGAAGGGCAGTGGTCGACGTGTCCGACGGCTCCAGACCCTGGTTGACGAGGATCCGCTGCGTCCCCACCAGGACCAGCTCTAGGCGCCCCGTCGCCAGCGCCCGCTTCGCTGCCGCCACCGAGGCCTCGGGCACGAGGGTCACCTTGGTCCCGAGCGCCGGGCCCACGGCGACGACGGTGGCGCGTAGCGGCGCCGACAGGGTGCCGACGATCCCGACGTGCTGGACGTTGTGGCCCTTGCGCAGCACCGGGATCGTGACCGCGGCGGCCACCGCCACCAGGATCACGAGCGTCCCGATCCGGAAGGTTCGACCCTTCACCCGCTCGCGTACCTCGCGCCTGGCCACGAGTCCGATGTCGCCCCCGAAACGGTCGAGAGCGGCGGCCAGGGGGCGGGAACGGGCGGCGGCCTGCGTCTGCCGCGGCCCGGCGTCGGCGGCGCCGGCGCGCCGGCGCCTGCGCTGCCAGATGCGCAGTGTGACGAACACCACCGCGGCGGCGATGATGACGTAGTTCACGCCAACGCTTCCCGGAACACCTCGGAGAGGCGTTGGCGTTCGAAGCCGAATTGCTCCACCGGCCCCGCCTTCATGGCGGCCGCCAGGATGGCCTGGGGGTCGGTTCCTTCCTCGAGGACCAGGCGCACCGCGCCGCCCTCCACGCGCGAGATGGTCACACCGGGGACCGCGCCGGCCCAGGCCCCGGTGAAGTCACCCTCGACCTTCACCACCAGGCGACGCCGGCCTCCGGTGGTGAGCTCCTCCACGGTCCCCGTCGCCACCAGGCGGCCGCGGTCGATGATGGCCACCGACTCGCACAGGTCCTCGACCAGGTCGATCTGGTGGCTCGAGAACAAGACGCCGCGTCCGGAGTCGGCCTGTTCCACGAGCATCGCGCTCACCGCGTCCACGCCCCCGGGGTCGAGGCCCGACAGGGGCTCGTCGAGGACGAGGAGCTCGGGCTCGTGCACCAGGGCGGCGGCCAGCTGCACACGCTGCTGGTTCCCGAGTGACAGAGCCTCGAGCTTGCTTGTGGCGCGGTCGGCCACGCCGAGCTTCTTGAGCCAGTGCAGCGCGGCGGCCCGGGCGTCGCGCTGCGGCACGTCGTGCAGGCGTGCCAGGTATTCGATCTGATCGATCACCACCATGCCCGGGTAGAGCCCGCGTTCTTCGGGCATGTAGCCGAAGCGCCGCCGGGCGTCCGACGTCACAGAGACGCCCTTCCAGCGCACGACCCCGGCGTCGAGGCTGACGAGGTCGAACACGGCGCGCATGGCCGTGGTCTTGCCCGCCCCGTTGGGGCCGAGGAAACCGAAGACCTTTCCCGGTGGCACGGTGAACGACAGGCTGTCGAGGGCGACGATGTCACCGAAGCGTCGGGTGAGCCCGTCGAGCTCGAGCGTCACAGTGTCCCCTCCCTACCACATGAGGCCGCCGCCACATGGGGACGCCGCCACATGGGGACGCCGCCACATGGGGACGCCGCGCCCGCCTTCCTAGCCCGTGGTGCCGGGCCAGCGCTCCACGGCGGGCCGCACGTGGCGCAGGGCCACGAGGCCCTTCACCAGCCCGACCACGAAATTCCCCGCCGTGTCGGCCACGAGTCGCACGATGACGAGACGGTGCTCGGCCAGCGCCCGCGCCACCCAGGCCGACTCCATGTCGACCGCCAGCGCTCCGCTGCGGGCGAGCTCGGCCCGGCGCTCACCGTGGACGAGGGTCCTCGACGACACGATGGGCCCGAGGTGGACGCGGCGGCCCGCGGCGCGCAGCTCCGTCGCCACCGCAGCGGCGTCGGGGCCCGACAGGGCCAGCTCGTCACCCTCGGGGTCGCGCACCGAGGTCGCCACCACGATCTCCCCGGGTTCGAGGGCGGGATCGAGCCCCCCCGAGATCCCCGCCAGCACGACGGCCGAACCGGTTCGATCCCCGAGGCGAACGCCTCCGCCGCGGCGCGGGCGCGCACGTGGCCCATGCCCGTCCGCAGCACCTTGCCCCCCACCGCAAGAGCCTCGAGGCGCATGGCGGCCATGAAGGTGGCGGTGCCAGGGGAGCGGGCCGGGGCGTCGTGCCCTGCGGCGCTCAAGCCGACGTCGACACGGCCGGCCGCGACCCTCGAGGTGAGGAGGTCGGCTCCTCGTCGGGGACCGGCAGGCCGTCGCGATAGGTGATCGAGTTCGTGCGGACCGCCGCCACCCGTGCCCCGGGGAGGATGATCCCCACCAGGTTGAGCGGGTCGGCCGCGTTGAGCCGCACCGTCTGTCCGCCGCGCTCGGTGCGGCGCACCCGGCGCAGTTCCTCGACGGCTTCGGGCAGCGCGTACTGCTCGCCGGCCGGTCCTGTCACGAAGCGGCCTCCCCGCACCAAGCCGCGCGCCTCGAGCCTCCGCAGCGCCCACACCACCTCGCGCCAGGGCAGGGCGAGGTTCTCGCGCGCCATCAGATCCCAGAAGACGACACCCCAACGGGCGAGCAGCTGGCCGGCCACGTGCTCGGCCAGCGTGTCCCGGTCGATCTCCTCGTCGGGTGTGCCGGTGGGCAGCAGCACCCAGCGGCCCTCGCCGCCCTCGCGCCACGTGGGGGAGCGGCGGGCCCCGGCGCGCAGGCGCTGCTCGTGGCGCTGGCGTCGTTTCCACGCCTGGCGCGCCGAGAGCAGGGACCGCACCGCCTGGAACCCGTCGGCGGTGACGATGCCGCGCGCCACCAGGTCCCAGAGCCCTTCCTCCACCTCGACGGGGAGGCGGCCCGTCGCGTTGCGCAGCTCCGAGTGGAACATGGCCCCCCGGGAGCGCAGGGCGTCGAGCACGTCACGGGCCGCTCCGTGGGCAGGTTCCGCCGGCACGGCGTCGCCACGCGCCGCTCTCAGGAGCCAGGGGAGGTCCTCGCGCAGGGCGAAGGTGACCGGGGTCGCCCGCGAGGGTGTGGCCGAGCCCCGTCGCTCGGTGCCCTCGGCATCGGCGGGCCGGAGGGAGAGCCGGCCCCAGGCGAGCTCCCCGGAGTGGCAGAGGTCCTCGAGCCAGCGGTGCTGGTATCCCTCGACGCGCGTCGGGAGGATGGCCTCCTCCCAGGCCCCGGCGGGGATCTCGAAACCCTGGAGCTGGTCGACGACGGCCAGCACGCCGGCACGCCCCTGGCGCTGGGCCCCGGGAGCGGCGTGCTGCCATCGCAGCAGGAACCGCACGAGCTCCTGGGCGGTGACGGGCTCGATCTCGCGCTTGAGGCGGTGCTGGGTGTAGGCGTGGATGCGGGCCAGCAGCCGCCGGGCGCACCACTGCTCCTCCTCGACGCCGGGGTCGAAGCACCCCCGCATGGCGAAGCCCTCCGCCTCGAGCCTCCCGAGGCCGACCCTGACCCTGGAGGCGGCGAGCCCGGTGCGCGCCGCCAGCGCGGGCACCGTCACCGGCCCGGTCACCTCGAGGTGGCCGCGCACCGCTTCGCCCGCCACCACGTCCGCGTCGGGCACCTCCGCGCCGGACGGCGCGTCGGGAGCCCGGTCGGGGTGCAGCACGACACCGGGGAAGGCGGCCTCCACCCAGCTGCGGCGCTCGGTGGTGCACCACAGCTCGACGCCCCCGCCGGTGCCGCCGGTGTCGTCGACCGCGTTGGTGCTGACCGTGGCGCGAGCGGCCCGGCCGGAGTCGAAGAGGGTGGCGAACCACGGGGCGTAGTCGTCCTGGGGCCGCCACACGACCGCCGAGAGCAGCAGGTCGTGCAGCTCCTCGGGCCCGCGCACGTCAGGAGCGGCCTCGGCGCGCACGCGCTCGAGAGCCGCGCCGTCGAGCCGCCCCAGGGCTTCGGCGTGGAGGGGGAGGCCGCGCCGAAGCTGCACGGCGCGCGTGCGCCGCTCCTCGAGCGGCGCATCGTCGAGGAACGTGTAGGGCTTGCCGTTGAGGATCTCGTGCGCCAGCACCGACGGCTCGGTCGAGTCGACGAAGTGCACGCGCACCGCGCCGCTCTCCATGCGGCCCAGGAGGGCGACGAGCCCGTCCACGTCCATGGCCTCGTGCAGGCAGTCGAGGAGGGTCTGGCGTACCAGCACGTGATCGGGGATGACCACCGGACCGCCCGGCGTGTTCTCCTGGCACGCCGCCAGGGCCGGGAAGACCGCCGCCATGAGGTCGTCGGCCTCCATGCGCTGGATGGGCAGGGGGTTCTTCTTCCCGCCCCGGAACCGCAGCACCGCCAGGGAGCGGTTGAGGTTCCAGCGCCAGCGGGCCGCGAACATGGGCGAGGCCAGCACCGCCTGGCGCAGCACGGCTTCGGCGGTCTCGGACCGAAGCAGCCGGGGGGCGCTGTCGAGCGGGAAGCTGTGCTGGGGCCCGAGCGACAGCACGACGGCGTCGTCATTGGCCGCCGCCTGCAGCTCGAAGTCGAACGTGGCGCAGAAGCGCTTGCGCAGCGCCAGGCCCAGCCCCCGGTTGACGCGCCCGCCCAGTGGGGCGTGCACGACCATCTGCATGCCACCGGCCTCGTCGAAGAACCGTTCGAACACGAGGTCGTGACGGGTCGGAAGCGTGGCGAGCTCGCCCAGACCGGCCGCCAGGTACTGCACCAGCTGTTGTGCCGCGTCCGGTTCGAGCCCGCACGACTGCTCGACGTGGGACCGCGCCGCGTCGAGGACCGGGGGGCTCCGTCCTCCTTGCCGGAGTCGGTGAGGAGCTCGCCCACGGCGCGGCGGAGCTCGGAGACCTCCTCGGACAGCTCTTCGGTGCGGCTCGGCGCCTCCCCGACCCAGAACGGGATGGTGGGATGCGCGCCCCCGGCGTCCACCACCCGCACCTCGCCCTGGGTCACGCGCCGGATGCGCCACGAGTGCGTCCCCAGCAAGAAGACGTCGCCCACCATCGACTCGATGGCGAAGTCCTCGTTGACGGTGCCCACGGGCGTGTCGTCGGGCTCGGCGACCACGCGGTAGTCGCCCACCTCGGGGATGGCGCCGCCGCTCGTGAGGGCGGCGAGGCGTGCCCCGCGCCTCGGGCGCAGCACGGCGTGCACGCCGTCGCGGTGCACGTACGCCATGCGCTTCCCCCGGCCGGTGGGGATGCCGTCGGAGACCAGCTCGACCACGGCGTCGAAGTCGGCTCGCTCGAGCTCGGCGAACGGAGCCGATCGGCGCATCAGCGCGAAGAGCCCGTCCTCGCTCCATTCCTCGGCGGCGGCCACCTCGGCCACGATCTGCTGGGCCAGGATGTCGAGCGGGGCCACGGGGGGGCAGGTGGAGTCGAGGCGTCCGGCGCGCACCGCGGCGAGGAGCGCCGCGCACTCCACCAGCTCGTCGCGCGTCATGGGGTAGAGGATCCCCTCGGGGGTTCCGCTGCGCGAGTGGTTGGAGCGTCCCACCCGCTGGAGGAAGGTGGCGATGGCGCGGGGCGATCCCACCTGGCACACGAGCTCCACCGGCCCGACGTCGATGCCGAGCTCGAGCGACGCCGTGGCCACGAGCGCCCGGAGATCACCGGCGCGCAGGCGGTCCTCCACGCGCAGGCGTCGGTCCTTGGACAGGCTGCCGTGGTGCGCGGCCACCTGCTCGGGCCCGAGACGCTCGCCGAGGAGATGGGCGAGCCGTTCCGACAGCCGCCGCGTGTTCACGAACACCAACGTGGTGCGGTGCGCGCGCACGTGGTCGGCGATGCGGTCGATCACCTCGTCGAACTGCTCGGTGGACGACACCGCGGCGAGCTCGGAGTCGGGGAGCTCGATGCGGACGTGGAGGCGGCGGGCGTGACCGCAGTCCACGATGGCGGCCTGGCGGGAGGCACCTGCCCCGGTGAGCAGGCGCGCCGTCTGCTCGATGGGACGCTGGGTCGCCGACAGGCCGATGCGTTGGGGCCGGGGGCCGAGTTGGAGATGCTCGAGGCGTTCGAGGGTGATCGCCAGGTGTGAGCCCCGCTTGTCACGGGCCAGCGAGTGGATCTCGTCCACGATCACGGTGGACACGTTGCCGAGGACGGCCCGGCTGCGCTGCGCGGTAACCAGGAGGTAGAGGCTCTCGGGGGTGGTGACCATGAACGTCGGCGGTCTCTTCACCATGGCGGCGCGGGCACCCGCGGTGGTGTCGCCCGTGCGCACGGCCACGGTGACGGGGGGGACGGGCAGGCCGAGCTCGCGCGCCACCTCGGCGATCTCGGCCAGCGGACGCTCGAGGTTCTGGTGGATGTCGACGGCCAGGGCCTTGAGCGGGGACACGTACACGACGCGCACCGCCCCTTCGATGTCCTCGCCGCGCTCGGCGGCGCGGTACACGGCATCGATGGCCACCAGGAAGCCCGCCAGGGTCTTGCCCGAGCCCGTCGGGGCGGCGATCAGGGTGTCGCTGCCACCGGCGATGAGGGGCCAGCCCTGCTCCTGGGGTGCGGTGGGGCCGTCGGGGAACCGCCGCGCGAACCACGTGGTCACGGCGGGATGGAACCCGTCCAGCCCGGCGCGTCCGGGCGGGTGGGCGGGTGGGTCCACGGAGAGCATGGTGCCCATTCCATCACCTCGCTGTGCCACCGGTGACCGCCCCTGCCGGCGCCCGGCGCCCGTCGGCCCCGGGCTAGAACGGGTGGATGAAGATCGGCGTCGTGTTCCCCCAGACCGAGATCGGTGGCGACGTGGGTGCGGTTCGGGCCTACGGCGAGGAGGTGGAGCGGCTCGGGTTCTCCCACGTCCTGGCCTACGACCACGTCCTCGGCGCCGACCCCGCCGTCCATCCCGGGTGGTCGGGCCCCTATGACCTCGACTCCACCTTCCACGAGCCCTTCGTGCTCTTCGCGTACCTGGCCGCCTGCACGTCGCTCGAATTCGCCACCGGGGTGGTCATCCTGCCCCAGCGCCAGACCGCCCTCGTGGCCAAGCAGGCTGCCGAGGTCGACCTCCTCTCGGGCGGGCGCCTTCGGCTGGGCGTCGGCCTGGGCTGGAACTCGGTCGAGTACGAGGCGCTGGGCAAGGCGTTCTCCGACCGTGGCAGGAGGGTCGAGGAACAGGTCGAGCTGCTCCGCCGGTTGTGGACCGAGCGATCGGTCACGTTCCACGGAGCCCACGAGACCGTGACCGGAGCAGGCCTGGCGCCGCTGCCGGTGCAGCGTCCCGTCCCGGTGTGGTTCGGCGCCCAGTCCCCCCCGCTTACCGGCGCGCCGGGCGTCTCGGTGACGGCTGGCTACCGCAGGTGCCTCCCGGCCCCAAGCTCGACGAAGCCCGGGCGATCGTCGAGAGCGCGGCTCGCGAGGTGGGGCGAGACCCCGATGCGCTCGGGATGGAGGGGCGCGTCAGTTGGGGTGACAAGGGTGTGAGCAAGCTCGCCGAGCAGGTGGGCCGGTGGCGCGCCGCCGGTGCCACCCACGTGTCGGTCAACACCATGGGCGCAGGGCTTCCGAGCGTGGGAGACCACCTGCGCGTCCTCGGGGAGATCGCCCGGGCCCTCGACCTCTCAGCCCGGTGACGCCAGCGACGCCATGGGAACCACCAGGCCGTGGGGGGCCAGGGCCTGGCAGTTCCCGCGTCGCTCCGAGCAGCCCAACAAGGTGCTGCGCAGGCATCGGATAGATCGAGGATGACGCGCGCCGGGGCCCGGCGCCATCCCCAACTCTGACGAGCACCGGCGGCTGCCGGGATGTCACGGGGCCCTGTCACGTGGCGCAGGCCGTGACCCGGTCGGGACCTCTCATCTGCCGCATGACGCGCCGACTGCACCACGGTACGATCGCTCGCGTCCCGGGGGGATCTGGTGCAATGCCGACGGGATGGGGGTATCCGGTGGCAATCGGGGTGCAACTCGATTTCAAGGGCGGCACGCTCGAGCAGTATGACAAGGCTGCGGAACACCTGGGTTTCCTGCCCGGAGGCCCCACCGCCCCGGAGGAGCTCTTCCACTGGCCACCAAGACCGACGAGGGCATCCGTGTCATCGACGTGTGGAAGACCCGCGAGGCGTTCGAGGAGTACCTGACCGCGAAGATCGCCGCGGTGGCGCCGAAGGTAGGTTGGGACTCTCCGCCGCAGGTCCAGATCTTCGAAGTGCACAATTTTTCGCCAGTGGCCGGCGGAGAACCTGACGCGGAGCACACGGCTGTCCGCTCCGGCGTCGAGCCGTGCGCTTCACGGAACAGGCTCGCTCAGGTCACACCGACCACGGAACGCGTCAGGCGCGAGGACCGCTCCTCGATCGCGAACATCAGGAGTTGACGCCAGTTGTTCTCGGGCACGGCGCCCTTCATGACCTCGGCCAGCAGCGTCACCGCCGCAGCCCGCGAGGGCAGTGCCCGGCCCTCCGGGCTCAGTTGGTCGAGCAGCTGCTCGACCAACGACTCGATCTCTCGCCAGATGGGGGCGTCCGCGGTGGCCCGGGTGAGCACCCCGTATTGGTCGTTGACGGTCTCGACGGCTTCGAGCAGTGCTTCGAGTGCGGCCTCGGTCGCCTGCGGCACCGCCTCTGCCACCTGCCGCAGCTCCCAGGCATGGGCGAGGGCTGCGTCGATGCAAGCCACGACAAGGCCTGATCGTGTCGGGAACCACTGGCGTTCGTCGCGCCCTTCGAGGCCGGCCAACTTCGCCACCGCGGTCCAAGAGGGAATCTCCGACATGTCTCGGGCCAGCTCGAGCGCACATGCGACGAGCCGGTCCCGATCGGGGTCGCCGCTGCTCCTGTGGAGGATTCCGGGCTCGGTCAGGGACATCGACAGGTCCCACGTCATGTCGATGAGGCGTGCCATCGGATAGCGCTCGGCGTCCACCAGCGACCGGACCAGGTAGCCGTCGAACAGACTGTGCATGGCCACGACGATGTCGCGTTCGGAGTAGCCGGCCTTGGCCCTGCGCCCGGTGCTCCTCAGGATCCACCTCGTTGCGGCGAGGTACAGCTCGGTATGGGCGTCCCAGCTCGCTTGGCGATCGCGCAGCACCCGGACCGCGGTGGCGTCGGTCTCCTCTGCGGTCTCTTGCGCCGCCTCCGGGTTCGCGCTCCTCACGGGGTCCTGGTGGCGGTGCATGAGCGCAGCGGTGAGGACGAGGAATCCGACCAGCGTGACGTCTTCGTGCGAACGCTCTGCCTGCTCGCCGTACGCCGACGCCAACATCGCCTTGACCGCGGTCTCGACCTGTGGGATCGAGCCGTCGTCGTCAACCGGCCGCAACGGTGAGCTGGCGAAGGCGCGATAGGCGTTCCCCCATCCCTGCCGGCTCTCGGGTGAGCTCGGATCGAACACGTGGCGGCACACGACGTCGAACGCGGTTTCGACCTGCGCGTGTTTCTTGAGGAAGTTCTGGAGCGCGGTGCGTGACGGTCCAGGCCCGGCATCGCCCGCCAGGCGGTCGACGAGCTCCTCGAGGTGGACTGCCCCCCGGGCCCGGGGGCTACGCAACGCAGAGAGGGCGGCACCCGCACAGAGGCTCGTTGCTTCGCGCGCCAGCCTCGCTTCGTCGATCGCTACCGGAGTCCTCACCGAATTGCCCCTGAGCTGCGGGTTCCCGAAAGCCCAAACAGGCATTACTGCCCTTTTCGACCGCGATAAAAGACTTGCAGCGCTTTTTGCCCTCGTCAATCCTCCTGGCCGACACCGTCGGGGGGCACGCTGAGTCCGAGATCACGATGCACGCGGCGAGCCGCACCGAACCTTGGGACGGGTCCTCGGGGGTGTGCCTTCATCTCCGCCCGGACGGGATCGGTCCCGCGCCCGGGCGCCGGGGTTGGCCCTCGTTCCGGCTGCGCCCGACGGCAGATCTGGCGCGGCCCGTCGTCGTCCGGACAGAGGAGCTTTGGTGGCAGATGACACGCCTGTCGGACCTGGGGCCGCAGGGCCCCCGAAGAAGGGGCCATCGGAGGCGGGGGCATCGGAGCCGGGGGCATCGGAGCCGGGGGCATCGGAGCGCGATCAATCGGGGGCATCCCCAGCCGGATCGGCCGGTGCGCAACAGGAGCTGACGAGGGAGCGCATCAGGAAGGCCGCCATGGAGGTGGTCGCCCGGCGCGGATTCGACGCCACCGTCCAGGAGATCGCGGACCTCTCGGAGGTGAGCCCCCGGACGATCTTCCGCCACTACATCAGTCACGACCGCCTCGTCGCGGCCACCGTGAAGGACATGTTCGAGGCGTGCGGGCGCTTTCCGATCGAGGGTCTGCCACGGCTCGTAGACGACCTCGACGGCTACTTCGCAGGCCTGCCGCGGGTCGTCGACGACCTCGACCGCTGGCTCGAGACCGTGGCCTCGACGATCCATTCCAGGAACGCCCGCATCTTCGGAGAGGCCTTCTGGGACATCCACGCCCCGATCGACAAGGAGTCCGAGGCGCTCACGGAAGTGGCCAGGCTGCGGCGCGAGTACCGGACCCGGGGTGTCGGATTCCTCGCCGATGTCGTATGGCGGACGGCGGGGGGTCGGGGGGAACCCCCCCGAGACCTGGTGCTGGCGTTCGCCCTCAACCTCTCCGCGTTCACCACCCAGGCGCTCATGATCGATTTCGACCAGACCCCGGCTCAGGTCGGGGCCTTGACCGCGGACATCCTGAAGGACTTCGTCCGGCGCAAGGTCGAAGCCCAAGGCTCGGCACGAGACGAACCGGACGCGCCCGCCGATGCCGACGGCGGAGGCGGCTGATTAACGCCACCGTCGCCGACGGCCGCGGGTGGCCCTGGCGTCACCGGCCGGACGGCGCGGGGCGAAGTCGACCGATGGAGCGCAGGTAGTGGACGGTGTCGGCGAACGTCTGGGCCAGGGGTCGGTACCCACAGCCGAGTTCTTCGAGAGTGGCGCTGTCGTCGGTGGGCACCCCACTGGTCATGATGACGGCCGCTTCTTCGGAGAGCGGCACCGAGCTCCTGCCCTCGGCCCGAAGCCGGTCGAATTGGCGGCCGAGGTCGATCAGCTCCGGCGCGCTCACCTCTTGATGCGCCACCTCGACGCCGGCGGCGACGCCGAGGGCCTGTGTCCACTGTGCCCACGTGACATAGCGACCGCCGGCCACGTAACGGCGCGGGCCGTGCCCGGGCTCGACGGCGCGCGACAACATGGTGGCCAGGTCGCGTACGTCGACGACGCCGAGCCCGCCGGGTGGCACCAACATGAAGGTCTCCAACGCGGCGAGCACGGCACCGAAGCTCCCGTCGAGGTGCGGTGACACCGGGCCGTACACCCCGCCGATGATGAAGCTCGTGACGGATGCACCTTCGCTCTGCCACCTTCGCACCAGGAGCTCCGCGTCTCGTTTGGAGGCGCCGTACGTTGACAGCGGTTCCGCCAGGGGCGTCGTCGGGGTGATGACCGGCTCGTCGGTCGGGAGGTGGACCGTGATGGTCGAGGTGTAGACCACCGGGTCCAGACCGGCGTCGAGCGCCGCCGAGACCACGGTACGGACCCCGTCCACATTGGCCGTCGTCTTGGGCCCGGTGCCGCCCTCGACCCCCACTTCGCCGGCGGCGTGGACCACCGCGTCGCAGCCTCGCACCGCGGTCGCGACCGATGTCGGGTCGGTCATGTCGCCCCGGACTGCCGAGACGGTGACCCCATGTGGCTCGAGCGCCGGCGCGATGCGGTCCGGGTTCCGGACCAGGATCCGCACCTCGTGCCCGTCGCGCCGCAGCGCGGCGACGGTATGCGACCCGATGAATCCCGTTGCCCCTGTGACGAGGACCAACATGCCCCACCTCTTCCACCGCACCTGCCGGGTAGACACTAGGTGGAGGTCAGGTGGGTCTCGATTGCCTGGACCGGTGTCCGGGTACGCTCTCGCGCAGTCCGTCGCCGAGCCTGGCCTACGAACCGGCGCAGACGACCCACGAGAAGGAGCCCGATTCCGTGAGCGCCCCCGAGATGCCCACCTTCGACATCCCCGACGAGGTGCTCGCCGCCGTCCCCGAATTCCAGGGCGAGGACGTGGCCGTGGTCATCGTCGACTTCCAGGGCGTCGTGCTCGGGATGAACAAGGTGGCCGAGGACCTCTTCAAGATGGAGAGCTCCGACATCGCCGGAGAGTTCGTGGAGATGCTGGTGCCCACCAAGAAGCGGTGGGGGCACCAGGCATATCGCCGTGGGTACCTGGTCGAGCCGAGGGACCGGGAGATGGACCCGGGCCTCTATCCCGAGGCCGAGACGGCCGAGGGGGAGATCGTGCCCATCGTGGGGCGGCTCCAGCCCGTCACCGTGAACGGGACCCTTTTCGTCGCCGCCCACCTGGTCCGCGACGACGCCCCCCGCCCGGCTGACTGACCGGCCGAGCCGAGCGGCCGGCGCCTGACCAGGCACGACGTCGGCCGCGCGGGCAGGGAATCCCGGTACCCTCCAAGTTGTTGCAAGGTCAACGATTTCCGGCGCGCCCGCACGGGGCGATGCCGGAGCGGGAGAGAGATCAGGAAGACCATGACCGAGCTGAACCAGACACTGCCGCTGCTGCCGCTGACCTCGGGGGTCGTGCTCCCGGGGATGGTGTTCACCATGGCCCTCGAGACCGACGAGGCCAAGGCGGCCGCCGAGGCCGCGGGATCGGTGGGCGGGGAGCTCGTCCTCGTCCCCCACATCGACGGCCGCTACTCGTCGGTGGGGGTGATCTCGAAGATCCTCGAGACCGGCGAGCTGCCCGGAGGCCCGGTGGCGGTGGTCGTGAGCGGCCTGCGACGGGCCACCATCGGCACTGCGGTGCCCGGGACGGGCCAGGCGCTGTGGGTCCAGGTCGACCCCATCGCCGAGGACCCCGAGACGGCCAGAGCCCAGGAGCTCGCCCGCGAGTACCGGGCCGTGCTCGAGAACATCCTCCTCACACGGGGAGCACGCCGCATGGCGGAGCGCCTGCGCGACATCACCGACGCCTCTCAGATCGCAGACCTGTCGGGGTACTCGCCGGACCTGAGCCTCGCCCAGAAGGTCGAGGTGCTCGAGACCGTCGACCTCGAGGCGCGCCTGCGTCTGGTCCTCGGTTGGGCGCGCGAGACGCTCGCCGATCTCACGCTGCGCGAGCAGATCAAGACCAACGTCGAAGAGGGCATGGAGAAGACCCAGCGTGAATTCCTGCTGCGGCGCCAGCTCGAGGCCATCCGCAAGGAGCTCAACGAGCTCGACGGGAGCGCCGACGAAGGATCGGTCGACGACTACCGCGCCAAGACCGAGGCACGCGACCTTCCCGACGCGGTGAGGACCGCGGTGCTGCGCGAGGTCGACAAGCTCGAGCGCACCAGCGAACAGAGCCCGGAACACGGGTGGATCCGGACGTGGCTCGACACCGTCCTCGAGCTTCCGTGGGGTGTGCAGTCAGAGGACAACCTCGATGTCACTGCCGCCGCCGGCATCCTCGACGAGGACCACGACGGGCTCAACGACGTCAAAGAACGGATCCTCGAGCACCTGGCGGTGCGGAAACTGCGGACGGACCGCGGGCTCGTGTCCACCGGGCCGCGCGGCTCGGGTGCCATCCTTGCGCTGGTCGGGCCTCCGGGCGTGGGCAAGACCTCGCTCGGCGAGTCGGTGGCCCGCGCCCTGGGGCGCAAATTCGTGCGTGTCGCCCTGGGCGGCGTGCGCGACGAGGCCGAGATCAGGGGACATCGCCGTACCTACGTCGGCGCACAGCCGGGACGCCTGGCGCGCGCCCTGCGTGAGGCCGGGACCATGAATCCCGTGATCGTGCTGGACGAGGTCGACAAGCTGGGTGCCGACTACCGGGGTGACCCGTCTTCGGCACTGCTCGAGGTGCTCGACCCCGCCCAGAACCACACATTCCGGGACCACTACCTCGAGGTGGAGCTCGATCTGTCGAAGGTGCTGTTCCTGGCGACCGCGAACGTGGCCGAGACCATTCCCGGCCCGCTTCTCGACCGCATGGAGGTCATCCGGATCGACGGCTACACCGAGGACGAGAAGGTCACCATCGCCCGGCATCACCTGCTGAGGCGCCAGCTCGAGAGGACCGGTCTCCGGTCCGACGAGGTGGAGGTCTCCGACGAGGCGCTGCGTGCCATCTCGGCCGACTACACGCGCGAGGCCGGTGTGCGAAGCCTCGAACGTGAGATCGGACGGCTGTTGCGCAAGGTCGCCACGAAGTTGGCGTCGGGGGCGGTCGTCGCTCCCGTCGTGGTGGGTGAAGGCGACGTCCGGACCTGGCTCGGCCGGCCCCGCTTCTTCTTCGAGGCCGCGGACCGTACGAGCGTCCCGGGTGTGGCCACGGGTTTGGCGGTGACCGGTACCGGCGGTGACGTGCTGTTCGTCGAAGCCACCGTCATGGACGGCACCGAAGGCCTCACGCTGACCGGGCAGCTCGGCGACGTCATGAAGGAGTCCGCCGAGATCGCGCTGTCCTTCGTGCGCTCGCACGCTGGCGAGCTCGGCATCGATCCGGGTGCGTTCACGGGGAAGCGCTTCCATCTGCACGTCCCTGCGGGGGCGGTTCCCAAGGACGGGCCCTCCGCCGGCGTCACCATGACGACGGCGCTGGTGAGCCTGCTCCTGGACCGGGCGGTGCGGCCTGTCGTCGGGATGACCGGCGAGGTCACACTCCAGGGCAGGGTGCTGCCCATCGGCGGCGTCAAGCAGAAGGTGCTCGCCGCGCACCGGGCCGGGCTGCGCGACGTGGTCCTGCCCGCCCGCAACGGACCGGATCTCGAGGACGTGCCCGAGAGCGTTCGCCAGGAGATGACGTTCCATCTCGCCGAGACGGTCGACGACGTGCTCGCTGCCGCGCTCGACGGCGCGGTGGTCGGCGCCGACTCCGGCGCGGTGGCCGCCTAGGACGGTTGCCGGGCCGGTCGCGGCCGGGCGGGAGTTGTCACGGAACGTTCAGCGTGATTTCACCTCCAGGCACGGGCGCCGCCGCTTCGTTCACGCACCCCATCCACAGACCTGTGGATGGGGTGCGGATATCTCGAGTTGAAAGGAGCCACAATGCCAGACATCCTCGAGGAGGTCGGTGAGAGCCACAGGGATCTCCTGCGCACGCCTTTGACCGCGACGCTGACGACCCTTGACGGGGACAACCGGCCACAGTCGACAGCTGTCTGGTACTTGGTGGACAGTGACGGTCAGCTGAAGGGCTCGATCACATCGGACCGGCAGAAGTTCAAGAACCTGCGCCGTAACCCCAATTGCGATCTGTTCATCATCGACCCCGGGAACCCGTTCCGCACTCTCGAGGTCCGCGCCGAGGCCGAGCTCGTCGCTGATCCCGACAAGGGAACCGTCCGCAAGTTCGCCAACGTCTACAAGGTCGACGAGAGCATGCTGGTCCGTGACGAAGAGGACCGCTACACGATCATCTATCGACCTCGAAAGGTTGTCGTCAACCCGCCGAACACCTAGGCGGAACTCCGCTCGGTCCTTCTCCCTTGGACACGAGCCGTGTCGGTAGCAAAGCTCCGTGGCTGTAAGGGTTCACCCAACAGCAGTTGGCCCTGTGAGATCGACCAGGCGCTAGGTCGCGGTATCAGGAGGCGGCGGGTCACGAACCTCGAGGAGTGCCCGGGGCCAGCGGTCCATCTGCTCCCACTCGGTCGCCGGGCGGACTTCCTGCTACGGCGTGTAGGGGGTGTAGCTGACGTCGGTGACCTGGAACACGGCGGGCAAGTGCGCATTGTCGGGTGTCCCGCCCGAGCCCCCGGTCTGGGTCTGGATGATCATGAACATCGGCGTGTGCGGGATGACGTTTCCCTTGGCCGAGGTGAAGCTGCAGCCGGTCGACTTGTCGTCCATCGTGATCGACACGGACGTCGGGGTCCAGATCATCTGGTAGGTGTGCCAGTTGGTGTCGACCGGGTAGATACAGACCGGGAAGCTCGTAGGTTGGGCCAGCGCCAACTGGCACCATTCGTTCTGGTAGCACTCGGTGGCGTCGATCTCCTCGTAGCTCGGGGTGTAGATCTGCGGACACGATCCATAGCCGGTCTCGCCAGCGACGATGTTCGTGGCCTGACAGCTACTCGTCAGGAACCAGACCGCCGGCCACAGGCTCGTGGTCTTGGCGGGGACCTTGGCCTCGTAGGTGACCGTGCCGTAGGTGAAATCATTGCTCGTCCACTGCACGTCACCGGTCGTGTAGGGCCAACTGGTTGGTGCGTTGAGGGCGTCACCACACGTCGCGCTCTGGTGTGTGGTGGTGATGGTCAGGATGTTGTCGGCCAGCGCCACCGCCCCGGGGACATTGCACTCGGTCTCGCCCTGGGTGTACTCCCCGTGACGGACGATCGTCGTCCAGTTGAACCCGTCCCAGCTGAACGTGCCACCGGAGCCGGTGACGCCCCCCGTGAAGGAGGTCCGCACCGTGTCTGCGCCGCTGGTGGCCTGGACGTAGCACGTCGGGGCGGTGCCGGACGCGCTGCAGCTTCCGTCGCCGACCGTGCCGAGGCTGACGGCGAAGCTCCTGATCGAGAATCTCCCACTGCGACCCGAAGTCACGGGGTCTGCGGTCGCGCAGGCATTCGGGTCACCGCTCGTCACCTTCGCATTGCACTCGACGACCTTGACCTCAGCCGACTTCGGCCAATTGGTGCCTTTGACCTTGATGGCGCAGCCGTTGGTGATGGTGCCCTTCCTGACGCTGCACGGCTTGGGTGAGCCACCCGACAGCTTGAGGGCGGGCGCGCCTTGCGCCGACGCCGTGGTGCTGGCAAGGACCAGGCCGCCCAATCCGAAGACCAGACTGGCGCTGGCCATGATCATGACGAACCTTCTGATGCGCATCTACGCCCCCCTGCCCTGACCGCTGTGTCGCGCCGGGGTCCGCCGAAGTGTGCGACTGCCCATGCGTTCCCCCCGGACGAGTTCGCTGAGCCGGTTCTTATCCAACGAGAGGTTCATCGTCAACTGGTCTTGGGCGGCTCTTCGCCCGTCTCGGCGCGCGTGCTCCCGCCGCGGACCTCGAATCCCACGCGCGTCATCGCCCCCGGTCCCTCCGTACACGCCAGTGACGGGTGCACCTCCCTTCGGGCTACTCCTGAACCGAGACCGCTTGGCCCGCCGTGATACATCGACCCTCCGCAGCGCCGGGCCCGGGTCGAGGGGTATGGGGGGCGCTTGGGCGCGAACAGGTCATCGGGGCAGGTCATCGGGGCGGTCATCGGGGCGGTCATCGGGCATGCCCTTGCCCTGCCCGAGTTCGTCGCCCCCGGGGAGCCCGAGGCGGTCGCCCCTGGGGAGCCGTGGTCCGGGCGAGAGGGGCCGGAGCCGAGTCAGCGGAAGTCGAACGCCACCTTGATGGCGCCGCTGGACTCCTGCTCGGCGAGGACGGTGAACGCCTCGCGCCACTGCTCGAGGCGGAACGTATGGGTGAGCATCCCATCGAGGTCGACCCTGCCCTGGTCGGCCAACTCGAGAAAATGGGTGATGCCGTGCTTGCGCACGCCCTCGACCTCTTCCACCCCGAACGCGTTCGACCCCACCCAGGTGATCTCTTTGAAGTAGAGCGGCGAGTACTCCCACCGTCCGGGCCCGTGGACCCCGCTCTTGACCAGCGTCCCGCGCGCCTTGAGCAATCGGACTCCCACCTCGAAGGTCTCGGGCTTCCCGATGGTGTCGTAGACGACGTCGATCTTGCCCGGGTGCGCCATCGGCAGTCCCTCGTGGACCGGCTGCAGGACGCCGCCGGACCATGCTGCCGCCTGTTCGATGAGCGCCTGGCGCGGTTCGGGTGCCACCACCGTGGCACCGAGCCGTTGGGCCAGGGCAGCCTGGGCCGGGAAGCGGGCCACGACCATGACCTCGACGTCGGGGTACAGGGCGCGCAGGATGGCCGTCGCCGTGGTGCCGAGGGCACCGGCGCCGTACACGAGTGCCCGCCCGCCGGGGGGCGGGGGATGGCGCGTCACCGAGTGCAACGACACCGCGAAGGGGTCCGCGAACACGGCCATCTCGTCGGGGACGCCGTCGGGAACGGGGAAGAGCATGGTGTGATGGGCGGGGAAGTAGTCGGCGAAGCCACCGGGCGCGTCCTTGCACGTCCCGGTGTGGATGCCGGCGGCCAGGGGCCCTTCGGTGAAATGCCAGCACAGGCTGTAGTCGCCGCTCTCGCACGAGGGGCACACGGGGTCGATACCGCGCGGCGCGCACGACAGCCAGGGATTGAGCACCACGCGCTGGCCGACCTCGAGACCCGGTACCCCGGGGCCCACGTCGGCCACGTTCGCCACGACCTCGTGGCCGAGGATGGTGGGGAAGGTGAACAGGTTCGCCAACGGGCTGTCGGTGTTGCGCTCACCGAAGTCCATGAACACCTGCTTGGCCTCGGACCCGCAGATCCCCGTCATCCTGGTCTTGGCCATCACCCAGCCCGGCCGTGCCGGGCGTGGTTCGTCGAGGTCGACGAGCTTCATGGGAGTGCGGGCCAGGCCCATCAGGAGCGGGTTGGACTCGTCGGGCGTGTCCCACTTGTCGGGCCGGACCCCGTAGAGCAGTCCCTTCATCGAGAATTCCCTCCTCTAGACCGTGTCCGCGAGCCTCTCCCAGCCGACGGGAGGAGGCTCGAGCCGCCAGTACTGCTCGGGAACGTTGGCGTCGAGCCGCTCGTCGAGCACGTGGTCGCGTTGCAGCGGTGGCAGCTGGCTCTTGTAGTGGTCGATGGCGGCGCGCTTGCGCACCATGTCGGGCTCGACGGGCACGACGGCCGGCGTCGGCCACAATCCGCTCTTGAACAGCTTGGCGACTCGCCACGCCAGGATGCCGGGGATGTGCTTGTAGCCGTGGTCCTCGTAGCAGAACCACGCCGGTGGACTGCCCGACCCGCCCAGCGCGGCCCGTACCAGCAAACCGGCGTCATGGGTGAGGGCGTGGTCGGGGTTGGCGAGGCCCATGGGCAGGAACACGGCGGTGGGCGCGGCGGCGGCGACGGCGTCGGCGAGCGCCGAGGCCACCTCGGGAGGGCGGGGTCGCTCGTCCTTGGTGAGGTACTGGTGGTCCGGGAAGTCGAGCCACACGGGCGTCGCGTCCAGGTATGCCATGGCGGACCGGTCTTCTTCCTGCCGGATGGCGACCACGTCGTCGCCAGGCCCGAAGCCCCCGCAGGCATCCCACGACGTGGGCACTTCGGGATAGGCGGGGGGCCGTCCACCGAGCACGGTGATGACCGTCGTGCCCGGATGACCGGCGATCAGGTGCGCAGCCCCGAGGACGGCATCGTCGAAATGCGGGGACACCACCACGATCCGCTCCAGGATGCCCGGGTCGACCAGCCCCCAGGTGACTTCGACCGTTGCCCCTGTGCCCGCCCCCACAGGCCCGGACCGTAGCGCGTCGGCCCGGGCCTAGGCCCCGGGTGAGCACCGTGGGTAGTTGCGGCGGGAGGTGGTGGTCGGCCCCTCAGCGGGAGGTGTGGAGGGAGGCCGACTTCCAGAGGTCGAGCAGGTCCCAGAGGAACGAGTAGCCGCGGTGATGCCGGCGTCGGGCCATCAGTGCCGGTTCTCGGGTCGCGCCAGGACGAAGCGCCGATCGACCCACGTGTCCTGGTGGCGTCGATCCTGCCTGGTCACGGACTCGGTGCGTCCCTCGTCTCGAAGCACTTCGTCGATCAGCCTGATGATCTCGTCACACCGTTGCGCTGGGGTCATTGGTCACTCGCTTGTCCGGGTTTCGTCTCTCCACCTTGCGCCTTGCCCGGGTATCGCTTGGAGGGCCGTTCGGGGGCACTTCGAGGGCCATAAGTCCCGGCTCGCGGGTGGCGGTTCGAGGTTCGGCGAGAAGGTGGCGGGACGACGTCACCCCCGGTGTGGCACGGTGTCGTCATGTGCAGAAGCATCGTGACCCTGCGGAGCCCCGAAGCCGTGCCCGACGAGGACGTGCCGCCTTGCAGTACGTCAGGAAGGTGAGCGGGTATCGCGCCCCGTCCGAGGCAAATCGAGCCACCTTCGAGCGTGCCGTCGACGACATCGCGGCGTCGACCCGGGCCCTGCTCGACGGGCTCGTGTCGGGACGGCCGGCAGAGACGTCCGGACCGAGGATCAGCCGCTAGCCGGGCCCAGACCCCGCCGCAGGGCCCGCACCTGCTCGTCGATGGCGCGCCGGCCGAGGTCGCCGTCGGCGGCGATGATGTCGAACCCGTGACACGCGCCCGCCACCGTGTGCAGCTCGGTCGGCACGCCCGCCTCCATGAGCCGGCTCGCGTACGCGATGCCCTCGTCGCGCAGCGGGTCGAGCTCGGCCGTGAGGACGTACGCCGGAGGGAGACCGCTCAGATCGGCGCAACGCCCCGGGGCCGCGTACGGCGACACGTCGCCCCGCTTCCCGGGGTCGCCGAGGTAGTACTGCCACATGTCCGCAGTGGCCGCGCTCGTCCACAGAGGAGTGGCGTCGAACGCCCGCATCGACGGCGTCTGCATCCTGTCGTCGATCACCGGGTAATTGAGGAGCTGGAACGCCAGCGCCGGCCCGCCGCGGTCGCGTGCCATGAGCGCCACAGCCGCCGCCAGGGCACCACCGGCACTGCTGCCGGCGACCCCCACCCGACGGGGGTCGACGCCCAGGTCCCCCGAGTGCGACACCGTCCACTCGAGCCCGGCGAAGCAGTCCCCGACGGCGGCGGGATACGGGTGCTCGGGTGCGAGGCGGTAGTCCACCGACACCACCACGCACCCGGCCTCGGCCGCGTAGCGCAGGCAGCGGAGCTCCTCGGTGAACCGGTCGCCGAGGACGAAGGCGCCGCCATGGAAGAACACCAGGCCGGGCGAGGGACGGCTCCCGCGGGTGGCGGGCGCGTAGACACGGAGGAGGATCTCGGTGCCGCCCTCGAGCCCGGGGATGGGGCGGTCCTGGACCGTGACCCGGTCGTCGGTGGGCAGGCTGCCCCCCGTGGCCTGGAGCAGGTCGAGGGTGGAGCGCAGCATCTTGACGACGTTGATGTCCTGGAGGTGCGCACCGGGGTCGACGCCTCCGGGGAACCTGGCCAGGGCCTCGGCGAGCTCGGGATCCAGAGGCGGGAGGGCCATGATCAGTGGTGGAAGTGGGGAATGACCTCTTTCCCCATGAGCTCGATGGTCTGCATGACGGCCTCGTGCGGGACGTTGTACGGGTTCACCAGGCACAAGAGCAGGTCGATGCCCGCCTCCTCGTAGAGCCGGACCGTCTCGATGCAGTCCTCGGGCGTGCCGAGCACGCACGCGTTGGCTTCCACCAGGTACTCGAGGGAGAGCAGGTCGAGCGCGCCCTCGTCGTCGATCTTCTTCATGTCGGCGGCATAGGCGTAGGAGCCCAGATCCTGGTTCCGTTCGATCATCCAGTCCGTCATGGACGCGATCTGGCGGGCGCCGGTCTTCGGGTACCACTCGAAGGACTCGCGGGCCATGTCGTAAGCCGCTTCGCGTTCGGGCGCGCACAGGGCCATGGTGAAGGTGGCGGCGCGGTTGTTCACGAAGGCCCCGATGGGATTCGTGCAACCCTCCACCGCCTCGCGGTAGATGTCGACCTTGGCCTTCACCTCCTGGGGGGAGACGCCGACGGCGAACGAGCACAGGCCCAGGCCCAGTGCGCCGACCTGGCGGTGCCCGTCCTCGCTGCTCGTCGCCCCCCAGATGGGCGGGTGCGGGTCCTGGCGCGGCTTGGGGTGGACGCGCCGTTTGGGCATCTGCCAGTACTTGCCGGCCAGCTCGTACTCGTCGTTGGTCCAGCACCCCACGACATGGCCGATGGCTTCCTGCCACATGGCACGGGTCTCCGCCGGGTCGACCCCGAACCCTTCGAGCTCGGCCCGGGTCGAGGATCGGCCCGTCCCGAGGTCCACGCGTCCGTCGGAGAGCAGGTCCAGCACCGCCACCGACTCCGCCGTGCGCACCGGATGGTTGTAGGGCTGGGGCATGAGCCGCACCCCGTAGCCGATGCGGATGCGCTCGGTGAGCGCGGCCACAGCCCCGTAGAGGACCTCGGGGTTCGAGCAGTGGGAGAACTCCGAGAGGAAATGGTGCTCGACGGTCCAGAACGCGTCCCATCCGTAGCGCTCGCCCGCTACTGCCTGGGCGAGGACGTTCTTGTACGCGGTGTGCTCGCTGTCGGGCCCCCAGGGCTCCGGGACGGGGATCTCGTAGAACAGGGCGAACTGCATGGACGACGGTCCTATCATCCAGCCCACCGGGCGACAAACCGCCGGCGGTGAGCAGACAGCGAGGGGGTCCCATGCGCGGGCTGGCGGGCAAGAACGTGATCGTCACCGGGGCGGCATCGGGGATCGGTCGGGCGTGCGCGGCCCGCCTCCTTCAAGAGGGTGCCAGCGTCATGGGCGCGGACCTCGTCCCGGCCGGCGATGCTCCCGGTGAGCCTTCCGGTGCAGCAGCGTGGGCCTTCACCACGGTCGACGTCACCGACGAGGCCTCCGTCGGTCAACTCGTGGACGAGGCGGCCGAGAGGTTCGGGCGCGTCGACGGCCTCGTCAACGCGGCCGGGGTGGCCGGAGGCGGTGCCGTTCACATGGTCGACACCACGGAGTGGAACCGCGTGGTGGGCGTGAACCTCTACGGCACGTTCCTGACCGCCAAGCACGTCGTCGCCCGCATGTTGGAGCAGCCACGGGTCGAGGGCGAACGCGGCGCACTGGTCACCATCGCCAGCATCGAGGGCATCGAGGGCACCGCGGGCGGAAGTGCCTACAGCGCCTCCAAGGGCGGCGTGGTCATCCTCACCAAGAACATGGCCATCGACTACGCCCCGAAGGGCATCCGCGTGAACACGATCTGCCCCGGGTTCATCGACACGCCGATGTCCCAGGACGTCATCTTCGGGCTGCCCGGCATGGAACGGGCGAAGCGGGAGATCATCGCCGAGCACAAGCTTGGGCGCATCGGGCAGCCCTCGGAGATCGCCTCGGCGGCCGCCTTCCTGCTCTCCGCCGACGCGTCGTTCGTCACCGGGCACGCACTGGTGGTCGACGGCGGCTACACCGCGGGGCGCGACCACGGCGTCACCGAGATGTTGGGGTTGACCGGTCCGTAGGCCGATGCGCACGCCCGGTGCGCATGCCGCACCGCGCACGCCCGGTGCGCATGCCGCACCGCGCACGCCCGCGGCGCATGCCCCACCGCGCATGCCCCACCGTGCACGCCCGGTGCGCATGCCGCACCGCGCACGCCCGCGGCGCATGCCCCACCGTGCACGCCCCACCGTGCACGCCCCACCGTGCACGCCCACTGTGCACGCCCACTGTGCACGCCGCTCCGCGCACGTCGCATCGTAGGATTGCCCGATGGCGACGACGATCCGCTCCGCCGGCGTGACCGATGTGCCCGCCGTGCTCGCCCTGTGGCGCGAGGCCGAGGCCGAGCCGACCCACACCGACGACGCCCGAAGCCTCGTGCAGCTCCTCGAGCACGACCCGGGGGCTCTGGTCGTGGCCGAATCAGACGGCGCCGTCGTCGGGTCGGTGATCGGGGCCTGGGACGGTTGGCGCGGCTCCGTCTACCGCCTCGTCGTGGCGACGGGTCACCGTCGAGGGGGTCTCGGTCGACGCCTGGTGGCCGTGGCGGAGAAGCGACTCGCCGAGGCGGGCGCGGTCCGGTTGCAGGCGATCGTGGTGGAGACCGACCCCCGGGCCACCGAGTTCTGGCGAGCCGCGGGATGGGAGGAGCAAGTGGCGCGCCTCCGCTTCGTCAAGGGCTAGCGCCCCGTCAGGTCATCTTGTTCGCAGCGGCCTGGGCCAGTTGGTCGACGACGGTGCTCGGCGTCGGGCTGCCGGTGTTGCTGAACTGGAAATTCGACTCGGAGCGTCCCTTCTGCACCACGACGAACTCGAGGTACTCCGTGCCACTCACGCCGTTGTCGGTGAAGGGGATGCTGATCACGACGTCGGAATCGTGGTCACCGTAAGAGGGGATCTGTCGATCGGTGACCGCGACCTGTCCGACCTTCGTACCCTGCCCGAGCCGCTGGGCGATGCCCTGGGACAACGCGGAGCCCTCGAGCTGCACGAAGCAGTTGGGGGTCTTCGGATTCGAGCTCGCAGCGACGTCGGTGAGGGCGTCCGCAGTCGTGGGGAACACGTCGACGGTGTCGGTGACCGTCACATTGGAATTGGGGTCGTCGTACTCCTGATCGGCGGCTTCAGCCGGCGTGCTGTCGATGTTGGTCGTCGGGATCCCGAGACACGACGTGATCTGCGTCAACTGCGAGCTGCTGATGCCGGCGAAGAAGCTGGCTCCGGTCGTCTTGGTGCTCGACCCTTGTCCCTTCCAGCCCGCCGGGTACGCCGAGGCGGGAAGCAGCTCACCGGCGGCGAGGGCGGTGTCCGCCCCTGCGGGCGCTGTCGTGGTTGCCGAGGTGCCCGATCCCGTGGACGTGGAGGTGGAGGCGGGAGTGGAGGTCGACGTGGTGGTGTGGGAGGCCGTCGCCGAACTCGAGCCGCATGCGGCCAAGATCACGCCAAGTGCCAGCGTCGCGATTAGACCTCGCCTCACGTGTCGCCCTCCCTTTGTCATCCCCCCGAAGGAAACGGTAGCGGCTGCCCCGGGCGCCGCCGGGGACTCAAGAGCGGGCTATGTCGCCGTTGACGAGGGCGTCGAGCACGGCGTCGACCGTGGGGGCTGCGGCGACCTCGTCGGCGATGTGCCGCGCCTGGCGCCGGTAGGAGGTGTCGCGCAGCACGGTCTCGATCCCGCGTCTCACCCGAGGCGCGTCTTCCTCCGTGATCACGCGCCGGGTGCCGTCGGTTGTTCGGGCATCTGCCTCGACGACCAGGCCCGCCCTCGTCCGGGCGATGCGGTGTCCGTTGACGAACTGGTCCGCGAACACGGGCACCACCACCACCGGAAGGCCGGCGGCGACGGCGCCGAACGCCGTCCCCGACCCTCCGTGACACACCACCAGGTCGGCCCGGGGGAGGACGTCGGCCTGGTCCACCCACGCTTCGACGTGGACGTTGGCCGGGACCGGGCCGAGGTCGGAACGGTCGAACTGACTGCCGACGGTGAGCAGCACCCGGATGTCGAGTCCCTCGACCGCGGCCAACGCCGTCCGGTACACCCCGGCGGCGATGGACATGTGTCCGAGCACCGTCCCGAATGTCACGTAGACGAGCGGCGCGCTGGACCCGTCCCACCAGTCCGGAAGGGGCCCGGCAGGCCGCGGTGGCGGTTCGTGGAAGCGCACGGTGGCAGGGAACGGCGACGGGTCGAGCGAGGCGGGGAACCGGGTCAGGTAGGGGGAGGCCCACAGCTCTTCGACCAGGCCGGGCCGGTGCTCCTCGAGCGCGGGTGCGGCGGAGGCGATGGACGCGGCCTCGCCTTCGGCCAGGGAGATGGCGACCTGGGCGACCGGGACGTGGGCGCGGCCGGCGACCACGGCGGACGCGTACTCGCAGGGATCTCGCAAGACGAGGTCGGGTGCCCACTCGGCACATGCCTGCTCCATGCCTGCCAGCATGGCGAGCGTCGCCAGCCGGCCGAACAACTCGCGATTGCCGAGCACCGAGGCTTGCTCCGGAGGTGCCACCGGGAGGCGCTCGCGGATGGGAGCCACCTCCTCCTCGGGGGGCTCCCCACCGGCTCGGAACGGGTACCCGGCCAGCTCCACCATCTCGCGGAACGCAGGCGGCCCCACCACGAGGGTGTCGTCCCCCCGTCCGCGTGCGGCAGCGAGAAAGGGCAACAGGGGGTTCAGGTGCCCGGCACCCCCGAGAGAGCACGCCGCCAGCACCCGCACGCCGCGGAGCCTAGGCACCGCCCGGTCCGGTCTGCGACGATGCAGGTGGTGCCGTCGTCGGAGACGGCCCAGGGCAGGTGGTGCCGTCGTCGGAGACGGCCCAGGACGTGCGACCGGAGGAGGCGACCGTGGACGGCGACATCGTGATCCGGGGGGGTTCGCTGATCGACGGGACGGGCGCCCCGGCCCGGGCCGCCGACGTGGCCGTGGCCGACGGGCGCATCGTGGGCGTGGGCGAGGGACTGCGCGGCGAGCGCGAGCTCGACGCCTCGGGCCAGGTCGTCGCCCCCGGGTTCATCGACATCCACACCCACTACGACGCCCAAGTGTTCTGGGACCCGTGGCTCACGCCGTCGTCGTTCCACGGCGTGACGAGCGTCGTCGCCGGGAACTGCGGGTTCTCCATCGCGCCCATCCGCCCCGAGCTCGTGTCGTTGCTCGCCCGCACCCTTCAGCACGTGGAGGACATGAGCTTCGACACGCTGTCGGTCGGCGTCCCCTGGGACGAGTTCGAGACGTTCCCGCAGTATCTCGATGCGGTCGAGCGTCGGGGAACGGCGCTCAACTACGGGTGCTACGTGGGCCACACCGCTGTCCGGATGTACGTGATGGGGGAAGAGGCCTACGAACGGCCGGCGACGCCCGAGGAGCTGGCGCGCATGCAGGCCGTGGTGGCCGAGTCCATGGCGGCGGGCGCGATGGGGTTCGCGTCGAGCGCGTCGCCGACCCACAACGGCGACGGCGGCCGCCCGGTCCCGTCGCGGGTGGCCGACCTCGAAGAGCTCCGTGCGCTTTTGGTGCCGGTGCACGACTCGGGCAAGGGAGTCGTGGCGCTGCTCCCGGGAGGAGTGATCCCCAACCGACAGCTCTTCGACATCCAGCGTGACGTCGGACGGCCCATCACGTGGACGGCCCTCCTCACGGTAAAGGGATATCCGTACCACGAGAAGGTGGTGGCCGAGAACGACGCCGCCCGGGCGGACGGCGTCGAGGTGTGGCCGCAGGTCTCGTGCCGACCCCTCGTGTTCCAGATGAACCTGGCCGAGCCCTTCACCCTCAACACGCGGCCCAGCTTCGCCAAGCTCATGGGCCTCGACCACGAGCAGCGCAAGGCCGCCTACCGGGACCCGGCGTGGCGCGCCGCGACGTGGGAGGAGCTGTCGGGCGCGTCGGGTGGACTCCCGTTCAACTGGCCGTCGGTGTCGGTGGCCGAGTCGGCCTCGTACCCCGAGCTCGTGGACCGGGCCGTCGTCGATCTCGCCGAGGAACGGGGATGCACCCCACTGGACGTCGTCCTCGACATCTCGCTCGCCGACGACCTCAAAGCCCGCTTCTGGTCGGTGCTCGCCAACAACGACCCCGAGGGCATCGCCTGGCTGCTGCCACGCGACAACGTCCTGCTCGGCCTGGCCGACTCGGGGGCGCACGTCTCGCAGTTGTGCGACGCGTGCTTCGCCACCGACCTGTTGGGCAACTGGGTGCGTGACCGCGGGGTCATGTCGCTCGAACGCGCCGTGCACAAGCTCACCGCCGAGCCGGCCGGGGTGTACGGGCTCACCGACCGGGGGAGTGTCGCCGTGGGCAAGGCCGCCGATCTCTGCGTGTTCGACCCTGCCGTCGTCGGCCCCGGCCCGCTGCGCCGCGTCTTCGACTTCCCGGCGAACGGGGAGCGGCTCACGGCGGATCAGCCGGTCGGGATGACGCATGTCCTCGTGAACGGGGTGCCGATCCGCACCGACGGCGAGCCCGTTCCCGAAGGGCTCGACGCCCGGCCGGGATCGCTCCTGCGCAGCTGACGGGCCCTTGCGCGACGCTTGACAGGCCTACGGCGCGCCTCGTGAGAGGGTGCCCACGGGACGCCCGTCCTCGAGGTACACGGTGTGCTTCGCTCCCACGCCGGCACGCACCCGCCGGCGCAGCGGTCCGCTGAGCAGCTCGAGCGCAGCCGCGACGTCCTCGAGGCGGTACTCGGAGATCTCGTCCTCCTGGACGACGATGCCGGCGAGCGTCTCGTCGTCGAAGGCACCGCAGTCGAAGAGGAATCGCATGCCGCCGGGCCTTTCCGGACGGGGACGGAGGAAATCGACGCACACGAGCCGCCCGGAGTCGACGACGAGGCCGCTCTCCTCGCGCACCTCTCGCCGGCACGCCTCCCAGGGGGTCTCGCCGCTGTCCTCCATCTGGCCACCGGGCACGGTCCATCCGCTCTTGTAGGTCGGCTTCAGCACCAGAAGACGTCTGTGGCGGTCGAAGATCAGGGCTCCGGCCGAGGCGGGAATCCTCGGGATCTCGAAGACGGCGTCGTCGCGAACGAGATCAACCGGGGACACGATGCGAGGTTTCCGTCTCGTCACGCCCGAGTCAAGGACCTCACCGAGAGCCGGATCTGACCGAGAGAGCCGGATCTGACCGAGAGCCGGATCTGACCGAGAGCCGGATCTGACCGGGTGGTCGGGCACGGGCCAAGCTGAGGGACCTGCGCTCCCAGGCGCGGCGAATGGAGGCACCGTGGACGTGAGGTTCTCGCACGTGGGGATGTGCGTGAGCGATCTCGAGCGATCCGTACGCTTCTACTGCGACGGCCTCGGGTTCGAACTCGTGCAGTCCCACACCGTGGGCGGGGAGTTCGGCCGACTCATGGAGGTCGACGACGTCGCCCTGCAGTCGCGTTTCGTCTCCCGCGATGGGATCTCGATCGAGCTGCTGCACTTCGACTCTCCCGGCCACTGCGGTGAGCCGGTGCGCCGGCCGATGAACCAGCTCGGCATGACCCACTTGTCGCTACGGGTGCAGGACATCGAGGCCGTGGCACAGGTCATCGAGTCGTTCGGAGGTTCGGTCCTGTGGAGCACGCGAACCACCTTCGGATCCTCCGATGCCCTCGACTTCGTGTACTGCACCGACCCGGACGGCGTCCGCATCGAGTTGATGCACCTTCCCGGTTGAGGGTGCGGCTACGGTCACAGACGTGGCCGAGACCGACCAGGAGCACAGCGCCCGGTCCATCGAGAACCTGATCGCCCGCTACGCCGAGCTGGTGGACGCCGGCGACTTCGCCGGCTTGGGCGAGCTCCTCGCCGAAGCGGTCTTCGGCGGTGACGGCGACGCCGTGGTGGGCGGTCGGGAGGCGATCGAGAAGATCTTCCGTGCCATGGTGCGCGTCTACGACGACGGTACGCCGCGCACCAAGCACGTCACCACGAACATCCAGATCGACGTGGACGACGAGTCGGGAACCGCCACGTCACGTTCGTATGTCACGGTGCTGCAGGCACTCCCCGAGCTGCCGCTGCAGCCCATCGTCGCCGGCCGGTATCGCGACGTTTTCGAGTGTCGTGGGGGTGTTTGGCGTTTCGTCGAAAGGCGGTTCACGACCGATCTCGTGGGTGACGTCAGCCGGCACCTCCGGGGCGGGACCGCGTCACTGGGGCAATAGGCCCACGTCAGTGGCGCAGCAGCAACGCGCACGCCACCGAGTCGTGCGCAGTATCCCCGGACACGCGCGGGGTGTCTGATAGAAACCCGGACCGACGATGCGTGATGTGGTGATGACGGGTCGTGGTTGGATTTCCATCATCCGCGATCAACTCTTAGCATCCGGAACCGTGGAGGGCGATGTTGCGGTGACGGTCCGAGAAACGTACGCAGCGTGAAACTGCCGAACGTTTGGGTGGTCGAGGGCGAGCCGGGCAACGCGGGCGCGAGCTTCGCTCCATTCGACCTCCGTGTCGAGCCCGCCGGCTGGACGCTCACCGACGCCCTGGAGCCCTCCGTAGAGCGTCTGTGGCCGTGGGAGGCGATGGGTGGCCTCGAGGTGGTGCGCAACGCGGGACGGACGCCGGACGGGCGTCCCGCAACGCTGCTGGAGCTCATCGTCAACGGCTGGCCGGTGCGCGTGCTGGTCCCCACCGAGGACCTGCCCAACCAGACCGTTGCCATGCTCGGTGCGTTCGCGCCTCTCGGCCATCCCCTCAGGGTCAGCCTCCGCGTCAAACGGGCCACGGCGTTGGGGCGGCTCGCGGCGGTGGGGCGTGGGCAGGTGCGGGCGCGCCTGCCGCGTCTGCGTTGGAACCCGGTCTTCCTCCGGAGCCCGAGCGCGTCCGGCCTCCGCTCGGCACTCGTCGTCGCCCTGGTGCTCGTCGCCACCGTGGTGGCGGCGTCGATCGCGGGGGTGGCGACGAGCGCACCGCCGACGGTCGGCAACGACCACGCGGCCGGCGGTGGGTCGGGCTCCGTGCCGGTCGCGTCGTCGACCAGTCAGGCGTCTTCGACCAGCCAGGCGCCGAGCACATCGCCCCCGACCTCGAATCCCCCCGCGGTGGCGTCGAGTGGCGGGGCGGCAAGCAGCCCGGCTGCCCAGGTGAAGGCTACGACCACGTCGGTGAAGTCTTCGTCCACCACGAAGCCCAAGTCCACCACCAAGTCCTCTTCCACCACCAAGCCCACGGCTACCACCAAGCCCGCCACCACCGCGGGCTCCTCGCCCACCACGGGGCCGACGCCCACCACCGGGCCGGCGCCCACCACCGGGCCGGCGCCAACGACGACGGCATCGCCGCCCACGACGGTTGCCGCCACGACCACCACGACCAGGGTGCGGAGACGGCCCCCGACCACGACGGCTCCGACAACGGTCGGGGCGACGGGTGGGACCCCCTAGGGCCGCTGGTCTGCGCCGCTTCCAGGTGCACAGGCGTATTCCCCGGAGAGCGTCCGATGGTTGTCGTGGGACCCGCTTGTGCGGTCCTCAGCCTGTAAAAGGGGTCGCACCTGGGCTGGGATCAGGCGTCCAGACGACTCGAGCGCGCACCGAAGCCAGCGGGGAGCGAGGAAACCTCGGCCCTGCAGTCGCGCCCAGGTCTCGAGTCGCCTCCAGGAAATGACCGACGAGTAATGACCGACGAGTAATGACCGACGAGAAACGACCGACGAGAAACGAAATGAGTCGCATATCGCTCGACAGCCGGGAGGGCGGTGGATCGCATGAGCACTCGTGCGCCCGACCCACCCAAGTTCCCCCGGGCACAAGACGGGGTCCAAAGGGATCCATTGATGACAGCCGCGTCAGGGAATAGTGTTCGGTTCGAAGGACGGGATGTGACCAATCGAAGGGGGATGGATATGCGGCGTGTAATTCTGGGTGTGGCGACGTTGGCGACGTTGGCGGTTCCGGTGGCTATCGCCACCGTGACGCTGGCGCCGGCGGCGAACGCCGGGAGCTCGTTGACGTGTACGAAGCTCAAGGGGACCGAGACGGGCACCGTGACGGTGTCGAAGTGCTCTGTGATATCGGCCGACAAGAAGACGTACAAGTCGTTGAGCGGTAGCGCGCTCAATCTGGCCACCGGCGGCACCCTCACATGGACGTCGTCCGGTGCCACGACCATCGTCGGCCCGCCGACGCTGAGCACGCCCACGGGTGGGTGCAAGGCCACCAAGCCGGGAAAGGCCCCCACGCAGACGGAGACGCTGGCGACGGGCACCGTCACCGGAGGCACCTCGGCTGTGACCCATGCGGGTGACACGTACAGGATCGAGATCTGCATCACCACCAAGAACGGCAAGCTCGCTCTGGTCAAGGGGACCTCGGTCAGCCTGTAGTCGACCGGCGGCGCGTCGAAAACGCCGCCCGTACGCCAATGTTGTGAAGAGAGACCCCACCCGGATCGGGTGGGGTCTCTCTCTTGCGGCGACACTGTCACGCCGCGGGATCGCACCTGCAGGCACGCAGCGGGATCGCACCGGCATGTCGGCCTATTGTGCGGACGCCTGCGGGCACGTACGGGGTGTCGGTTCGGGACCACCGCGAAAGGAGGTCGGTGAGTGGTTCTGGAGGGGATCGACCTCACCGATCTCGACCTCTTCGCCGCAGGCTTCCCTGACGACGTCTTCGCCGCATTGCGCCGCGAAGCGCCGGTGTGGTGGCATGAGCCGACGGAGCACACTCCGGACGGCGTGGGCTTCTGGGTGGTGAGCCGTCATGCCGAGATGCAGGCGATGGGCTCCGACGCGATGACGTTCTCCTCGGAGCGCGCGCCCGACGCGGCGGGCGGGGGCACCCTCATCGAGGACCTGCCCTACGGCTTCGCAGCCGGGGTCCTGCTCAACATGATGGACGACCCCCGTCACCACCGCATCCGCCGCCTGGTGACGCCGGCCGTCGCGCCCCGCGCCCTCGCCCTGCTCGAGCCGGAGCTGCGAGCGCGCACCGCGGCCATCCTCGACGCCGTGGCGGCGCGGGGCCGGTGCGACTTCCTGCTCGACGTGGCGGTGGAGCTGCCCCTGCAGGCCATCGCCATGTTGATGGGCATCCCCGACGAGGACCGCCACGACCTGATGGCGTGGACCAACGCCACGCTCACCTACGACGACCGCGAGCTGGGTAGCCGTAGCGCCGGGTCCGAGCACGCCGCCGCGGCCATGGCCGCCTACGGCACCGCCCTCATCGATCGCAAGCGCGCCGAAGGAGGTGCCGACATCGTCGCCACCATGGCCCGGGCCCGCGTCGAGGACGAGGAGGGGCGAGCCGAGGCCCTGTCGGACCTCGAGCTCCTCATGTTCTTCAACCTCCTCATGGCGGCGGGGAGCGAGACCACCCGCAACGCCATCGCCCTGGGCATGGCCGCGCTCATCGAGCACCCCGAGCAGTGGGACCTCCTGCGCCACGACCCGGCGGTGTGGGGAACCGCCGTCGAGGAGATCCTGCGGTGGTCGAGCCCGACGCTCTACAACCGCCGAACCGCCACGCGCGATGTCGTGGTCGCGGGGGAGCGGATCCGAGCGGGCGACAAGGTGACGCTGTGGTGGGCATCGGCCAACAGGGACGAGACGGTCTTCGAAGAGCCGTTCCGGTTCGACCTGCGCCGTGCCCCGAACCCCCATCTGGCCTTCGGATACCGCAGCCACTTCTGCCTGGGGGCGAGCCTGGCCCGGCTCGAGATCCGCATCATGCTCGAGGAGCTCCAGACGCGCTTCGAGCGGCTCTGCATCGAGGGGCCGATCGAGCGCTTCCGCACCAACAAGCACGCCGGGGTCAAGCACATGTTCGTGACGTTCGAACGACGCACAGGTGCGCACAAGTGACAGGAGGCGACATGGGACAGGAGCCGGGCCGGGTGGTCGAGCGCTATCTCGAGCGTCTGGTGGCCCACGACTGGGAGGCCACGGCTGCGTGCCTGGCGGAGGACGTGGTGCGGGTGGGGCCCTTCGGTGACATCTACACCCCGAGGGACGCCTATGTGGCCTTCCTGGCCAAATTGATGCCCAGTCTGCCGGGGTACTCGATGAGGGTCGGCAGGGTGGTGAGCTCGGGCCGCACCGTACTGGTGGAGCTCACCGAGATCGTCGAGATCGCCGGATCCCCGCTCGAAACGCCCGAAGCGCTCGTCTTCGACCTCGACGACGAGGAGCGGATCGCCCACATCTCCATCTACATCCAGCGCCTGGGCGAGACTCCCGCCATGCCGTGACACCGACGGTCGAGGCCGGTCGTCAGGGTTCGAGCGTCACGGTTCGGCAGCCGCCGGTTCGAGCGTCACGGTTCGGCGACCTGCACGGACTTGCCGTCCTGCCACTTGCGCAGCACCAGGTAGCGGCCCTTCAAGGCGCCGTGGTCGTAGTGCCCGAAGCCCATGGTGGTCCCGTCCATTCCGCTCGACGCGGGAAGCTGCTTGACGCGCTCGAGGCCTTCTTTGATCCCAGCACGCGTGAGATGCGCAGCGCGCGCCACGGACTCCGCCACCAGCCTGCCCATGTCGTATCCGGCCACGCCGATGGGGCCCGCCGCGCTGCGCGGCGAGCGCTCGCGGAGTGCGGCCCGGGTGCGGTTGTCGTCGGACACGCTGTCCACGTAGACCCAGCCCTCCCACCCCGCCCGCCAGTCGCGCCGCGCGTAGCCGAACATGAGTGCGGAGTTGGCCACCACCGGCACGTCCCACTTCTCGGACTCCACCGCCAGGGCCACCGCCCGCGCCGCCACCCCCATGCCGAGGTACACGAGGCCCTCGGGGCCCCCCGATCGCAGGCGCGCCACCACGGGGGAGACGTCCTCGGCGAGCGGCGAGATGGCGGCCACCCCGGTGATGTCGATGCCCAGCGCGCCGCAAGCTTCGGCGAAGAACTCCGCATAGCGCCGGCCCACGGGGGAGTTGTCGTGCGCCACGGCCACACTGGAGCGTCCCTGGCTCGCCACGTGCTGCGCCAGGACGGCCGGCTCCTCCTCGAGCGAGCCCACCTGGTAATGGAACATGAACTCGCCCCGGGTCCGCTCCCCGCCGGTGTAGTTGATGCACGGCACTCCTACGGAGTCGGCCATCGGTCCCACGATGAGCCCGTTGTCGCTGACGGTCGGGCCGAGGATCACCATCACCCCTGCGTCGACGAGCTCGGCGAAGGTCTTCTCGACGTCGAAGGCCGTTCCCGCCGGGAGCCCGTGGGCTTGGCGTGCCACCAGCTCCAGGGGGCGGTCGAGGCGTCCGCTGGCCGCCACCTCTGCGATGCCGGTACGGACGGCGTCCTCGAAGAGGGCCCCGCCGTCGGCCTGGGGGAAGTCGTAGAGCACGCCGACCAGGAACGGTGCGGTGGTGCCTGCCGGATTGGACATGGGCCCCCTTTTTGATCGAGTCCGGTTGAACGGGTCAGATGGAACGGGTCAGATGGAACGGGTCAGGTGGAACGGGTCAGGTGGAACGGGTCGGATGGAACGGGTCGGATGCAACGAGTCCGCACGGCCGTCAGCGGCTGAGGATGACGACGCTGGCGTTGGCGCCGCGGCCGACCGTGTGCGCCAGCGCCACGCGGGCGCCCTCGACCTGGTTGGGCCCGGCTTCACCCCGAAGCTGGTGGACGAGCGTGACCACCTGTCCGAGTGCTGAGGCTCCGAGGGGCTCACCCTTGGACAACAGCCCCCCGCTCGGGTTCACCGGGATGCGCCCGCCGAGCTCGGTGGCTCCCTCGTCGGCCAGGGCGGCGGCTCCGCCCGGCTTGCACAGCCCGAGCTCCTCGTAGGAGAGGAGCTCACGAGCCGCGTCGGTGTCCTGGCACTCGACCACGTCGAGGTCCTCGGGCCCGATGCCGCCCTCCTCGTAGGCGGCGGTGGCCGCCAGGGTGGTGGCGGCGGGGACCGAGTCGTCGACGAGCCCCGACATCGGTGTCGACTCGTTGAGCACGGATCCCGGCACATGCGAGCGCAGCACTGCGGCGCGCAGGCGGACCCGCCCCGAGGCGTCGCCCCCGTCTCGGGCCAAGGCGTCGGCCCTCGACAGCACGACGGCGGCTGACCCCTCGTTGGGCGTGCACAGCATCCACAGGTGCAGCGGCTCGCACACCACGCGTGACGCCAGGACGGCGTCGGCATCGACCTCCGACCGGAACATGGCGTCGGGGTTGTGGACCCCGTGGCGCCGGTTCTTCACCACCACCCGGGCCAAGTGGTCCTTGGTGACCCCCGACTCCTGCATGAGCCGTTGGGCGCGCAGCGCGAAGTAGGCGGGCGTGGCGGCGAGCCCCGACTCCTCCTGCCAGGGCTCGAAGAACGACGACCGGATCATCCCCTTGGGCATCTTCTCCACGCCGAACACGAGCACGGTGTCGTAGGCGCCGGCCCGGATCGCCCCCGCTCCGAGCATCAGCGCGGCACCGCCGCTCGCGCAACCGGCTTCGACGTCGACGATGGGCATCCCCGTCATGCCGATCCGGGACAGCACCTTGTGCCCCGACGCCACCCCCCCGTACGCGGTGGCGCAGAAGGCGGCCTGGAACCCACCTTTGGAGATGCCTGCCTCGGCCAAAGCGCTCCGCACCGCGCTCACGCCCATGTCGGTGATGGTCCGGTCCGCGAACCGGCCGAAGGGGTGGATCCCCACCCCGGCGACGTGCACGTCGGTCATGGCTCGTCCTGGGGCGCGAAGGCGTAGGTCAGGGCCTGGCGGTCCTCGTCCACGTGCACCGGCACGACCACCAGGCGCATGGGCTGTCCCGCCGACAGGTGTGCCGGGTCGGCCTCGGTGAGGCGGGTCACCACCCGCAGTCCCTCGGGGAGCTCCACCACGCCGAACCCGTAGGGGACCTCCCCGCGGTATCCCGGCGGGGCCGTGGTGACCGCCGTCCAGGTCCAGAGCCGGCCCGTTCCCGACAGCTCCACGGGACGTGCGCCCTGCGCGGAGCAGTACGGGCAGGTGTCGCTGCGGGGGAAGTGATGCCGGCCGCACACCTCGCACCGGCTCCCGAGAAGGCGGGGAGGCCCGGTGCCGGTGCCGGTGCCGGTACCGGTGTCGCCGTCGCCGTCGCTGTCGGTGTCGGTGTCGGTGTCGGTGTCGGTGAAGAGGCCCTCGCGCACAGGGCCGGTGAAGCCGGGCTCGCTCATGTCGGACGCCGTGTCTCCAAGAACCCCGGGATCGTGGCGCTCAGGTCGCCTTGGTCGGCATGGACTGGGCGCACACGATCTGGCGGAGCTCGTCGACGGCCCGGCACAAGGCGTCGACCTTGTCGTTCAAGGCGGCCAGTTGGCCCGGAGTGTCGCGGTGCGTCGGCACCGAGCCCGAAGCGCCGTCGAGGGCGCCACGCTCGCCCGGGTCCGGGGCCGGATCGGTGTCCTGGCGCGCCTTGAGCTGCTCGTAGCAACAGCGCAGGAGGCGGGCGGTGTCGAACTCCTCGGCGATGTAGCGCCCGAGCAGCTCACCGGTCCGGATGTCGATGGTGTGGTCCTTGAAGATGTCGTCGAACGCCGTGAGGACCTCGTCGAGGCGGTCCTGGCCGAAGTACTCCATCTTCTCGAGATCGCTCCGGTGCGACCCGGCGACGGCCAGTCGGTCGGCGAGGTCGAGGTCGTCCCGGTCGCGCAGCTCGAACCCCAGCTCGTTCACGCGCTTGGCGAAGCTCATGCCGTGCTCGCCCTCGCGCCAGGCCACGGTACGGAGCACCGCCTCGACCTCGGGATCGGTGGTCTTGTCGATCCACACCTGGAGGTACTGGTGCGCGCGCGCCTCGTTCACGGCTATGGCGTTGAGCAGTCCGAGATAGCTGGGCTTGTCCGACATCGTGGCTCCTCTCCCGGGCGGCCCCCCGCCCCACCTGGCCTTCTCACGCCCGAGGGGCCATCCCGAACGATCCCATGCGCAGCACCCCCGGGCAAGCCGCCATCCGGGCCACCGGGGCCGGGCTCAGGCCTCGGGCGAGAACAGCGCAATGCCGGCGTCGTCCGACACCGCCTCGAACTGCGCCCGGACGGCCATCCCGATGCGCACGACGTCGGGCTCGCACCCCACGATGTTCGTCATGACGCGTGGCCCCTCCTCCAGGTCGACGAGGGCCACCACGTAGGGGATCCAATCCCGGAAGGGACGGGAGTAGTTCTGGCGGATCACGGTGAAGCTGTACACGGTGCCGCGCCCGCTGGCCTCGACCCACTCGACGGGGCCGCGGCACACCAGGCACCGGTCGCGGGGATAGAGCTGTGTGTTCCCGCAGCTCGTGCAGCGCTGGATCACCAGGCGTCCCTCGTGCGCCGCGCTCCAATAGGGGGCGGAGTCGGCGTCGGGGACCGGCGCGGGGCGGGGCTTGGGCGGGCGTTCGTCCGCGGCCGGTGGGCGATCGGTCATGGCACCTCCCGACCGAGGACGAGGGTGGCACCCGTCGACAGCATGCCGCCGGTCCCGTGGGCCACGGCGATGCGGGCGTCGGCCACCTGCGTGGCGCCGGCCTCGCCGCGCAGCTGGCGCACCGCCTCGACGATGAGGAACATGCCCCGCATCCCGGGGTGACACGCGGAGAGGCCCCCGCCGTCGGTGTTGGTCGGGAGCCGCCCACCCACCTCGAGCCCTCCGTCCTCCACGAACGCGCCTCCCTCACCCTTGGCGCAGAACCCCAGGTCCTCCACGGTGAGCACGACCGTGATGGTGAACGAGTCGTAGAGCTGGGCGACATCGACGTCCGCAGGCGTGATCCCCGCCCGCCTGAAGGCGACCGGCCCGCACTGGGCGGCGGGGGTGACGGTCAGGCTGGGCATGGCCGACAGGTTGAGGTGGTGCGTCGTGGCGTGGGCGGCTCCCAGCACGTAGACAGGCGCCCGGGGGAGATCGGCGGCGCGCTCCTCGGTCGTCACGACACACGCCCCGCCGCCGTCCGAGATCACGCAGCAGTCGAGCTTGTGGAGCGGGTCGGCCACGAGACGAGAGGTGACGACGTCCTCGACCGTGATGGGATCGCGTTCCTGGGCCTGGGGATTCGAAGCGGCGTGCCGGCGCATCGTCACGGCCACCGCCGCCAACTGCTCGGGGGTGGTGCCGAACTCGTGCATGTGCCGACGCGCCGCCATGGCGTAGTTGCCCACCAGCGTGTTCCCCCACAGGGCGTCGTAGATGGCGGGTCCCGGTGCGAAGCCACCACCACCGCCACCGGTGCCCAGGCGCCGTCCCATCTGGGAGAGCTGGACACTGCCGTAGGTGACGAGCACCACCTCGGCCGCACCGGCCTCCACGGCGTAGGCGGCATGCTCGACGAGCACCTCGAACGACGACCCGCCCGAGTTGGTCTCGTCGAAGTAGATGGGGTGGAGGCCGAGGTACTCGGCCACCCCGGTGGCGTACATCGGGAAGAAGCCGGTCGTGGCGAAACCGTCGACGTCGGCGAAGGTGAGCCCCGCGTCGGCCAAGGCCCGGTCGGCGGCCTGTCCGTGCACGGCGTGCTCCGAGAGATGGGGGAGATGGGGGTAGTCCGACGTGGCAACCCCTGCGATCACCGCCCGTCGGCCGTTGCGGGTGGTCATGGGCGTTCCGTGCTGTCCGTAGTGGTGGGAGTGGGAGTGGGAGTGGGAGTGGGAGTGGGAGTGGGAGTGGGAGTGGGAGTGGGAGTGGGAGTGGGAGTGGGAGTGGGAGTGGGAGTGGGAGTGGGAGTGGGAGTGGGAGTGGGAGTGGGAGTGGGAGTGGGAGTGGGAGTGGGAGTGGGCGCTCGGGTGGGCCCAGCTGCCGCTGGACGAAAGCGCGGGACGGCGAGCTCGGGCCCCATGTCCTCCCAGGCCACCTCGACGGGCATGCCGACACGCACCTCGTCGGGGCCGGCATCGACCAGGTTCGACACGATCCGTGCCCCGTCGGCGCCGTCGAGTTCCACGGCGATCACGACGTAGGGGACCCTGTCCTGCAGGGAGGGGATGAAGGCCTGGTGCACGACCGTGTAGGTGTACACCGTGCCGGTGCCCGGGAGCGGGGACCACTCCGAGGACGAGCTGCGACAGCGGGGGCACACCGGTCCCGGGGGATGGCGTGTCCGGCCGCACTCCGTGCACCGCTGGACCACGAGACGGTGATCGGCCGCCGCCTCCCACCATCCGACGGTCTCCGCGTTGGCGGCCGGCATCGGCATCTCGTCTGGGAACCAGCGCTCGGTCATCGAAGCCCCAGGACCAGCGCGCTGGTGGGCACGCCCGCCGCACTCGTGACCAGGCAGGTCTCGGCTCCCTCGACCTGGCAGGTCGACTCGCCGCGCAGCTGGCGCACCCCTTCGACGACGTGGTTGAGGCCGTGGATGTAGGCCTCGGACAGGCTGCCGCCATGGGTGTTGGTGGGCAGCGCCCCGTCCGGCCACGCCAGCGCACCCGTGGCCGCGAACGGTCCCCCTTCACCCCGCCCGCAGAATCCGAAGTCCTCCAGGCTGAGCAGGACGAGCCCCGTGAAATGGTCGTAGATCTGCGCGACGTCGATGTCGCCCGGACCGAGCCCCGCACGGGCCCACAGGCGGGCGGCAACCCCCCGGGCCCCGGAGCTGGCGTAGTCGTCGTCGGGCATGCCGACGTTGGAGTACTGACCGTGGCCGAATCCCGCCAGCGCACCCTGCGCCGAGCCCAGCAGGGCGACCGGCCGCTTGGCGGTGTCCGCAGCGCGCTCGGCGGTGGTCACGACCACGGCACAGGCGCCGTCGTTCTCGAGGCAGCAGTCGAAGAGGCGGAAGGGCTCCGACACCATGCGTGACGCCAGGTAGTCGCCCATGGTCATGGGGCGCCCTCCCATCACGGCGCGGGGGTTCCTCGCCGCGTGCGCCCTCGTGGTCACGGCCACGTGCCCCATCTGCTCGGCGGTCGTGCCGAAGCGGTGCATGTGGCGCTGCAGCACCATGGCGTACGCGATGGGAGGGCTGAACATGCCGAAGGGCATGGTGAAGGCGACATGGGCTTCGAGCAGGCTGGTGGCGCGTCGCACATGAGGCACGCGCGGTGGGCCGACGCGCGCCGGCATGTTGCCGGGACCCTGGCCGAATCGCCGGAACTGGCCCTGGCACAACGAGCGGTACACGACGACCGCTTCGGCCGCCCCGCTCTCGACCGCCATGGCGGCGTTGGCGACGGCCGCGCACGCACCGCCCCCACCCGGGAGCCACGACAGGCTCGCGTAGCGCAGCTCGGGGAGCCCCAGGTCGGCGGCGACGAAGGTGGCGTCGTTGCGGTCCTCGGCGAACGAGGCCAGGCCGTCCACGTCATCGGGGGCCATCCCGGCGTCCGCGATCGCCTTCAGGATGGCCTGCACGGCCAGCTGGTACTCGCTCGTCCCGGTGATCCCGCCCCATTTCGCGTAGCGCGTCTCGCCCACCCCGACCAGACAGGCGCTCCGGCCGTCGGCGGTCACCGCGCCGACCATTCGCGGCCGACCACATCGGTGTGCTCTCCGAGCAGCGGGGGCCGACGCCGTGCCACCCAGGGGGAGCCGTGGGCCAGGAAGGGCGCACCCGGATACGTCACCGACCGGCCCAGCTCGGGGTGCTCGAGCGCGACGAAGTGACCCCGGGCGCGCAGATGCCTGTCGGCCAGGACCTCCTCCGGCGACCGGATCACGCCCCAGGGGAGGCCCGCCCCCTGGCCCAGCTGGTAGAGGGTCTCGCCGTCGTTCTTCTCGGCCAGCCTCTTGAGCGCCCGCCACACTTCCCGGTAGTTGGCAGCACGGTGCACGGGGTCGGCGAAGGCGGGATCCGACAGGGGCCCGGCGACTCCCTGGTCCTCGAGCATCTCGAGCATGCCGGCGAACACGTGCGGACCCAGGAAGTCCGGGTTGAGGGCGGCGACCTGCCGGCCGTCGGAGGCGGTGAGGGTCGGATGCGGACCGCGCCGGTGTACCCCTCCGGAGCACAGGTACGTCATGAGGTGCCACTCGGTCATGCTGGCCGAGCACTCGTGGGCGGAGACGTCGAGGAATTGGCCCTCGCCCGACTCCGAGCGCCACACGAGGGCTCCCAGCACCGCGATCGCCGCGTAGGTCGCAGCGGTGCGCCACGCCTGGTCGCCGTGGCACGCCAGCGGTGGGGTGTCGTAGGCGCCGTCGGGTCCCGGGCCGTACCCGCACGCCGCCATCGACCCGCCCAGGGCCATGAGCACGAGGTCGTCGGCGAGGTAGTCGGCCCAGGGACCGTCCTGCCCGAACGGGGTCACCGCGCACACCACCAGGCTCGGCGCGCGCTCGTGCAACGACTCGAAGTCGAGGCCCCGCGCCTCGGCCTGGCCCGGCCGCAGTGTGTGCACGAGCACGTCGGCGGCGGCACACAATTCACGCACGGCCACATCGTCGGAGACCACCACCGAGCGCTTGCCGACGTTGTCGGCCCAGAACGCCAGGCTACGGTCCGGACCGGGTTCGTCGTCGAGGAAGGGGCCGACATGGCGCGACGGCGCACCCCCAGGCGGCTCGACCTTCACCACGTCGGCCCCGAGCCCCGCCAGCAGGCGCCCGCAGTACTCGGCGGACTCGTCGGTGAGCTCGAGGACCCGGGTCCCGTCCAGGGCCGCGGTGGCCGTGGTGGCCGGGGTGGCTGCGGTGGCCGGATTGGCGGTGGCCGGGGTGGCCGGGTCGGTCGGGGTCACGACAGCGCCCCCTCGGCCTCGAGCGCGCGGATGTCGGCGGCACTCATCCCGAGCACCTCGCCGAGCACCGTGTGGTTGTCCTCGCCGAGACAGGGAGGGCCCCGGTGCAAGACGCCCCCGGTGTGCGGAGGCGTCGCCGACATACGAAACGGGACACCCTCGAGGGGGAGCGGGTCGACCTCCGAGTTGCCGAGCATGGTGTAGTGCCCGCGGGCGGCGAGTTGCGGGTCTCGCTCGAGCCGGTCCGCGGCGTCCTGGACGACACCGGCAGGTACACCCGAGCGCTGGAGGAGCTCCATGACCTCGTAGCGGTCGCGCTCGGACGTCCACACCTCGACATGCCGGTCGAGGTCGTCGGCGTGCTCGACGCGAGACTCCACGGTGGCGAAGCGGGGCTCGGCGCACCACTGCGGGGCGCCCATCACCTGCACGAGTGCGTCCCACTGCTCCTCGGTGCGGCACGACACCACCACCCACTTGTCGTCCCCCCGGGCCCGGTACGCGCCCGAGGGTGCGGAGGGAGGGTGGGCACGCCGGTTGCCCGTCGGGAAACCCGGTCGGCGACTGGGGCGATCGTTGAGCATGGCGTCGAGGAGGAGCGCCCCCGACAGAGCCGTCGCCGGCTCGAGCTGGGAGACGTCGACGTGCTGGCCCTCGCCGGTGCGGCCGCGGTGGATGACGCCGGTCAGGATGGCGATGGCCCCGAGGTAGCCCCCCACGTGGTCGAGGTAGGAGAACGACCAGCCCGCCGGGGGCCGGTCGGGGAGGCCCACCATGAAGGTGAGGCCGGTCAGGGCCTGGGCGGTGGGGCCCATGGTCACATGGGCGGTGTCGGGGCCCTCGTGACCGAATCCGCACATCGACACGTAGACGATGTCGGGCCGGATCTCGCGGATGACCTCGTAGGAGAGGCCCCAACGATCCAGCGTGCCCGCCGCGAAGCTCTCGGTTACGACGTCGGAGCGCGCCACGAGGTCCTTGAGCAGCTCGAGACCCTTGGGGTGGCGGGCGTTCACCGTGATGCTGCGCTTGCCACCGGTGTTGTACTTGTAGAAGATCCCGCCGCGGTTGGGGCTCGCCGCCCCGGTGGCGTTGGCCAGCGTGGCCGCCCCGAACGCCTCCCCGCGCTCGCCGGGCTCGGGGACGAAGGGCGGCATGACCCGGATGGCGTCGGGGAACCGGGTGCTCTCGACCCGGATGACCTCGGCCCCCAGGCACCCGCAGATCAAGGTGGCCTGCGCCCCGAAGCCCAGACGCGTGAAGTCCAGGATGCGAAGGCCCTCGAGCGCCATGGCCGACGCGCCCCGCCCGCCCCGGCCCCCCCGATCCTGTGGCGTCACGGCGCCGACGATAGTGTGATCTCCGACACGCGTGTCAGGGAACGGCGTGCCGGTGCCGATGCCGGTGCGGGCGCGCCGCCGGTCGGGACGGGAGGGCCATGCAGCTCGAGGACCTGGTGCTCGTCAGCGTGGACGACCACGTGGTCGAGCCTCCGGACATGTTCGAAGGGCGGGTGCCGGCGCGCTTCGCCGACCAGGCCCCGCGTGTGGACGTGCGCGACGACGGCACCGAGATCTGGCGCTTCGACGGCAAGGAGGCCACCAACATCGGGCTCAACGCCGTGGCCGGTCGACCGGTCGAGGAGTACGGCATCGAGCCCACGTCGTTCGCCGAGATACGTTCCGGTTGCTACGACATCCACGACCGCGTCCGCGACATGGACGCCAACGGGGTCATCGCCTCGATGTGCTTCCCGTCGTTCCCCCAGCTGTGCGGCCAGCTCTTCGCCAAGGCGTCTGATCCCGAGCTCGGGTTGGCCGTGCTCCGGGCCTACAACGATTGGCACATCGAGGAGTGGTGCGGCACCTATCCGGGCCGGTTCATCCCCCTCTCCCTGCCGCCCATCTGGGACCCCGTCGCCATGGCGGACGAGGTGCGGCGGGTGGCGGCCAAGGGATGTCACGCCGTGTCGTTCTCCGAGAACCCCGCCAAGCTCAAGCTGCCCAGCTTTCACAGCGACCACTGGGACCCGTTCTGGGCGGCCTGCAGCGACGAGGGGACCATGGTGTGCCTGCACATCGGGTCGTCGTCGTCCCTGGTGGTGACCGCGCCCGACGCTCCCATCGACGTGCTCATCGGCCTCCAACCCGTCAACATCGTCCAAGCCGCCGCCGATCTCCTGTGGTCACCGGTCCTCCGGAAGTTCCCGGCGCTGCGAGTGGCACTGTCGGAGGGCGGAATCGGTTGGATCCCGTACTTCCTGGACCGGATGGACTGGATCTACACGCGCCATCACGGGTGGACGGGGCAGGACTTCGGGAACAAGTTGCCGAGCCAGGTGTTCGCCGAGCAGATCGTGACGTGCTTCATCGACGATCCTTCGGGCGTCGAGCTCCGCCACCGGGTGGGGATCGATTCCATGTGCTGGGAGGCCGACTACCCCCACTCGGACTCGACCTGGCCCCAGTCCCCGGAGATGCTCATGAAGTCGCTCGACGGGGTCCCCGACGAGGACATCGAGAAGTTCACGCACCGCAACGCCATGCGTCACTACCGCTTCGACCCCTTCGCGTACCGCGCCAAGGAGCAGTGCACGGTCGGGGCCCTGCGGGCACAGGCCGTCGACGTCGACGTGACCCCGAGGCCCGGCAACCGGCCCACGGGGCCCAAGATGACCAAGGCCACCGACCTCACGCGCCATCCCGGGACCAACCGCTGACGGAGCTGCGGGCCGGGCACCGAGGGCCGGGCACCGAGGGCAGGGCACCGAGGGCAGGGCACCGAGGGAGAGGCACCGAGGGAGAGGCACCGAGGGCAGGGCACCGAGGGAGAGGCACCGAGGGAGAGGCACCGAGGGAGAGGCACCGAGGGAGAGGCACCGAGGGCAGGGCACCGGCCACCCCACCACTGGTCAGCGCATCCAGACCTCGCGGATGCTCCCGGTCTCCATCTCCGACGATCCGCGCCGGCGCTGTTCCCACATCTCGGCACAGCTCTCGGCGCAGAACAGCAGCTCCCGACCGTCGCCGTCGCGCCGTCGAGCCACGGCGGTGGCATGGGTGAGCGGGATGCGGCACACCGGGTCCGGTTCGGTGTCAGGGCCCGCGGTCGGCAGGCAGACACGGACCACTTCGATCGGTTGCTCGAGCCCGCGCACCGTGATCTCGTCGGCGGCCTCCACCGTGGCCCACGGAGGGAGCTCGTCCACTACTGACGACACGGCAAGCACCTCGTGGCCCACCGCCAGGTCGCACAACCGGGCCGCCACATTGACGGCGTGGCCGATGTAGTCGTCGCCCTCGAGAAGGATCACGGTACCCGTGGTCACTCCGCACTTGATGGTGACGGGCTCCGGGGCGATGTCGATCGCCGCCTTCATCTCCAGGGTTGCCGCAACCAACGGCATGGTGTCCACGCTCACGAGCATGGCCCCGTCCCCGAGCCACTTGGCGATGCGCACGGCCCGACGCGAGCAGATGTCACGCAGCGCGGCGCGGAAGACCCCCAGCACGGCGACGGCCCTCTCGTCCCCTTCGGACTCGGTCAGAGCCGTGAACCCGGACAGATCGAGAAAGGCGATGGTCCGCCGCACGCGCATGGCGCGATGATCGCGCTAGGCACACCGCGGGGGCGAGCCCGGGCGCGGGCCGGTTGCGAAGCCCGTCAGGAACGCGACCCGACGCGTGGACCCGCGACGGGAGTCCCGCCCGGGCACCACAGGTTGCTGGGAGCTCCCGTGCACGGATTGGGCATGGTCGGCAAACCGGCCGGTATGGGGTGGATGACCACCGACGTCGCCTGCGGGTAGCCCGAACCCGAGCACGCCAGCACGCCCGAGTCGCACTCGGCCTGGACGAGCAACGTCGAGTTGGTGTTGGCACCCAACAAGCCGGCCTTGGGGGTCTTGCCCCCGCACGTGGAGGGGGTGAGCGCGGAGTCTGCGCTCGTCGCCGATCCCGTCTCGAGCGTGAAGGCGGAGTTCCATTCGGTGTTGCCCGAGAAGCAGTCCTCCGCGGTGTGGCCTCCGACGAGCAGGTTGCCGTAGTCGGCATTGGTCGGATTGCCGAAGGTACCGTTACCGGAGAACTTGTTGTTCACCAGGGCGTCGCCCTCGGGGTCGTACAGGCATGCGACACCCTGAACACCCAGATCCGTCGCCACTTCCCCTCCCGTGCCCTTGCACGTCTTCCCGTCCGACGAGGTGGACTCGTCCGGGTAGGGGACGAAGAGGATGCCCCAGGCGCCGTTGTCGAGGAACTCGTTGTCCATCACGGTGTCGTCACGGCCGCCGGAGACCGTCATCCCGGTCCCTGTCGGGCCCAGGCCGGCTGTCCCCTCCACCGGCACGTTGGGATTGTTGTTGTCCTCCACCAGGTTGTTCACGAAAACCCAGCAGGAGTTGGTGTGGGTGATGGAGCTCGTCGTCTTGCCCGAGCATCGGCCGTCCTGTGGCGGGGGCGGGTCGCCGGTGAGGGCGGTGTTGGTGTCGACACCTTCCTTGTTGTTGTCGAAGATCGAGTTCTCGATGGTCACCTGGCCACCAGAGTTCGTCCCGGAGTAGCCGAGGGCGTTGTCCTCCATCTGGGCGTTCTGGATGGTCACATCGCACTCGCGGTGGCACGCACCGACGTACATCCCGGAGTCGGCGAAGTTATTGGCGTACAGCTGGTTCCACGTTCCACCTGTGGAATTCGACGAGAAGATCCCGTAGAGGGCGCACGTCGAGCAGATGTCCGCATCGCCAGAGTCGTCGTTGACGAAGTAGCTGGAGGTCGCCGTGAGGTATTGGCCCGTGTAGCCCTTCAACCCGACCTTGCCCGAGCCGTCGCCGCCGTTCCACCAGACCTCGTTACCCGCGTTCTGCGAACCGGCGATGAAGTTGCACACGGTGAGGTTCTCGACGCTGACCTTGTTCGCCTTCCAGATGACGATCCCGTTGCGGCCGTCGCCGTTCAACGTATTCTGATCGGAAGGAGCCGAGCTGCACGTGGGCGAGCCCGTTAGGGTCCCGTCCACGATCACGGAATTGCGGTCCATGCCCCGCAGGTGGAGGTCGGAAGTGGTGACCACGACCCCCCCGTAGTACCCCTCCTGGAGCTGCTTGGTGGTTGGCGCGTATTCGGTGTCATCGGACTCCCGGTAGTCACCGGGGGCGATCAAGATCCAGTCCCCCTTCTTGGCGGCGGTGACCGCAGCTTGAATCGTCTGGAAGGTCGACGCCGTCGGCGTGTGAATGCTGTTGAACGTGCCGACGTAGAGCACTTCCGGGGTCGAGGCCTTGGCCGAGGCCGTCGGCACCCCCACGATGGCGAGTAGGGCGCACGCCAGCAGGCCTGCGCCGAGGGCGATTCCGACACGCCGGACGTTCGGAAGCCGAGTCTCGTGGTTCATGTGCAATCCCTCCCCGATGGGACCAACCCATGCCGACCGGTCATGGCTGCAGGGCGCTCGTGACCGTCCGGCGTCCACGTGCGTGCCAGGGACTCGATGCGACGCCCCGCTCGCCCCTGTGCATCGGACCTCCCCGCCCCCTGGCCGCTGCGCCGAGACAGAACCTACTCACCTTCGGCGTCGCCCGCTCGGGAAGCAGCGGCCCCCCGGCGCCCCGGCCCCACGCAGCTGATCCCATTGCGGCCGCCGATATGGCCTGCTACTCCGGAGCTGTGGTCGACCGGCAATTCTCGGAGGTGGGTCTGGCCAGGCTCTACGACAGGTTTCATCCCTGGGGGCGGCGAGGCGACTTCGACTTCTACCTGCCGTTGATCATGGCGGCCGAGTCCGTGCTCGACGTCGGTTGTGGCACGGGCGCCCTGCTGCACGGTGCCCGAGAGGCCGGCCACCGTGGACGGTTGTGCGGGCTCGATCCCGCCGGCGCCATGCTCGAGGTGGCACGGCGACGATCGGACGTCGAGTGGGTCCGCGGCGACCTGGCTTCGGTGGCGTGGGACCGGGAGTTCGATCTCGTCGTCATGACCGGCCACGCCTTCCAGGTTCTCGTGTCGGACGACGACGTGCGGGCCTCACTCCTGGCCATACGCACCGCGCTCACCGACGACGGGCACTTCGCCTTCGAGACCCGCAACCCCGTCGTTCGGGAATGGGAGCAGTGGACTCCTGACGGCGCGGTCGAGGTCACTCTCGAAGGCGAAAACGGCGACGGCGGCGGCGTCGTGGTACGGATGGCGCACCGAGTCGAGGCGGTCGAAGGTGATCTCGTGCGCTTCTCCACCACGTTCACCAGCTCCGGATGGGACCGGCCGCAGATGAGCGCGAGCACGTTGAGGTTCCTCGGTGCGGGTCCGTTGTCGTCGTTCCTGTCCGGTGCCGGCCTGGCGATCGAGGAGCAGTTCGGGGATTGGACCAGGAACCCACTCACCGCGACGAGCCCGGAGATCATCACCTTGGCGCGACGTGGCTGAAGCTGCGACGTTGTCGGCGTCTGGCATTCGGGTCTGGGGCCTTGTCGGCGCCTGGGGCCTTGTCGGCGCCTGCGGCTTGTCGGCGTCTGGGGCATTGTCGGCGGCGACAGGCCCGCATGCTCTCCTCGAGGGGAGACGGGGCTGGTCCCGGATGTGCCGACGTGGTACAAGGGCGCCATGGCCGACGACGATCGCCGCGTGCACCAGATCGAAGACTTCGACGCCAGCTATGTGGGAAGCACACCGCCGTGGGACATCGGCCGGCCCCAGGGCGCCTTCGTACGGCTCATGGAGACGGGGGAGCTGCGGGGCCGCGTGCTCGACGTCGGGTGCGGGACCGGCGAGCATGCCTTGATGGCGGCGGCAGGTGGGCTCGAAGCGGTAGGGATCGACGCTGCCCCCACCGCTATCGGGCTGGCGCGCGAGAAGGCGGCACAGCGATCACTCCCGGCGCGCTTCGAGGTGTGGGATGCGCTCGATCTTCCCGGGTTCGGGGAGCAGTTCGAGACCGTCCTCGACTGCGGGCTGTTCCACGTCTTCGACGACGAGGCCCGATCGCGATTCGTGGCGAGCGTCGGTGCGGTCGTGGTGCCGGGCGGGCGATACTTCATCCTCTGTTTCAGCGACAGACAGCCTGGTGACTGGGGGCCGAGAAGGGTGAGCCAGAGCGAGCTGTGCCGCAGCTTTGCCGACGGCTGGCGCATCGACTCCATCGAGGAGTCGGTGCTCGAGATCACCATCAGCCCCGAGGGCGCGGCAGGGCTGGCTGGTCGCACTCACCCGGATCTGATCCCCATCCGACCGCAGCGCTTGGCGGTGCCTCTGTGGATCGGAATCGGCCCGGGATGATCAGAAGTGGTGGCCCAGTCCCATGGTGCTCCGGCCCCGGTCGGGGCGGACGGCGAGCACCTGGTGGACCTCCAACTGGTGACGCTCGAATCCCACCGCCGAGGCCGCCATATAGAGGCGCCACACCCGGGCACGGCCGGCCCCGACCTCGCCGACTGCTGCGTCCCAGTTGGACTCCAAGTTCGCGACCCACCGTCGCAAGGTCAACGCGTAGTGCTCCCGCAGAGTCTCGAGATGCCGGACCTCGTAGCCGCCCTCCTGCATCATCGACACCACGGTGCCCACCTCGTGGAGCTCTCCGTCGGGGAACACGTACCGATCCATGAACGGACTGGCGATGCGCGACGGGCCGCGCAGCCCCACCGCCACTGCGAGCCGCCGGCGTGTCGCTCCGGTCCGCCCGCTCCATGTGGCGACGCGTTCATGACCGGGACGGCCGATGGCATGGTTGAGCAGTCGACCGCCGGGCCGTAGCAGCGTGTACAGCCGGTCGAAGTACTCGGCCATCCGCCGGCGCCCCACGTGCTCGAACATGCCGATCGAGCTGATGGCGTCGAAGGGGGCTTCGCGGAGGTCCCGGTAGTCCTGCAGGCGGATCTCGACGCGATCACCAAGGCCGCACTCAGCGACGAGTTTGGTGGCCCAGTCGTACTGGTCACTCGACAAGGTGACGCCGAGGACGCGTGCCCCGTGGTGCGTGGCGGCGTGGATGGCCATGCCCCCCCACCCGCAGCCCACGTCGAGCAGGCGCATGCCCGGTTGCAGACCCAGCTTGCGGCTCACCAGCTCGTACTTGTTCGACTGCGCCGACCCCAGGTCGTCCCCCGGGTTCTCGAACAGCGCGCACGAGTACGTCATCGACGGACCGAGCACCATCTCGTAGAAGGCATTCGACACGTCGTAGTGGTGACTGATCGCCTGTCGGTCGCGCCCGGGGGAGTGGATCCTCCCCCGCAGTCTCGACTCCTCCTCGGGGGGTGGGAGCAGTCGCAGTGCGGACCGGCCCCCTTCGCGAAGGATCCGGGCGATGACCCGGGGACCGAGGTGCAGGCCCGACGTCGCCACGTCGAGGGCGAGGACCGAGTAGATGTCCCCGGCGATGTCGAGGTCGCCGGCAACGTACGCCCGGCTGAGACCGAGCTCCCCCGGACGGCCGAAGATGCGGGCCAGCGCGTCCGGCGAGCGCATCACCAGTGTGGCGACCGGATCGGCCGGCCCGGCGGCACTGCCGTCGTAGGCGACGACCCCGACGGGGCTGTCGCTTCCGAGAACGTCGTGGATCAACTCAGCGAGGGGCATGGGGCACCTACCTGTCTTGTCGACCACCGCGGCGGTCGTACCTCGTCGAGGCCGGTGGACGTTCGCCGGGGCCCTCGTTCCCCGAGGCGCTCGGGGTGTCTCCCGGTGGCAGAGTGAACTTCCGGGTCATTCGGTGACCACTGGCCCTCCCTGGTGACCACTGGCCCTCCCTGGTGACCACTGGCCCTCCCTGGTGACCACAAGTATTCTCACGTGGCCCCGGGTGAAAACCAACGATAGACGGCGGTCAGAGCCCGGGCCCCCGATTCCCTGATCCCGGGTTCAGGATCCCGAGTCCAGAATCCTGGTCCGGGTTTCCCCGGATGCCGGATGCCGGATTCCCGATCCCGGATCCCGGATCCGGATGGGGACTTTCGGCCCTACGTGACCGGCGGGGCCCTGTCATATGTTGCGAGAGCCCAGCGACCCCCCAGACACGGAGACACCGAAGATGACCTCTGCGTGTGCCCGTCCGAGGGCGAATCCGCGGTGACCTTGATCCTGGCCCGTTGGCAGTTCGCCATCGTCACCATCTTCCACTTCTTCTTCGTGCCGGTGACGATCGGCCTGGGCTTCCTCGTCGCCGTGATGCAGACCCTCGCCTACCGCCGCAAGGACGCCGGCTGGGACCGGCTCAGTCGCTTCTTCGGGCGCCTGTTCCTGATCAACCTGGCGGTCGGCGTCGTGACCGGGATCGTCCTCGAATTCCAATTCGGGATGAATTGGTCGTCGTACTCGGTGTTCGTCGGCAACATCTTCGGGGCGCCGCTCGCCATCGAAGGCCTCCTCGCCTTCTTCGTCGAATCGACGTTCATCGGCCTGTGGATCTTCGGCCGCGGTCGTCTCTCACCCCGCCTGCATCTCGCCACGATCTGGATCGTGAGCGCGGGCACCGTGCTCTCCGCATTCTTCATCCTGGCCGCCAACGCCTGGATGCAGCACCCTGTCGGCTATCGCGTGGTCCATGGCCAGGCGGTGCTCACGGACTTCTGGGCGGTGCTGGGCAACTCCACGTTATGGGAGTCCTTCGCCCACACGGTCCTGGCCGCGTTCACGACCGGGGGACTGCTCGTGCTCGGGATCAGCATCTGGCGCGCCCATCGCGAGACGACCAACGAGGCCCACCGATCGGCCTTCGTGCGGGCAGCCGGCCTGGCGGCGGCCTTCACGTTGGTGGCCGTCCTCCTCACGAGCGTCGCCGGAGACGCCCAGGCCAGGCTGATGGACAGCCAGCAGCCCATGAAGATGGCGTCCGCCGAGGCCCTCTACCAGACCCAGAACGGCGCCAGCTTCTCTCTGCTCACCATAGGCAACCTGTCGGGGAAGCCGGTCTTCCAGATCCGGGTGCCCCACGTGTTGAGCATGATCGCCGACCTGACCTGGGACGGACAGGTGCGGGGCATCGACCAGGTTCAGAAGGCCGAGGTGGCCAAGTACGGCCCGGGCAGCTACGTCCCGGTGATCTGGCTGACCTACTGGTCGTTTCGCGCCATGGTCGGGGCAGGAATGCTCATGATCCTCCTCTCCGCGTGGGGTGTGGTGCTCGCCCGGAGAAAGCGCCTTCTGGCCAGCCGGTGGTTCCGGCGCGCCGCGCTCGTCGGGATGGCTCTGCCGTTTCTGGCCAACGCCACCGGGTGGGTCTTCACAGAGGCCGGCCGCCAGCCGTGGATCGTCTATGGGCTGCTCAAGACGGCCACCGGTGTGTCTCCGGTCAGTGCTGCCGACGTCACCGCCACCCTCGTCGGCTTCGTCGTGGTCTACAGCGTCCTCGGCGTCGTCGACGCGGTGTTGATGGCACGCGCCGCGCGCCACGACCTCGACGAGCTCGATGGGCACGACGAGGGCCCGCAGCCCGCGGTCGTCCCCGGGCTCGTGTACTGAGAGGACCACGACGGTGCCCTTTGCCAACCTGGACACGACCTGGTTCGCCCTCATCGGGCTGCTGTGGGCCGGCTACTTCTTCCTCGAAGGCTTCGATTTCGGGGTAGCCGTCGTCACGCCGTTCGTCATCTCCGACGAGACCGACCGCAGGATGTGCCTCAACACCGTCGGGCCGGTGTGGGACGGCAACGAAGTGTGGCTCCTGGTGGCGGGCGGCGCCATGTTCGCAGCCTTCCCCTTGTGGTACGCGCGGCTGTTCAGCGGCTTCTACCTCGCCCTGTTCCTGGTGCTCGTCGCACTCATCGTGCGCGGCGTCTCCTTCGAGTTCCGCGGCAAGGGCGACCGTCCCGGCTGGCGCAAGACGTGGGACGTGGCGAACTTCGTCGGCAGCCTCGTGCCCGCGGTGGTGTGGGGCGTCGCCTTCACGGACCTGGTCCACGGCCTCCCCCTGGCTGCCGACGGTCGCTACAACGGGGGTCTCATCGGGCTGCTGCACCCGATCGCCCTCGTCGGCGGTCTGGCTAGCCTGTCCCTCTTCGCCCTGCACGGCTCCGTCTTCTTGGCGCTCAAGACCACGGGGGACCTGGCCCATCGCGCTCGACGCGCCGCCGCGCGTCACCGGTCTGGCCGCCGTGGTCCTGCTCGGGGCGGCGCTGACCTGGGTGGCGCTCACCGGGCGACCTGCGGTGCCCGGGTCGGTGCCGGTCGTCCTGCCCCTCGTGCTCGGGATCGTCGCCGTCGCCTCTGTCGGCGCCGCCACGCTTCTGGTGGTCAGGCGCCGTGACGGGTGGGCGTTCATGGCCACGGGAACCGCCATCCTGCTGACCATGGGCGCGGTGTTCTCCCGGATGTTCCCCGCCGTCCTGCCCGCCAGCAACCGGGCCGCGAACGGTCTGACCATCGCCGGGGCCGCCTCGCAGCACAACACCTTGGTGGTGATGACCGTCGTGGCGGCGTGCTTCACCCCGCTCGTGCTCGCCTACCAGGGGTGGACCTACTGGGTGTTCCGCCAGCGCCTCGTCAGGCCCGCCGCCTCTCCCGGCGGTGACCCGGCGCGCGCGGTGCTCGTTCCCGAGGCCTGACCGTTGTCCCAGGGCCGGGGGGTCCAGCCCGGCGGTCGCAAGGCGCGCCGCGGGCTGGTCGACAGCCGTCTCATACGCCGGTCGCCCGTCGTCCAACGAGTGGTTGCGGCATCCGTCGCGGTCGGACTGGTCTCGACCGCCACTGTCGTCGTCCAGGCGGTCGCCCTGGCCCGCCTCCTGGCCGGCGCCATGCCCGGGGCGCGGCCCGGTGACCGGACGGGCGAGCTCGCGTGGTTGGCGGTCGCGGTGGTGGTGCGAGGGATTTGCGCGCTGGGCGGAGAGCTCCTCGCCCGCCTGGGAGCCTCGTGGGCCAAGGCGGACATCAGGGCGAGGCTGATCGATGCCTCGCTGCGCGGGGCGGCGCCCGGTGCGGACGGAGACCCCGGCGAGGTGGCGGCGCTGGCGGGCCGCGGTCTCGACGCGCTGGACGTGTACGTGGGCCGCTGCCTGCCCGACCTGGTCCTCGCCGTCGCCGCCCCCGTGGCCCTGGTCCTCGCCGTGGGCGCGCTCGACTGGGTGTCGGGCATCGTCGTCGTCACGGTCCTCGCCCTGTTCCCCGTGTTCGGCGCGCTGGTCGGGCGCGCCAGCGTCTCGCTCGCCGGGGACCGCTGGGGCCAGGTCGAGGCTCTCGGACGTCAGGTCGCCGACGTGTTCGAAGGTCTGCCCGTGATCCGGGCCTTCGGGCGCACCGCAGAGCAGCGAGCCCGGATCGAGCAGGCCGGAGAGGCGCTGCGGCGGGCCAGCCTGTCGACGCTTCGTGTGGCGTTTCTCTCCGCCCTGGTGCTCGACACGTTGGCGTCGGTTTCCGTGGCGCTCGTGGCGGTGCCCCTGGGATTGCGGCTGATCGACGGGTCGGTGCACCTCACGTCGGCGTTGGCCGTGTTGATCGTCGCCCCCGAGGTCTTCCTTCCCCTGCGCCGGGTGAGCGCGGAGTTCCACGAAAGCACCGAAGGCCTGGCGGCTGCCGGCCGGGCGATGACGCTGATCGGTGCCGACGCCAGAGACGGCCAACAGGACTCGACACCGCCGTCTCCGCGCCCTCGGCAGACCGGCGCAGCGCGCCTTCCGCAAGATCCGCTGCGCGTGCCCGTGGCCCTGCGCTCGGTGGGGGTGGATCTCGCCGGGCGTCCCGTGCCGGTCCTCGACGACGCCTCTCTCACCATCGCACCCGGGGAGACCGTGGTGTTGGTGGGACCCAACGGTGCGGGCAAGTCGACCGCGCTCGCGATCGTGCTCGGCTTCCTTCCGCCGGCGCGAGGGTCGGTGACCATCGGCGATGACGACCTGCGCGACGTCGATCTGGCTGCTTGGCGTCGACGGATCGCCTATCTGCCGTCACACCCCACGCTGCTTGGCGCCACGCTGGCGGAGAACCTGAGGCTCGCCAACCCGCACGTCGGGGACCACGAGCTCGTCGACGCCCTCGCCGCCGCAGGGGCGACCGACCTGCTGGCCGGGCTCCCGTCGGGGCTCGCCACCCGTCTCGGGGACGGAGGCAGGCCGACCTCCGCCGGCGAGCTCCAGCGGATCGCGCTGGCCCGGGTCCTGTTGCGGCCGGCGTCTCTGTACCTCCTGGACGAGCCGACCGTGCACCTCGACGAGCACAGCGAAGTGGTCGCGGTCGAGGCGCTCCGAGAGGTCCTCGAAGGACGGAGCGCCCTCGTCGTCACGCACCGACCGGCCGTGATGCGCATCGCGGACCGGGTCGTGACGTTGTGCGACGGCACGTTCGTCCCCAGAGGTGCGGGCGCGGACATCGATGATCGGGTGCCGGCATGAGCCTCGACCGGGGCCGCGGCGGGCGTGCTCGCCCTGATGGGCCTGGGCGCCCTGATGGGCCTGGGCGTCCTGCCACCGCGCTGTCCGTGAGCCGGCGCCTCGTGGACCTCTCGCCGCGTCGGCTCCTGCCGTCGGTGGCGTCGGGTGTGGCGTCGGCGGCCTGCGGCATCGGGCTGCTCGGCACCTCCGGGTGGCTGATCACGCGCGCGGCGCTGCATCCCCCGGTGTTCGTCCTGAGCATCGCCATCGGCTTGGTGCAGGTGTTCGCCCTGGGGCGCGGCATCTTCCGGTACCTGCAGCGCCTCGCCGTCCACGATCTCTCTCTGGAGGTGCTCGGCACGCTTCGGCTCCACCTCTTCGACCTCCTGGAGCCGCTGGTGCCGGGCGGGCTGCGGTCACACGGACGGGGAGACGTGGTCGGCGGCTTCGTCACCGACGTCGAGCTCGTGGCCGAAGGGCTGTCCAAGACCGTCACCGCGGCCGTGGACGTGGGCGCCAGCATCGCCCTGGGCGGCCTGGTCGCGTGCCTCGTCGAGCCTGCCGCCGGTGCCGTCCTCGTGGTGGGGGCCCTGGTTGCGGTGCTGGCGGCCCTCGCCTGCGCGCGCGTGGGGCGTGCCGGAGCCGAGCGCGAGGCCGAAGCACGTTCGGAGCTGGCCGGCTCGGTGATCGAGACGATCCGCGCCGCGCCCGAGCTCGTCGTGTACGGGCGCGAGGACCTCGTGCGACAACGGTTGGAAGCCGTTCGCCGTCGGTCGACCTCGGCGGGCGTGCGCCGCGCCCTCGGGGTCGGGTTGGGGCGGGCCGCGGTGACGTGGGTGGCAGGCGCCACGCTCGTCGGGCTCGTCGCCGTCGGCCTCGTCGCCGTCGACGCCCACAGGCTGTCGGCAGTGATGTTGGCCGTGATCGCCTTCGTCTCGCTCGCCGTGTTCGACCAGTGCGCCGCGCTCCCCTTCGTGCTCGCCGACGCCGGTGCGGGCGACCAGGCGGCGCGCCATCTCGGCCGCCTCGGCGAGCTCGAACCACCGGTGCGCGAGGCGGAGACCGACGGTGGCCGGGACGACACCAGCGCACTCGCCGCGCACGCCGCGCACGCCGCGCACGCCACGCAGACCGCGCACGCCACGCAGACCGCGCACGCCGCGCTCGAGCACGTCGGCCTCGTCACCGACGGAACGTGCATCCTCCAGGACGTGTCGCTGCAGGTGTCGGCTGGGCGTCGCGTGGCGCTCGTCGGTGACAACGGGTCGGGAAAGACCAGTGTGATCCACACGTTGCTGCACTTCGCGGAATGTTCGGCTGGACGCGCCTCGATCGGTGGGGTCGACGTCCGGGACATGACGCGCACCGCTATCGCCCGGCACCTCGGGTGGATGGCGGAGGAGACCCACCTGTTCGCCGCGTCCCTCGGCGAGAACCTGCGCTTCGGACGGCCGGAAGCAGGCGACGAGGAGTGCGTGGCGGTCCTCGACCGGGTCGGCCTCCAGTCGTGGTACCGCACGCTGCCCGACGGCCTCGACACCGTGCTCGGGTTCGGGGGGCGGCCTGTCAGCGCCGGCGAACGACAGCGTCTGGGCATGGCCCGGGCGATCCTCGCCGGTGGCTCGGTGCTCCTGCTCGACGAGCCGACCGCGCATCTCGAGCCGTCGTCGACAGGGCGGATCCTGTCGGAGCTCCTCGGCGCGGCCGGGCGGCGTTCGGTGTTGGTGGTGAGCCACGAGCCCGATGTCGACCGCTATGTCGACGAGGTCGTCACGCTCGAGGGCGGCCGCGTCGTGCGCCGGATCGTCACGAGTCCGGCCGGTCTGTGAGCACGTGCCCGGCCGGGTGGAATCCGCGGCGTGAGACGGGGGGAGCGGTAGCGTCCTGACCAAGGGTCCCGGCAAGGGAGTGACCTTCGATGCACGGAATCTTGAGTGCGGTTCCGACCACGATCCCGGCTTTCGGGGGTACTCCGCTTCCGAGCATCCCCAGCATCACTGGCAATTCGGGATCAGGCTCGCAGTTCGTCCCGAACGGGTCTTCGGGTGTCACGGCCGTGCCGTCCTCGAGTCTGGGGCTGGGGGGATTCGTCGGAGCGTTCGTGGACCTCTTCGCCATCGTCATCGTGCTGGCTCTGGTGGGCGCCTTCGTCATCATCGTCGTGGCCAACAGAGCCGACCCCGATCCGACCGGTCGCCGGCCCCAGTCGGTGTACTTCTTCGCCGTCTCCTTCGTGACGGTCCTGACGTCGATCGTCGGGTCGACCGTCATCGTGGCGGCTCTGACGCGGTTCATCGGCAGCCACTCCAGTCCCATCAGCGATTCCGTGGCCCGCACTGTGGTGCTCGGCGGGCTGATCACGCTGATCAGCGTCGTCCTTCTCGTCACCCACCCGCGACGCGGCCTGTTCCTGGCCCGGGCCGACTCGGAATTGACGACGACGCCGTCTCGACGTGTGGGACAGTCCTACGTGTCGGGTGTCGCCTTTCTGGTGGTCCTGCTGTTCCTCGTCGTGACCGTGCTCTCGGTCTACCTGGTGTTCTCCATCGCCGGGCCGGGGGTGTTCGGTTCCTTCGGCGGTCGCGCCCCGGCGGCGCGCTATCTCGTGGTCGCCGTCTACCTCGCGGTGGTGGCCGGGGTCATCTTGTGGAGCCACCGCGACCTCGTACCATCCAGATATCGATTTGGTAAGCCGACCGATAGGCAGTCACACCGGGACGTGCCTGGCTCCCGCCTCCGCCGTCCTGGGCCTGCTTGTCTCTTCGGACGGCCCTATGGGTGGGGTCGCCCGGCCAGGCACGGAGTCCCGACCGCGCTCCCCGCAGGAGCGTAGGCGAAGCAGTGGCGCAGGCCCCGAGCTGCCTCAGGTCGGTCAACGGTGTCGGGAGCGTTATCGCTCTAATCGAGGCGATTGCTGTCGCTGGTTCAAGCACGCCACGGGTCTCCACGAGGTCGGGCGATGGCGATATCGGATGGGTGCCGAGTTCGGTTTCCTATTGAGCCGCAGCGCGCAATCAAGGCACATCCCGTCCGGTCCAGATGGATACACGGGGCGGGCATGGTCGTACCCGGCCCCAGACTTCGAGGCCGGGTACGAGCCACAAGATCGCCAGTCCGATCCCTCACGCCCCGACAGGCGCCGCCTTTCCATCACGCGCCTTGGGGAACTCCTGGTCCTCGGGCACCCGGCGCAAGTGGACCACACCGATCAGCGTCAGCACGAGCATGATGCCGGCCAGTACGAAGGACACGATGGACGCCACCAGGGCGATCTGACCGAAAGTCCAGAAGGCGTACGCCTCGAGGAGCAGCCCTCGCAGTGTCGTGCCCTTGAAGACCGTCTCGACCTGGCCTGCGAGCTTGGTGTTGGTCGGGTCGGCGATGGACGCGGCGCTCAACTGCGCGTAGGTCTTGCCCCCGCCGATCTCCTGCAGGTGATAGGCGATGAAGTGATCGGCGTAGGCCTCGGCCTGCTGACCGGTGGTCAATGGCTGCCCCGCGTACTTCTCGAGGTAGGGGATCATCACGGGCTCGATCTCGGTCCCGACCTTGGCGTGGGCGAATGCCGCCCGGGTCGGGAAGGTGATCTGCTGCTCGGCGAGCTGGTTGTGGACGTTGCTGTTGGCGAAGCTGTAGCCCCACAGACCAAGGCCCCCGGCCGCGAGCAGCACGACGACCAGGACTGCGCCGCCCGCTGTGAGGATCATGTCGAACGTCTTGCGCCGCATCTTTGGCTCCTTTCGATGCCACCTCGTCGCCGAGGCTCTCCCAAGAGCTTGTGCCCGGGATCACATGGGGGACAGGGCCGAAGGTCCCACCTCAGTAGCTCTAACGGCTCTGCCCGCCTCAGCGGCTTCGAGTGGTAAAGGCCCTTGTTCCAAGGCACCCCATGGCTACAAGGCAAGATCGCTCAGGTCTCCGCACCCGCCTCGTGATGAGCGAAAAACTCCTGCAGTTCTTCGGACGCTCAAGAAGTGCCCTTGCCTCATTGCGCCGTCGAGGTCTACGGCTGGGATTGGCAATAACCGCGCCCAACGAGCGATGGACGTACCTGGAAGTATGCAGGTGGCCGCGATGCGGCAAAACTATCCGCTTTGGAGGAATCACCAAATGGCTGACAAGTCCTTTCGGGGAGAGATCGACGAACTACTGGCCGACTCGGAGAGTAGCCCCGACTCCACGGTAGACATCGGGGCCCGAGAGGCGATACGGAAGCTCGCCGAGGAGGTCCAAAGACTCCGAGGCCTCGTCAATCCCACGTAGTTCCAAAGCACCACCCTGGTGCCTAACTCCTGGGAGGGCCGGCGCTGTAGCGACCTCGACCATCGATGAGACCGTCTACCTCAATAGAGAGCCGTTCGACCGCTTCGGCCAGCTCGAGAACTTCGGCGGCGAGCTTTTCGACAAACGCTCCCTTTGTGATTGCGTCATCTCCCGAGCTGTGCAACTGGCTGAGGGTCGATCGAACCTTGTGCGAAATCCCGACGATTGCCATGCCAGAGAGCCTATGGACTGGTCGTCCCCACTGCTCGTAGTCGGGTTCACCAGGTGAGGCGACAAGGAGAGCAGGGAGCCTTGCGGGTGGTCCCCACGCTCCCGTCGCCACCACCGCGTAGAGCCTCCCACGCTGACCGTGCCACCCGCTCAGTGGTATCAGCCGGTCTTGTATCGACCCTCTCGTGGAAGAGGGTGTGCAGGATTGCCGGCCACTGCATCTCGGCCATCAACCTGACACAGATGGTGTCGCACTGCTCGATGATTATACGAGGACCCGCATCCACGGAACCACCAGTTGCCGGTGGGGGAGAAGGCACTTAGAAGTCCGTCGACACCATCAATGTTGTCTCATCGAAGCAATGTTGTCTCATCGAAGCGCTGCGCAACTCGCAGGTACGGTGAGACGCGGACGCGCCCTGCGTCGAAGGCTTCCGTTGCAATCGGAACTCGCTAGGTGTGCCCGACGCGGTTGCGCCAACTGTGGGGCCGTCCAGAATGTCAAATGTGAGACTGGCCTCCCCGAGATAAGGCCAGCTAAAGGGACCCGCGGTCAGGGGCAGCGCGTTCTAGCGACTCTGACCGCCACGATGACCGGGGGTGGCTATCGAGCTCTCGACTCCCTCCAACTTGACAGCGGGCGAGAAGCTCCAAGCCTTGGTCGTGACCCAGGCAGATGCGGGCTGACCGCCGTCCTGGTCGACGTGGTGCACCAAGGGGCGGCCGAGTGCCGGCTGAGTCAGCGGCGCGACGTTGACACCACAACTGAGTGCGAAGAATGAGCAATTGATCGATTCGTCAGATGATCGCTTCGCGAGGTACGCTAGCTCGCTCTTGCTCATACGCCCCTGATGCCCAACCCGAGAGAGCAGTGTCTACCCACACGACCCTCGAAGCCGATCCGTACCCCCACCCGACGTCGTCGGCGTCCGGCGCTCCGCTGAGGTCGATTCGATCGGTGGCGGCACAGACCTTCTTTGAGCAATTCGCGGCGCCGATCCAGGGCGCTGTCCGACGTGTCGATGCCTGGGGGGCGTTCGAGGACGACACCACCCTGATCGGCGCTGCTGCCCTGGCCCGCGTGTCGGGAACCACCTTTTGGGCCCAGATCGTGGTCGCACCCGAGCGCCGACGCCTCGGCATCGGCGGGGAATTGCTCTGCATTGCGATCCGGGAAGCGTCTGAAGCTGGCGGGCGGAGGCTGATCGGGTCGCACCCAGCGGGTGCCATCGAGCCGCGGGCGCTGCTCGAATCGCAGCCGCTCTCGGTCGCTCGGCGGGTCCAGCACGGTCAAGCCGAGGTGGTGCTCTTGATCCCTGAGCCGCCAGCGAGAACACAAGGAGGACAGCCGTGAGTGCAGAGGTTCCCCACAAGGCGCTGTACGAGTGGGTGCAGGGGTGGGCGGAGCTCTTTCAACCGAGCGCCCTGTACTGGTGCGACGGTTCGGCGCAGGAGTACGCGGAGCTGTGCCGCCGACTCGTGGACGCCGGCACGCTGATTCCGCTGGCCGCCGCGCGGCGCCCGGGAAGCTACTTGTGCCGCTCGGACCCGGGTGACGTGGCCCGGGTCGAGGACCGGACCTTCATCTGCAGCGAGCACGCTGAGGATGCCGGGCCGACTAACAACTGGCAGGACCCGGCCGAGATGCGCTTCGAGCTGCGAGAGCTGTACCGGGGTTCGATGCGGGGCCGCACCATGTACGTGGTCCCCTTCTCCATGGGACCCCTGGGCAGCCCCATCGCCCACATCGGCGTCCAGCTCACCGACTCGGCCTATGTGGCAGCGTCGATGCGGATCATGACCCGGATGGGGCAAGCTGCGCTCGAACAGCTCGGAACCGACCGTCCCTTCGTGCCGTGTGTTCACTCGGTAGGAATGCCGCTCGCCGACGGCCAAGAGGACGTGCCCTGGCCCTGTGATCCGAACCGCAAGTACATCGTCCATTTCCCCGAGACGCGTGAGATCTGGTCCTACGGCTCGGGCTATGGCGGCAACGCCTTGTTGGGCAAGAAGTGCTTCGCTCTGCGCATCGCCTCGGTCATGGCCCGCCACGACGGCTGGCTGGCCGAGCACATGCTGATCCTGAAACTCACCAACCCCGAGGGCGCGTCGCACTACATCGCCGCGGCCTTCCCGAGCGCGTGCGGCAAGACCAACCTGGCCATGGTCGTGCCGACCATTGCGGGCTGGAAGGCCGAGACCATCGGCGACGACATCTGCTGGATGAAGTTCGGCCCCGACGGGCGCCTCCGCGCCATCAACCCCGAGTTCGGCATGTTCGGCGTGGCCCCGGGCACCGGCGCCCACACCAATCCCAACGCCGTCGCCGCCCTCAGCCACGACACGATCTTCACCAACGTGGCCGCCACCGACGAGGGCGACGTCTGGTGGGAGGGTCTCACCGAGGAGCCCCCGGCGCACCTGGTCGACTGGCGCGGCCAGGACTGGACGCCGGCGTCCGCCACCCCCGCGGCCCATCCCAACAGCCGCTTCACCGCCGCCCTCTCCCAGGTGCCCTCCCTGGCCCCCGAATGGGAGGATCCCGAGGGGGTCCCGATCTCGGCCATCCTCTTCGGCGGGCGCCGCGCCTCGGTCGTGCCGCTCGTCACCGAGGCCTTCGACTGGGCCCACGGGGTGTTCCTGGGCTCGATCATGGCGTCGGAGACCACCGCCGCGGCGGCGGGAACCGTCGGCACCCTGCGGCGCGATCCCTTCGCCATGCTGCCCTTCTGCGGCTATCACATGGGCGACTACTTCGCCCACTGGCTCAACGTCGGGGCCGCGGCCATGGACCAGTCGCTACTGCCCAAGATCTTCTACGTCAACTGGTTCCGCCGCGGCAGCGACGGCACGTTCCTCTGGCCCGGCTACGGCGAGAACTCCCGGGTGCTGGCCTGGATCTTCGACCGCTGCGCCGGAGGAGGAGGCGCCACCGAGTCCCCCATTGGACGCCTGCCCGAGAGCGACGCCCTCGACACGGGGGGACTGGACCTCGCTCCCGAGCGGCTCGAGGAACTGTTGGCCGTGGACCACGACGCCTGGCGCCATGAGGTCGAGCTTATCGAGGAGCACTACGCCCGCTTCGGCGACCGGCTGCCCGACGCACTTCGCGACCAGCTCCTGGCGCTCGACAAACGGCTGGCCGCAGAAACCCTGACGCCCTAACGCCCCGCGGTGGGAAAGGGCACGCTCCGGGAGATAAGACGACGGCTGGGCCAGCGCCCCGCCGACCTCGGCGCGCCCGCCGCCGCTGGCGTCCCCCCCGAAGCGGCAAGACGCGTCCGGGGCTCGCTCCAGCTGCGCCAGGTGGACGCCGGATCGTGCAACGGCTGTGAGCTCGAGATCGCTTCCTGCTTCTCCCCGACCTATGACGCAGAGCGCTTCGGCATCCGCCTCGAGGCCTCCCCACGCCACGCCGACGGGCTCCTCGTGACGGGGCCGGTGACCCACAACATGGCCGATCCGCTGCGCAAGACCTACGAGGCGGTGCCCGAACCCAAGCTGGTGGTGGCGGTGGGGGACTGCGCTCGGGACTGCGGGGTCTTCCGCGGCGCCTACGGGGTGGCCGGGGCGGTGTCGGACATCGTGCCAGTCGACGTCGAGATCCCCGGCTGCCCGCCTGATCCCGAAGTCATCATCGCCGCGCTGCGGGGCCTGTCGGGGCGATGACATCCGACCTTTTGGCGGCCACGGCCTTGCTCGGCCTGGCCGCCTCGCTGGCCGGTGCCAGCACGCCGCCACGCGCTCGCGTCCGCCTGTCGGTCGCCCTCACCGTGGCGGCCTGCGTGTGCGGATTCGCGCTGGCCGCCGACGTGCTCGCCACCGGTGACGCCGCCACGGTGCACACTAGCCAGCTGCTCCCGCTGCTCGGCTTCTCCCTTCGTCTCGATCGCCTCGGGGCGCTCTTCGTCGCCATCGCGGCGGGCATCGGGCTGTGCGCCATGGTCTTTCGCCTCGGCTACCGCGGCCACGGACTCTCCAGCCGCACCGGGTCGTGCATGCTGCCCCTCTTCGTCACCACCCTGCTGCTCGTGCCGGCCGCGTCCGCCGTCGGCACCTTCTTGTTCCTCTGGGAACTGATGGCGGTGACGTCGCTGCTGTTGGTGCTCGCCGACCACCGCGCCCGCGACGAGGTCCAGCGGGCGGGCCAGTGGTACGGGGTGATGACTCAGTTCGGGGCCGCCGTGTTGCTCCTGGCGTTGGTGCTGCTGGCCAACCGGGCCGGGAGCCAGTCTTTCGCCGTGATCGCCCTGCACGGCCCGCACCTCGCTCCCTGGGTACGCTCGACGGCCTTCGTGCTGGCGGTGGTCGGGTTCGGTTCGAAGGCGGGTGCGGTGCCGCTGCACGTGTGGCTGCCGCGCGCCCATCCCGAGGCGCCCGGCCCGGTGTCGGCCCTCATGTCGGCGGCCATGGTCAACCTCGGCATCTACGGGATCATCCGGGTCGGCGACACGCTGCTCGGCGGTGGGCCGGCGTGGTGGTGGCTCCTGGTCATGGCCCTCGGCGGGCTATCTGCGCTCTTCGGCGCGCTGCACTCGTCGACCAGCACCGACCTCAAACGCCTGCTGGCGTACTCGACGACCGACAACGTCGGTCTCATGCTGCTCGGGGTGGGGGCCTCGGGCCTCTTCGCCGCCACCGGGCATCGCTCGCTGGCGGTGGTCGCCCTCGTCGCTGCCCTCTTGCACGTGGTGTTCCACGCCGTCTTCAAGGGTTCGCTGTTCCTCTCGGCCAGCTCGCTCCAGCAGGCGACTGGGCTCCGCGATCTGGACCGGCTCGGCGGCCTGGTGCGGCGGCTCCCCCTCAGCGCCCCCGTGTTCATTGTGGCCGGCCTGGCCATCTGCGCCTTGCCACCGCTGTGCGGCTTCGTGAGCGAGTGGCTGCTGCTGCAGAGCCTGCTCCACGGGCTGCCCTCGGGCGACACTGCCGTCGAGGTCGCCATGCCGCTGGGGGTGGGTGTGCTGGCGCTCACCGGTGGGTTGACCGCGGCTACGTTCGTCAAAGCCATCGGGGTCGGACTCCTCGGCCAGGCGCGCAGCGATGATGCCGGGTCAGCGAGCGAGGTCCCAGCCACGATGTGGGGCGGCGCCGGGCTGTTGGCGCTGTTGTGTGTGGTCTTCGGCGTCGCTCCTGTTCTCGTGCTCCCCGCCGTGGTCGACGCGGCGCGCAGCGGCCTCGGCTACGGCGCCGCGCACCCCTTGGCGCAGGGGTGGAGCGTTGGGCTCACGGGGGTGCGGGGCATGCTGGCTCCGGGGCTGTTGGCGCTCGGGCTGGTCGTCGCGGTGTCGCTCGCTGCCGGGGTCCGCCAGCTGGCCCAGCGCGGGGCGTTGCGGCGGACCGAGGCGTGGGGGTGTGGGAGAGAGGTCCAGACGGCGCGCATGCAGTACACGGCGACGTCGTTCGCCGAACCGCTGTCCCGGGTCTTCGACGACGTGCTGGGCCCGACCCGTGACCTCGACGTCAGCCACAGCGCCGAGTCCCGCTACTACGTCGAGTCGGCGACGTTTCACACCACGACCCACGACGCCTTCGAGCGCCACGGCTACCGCCCGCTCTCGTCGGCACTCGGGTGGTGGGGCCGCCAGGCGCAACGTGTCCCCAACGGCAGCGTGCACCGCTACCTGGCCTTTGGCCTCGCCGCCCTGGTCGTCGTGCTGGTGGTCATCGCATGAGCGCGCACTGGCCCCTCACCTCTGTCGTCGCCGTGGCCGCGCTCCAGGTAGTCGCCGTGGTCGTGGGCGGCCCGCTCCTCGTGGGCCTCATGCGCAAGGTCCGCTGCCGCCTCGAAGGTCGAGCCGGCCCGCCCATTCGCCAGCCGCTGCTTGACCTGCGCAAGCTCATACGCAAGGAGCGCACCCACCCGGAGGGGGCCAGCTGGGTGTTCTCGGCGGCCCCCCTCGTGCTGGTGGGATCGGTGGCGGTGGCGGCGGCCATCACGCCCCTCCTCGGCACCGCCCCCGCGTTCGGCTGGTCGGCCGACCTGTTCGCGATGGTGTTCCTGCTGCTCTTGGGCTCGGTGGCCCTCGCCCTCGGCGCCCTCGACACGGGGACCGCCTTCGGCGGCATGGGAGCGAGCCGGGCCATGACCATCGGGGCGCTCAGCGAACCCGCTCTCTTGGTGGCCATCCTGGCGCTGTCGATCCCGGCCCGCTCGTCGAACCTACCCACCATCGTCACTCGTTCCCTGGCCCATCCGGCCTGGCTGGCCAGCCCCCAGCGCCTGTTGGCCGTGGTGGCCCTCGTGATCGTGATCGTGGCCGAGTGCGGGCGCCTGCCCGTTGACAACCCGAGCACCCATCTCGAGCTGACGATGATCCACGAGGCCATGGTCCTCGAATACGCCGGTCCCGACCTCGCCCTGGTCAAGCTGGCCGAGGCCATGCGCCTCGGGTTCCTGGTGGCGCTGCTCGCCGTCCTCTTCGTCCCCTGGGGGATCGCCACCGCCCCGGGCCCGGGGCACCTCGCCCTCGGGCTGGTGGCGGTCGGCGCCAAGGTCGCCGCGCTGGGCGTGGCGCTGGCCGCGGCCGAGGTGCTCGTGGCCAAGCTGCGTCTCTTTCGGGTGCCCGAGCTGATGGCCGGCGCCTTCGTCCTCTCGGTGCTGGCGGTGATCTCGGTGGCCATCGCGTGAGCGTCCAGACCTTCGACTCCTCGCTCACCCTCTTCGTCGGGGCGGTGCTGGTCTGCGCCGTGGCCGTCCTGTGGCTCACCTCGGTCCGCGCCGTGGTGCGGGTGCTGGCGGTCCAGGGGCTCGCCCTCGGGGCGGTGGCCGCCACCTTGGGCGCCCACGTCCACGACGTCGGTCTCGTCGCCACGGCCGCGGTCGTGGTGGGGATCAAGGCGGTGCTCATCCCGACGCTGCTGCGCCGTATCGGGTCGGGCGACGCGACCGAGCGCGAGCGACGCCCGCTGGTGAACGTCCCCGCCTCGCTCGTCGTCTCCGCCGCCTTGATCCTGCTCGCCTTCGCCTCCACCCACGTGCTCTCGCACGTGGTCGCTGGCACACCGGGATCGCTCGTTCCGGTGGGCTTTGCCACCTTGCTCATCGGATTCTTCGTGCTGGTGGCCCGCCGTCGGCCGATCTTTCAGATCGTGGGGCTGTTGCTCGTCGACAACGGCATCGCGCTGGTGGCGTTCCTGGTCACCGCGGGGGTGCCCTTCCTGATCGAGCTCGGCGTCACCCTCGACGTCCTCTTGGGTGTCGTGGTCCTCATGGTGCTGGCCCAGCGTCTGCACCACGAGTTCGGCGAGATCGACCTGGACGAGCTCCAGGAGCTGCACGACTGATGCTGGTGGTCCTCATCCTCGTGCTGCCCGCCGTGGGCGCCCTCGTGTGCGCGACCGCCCGCTGGCGGCCCTGGACAGCCTGGGCGGCGGTCGGCACCAACTCGGCGACGCTCGCTCTCGGGATCGCGCTCTCGGTCCAAGTCGTCCGCCACGGCGCCCTCGGCGGGCTCTTCGGGGTGCTCCGCGCCGATGCCCTGAGCGCCTTCATGGTGGTGGTCATCGGCGCCATCGCTGTGCTGGCCTCCTGGCTCGGAGTCCGCACCATCGGCACCGAGCTCGAGACGGGTCGCTGCACCGAGGGGCGAGCCACGCTCTACGCCGTCTTGGTTCAGGTCTTCGTGGCCATGATGGTGCTCGCCGTCTTGGCCGCCAACCTCGGGGTGCTCTGGGTCGGGGTGGAGGCGACCACCGTGGCGACGACGTTCCTGGTCGGCCACCGCCGGACCAAAGGTTCGCTCGAGGCCTCGTGGAAGTACATCGTGATCTGCTCGGTGGGGATCGCGCTCGCCTTCCTAGGGACCGTGCTCGTCTACCTGGCGGCCATCCACGCCGGGGGCCACTCGGCCCACGCCCTCGACTGGACCTCGCTCATGGCGCACGCCCGCCACCTCGATCCCTCGGTGATGCGCCTCGCCTTCGCGCTCGTCGTCCTCGGGTACGGGACCAAGGTGGGTCTCGCCCCCATGCACAGCTGGCTGCCCGACGCCCACAGCCAGGCCCCTGCCCCGATCTCCGCACTGATGTCAGGGGTCCTCCTCACCGTCGCCTTCTACGCCATCTTGCGCTTCAAGGCCATCTGTGACCTGAGCGTCGGGCCCGACTTCGCCCGCACGCTGCTCGTGATCGTGGCCTTGCTCTCGCTCGCCGTGGCGGCGTCGCTGCTGCTCACCCAACGCGACTACAAGCGGATGCTCGCCTACCACAGCATCGAGCACATGGGGCTCATCGCCCTCGGCGCGGCTGCCGGCATCCCGCTCGCCATCGCCGCCGTCCTGCTACACATCCTCGGGCACGGCCTGGCCAAGAGCGTCCTGTTCCTCACCTCGGGCGAGATCATGGCAGCCGAGGACACGAGCCAGATCGACGGGGTGCGGGCCCTGCTGGCCCGACGCCCCGCCCTCGGCGGCGTCTTCGGCGTCGGGCTCTTGGCCCTGTTGGGCTTCCCGCCCTTTAGCCTCTTCGCCAGCGAGCTCGGCATGTTTCGCGCCGAGTTCCAGGTCGGCTTGGGCTGGGCCGCCGCGGCCGCCATGGTGGCCATGGTGGTGATCTTCATCGCGGTGGCGAGCCACGCCCGCCACATGCTGCTCGGCCCCGGCGACTCGCCGGGAACCGAAGCCACGCCGCGCCTCGCGCTTGCGCCGCTCGTTGGGGGGCTGGCAGTGTGCGCCGCCATTGGCGTCTTCGCGTGGCCGCTGACGAGCTTGCTCGAGGCAGCAGCCCACGCGGTGGCGCTGTGAACCCGACAACGTCGAGAGCCGGCGACCTGGTGGCCGTGGGTCGCCACCGCTCTGTCCGCCGCGTGCCGCCGAGCGACCTGTTCAGCTTCGCCCAAGCGCTTTTCGCGGACGGGATGCGCCTCGCCCTCGTCTCGGGTCACGACGACGGAGCCGAGATGCGCGCCGTCTACCTCTTCACCTCGGGACCACCGGACCGCCGCGTCGAGCTCCACGTGCCGCTGGAGCGGGCACGGCCCGAGGTGCCCACGTTGGCCCCGCTGTCCTTTCCGGCCAGCCGGTTCGAGCGGGAGATCCAGGATCTCTTCGGCATTGTGCTGGTCGGTCATCCCCAACCGCGGCGCCTCGTCCTTCACCAGCACTGGCCCCAGGGCTGGCATCCGATGCGCCACGACGCCGGAGCCATGCCGGCGCTCATTGCCAACGGGCGGTCGTACCCCTTCGTCCCCGTCGAGGGTACCGGCGTCTACGAGATCCCGGTCGGTCCGGTCCACGCCGGCCTCATCGAACCGGGCCACTTCCGCTTCTGGGTAGTGGGGGAGACGATCCTTCGCATGAAGGCCCGCCTCTGGTTCGTCCACAAAGGCATCGAACGCCACTTTCAAGGACAAGACCCGCACCAAGCGCTGGCCCTGGCCGAGCGCATCTCAGGAGACACCGCCGTCGGCCATGCGATCGCGTACTGCGAGGCCACCGAGGACGCCTGGCAGCTCGCGGTGAGCGAGAACGCCCGCATGCTCCGCGCCGGGCTGCTCGAAATGGAGCGCCTCTACAACCACGTGGCCGACATCGGCGCGCTGTGCAACGATGTCGGCTTCGGCCTGGCCCAGGCCTGGGCCCTCGACCTGCGCGAACACCTCCTGCGGCTCAACCGCGACGCCACCGGGCATCGCCTCTTGCGCGGCGGCGTGACCCTCGGTGGGGCTCGTGTCCGATCGCTGCCCACACCGGGCCAGCTTGCCGAGATGCGCGAACGCTTCGAGCAGCTCGTCGGCCTGGCGACCTCGAGCGCGCTCGTCATGGACCGCTTCAGCGGAGCGGCGGTTCTCGACCGTGCGCACGCCGTCGATCTCGGCGTCGTGGGCCCCGCCGGCCGAGCATCGGGCCTCGACTTCGACACCCGCATCGCCCACCCCTCGACCACGCTCCTCGAGGGTTTCTCGCCTGCGGTCCAGGCCGACGGTGACGTGCTGGCGCGCTTTCGGGTCCGGGCCGACGAGGTACGGGCGTCGCTGGACTTGCTGGCGCACTACGTCGAGGCCGTCGGCACCCTCGACGACGTGGTGGAAACGCCCCAGGAGCATCCAGCGGGTGCACGCGCGAGAAGCGGTGTCGGTATCGCCGAGGGGTGGCGCGGTGCCATCGCGCACCGTGTCGAGGTGGACGGTGCCGGGCTCTTGAGCAGGGTCAAGGTGGTCGACCCCTCGTTTTTCAACTGGCCGGCGCTTCCCGTCTCGCTGGCGGACACGATCGTGCCGGACTTCCCGCTCGCCAACAAGAGCTTCAACCTCTCCTACGCAGGAAACGACTTGTGAGGTTCCCGGTGCACGTAATTGGTAATTTCGATCAATTCGTTAGACTTTCAAATATTCGCCCGAACTGGATGGGCCCCGGCACCCCGACCGAGGGGTGCGCGGGGAGGGAGGGACATGCCATGACGACGGCCGGGAGCGACTCGCTACTGACGGCACCCATCTACCAGGTCAAAGCTGAGTTCTTCCGCAACCTCGGGCACCCAGCACGGATCCGGGTTCTCGAGATCCTCAAGGGAGGAGAGCGACAGGTCAGCGAGCTGATCCCCGAGGTCGGCATCGAGGCCTCACACCTGTCCCAGCAGCTCGGCGTGATGCGGAGGGCCGGCATCATCCAGTCACGCAAGGTCGGTGCCAACGTGTACTACTCGGTGGGAGACCCCAAGCTCTTCGAGCTGCTCGATGTCGCCAAGCGCATCATCTCGTCGTCACTAGCCGAATCCCAGCTCCTCCTAGAACAGATGGAAGCGACCGACGAGCCCGGATCGCAACCGCGCACCCCGCCCAAGCGAGTGGCGCGGCGGATGGGCGGTTCTCGGTGAGTGATGGCGCAGCATCCGTACAGGTGATCGCCAGAAGCCGAGAAGTACACGGCAGTTTTGGTGGAGCGGGGGATCCTGGTCGCTCGGGGATGGAAGGCGCCAAGCGAAAAACGAACGCACGGCGCCCAGCAGTGAAGAGACAACGAGAGGAGCGGGGATGTCCAACCCGGTGATCGTGGAGGCAGTACGCACCCCGATCGGCAAGCGCAACGGATGGCTGTCGGGACTCTCGGCCCCCGAACTGCTCGGTGTCGCCCAGGTCGAAGTGGTCAAACGAGCCGGCATCGACCCATCCATCGTCGAACAGGTCGTCGGCGGGTGTGTGACCCAGGCCGGCGAGCAGGGCTTCAACGTGACCAGGATGGCCTGGCTCCTCCAGGGCCTCCCCTACGAGGTCGCCGCCACGACGGTGGACTGCCAGTGCGGCTCGTCGCAGCAGGCGAACCACTTCATGAACAACCTTATTGGGGTCGGTGCCATCGAGGTCGGCATCGCCTGCGGCGTCGAGGCCATGAGCCGGGTCCCCTTGGGTGCCAACGTCGGACGCGACATCGGCCATGCCATCCCAGACGATCTGCCCTGGGATCTTCCCGACCAGTTCCACGCGGCAGAGCGGATTGCTGACAAGTATGGGATCACTCGAGCCGACGTCGATTGGCTCGGGCTCACGTCGCAAGACAAGGCCGCCGTGGCCGCGGCCGAGGATCGATTCGGGCGCGAGATCGTGCCCGTCGAGGCACCGATCGTCGGCGAGGAGGGACCCCGGGGGGACCACGGTGGCGAGCGCATCGTGGTCGGCAAGGATCAAGGTCCTCGCGAGACGACAGCCGAGGGATTGGCTGGACTCAAGCCGGTCCTCGCCGAGGGCATGCACACCGCCGGGAACTCTTCGCAGATCTCCGACGGGGCGGCGGCGGTGCTGTGGATGTCCGAGGATCGGGCCCGCGCCGAAGGCCTCACGCCGAGAGCGAGGATCGTCGCGGAGGTTCTCGTGGGCTCGGACCCCTACTACCACCTTGACGGACCGATCGCGGCGACCTCCAAGGTCCTCGACAAGGCCGGCATGACCATGGGTGACATCGACCTGTTCGAGGTGAACGAAGCCTTCGCGTCGGTGGTCATGAGCTGGGCGAAGGTGCACGACGCAGATCTCGACAAGGTGAACGTGAACGGCGGAGCGATCGCCCTCGGGCATCCGGTGGGGGCGACCGGGAGCCGCCTGATCACGACCGCTCTGCACGAGCTGGAGCGGCGAGACGAAGCGCTGGCCCTCGTCTCGATGTGTTGCGGGGGTGCACTGGCCACGGGCACGATCATCGAGCGCATCCGATAGTTCCCACCGACTTATTACCCGAGAGCATGGGCGGCTCACCGGCGAGTCCCATGCCACGAACTGAGCACCTCGTCCTCATCGGATTGGCCATAGGTCGATGCGCATAGTCGTTCGGGTGTCTCCGGGAGCTCCAACGACCAAGGTGGGCGGCAGATACGGGCGATTCGGAACCGCCAGTCCTCGTCGTTCGAGTCGCTGCACGGGCCGTTGACGGCCAGGCGAACGTCGCAACCGTCAGGGCGCTTGCTGATGCGCTCGGCGTACCGTGCCGCGGCGTGCGGATCGTGACGGGCGAAAGGACGCGCACCAAAGTCCTGGAGGTGGAATCCGCCGACCCCGATGTCGTCGCGGCCCTGCTGCGCGGGCGATGATTGTGCTGTCTTGGGGTCAACCAAGAAGGGCATCGGCATCCCGAGTCACCGAACGGAAGGAGGCGACAGGCCGTTCGATTGGAACGCACAGAGGCTCGAGGGAGCACGCTCGGCATTAACCACGCTCGGCACCACAGACACCTGAGCCATCGAGATATCAGTTTGGTAAGTCGGTCGACCTAGCCACGCCCGGTCGGATGCAGGGTCCCGACCGGCCCGTGCTCTTCGCCGTCATGTCTAGGGCGTGGGCGTCCTGCAGCCGTTAGAGATTTCTTCGATGAAGGCTACGGCCCTCTCGTTCGGGCTAGCAGTAGCCTCTTCCGCCGCCCGCGCCGACGTCTTGCCCGTCGTCGAGGTGAGGGTGAAGTGCTTACGAGTCACTCGCGCATCCTGGGGCCCGGTGTCCGCCGGCTTCGGCTGCGGTCCCACGAGCCCATGGGTGGCGGGACCAGAGGTAGCGACCGTGTGGCAGGCGCCGTCCCGAGCGTTATCGTGCGGTCAAACACCGTCGGAGTCCACCCGACAGGAGCGATATAACCGGCAGGGGCGGACGGGCCGGCCAGACGTTTTTGGCATTCGCCAATCGGTGACCTGAGAACGTCCATGGAGCCGACGCCCTGCTGCCTGGGCCGTGCCTGGCCATGCGAAGCGCCCATGACCGCGGGAGAATGGCGGACGTGACCACCGGTTGGCGGGTTCTATCGATCGATCATCGTGATCCGGTCGCCCCGTTCGAAGACGTCGTGCGCCTGATCGACGTGGCGGGCACGGCGACTTCTGCGGCCTACAGCCGCAGCGATGTGATCGAAGCGCTCCACGAGCATCAGCCTGCGGCGGTGGCCGTATCTGCGCAGCGGCTGGTGGGCGCCGCCGTGGCTCGCGTGTGTGGGGCCGACGCCCATCTCTTGGCCCTGGCGTTGCACCCGCAGTGGCGCAACCTCGGCATCGGCTCGGCACTCCTGCGCGAGCTCGATCAGGGGATCATCCACCAGGGTGCACACCGGCTGCTGGCCTTGGTCGAGCCGGGTCAGGTGGGCGAGGTCGCGTTCACCCACCAGGGTTTCACCCGCCTCGACGGCCTGCACCTCTACATACGCGCCGCGTCGATGGTCCCCGAGGAGCTCGCCATCGTCGAACGCTACGGCGGGCACTTCCCCCCGCCCGGACTCTGGGACTCGATGAAGGGATTTTCCTCGACCAAGGACCTTCTCGAACGCCGCATCGTGGCGCCACTGGCGCACAGCGATCTGGCCGATCGCATCGGCCTCGTCCCACCAGCGGCGGTCATGCTATTCGGGCCACCCGGGACCGGAAAGACTTCGTTCGCCCGCGCTGTTGCGTCGCGACTTTCATGGTCGTTCGTCGAACTCCACCCCTCCCTGCTAGGCCAGGGCACGCAGGCTGCCGCCTCCCTACGCGACGCACTCGATGACTTGCGGCACGTCGAGCATCTGGTGTGCTTCATTGACGAGGCCGACGAGATCGCCTCGGCCCGCACCGCGCGGCCCGACAGCCAGCCGATTGTGAACGAACTGCTGAAGGCCATCCCGGCGTTCAAGAGCCGGCCGGGACGCCTGATGATCATGGCCACGAACTCCATCGCCGCGATTGACCCGGCCATGCTGCGACCTGGGCGCTTCGACCTCATCATTCCGGTGGGCGCCCCCGACCTCTCCGGGCGTGCCGAGCTAGCCGTCGAGTTCCTACCCGCGTGCGACCCTGAGGACTTGGCCGCGCTCACCGAGGGGTTTACGCCGGCGGACTTCGCCCTGGCCGCCCACCGCGGTGCCCAGCTGGCGTTCGAACGGGCACTGTCAGGCGGTGATGCCGAGGTAACCGCGGCGGATTGTCTGGCCGCCATCGCATCGACGAGACCATCGGTCAACGCCGACGCGACCCGGGACTTTGAACTCGAGGAGAGCACCTACGCGCGTCTGTAGGGATCCGGCTCGATTGCCCATACCGACGGGGTTAAGGCCACGGCATCATCCGTGGCGACTCTACCAGGGCGCACAGAACTGATGCGATGAAGGGGCGGGGCCTCCGCCCCTCGTGAAGTTTCCAGTGATCAGGAAGACACTGGTGGCTTCGCAAACCAACCTCAACAAGAGGAGGAGGCCCCTATGGAACGACAGTACGTCGGAATCGACCTGCACCGCCGCAGCTCGACCATCTACCGGATGTCTGGCGACGGCGAGGTGCTGGGCTGCGTGAAGATCCCGAGCCAACCCCTGGAGCTGGCCGCGGCGATGGCCGAGGCCGGCGAGAAGCCCGAGGTGGTGCTCGAGTCCACCTACGGCTGGTACTGGGCGGCCGATCTGCTCCAGGACCTCGGCGCCAAGGTCCATCTGGCCCATGCGCTGGGCAACAACTGGGGGAACCGCCGGGTGAAGAACGACGAGCGCGATGCCCGGGACCTGGCGGCGATGCTGCGCCTTGGACGTCTGGCTGAAGGCTGGATCGCCCCGCCCCAGACCCGAGAACTGAGAGAGCTCGTGTGCTACCGCGCCCGCCTGGTGCACCACCGCTCGAGCTGTAAGGCGCAGATCCACGGCGTCATGGCCAAGAACGGCATCCTGCCCGTGCGCAACGAGATGTGGGGGCCGTCGGGCAGTGACCAGCTCGATGCGCTGGTGCTGCCCGAGGCCTATGCCATGCGCATCGCCAGTCTGCGCAGCCTCATCGACATCTACGACACTCAAGTTCGTCGCCTTGACGCCCATCTGCACCGCCAGTTGAAAGACGACCGTGGCTACCGGGCCATCTTGGAAATCCACGGCGTGGGCAAGGTGCTGGGGGCGATCTTCGTGGCCGAGATCGGCGATATCAGTCGCTTCGACTCGCCCGAGAAGCTGTGCTCATGGACCGGTCTCACTCAAGCACCGCGAGTCCGACGAGAAGGTCCAGCGCGGACCGATCACCAAGCAGGGCTCGCCACTCGTGCGCTGGGCGGCCATCGAGGCCATCTCGAAGAACCATGGCGGACCGAAACTGCGTGCCGACTTCGTGCGCATCGCCGAGCGCCGGGGCAAGTTCAAGGCCCGGGTGGCCGTGGCCCGCAAACTCCTCACCCTCGTCTACTACGGCCTTCGAGACGGAGAAGTCCGCTGTCTCGATCGCCACGAGGCGGCGTGAGCGGAATCGGACACGGCCCGGCGCGCGCTCGCGAATTGCCGTGGCCCTCAGTGCGCTGGCGAGGCCGAGTATCTGATTGAGCCCGTCGGGACGTGGCCGAATCCCATCATGCTTGGACATCAGCGGAGGAATGGCTGGCGGCCTACGGGCGCCCGTGTCAGGACACCGACACCGTGATGGGAAACCCAAACCCCGCGACAAGGGGGGAGGGACTACACCACAGCAGTCCGTTGTCTCCTCAGATCCCTGGCGATGCGCGCCTGGGCGCCGGCCCGTCTTGGATCTTCCAGGTTCAAAAGGCTCGAAAACCTGTCTCTTGACACGGCCCCACCCCTTCAGGAACGGCAGTTGCGCGTGGGTCGGTCCCCTGTCATGCCTGGACCTTGACGCCATGAGGTTTGTAATACAAACTTGTGTGCATGGCAGACGTAATGGGAGAGGCGGTTGAGTCGCTGCGGACCGTGGAGGCTCTTCGGAACCGGACCCGGTTGGAGCGAAGTGGGCACTGGTTCGTCTTGGTCGTCTTCGGGATCGTCACCTTGGGCGCGATGCCGTTCTATTGGTCGCCCCTCGCCTCTCCGGCCTCGCCGGTCGCTTCGGCGGCCCCACCCGGTTGTCGTGCCGCACTCCAGAGCGGGTTTGCCTGCGTTGTTGGCTCGCCGGGCACGCCCCTCGGCGGGGCCTTGAACCCGCAGCCCGTGGGGTTCGCCTTGAACCGATGGGCAACCGTCTACTGGTCAGTGGCGGTGCTCGTCGGCTTCGCCACCATCGTTCTTTATTACCGCCGACGCGCGCGGGCTGTGGGTGTGCAGGGTCGGGTGTGGCCGGCGGCTGCAGCGGGAGTTGGCCTGCTGGCCGCGGTTGTGTTCGTGAACGGTGAGGGTAGGGCGTTCCCCTCGATTCCGGACTTCTGGATCAGGGGTACAGGGGCGCTGTTGATCATCGCCATCGGGATCGCCGTGCTGGCCGTATTGGAGCGAAGCCGTCCCTTCGCTGCGTTCGCCGCCGGAGCAATCGCCGTCGCGTTGCTCTCGTGCCTGTACAACGACGTGAACATCTTCCAGCGTCTGGGACTGGGGGGGCCGTTCCAGGGGAGCGCCAACGAATTGCCGAATCTGATCCTCCCTGGGATTTACCTCCTGCTCGGCGGATTCGGCTTCTTGCTCGGTCGAAGGTGGACCATTGCCATTCGCTTGGCGCGGCGCCCGGTGTGAGCAGCAGATGGTGACAGAACCAGCGGGCGACATTCCGAAGAGTCCGACCGACGGTCTTGACGACGTAGTTCACCAGCGAGCACGACTTGGAATCCTGACCGTCACCCACGAGGCGCGGCGAGTGGAGTTCGGCTACCTCACCGACACCCTTGGCCTGACTGCCGGCAACCTGTCACAACACTTGAGAGTGCTCGAAGCGGCAGGCCTGATTCGCATCGACAAGGGAATCGAAGGTCGTCGGCCCCGAACATGGGTGTCCATCACAGGCAAAGGTCATCGCGCCTTGCTCAACGAGATCATTGCGCTGAAGGCCATCGTCGGCCGTGTCGAGGAGTCAGTCGGCAGGGAAAAGTGACGACTTGATTATGGACATCGGTCCATCGTTGCCAATCAGCCAACCTCCGAGACAAGCGCGCAAAGTGCCGTGTGCGGTCACCCCGCCTCTGATGTACTCCGACCGGGATCGCTCCCAGTCGGAGTACCAGGATGGCCAGGCGCCCCGCGCCAGGGGATCGACCCTCGCCAGGGCGTCCTACCTACGGAAGAACCGGACCGGTCCGCAGCTTCCCCGCGGATCGAATGCTCGTGATCGGCTGGCACCAACCGAGCGACAAACTCGACCGACCGTCGACGTCCTGGGAGCGGTCAGAACCCGGATCGTCCATTCGGCTGTCCATCCGACCGACGGCGGTTGAACCGCCTTTGGCGAAGCCAGGAGAAGAGCAGCACCCTTGCCACCAAGATGACTCCGCCGATCATGAGGACCCAGACAACGGCAGCGCGCGTGCCAACCAAGGAGTCGACGAGCAAGAACCGCAGGGCGAAGAGGAAGAGCAGGATCCCTATCCAGGCGCTGCCACCGCGCAGACCTATGCCGTAGCGGCCGCGGGTTCCATACCCGTATCCCTGGTTGGCCTGTCTCCCTGGATCGGGCCCGGGGTTGCCTTGTCCAGGCGCGCCGGAGAGGCGGCCACTGGGGACAATGATGCCTTGACTCCGTTGCATCTGAGCGAACTGGCGGATCTGATCTCGATGCTCCCTGGCATACCGACGAGGGTTGATCCCCTGCGCCAGCAGGTCCTCCGCCGAGACGCCGAAGATCTGGGTGAAGTTTGCCCGGACCCACTGCTGTCGGGCTCGTTGGGCGGCACCGTCGGGGACGTTTTCGTTGCCGTTGATCGGGTTCGGATCGATGCCCAAGTCTTCCACCTACCTGTCCGTTATTGGGACCGCTCGATAATCGCGGGCTGGAGCGATCCTGTTTGGCTCCCCGGCCACAACCAAGGGCGAACAACCCGGCATTCTCGCCCGGTCAGAGGGCGTCGCTTGGCCGTCCGATAGCGATCAGGGTGATACCGCCTACGTCGCGCGCTCCGTGCCCGGCATGTTCGGACGGGATCGACGACCCACATCGTCGGACGGCGCTTGGCATCACGTCCGTGCCGGACCGTAAGGTCTTCTGTTCGAATGAGGGGTAGGTGTGACCGGTGGAACCGCCGTCTTGCTGACGTACGGTCGCTAGCTGGAGATATGCACCTGGTGCCATGTCGCTCCCGCGTCCTCGGTCAGATACAGGGTGCCGAGACCGGACGGAGGATTCACTCCTCCGAGGATGCGCAAGGCAGTTGGTCCGCCATGGATGAAGACCCCGTGGGTCATGTCTGTGAATCCGAGGTCTGTAACGCCGACACCCCCGTCGTTGAACGACACCGGGGTCGTCCAGGTGGTGTCGGCACCCGTGGCCCGATAGAGCCAGCTGGCCCCCGACTGAGCCGAGACGACGAGGGTAGTGGGGTTTGCTGCCGCGATTTCGCTTGCGTCACCGGTGAAGGGAGGGGCAGCGACCTCGCTGTAGGTCTCCCCACCATCGATCGACACGTAGACCTCCTTCTTTTGGCTTCCGGCAGCCACACCGTCTCCGCAGAGCACGGCCAGGTCAGAGGCCGTGCTGAGTGCGAAGCTGCCAGGGCTATAGGCAGGCCCCGTCGACTGGGCCGGACAGGGATCAGAGAGACTTTGGAAGTTGGTTCCGTCATAGGAGCGGATGAACGTGGACGTTCCCGCCACCAGGAGGTAGACCCCCCGACCTTGGAGTTGGAGGACGACGGAATAGGAGGTCGGAGGAAGGGCCACTCCGGGCACTTCCTGCCAGGCGTCGGTCCCCGCCGGGGTTTGGTAGAGGCGCGCAGGGTTGGTACACGACGGGTACGCCGAGCACGAGACGACCGCGTACACCTTTCGATCGGCAGCGGCCAGGGTCAATACAGAGCCAGGCAAGGAAACCTGGTGCCAGTTGGCTCCGGCGTTATGGGTCACCCAAAGCCCCGGGCCGAAGGCGAACCCGTCGAGCGAGTCAGCAAAACGTAGGTCGCTGATCCCCTGGGTACCGGTGTCGATGGACGCCGACGGCGCCGAGACCGACGTCCAAAGCTCACCCCGGTCGGTCGTGTGGCGGATCGCCGGGCACCATCCCTTCTGACAGTGGACCGCTCCCAGGACCCAGGCGTCATCGTCGGAGATGAAGGTAACCGACTGGGCAATGAAGCTGGTGCTCGAGGGAGGGGCGGTAGTCGTGGAGGAACTCGGGCTTACCGTCGACCTGGGGGACAACGTCGATGGCGGAGCAGCTTTCTTCGAGGGTCCTCCACATGCGGACAAGACCACCAAGAGGAGGACTGCGGAGATGCCGACGGCGCCCCTCGTCCATCTACCACTGACCACGCACTCAGTATGGTCCTACGGATCTGAGCGATGCGGGACCGCTCAGCCGGTAATCGGGGCTAGATGCGCTCCCGGTGTCTTCCTCTGCGTCCGACTGGTTGCACTGGGTCGGGCAACCGGGCCGGTTGGCGACCCGCTCGGGATCACCGCCGCCTGAACATTTCCGCGTGGTTCAGGTCGGAGGCGAGTCCGTCACCTTCGGACTGACTCGGGAGTGGCAGACCGGGCGCGACCCACACCAACACAGGGTGATACCGGTCACCACCAGGCCGGTCAGGCGGGCTCTTTGGGGCATCCTGGTCCCAGGCAGTACCGGGCAGTCTCGTTCTCTACGACTTCAAGTGAGCGTCGAAGAATGCGAGGATGCGTCGCCGTGCATCTCGCGCAGATACCTCGTTGTAGCCCGAACCTGGCGACAGTATTCCGAAGACCGGCTCCAAGACGGAGAACGGGAATGGATTTTTGTCTCCAACACTTTCGTGATCGTTGAGAAAAGAGTGCCCGGCCTCGGGGTATTCCTTGACATCGTGTTCGACCCCGACAGCCGTCAATGCCCGTTCAAGGCGATCGGCGGCCCCTCGCAGAGTGCGATCCTTGCCGCCGTAGCTTCCGACAATCGGGCAAGCCTGTCTCAGGAAGCTGGCCGTGTAGGCATCTTTTGGAGCGGTGCCGTAGTTGACGCTCGACACCGTGAACCCGCGGTCGGCGGCGAGCAGCAAGGCGAACCCCCCTCCCATGCAGTAGCCGATTACGCCGATCCTGCCCGTGCAGTCCTCCCGGGCCGCCAGCCAGACGCGCGCTGCCTCGATATCGTCGAACGACCGTCCCCGTCCGGCGCGCACGTCCCGCATGACCGAGATCATGCACGCCACCTTCCCTCTCCCAGAGAAGAGGTCCGGCGCTACGGCGAGGTACCCTTCGCCCGCCAGCCAGTCAGCCTGGTTCCGTAAGTCCTGGCTCATCCCCATGGCGTCGTGGATGACGACGACACCTGGCCAGGAACCCTCGCCCGCAGGTGTCGCCAGGTAGGACGGCAGTTCACCCCGGGTGGGGATCATCACCTCGGCCATCACGGCTCCGTCGAGGTGGGCGGTCGTCCAGGACGGTCCGCATCGGTGACGCCGTTCGATACAACGCCTACCGCGAGCCGTTTGCCCCATTCTCGGGCGCGGGCCTCCTCGTCCGGTTCGAGGTGATTCTGCAAGGTCACGAAGAAGCTCTCGGGCTTGGCCACCACCTCGAACCCGTGCCGCCGCAGCGTTCGGCTGATCGCCCTCGACGCCCTCCCTCTGAGAACTGCCGGACCCTTGAAGCGGGTGTCGAAGGCAGCAGACTTTATGTGGCCATGGCCCAGCGACCTAAGCCAGTCGCGCACGCCAGGGCCTTGGGCGTCGCGATCGAGCACCAGATCCTTCTTGGGCTTTTGGGCAGTGGCGGCCGCCCACCTGCGGGTGCGATTTCGACTCATGCCGTGAAAATGGGTGGGACCGCCCACCACGAGCAGGTCGGCGTCGCCCAACCGTTCGCGGCCTGCCTCAACCACCGAGACCACGACCACGTTGTCCACCGGCCCAAGGCCCTGACCAAGACCCTTGCCAATGGCATCGGCGATGGCGTGCGTGTTACCAAACATCGATTCGTAAACGACCGCTGCCCGCATGGCCACATCCCCTGTGCTCGCCCACCGCCTGAAACGGCATCACGCCGAGGACGCTAGCTCTGCTCGCCCCTCTCGTTCTTATGACCACGGAACGCCATTCAACCGGCACAACCCAGGCGAGTCTGCTCGGCCACCGAGACCTTCCGAACCTGGACCCAACGGGAAGCACCGGTCCGGGTCGGGGTCTCGGCCCGGAGCCGACGTGGCTTGGGGCATCCGGTACTCAAGGGGGATACCGGTCGCATCGTGTACGCATCCGGCTCCGTCGGGGGCGCCGATCTGGGTCGATGGCCCCGGCAAGAGTCCGTGAGCGGCACCCGCACGATATCGCTCTACCGCGCCCCCACGGATGGGATCAACGGGAGCATTTATCCGAGTGGTCAAGACGATGGCAAGCCGACAGTATGCCGATATGGCAAGAACAGAAGACCTCCCCGAAGGCGTGGTGGCAGCGCACGAACGGGCCGCCGCAACCAGTTTCGAGCTGGCCTGTGAGGCCGAGGTGGGGAGGCTGTTGGCCGTTTTATCGGCGGCGGTACCCAAAGGCGGTCGAATCCTTGAGATCGGCACGGGCGTCGGCGTCGGACTCGCCTGGTTGGTTCACGGGCTCGGGGAGCGCGCCGACGTCGAGGTCGTCACCGTGGAGCTTGACGACGAAGTGCAGCAGGTAGCCCGCTCGGCTCCATGGCCACCATGGGTCCGTTTCGAGCCCGGTGACGGGGCCGAGGCCGTGGGCCGTCTCGGCAAGTTCGATCTGATATTTCCCGATGCACCCGGCGGGAAGATCTTCAAGCTGCGCCAAACGATCGCTGCCCTCGGTCCTGGCGGCGTCCTCATCGTTGATGACATGGACCTGACAAGACACGACGATGAAGACCTGCGAGCCGCCCTGGCCGTTGTGCGTCGACGTCTTGTCGAAGATGCTGAACTGGTTTGTGCTGAACTGAGCTTCAGCAGCGGCGTCATCGTGGCCGTCAAGGCGCGGAGCTGACCTTTGGCGTTGGTGATGAGATAACCGCGCGCGTCACAACCTGGACCGGCACCCGACGTACGCGCTGAGCAGTCTCCTTGCAGGGTAATCGGCGTGGATTCTTGTCTCGGCTCCGGCCAACTCTCAGAATGGTGACACCTGAGGACCCAATGGGCCTGAAGGAACAAGGGAGATGGACCCCGGGCCTCGTGCTCGGGGTCCGTCGCGTGAGGGTGACCCTCGAACCCGCCATGGAACCTAAAGGAACAAGGGAACGTCAAAACCCAAGTCAACGTCAACACCAAAGTCAAAGGCGCGCCTCCGTCTCCCCTTCGGGATCCATGGAGCACTGCCGGACGGGTCGGCCACCAATGGCGAACATCGAACTGCCCAGGGATCGACGGTTGGAGGCTGTTGCGCGGTGTCGGCGGAGGGCGGGCAAGATGGGGCGTGCGCCACGAGCACGAGGGGATTCCATGAACCAAGGTAGCGAGAGGATCGTGGTGGGCGTGGACGGCTCCCCGTCATCGCACCAGACCCTCCGCTGGGCGGCCCGCCAGGCCAAGCTCACCGGCGCCTCCCTGCAGGTCATCACCTGCTGGGAGTTCCCGACCCCCATGAGCTGGCTGCCTCCCAATCCGTCGGATCTTGACCAAGCAAAAGCAGACGCCAGGCGCACCCTCGAACAGACGGTCGCCGAGGTGCTCGGCGACAATCCTGGCATCGACATCGACCTCACCGTGGTCGAGGGTCACGCCGCCCCGGTGCTTCTGGAGGCAGCGCGCGGAGCGTCGCTCCTCGTGGTGGGCAGCCGGGGCCACGGTGAGTTCACCGGCATGCTCCTCGGGTCAGTCAGCGAGCACTGCGTGACCCACGCTCCATGCCCGGTCACGGTGGTGAGGGACATGGGCGACCACGACGCTGGCACCCCCAGCTAAGTCGTATTCCAGCGCGAAGAGAAGCTCGTTCCATTCGGTACCCGCCACGGATCATGCTCGCTCCCGCCCAGAGGGTCTTTCGACCCTTGGCACACGGCCAGGGAGGAGCCATTGTGGGGATGCACCAATCGGGCGGAGGATCCCAGGAGACTGGGAACCGAAGTGACAGGAGGTCTTGCCTATGACTCGTTTGATCTCCAGCGCCGCCGTGTGAGTAGCTTCAGGCAGGCGTCCGGTGGTAATGCACCGGGATGTTCCTCAGTGGTGACAGGTGCGATTGTCTGGGATGCAGTGTCCTGGTCCGCACGAGGTCGGAGCGCCTAAAGCTTCGCTGAGTGTCCGTCTGTCGATTCTGCGCCTACATGGAGTCGCTGGTTACAACTGAATGATGGCTCGCCCGTCTTGCCGGAATGGTGGGACGGGCGAACTCGCGTCACACGACGAGTGCGACGGCACCCGGTTGACCATCCTGAACGTCCCTTGCTTACGTTCACTGGCGCTCGGTCACGACTTGGTGGCCAGCCCCTCGAACATGTAGCCCATCGGCTTAGGGCCTCTCATGTAGTAGTTCTCCATCCGGGTCACCGTGAACCCGGCGCCCCCGGGGCTTCGGGTCATTCGGAACCATGGCGGCAGAGGCGGATTCCCCGGACCGCAACCAGGGCCGTGGGTCCCGCAGGGCCCCCCGCCCGCACCTCCGGCGGGCCCTGCACAAGCGTTCTCACCGGCGACGGCAACGCAAGCACCCGTCGAGGGGACCCCGCCCGCGCCACCTCCTTGGAGCCCTCCCGCCTAGGAGGTCCGCTACGACGCCAACTCCACCGGCTCGGCGCGTCTCGGGCTGATCGTCGGGCACACGGTGCGCTGGCTCCGGCCAGCGGAGAACCATGCTCCGGCGGTGTCGCCTTCGGTGGCGGCCTCGCTCCCCACGGATCTGCAGGAGCCTCCTCGGCTACAACCAACACAGCCCCTATCTGGGGTTCGTGGCGGGGCGACCTCCTCGTGAGTGGCTGGACGCCCCGAGCCCGGGCACAGGATCCCCCGCAACCCCTGGCCACCTGAGGACACCCCGGCCGCCGTTGGCGATCCGGGGACACCCGGGCCCCCGTTGGCAACCCGGGGACACCCGGGCCCCCGTTGGCGACCCGAGGCACCCGGGCCCCCGTTGGCGACTACTCGTGCCTGCTTCGTCGCAACTCCTCCACAATCCCGTGCGGCACGAAGCGGGGAGCGACTTCAGCTCAGGAGATGACCCTGCCGATGGAATTCGGAATCGAGGGAGAGGGCTTGCCGTGAGCGACGCGTCGGGAACCGGGGGATGGTGGATGGCCTCCGACGGCGCGTGGTACCCGCCCGAGCTCCATCCGTCAGTGACCGGGCCCGGGCCCGAACCGGGCATGGGCACGGGCGCAGACATGGGCGCAGGCACGGGCGTGAGCGCGGGCAGGGGCGCGAGCGCGGGCAGGGGCGCGAGCGCGGGCACGGGCGCGGTGAGGACGGTCGCGCCACCCCCGGTGCAACCCGGGAACGGTGGCTATGGCGACTCCGGCGACCCCGGCAACTTCGGCGACCCCGGCAACTTCTCCGACTTCGCCTACTTCGACAAGACGGCCGTCGGCCAGAGCCAGGTTCCTCGGAAGCGCTCGCTGCACTGGATCAGGTGGGTGGTCGGCGCGGTCGTGCTCGCGGTGGTGGCGGCCGGTCTCGTGATCGTCACCTCGAGCGGGTCGAGCAGCTGGACGGACGGCTCGCTCCACGTCGTGGGCAGCCCGGTGGTCGCGGGCAGGGTCGTGCTCGTCCTCGACGTGACCTCGGGCCACCAGCTCGAGCTGTCGGCGGTCGACCCCACCAGCGGGTCGGTCCTGTGGAGTCGTCCCTACTCCGCCTCCGAGATCACGCCCGGGGTCGCGTTCGGCCCGACCGTGCTCGGCAACACGGTCCTGGTGATGTCGCCCGAAGGTGGCACGAGCGATCCCGGCGTCTACGTCAAGGGCCTCGACGTGTCCACGGGCAAGGTGCTGTGGTCGGTGCCCCAGGCAGTCGTGCTGGCCGACGCCCCGGCTGTCTGCGCCGGCGGGCAGTCGTTCTGCCTCGCCACCTACGTCTCGGACACCGACACCGATCTCGCCATCCTCGATCCCACGACGGGGACCGTCGTCGGGGCGGTGCAGGGCCCGGAGCGGAACATGGCGGTGGCGCAACCCGGAAGCGTGAGCGAGGGCGACCTGTGGCAGACGAGCGCCACGGTCCCCACGCTCCTGCAGACCTCGGCCACGGGTCAGCAGGCGTGGACCAAGTCCGTGGCGAGCCTCTTCGGCGGGAGCCGGTACGACCCCGACTACGGATGGGACTTCCAGATCGAGGGGTCCTTGGACGTCGGCAGCGTCGGCCCCAAGACCAGCGGCGGCGTGTACCCGCTGGTCCAGTTCAAGACCATCGGGATCTCGGGCGCCGACGGCACCGTGAAGTGGAGCGTCCCGGGGGCTTACATGTGCGTCGGAGGGCTGCAGTTCCTCACCACCGACGTCGTGTGCCGGTACTCGGGCGCCGCCCGGCAGAGCGGGAAGTCCGTGTCGATGTCCGGGGTGGGCCTCACCCTCCAGGGGCTCGACTCGAGCTCGGGCGCGACCACGTGGTCGGAGCAGGTCCTCGGCGCGCAGTCGCTGTCGCTGGGCACCAACGTCGCCTTCGTCGACGGCACGCATCTCGTGGTGCAGCTCACGTCGGGCAGGCGCGTGGTGCTCGACGTCCGGGACGGGACGTCGACGTCCGTCGCCGCCGACCAGGTCTTCTGGTGCGAGCACGACCCGATGTACACCGTCAAGGCCCCGCAGGGGGCCGCCGTCGGGGGCCAGCGCCAGAGCGCTCCCGTCTTCACGTCGTGTTCGGCGACGGGCGCCCCGGTGAAGGGCCGGCCCGACACGGAGCCGAGCACGGTGGGCGTGCAGGCCGGGGGATTCTTCGTTTGGCCGACGCCTCACGGGCTGCAGGCGGTGCGCCGACCCGGGTGAGGATCGCGTGCCGGCGCTCGGCTCACCGTCGTCGATGACGAGCAACTCGACCTTCGAGGTTCCCGTCCCCTCACCGGTGCCGACCGGCGTGTCGCCCTACGCCCCCGCAATGGGCTTGGCCGCCTCCTCGGTCTCGATGGCCGCGATCCCCGCCAGCCGCGGCACATGGCGCCCGCCCTCGAACTCCGTGGCGAAGAACACGTCGACGATGGCCAGTGCGAGGTCGGGGCCCAGGATGCGCCCCCCCAGCGAGAGCACGTTGGCGTCGTTGTGGAGCCGGGCCAGGTGGGCCGTCGTCTCGTCGTGGCACAGCGCGGCCCGCGCGCCGCGGACCTTGTTGGCGGAGATGGCCTCGCCCTGGCCGCTGCCCCCGAGGACGACGGCGCGATCGGCCGACCCCTCCACCACGGCGCGCGCCGCGGTGGCGCAGAACCACGGGTAGTCCACCGGCTCCTCGGAGAACGTGCCCACGTCCTCGACCTCGAACCCCTTGGACCGGAGATGGGCGGCGACCACCTGTTTGAGCGGGTAACCGGCATGGTCACTTCCCAGGACGACCCTCATGCCCGCCAGCCAAACACCGGCGCCCGGCGATGGCAACCGCGGTCCCGGCCGGCGATTGGTGAGACCGGCACCGGGTCCCGGGAAATGGGTCACCGGTTCACGGTCACCGGTCTGCGGCCCCCACCTAACCTGTCGGCGTGGACCGGGCCTCCCGTGACGCGGGCGACGAGGGCGACGAGGGCAACGAGGCAGCCGCGTACGACCAGGGCGACCAGGCGGCCGCGGGCGACGGCACCTGCGCCTGGGCGACGAGCAGCCCCCAGATGCGCGCCTATCACGACCTCGAGTGGGGCGTGCCCGTCCGCGACGACCGGGGCCTGTTCGAGCTCCTCACGCTCGAAGGCGCGCAGGCCGGGCTGTCGTGGTCCATCGTCCTGGCCAAGCGGCAGGGCTACCGCAGCGCCTTCGCCGGCTTCGCCCCGGACCTCGTCGCCCGTTTCGACGACGCGGACGTCGAGCGCCTGGTCGCCGACCCGTCGATCGTCCGCCACCGGCAGAAGATCGAGTCCACGGTGTCCAACGCGCGCGTCATCGACGCCATGCACCGTGCCGGCGAGACCCTCGCCGAGCTGTTTTGGTCCTTCGTCTCCGACGTGACCGATCACCACGCGTATGCGGAACTGGGCCAGCTCCCCTCCCAGACGCCGGCGTCCAAGGCCCTGAGCGCCGAGCTACGCCGCCGCGGGCTGCGCTTCGTGGGCCCCGTGACCTGCTACTCGACCATGCAGGCGGCCGGGCTGGTCAACGACCACGTGACGTCGTGTCCCCGGTGGGAGGCGCTGGGCGGGAGGGTAGGGTCGGCACCGTGACCGATCCTCCTGCGGAGCGCCCCGACAGCCCCGCCCCTCCCCCCGAGCACGGCAGCGAGGAGGAGATCGACGAAGCGAGCGACGAGTCGTTCCCCGCCAGCGACGCGCCCCAGTGGTGGTCGGGCGGGCCCGACGACCTCGACACGTAGCCCGCGGCCGGCCCTCCGTGCGCGTCGGCGTCACCGCCGCCCTGACCGACCGGTCGATGCCCGTCGACGAGCTCGCCCGTGCCGTCGAGGCGCGCGGGTACGACTCGCTGTACCTGCCCGAGCACACGCACCTGCCGGTGGCCCTCGCCACTCCGCCCGCACTGGTGAAGGGCGTGCACCTCGACGACTACAGGCGCAGCGTCGACCCGTTCGTGTCGTTGGCCGCCGCCGCCGCGGTGACCGACCGCATCCTGCTCGGTACCGGCGTCGCCCTCGTGGCGCAGCACGACCCCATCGTGCTCGCCAAGCAGATCGCCACCCTCGACCGCCTGTCGGGGGGGCGCTTTGTGCTCGGCATGGGCTTCGGTTGGAACCGCGACGAGGCGGCCGACCACGGCGTGGACTTCGCGCAGCGGCGCGCCGTGGCCCGCGAGAAGGTCCTGTGCATGCAGGCGCTGTGGTCCGAGGACGAGGCCGAGTTCCACGGCGTGCACGTGTCGTTGCCGCCGTCGTTCTCGTGGCCCAAGCCGGTGCAGCGACCGAGGGTCCGGACCCTGGTCGGCGGGGGAGCGGGGCCGTCGCTGTTCGCGGCGATCGCCGAGTACGCGGACGGCTGGATGCCCATCGGCGGGGCCGGTATCGGCGCCGCCCTCGACGCGTTGCGCCACGCCTTCACCGAGGCGGGACGTGACCCGGGCACGCTCGAGGTGGTCCCCTTCGGCACCGTCCCCGACGAGGGCAAGCTGGAGCACTACCACTCGATCGGGTGCACCGAGGTCGTGCTGCGCGTCCCCACGGGGCCCGGGGACGAGATGCGGCACGTCCTCGACGACTACATGCGCTTCCTACCCGGCTGAAGGCCCTGTTCCGCTGAGCCCGTTCTGCTCTGCTCAGCCCGTTCCGCCGGGTCCCGTCAACGAGGCGCCAACAGCTCCCCGGCCCGGCGCACGGCGTCGGTGCCGGAGGTGGGCATGTTGAAGATGAAGTAGTCCACGCCCGCGGCGGCGAGCTCCTCGACCCGGTCGACGACCTCGTCCTCCTGGCCCACCGTGAAGCTGTCGGCGGCGTCGCCGGCCGCGCCGCGCAGCAGCTCCCACACCCCCTTGGTCTCCTCGGCCGAGTCCGTGAGCACGAGCGTGCTCAGCACGCTGACCGTCACCGTCGCCAGATCGCGCCCCACGGCCTCGCAGTGCCCGCGCAGCACGCCCACCTTGTGGCGGATGGTGGCCGGGTCACCGGTGATGTTGCAGTAGTCGGCATAGCGCGCCACCAGGCGCAGCGTGCGCTTCTCGCCGCCACCGCCGATCAGGATGGGAGGCCCGCCGGCCTGGACCGGGCGGGGGAGGTTCCTCGCCTCGTGCACCTTGTAATAGCGGCCCTCGAACGTCGGGCCCTCCTCGCGGAACATCGCCCGGCAGATCTGCACCGCCTCCTCGAGCCGGTCCATGCGCTCGCCGACGGGCGGGAAGTCCACTCCCAGCCCATCGTGTTCGACGTCGTACCAGGCGGCGCCGATGCCGAGGATGGCCCGGCCCGCGCTGAGGACGTCGAGAGTGGTGACGATCTTGGCCAGGAGGGCGGGATTCCGGTAGGTGACGCCGGTCACGAGGGTGCCCAGGGTGACCCGGTTGGTGCGCGCCGCCAGGCCCCCGAGGAGCGTGTAGGCCTCGAGCATGGGCTCGGAGGGCCCTCCGAGCGGCGGGAGTTGGTAGAAGTGGTCCATCACCCACACCGACTCGTAGCCCGAGTCCTCGGCGGCTCCCGCCAGCTCGGCCACAGACTCGAAGAGCTGGTCGCCGGGCACGCCGAGATTGAAGTTGGGGATCTGCAGTCCGATTCGCATGGCCCTGATCATGCTCGACGTCGCGCCCCCGCACCTGTCGGCCCTCGCCCGGGGCGCTCGTGCGTGCCGGTCGGGGCGGACGACTCGGTTGGGCCGGGCCGCGAGCTCGGGCGGCCGGGCCGCGTGCTCGGGTGGACTGGGACGGGCCGCGTGCTCGGGTGGACTGGGACGGGCCGCGTGCTCGGGTGAACTGGGACGGGCCGCGGCGCTCGGGTGGACTGGGACGGGCCGCGCGCTCGGGTGAACGGGCCTACCAGGTGGCCTGGAGCCCTGCCAGGGATGACAGGTAGGCGCGGTCCTTGTCGCTCAGGTCGACGAATTGGGTCCCGATCCTCAGCCGACCATCTTTGGCAGGTTGGGAGTTCCGGATCTCTCCCCGCATGTGCACCGAGACGAAGATGAGCTGCCCTTCGGTGGCCTCGGGAGGGGCGTCGAGGAGCTCAAACCCCGCTCCCAGCGAGGAGATGTCGATCACGCGGCAGTCACGCCACCGTTTGGTCTGCTCGGACTCGATGACGTAGGTGCCGCTCCAGTTGGCGAACTGCCGGGGGAGCGAACGCCGGAGCTCGGTCACGAGCGGCCAACGCGTCGGCGTCGCGGGGTCCCGCATTGGCGCAGCCCCTCCCGACGGGTCACCGGAGTCGGGGTTGCGTCCCACGCCGGGCGTTGCCCCGGAGCGTGTTGGTGTCTTACGAGATCGGGCCCGCCGACCAGCTCCGGCATGGTTCAGGGGATCGGCACTCCCGAGAGTTCGGCGCAGGGCCGAAAGCCCCTTTTCCGGTGGCCCAATTCCGCGGCGTTCCTGCCGGCCCCGGTCCCGTTCCGTGCGTCGTGTGCGAGGCCGGACGCATTCCCTCGCACCGCTTCGAGGCCGGACGCATTCCCTCGCACTGCTTCGAGGCCGGACGCAATCCCTCATACTGCCTCGAGCTCGGACGCTCCTTCGGCCGTGCCGCTAGGACTGCACCTGCTCGGGGGGAGCGAAGAGCACGAGGGCGGCGAGGTCCTCGGTGACGTCGACGAAGGCGTGGAGCTCGCCGGCGGGGACGAAGACGGATGCACCCGGCTCGACGGGGAACTCGCCGGACGATGTCTTCAACCGGGCGCGGCCTGCGGTGATCACGTAGACCTCGTCCTCGGTGTGCGGGCCCTGGTCGTCGGTGCCGCCCGCCGCGATGGAGTAGGTGCCGACGCTCATGTGGTCGCTGCGGAGGTGCTCCACCCAGTGCGTGGTGCCGGAGCCGGTATCGGTGCCAGAGCCGGTGCCGGAGCCGGGTCGGGTGTAGCGACCCGCTCCGGCGATGCGCGCGGCTCGCTCGTCACGGCTCCCGTCGTCTCGACCCGCTCCCGCGGTGCGCGCCGCCACTCAGTACCCCCGGTCGATCCACTCCTGGAGGTGCGGGGCCTCGGCGCCGATGGTGGTGTCGTCCCCGTGCCCAGGGTGCACCGTGGTCGTAACGTCAAGGGTCAACAGGCGCGTCCGGATCGACTCGATGATGGTGGGGAAGCTCGAGAACGACCGCCCCGTCGCCCCGGGGCCGCCCTTGAACAGCGTGTCGCCCGAGAACAGCACGCCGCCGGGCGGGTTCGCGTCCGGATCGGCGGCCGCGTCGGCGTCGTAGAGACAGACACCGCCCGGGGAGTGCCCCGGCGTATGGATCACCCTCAGCCGGTGGCCCCCCACCGTGATGTCCTCGCCGTCGGCAAGGGCCCGGTCGAAGGGCCGCCCGGGGTACACCGTGGCCCACAGCTCGGCGTCGTCGGGATGGAGCGCGACCGGGGCGCCCGTGATCTCGGCCAGCGCCTCGGCCGCGTTGATGTGGTCGTTGTGCCCGTGGGTCGACACGATCATCACCACGCGCCGGCCCCCCACGGCTTGCGCGATGAGACCGGCTTCGTGCGCGGCGTCCACGACGACGACCTCCGCGTCGTCGCCCACCAACCACACGTTGTTCTCGACCTCGAAGTCCTGTCCGTCGAGCGAGAAGATCCCTTCGGTCCGGACGAGGTCGATCTGCAGCGCGCCGGCCACCGGGTCAGCCCCCGATGACCACGACCGAGCGGAGCACCTCGCCGCGCTCCATGCGGTGGAACGCGTCCTCCACGCCGTCGAGGGGGATCGTCTCGGACACGAAACCGTCGAGGTCGAGGCGTCCCTGCAGGTAGAGGTCGATGAGCATCGGGAAGTCCCTCGACGGCAGGCAGTCCCCGTACCAGCTGGGCTTGAGCCGCCCGCCGCGGCCGAAGAACTCGATCATGGGTAGGTCGATGCGCATGTCGGGGGTCGGCACGCCCACCTGGACCAGGGTGCCGGCGAGGTCGCGGGCGAAGAACGCCTGCTCCATCACCTTGGGGTTGCCGACCGCCTCGATGCACACGTCCGCGCCGTTGCCGCCGGTGAGCTCGCGCACCTTGTCGACGGGGTCCTCCACCGACGCGTCCACACCGTGGGTGGCACCGAAGCGCGCGGCGAGCTCCAGCTTCTTGGGGTCGAGGTCGACGGCGATGACCCGGGACGCTCCCGCCAGGACCGAGCCGGCCACCGCCGCGCACCCCACGCCACCACACCCGAAGACCGCGACCGAGTCCCCGGGGCCGACCTCGCCGGTGAACATTGCCGCCCCGAGACCCGCCATCACGCCGCACCCGAGGAGGCCGGCGGCCTCGGGCCGGGCGCGGGGGTCGACCTTGGTGCATTGGCCGGCGGCCACGAGCGTCTTCTCCGCGAACGCGCCGATGCCCAGCGCGGGAGAGAGCGCGGTGCCGTCGGCGAGCGTCATCTTCCGCGTGGCGTTGTGGGTCGAGAAGCAGTACCACGGCCGGCCCCGGCGACACGAGCGGCACTCGCCGCACACCGCCCTCCAGTTGAGGACGACGAAGTCCCCGGGAGCAACCGACGTGACGTCAGGGCCCACGGCCTCCACCACACCGGCGGCCTCGTGCCCGAGCAGGAACGGGAAGTCGTCGTTGATTCCCCCTTCCCGGTAGTGCAGGTCGGTGTGGCAGACGCCGCACGCCTGGATGCGAACGAGCGCCTCACCGGGGCCCGGGTCGGGGACGATCACGAATTCCAGGGTGACAGGGGCGTCCTTGGCCCGGGCGACGACGGCGCGCACCTCGTGTGGCATCGGTTCCTCCTCGCTCCTTGGAGCTGCTCGGAGCTGCTGGTGAGCTCGGAGCTGCTGGTGAGCTCGGAGCTGCTGGTGAGCAAGGTATCCGAACGGTACGACGCGGACGACGACGGGTGCAGGGGGCGGCGGGGCGTCGGCGTGAGGCGGGGAGTCAGCGTGAGGCGGGGCGTCAGGGTGAGGCGGGGCGTCAGCGTGAGGCGGGGCGTCAGCGTGAGGCGGGGCGTCAGCGTGAGGCGGGGCGTCAGCGTGAGGCGGGGCGTCGGCTGAGGGGACCGTGGCCCCCGGCCACGGGCAGTCCCTGGTAGGCCCGCGCCACCATGGTGACGAACTGGTACACGCCGTCCTCGTCGGGGGCGAGCTGACCGGGCACCCAGTGCTCGGAGGCCAGGCCCCTCTGCACCGACTCGCACGCCGAGAAGTCCTGACGGTTGGTGAGGTCCCAGAAGTCCACGGCGTAGGAGGGGTCGAACCCCGGCCGCGCCAGGTCCTCGGGGGAGAACGACCAGGAGCAGCGAACACGGGTGCGGTCGGGCCCCAGCGGGGTGAGCAGGTGCGTCATGACGTAGTCGGGGTGCAGGCTCAGCAACACGTTCGGGAACAGTACGAGATAGACGACCTCGCGGGTGCTCCGGCCCTCGAGCCCGCGCAGGACGGTTCCACCGCTGTTGCCGCTGAGCGACATCGTCTCGGCGTCGTCACGGAGCGCCATCCAGCCGCCCACCCATGCTCCGGCGTTCTCCACGCGGTAGTTCTCCCCGCTTCGTGGGGGGCTCACCGCGCACAGCTCGGGGTGGATCATGGCGCAGTGGTAGCACTCCTGGTAATTCTCGATGACGACCTTCCAGTTGGCCGCGACGACGTAGTCGTGACGCGCACCCACGCGCAGCCGTTCGGGCTCGTGCGCGGCGACGAGTGGCTCGAGCCCGGCGAGATGCACGTCCAGCGGCGCGGGGTCCCCACCGGCGGCCGAGACGAAGACCAGCCCGTGCCATTCCTCGGTGGGCAGCTCGACGAGGCCGTTGTCGTCACGGTCGAAGGCTTCCCACACGTCGAAGCGCGGCGCCCCCCGCAACGACCCGTCGAGGTGGTACGACCACGAGTGGTACGGGCACACCACCATGGGCAGGTTGCGTGACTCGCCGCAGGGCAGGAGCTCGTGGCCCCGGTGACGGCACGCGTTGGCGAATCCCCGCAACCGTCCGTCCTCGCCGCGCACGAGGAACACCCCGGCCCCGCCGACCGGCTCGGCGCGCTGGTCGCCCGCGTGGGCGACGGCCTCGCTGCGCGCCACGCACGCCCATCCGCCCCGCAGGAAGTGCCGTTGCTCCCACTCGAAGACGGATTGGTCGACATATGCGAGGCGGGGGAGGAGGCGGCTCTCGCCGAAGGGCCGGAGCGCAGCCTGGACGCCTTCGACTGGGAGCGGAGCGGCGCTCCCCTGATCCGGCATGCGTCGAGGATAGATCCGCCGAGCCCGCGCGGCCTCTGCCGCGATCAGAGGCCGGGGAGCCACTCCCGCACGATCCCGGCCACCTGGGAGTCCTTGCCGCGCAGACCGTGGTCGCCCCCCTCGAGCCACACATGGGTCACGGGGCCGGGGATGGCGGCCGTGGCGGACTCGAGCTCGTCACGGGAACCGAATGCGTCCCGGGTCCCCGACACGAAGAGGCAGGGCACCTCGAGCGCGGCGAAGTGTTCCGTCCGCAGCCGTTCGGGCTTCCCCGGGGGATGCAGCGGATAGCTGACGAGCACGAGCGCGGCGGCCTCGAGCCCGTCGGCGACCGCCATCGAGCACATGCGCCCGCCCATCGATCGTCCCCCCAGCGCGATCCGACGGGGCGCCACCTTCAGGGACCGGGCGAGCGCCTGCGCCGCCGCGACCACCGTGGCTATCAGCACGGGGGGTCGGTCCGGGGCGCGCCGTCCCGCCAGCCGGTAAGGGAAGTCGATGCGATCCACCCGCACTCCCGACTCCGACACCGCTTCGTCGATGGCGACGAGAGCGGGTTGGTCGCGTCCCGCACTCGCTCCCGGCGCCAGCACCAGCCCGGCGACGCCGCGCGCTCTGGGGCGCACTGGCGAGGCGGTCTTCGAGGCGGTCTTCGAGGCGGTCTTCGAGGCGGTCTTCGAGGCTGGTTTCCGTGGGGCTGGCGTCGGCATCGCGCCCATCCTGGCGCGGCGCGGGCGGGACGGTCAGCCGGCGGGGCCCGTGACGAGTTGCACGGTGGCCGTGTGGTGCTGGCCGGAGGAGTCCGTCCACCCGAGCTGCACCTTCTGTCCCGGATGGTGCCGTTGCATCAGGCTGGTGAGCGAGGTGGCGGAACTGACCGCCTGCCCGCCGAGGGAGGTGATCACGTCCCCGGCCACCAGGCCCACCTGGTCCGCGGGCGTCCCGGGTTCCACGGTCTGGATCTGGGCACCAGCGGGGGACGTGGAGTTGCCCACGATGACGCCGATGAGCGCCGCAGGCCCGATGTGCACGACGCTCGAGGACTTCCCCGCCATGATCTGCCGGGCGATGGAGACGGCCTGGTTGATGGGGATGGCAAACCCTTCCGTGCCTCCCGACTGGAACTGGAACGCTTGCGAAGCCGCGGTGTCCATGCCCATCACGACGCCCTGGGAATTGACCAGGGGCCCTCCCGAGTCTCCGGGCTGGAGGGCGGCGTCGGTCTGGATGAGCCCGGTGAGCTGTTCCGAGCTGTTGTCGGACTCGTCACTGGCGGTGATCGCCTGGTGGAGGTTCGTCACGTGTCCGCTGGCGACACTGGGAGTGCCTCCGATGCCCCCGGCATTCCCGATGGCGGTCACCGCCGCACCGACCGCCAGGGTCGACGAGTTCCCGATGGAGATGGTGGTGAGCTTCGACGCGCCCTGGAGCTTCAAGACCGCGATGTCCTGGGTCTTGTCGGTACCGACGACCGAGGCGTTGTACGTCTGACCGTTGCCGACGTCGGTGACGCTGATACTGGTGGCGCCGTCGATGACGTGGTTGTTGGTGAGCACATAACCCGAAGCGCTGAGGACCATGCCGGTCCCGGCGGCCTCCCCACCCTCGAACCCGAGCCGGCTGGTGACGTCGACGACGCCGGGGTCCACCTTCGCCGGGATGGTGCCGGCGTCGGCCGAGCTGGAATTTCCCTGCCCCGATCCCGTGTTCCCCTGGGAGAACGGGGCCAGCGGAGAGCCCGACCCCGACTGGCCCTGGATCGAGATCCGTCCCACCGCCACCCCCACCAGGGCGATGAGGAAGACTCCTGCGGCCACGGCGAGGATGCGGAGCGGGTTGTTGCGCGGGGCGGGCTGAGGTGGGATCCAGATGTGCGGCGCGCCCCAGTGCCCCGGAGTGCTCCAGTGCCCCGGGACTTCCCAGGGACCGCGTGATCCGGGCGGGGCCCAGGGCCCCTGCGGGCCGCTCCCGCCACCGGGTCCACCGAACCCCGCGCCGGCGGGGGGGCGTACCCACATGTCGTCGGCGCCGAACCCGGCGTGGGGCGAGTTCCCCGGCTGTGTCGGTGCACCGGGTGCCGAGTGTGCGTCACCGGCGGACGGATACCCGGGCATCGTGGGACCACCGGGTGGTGGTGGGTAACCGGCGGGACCACTCGGAGGTGGGGGATATCCGCCGGTCCCACCGGGCGGTGGGGGAAACGCTCCGGTCTGACCTCCCGGAGGCGGCGGGTATCCGGGCGAGGCTGGGAACCCCGGGGGAGCGGAAAGGCCCGGAGGCGGCGGGTATCCGGGCGCGGTCGGAGCGACGCCGGGAGCAAGTGAGCCGGGGTGCGGCGGCAGTGAGCCGGGGTGCGGCGGCAGTGAGCCGGGGTGTGGCGGCAGAGAGCCGGGATGCGGCGGGGGGGTGGCGGGGAACGGGGGGGCAGGCTGAGTCGAGGACGGCGGTGCCGGGGGCGTGTCGGAGCCCGGCTGCTCGGGTGTCGCGTCCGGGTCGAAAGTGTCGCTCAACGCCCCTCCTCGTGGGGCTCGTGGCAGCCGTCTGTAGTTCCTCGTCTACCTTCCGAGTAGACAGCTGCAACCTGTGAGCTTGCTTTGCGGCAGCTTCGGACCCGGTGAGACCCCCCTATTGTGCCTGCCGCGGTGCGACTATCGGGCCGGAGCGCCCGAAAGCTGCACGGGCGAGGGCACCTGCGCCTCGGTGACGGCCCCCGCCGCGACCTCGACGGTCAGCCGGAAAGCGCCGGGACCTCCGCCTTTGAGCCGCAAGTCGTAGGTGCCCCCGGCGAGAGACCCGAACACCCCCGCATACAGCACGCGGCCGCCGGCGTGGCGCTCGCGTACCGCGGTGTGCGTGCCGGTCCAGGCCTCAGCGCCGGGGCGGATCTCGATCTCCGCCCCGACCAGTTCCTCGTCGGTGTACAGCACCAGTGCCCCCGCGTGCGGGCCGATGTCGAGCACGACGCTCGCCTCGGCGCTCGGCCCCAGGTTCTCCTCGGGTTCAGGCCCGGGCCCGTGCGAGTGGTCGGCACCCGGCCCGGGCCCGTGGGAGTGGGAGCGGGGATGGGAGTGGGAGTGGGTGTGGGAACGGGAGTGCCCGTCGAGGTCGTGGCCGGCCCCCACGGTCAACTCGCCGGGACCAGGAAGCCGCTGTGGGGCACCCCGAGGTAGGGGAAGGAGGACAGGTAGTTCTCGGTTCCCATGGCACCGAGGTCGGAGGCTGCCGAGGTGAGCCCCTCGCTGATCGCACCGGCCGCGGCATCGGGGGTGTAGCCGGGGTCCACCAGCTTCAGCACGGCACCGGCCAGGCACCGCAACTCGATGGTGACCACGTCGTCGAACACCCGACGCCCGTTGGGGAATCCGGCGATGTCGTTGCCGAGCAGCCCAGTGTTGGCGGGGCTCGTCGACGGGGATATGGCCATGTTGAGCCGGAGCATGTCGGCCTGCGTCGTCCCGGTGAAGTTCTGGAAGCCGGTGATGAGCCCCGGCGGGATCCCCGTGAGGAGGATGGCCACGAGGTCGGCCCGGTTCGGCGCCGGCGGGCCCGCGTTGTAAGCGGCCAGGTTGGGGAACACGCCGGGGTAGAGGACCGGGAGCAGCTGCGCCAGCTGCGGGTTGGAGTAGAACCCCGCGAACTGCTTGTCGCTGGCGGGCGCCTGGGAGTTCCAGTAGTCCTTCTTGCCCATCGGGATCAGCACCTCGTTCACGAGGGGGTTGCCGAGTCGCGACACCTGGACGTAGGGGCCGGCGCAGAAGTTGTCGCCGAAGTCGTCCCGCACCCGTACCTTCTGCCGGTACGCGGAGGTCCACACGCCGATGACCGAGTTGGCCGACGCCATCGAACGCGAGCGGCTCCAGTTGTTGGCGAGCTCGCTCTTGGGCAGCTGGATGGCGATGCTGTGCACGTTGAGGCCCTTGGTGGAGTTGACGCCCGCGGCCATCTGCCCCAGTCCGGTGTTCTGCAGCCCGAAGGTGGCGTGCGCCTCCTCGAAGGGGCGCAGGATGCCGAGGTCGAAGATGGCGCCGAGGTCCACGTAGAACCCCTCGGCGCGCTGTCCGGCGAACACGGTGACGTCGTTGGGCAGGGTGTGCACGGCGGCCGCGGCAAGAGCGGAGTAGTCGGGGGTCGACAGCGGCCCGATGTTGCACGGCGGGCAGGCGAGCCCTGTGCCCAGGACCGTGCTCCGGGAGCTCCCGCCGGCGTTGTCGATCCGGGTGACGGTGTAGGTCTGGCGGCGGTTCCAGTTCGGGTCGGTGAGCGACTGGACGGGGCCGGTGTTGTACAGGAAGGTGTTGGGGTCCGTCACCTGGGTCTCGAAGCGGAACTCGAAGACGATGTCGGGCTGCCCGTCGTTGTCGTTGTCGATGTTGATGACGTAGAGCACGTCGTTGCCGAACTCGTAGAAGTTCGGCCCGCCGTCAGGGCCCTCGAGGGGCACGTAGTTGGCGATGATCGTCACGGTGTCGGGCTCGTCCGGGCTCACGAACGCGTACAGATCGGTGCTGTCTGCGACCGGGTCCTTGGAGATCTCGGGCGCTTCACGGTGCGATGACATGGCTCACTCCAGTTGTTCGTAGGGGCTTTGGCTGACGTGGCGGAGAACTCAGAGCTGGGCTAACGGGCGGCGCGGGCGAGCTGGTTGGCGAGCTGTGGGTTGCGCACGATCACCTCCTGGGTGCCGTTGAACAGGCTGATCTCGCCGGTCGAGAGGTCGCGTACGTGGGCCACCAGGGGCTCGGAGAGATTGGCGGCACCGGCGTCGGCTCCCACCACCGACGCGTCCGCGGCGGGAGCTTCCGTCTCCGCCGCGCCGAGCAGTCCCGAGAGACCGGGCACCGTCGAGAGCACGCCCGCAGCGGCGACGGCCAGCGAACCCCTGCCGAGAAACGTGCGTCTGCTCACTGCCATCCTCGAACCTCCAATCGGTGTGGTTCGTCGGCTCGACCCCGTCGCGGACGCGATGCGCCGGTGATCGGGACCGATCGGCGTCTCCCCGGCGCCGCCACTCGTGCTCCGGGATGTCGGGTTGTCTTCGGTGCCCCGGGGTGACTTGGATGACGCGGGGCACGAGTTCGTCAAACTTGACGGCGTTCGGGGCGATGATGTGTCTCCCTGAGGCGGCGAATCGTGCTCCGTGAGGCGACGAATCGTGCTCGGCGTGGTGGCCGCGGGCGGACCCGCGCGCGTGGCCGGTCGGCGGGCTACCATGCCGGCCATGCTGCGAGAAGACATCGAGAACGTGCTCGTCGAAGTGCTCACGGACCGGCGGCTCCTGGCCCATCCCTTCTACCGCCGTTGGGAGGCGGGAACGCTCGAGCGCTCCGATCTCGCCGCGTACGCCGGCCAGTACCGGCACTTCGAGGCCGCGCTCCCCGACGTCCTCGAGCGAGTTGTCGAACACGTCGACGATCCCGTGGCGCGTGGCCTCGTGCAGGCCAACCTCGACGACGAGCGCGGGGTCCCGGCGCCGCACCTCGAGCTCTTCGACGGGTTCGCCGAGGCGGTGGGGGCACCGGCCGACGCCGAGCCGACGCCGGCGACCGCGGTGCTGGTGGGCATGTACCGCACGGTGGCGGAAGGGTCGCCCGTGGCCGCGCTGGCCGCGCTGGCCGCCTACGAGGTCCAGGCGTCGGAGATCGCGGCGTCCAAGGCCGACGGGCTGCGCGCCCGTTACGGCGTGGACGATGCCGGGACCAGGTTCTGGGACGTGCACTCGGGGGCCGACGAGCTCCACGGGACGTGGATCGTCGACGCGCTGGCCACTGTCGCCACCGACGCCGACGAGGTGCGCCGTGGTGCCGGTGCGGCCGCAGCGGCGTGGTGGGCGTTCCTCGACGAGCGCGAAGCCGTCACTGCCGGCGCGCTCGCCTGCTGAGGCGCACCCGCGCACGGCTGTCCACCCGACAGCCGAGCTGACGTCCACGGGGCGCGGCGACGACCTGCGGCGACCAACGGCGACCTTCGGCGACCGACGGCCGGAGGGTGATTCAACGTGACCGGGTGGTTCAATGGGCGTGTGGCCGGTGTCCGTCCGTGGCTCGTTGGTCTGGTTGCCCTCGCCATCCTCACGTCCGCCGGCCTGGCGTTGGCCGCGTGCGGCGCACCGAACCCCACGCAGTCCGGCACGACGGCGGTCACCGCGGCGACCCCACGGCCCCGTGTCTATGGCCCGGTGTTCGCGGTACCGAAGCCGTGCTCCTCGGTGGTGGCACCGGGGACGTACTCCCAGGCAGAGCTGGCGACGGTCCAAGACCAGGTGGAGCAGGCCACCACGAACCAGATCCAATCCCTGGGCATCGGTCGGTCGACCGTGGACGTCGGCCTGCTGCCCGGTCGTGAAGCCCTCGCCGCCGACCTCGCCCGCAGGTTCGGGTCGAAGCTGAGCATCACCATCGGGCTGACCAGCTATTGCGGTGCTCCGGGTCGGAGCCCGGTGTGCTCGTCCATGCCGGCGGGCGACCACCTCCCGCCCGGGTTGATGCTCGCGCTGATGACCGACGACCGGACCGTCAGGTCGGGGGACTTCGGCAATGCCACGCTCGTGGTCAGCGAGATCGGGCGCGCCACGTTCCAGATGGACACCGGGCAGCCCCTGGTCGCCCAGGTGGTGCAAGCGGGCACGAGACGCGTGGTGGGCACGTACAGCGCCGGGATCGGGGGAACGGGTTACGCACCGAAGGTCGGACCGGGCCAGCACGAGAGCATCCCCGTCGTCTTCGGGACGGCCCGCTGCGACGGCGGTCCCGGATCGGCGGTGCCGCCGGGCCACTACGACCTCGTGGTGTACATGCACCCCGAAGGCCGGGGCGGCGGGCCCGTCTACTACGTGCCGGCGGTCCCTCTGGTCGTGACGAAGTGACGCCTGGAGTCCTGCGGGCTGCGGGTGGCGCCGTGTTCGTGGTCTTCACAGGGATGCTGGCCGCCTGCGGCGGCGGCCCAGCCACGAACCCGTCGGCATCGGGCGTCGTGACGGGCTATGCCGAGCCGTGCGTGGGCCCGTTCCGGACCCAGGCGCAGATCTCCGAGATCCCCGTACGGGTGACGCTCGAAGATCACTCCAGGGTCGTCGCCAGCCAGACCGTGCGGGGGAGCCACACCTATCGACTCACGGTGCCGCCGGGGCGCTACCGGATCTCCACGGACGCGGCGAGCCGACCCGTCGACATCACCGTGCACTCGGGAGGGGTGGTTCGGACCGACCTGATCTCGAGCTGCAGGTAGGGTGCTCGGCGCCACGGACGTGTGCGAGCGTGTTGCCGCCGGGCCCTCGGTGCAGAGTTGCCGAGCGGTGAGACGATGTGTGGGTGACCCTCGACGCCCTCGCCCACGAGCTGTACCGCCTCCCTCCGGAAGAGTTCACCGCGGCGCGCAACGCCCGGGCCCAGGAGCTCGCCGCGACCGGCGACCGCGCCCTGGCGGCCGAGGTGGGGAAGTTGTCGAAGCCGGCGGCGGCGGCATGGGTCGTCAACGCGCTGGTGCGAGCCCACGGCCGAGGTGTCGACGAGCTGATCGCGTTGGGCCCGCAGCTTCGAGACGCCCAACGCGGTGGAGCGCGCCAGGACATGCGACGGCTCGTGGACCGACGGCGCGACGCCATCAGGGAGCTCGTCGGTGCCGCATCCGAACTGGCTGTCGCGGCGGGTCGCCCCATGGGGCCCGGGGTGCAGCGGCAGGTGGAGGAGACGCTCGAGGCGGCGGTGGCGGACGAGGAGTCGGCCGCCGCCCTCCGGGCCGGAAGGCTGAGCACAGCGCTGGCCTTCATCGGCTTCGGAGGAGACGACTCTTCCGTCCGGCGCCTTCCCACCGAGGCGGAGGGCGAAAGGAAGGGACAGGGCGCGAGGGAGGCGCAGGGCGCGAGGGAGGCGCAGGGCGCGAGGGAGGCGCAGGGCGCGAGGGAGGCGCAGGGCGCAAAGAAGGGACAGGCCGCAAAGAAGGGGGAGGCCGCAAAGAAGGGGGAGGCCCCTGGAGACACTGCACGAGACGAGAGGAGGCGGGCGGCCGAGCGGGTGTTGGCCGAGGCGGAGCGGTCCCTGTCCAGAGCGCAGCGAGTGATGGAGTCGGCCAATGCGTCGGTAGAGGAGGCCCGTCGACGCCACGGTGAGGCGTCGACGCGCCATCGCGCCGCGGCGAAGGAGCTCCGTGACGCGGACCGCAGCAGAGAGGCTGCGGATCAGCGGCTGGAGAAGGCACTTCGCTCTCGTGCCGACGCGGAGCTGCGGCTGAGGGACGCGGCTCGTGAGCACAAGCTCGGCCAGACAGAGCTCCGGTCGGCCTCGAGGGGGAAGCCCGGGCCGCGGCGACAGAACTAGTGTCATGACACGTAAATAGACGCGCACTAGGTATAGGGTGTGCCGATGGCCCGCCCACCTGCTCCACCGCTGCGCCTCACCAAGAAGGAACGAGCGTCACTCGAAGACATAACGGGGAGCGTCTCGTTACCCCACCGTGCCGTGCGCGAGGCCAAAGGCCTGTTGATGGCCGGAGATGGTGTGGCAAACACGAAGATCGCCGAGATGCTCGGGGTGTCGCGGTCGACGGTCCTTCAATGGCGGAGCCACTTCGAAACCGACGGGATCGACTGGGTGGGCGAGGTGCACGAAGGCCGGGGACGAAAGCCGGTCATCAGCCAGGAACAGATCGATCTGATGATCAACGACACCTTGCACACGACACCTCCTGACGCCACCCACTGGTCGAACCGCACCATGGCCGAACACTGTGGGTTGTCACGAACGACGGTCCAGCGGGAGTGGAAGGCGCGAGGCATCAAACCTCACCTGGTCAAGACCTTCAAAGTCTCGAACGACCCGAACTTCGAGTCCAAGCTGATCGACGTGGTGGGCCTCTATATGAACCCACCCGACGGCGCCATCGTGTTCAGCTTCGACGAGAAATCCCAAATCCAGGCCCTGGACCGCACCCAGCCGAGCCTGCCGATGAAGCAGGGGCGCTCAGGGACGATCACCCATGACTACAAGCGTCACGGCACCACCACATTGTTCGCCGCCCTCAATGTCCTAACCGGTGAGCTCATCGGTCGGTGCTTCGCCCGCCACCGCCACGAGGAGTTCCTGGCGTTCTTGCGCTTGATCAACCGCGAGGTTCCCAGGGGCAAAGAGGTCCACGTCATCCTCGACAACTACGGCACCCACAAGCATCCTGATGTGGTCGCCTGGCTCGAGAAGCACCAGCGCTTCCACTTTCACTTCACACCGACGAGCTCTTCCTGGTTGAACATGATCGAACGGTGGTTCGGCGATATCACGACCAAGCGGATCCGGCGCGGAAGCTTCGGCAGTGTCCCCGAGCTCGTCGAGGCGATCGAGGGCTATATCGACCTCAACAATGAAGACCCCACACCGTTCATCTGGACCAAGACGGCCAAACAGATCATCACCAAGGTGCGCCGTGGACGGGTCGCCCTTGAGGCCGTTAAGCAATCGCGCGCTATTTGAATGTCACCGCACTAGCGGCGCCCCTTCGCGTCGCAGTCCAGGTGCGTGACTCTCCCCCGTGGGACGATGAGCCGATGGACGTCGAGGTTTGGGAGCGGGCGGGCCTCTACCGTGCCGACGCTCCCGAGGCGGACGAGCGACGGGCACTGCTCGAGTTCCTGAGCGCCCGGGGTGCCACCATCGAGCAGATGGTGGACGCCCATCGTCTCGGGATCCTCCCGGCGGTTGCCGGCGACCTCGTCATGGAGACGGATCGTGCCTCGCCGTCGGTCGAAGAGGTGGCAGGTCGATGCGGTGTCACCGTTGATCGCGTGCAGCGGGTGCTCCTGGCCATGGGCCTGCCCGGCACCGTCGAGAGCAAGCTGCCCCACGATGTGGAGGAACTCATATCGGCCTTCGAACAGGGTGCGGCCCTCATGGGAGAGGACGCCATCCTCGCGTTCACCCGCGTGCTCGGGGCGGCAGCCGCCAACATCGCCGAGGCGGCAGTTGCGCTCTTCTACGCGGAGCTGGGTCCCGGGTCCGGGCGTGAGGGATCGGATGAAGCGGCGCGTGCCCAGGTGTCGGAGACGGCGACGCTCGCATTCACCGCGGTCCCCGATGTGCTGTCGCGTCTGCTGCGAACTGCGTTCGTCCGAGCCTCCCACCGCGCCGCGGTCACCAGGGGCTGGGCAGCACCCACCGGCACGGAGGGCGAGGAGGACGAGCCGGCCGGGCAGAGCGAAGTCGTCGCCCTGGGCTTCGTCGACTTGGTCGGCTCCGCTTCGTGGGCGGAGGGGCTCAGCCTGAGGGACCACAGTCTGGCCCTTTCCCGATTCGAGTCGGCCGCGTGGTCGAGTGCCGTCCTGGCCGGGGGTCGTGTGGTGAAGATGATCGGGGACGAGGTGTTCTTCGCCGCACCGTCGGTGGAGGCTGCCTGTCGCATCGGGACCGAGGTGTGCCGGGCGGCGGAGGCAGACCCGCTTCTGCCACCGGCTCGGGGAGCCGTGGGACAGGGTCCGGTGACACCGAGAGAGGGCGACTACTTCGGCCCACTGGTCAACCTGGTCTCTCGCCTCGTGAAGGTGGCGGAGCCGGGCGACATCGCGGTGACCGAGGAGGCAGCGGCGGTCCTTCCGGTCGACCGTTGGGCCGTCCGGGAGCTGCACACGCGGTCGCTGCGCGGACTGGAGCATCCTCTCCGGTTCTTCGCCGTCAGAAGCGCCGTGCCGGAGTAGCGCACTCTCATCGGGCTGGATCGTCCCCACACCAGGTCGGCGCAATGCACGCGGGTGCTGCACCGGTTGCGGGCGGGGACCGACGACCGGCGCGCACCAGCCGCGGGCGCGCACCAGCTGCGGGCGCGCACCAGCTGCGGGCGCGCACCAGCTTCCCGAACGCGGCGATCGCCGTCGTCCGGGTCAGCCGGTGTCGGAGGGTGGCACGGTCTCGAACAGTGGTTCGGTCCCGGACGCGCCACCCGCGTCGGAGCGAGTCCCGATCTCCCCAGGTGGCCCGGTCTCGAAGGGGGTGCCGGTCTCGAAGCTGGCGCCCCCGGGCGGGGCCCGCATCTCCCAGGCTCCGGGACCACCGCTGAGCACGTAGCCCTCGTAGCTGATGAGGTCGTGGTGCCACCCACACACCCGGGCCACGTTGTCCAGGCTGGTCGTCTTGCAAGCCACGTAGTCCACGACCCAGTGGTGGTTCTGCAGCCCCTGGGCGACGTCGCACTCGGGCACCACGCAGGTGGGGTCGCGCTCTTCGAGGGCGCTTTGGAGGTGGGCGGGGACGGTCCGGCCCGCGTGGCACACCGACAAGACGTCCACGGCGTCGACGACGAGCAGCTTCACGGTGGCGTCCGAAAGCTGGCGACGGGCCACGGCCACGGGGACGGGGCCCACCCCGGGGATGACACAGGTCTCTCCCCCCTCGACATGGCCCCGGCGCAGGGCGGCGGCATCCACCCGGATGCTCACGGTGGCCCGGGGCGATGCCGTGGCGTTCTTGGCCGTCACCGGCTCGCCACACACCAGGGCCACGAGGGCATCGGCCAGATAGGCGGCGGGAGGTTCGGGGTTCTGGTCCTTGCGGGCCTGGTGGAAGCGGGCGTCGGCCTCGGGGCGCAGCACCGAGAGCACCCTGGCCCCGGCGTCGGGGGTGAGCCGGGCGTCGAGGCGCAAGGCCCCGTCGGGATCGGTCCAGTGCCGCACACGGCGCGACGCCCGGATGGCGTTGTAGCGGGCCAGCTCCTGCTCGGCGGAGCCGTCCGCGGCCCGCAGCTGGGCGGCGGTCTCCTTGAGGCCCTTCAGGGAACGGGTGGCCGCCGACCGCAGCAGCTCGGCCTCGGTGCGCGGATCGCCGAGCGCGGCTCCGGCGATGACCTTCACCTGCGGTGCCGACAGCTCGCCGCGTCGCAACGCCTCGGAGGTCTCGGGCAAGCACCCCAGGGCGGCCGAGGTCTCCAGCGCCCCGATGGCCTCGCCCATGCCGGTGCCGCTCGTGGCCGCCATCCACGAGGCCGCGGAGCGGTGCCCCTGGTCGCGCCACACCATGGACTGCGCGGCGCGCTCGGCGTAGAGGACCTTGCCCGCCGACCCCAGGCGCTCGATCTCGGCGAACAGCGCCACCAGCTCGGCGGCCGTCGCGCTCGTGACCAACGCCGGGTCGGCACCGGCCAGATGACGGGAGAGCTCCCGGCGGGCGTTGTCCAGAGCGGCGAGCACGGAGCAAGGGTCGCGCCCGGGTGTATCAGTCCCCTTGGGATGACATGACGTGCACCGGGGCCAGGCACGGCATGCGGCCGGGACGGGGAAGGGTTCAGGCGCTGCGGGTGAGGATGTTCACCACCGAGACCCCCGATCCCCGCCCGCCGACGTTGTGCCAGGCAATGCTCGGTCAGGTGGCAGACTCGAGATCGCAGAGGGCTGGTTCTTGGCAGCCCGTTCGCGGCACGGTCCTATTTCACGGAGCGATTCCGACCACCGGCACCGGCACGTCACTGTTGCTGGTCGAGGCGTCACCCAGGTCACCGTCGTAGCCCGAACCCCAGCAGTCGGCCGCCCCCGAATCGAGGACCGCGGCAGAAGCTTTGCCCGTCACTGACAAGGTTGGTCGCCGATACACCCGTCGGTACGGGGGACGTACTACACGGGGAGGATTCGGAGAAGGCGGAGCAAAGCTCTGGTCCCGTCATGGTTCCATCACCGAGCTCGGCCTCCGCGTTGTCCCCCCAGCAGTCGACTGCGCCGGACGTGAGGATGGCGCAGTACCCGTCGTATGCGGCCGCCACACTGGTCGCAGAGATGCCCGTCGACGACGGCGTCGTGTTGCACGGTGTCGAATACGCACAGGTGTCCGGCCCGCTGCTCGAGCCGTTGCCAAGCTGGCCGTCGGCGCTCCCCCCCCAGCAGTCGACCATCCCCGAGGTGAGGATGGCACAGGAGCTGTTGCCATTGGTCGCCACACTGGTCGCAGAGATGCCCGTCGACGACGGCGTCGTGTTGCACGGTGTCGAATACGCACAGGTGTCCGGCCCGGTGCTCGAGCCGTTGCCGAGCTCGCCGTCGGAGTCATCCCCCCAGCAGTCGACTGTCCCGGAGGTGAGGACCGCGCAGTAGTTCGCCGCCCCGCCCGCCAGGCTGGTGGCGTGGATGCCGGTCGAGACCGGGGTGGTGCTGCACGACACTCCGTAGTCGGAATAGCCGGTGCAGGTGAGCGGGCCGCTGGACGTGCCGATGCCGAGCTCACCGAAGGAGTTGTCCCCCCAGCAGTCGACCATCCCCGAGGTGAGGATGGCGCAGAAGCCGGCGTTGACGGCCGCCAGGCTGGTGGCGTGGATACCGGTCGAGACCGGGGTGGTGCTGCACGAACTGTCGGCACATCGGTCTGGACCACGGATCGCACCATCGCCCAACTCACCGAAGGAGTTGTCCCCCCAGCAGTCGACCATCCCCGAGGTGAGGATGGCGCAGTACCCTCCTGCTCCATCGGCCACGAGGCTGGTGGCCGAGATGCCGATGGGCACCGGACTCGTGCTGCACGGTTCGGCATTGGCACAGGTGTCGGGCCCACCGGTCGTGCCGATGCCCAGGTCCCCGCTGCCGTTTGCACCCCAGCAGTCGACCATCCCCGAGGTGAGGATGGCGCAGTACCCTCCTCCGTCCCCCGCCAGACCGGTGGCGGAGATCCCCACCGGCACCGGTATCTTGCTGCACACGTCGGAGCAGCTGTCGGGGCCGGTGCTCGTCCCATCGCCCAGCTCACCGTTGGGGTTCCCCCCCCAACACACGACCCCGCCCGAGGTCAGTATGGCGCAGTAATCTCCCAATCCCTCGCTCATGATGCTCGTAGCGGGCCCGTAGCTGGGCGGTGGATCCGTGAGGGTGAACGTTCCGGTGAGCGTCACGTTCCTGAGTCCTCGCCTGAGCGTGCACGAGGCGCTCGAGCCTCGGGAGAACGAGAATGCGAGTTCTGCGAGGCCCGCGAAGGACCCACTCGCGTCGCCGCCGCTCACGGAGCTCGAGGCGAACCTGGCGACAGCTTTGCCGAGGCGCCCTGCCCACGAAACCTGGAAGGTGGCGGGTGCGCCCGTGGTCTCCAGTTCACCGGCAGGACACTTGACAGGACTGCTCGAGAAGGACCCTTCGGCCGTTCCCCTCGTAATATGGACCGAGGGATCGCTGGCGGTGCATCCCGACAATCGGGCTTTCATGCTGGAGCGACCACTCCCCCCGCCCGAAGATGTAAGTGGCGGAGAAAGCGAGATTCTCGCCGAGAACGAGCAGCTGATCGAACCTGGTGCAGATCCTGAGAAGTGGCGTGCCCTCGGGACCGCTGAGGCAGGCGTCACCGTGGTCAACACTCCGGCGGCTGCAAGCAGCGCAGCTGCCATTGTCATCCAAACACGTGTCATCCAAACACGTCGGGGCACGATCGCCTTGGTGGGAACGCCGGGCCGCTCGCTCACAAAGACCCCCTCAAGATCCCGGACTACGCGGGCGGACCTTGGGTCACGTCCCCCGCAAGTCCGCACTCCCTTTTGGGCAGGCTAGTTGCGGCTTGACCGACCATCCAGGATTCGTGACTGCGTGACCGGGACTGTTCCAATCCAATTTGCGGACAGTCATTGTGATGACCGTCCAGCGGCGAAGTGCCACAACGAGAAGTGCCTACAAGTAGCCGCCGGAACGCTATCAGTGACACGAGAGACACACGGGAGACGTGGGGGACATGTGGCAGACGTAGCAGACGTGGCGGGGCCCTCCGGTGCCACCGACGTGGGCACCTTCACCGACCCGCACCGCACGCTCGAGGCCCCCTCCCTCGTCGAGCCGACGCGGAGCGCCATTAGCCTCGGACCGCACATGTCCGAGCTCAGAAGCGCCATCCCCGAAGACCAGACCGGCGGAGGGCTCTCGCACCGCCAGGTCCTGATCGTGCTGAGCGGCCTCATGCTGGGGATGCTCCTGGCCGCCCTGGACCAGACCATCGTCGCCACCGCCCTCCCCACCATCGTGGGCGACCTCCACGGCCTCAACCACCTGTCATGGGTGGTGACGGCCTACCTCCTCACCACAACCCTGTCCACGCCCCTGTACGGCAAGATCTCCGACCTCCACGGGCGCAAGAAGGTCTTTCAGGTCGCCATCGTCATCTTCCTGATCGGCTCGGCGCTGTCGGGTCTCAGCCGGAACATGGACCAGCTCATCGCCTTCCGGGCGCTGCAGGGACTCGGCGGGGGCGGGCTCATGGCCCTGGCCATGGCCATCGTGGGCGACATCGTGAGCCCGAGGGAGCGCGGCCGGTACCAGGGGTACTTCGGCGGGGTGTTCGCGCTGGCCAGCATCGGCGGGCCCCTGGCGGGCGGGTTCCTCACCGACCACCTCACGTGGCGCTGGATCTTCTACATCAACCTCCCGGTGGGGATCCTGGCCCTGTTCATCACGAGCGCGGTGCTGCGGCTCCCGCTCCCCAAGCGCACCGTGGTCTCGATCGACTACACCGGCGCCGCCCTCCTCGTCGCCGCGGTCACCCCGCTGATCCTCGTGACGGTGTGGGGAGGCCGGACCTACCCGTGGTCCTCGCCGGTCATCATCGGGCTCGTCGTGGCGTCGTTGGTGATGATCGGCACCGTCATGTGGTGGGAGCGCCGGGCGCGCGAGCCGATCTTCCCGCCCCGCGTGTTCGCCAAGCCGATCGTGCGGGCCGGGCTCGGGATGACCTTCTTCGTGACGGCCACCATGTTCGCGGCGATCATCTACATCCCCGTCTACCTGCAACTGGTCGACGGCGTCTCGGCGACGCGCTCGGGCGTGCTCCTCCTCCCGCTCATGGCGGGAATGCTCACCACCTCGATCGTCTCGGGCCGTCTGGTGACGCGGTTCGGGAGGTACAAGGTCTATCCCGTGTGCGGCACCGCGCTCATGACCGTCGGGATGTGGCTCTTCACCCACCTCGGGACCCACACCTCCCTCCTCACGGCCAGCGCCTACATGGTCGTGTTCGGCGTGGGCATGGGCATGACGCTGCAGATCGTGGTCGTCGCCGTGCAGAACGCCGTGGACCGGCGCGACATCGGCAGCTCCACCTCGGCGGTGAGCTTCTTCCGCAACATCGGCGCCGCGTGCGGGACCGCCCTCCTCGGCACGGTGCTCGTGAGCCGCCTCGGGTTCTGGCTGCCGCGATTGGTCCCCGCCCACAGCGGGCTCTCGCTGTCGCAGTCCTTCACCATCACGCCCGACCAGCTGCGCGCCCTCCCACCGGCGGTGCGCACCGGGGTCGTGGACTCCTTCGTGCGCTCGCTGCACGTCGTGTTCATGGTGGGGATCCCCCTGGCCGGCCTGGCCTTCCTCTGCGCAATCCTCCTCAAGGACCACCCCCTCAACGAGTCGGTGACCCGCGAGCCGGGGGCCGGCGCACAGGGGGCCGGCGCGCCGGAGGCCGGCCAACCCGATGCCGCCGCACAGGGACCCACCTTGGCCGATGTCGCCCTCGACGCCACGCTCGAGGCGACCCGCGGGCATTGAACTTCTTCTCGTTCCACCTCATGCCGTGGCCGCACCTGGCGGCACCCCGTGAGTTCCTCGCCGACCACGAGGCGGCCTGGGTGACGCTGTCGAACGCCAACTACGACCCGGAGAAGGGCAAGGCGCTCTACGACCGCTACATCTCGGAGCTGGTGGCGGCGGAGGAGCTGGGCCTCGACGGTGTCGTGGTCAACGAGCACCACCAGAACGCCTACGGGCTCATGCCGTCGCCGAACCTGGTGGCCGCGGCGCTCACGCGCGAGACGTCGCGGGTCAAGATCTGCGTGCTCGGGAACGCGCTGCCCCTCTACAACCCGCCCACGCGCGTGGCCGAGGAGATGGCCATGCTCGACGTGATGAGCGGCGGCCGCCTCATCGCCGGGCTCGTGGTGGGGGGAGGTCCCGAGTACTACTCCACCAACGTGAACCCCACCGAGGCCCGGCCCCGCTTCCGGGAGGCGGTGCAGCTGGTCCTCGAGGCCTGGACGCGCCCGGGCCCGTTTGCGTTCGACGGCGAGTACTACCGGCTGCCCTACGTGAACCCCTGGCCCCGGCCGCTGCAGCAGCCGCACCCGCCGGTGTGGATCCCGGGGCTCGGTTCGCCGAGCACCATCACCTACTGCGTCGAGCACGGATTCGGCTATATGGGCGTGGCCTACTACGCGCCGCCTGAGACCTTCGTGCGCCAGGCCGTCGCCTACCACGACGCCGTCGAGGCGTCGGGACGGCCTTTCGACCCCGAGCTGCTCGGCTGGCTCACGACGGTGTACGTGGCCGAGACCGACGAGCAGGCGGTGGAGGAGGCCGCGCCGCACCTCGCCTACTTCCAGGGGACCCTGGCGGCGGGCTTCGTCGGGCCCGGCAAGGTGTGGATGCCGCCGGGCTACATCGACCCTCCCGCCCTCGTCCAGTTCCTGTCCGACCTGCGCGGCATGGTGCAGGGCCCGAGGCCGACCGACGCCGCGGCCGCGGTATGGAGACGGTCGCCTCTCGTCGGGAGCCCGGAAACGGTGAGAGAGCGGCTGCTCGGGTTCGTCAATGAGCTCGGCCTGGGCACCATCCTGGCGCTGTTGCAATTCGGGTCGCTGCCCGCCGAGCTCACGGCGCGCTCGACGCAGCTGTACGCCACCGAGGTCGTGCCGTATGTGCGCGAGCACGCCGGGGCGCACTTCGCCACCAAAGGGTGGGTGTGAGCGCATCCGGGGGGCGCCCTGTCCCGGAGCGCTCGACGCTGCGCGTGTCGGGACGCGACGTCACGCTCCTGCGCGGGGACGGCGGGCGTGGCGGCGGCAGCGGCACGCTGTTGTACCTGCACGGGTTGTGCGACATCCACGCCGTGTGGCCCGGCGACGAGTGGACCGCGTTTCTCGCCGCGCTGGCGGCGCGCTTCGACGTGGTGGCGCCCGCCCTCCCCGGGTACAACGCCAGCACCGGGCTCGAGGACCTCGACGACGTGGAGGACTACGTGTACCACCTCGTCGACCTGTGCGATGCGGCCGGCATCGACGCGCCGGTCGCCGTCGTCGGCCACAGCCTCGGGGGATGGTTCGCGGCCGAGCTCGCGCTGCGACGCCCCGAGCTGGTGGCGCGCCTGGTGCTGCTCGCTCCCCTCGGGGTGCACGTCCGGGGAGTCGAGGTCCCCCCGTTCTTCGGCGCGGTGGCGCCGCGCGGCATCGGCGGCGCCGGTGAGGCCCGCAGCCTCTTGTTCGCCGAACCCGACGGGCCCGTCGCCACCGGCGCGCTGCCCGACACCATGACGACCGAGCAGCAGCTGCTGTGGTTCGCGGGCCTGGCCGGCGCGGCGCGCCTGGGCTGGAAGGCGCCGCACTTCCAGAGCCGCAAGCTCACCGGTCGGCTGGGGCGCGTGCGTGTCCCCACCCTCGTGGTGCGCGGGGAACGGGACCGCCTGGTCCCGTCGGAGGCGGCACGGACGTGGGCCGGCTCGGTCCCCGGGTCGGAGCTCGTCGAGATCCCCGAAGCCGGTCACTGCCTCCCCCTGGAACGCCCCGAGGTCGCCACCGAGGTCGAGGCCTTCCTGCTCGGACGGGGCTAGCTTCTGGCCGGACCGCACCGGCACCAGAACCAGAACCAGGAGGGCCAGTGGAGATCGCGGGGGCGTCGGCGCTCGTCACCGGGGGGGCGAGCGGGATCGGGTTGGCCACCGCCGAGCTCCTCCGGGGCGCGGGGGCCCGTGTGGCGGTGCTGGACGTCCAGCCGGGGCACGGACACGGCGAGCTCTTCGTCCGGTGCGACATCTCGGTGGAGGAGGAGGTCGTCACCGCCATCCGGCGCGTCCACGACACCTTCGGCGGGGTCGACGTGGCCGTGCTCAACGCGGGGGTCGGCGGCTTCGGAGCGCTCGTCGACCTCCCCAGCACGGAGTGGGACCGTGTCATGGGAGTGAACCTGCGGGGGACGTTCCTGTGCCTGCGCGAAGTGGGCAAGGTCATGGTGGCGGGGGGCCGCGGTGGGGCGGTCGTGGCGGTCAGCTCGATCTCGGGGTTCCTCGCCGATCGGATGATGGGGCACTACAGCGTGTCCAAGGCCGGTGTGGCCGAGCTCGTGCGGGTGGCGGCCCGGGAGCTCGGGCCTTTCGGGATCCGCGTCAACGCCGTGGCCCCCGGCACCACCGACACCCCCATGTTCGCCTCGACGAGCCGACTGACCGGGTACCGCGAGCGCGTCGCCGAGCGCTCGGCGCTGGGCGACGTCGGCACCCCCGACGGCGTGGCCCGCGCCATCGTGGCGTTGGTGGAGCTCGACTGGGTCACCGGGCAGGTGCTGGCGGCGGACGGCGGTGTCTCGCTGTGGAGCCCGATCGACCCGGCCGAGAGCCTCGGGAAGTGATGGGCGCCCGCGTCCACCACAGCGCCATCGTCGTGCGCGACGTGGAGTCGAGCCTGCGCTTCTACCGCGACGGCCTCGGCCTCGAGGTCCTCATGGACCACGTCTTCGACGGCGACTGGGGCACGCTCTTCGACGCTCCGTCGAACACGCTGCGGTCGGTCTTTCTCGGCGACCGCCGGCATCCGGAGGCGGGTGTGGTCGAGCTCGTCGTCTTCGAGGGCGGGGACCGGGGTGCCGGTGCTCGAGGCGCGGGTGCCGCGGGTGCCGCGGGTGCCGGTGCTCGTGGCGGTGCCGGTGCTCGTGGCGGTGCCGGTGCGCCGACGGCGGGGGCGGGCTTCTTCCTGCTGTCGTTCTACGTGGACGTCGACGCCGTCCTCGAGAGGCTCGATGCGCTCGGGTTCGGCCCCGCCCGCCGCATCGACCAGCCCTCGCCGACCGGTTCCGTCGCCATGGCGTGCGTGGTCGACCCCGACGGGGTGCGCATCGAGCTCATCGGCGTGGGCGCCGGCTCGCCCTCAGGATCGGGCCGAGCCGCCGGCGCCGACGCTGACGCCGACGCCGGGTAGTCGGGACCGTGCTGCGCAGCGAGGAGCGGTTCCTCACCACCCACGCCGGCAGCCTGCCCCGGCCCCGCGCCCTGGCCGAGCTGCACGGACGGCGCAGCCGGGGCGAGGACGTCGACGCGGCCGAGCTGCAGCGGGAGGTGCGGGAGGCCACTGCCGAAGTGGTCGCCGCGCAGGTGGCGGCCGGCATCGACGTCGGCAACGACGGCGAGCAGGCGCGTGAGAGCTTCGTCACCTACGTCCAGCACCGGATGACGGGGTTCGGCGGCACGAGCCAGCGTCCCCTCATGCGGGACCTGCTCGACCATCCGGACTTCCTCGATCTGGTGGTGCCCCGTCACCTGCGCCGGCAGGTGAACCTCATGGCGGCCCCAGCGGCGCTGGACGCGGTGGCGTACCGGGACACGTCCGAGGTCGACACCGAGTGCGCGCTCGTCGCCTCGGCCCCCTTCGCCGAGACGTTCATGACCGCCGCCTCCCCGGGGATCGTGGCGTCGGCGATGGAGAACCGGCACTACGCCACGATGGAGGAGTACGTGCACGCGGTGGCGGGCGCGCTCAGCTCCGAGTACCGCGCCATCGTCGGACGCGGCCTGCTGCTGCAGATCGATGCGCCGGACCTCGCCCTGGAGCGCCACACGCTCTTCGCCGAGCGGCCCCTCGCCGACTTCCTGTCCTGGGTCGACACGGTGGTCGACGCCGTCAACGGCGCCCTGGCCGGCATCGACCCGGGCCGCGTCCGCCTGCACGTGTGCTGGGGGAACTACGAGGGACCCCACACCGGCGACGTCCCCCTCGAGCACATCCTCCCCCGGCTGTACCGCGCGCACGTGGGCGCGCTGGTGGTGTCGATGGCGAACCCCCGCCACGCCCACGAGCACCGGTGCTTCGAGCGCCACCCGCTGCCCGAGGGGATGCTGCTCGTGGCGGGCGTGATCGACACCACCACCAACTACGTCGAGCACCCCGAGGTCGTGGCCGACCGCATCGTGCGGGCGGCGGACGCGGTGGGCGACCCCCGGCGCCTCATCGCCGGGACCGACTGCGGCTTCGACACCTCGGCGGGGATCGGTGACATCGCCCCGTCGGTGGTGTGGGAGAAGCTGCGCGCCCTGCGGGCCGGGGCGGACCTAGCCACGACCCGGATGTGGTGAGGCGCTCGCCGCCGCCGACGGCCCGGCTTTGCCGACGGCCCGGCCCTGCCCGACGGCCCGGTCCTGCTGACGGCCCGGCCCTGCTGACGGCCCGGCGCCGCTGAGGGCCCGGCGCGCTGTCGAGCCTAAGGTGTGCCCGGCGAGCCCACCGGGTAGGTGGGCAACGCTGGCATGTGGGCTCACGGCGGGAGGCGATGGACCGATGCAGTACGTGAACCTGGGCAGCACCGGGATGCGGGTGTCTCGCATCTGCCTCGGGATGATGAGCTTCGGCAACGACAGCGAACGAGAGTGGGTGCTCGACGAGGACGGGGCCGAGCCCATCGTGCGGGCCGCGGTCGAAGGTGGGGTCACGTTCTTCGACACCGCCGACACCTATTCCGCCGGCGCCAGCGAGGTGGCGACGGGGCGCTTGGTGAGCAAGATGCTGACCCGCGACGAAGTGGTGATTGCCACCAAGGTGTTCATGCCCGTGACCCCGGGCGAGAACGGAGGAGGGCTGTCGCGCAAGCACATCCTGTCCGCCATCGACGCCTCGCTCTCCCGTCTGGGGATGGACTACGTCGACCTGTACCAGATCCACCGGTGGGACCCCCGCACGCCCATCGAGGAGACCATGGGCGCGCTCCACGACGTCGTCCGGGCGGGCAAGGCCCGCTACATCGGGGCCAGCAGCATGTTCGCCTGGCAATTCGCCAAGGCCCAGCACGTGGCCGAGCGCAACGGCTGGACGCGCTTCGTGTCGATGCAGCCCCACTACAACCTGCTCTACCGCGAAGAGGAGCGGGAGATGATCCCCCAGTGCATCGACCAGGGCATCGGGGTCATCCCCTGGAGCCCCCTGGCGCGTGGGGTGCTCACCGGGAACCGCACCCGCGACGGCGAGCGGCGCACGACCCGCTCGGGCACCGACCCCTTCACGGACTACCTCTACAGTCAACCCTCGGACTTCGACGTCGTCGAGCGTGTCGCCGAGGTCGCCGCGGCGCGTGGCGTGCCGCCGGCCCAGGTCGCCCTGGCATGGTTGCTGCACCGTCCGGGCGTGACCGCACCCATCGTGGGATCGACCAAGGTGAGCCATCTCACCGATGCCCTCGCCGCCGAGCAGTTGGAGCTCAGCGCCGAGGAGATCAAGGCGCTCGAGGAGCTCTACGTCCCGCACCCGGTCCTCGGCCACTTCTGATCGGCGGGCCCCGACGATCGGCCGAGCCGCGTCACCGGGGCCGTCCAGAGCGCAGGCATCGTGAGGAGCGCGGTGCTTCCCGATTCCCTCCAATCTGGCGGCCGGCGTCTCCCCGAGGTCCGCACCGGTCGGTCGGGGCGGTCTCGGGGGTCGTGGCTGTGGCCGTGGACGTGCCGGGCGCTCATCGTCGCCATGGTGCTCCTCGGTTGCTTCGTCCACCTCTGGTACGCGACGCACCAGATCCTCAACTCCGACCAGGCCGTGGTGGGCCTCATGTCGTTGGACATCCTCCACGGCCACTTCGTGGCGTTCTACTGGGGCCAGTCCTACGGAGGAGTTGAGCCTTACTTCGTCGCCGTGGTGGTCGCCCTGTTCGGCACGACGGGGTTCTCACTGGCGCTCGCCCCGACGTTGCTGGTGGCGATCGCCGCGTTGTTGACGTGGCGCACGGCGTTGCGGCTGGTCGACGATCGGATGCTGGCGGCTCTGGCGGGGACGCTGGTCTGGATCGTGCCTGCCTTCGGCATCACCAACTCCCGAGAGTTTGGGTTCCACAACGCCGCGCTCGTCTGCGGGGCCGCCTCGCTGCTGCTGGCATTGAGGATCCTCGACGGCCGGCGCCGGTACCACGACATCGCCGGGTTCGGCCTGGCGCTCGGCGTGGGATGGTGGGCCTCGCCCGAGTCCGTCTACTACATCCTTCCCGCTCTCGCGTTGGTGTCGGGTGCGGTCATCGGCTCCCGGCCGGGCCCGGGGATGCGGTTCTGGTTGCCACGCCTGGCACTGGGAGCGGCCGCCGTCGTGACCGGCGCACTGCCATGGCTGTGGTCGAACCTTCCCGACGGGTTCCGCTCCTTGAACTCCTCGTCCGAGGCCTCGCCCACCAGCGGAAGCTATCTGAACCACCTGCAGACGTTCTTCGGCCACGTGCTCCCGATCCAGCTGGGGCTCCAACGCTACGGGAGCGGAACGCAGACGGTCCCGGGGATCGGCGGCGTCCTCCTGCAGCTGGTTGTGGAGGCGGCCCTGGTAGGCGCGGCGGTGATCTGCCTCGCTCGACGCGGACGGGCCAGGATTATCGGTGCCGCCGTGCTCGCCTTCCCCCTGCTGTACGCGGTGAATCCCCTCGCGTCGTTCTGGCGAGACGGTCGCTACGGGATCTACCTCCCACCCCTCCTGGCGCTGATGCTCGCGACCGGATGCGAGGGGCTGTTCCGCATGGACTTCCCGTGGGCACATCGGCGGGCCCGCCATCGACGGGCCATGAGTGCGACGCGGACCGCATCGCGGGTGGGCGTCACCGTGGTGGCGACGGCGGTGGCGACGGTGGCCCTGGTGCTGGCGGTCACCGGCTTCTCCGAGCTCAAGGCGGGCGCGTCCGTTTCCCTGCGGGCCGACCCGAACGCGGCGACGGAGCATGCCGTCGCCGTCCTGGAGCAGCATCACCTCATGCACGGCTTTGCCAACTACTGGGTCGGCTACAAACTCGACTACCTGTCAGGCCGGCACCTGGTCTTCACGCCTGTCCGAGGGGACCAGGTACGGTCCGAGTCGATCTACGAGGAGGCGTCCTCTTCGCAGCCGGTGGCCTGGCTCTTCGTGCCCACCGCTCAGCTCGAGAAGGCGGAGCTGCAATTCGGCACCAAGGACGTCGAGGTCGGGTATGACCCCGAAGCCAGCTTCCTGTCCGCGTTGCGCACCCTGGGCGACGCCTACACGGTCGTGCACACCGGATTGATCGACGCGGTGGTACCCCGGCGTCCGGTGAGCGCCCGGCAGGTGGGGATCGGCCCTCCGTGACAGGCGGGCTGATCGCTCAGGGAGCGCCGGCTCCTCAGTGGGCTCAGACCAGGATGCGCTCGTCGGGGGCGCGCACCCCGACGACGGCCAGCACCCGCCCCAGGCCCAGGAACATGCCGCAGCACATGGTGAGGTCCGCGAGCTCGTCGTCGGAGAACGCGGCGCGCAGCCGGCCCCACAATTCGTCGTCCATGTTCAGGTGGTCGATGGCGAAATGCTGCGCGAACTCCGCGGCGAGGCGTTCGCGGTCGCTCAGCGCTGTGCTGGAGCGCCAATCGGCGACCTCGCCGTAGAAGCCCTCGTCGACACCGGCCGCCACACCGTCGCGGGCGCGGGTGTCCTGGCACACGACACAGTCGTTGATGAGGGCAATCGTCCAGCGCGCCGCCTCACGCTCGCGCACCGGCAGCTGGCTGTTCTGGTAGACGGCCTCGGAGAGGGCCCCCATGCCCGCCGCCATCTTGGGCCGCAACAGCGCCCAGTCCACGTGCTCGCCGTAGCCCCGCTCGGGGAATTCGATCCGTGCCATCCCACGACGCTACCCGGCGCCGCTCCGATGCACACGGCCGGAGCATGACCGCGGGTCCGGGTCAGGACAGGCTCGAGAGCTCTCTTGCCGCCCTGCGCTCGACACCGGCGTACCCGTGGGCGGCGGCACGCTCGCGGGCGCGCTCGAAGAGGGTCCGTGCCCGGTCGAGATCACCCGACCCCCCGCGGGCGACGAGCATCTGCCCCCACCACAGCTCGGTGTACGCGGTGGAGTACGCCATGTGGCCGCGGGTGTTGAGCTCGGCCGCCTCGGAGAAGGAGGCCTCGGCTTCCTCGTAGCGGCCGAGCACCGAGGCCAGCCCCCCGAGGGCCAACGCGACGGGGAAGAACCCGAGCGTCCCGATGAACGGGACCTGGCCGTGATAGGGGGCGAGCATGTCGTAGAGCTTCCGGGCCGGCCCGGTGGCGCGCAGCTCGACGGCCACCAGCGCGTGGAACGTGGCGCCCATCATCCAGAGGAAGTCGACCGGCAGCGACGCGAACCCGTCGGCCGCGGCGGACTCGAGCAGCCCGAGCGCAGTGACGTCGTTGCCCGCTTCGAGATGGGCCGAGGCCAGGATGGGACGGAAGGCCGGGATGCCCGGGTTGTCGGCCACCGCCTGCTCGATGAGCGAGACGAGCTCACCGAGGCGACCTTGTTGATGGCGTACGTACATCAACTGGGACCCGTAGATGGCCAGAGCGTCGGGCTGGCCGGAATCGGTGCCCATCTCGAAGGTGGCGGTCGCGAGCTGTTCGGCCCGCTCCGAATCACCGGCCATGATGGCCTCGCCTGTCTCCTTGAACGCCGTCATCCACATCAACGTGGGTTGGCGGAGGCGGTTGCTCAGGGTCCGCAGGTTGTCGAGGCAGCGGGTCGCCAACTCGAATTCCCCGGCCTGCATGGCGTTGACCTGGATGTTGCTCCCCGCGTGGTAGAGGACCTCCGGATCGCCGAGCGCCTCGGCCAGGGCCAGGGCTTCAGTGGTGTCGGCCATGCGCTCGTCGAGGGCCGAGGGGATCTGGAGCGGGTTGTTGAGCAGGCACAGCACCTGGATGAGCGTGGTTCGGTCGTCGAGGCGCCGGGCCATGGCCCTGGCGTCGTCGGCCAGGGCCCGCCGTTGCTCGAGCACTCCAAAGCTGAGCTCGGTGCACAACGTAGCGAGCAACAGCGCCCGCTCGCGACTGTCTTGGTCCGAGAGGGCGGCGAGGGCGGCCTCGAGCACGGCCACCTTGTCGGTGTCGATGACGCCGCTGGCACTGAACCACCCCCGGTTGTTCGCCAGGGCGGCCTGAACCAGCCTGTCGGGGGCGCCGAGCTCGCGCGCCCGCTGCGCGGCGGCGAGGAGGGTCTCGCGGAACGTCGCCATCCCGGCCTGGCGCTGGGCCTGGCCCAGCCCGATGCGAAGGTCGCAGGCGAGAAGAGGGTCACCTCCGGGCGCCAGGTCGACGAGATGGAGTGCCTGGGAGAAGTAGCGCACGGCGTCGTCGGGCGCGAGGGCGGCGAGGGCCGCCTCTCCCGCCTGACGAGCGTAGGTGACGGCTTTGCCCGTGTTGACCGGTTGCGTGGCGTTGAACCAGTGGTAGGCGAGCTCGCCCACCCGGGAGCCGGCCCGGTTCCCGACGATGGTCTCGATGGCCTCCGCCACCTGGCGGTGAGCGCGGGCCAGCCTGGTCGCGCCCAGGTCCTGGTACAAGGTGTGCTGGATGAGGGCGTGGGCGAAGGAGTAGCGCCCGGGGGCGTCGGTGACCTCGGTGACCAGTGCCACCGCGGCGGCGGCATCGAGGAGATCGAGCAACTCGTCCTCGGTGCGCCCCGACACACGAGCGAGCAGGTCCAGGTCGAACTCGCGGCCGATCACGGCGGCGAGCGGCAGGACCTGGCTGACGGCCTTGCCCAGGCGGGCGACCCGGGAGCCGATCACGAGGCGCACGCTGTCGGGCATCGCCATGGTGTCGAGGTCGGCGGCGGCCGTCCACCGGCCGGTGGTGTCCTGGTAGATGGCCCCGGTCTCCGACAGATGGCGAAGTACCTCGCTCACGAAGAAGGGGTTGCCGTCGGTCTCGCGGTACAGCGCGTGCGCCAGTCCCACTCCCTCGTCGTCGAGGTCGTGACCCGCGGCGGCCTCCATGAGGGCGAGCACCCCGGCGTCGTCGAGGCCCGACAGCGCGATGCGGCTCACCCCCGACTCGCGCCGCAGCGCGGCCAAGGCCTCGGTGAGCGGGTGATGGCTCGACAGCTCCGAATGGCGATACGTGCCCACGATGAGAAGGCGCAGAGGCGTCGTGTTGGCCACTACATGGCGCAGCAGCTGGAGGCTGGGCTTGTCGGCCCACTGCAGGTCGTCGAGGACGAGCACGAGTGCCTTCTCCTCGGAGACCTTTCCGAGCAATCCGACCACCGAGTTGAAGAGGAGGTACCGCTCGGTGTCGGGGTCGGCGCTCTGGGGCGCGGGCAGCTCGCCCAAGCGCTGTCGCAGCGCGGGGACGATCCTGGCGAGCTCGGCACCGAAGGCGTCCACATGGGCGCGCAGGTCCTCTTCCGGCGCGTACGCGACGTAGTGGGAGAGGGATTCGACGAACGGCCCGTAGGGGGCACCGAGGTCCTCGTCACAGCGGCCCAGCAAGACGGTGGCGCCCGCCTCGAACGCGGCACGCGCCACCTGGGTGGCGAGCGTGGTCTTGCCGATCCCGGCCTCACCCGACACGAGGACGATCTCGCGGCCCTCGCCCGCGACCACACGCTTGAAGGCGTCGGTCAACTGGGCTGACTCGGTGGCACGCCCGATCACCCCGAAGACGGGCGCGATCTCCAGACGCGGCGGGGCTGGCATCGCCGTCGCGGCGGCGTCGCCGTCGCGCCGCGGCTCCCACCGGACCTCGAGGGTCTCGACCGCATCGGGCAGGCCCTTCAGCTCCAAGGCGCCGAGCCGGATGAAGGCGTGGGAGCTGCGTCGTCCGGCCATGGCCCGGACGAGGTCCGCGGCCAGGATCTGGCCACCGGTGGCGCTCGCGCACAGGCGGGCCGCCTCGACCACAGGGTCACCGAAGTAGTCGTCTTCCTCCCTCGACACCTCACCCGCGCTGACGCCGACACGCAGACCCAGAGGTCGTGGCACACCGGCATTGTCCCGCTCGACGGCCTGCTGCATGGCCACGGCGCACGACAAGGCGGCGGAGGCGATGGGGAACACGACCATGAGCCCGTCGCCCAGGCTCTTCACCTCGGTGCCGCCCGACGCCGCGACGGCCTGGCGCAGCGCGGAGAAGTGCGCCCGCCGCAACGCCCCGCCGGCCTCGGGCGTGAGCGCCGATGCCAGTTCGGTGGAGTTGACCAGGTCGGTGAAGAGCACCGCGACGTTCTCGGTGGCAGTCACCACCCCTCCTCTGTCCCCGCTCGGGTGCAAGGTTAGGCGCGCCCGGGCCGTTCCATCGGTGGCTCCGTCGGTGCCTCCATCTGTGGCTCCGTCGGCGCCCCCATTCTGTGCTCCCGCCCGACGGCCGCCGGGGCCCACCCCGGGGCGTGAGGGCCGGCACCATCCGGAGGCTGGGCCCGAGTGGGCGCCGCGGGCACCCCGGCGGGGAGGGCGGAGGTGCGGAGGGGGATCGTGCTCAGAGAAGACTTCGACTGATCTGCGACTGATCTGCGATCAGTGGGGGCGTTGTCCCGGCGACCTGTAGGGGGCGACAGGTCGCTCGGGGACAACAGCCTCTGTGGTGCGCCACCTTCAAGCCTGAGTTTCGCGTCCAAGCTCCCGCGGTGGTCGCGGATGACTTCCCGCCACACCCACGCACACATTCTGTAGTCTCCGCCGCCGCGTGACAAGAATGCAGCGCGCGTTTTTCGACGCGCCGACGCTCCTGACGATGGCAGGGCGTGGTGCCATAGCGACGATGTCACACGTCAGTGCCATAGCGCCGATGTCACACGTTGATGCCACAGCGACAGGCGCACCTGTCCTCGCGGGGACTCGACGGGCTCGTCGGCCGCGTCGATCGCGCCGGCCGCGTCGATCGCGCCGGCCGCGTCGATCGCACTATGCCGCGTGCCTGTCAGCCCCTCCACCGTCCACCGGCGAGGTAGTTGTGCACCTCGAAGAACTGGACCTCGGGGGGATCGAGCACGCCGACCTCCTCGTAGATCGGACTGAGCTTCTCCCGCGCGAACCGCTCGAACGCCTCACGTGATTGCCACACGTCGACGACGCGGAACCCGTCGTCGGTCCCGGCGACCCAGTGGAAGAGCTCCTGCGGCGAGGCCGGACCCCCCGGGAGGAGCCCGATCCTCTCGTTGATCTGGTCGTACTGCTCGAGGGTGGCTCCTCGGAAATCGAGCTGCACCGCGACTGCCACTGTGCCTCCGTATCGTCGTCCCTACGAGATCGTTGCTCAGCGAAGTGGTTCTTCAATCCACCATCATTCCCGATACCCGCCCCTCATGCGCCTCAAACCGGGATCGTGGTCGAGGTGATCAACGATGCCAGGTGCCGGATCCAAAGTCGACAAGGCGACGAGTCGAGCCCACGAAGACAGGTCACCGGTGGATGTCCCGCCGATGGATATCGAAAGCCGCCAGGGTCAGAGTCCCGCCGGGTCTGCTCAGAGGGCGCAGCTGTCACCCTCGCAGGCCGCGCCGTCGGCCGACACCACCGCCACCTCGAGGGGGTGGGCCTTCTTCCACGCCCGCCGCAGGACCGAGAGAACCGTGTCGGCATCCTGGGCGCCGGGCACGGCGAACTTGCCGTCCACGACGAAGAACGGGACACCGGTCACTCCGAGCTCGTACGCGTCGCGCTCGTCGCCCCGAACCTCAGCCGCGTAGCGGTCCCCGGCGAGAATGTCGGCGCATTCGTGCGGGTCGAGGCCCACCTCGGTGGCAAGCCTCACCAAGGTTTCGGGATCACCGATGGCGTCGCCGTCGGTGAAGTACGCCACGAAGAGCCGCTCTTTGAGCGCATTCTGCAAGCCCGGTCCGGCGGACCGGGCGTAGTGCAGCAGTCGGTGCGCATCGAACGTGTTGCCGGACTGCGTCCGCTCGAGGTGGAAGTCGAGCCCTTCGGCCGCGGCCGCCGCCGTCAGTCGAGCATTGGCCTCCACGGCCTGTTGGCGCGTCATGCCGTACTTCCTCGCCAGGCGATCGACGTTGTCTCCGTCACGCCGCGCCGGAGCCCCGGGGTCGAGCTCGAAGGCCCTCCAAACGACGTCGACGTCGTCGGCATGCTCGAACCGGCCGAGAGCGGCCTCCAAGCGGCGCTTGCCGATTGCGCACCATGGACAGACGACGTCGGAAAAGATCTCCACCTGCACGTGTGCGGCAACCGTCCTGACCGCCGGTTTATTCCGGCCCGCTGTGAGGATGTGCCTCGAGGCCGTCCCCGACGGAGGAGGCGTTCCCGGCGACTCGCATTGCCGCGAACAATCCGCGAGACCACCTCGGTACCATCCGGGAGTCACCGTCCACAGGTGACTTCGCGCCGGGTCGCGCCACCGGACGGTGTCCCTCGATGCCGGGCACGGCGGGATCGACCCCGGCGGAGTCGCTACGACACCGGCGGAGTCGGTACGACAGAGGCCGGAACCACTATCTCGGTCTTGGGGTGGTTGTTCAGCGACGGTTCTTCAGGGCGGGGTGCTGGCTGGCGAGGAACCCCGCCAGGGCCTGATGGGGCGCGTGGCGCGCGAACTGGGCGCCCACCCGGTTGGCGAAGCCCGGGATCACCACGGTCTTGCCCTGTTCCAGGCCGGCCACCGCGATGCGCGCGACCTCGGCGGCAGGCAACCACATGATCTGGGGCAGCGAATTCTCGGACTCCTCGGTGGTGAACCCCGCCGTCTCGGCGAACTCGGTCCGCACCGGGCCGGGGCACAGGACCGTGAGCGTCACGCCCGTCCCGCGCAGCTCGGCGCGCACCGAACGGCTGTAGGAGAGCACGAACGCCTTGCTCGCCCCGTACCCCGCCTGTCCGGGGAGGGGCTGGAAGGCGGCCGTCGACGCCACGTTGAGCACGGCCCCGCGCCCGCGCTCCACCATCCCGGGTAGGAAGATGCTGCACAGATCGGCGACCGCCTCGACGTCGGTGCGGATCATGGCCATCTCACGCGCACGGTCGCTGCGGTGCACCGGACCGGTGGTGCTGAAGCCGGCGTTGTTGACGAGCACGTCGACGGTGAGCCCCCGTTCGGCCAGGGTGGCGGGGAGGCCGCCTCGTGCCGCGGGGTCGGTGAGGTCGAGGGCGATCACCTCGGTCCGCACGCCCCTTGCACCGTGCAGCTCGGCGGCCAACGCGTGGAGCTTCTCTTGGCGGCGTGCCACCAACGTGAGCCCGTGCCCGCGCGCGGCGAGCTCGCGGGCCAGATCGGCGCCGATGCCCGAGGATGCGCCGGTGACGAGGGCGGTGGTGGTCGGTGAGGGGGGCGGCAGGGCCATGGCCCCGATGGTACGAGGCCCAGGATCCAGCCGTGCGGGTGAAGGCGCCTGACTCTTCTTTCCCTCGTGAACGGGGGAGAGGACCTACCCTGGGCCCAGTGTCAGACGCCCGCTCCGTCGTCGTCGTGGGGTCCGGCGCCGCCGGGTTGGCGGCCGCCCTGGCCGCGTCGGGCGCGGGTGCGGACGTGCTCGTGGTCGAGCGTGCCGACGCCGTGGGCGGCACCACGGCCATGTCCGGCGGCGTGGTGTGGATGCCGGCGCACGGCCGCAACGGGCGCAGCACCACCGTCGACGACAGCGCCGACGAGGCGCTCGCCTATCTGGGCGCCCTGTCCGGCGGCGACGTCGACGCCGGGCTCGTGCGGGCCTTCGTGTCCGACACGCGCCGCGTCACCGACGAGATCGAGAACCGCACGCCGATCGAGTGGGAGGTCCTCGAGCACTGGCCCGACTACCGCGGCGAGCTGCCCGGTGCCAAGAGGGGGGGACGGTCGCTGTGGCCCCGGGCGCTGCGCCTGGCACCGGACATCGAAGCCCGCGTCCAGTTCGCCTTCGACCAGCCCTCCCCGGCAGCTGCCCATGCGGGCACCGCCACCGCGGGCTCGTCGGCCTCGGGCCTGGACGCGAGCACCCCGGCCAACGACGGCGTGGTCCTGCGTGGGCACGTGCGGGGCCGGGCGCTGGCGGGTGGCCTGCTGGCCGCCGTGGTCGACGCCGGGGTGGAGGTCCGGACCGCGGCGCGCGCCACGCGGCTCGCGGTCGACGACGGACGCGTGGTGGGCGTCATCGTCGACGGGCAGCTCCAGTCGGGCCGCGTGGTGCTGGCGTCGGGAGGCTTCCAGCACGATGCCGGTCTGGTGGCCGAGCTCCTCGGTGGCGCTCCCCTCGTCGCCATGGGCCCGGCCGGCTGTGGCGGGGACGGCGTCCGCATGGCGCGGGCCGCCGGTGCGGTCCTCGGGAACACGGCGGAGGGCTGGTGGATGCCGGCCATGCACGCCCCGGGTGAAGATGTCGACGGTGTCCGCCACTACCGACCGCTGCACGGCGAGCGCGCCCAGCCCGGGGCGATCATGGTGGACCGGGCCGGCGCGCGCTTCGTCGACGAGGCGCAGAGCTACGGCGAGGTGGGGAGGGCCATGCGCCGCGCCGCTGCGGGCGAAACGAGGTTCCCGGCCGCACCGTGCTGGATGGTGTTCGACGCCGCCTATCGCCGCCGCTACCCCGTGGGCCCTCTCGAGCCCGGCTCGCCCGACCCGGCGTGGTTGGCGCGTGCCGACGATCTGGCCGGGCTGGAGCGGCGCACGGGCATGGCGCCGGGAACGCTGGAGCACACGGTGACGCGGTTCAACGCCGGCGCCGCGCGCGGCGAGGACCCCGACTTCGGCCGGGGCACGTTCCCCTACGACCGTTGGATCGGCGACCCGAGCGCCCCTCACCCGACGTTGGCACCGTTGGGCGAGGCCCCCTTCTACGCCTTGGACGTCCATCTCGGCTGCATGGGGACCAAGGGCGGACCGCGCACCGACGACCACGGGCGTGTGCTGTCGGCAGGCCGCGTCCCGGTGGTGGGGCTCTACGCGGCGGGCAACGCGGCCGCCAGCCCCTTCGGGACGGCCACCGCGGCGGGGGGTGCCACTCTCGGGCCCGCCCTCGTGTTCGGCTTCCGGGCCGGCGAGGCCGCGGCGGGGGACCGGTGACCGAGCTCCCCCACGGGGCGCGCGTCGTGCAGGAGCTGCTCGACGCCGAGACGCGCCCGGTACCCCCCGTCCTGCGCGCCGTCGGTGACGCCCACCTGCGCACGTCGGGCGTCCCCCGGGCGCGTTACACGAGCCGTGCCGTGCACGAGCGCGAGGTGACCGCGGTGTGGCGCCGGGTGTGGCAGATGGCGTGCCGGGAGGAGCAGATCCCCGAGGTCGGCGACTCCGTCGTCTACGGCGCGCCGGGCCTCTCGCTCGTCGTGGTGCGCTGCGGCCCCGACGACATCCGCGCCTTTTCCAACTCGTGCCTGCACCGCGGGACGCGGCTGCGCACCCAACCGGGTCGCATCGGCGAGCTGCGCTGTCCCTTCCACGGGTTCACCTGGAACCTCGACGGCACCTTCGCGGGCATGCCGTGCCCGTGGGACTTCCCCCACGTCGAACCGGCCGAATTCTGCCTCCCCCAGGCGCGGGTGGGGAGGTGGGGCGGGTTCGTGTTCGTGAACGTGGACCCCGGAGCCCCGAGCCTCGAGGACTACCTCGAGATCCTCCCCGAGCACTTCGCGTCGTGGGACCTCGGGGACCGCTATCTGGCCGCGCACGTCGTGCGCGTCGTGCCGTGCAACTGGAAGGTGGCGCTCGAGGCGTTCATCGAGAGCTACCACACGGTCGCCGTCCATCCCCAGCTGCTCAAGACGAGCGGTGACACCCAGACCGAGTACGACGTGTACGAAGGCGTCCGCCACGTGAACCGCATGATCACACCGGTCGGGATCGCCAGCGACCACGTCCACGAGGTGGGGGAGCAGGACATCCTCGACGCCATGTTCCTCACCAAGGACGACGCCGATGCCGTGGTACCCGAAGGGGGCACGGCGCGCCAGGTGCTGGCCGAGCGCACCCGCACCCAGCTGGCGCAGCGCACCGGCGGCGACTACTCCGCGGTCACCGACTGCGAGGCGCTCGACGCCATCGAGTACTTCGTGTTCCCCAACTTCGTGCCGTGGGCCGGGTACACGACTCCCCTCGCCTACCGGTTCCGGCCCCACGACGACGACCACGCCGCCGCGGTGATGGACGTCATGCTGCTCGAGCCGGTCCCGGTTGCGGGCCCCCGCCCACCGGCCGCGCCCACCCGGTACCTCGATCACGGGCAACGCTGGGCCGACGCACCCGAGCTCGGCTACCTGGGCCGCATCCTCGACCAGGACACCGCCACCCTGGCCCGCGTCCAGCACGGGCTGGAGGCGGCGGACGGTCCCGACGTCACCCTGGCGCGCTACCAGGAGAGCCGCATCCGCCACTTCCACGCCACCCTCGGCGAGTACCTCGGGGACTGACGATGGCGCGGGCGGCACAAGAACCAGAACCGGAGCCGCAACCGCAACCGGAGCCGCAACCGCAACCGGTGTCGATCTGGGTTCCGGACGACTCCGAGCCCGTTGTCGACTCCACCGTGGCCTCCATCCTGCGCGACGCGGCGCGCCGCAGCCCCGACACCACCGCGCTCGTGGCCGGCACGGTCGACCCCGCGGCGCGCCGGCGCTGGAGCTACTCCGAGCTCCTCACCGACGCGCAGGGCGCGGCGCGGGCGCTGGCGGCTCGGTTCGCGCCCTCCGAGCGCGTGGCGGTGGTGGCGCCCGGCATCCCCGAGTCGTTGATCCTCACCTACGCCGCGGCCCTGGCCGGCCTCGTGCTCGTGCCCGTCAACCCCGCGCTGCGCGCCGCCGAGCTCCGGCACGTGCTCGGCCAATCCGCCACGTCCGGTGTGTTCGTGGTGCCCGAGCACCGCGGACAGGACCTCGCCGGGACCATCGACGCGCTCAGGCCCGACCTCCCGGCGCTGCGGGAGGTGTGGTCCTTCGACGACTGGGACACGTTCTGCGCGACGGCACCGCCGGGCACTGCACGCCCGGAGACTGCACGCCCGGAGACCGTGGACCTGACGGCGCGCACACCAACGCCTCAGGACGTGGCCCAGCTCGTGTACACCTCCGGGACGACCGGCGCGCCGAAGGGGGCGCTGCTCACCCATCGAGGCATGACCAACGCGGCGCGCTTCGGGGCCATGCGGTTCGGGATGCAGCCCGGTGACGTCTACGTGCAGACCATGCCGTTGTTCCACGTGGGCGGGCAGGTGGTGTCGTTCCAGCTGTGCCAATTTTCGGCCACGGCCGTGCTGGTGCCGGCCTTCGACCCGGGCCTCGTCCTCGAGCTCGTCGAAGCGGAACGGGCCACGCTCACCTGCGGCGTCCCCACCATGCTGCTGGCCCTGGTGGAGCACCCTGACTTCGGGCGCCGTGACCTGTCGACGCTGCGGGCGGTGAGTGGAGGCGGTGCGGTCGTGCCCGCCGAGCTGGTGCGCCGGATCGAGGCGGCCCTGGGCGTGCAGTTCGCCGTGGTGTTCGGCCAGACCGAGGCGTGCGGGTTCATCTCCCAGACGCATCTCGACGACTCCGCCGAGGACAAGGGCGCCACCCTGGGCCGGCCCCTGCCGGGGGTGGGGGCACGCGTGGTGGACCCCGAGAGCGGCGCCGCGCTGGCCCGCGGTGCGGTGGGCGAGCTCGAGGTCCGCGGCCCCAACGTCATGGCCGGCTACCACGACCTGCCGGAGGCGAGCGCGGCCGCCATCGGGCCGGGGGGTTGGTTGCGCACCGGCGACCTCGTGACGATGGACGACCGCGGCTACCTGCGCATGACGGGGCGCCGCAAGGAGATGATCGTCTCGGGCGGCGAGAACATCTTCCCCGTCGAGATCGAGAACGCACTGCTCGAGCATCCCGACCTCTCCCAGGCCGCGGTGGTGGGCGTGGCCGACCCACGCTGGGGGGAGGCGGCGGTGGCCGTGGTCGTGCCGGCCGCGCACCGGAGCCCGGACCCGGCCGACCTCGAGGCGTTCCTCCGGGAGCGCCTGGCGGCCTTCAAGGTGCCGAGGCGCTGGGTGCTGGTCGACGATCTGCCCCGCACCGCGTCGGGCAAGGTGCGCAAGCACGTGGTCCAGGAGCAGATCGCCGGGCGTCTGTAGGGTCCCGGGCGTGGATCGTCTGAGCAGGCGCGACTTTCTCCGTGCCGGCGGGCTGGTGGCGGCGGGGACGGCCTCGGCCGCGTTGGCCGGTTGCTCCACGTCCCCCGGGCGCGGGTCGGGGTCGACGGCCACGTCGTCGGCGGCGCCCTCGACGACCGAGGCGCTGGACCCCGCGGCGTGGTCGAAGCTGTCCGCCTCGTTGGCCGGGACCCTGGTGCTGCCCTCGAGCGCGGCGTATCCCACGGCCCGGCTCGTGTACGACCCCCGCTTCGACGACACCCGCCCCGCCGCCATCGCCCGCTGCAACTCGCCCGCCGACGTGCAGCGCTGTGTGGAGTTCGCCCGTGCGCACGGCATCACGCCCATCGCCCGCAGCGGAGGCCACAGCTACGGCGGCTATTCGACCGGCACGGGACTGGTGATCGACGTCACGCCCATGAGCTCGGTGGACGTGGCAGGCGCGGGGAACGACGCTGGAGCGGGGAGCGTCGGTGCGGTGGGGGACACCGGCGCGCCGTCGGCGGGCCGCGTCAGCGCGGTCGTCGGCGCCGGCACGCAGCTCGTCGACTTCTACGATCAGCTGTCGCAGGCCGGTGTGCTCGTCCCGGGAGGTTCGTGCCCGACGGTGGGGATCGCCGGGTTGGCGCTCGGCGGCGGGGTCGGCGTCCTCGGTCGCAAGTACGGGCTCACGTGCGACGCCATCGAGTCGGTGCGGATCGTCACCGCCGACGGGCGCCTCCTCACCTGCGACCCGACCCACGACGCCGATCTCTACTGGGCCTGTCGCGGCGGGGGAGGGGGGAACTTCGGGGTGGTGACGTCGTTCACCTTCGGCGCCGTGCCCATTCCGGAGCTGGCGCTGTGGACGCTCGACTGGCCGCCGTCGGCCGCCGCGGACGTCCTCGGCGCCTGGCTCGCCTGGGTGCACACCACGCCCGACGAGCTGTGGTCGAACTGCCAGCTCCTGTCGAGCGGCGGGCAGATGCAGGTGAGGACGGCGGGGATGTTCGTCGGCTCGGCGACCTCGTTGGGATCGCTGGTCGACTCGTTGGTCGCGGCGGTGGCCACCCAGCCGACGTCCCGGTTCGTGGGGCCCGAGCAGTACCTCCACGCCATGCTCGTCGAAGCCGGCTGCGAGAGCCTCGACGTGGCCCAGTGCCATCTCGTGGCCCAGTCGCCGGCGGGGGTGCTCACGCGTGCCGCGTCGGTGGCTTCGTCGGCCTACATCTCGGCGCTGCCTCCCGCCGCGGGTGTGGACGCGTTCGTGTCGAGCGTGGAGGACCTCGGCCGGACGCTTCCCGGGCTCGGGGGCGGGGTCGCCTTCGACGCCTACGGGGGTGCCATCAACGCCGTGAAGCCGGGCGACACGGCCTTCGTGCACCGCAACGCACTGTGCGGGATCCAGGCCAGCGTGGCCTCCGGGGTGGCTGCCACCGCCGTGTCCCAGGGCTGGTCGTGGTTGGCGCACTTCGCCGCAGCGGTGGCTCTGTACGTGGACGGGTCCGCGTACCAGAACTACATCGACCCCATGCTCGCCGACTGGCAGCGCGCCTACTACGGGGACAATCTCGGCCGGCTGGTGTCGGTGAAGGCGGCATACGACCCCGACGACGTGTTCCACTTCGCCCAGTCCATCCCCACCCGTCTCGCCTGAGCCCCGGACTCCCAGCCGGGTGCCCGTGTCCGGCCGGCTGCTTGTGCCCGTGTCCGGCCGGCTGCTTGTGCCCGTGTCCGGCCGGCCGCTTGTGCCCGTGTCCGGCCGGCTGCTTGTGCCCGTGTCCGGCCGGCCGCTTGTGGAGGTGACGGGCCGATGTCACCATGAAGCCAGGCGAGGAGGTGCCCGGTGCACGATCTGGTGGTTCGAGGCGGCACCGTCGTGGACGGGACCGGAGCACCCGCACGCACCGCCGACGTGGCCGTCGACGACGGTCGCATCAGTGCGGTGGGCACGCTCGGCGGTACGCGGGCGCGGCGGACCATCGACGCCGACGGTGCGTTGGTCACGCCCGGGTGGGTCGACATCCACACGCACTACGACGGCCAGGCCACCTGGGACGAGGTCCTCGCCCCCAGCTCGTGGCACGGGGTGACGACCATCGTCACGGGGAACTGTGGCGTCGGCTTCGCCCCGGCGTGCCCGGACCGCCACGACTGGCTCATCGGCCTCATGGAAGGCGTGGAGGACATCCCCGGCACCGCGCTGGCCGAAGGCATCACGTGGGACTGGGAGAGCTTCCCCGAGTACCTCGACGCCTTGGAGCGGCGCCGCTTCACGGTCGACGTCGGGACGCAGATCGCCCACGGCGCGGTGCGCGCCTATGTGATGGGCGAGCGCGGGGCGCGCAACGAGGCCGCCGGGCCCGAAGACATCGCGGCGATGCGCGCCATCGTCCAGGACGCGCTGGCCGCGGGCGCCCTGGGGTTCTCCACCTCCCGCACCATCGCCCACAGGGCCATCGACGGCGAGCCGGTCCCGGGGACCTACGCGGCCGAGGACGAGTTGTTCGGGATCGGGTCCGCGCTCGGCGAGCTCGGCGCGGGGATCTTCGAGCTGGCTCCCGCCGGGGTGGCCGGCGAGGACGTCGTCGCCCCGGCCAAGGAGGTGGACTGGATGCGCCGGCTGTCGGTCTCCATGGGGCGCCCCGTCACCTTCGCCCTGTTGCAGATCTCCGACGCTCCCGAGCTGTGGCGCGAGCTCATGGACGAGTCGATGCGGGCTGCCGACGAGGGCGCGCAGCTGTGGCCGCAGGTCGCGGCCGCGCCACGGGGCTCCTCACCGGCCTGCACACGTCGTACTGCCTCTTCGACTCGATCCCCGCCTACCAGGCGCTCAAGGCGCGCCACCTGAGCGACGGGCAGCTCGTCGAGGCGCTGCGCGACCCTTCGGTGCGCGACGCCATCGTGTCGTTCGAGCCCGAGCCCGACCACCGCGCCGCGCTGGAGCGCGCCTACAAGGTCAACTTCGTCCTCGGCACGCCCCCGGACTACGAGCCGGGCCCGGACCGGTCGCTGGCGTCGATCGCGGCGGCGGCCGGTCGCCCACCGCTCGAGGTGGCCTACGAGGTCATGCTCGAGGCCGATGGGCACGGGCTGTTCTACTTCCCCATCCTCAACTACGCCCAGATGAGCCTGGAGCCCGCCCGCGAGATGCTGCTGCATCCGCGGCCGTGGCCGGCCTGGGCGACGGCGGCGCGGACTGCGGCGTCATCTGCGACTCACCCCAGCCGACGTTCATGCTGACGCACTGGGGTCCGGGACCGGACGTGTGGGGGGCGCCTGCCCCTCGAATGGGTGGTGAAGAAGCAGACGCACGACACCGCCCGCCTCTACGGCCTGGGCGACCGTGGCACCCTAGAGCCCGGCATGGTGGCCGACGTCAACGTCATCGACTACGAGCGCCTGCAGCTGGGCACTCCCAGGGTGGTCACTGACCTGCCCGCCGGGGAGGCGCCTCGTGCAGGAGGCCGTCGGCTACCTGGCCACGGTCAAGTCGGGGGAGACCACCTTCGAGGACGGGCGTGACACCGGCGCCCGCCCGGGGGCGCTGGTGCGGGGCGCCCGCTGAAGCTCAGCCCGGGCGCTTCCTGAGGATGTAGCGCAGGATCCGTGTGTGCTTGTCGGTGTCGGCGATCATGAGGTCGATCAGGAAGGGCCAGATCGTCCCGGTGTACTTGCGGAGCCTGCGGCGCAGTCGCCGGAGGTCGGCCCGGTCCTTCTTCTCCGACGCCAGCAGCTCCCTGGTCTGCGCGACTAGTTCGTCGTCGCCCGCGCCCACCACCATGCGTGGCAGCGCCGGTTCCGGTGGTGTTGAGGCTGCCCCACGCGATGGTGTGGGCGATCTCGGCGAGCATCTGGTGGTGCCTGCGCTCGTCCTCGAGGATGAGGTGCACGAGATAGCGCGTCACCGGTGACGGCGCCTCCCGCGGCGAAGTGCTCGTACCTCTGGAGGAGCGCGCCCTCCTCCTTGCCGTGGCGCGCGATCCATTCGACCATGTCCTTCTCGGACGTGCTCGCCCCGGCCACGCGCAGGCCCTGTACCGACGATTCGAATGTCGCCACAGGAGCCACTCTCCGTGCCGGAGCCGCGATTGTCCAGGGTCGAAGGTCCCAGCGGCACAAGGCTGTGGACAAGTGTGGTCCCCCCGGCCCCGTGCCGGACCCTGTCGGGTCGGCATACGGTAAGGGCGATGACAGCCGAGGCCCCCGACCACGCCGCCCTCCTCGAGATGTTCGACACCATGGCGCTCATCGCCGCCACCGACGACGCCGTGCGCAGCGCCATCTCGGCGGGGAGCGCCACCCTGGCGTACTACTCGCCGCGGGGCCAGGAGGCCACCGCCGCGGGCATGGCCGCGGCATTGCGACCCGACGACTACCTCGTGACGACGTACCGGGGCCTGCACGACCAGATCGCCAAGGGCGTGCCCCTGCGCCCGTTGCTGGCCGAGATGCTGGGTCGGGCCGAGGGCACCGGCAAGGGCAAGGGCGGTCCCATGCACGTGGCATGGCCCGACGTCGGGCTCATGCTGACCACGGGCGTGGTCGGCTCGGGCCTGCCCATCGCGACCGGACTGGCCTGGGCGGCGGCGCGGGGGAAGCGGGACGCGGAGCGTGGCCTCGTTCGGCGACGGGGCCACCAACATCGGCGCCTTCCACGAAGCGCTCAACCTGGCCGCGGTGTGGGGGCTCCCGGTGATCTTCCTGTGCCAGAACAACGGGTACGGCGAGCACACCGCGGTGCGCGAGCACCAACGCATCGAGCACGTCGCGGAGCGGGCCGCGGCCTACGGCATGCCCGGGGTCACCGTGGACGGCAACGACCCCGTGGCCGTGCACGAGGCGATGTCCAGCGCCGTGGCCCGGGCCCGGGCGGGGGAGGGGCCGACTCTCGTCGAAGCCGTCACCTACCGGCTCTTCGGGCACGTCTTCGGCGACCGCATGGGATATGTCGATCCCGCCGAGCTCGAGGAGGCGTGGAAGCAGGAGCCGCTGTCGCGTCTTTCGGCGCAGGCTCGTCGAGCGCGGCGTGCTCACCGAGGACGCCGCCGACGCCGTCTGGGAGCGGTGCGTGGCCCCGGCCACCGACACCCTGGCGGAGGTGCTCGAGCTCCCCGAGCCCGGCGCCCAGGAATTGCTCACTGACGTCGTCTCGTCACCGGCATCGTCGACTGTGTCGACACGCGGATCGTCGACTGTGTCGACACGCCATCTCGACTGTTCACACGCATCGTCGACGGCCCGGACCGGGTCGCGCCCGCTGAGACCAGCGTCCGGACCGCCATCACGCTGCCGCTCGACGAGCCCCCGGCGACCGACGACCGGGTGGTGCTGCTCGGGGAGGACACCGGACGGCGGGGTTTTCGGGGTGACCAGGGGCCTTGCCGCGAGGCACGGCGCCGGCCGGGTGCGCGACACGCCGATCTCCTAGCAGGCCATCGTCGGTGCGGCGATCGGCGCCGCCCTCGGCGGTCTGCGCCCGGTGGCCGAGATCATGTTCATGGACTTCCTGGGCCGCCTCGACCAGCTGGCCAACCACGCGGCCAAGCTCCGCTACATGTCAGGCGGCCGACCTCGGTCCCCCTCGTCGTGCGCACCGCCGTAGGTGGTGGGCTCGAGGTGGACGCCGACACTCCCAGATGCTCGAGGCGTGGCTCGCCCACGTCCCGGGCCTCAAGGTG